>NZ_JBICTY010000006.1:104342-661031 GCF_043197895.1 Cryptosporangium sp. NPDC048952 | reverse complement strand
CGGCACGGTGGGGCGGCGGCACGGTGGGGCGGCGGCACGGTGGGGCGGCGGCACGGTGGGGCGGCGGCACGGTGGGGCGGCGGCACGGTGGGGCGGCGGCACGGTGGGGCGGGCGGCGCCGGTGGCGGCTGTGCGGCTGTATCGGCGGGGCGGCGGGCTTGGTGCGGGGTGGGGGCGGTGGGGGGCGTTAGGGTCGGAACACGTGGCGACCGGGGCGGAGTTTGGGCGGACGCTGCGCGGTGCCCTGGGCGGGCTGATTGCGGTGCCCCGGGCGAAGCTCAGTCCCCGTGTCGCGGCGCGCGGTGCGCTCGCGGTCGCGGTGCCGCTGCTGATCGGGGCGCTCACCGGCGCGGTGCTCCCCGCGGTGGCTGCCACGCTCGGCGCGTACTTCACCGGATTCGCCGACCTGTCCGGCCCGTACCGGCGACGGCTGCGGCTCGGGTTCGCGCTGGCGTTGTGCGGCGCGCTGTCGGTGCTGTTGGGGGCGCTCGCTCACCCGTATCCGGTGGTCGCCGTGCTGCTGGTGGCGGTGTGGGGGTTCCTCGCCGGGCTCCTCACGTCCCTTGGCGCCGCCGGTACCCGCGTCGGTATCACCGGGCTGATCGTGCTGATCGTGATCGGGGAGCAGCCGCAGGAGCTCAGTCAGGCGCTCCTCGCCGCCTCGGCGGTTTTCGTGGGTGCGGCGCTGCAGACGCTGCTGGCGATCGCACCCTGGCCGGTGCGGGGGTTCGCGCCGGAGCGGGCGGCGGTGGCTGCTGCGTACCGGGAACTCACCGACGTCGATCCGGCCGGGGGTGGGCCCGCTTATCCGGTCGTGCTCGAGGCGCACGCTGCGTTGCGCGGGCTCGATCCGCAGCGCAACCGGGCCGTTGCCGGCCTGCGCATGTTGCTCGACGAGGTCGAGCGGGCTCGCGGTGAGGTCGTCGCGCTCGCCGTGCTGCGGACCCGGCTGGCGGACATGGAGCAGGCCGAGGCCGCCGACGAGGTCGGCGCGGTGATCGACGCCGCCGCGGCCGTGGCCGCCACGATCGCGGAGCGGCTCACGGCCGGTCCAGACGACCTGCACCCGGAGCTCGTTCCCGCGCTGGACGACGCGCTCGCCAAGGCCGTCGCGGCCGTGCGGGCCCGTGCGGACGGGGCCGGCCGGGCGCCGCTGACCCGCCGCGGCGCAGCGGCCCGCTCGGCAGCCCTCGCCGGCCAACTCCGCGCGGCCCGCCGAATAGCCGACGCCACCGACCCCACCCGAACCACCCCGAAGCGACGATCAACCACCGCCCCAGCCGCCGCCGACTCCCACCGAGCGGCGGATGCCGGCCGAGCCGCCGATCTCGGCCGCGCGGCCACCTCCGCCGCCGATCGAGCGGATGCCGCCGACTCCGCCCGTGGTGCCGACTCCGCCCGTGGTGCCGACTCCGCCCGTGGTGCCGACTCCGCCCGTGGTGCCGACTCCGACGGAGCCGCCGACTCCGCCCGAGCCGCCGACTCCGACGGAGCCGCCGACTCCGACGGAGCCGCCGACTCCGACGGAGCTGCCGACTCCGACGGAGCTGCCGACTCCGACGGAGCTGCCGACTCCGACGGAGCTGCCGACTCCGACGGAGCTGCCGACTCCGACCGAGCCGCTGGGCCCGACCGCGCGGTCGGGCCCGCGGTCGGAGCCGGCCGCGGGGGCGACGGCGATCCTCTGCAGGTGGGTACGCCCGTGTTTCTCATGCCTGCTGATGAGCCGATCACCGTGCTGCGGGCCAACCTCCGACCCTCGTCGGAGGCGTTCCGGCACGCGCTGCGGCTGGCATTCACGCTCGCGGCGGTGGCCTCCGCCCTGGTCGCGCTAGGCCTACCCCGCGGCTACTGGCTGCTGCTCACGGTCGCGGTCGCGATCCGGCCCGACTTCTCCGCGACGGTCAAGCAGGTCGTCGACCGGGTCGCGGGGACCCTGCTCGGAATGCTCGTCGTCTCCGCGCTCCTGGAGTGGGTGGTCTCCGACACCTGGCAGAAGATGGCGCTCGTTCCGGTCTTCTATTTCTTCCTCCGCACGGTCCTCGCTGCGAACTTCGCGCTCGGAGCCGCGGCGATGGCCGGGAACGCCGTCCTGATCGCCGACCTGCTCGGCGCGTCGGCCGGCGAACTGATCCCGGAGCGCCTCACCTACACCGTCGCGGCCGGCGTCATCGCGCTCGCGGCCTACCTGGCGTGGCCCACCTGGGAGCGGTCCACCGCCCGCGAGACGCTCGCCGACGCGATCGAGTCGGCACGCACCTACCTGCGGACGGCCGCGGACCCGGACGCCGCCGACACCGACGTGGACGCCGCCCGCACCACGGCCCGCGTGGCGCTGAGCAACGCCCGCGACTCCGCGAAGCGCCTCGCCGACGAACCCGGCACCCCCCGCGCGCTGGTCGACCTCGCGAGTGGCGTCAGCGTGCACGCCAGTCGGCTGGTGCAGGGCGGAATGGCGTTGGAGGCCGCCAGGGACGTGTACCCGGACGGGCTGACCCGCCCGGAGGCCCGGACGTTCGCGCGCGACGTCGACACCGCGCTGGCTGGCGTCGCTACCGCGTTGCGGACCGGAAAACGTCCGAAGGCGTTGCCCGGGCTCCGTGCCGACGTCGACGATTTGATCGCAGTAGCACCATCTGCCCGACTGGCCACTTTCGCCACCGCTGCCGACCGCCTGACCGACGGCATCGGCACGCTCAATCACCTGCTCCGGCAGGATGCGAAGGGGGCGCCGGGGCCCGCCTCCGATTAGGCTGCGTACATGGTTCATCCCCAGCAACCGGGCGTTCCCCACCCGTCGGAGGGGATGGCTCAACCGGCCCCGATGGTGCCCTGGCACAAGCGTCGCTGGTTCGGCATCGCGGTGGCCGTCGTCGCCGTCGGTGTCATCGCGCTGGCCGGGCTCGGCATCTACGGCATCCTCGGCTACAGCCTCGGCCCCGCCGCGCTGATCCTCGCGCTCGGCACCGCCGTGCTGCCGGTGCCGATTCTGCTGGCGTTCTTCTGGTGGCTCGACCGGTACGAACCCGAACCCCGTCGCTACCTGGCGTTCGCGTTCGCCTGGGGTGCGTGCGTGGCGACGTTCGCCGCGCTGATCATCAACTCGTTCGGCGGGCGCGTGATCACCGGTGCCGGCGGCTCGGAAAGCACCACCGCCGTGCTCGTGGCTCCGCCCACCGAGGAGTTCTTCAAGGCCGTCCCGCTGTTCATCCTGCTCGGCCTCGCGCTCACCGGCCGGCGGCAGATCAACGGCGTCGTCGACGGCATCGTCTACGCGGGGATGTCCGCGGTCGGGTTCGCGTTCACCGAGAACGTCCTCTACTTCGGCTCCGCCTACATCGGCGACGAAGAGAAGAACATGCCGGGCGGCATCACCGCGCTGATCGTCACGTTCGTGCTCCGGGGCGTCTTCTCACCGTTCGCCCACCCGCTGTTCACCGCGATGACCGGCGTCGGCGTCGGGTTGGCGGTGCGCAGCAGGCGCACGTGGCTGAAGATCGTGTTCCCGATCGGCGGTCTCGCGCTCGCGGTGCTCCTCCACGGGACGTGGAACCTGCTGGCTTCCAGCCAGGACTTCGGCGTGATCCTCACCGGATACACGCTGCTCATGCTGCCGATCCTGATCGCCATGATCACCCTCGCGATCGTGCTCCGCGGCCGGGAGGCGAAGGTCGTCGGCCGGGTACTGCCGGTGTACGTCGAAGCCGGCTGGTTCACCCCGCAGGAGATCGCCGCGCTCGCGACGATGCAGACGCGCCGGGCCGGCCGGCAGTGGGCGCGCGGAATCGCCGGCAGCATCGGCGCCAAAGCGATGTCGGACTACCAGTTCGCCGCCACGAAGCTGGCGATCGCCCGGGACGCGCTGGCCCGCGGCATCACCAACCGGGAGTTCGCGGACGAGGAGCGGCACCTGTTGGCCACCGTGGACGCCCGGCGCCAGTACATCCTGCAGCATGCGCGGCCTGGTACGGCGATGCCGTGGGCGCCGAACCCCGCCGCGTACCCGCCCGGGCACGGCGGCAACTACGTCAGCGGCAGCGGGAACTACCCGGGGCCGGCCTACGGGAGCCCGCCGAACTATGGCGGGCAGATCTACAACCCCACCTACTACGGCGGCGGGCACCACCCGGGGTACCAGCCCCATCACGGGCCGGAGACTCAGAGGTAGAGGCCGGTTCCTTCGTCGTCGACGCGGGACGCGGCGACCGCGTGGACGTCACGCTCGCGCATCAGCACGTAGTCGTTGCCACCCAGCTCGACCTCGGACTTCTCGTCGGGATCGAACAACACCCGGTCGTTGACCTCCACCGACCGCACGGTGGGGCCGACGGCCACCGCCGTCGCCCACGCCAGCCGACGACCCATCGCCGCCGTGGCCGGGATCACGATGCCGGAACTGGAGCGGCGCTCGCCCGCAGTGCCCTCCAGTTTCACCAGGACCCGATCGTGCAGCAGGTGAATCGGCAGGCCACCGTTCGCGCCGTTGACCAAGTCGGGTTCTGTACTCACAGCTCCACACGTTATCGCCGAGTGTGTGGGATCGGTGGGCGCGGGTAGGAGGCGCCGGTACGGTGCGCTCGAGACGAATGAGGGGGAACCCGGGTGAGTTGGCTGTTGCGGGTGCGCGACGAGGCGCGCGAGCGACTCGCGGCGGCGAGGGAGAACCAAGTTGTTCCGCCGGCTCAACCCGTCTCCGAAGGGTCGCCGGGCGTCGTCCTGCTGCCTGCGGGCGAGCCGGACAACGAGAGCGTGCCCACCGCGCTCCGGGTGGCCTCGGCCTGGGCCTGGCGCCTCGCGATCGTCGCCGTGGTGCTCTACGGCTTGTTCCACATCATCTCGATGCTCCGCGTCGTCGTGATCCCGCTGATGGTGGCGTTGCTGCTGGCGGCGCTGCTGGAGCCGGCGGCGGGCTTCCTGCGCAAGCAGGGTGCTCCCCGGGCGCTGGCCGCGACGACGATCCTGGTGTTCGGCCTGGTGCTGGTGTTCGGCACGCTGGCGCTGGTCGTGCAGGCGTTCGTCAACGGCCTCGCCGACCTCACCGACCAGGTCAACCAGGCGCTCAACGAGGGCCGCGACTGGCTGCTGTCGGGCCCGCTGCACATCTCTCAGGACCAGATCGACCAGTACGTCGAACGGGCGCAGACCTGGTTGTCGGAGAACAGCTCGTCGCTGACGTCCGGGGCGCTGAGCACCGCCACGACGCTGGGTGAGGTCGTCACCGGGTTCTTCCTGGTGCTGTTCACCACGTTCTTCTTCCTGAAGGACGGCAGCCAGATCTGGCGGTTCCTCACCCGCCTGCTGCCGCGTCCGGCCCGTCCCGCGGTGCGTCAGGCCGGCGAGTACTCCTGGCACACGCTCACGTCGTACGTGCGCGCCACGGTCTTCGTCGCGTTCGTCGACGCGCTCGGCATCGGCATCGGACTTGCGATCCTGAAGGTCCCGCTCACGCTGCCGCTGGCCGCGCTGGTGTTCCTCGGTGCGTTCATCCCGGTGATCGGTGCGACGCTGTCCGGCGCCGTCGCGGTGGCGGTGGCGTTGGTCACGCAGGGCCCGGTGTCCGCGCTGATCATCCTCGCGGTGGTCATCGGCGTGCAGCAGCTGGAGGGCCACGTCCTGCAGCCGCTGATCATGGGTCGCGCGGTCGCGTTGCACCCGCTGTCGGTGATCCTGGCGATCGCGATCGGCATCACGACCGCCGGCATCGTCGGCGGTCTGGTCGCGGTGCCGCTGCTGGCGGTGCTGAACACCGCGATCCGCTACCTGGTGCTGAGGCCCGACGGAGGTCCCGCGCCCGCCGACGCTCCACCGGGGACGGTGCCGACCGACGACGACGAAGCCGAAGTCGAGGAAGCGCGCGCCGACGCCGAGCAGACCGACACGACGGGCGCCGGGGTCGCCGGCCACGCGGAGGCCGTCGGTGTCCTGCCGAAGCCCGTCGGCGAACCGCCGGGCCCGGTGAAGACCGACTGAGCCTCAGGCGCCCGCGGTGCCGCCGAGGCGCTTCAACGCGCCACGGACGACGTCCGGCGACGTGGTGTACCAGAACGGCGGCAGCGTGCGGCGGATGAATTCGCCGTACCGCGCGTTGTGCAGCCGGGCGTCGAGCACCGCGACGACACCGCGGTCGCCGGCGGCCCGGATCAACCGCCCGGCGCCCTGCGACAGCCGGATCGCGGCCGCGGGCACCGACACCGCCATGAAGCCGGACCCGCCCGCGTCGTCGACGGCCTTCGACCGGGCGGCGGTCAGCGGCTCGTCGGGCCGGGGGAACGGCAACCGGTCGATCACGACCAGCTGGCACGCGTCGCCCGGGACGTCAACGCCCTGCCAGAGCGACGCGACGCCGAGCAGGCACGTCTGCGGCTCCTCCTTGAACCGGCGTACGAGCAGGTGGATCGAGTCGTCACCCTGCAGCAGCACCGGCAGGTCGGTCTGCGCTCGCAGCGTCTCGGCGGCCATCGCGGCGGCCTTGCGCGACGAGAACAGGCCCAGCGTGCGCCCGCCGGCGGCCGTGACCAGTTCGACCAGTTCGCGCTGCGCGGCGTCGGAGAGCCCGGACATGCCCGGCTTCGGCAGCCGCGAGGCGACGTAGAGAATGCCCTGCTTCGGGTAGTCGAACGGCGATCCGACGTCGAGCGCGCGCCAGACCGCCGGCGGCTCCTTGTCGTCGTCCCCGTCGGAGGGTGGCGGTTCGACCCGCCGGACGTCGTTGGTGTCGGGCGTGCGGCCGTAGTCGACCTCGAGGCCCAGCGAGCGGGCGACGGTGTCGAAGCGCCCGCCGAGCGCCAGCGTGGCCGACGCGGCCACGACGACCCGGTCGCGGAACAGCCCGCTGCCCAGCGCCGCCGAGACCGACAGCGGGGCGACGTGCAGCGCCGGTGGCCGCCGGTCCTCCTGGGCCACCCACGCGACGTCACGGTCGGACTGTTCGAGCAGGCGCTCCACGGTGTCGACCAACCCCGTGAGGCCCTGCTTGGCCTGGTTGCGCTTGACCGCGTCGGCCTCGTCGGGGCCGACCTCGCCGCCGAGCGCGTCCAGCGCGGCCCGTGCTGACGAATCGACCAGGAACAGCGCGTCGTACAGCGGCTCGGGCAGCCGCTCCAGCCGACCGGGCCGCACGCCGTCCAGCATGCGTTCCAGCAGATCGGCGGAGCCCTCCACGTCGTCGCGGAGCTTGGCGGAGACGAACGACCCCAGGCGGCGGGCGGCCCGGCTGATCACGTCGGCGGTCAGCTCGGCCTGAGCGGCGCTGGTGACCCGGTCGGTGAGCTCGTGCGCCTCGTCGACCACCAGGAGCGCGTGCTCCGGGACGATGTGCCGCCCGGAGAGCAGGTCGACGGCGAGCAGGCTGTGGTTCGTCACCACGATGTCGGCCTGACGCGCCTTGGCCCGCGCGGCCTCGGCAAAACAGTCCTCGCCGAACGGGCAGCGGGCCGCGCCGACGCACTCCCGGGCCGGCATGCTGACCTGCCGCCACGCCTGGTCGTCGACGCCGGGATCGAGATCGGCGCGGTCACCGGTGTCGGTCTCCTCCGCCCACTCGCGCACGCGGGTGACCTGCTGGACGAGCTTCCCGGCGGCGCCGAGCCACTGGGTGTCGGTCTCGAACAGGCCGTCCTCGTCGTCCGCGGCGCCCGGCTCCAGCCGGGCCAGGCACGCGTAGTGGTGCCGACCCTTCAACAGCGCGAACGACGGGGTGCGGCCGAGCACCGGGGTGGCGGCCTCGACCAGCCGTGGCAGGTCGTGGTTGACCAGCTGGGCCTGCAGCGCCAGCGTGGCGGTGGTGACGACGACGCGCTTGCCGGTGGCGAGCGCCGGCACCAGGTAGGCCAGCGACTTGCCGGTACCGGTGCCCGCCTGCACGAGGAGGTGCTCACCGGTGTGTACGGCCTCGGTGACCGCGCGGGCCATCGTCCGTTGCCCGGGACGGTCCATCCCGCCGGGTACCGCGCCGATCGCCGCGGCGAGCAGCGCCTCGGTGTGCTTCTGGTCGGCCTGGGATTCGGTACCCGCTTCGGTCACTGCTGCCACGGGCGGCAACGGTACCCGTCCCCTACGACACTCCGGAGTCCCCATCCACAGGTAGTAGGTGGCGCAGCTTCTCCGGATTGACGATGAACGAGAAACGGGAGATCCGGCCGTCCGCGTTCACATCCGGCACGACCACGCCGAGCAGTTCGCCGGCACGGCGCAACACCAGGCCGAACTGGCCGTTGACCAGCGCCGGCTCGGGCTCGAGGGACCGGCCGTTCCCGGTCAGGACGCCGAGAGTGAACCGGATGACCTTGTCCGGCCCGTAGATCGGACGCAGCGCGGCACGCACCTGGCCCCCGCCGTCGGAGTGGAACTCGACGTCGGGCGCGAGCAGCGCGGTGAGCCGGCCCAGATCGCCGCCCTGACAGGCGTCGAAAAAGGCTTCGACGGTGGCCCGCTGCTCCGAGAGCGGAGCCAGCGGCGGCGGCGCGCTGTCGTGCAGCAACCGACGCGCGCGGGACGCCAGCTGACGGGCGTTCTCGGCCTTCGTGCCGAGCGCTGCGGCGATGCCGTCGAACGGGATGCCGAACACGTCGTGCAGGATGAACGCCACCCGCTGTTCGGGGCTGAGCCGCTCCAGGAGGTGCAGGAGCGCGATCCGGACCGAGTCGTCCAGTTCCGCGAGGTCGGCCGGGTCGGAGGCGTCGGTCGGGAGGCGCTCCACGAGGGGCTCGGGCAGCCACGGCCCGACGTACGCCTCCCGGGTGACCCGGGCCGACCGGAGCACGTCCAGGCAGATCCTGCCGGTCACCCGGGTGAGCCACGCGCGGGGCTCGACGATCTCCGACTGGTCGGTACGCTGCCAGCGCAGCCAGGTCTCCTGGACGGCATCCTCGGCGTCGGCCAGGCTGCCCAGCATGCGGTAGGCGACCCGCACCAGGTGCTCCCGGTGCGCGCTGAACTCATCCATGTCCGTAAAGACGATACGGCCCCGCGATACGTGACCGCGGGCCCACCCAAGTCGTGGCTGACGGCCGTCTCGGTCGGTTGTGACCAAAGAACGGTCACGGCCCTCCCTGCGACGACCGTCAGCCACGACTTGGGTCGGGCCCGAGGCCGAAGATTCACTGCGGTTTGACGGCCTGCTCGCCGCGCTCGACGAGCGTGCGGTAGACGTCCTGGGCACGGGTCTGTGCGGTCTCGACGTTGCGCTTCACCGACTCGCTGTTCACCTCGCGCGCCTTGCTCTGCAGATCGGCCGCGTACGACGGCAGGTCGGCGGCTAGCGTGCGGAGCTCGCGCGGCAGGCTGCGCAGGTCCTCGGGCAGGGTCGCGGCGTTGCGCTGGAACCGCTCGGAGATCTCCGGAGCGTTAGCTGCGAGCTTGCGGATCTGCTCGGCGACGACGTCACCGACGCCGGCGAGGGCGTACAGCGGCTCCGGCCACTGCTTCGAGTCAGCGCCACTGCCGGGGCCGGGTCCGATCGCGGCGGGCCCCGCCTGGGTGTTGCCGGTCTCGGTCTGCTCGTTGTCGGCAGGCCCCGTGGGAGTAGACATCTGGCTTCCCTTCGCTGTGGAGGTGACTCCACGGTAGGTCGCCCGCGCTAACACCTGCAAGCGCTCAGCTAGCACTTCAGGGAAGGGTCAGGGTCGGACCCTGAGAGCGATGTCAGGGAAGAGTGTGGTTCGCCCCGTGTGTGCCGGTCAGGTCGTGGCCTTGCTCGTCCGACGTCGTCTCGGAATTCTCGGCTATCCCTGGGGCCCGCGGTTCGACCCGCCGACGTCCCAACTCGCCCCCGCACCGGTCGACGACGGCACGCACCCGGCCGGACACGTCGGTCACCTGTCTACGCTCGTGTCGGAACGTGCGGAGAACGCGGGCGAGCTCGTCGTCGGTGCGTCTGGCGACGTCAGCGAGGTCCACGTCGGCGACCAGCCGTTCGACGCGTCGACGCCGGCGATGCGTGGGCGGGCCGTCGGAGTCGGCACGCAGGCGGAACACGCGGGCCAGCCGTCCACCGGTCGGTACGTCGTCGGACGGGCGGGCGTCGGGCGCGCCGTCGAAGACGACCGCCGCGCGGTGTCGCTGCTCGGCCGTGATCATGGCGATCCGCTCGTCCAGTTGGTGGCCGAGCCGGTTCAGTTCAGCGAGCTCCGCCAGCCCTTCGTCGCGCCGGTGCCGCACCTCCGCTGTTCTCAGGGCATCCAGACCCAGCAGATAACCGGGGGCCAGCACCCGGTCGATCCGCCGTCTCCCTCCTGGTACGACATCCGTCATGCCTCTGCTCCTTCGCACGGCGCGGATTCGCAGGCCAGTGGTGTGGCGGGTCGCCCACCGCGTCTGGAGCATCCTGGCATGCAGGAGCGACTCAAGGGCGGGTTGCAGCAGCTTTTGGCATGGATGTGATGACGAAACAGTCACATTCCGGCCACAAAACCCGGTGCGTGGCCGCTATATGAGAAAAACTCTCACGTTTTCGGGACAGCGGTCTCCAGGTCCGTACTTGGGTCTATGGCGGCCTTGGTTTCGCCGATCCAGAGGTCGGCGTCGTCCGGGATGTTGCGTTTGACCAAACCGAGCGCGATGTGGCCGAGTTCGAAATGGCGCACCGCGGTGCCGACGAACCCGACCGCGCGGCCGTCACGTCCGAGCGTGATCGCGGTGCCCTGGGCGGGAAGCTCCTCGCTGACGCCGTCGAGGTGCACCAGCACCATCCGACGCGGCGGACGCCCGAGGTTGTGCACCCGCGCGACCGTCTCCTGACCGCGGTAGCAGCCCTTCTCCAGGTGAACCGCGGTGGGGATCCACTCCGGCTCCTGCACGATCGTGCGGTGGTCGGTCTCGAACGCCAACCGCGGACGCCGATCGGCGACCCGGAGCGCCTCGTAGGCCCAGGTGCCGGCGAGCGGTGCGTCGAGGCGGTCGACGACGGCCTCCATCCGATCGCGCGGAACCAGCAGATCGGCCGCCACCTCACCGGGCCACGGCATCCGTCGGACGAAACCTCCGTCGGGCAGCGCGACCAGCGCATACGGCTCGGACGGGAGTTCCACACCGAGCCGGGAGAGCGCCGCTCCCGCGGAAGGCCCGATCACCGAGAGCACCGCCCAGTCGGCGGTGACGTCGGTCGGCTCGACGCGCATGAAGAAGACCATCTTCTGCAGGTAGCCCAGCAGCGCCTCGGTGGTGCCGGGCTCGACGTCCAGCCAGGTGGTGTTGCCGTCGTCGCCCACCAGGAAGTGGTGTTCGACGTGTCCGTGCGGCGAGAGCACCAGTGCCTCGGTGCCGTGCCAGGCCGGCAACGCGTCGAGGTGCTGGGAGGTCAGGCTGTGCAGCCAGCTCAGCCGGTCGGCGCCCGGTACCGCGATCACGCCGCGGTTGCTCCGGTCGACGACACCGACGTCCTCGCTCAGGTGCCGTTGCTCACGGAACGGGTCACCGTAGTGGGCGGCGACACCGGCGTCGGCGCCCTCGGCGAGGACGGCACCAGGGCGGGAGCTCAGCGGGCTCATCAGCACCTCCGATCAAGGGGATCCGGATCAAGGGGATCCCGTAGGTGCAGCGGTCTCCGGGTCGCAGGTATTTCCTTCGCTGCAGTTACCGCAGACACCGAACAGCGCCACGTGGCCGACGTCCATGCTGAAACCGCGCTCGTCGGCCAGCCGGCCGGCCAGGTCGGCCAGCATCCCGATGGGAGCCTCCGAGACCGTCCGGCACATCCGGCAGACCAGGTGGAAGTGCTGATCAGCGGCCAGATGATAGGTGGTCGCAGCGTCGATCAGATGCGTGTGCCGCACCAGCCCGATCTGCTCGAGCAGCTCGAGCGTGCGGTAGACGGTGGTCAGGTTGATACCCGCCGCGGTCTGCGTCACTTGGCCGTGCACCTGCTCCGGGGTGGCATGCCCCAGTCGCTCGACGGCTTCCATGACGAGTTGCCGCTGCACGGTCATCCGGAGCCCACGGGACCGCAGCGCATCGGTCAGTGACGGTAGCGCCATAGCCGCCATGGTATTCACGGGCATGGCTACCCGCGCACTTGCTGTCCTCGGCCGGGGTCGCGTACCGGTCGAAACCCCCATCGCCCGCGCCGACGACGCCGGCCTCACCCGCGGTGACGGCATCTTCGAGACCGTTCACGTCCGCTTCGGCAAGCCCTGGCAACTCGACGAACACCTCGCCCGCATGGCGGGCTCGGCCGGAACGCTGGGGATCGCGCTCCCGCCGGCCGAAGAACTCGCTTCGCTGATCGACGACGTGCTGGTGGACGCAGTCGAGGACGCGGAAGTAGCGGTGAAGATCGTCTGCACGCGGGGACCCGACACCGGACAGCTCGAACCACCCACCGTGTTCGCGACGATGTTCGACGTCTCGCCGGGGCAGCTGCGCGGGCGTCGCGAGGGCGTGTCGGTCGTGTCGATCTCGCTCGGTGTGCCAGCGGACGTCCGGGAAGGCGCCCCCTGGCTGCTCGGCGGCGCCAAGACGCTCTCCTACGCGGTGAACATGGCCGCGCTGCGGCACGCCGCGTCCGTCGGCGCCGACGACGCGATCCTCGTCTCGACCGAGGGCCTCGTCCTGGAGGCGCCCACGGCCACCGTCGTGTGGGCGGCCGATGGCGCGCTGCGCACGGTTCCGGCCGACACCGGGATCCTCGCCGGGACGACCGCGGCGTTCCTGCTCGACCGCGCGGGTGAGCTGGGGCTGCGCGCCGAGCACGCCCGGGTGCACCTCGACGAGCTCGCGGAAGCCGACGAGGTGTGGCTGTGTTCGAGCGTCCGTGGCGCGGCACGGGTGACGACGATCGACGGCAAGCCGGTGGGCGAGCGGGGGTTCACCGAGGGCGTACAACGCATCCTCGGATTCCCGCTTTAATTGCGTTGCCGACCCTCGGAGACCGACGTAGATTCGGAGGTACACAAGAGGGGAGGTGGTCCAAAGTTGAATACTTTTCGGACTCGTGAGGTGGCTACTTCCTAGCCGCTGTTGGACTCCGGTCCGAACCGCTGCCCCCCGCAGTTAGGGGATGTCAGTAGACAGCGGTGAGGCAAACCAAGGTAACCACCGACCCCTCGGGCTGCCGGCCTTGTCCGACCGGCCCCGCGATGAGAATCGCGGGAGTCATAGCCCGGGGGGCCTTTTTATGTGCACGGCCCGTTCAGAACGACGCTGACGCGCGAGCGGGCCTCCTTATGACGCTTCGCTGATGTCACGGCGTCGGCCCGCTCGAGCGTCAGCGCCGTCCTGAACGGGCTCCACCTTCAAGCCACTCACGCCTGCGGCGCTCGGCGCGCGTTGAATGCTTGGTCAGCCGGCAATGCGCTTGAGGCGAGCGCTCATGTGTGGCGTCAGATCATTGCCCACCGCGGCCATGTCGTGCGCGTACAGCAGATCGCCTTCGACGATCCCGTACAGACGATGATTCGCCGACACTTCCTTGGCGGTCGCGGTACGCACCACTGCGTCGGTGCTCAGCTCCACCTTCAGACCGTCGATCTCGCCGACGTACACCTCGACGTATCCGGTCGGGTGCGCGAGCAGCACCTCCACCGCGTCCTCACCCTGCGGACGCCACCAGCCGACCTCGCGCGCGGCCGGGCGAATCGGTCGGCCCTCGCCGTCGATGATCCAGGCACGGGACTCGTACGCGAGGAACGGCCGGCCGTCGTGGCTGAACCGCACTTCCTGCGCGTAGTCGAAGTCGTCGGTGCCCGGGTAGCCACCTTTGCCGGTGCCGCGCCACACGCCGACGAACGGCAGCAGCCCCAGCAGCGACTCGTGCAGGTTCGGCCCGCTCCGGAGGTCGTGGGTCTCCTCGTACGGGTATCCGGCGGAGTCGGTCACGGTCAGCGCTGGCCCTGGTAGAGCTTGTACACGACGTAGAAGCCGAACCAGCCGATGATGGCGAAGGCCGCGACGAGCAGCACTAGGAAGAATGTCTCGAGCACGACCCGAGTCTATGGCGACGCCCCGGTGTTCAGGTGGGTGGCCCTTGACACAGCGCGGCGGGTACAGCGGCGAAGCCGCCGGAGCCCTAAGGTCTTCCGCATGAGCCGCGCACTGGTCGTCAAGGTGACAGCTGGAGCGGATGCTCCCGAACGTTGCGCGCAGGCGTTCACGGTCGCCGCTACGGCACTGGCGTCCGGAGTCGACGTCTCGCTCTGGCTGACCGGCGAATCGTCCTGGTTCGCGCTGCCCGGCCGGGCCGCCGAGTTCGAACTGCCGCACGCGGCGCCGCTGTCGGACCTGCTCATCTCGCTGCTGTCCGCCGGGCGGGTGACGCTGTGCACGCAGTGCGCCGCGCGCCGCGAGATCGTCGAAGCTGACGTGCTGCCCGGTGTCCGGATCGCCGGTGCGGCCGCGTTCGTCGAGGAAGTGCTCACCGACAACGTCCAGGCACTCGTCTACTGACTCACCCGCACGAACGGGTGATGAAGCGAACGATTGCCAGCACCGCGTTCGCATCGAGGACGATTGCGGTCCGCAGCGACGGACCGGCATCGGCGAGCTGCACCACCGCTGAAATGCCCACTTCCGCATAGACGACGACCCGCGCCTTCGCGCAGTCCGCGACCGACCACCGCAGCGCGGTCACCGGGGTGAGGTCCTCGACGAAACTGACCGGCCGCGTCGAGGCCACCATCGACAGGCCCGGCGTCGGCGTACGGAGTTCACGCAGCGCGATGGCCCGCCGGTCGTGCTGGCGGATCCGGATCGGTGTCACGAGCGTGGTGTCCAGATCGGCCGGTTCTCCGACCAGCTCGGACGTGATCCAGACCTCGCTCGCGACGGTCTGGCACTTCTGCCGCGCGGTGTCGACGATCAACGTGTTGTCGTCGGCGAGGCGTACCTGGACGTCGCGTTCCGGCCGGTCGTCGGGCGCGACGGTCAGGATGACGTCGCGCGGCGCGGTCGCCGGCCCGCCCTGCGCGCACGAGTGCGTGACGTCCATCGAGATCCAGGTCTCGTCTCCGGCCGGTATCCGGACACCGCGGCTGACCTGACGCAGGTTCGACGTGTACCGGTCGTCGTCCAGCCGGGCGTTCTGCAGACGGACGTCACCCGGCCCGGTGTTCGTGAGCACGATCCGCAACGTCCACGGCTGTCGGGTGCCGGTCCAGCTCGCGCTGCTGGCGGCGTCCTCGGCGACCCTCGCGGTCACCTGGACGGTATCCCGGCGGGCGGCGTCGGCGGCCTGGGTCTCCCAGCTGTGGACGGCGGCACCGCCGAGCAGCGTGCCGACGACGAACGCGGCGATCCACAGGAGCCGGTTCTGCCGGTCGCGCAGCCAGTCCTCGGCCCGCGCGACGGGGCCGGGGCGTGCCAAAGGCTCCTCCGGAGCGGTGCCGTCCTGCTCCGGCGGTTCGTCGGGCTCCTCCGGAACGTCCGAGGTCGGCTGAGGGGGGAGCGGCGCGTCCCAGAGGCTCGTGCTGCGCACGTCGAAAGTCGGGGCGACCGCATCCGCTGTGTCGTCCAGATCATCCCAATACGCAGGTGCACGGCTCAGGTGACGCTCGCCGTCGCCCGCATCGTCGCGCGGCCCGGCCATACGTCAAGCGTAGAAGTACGACGAAGGCCCGTCCGGCGAACGCCGGACGGGCCTTCGAGGCGGGAACGGTCAGGCCAGGACCAAACTGGCCTGGTTGACGCCCTTGTCGGCGGAGACGGCGGTCTGTCCGTTGCCGCTCGAGTGCAATGCGCGGACGGTCCAGTCGCCCGGTGCCGCGAAGAACCGGAACTGGCCGGTCGCCGACGACACCACCTCGGCGGTGAACTCACCGGTGGAATCGAGCAGTCGGACGAAGGCGCTCGGTACCGGCGAACCGTCGCCGCCCGTGACGATGCCCTGGATCACCGTTTCCCTGGTGGTGTCGATGCCCTCGGTGCTAAGGTCGTTGCCCTGCTCAGGTGCTCCGCACATGCTCAGGCGCCCTTCTCGATCGGAACGCCGATCAGCGAACCGTACTCGGTCCACGAACCGTCGTAGTTCTTCACGTTCTGGTGGCCGAGCAGCTCGCGAAGTACGAACCAGCTGTGGCTCGAACGCTCGCCGATTCGGCAGTACGCGATCGTGTCCTTGCTGTCGTCGAGGCCGGCCTCGGCGTAGAGCTTACGGAGGTCGTCGTCCGACTTGAACGTTCCGTCCTCGTTCGCGGCCTTGCTCCACGGCACGTTCACCGCGGTGGGGATGTGACCGCCGCGCTGCGACTGCTCCTGCGGGAGGTGCGCCGGGGCGAGCAGCTTGCCGGAGAACTCGTCGGGCGACCGGACGTCGACCAGGTTCTGCTTGCCGATCGAGGCGACGACCTCGTCACGGAAGGCGCGGATCGAGGTGTCCTGCTCCTTGGCGGTGTAGGTCGTGGCGGCCCGCTGGGGGACGTCCTTGACCAGCTCGCGACCGTCGAGTTCCCACTTCTTGCGGCCACCGTCGATCAGCTTCACGGCGTCGTGGCCGTAGAGCTTGAAGTACCAGTACGCGTACGCGGCGAACCAGTTGTTGTTGCCGCCGTAGAGCACGACGGTGTCGTCGTTACCGATGCCCCGGCTCGACAGCAGCGCCTCGAACTGCTCCTTGTTGACGAAGTCGCGGAGCACCGGGTCCTGGAGGTCGGTCTTCCAGTCGAGCTTCACGGCACCGGGGATGTGCCCGTTGTCGTAGGCAGTGGTGTCTTCGTCGACCTCGACGAAGACGGTGTTCTCGGCGTTGAGGTTCTTCTCGGCCCAGTCGGTCGAGACGAGCGCGGACTCGCGGCTCATGCAGGCACTCCTTTGTGTGGGGTCTTGGTGCGGGAGAAGCGGGACAGCAGCAGCCGGCCGCGGAGGTACGCGAGGCAGCCGAGACAGAGCCCGAACGCAGCGTTGAGGAACGCCGCGATCAGTGCCGCCGAGGTGGCGACGATGCCGACGGTCGGCGCGCCGGCGAGGTAGCCGATCGTGCCGACCAGCGCGAAGACGAATCCGACGCCCTGTGCGAAGCGCACGGGGGCGGCGGCCTCACGCTCGGCGGGCGGGGCGAGCCGGGGTGCGATCAGTACGCGGTAGAGCGCCGCGTACGGGGCCACACCCAGCCCGATGAACGCGCCGAGCGCGAACACCACCGCCTGGACGGCGAGCAGCCACCCGCTGCCGGTGAGCAGCACGACCGCGAGGACGACAGTGGTCAGCCAGGCGGCGAACCGTGGCCCGCGGGGGTCGACGTGTGTCGGCGATAACTTGGACATGAGTCTCCTGACAGCCAGGGAGCTGGGGTCAGGGCGACGGTCACGGGAGCCAGAGGGTGCTCAGCGTGCATCGCCCGGCGTCAGGCCGGGGGACACAGGCAGCTACCGACGCGGCAGAGGTCCACCGCGCGGCGCTTCGTGAGCAGGGGGCTCATGGAGGCCAGCGTAGCAAACACTCCGGGGCGACCGTCTTGAAATGTGGGACGTCACTCCTGGTGTGCGGGACAACTGGCATTTCCTACCTGTAAGGAAGGATTTACACGTCACGAGAAAGATAGGGGCCGATCGCGGCGAGCACGTCGTCGCGCCGGGGTTGGCCGACGGCACGACCGGTGATCGCCCCGGTGCGGTCGACGAGCAGGGTCGTGGGGGTGCTGCGGACGTCGAGCTTGCGCACCGCGTCGAGGTGCGACTCGGCGTCGATCTCGACGTGGTGCACCTCGGGCAGTTGCCCGGAGACGTCGGTCAGGATGCGGCGGGTGGCTCGGCAGGGTGCGCAGAACGCCGACGAGAACTGCACCAGGGTCACCACCGCGTCCCCCGGATCGATCCCCAACTCCTGCCACGTGTCCGCGTGCTCCGCCCTCGCCGCCTGCGGCGGCGGGGCGGGGGTGGCGGCAGGCGCCGCGCCGTTCGCGCTGTTCGCGGCGCCCGCGGAGTTCGGGCTGTTCGCTGCGCCCGCGGCGGCTGCGCCCGCGCCTGCTGCGCCCGCGGCGGCTGCGCCCGCGCCTGCGGCGCCCGCGGCGGCTGCGCCCGCGCCTGCGGCGCCCGCGGCGGCTGCGCCCGCGCCTGCGGCGCCCGCGGCGGCTGCGGTCGGGCGGATGCGGCCGGTGCGGGTGCGCCAGAGCGCGCCGGCCGCCGTGGCGGCGGCGAGTACCGCGACCAGGATCAGAACGCGCGTGCCCACGTCACCCATGAACCGGCCAACGCGCCGGGGCGCTTACTTATTGCACCAGGGGCACGTTCGCGGCGCTGCCGGTGACCTGGAGCGAGCCCTTGCTCGCCGTCACCTTGTCGAGCTTCACCTCGAACGGCAGCTCGAGCGCGACCGGCCGCGCGAACTGGTCGGTGATCTGGTCGACCACCGCGCCCGGCACCGTGATCCCCGCCGCGCTCACGTTCTTGACGTCGAACGTCAGTTGATTGCCCGAAAGCTTCGGCGTGACGTCGGCCTGCACGTCGATCGAACCGACCACCGGAACCTCCACCGGCAGCGAGGCCCGCAGGGCCGAACCGGCGCTCTCCAGCTTCAGCCCCTGCAGGCCGAGCCGGCGGGCGATCTCCGCCACGCTCACGTGCCCGGTGCCGGTGACGCTCTTCGCCGTGACGTCGTGCATCTCCCCTCCCCGCAGCACGTCCTGCGGAATGCTCACGTCCCGCAGCTTCAGGTCGACGCGGTCGACGGTGCCCTCCGGCGTCTTGACGCTCGTCAGGTGCACGTCACCCCCGTCGAAGTCACCCGAGAGCAACTGGGTGAGGAACGGGAACCCCACGGTCTCGACCTCGGTGCTCTGCGCCGGTGTGCCGTTGTTCCGCAGGTTCTGCGACACCGCGGCGGTGAGCCGCTTGTCCGCAGCGGACGCCACCGCGCGGTCCACCGCGAAGCCGACCCCGCACAGGATGACGACCAGGACCAACACCAGGACGAGGCAACCGCCTCGCCTTCTCGCCGCCATTCGTGTCCCTCCGGGTAAGACGTCTTACAGGGCAGGGTCTTTCACAGGGTCAGGCCGACCAGGTAGCCGATGGGTGCCGCGACCGCGAACGCGACCAGCGGGCCGAGCGCCGCTCCTCCCGGCCCCGCCGTCGCCGGCCCACCGGCCGCGATCCGTCCGGCGCGGGCCAGGTCGACGGCGAGGTCGGCCAGTACCGCCGCGGTGCCGACCAACCAGCCCACCAGCGTCGCCGGCCCGAGGGGCAGGTCCAGGCCGAGCACCACGCCGAGCGCGGAACCACCGGCGGCGGCCACGCTGCCGAGCGCCGGTCCGAAGACCCCGCGCGGGACCTGCTGGTGCACCGTCGGCCGGGGAAGCACGAGATCGGCCAGTCGGGCGACGACCATCGCGAGGGCGGCGGCGATCGCGATCAGACCGACCAGGTCGGGCTCCTCGGACTGCCGCAGCGCGACCGTCGCGGCAAGCGCGATCACCGCGACCCCGATCGTCATCGTCGAGCCGAACGACTCGGTAACGTTGCGCCGGGTGACGCCCCGCGACAGCTGGTGGAACGTCGTCGCGCCGAATGCGCAGGCCAGCACCGCGACCAGCCCGCCGGCGCCGCTCTCCCCGGTGGCCAGCGCGACGACGTCGGCCGCAATTGCGGTGAGAACCCCGACGACGGCGGTGCCGACCGTGCCCGGCGGACGGGTGACGACGCACCAGGCACCGACCAGCGCGAGCTGGGCCACCAGGATCGCGATCGCGTAGGGGACCGGGCCGGCGAAGGCAGCCCCACCCAGCACCGCGCCACCCACCAACGCGGTCACGCCGGCGATCGCGGCGGTACCCGCGTGCGCGGCGCCCGAGTCGGCGCGCGACGCCTCGGGCGCTTCGGAGTCAGGCACGCCACGATCGTGCCAGACCTCATCCGCACCGTTGGCAGTCACCGGTTCACCGGAGCCGCAGCTTCTGACAGCCAGCGACCGAGCCGGTCGGCCAGCGCGACCGGCAGCCGGTTCTCCGCGTGCGCGAAGTCCGGTTCGAGCCAGACCGTCGCGTTGTCGCCCGCCGCGGCCGCGAGGGCCAGCGGGTGTTCGATCGGGAAGTAGTGGTCGATCAACCCGTGGACCAGCAGGACCGGCGTCGGCGCGATCCGCGGCATCAGCTCGAGCGGCGACGGCGGGATGTCTGACGTCAGAGGTGCGAGCCGCACCTTGTACACGGTGCGGGCCACCACGCGCCCCGGCAGGCTCTCCACCAGCACGTGCAACGCGCGCATGATCGGGGTGTCGCGGACGAACCAGCGCGACGGGGTGCTTACGGCGGCGACGGCGTCGACGGTCTTGCGCAGGGCCGCGTGGCACAGCACCACCGCGCCACCGAACGAGAACCCGACCGTGACGACCCGCTCGTAGCCCTGACTACGACCCCAATCCACGCCGGCGGCGACGTCCGCGACCTCCTCGACGCCCATCGTCGACCGGCCCGCGCTGCGCCCGTGGCCCCGGAGCTCGACGACGAGGACGTCCGCCCGCCGACGCAGCCGGACGATGAGGCGACGCACTGCCGCAATGCGCGCGTGCCCTGTGAAACCTGGGATGAAAACGATCAGAGTTCCTTTTTCAGCTGTCGGTGTGGCTGGCCACCACGAACCGAAAAGCTGAATTTCGTCATCTGTGAGAAGGAGCACCGGCTCTCCGAGGTCCACTGTTGTTATCCTGCCCGTAACGCTCCAGGCTGCAGAAGTCGGGGCTGACCTGGGCAGCGCCGCCCGACCGGATCGATTCACCCGGAGGTGGCCCATGGAAATCCTCCTCATGACGGCAGGCGTCGAAGCCGAAGCCGCTACCGTGCTTCCTGCCCTGGATCTGCTCGGACACACCGTCCGAACCGCTCCGCGCGATCTGAAGGCGCTGCTCGGCGGTCCGACGCCGGACGCGGTCATGGTGGACGCCCGTGGCGACCTCGCCGGTGCCCGCTCGACGTGTCGGCTGCTGCGCACCACCGGGCTCACCGTTCCGCTGTTCGCGGTACTCACCGAGGGTGGCTTGGTCGCCCTCAACGCCGAGTGGGGCGTCGACGACATCCTGCTCACCTCCGCCGGTCCGGCCGAGGTCGAAGCGCGCCTGCGTCTGGCCACCGGCAAGAACGGCAACGAAGCTGCCGACGACGAGCCGGGTGTCGTCCGCGCCGGCGAACTGGTCATCGACCCGCAGACCTACTCGGCCCGCATCAAGGGTCGCCCGCTCGACCTCACGTACAAGGAGTTCGAGCTCCTCCGTTTTCTCGCCCAGCACCCGGGTCGGGTCTTCACCCGTGACCAGTTGCTCCGCGAAGTCTGGGGCTACGACTACTTCGGTGGCACCCGCACCGTCGACGTCCACGTCCGTCGTCTGCGCGCGAAGCTCGGCAGTGAGCACGAGGCGCTGATCGGCACCGTCCGGCAGGTCGGCTACAAGTTCGTCACGCCGCCGCCGCGCACGCTGCCGGAGAACGACCCCATTCTGTCCGTCGTCTGAGACGTGGGTTGTTGTATTACATGTAGGTGACGTCCGTAACGGCAGTTGAGATCGAGTCCGTGCTGGCGGTGGCCGATGCGGCCACCGCTACCGACGGGGTAGCACCGTTTTCCGAACAGACGATATTGGCGCTGCGTAATCCCGCTGATTATCCGGACGTCGTACATCTTTTCTCGCGTGCGGACGGCGTAATTGCGGGATACGCACAAATAGCGGATGCGTCGGGGGAATTGGTAGTACATCCCGCTGCGCGCGGTCGGGGCCTCGGTCGAAAGCTGCTCGAGGAGATGCTCGAAACGGCGCCCCTCGCGATCTGGGCGCACGGCGAGCACCCGGCCGCGCGGGCGCTGGCGGAGAAGCTCGGCCTCGAGCGTTCCCGGGTGCTCTTCAAGATGTGCCGCCCGCTGACGCGTCCGCTGCCGCCGACGCAGTTGCCGGATGGCGTCCGCCTGCGTGCCTTCGAGCCCGGAGCGGACGACGCAGCCTGGCTGCGGGTCAACGCACGGGCCTTCGCCACCCACCCTGAGCAGGGAAAATGGACCCAGCAGGACCTCGAGCTGCGCATCCGTGAGCCCTGGTTCGACGCGGCGGGGTTCCTGCTCGCGGTGTCGGCGGACGAGCCTTCGAAGCTGCTCGGCTACCACTGGACGAAGCGCGAACTGGCCGCTGACGGCACCCCGGGGCCGGAGGGCGAGGTTTACGTCGTCGGCGTTGATCCCGATGCTCAGGGCCTGCGGCTGGGTACCGCGCTCACGCTCGCCGGCCTGGAGTACCTGGCGCGCACCGGAGCCACGGAATCGACGCTGTACGTCGACGAATCGAATCCGCGTGCGGTGCGCTTGTACACGGGTCTCGGGTTCGAGGTATGCGCGACGGACGTGATGTACTCGCGCCCCGAATAATCCAGTTCTGCACCTGAATTGCAACCGTATACGGACTTAACAGCCTATAAGTACTATTCGTAGGTTGTCTGTATGCAACTGGGGAACCGGGTTCTGCGTGGAATTGGCGCGCTGATCACGACGCTGCTCGTCGGGAGTGCCCTCGGGCAGTTGCCCGCTTCCCCTGCATACGCGGCCGCCGGCGACGCGTCCGCGCGAGGCATCGTCGCCGAGCTCGGCGCCACCGTGCTGGGCATCAAGCTGCTCCAGCTGAACGGCCAGGTCGGCGCGGCGGATGCGCCCGCGGCCGGTGGTACGAAGGACGCCGCCGTCGTGAAGCTCCCGCTGAGCGGCCTCGGCGTCTCCGCCAACGCGGACGTCGACACGATCACCGCGACCAAAGGCTCGGTCCAGTCGTCGGCGAAAGCCAAGATCGCCGGGCTCAACGTCACGCTGCTGGGCACGAGCCTGCTCAACGTCGGCGCGCTCTCGGGTGAGGTCACCTGCCCCGCGACCGGCAAGCAGACAGCTGTCAGCTCGACGACCGGAGTGACGCTGCTCGGGCAGGCGGTCAACCTCGCTGCCAACGTTTCGGTCACCAAGGGGCTGCCGATCACGATCACCGGCCTGGTCAACGCCCGGCTGTTCGTCACCGCCACCCGCATCGAGAACACGACGGTCAACTCCGCCAACGCGGCCGGACTGTCCGTGTCGGTCCGCCTCACCGCTGACCTGGGCATCGACATCAACCTGGGCACGCTCTCGTTCGCGACCGCCAGTTGCCAGAAGCCGGCCGTACCGGCCACCACCGCCGCCAGTCTGAGCCCGTCGTCGGGCAAGCAGTCCGGTGGCACGCCGATCACCGTCACCGGTACCGGCTTCGTGCCCGGCAACACCACGGTCACCGTCGGCGGCGCCCCGGCCACCGTCACGAACGTGTCCGCCGACGGCAACTCGCTGACGTACACCGCGCCCGCGAAGCCGGTCGGCCAGGCCGACGTCGTCGTCACGTCGGCGGGCGGCAGCAGCTCCGCGCTGAAGTACACCTACCTCGCCGACGGATCGGACGCGACCGCCAACGCACCCGACCCGGCTTCCGGCTTCACCGCCGGGGGCAACACGGTCACGATCACCGGATCCGGCCTCTCCGCGGCCACCGGTGTCCGAATTGGAGGCGTCGACGCCACCGGGTTCACCGTCAACTCCGCCGGGACGCAGGCCACCGCGACCGTTCCGTCGAGTGAGCAGGGCGGCGACGTCGGAGTCGTCCTGGTGTTCCCGGCCGGAACCGTCAACGCCGGCACCTACACGTACAAGGCCCCGGCGATCACCGCGGTCAGCCCACCCCAGGGGCCGATCGCCGGTGGTACGCCGATCGAGCTGAGCGGTACGGGGCTGTCGGGCGCGGCGAGCGTCACGATCGGCGGAAATCCAGCGACCGGCGTCACCGTCAACCAGGCGGGCACGCGGATCACGTTCACGGCGCCGGCCCACGCCGAGGGCCTCGTCGACATCGTCGTACCGCTGCCGGGCGCCGACGCGACGCTGACGAACGGCTACTCCTACCAGCCGCCGGGCAGCCCGACGATCAGCGACGTCTCGCCGGCCCGCGGCCCGACCGTCGGCGGCACCCCGGTGACGCTGACCGGCACGAACTTCACGAACGTCAACTCGGTCGAGGTCAACGGTCAACCGGCCACGATCGACAGTGGCAGCCGCACCGCGACCTCGCTGAAGATCACGACGCCGGTCTCCGAGGACGCCGGACCGGTCGACATCGCACTGTCGACGTCGGACAACAGGAGCGGCACCCGGCCGGGCGGTTTCACCTACGACGGGCCGACGCTGACAGCGGTCAGCCCGCAGACCGGCCCGCAGCGGGGCGGCGTCCAGGTGACCCTCACCGGAACCGGGCTGAGCACCGCCACCGCGGTCAAAGTCGGCGGCGTCAACGCGCAGAGCATCGACAGCATCACGCCGGACGGCACCACGATCATCTTCAAGACCCCGGCCGGGACGCCCGGCGACGCGCTGATCACCGTCGCGGTCACCGGGCACGACCCGGACCCGATCAAGTACACCTACGAGTACGACGGCTCACAGGCCACGATCGGCAGCGTCGACCCGAGTCCGATCTCGACGTCGGGCCGCAAGGTGACGATCACCGGCACGAACCTGACCGGGGCGACCGGCGTGACGTTCGCCGGTGTGCCCGGCACGAACATGACGGTCAACAGCGCCGGAACCGCGATCACCGTCACGGCGCCCACCAGCGAGACCGCCGGTGCGGCCCCCGTCTTGATCAAGTACCCGGCCGGTTCCGCCGACGCCGGGACGATCACCTACGAGGGGCCGTCGATCACGAGCGTCACGCCCGTGCAGGGACCCGCGGCCGGCACGAACGCGGTGGAGATCATCGGAACCGGCCTTACCGGCGCGACCGCTGTGAAGTTCGGGGACGCCGACGCGACCGGCGTGACCGCGAACTCCGCCGGCACCAAGGTGAATGCGACGGTGCCGCCCCACGCCGCCGGCGTGGTCGACGTGACGGTCGTGGTATCGGGCCTGGACGCGAAGTCCGTGAGCGCCTACACGTACCAGGACGACGGCTCGGCCTCGCAGGTCACCGGCATCTCGCCGACCTCCGTTCCGTCCTCCGGCGGCACGGTGACGATCACCGGGACGAACCTCGGCGCGGTCACCGCGGTCCTGATCGACGGGGTGCCCGGCACGAACCTCACGGTGACGCCCACGCAGATCACGGTGACGGTCCCGCCGACCGACACCCCGAGTGACGTCCCCGTGGCCTTGAAGTTCCCGAGCGGAACCGTCAACGCCGGTCAGCTGACCTACACGGCCCCGACGATCACGTCGATCCAGCCGGGACAGGGAGCGCTCGCCGGCGGCGACACGGTGACGATCACCGGAACCGGGCTGAGCGCGGCCACCCGGGTGCTGTTCGGCGGCGTGCTCGCCACGGACCTCACGGTCACCGCGACCGGCCTGACGGTCCGGACGCCGGGCGGCAACAGCGCGGGCGCGGTGAACGTCGCTGTCGAGCTGCCCGGCGCCGACGCGCGGGTGAACAACGGCTTCGCCTACGTGGCGCCCGGTGCGCCGACCGTGACGAACGTGTCGGTGCCCGAGGGCCCGAGCAGCGGCGGCACCAGCGTGACGCTGACCGGTACGAACTTCGACGGCGTCAACCAGGTGACGTTCAACGGCGTCCCCGGCACCGACCTGACCGTCAACTCGGCGACGAACCTGACCGTCACCACACCCGCCTCCACCGACGCCGGTCCGGTCGCGATCGCGGTCACCAGCAGCGCCGGGACCGGCGTCCTGCCGAACGGCTACACGTACAAGGGACCGGAACTCACCGGGATCTCGCCGGCCAACGGACGGGTCGCCGGCGGTACGACGGTCACGCTCACCGGCACCCAGCTCAAGGGTGCGCTGAGCGTCAAGGTCGGCGGGGTCGCGGTCACCGCGTTCACGACGACCGACGGCACGATCACGTTCGCGACGCCCGCCGGTGTGGCCGGTGACGCGCAGGTCGTCGTCGACTTCCCGGGGCCCGACCCGAAGCCGGTGAAGTTCACCTACGTCGCGGACGGGTCGAACACCTCGGTGACCAACGTGGCCCCGTCGATCGCGACCGGCGGCGGCCAGGTCACTGTCACCGGCACCAACCTCACCGGCGCGAACGCCATCACGTTCGGCGGGCAGCCGGGGTCGGTGGTGTCGGTCAGCGCGGACGGCACGACGCTCACCGCGACCGCTCCACCGCGGGAGACCGCGGGACCGGCGGCGCTCACGATCGGCTTCCCGCTGGGGACGTACGAGGGCGGTACCGCCGCTTACGTCGCACCGAAGATCACGACGGTCGCGCCGGACCGCGGGTTCGTGGACGGCGGTACCCGGATCCGGATCTCCGGCATGGGCCTGACCGGTGCCACCGCGGTCACGGTGGGCGGCCAGCTCACCACCGACTTCGCGGTCGACCAGAACGGCGTCGTCACCGCGACGGTCCCGGCCCATGCGGCCGGTGCCGTGGACGTCGTCGTCGTGTTGCCGGGTGCGGACGCCACAGCGGTCGGCGGCTTCACGTACTCGCCGCTGCCGCCGCCGACGATCACCGGCCTCTCGCCGACCACCAGCCCGACGTCGGGCGGTGAGGTCGTCACGCTCACCGGCTCCAACCTGAGCGGAGCGACTTCGGTGACGATCGGCGGCAAGCCCGCTGACATCCAGGGGACACCGACCGACACCCAGATCCGCGCGCTGGTGCCGGCCTCCGAGTCGGACGCCCCGGTCGACGTCGCGGTGGTGACGCCGAACGGCGCGGCCCTGTCGGCCAGCCAGCTCAAGTACGTCGCACCGGAGATCCGGGCCCTTGACCCCGCGTCCGGGTCGGTCTCCGGCGGCAACTCGATCGTCATCCTGGGCAGTGGGCTCGACCAGGCAACGACCGTGACGATCGACAACGTCACGGCCGACATCACCAGCCGTGACCCGGCCGGGTCGGCGATCGTCGTCAAGGCACCGGCGCACGGACCCGGGACGGTCGACATCGCCGTCACGCTGCCGGGCATGGACGCGGCCAAGCGTGACGCGTACCGGTACGTGTCGGACGGCAGCAACGCTTCGGTGGCCAGCCTGAGCCCGAAGAGCGTCCCGACCGCGGGTTCGACGGTCACGCTGCAGGGCGACAACTTCACCGGCGCGACCGCTGTGACGTTTGGCGGCAAGGCCGGTGACGACTTCACGATCGACCCGAACGGCACCCGGATCACGGTGAAGGCTCCGGAGACCGAGAACACCGGCGACGTCCCGGTGCAGGTCTGGTTCCCGGGCGGCACGTTCGAGGCCGGCACGATCACGTACGTCGCACCGGCGATCTACACCGTGTACCCGTCGCAGGGGCCGGTCGCGGGCGGCACGAAGGTCACGCTGACCGGTATCGGCTTCACCGGCGCGACCCAGGTGACGTTCGACGGTGAGCCGGCGACCGACGTGGTCGTCTCCGGCTCCGGCAGCACGCTGACGGCCCTCACCCCGGCGCACAACGGGGCGGCAGTGGTCAACGTGGTCGTCGTCCTTCCGGGCCGGGACGCGTCGCAGACGAGCGCCTTCGCCTACCTCGCCCCCGCGGCACCGTCGGTCGACGCGATCACACCCGCGTTCGGCCCGACGAACGTCGCCACGCGGGTGTCGATCACCGGCGCCAACCTGCAGAACGTCACGGCGGTGACGTTCGCCGGGGACCTGGGCTCGATCGTGAGCACGGCGAACAACGAGATCATCGTCGACGTCCCGGCGCGCAGCCAGTCGGGCGCCGTGCAGGTGGTGCTGACCACCCTCGGCGGGGCCACGAGCACCGTGCCGCGCGGCTACTACTACGCCGGCCCGACGGTCTCGAGCATGTCGCCGACCAGCGGACCGGCCGCCGGTGACACCGAGGTGACGATCGACGGGTTCGCGCTCGGTGGCGTCCAGAGCGTCACGGTGGACGGTGTCCTGGTGACTCCGGAGGTCAACGCCAGCGGCACGCGGATGAAGTTCCGCACGCCCCAGGGGACACCCGGCCCGGCCGACGTCAAGCTGACGTACCTCGCGTCGTCGCCGCCGGTGATGACGTTCACCTACATCGCGGACGGCACCGGCGCGACGGTGACCGCGATCAACCCGACGTCGGTTCCCTCGTCGGGCGGCCCGGTGACGCTCACCGGCACCGGGCTCGACGACGCCACCCAGGTGACGTTCGACGGCACGCCCGGCACGGACATGAAGCCGTCCAGCGACGGGAAGTCGATCGTCGTCACGGCACCGCCGTCCAGCAAGGACTCGGCCGAGGTCGTCGTGGTGTACCCGCAGGGCACCAAGAAGGCCGACCCGACGCTCACGTACGACACTCCGACGATCACCGCTGTG
Organism: Cryptosporangium sp. NPDC048952; assembly: GCF_043197895.1. Lineage (NCBI taxonomy): Bacteria > Bacillati > Actinomycetota > Actinomycetes > Cryptosporangiales > Cryptosporangiaceae > Cryptosporangium > Cryptosporangium sp. NPDC048952. The sequence goes on along the minus strand of NZ_JBICTY010000006.1, from coordinate 632,850 downwards.
ACACCGCAGGCGGGTGCGGAGTCTGGCGGGACGCAGGTGACGCTGACCGGTACCGGCCTGGCCGCCGCGACGGTGGTCCGGATCAACGGCAAGTCGGTCACGTTCACACCGAGCGCCGACGGCACGACGATCACGTTCGTCACCCCGCCCGGCACCGCCGGGGACGCGACGGTCACCGTCGAGGTGCCCGGTAGGTCGCCGGAGCCGGGGAAGTTCACCTACCTCGCCGACGGCAGCTCCACCACCGCCACGCTCTCCGCGGACACGTCGCTGACCGCGGGCGGCACCACGCTAACGCTGTTCGGCACCGGCCTGAAGTCCGTGTCGCGGGTGCTGGTCGGCACCAAGGCGGCGACGAACGTGGTCATCAACACCGCCGGCACGTCGCTGACCGCTGACATCCCGTCGAGTGAGGACGCCGGCGCCGTCGACGTCACGCTGGTGTTCCCGGCGGGCAACCGGAAAGTCGGCGCGCTGACCTACGTCGCGCCGACGATCACCGCGATCACGCCGAACAGCGGCACCGCGAGCGGCGGCACGCCCGTGACGATCACCGGCACCGGGCTCGCCCAGGCCAGCGCCGTGCGGTTCGACGGCTTGCCCGGCACGAACATGGTGGCCGCTGCCGACGGCAAGTCGATCACCGTCGTCACCCCGACGCACGCGATCGGTGCGGTCGACGTCGTCGTGACGCTGCCCGGTGCGGACGCGACGTCCACCGGCGGCTACACCTACGTGCCGGCCACCGTGCCGCCGATCTCCGACAGCGCGACGACCTCGTCGCTGACGCCGCCGCAGATCCCGACGTACGGCGGCTCGACCGTGACGATCACCGGCACCGGCCTGGCCGGCGTCACCGGCGTCACGTTCGACGGGACCGCCGGCACCAACGTGTCGGCGAGCGCCACGCAGGTGACCGTCACGTCGCCGCCGCACGAGCAGGGCGTCAAGCCCGTCGTGCTGGTGTTCTCCGACAACAGCACGAAGCCGTTCGGCACGATCGAGTTCACGCCGCCGGCGATCACGTCGGTCGTGCCGCCGTACGCGAACATCAGCGGTGGCACGCTCGTCACGATCAACGGCATCAACCTCCAGGACGCGGTCCGGGTGACGTTCGACGGCGTCGACGGCGAGCTGCTGTCGGCGAAGGCGATGGCCGGTACGGCGTCGGTGCGGGCGGCTTCTTCGGTCCCGGAAAACCGGCGGACCGCACGGATCCTGGCCGCGCCGCCGAACTCGCAGGTGGTCGCGAAGGCGCCCGCCCGTCCGAACGGGACGCTCGCGGACGTCAGCGTGATCCTTCCCGGTCAGGACGCGGCGTCGACGAACGACGTGTTCTACGCGGCCGGCCCGACGGCGGACGGCATGACGCCGGTGACCGGCCCGATCGCGGGCGGGCAGACCGTCACGGTCACCGGCAGCGGGTTCAACACCGGAACCACAGTGACGTTCGACGGCGTCGCGGCTACCGGCATCAGCGTGCAGTCGGCCACGACGCTCACCGCGGTGGTGCCGGCGCACGCGGTCGGCCAGGTGTACGTCGTCGTGACGACGGACAACATCCCGGCCCAGCCGCTGAGTTACACGTACTACACGACCGGGAATCCGGGCACGGGCAACCCCGGGACGGTTAACCCGGGCACCGATCCGGACCCGGACACCGACGACCCGGACACCGACGATCCCGACACCGACGACCCGGACGACGGCACCCCCGGCGGACCGACGACACCGAAGCCGAAAAAGCCCCCGGTCGACGTCTCGGTGAAGCCGGCGAAGCTCAAGGTCGACAGCGGGGGCCTGATCACGGTGACCGGCGACAACTTCGTCATCAACGGGACGACTGTCGAGATTTGCGGGTACACGATCCCGGCGTCCGAGGTGATCGTCGGCATCGGGGGCACCACTGCCTCGTTCCGGGCGCCGAAGTGCAAGGCCGGGAAGCAGTCGATCACGTTGACGACGGCCGGTGGGAGCACCGAGGCCGAGGTCGAGTTCGCCGCTGCTTCGGCGACCACGCCGGACGACGACGACAACTCGTCGGGCGGGGGACGGAACACGTCCGGTGGCACCCGGACCGGTAGCTCGAACTGGCTACCGACCACCGGCACGGACGTGACCGGGTTCGGGATCGACGGTCTGGCGCTCGGCGGCATCGTGCTGCTGGTGCTCGGCGCGGGGTGCGTGTGGGGAGCCCGAGGGCTCACGGTGCCGGTCAGTGCGCCTTACTCGACGACGAGGGGTCGGAAGATGCGTTCGACGCGGAGGCGGCACGGGGGGCCCCGGACCCGGATGATGGGGTCCACCGGGCTGCGGGCAGTGTTGATCGCGGTGCCGTGCGCCACCGCGCTGGTGCTGGCCGTGGCGGAGCGCCCGGCTAGTGCGAGCGTGGTCACGGGGGCGCCGTTGGTGTCGCCGGCGTTCGTGCACGCGTCGGGTGGGGCGCGGTTGGTGAGTTCGGCGGGTGAGGCGTCGGCGCAGGTGATGTCGTTGACATTCACCGCGGCGTCGGTGCCCACGAGCGTTTCGTCCGCTCCGGACCCGACCGCTCCCGAGGGCACGGTGCCGGATCCGGTGATGCCGGCCGGCGCGGCGTCAGATCCCATCGCGCCGGATCCCATCGCGCCGGATCCCATCGCGCCGGATCCCATCGCGCCGGATCCGGTGGCGCCGGATCCGGTGGCGCCGGATGGCTCGGCGTCCGATCCTGTTGCGCCGGATCCGGTGGCGCCAGGCGGCACGGCGCCGGAGGGCGCGGAGCCTGGAGGCACTGCGCCCGGGGGTGCGGCTCCGGGGGGCGCCGGGACGGGCGGTGCGTCGGAGAGCACGGGCGCGGACGAATCGACGGTGGAGCTGTCGGAGGACGGGATTGGCACGGTTGTGCCGGTTGAGTTCGGGGCTTTGAGTCGGGACGGGGTCGGGGCGGTGGCCCCGAAGAGCGGGGACACGACGGTCGCCGACGTTCCGGTCAGCGTGGACGCGGGCAACCTCGTTGCCCGCGGCCTGGCCACGAAGGTGACCGCGGTGCGACAGGAATCCGGCTCGGACGCCACCGCCGACCTCGGACGGTTCGAGCTCACCGTGCTCGGTACCTCGCTCCTGAGCGCGGACCGCGTTCACGCGCAGGTGACCTGCCCGCCGGAGGGTTCCGACAAGCCGACCGCCTCGACCGACGTGTCGGGTGTGCTCGTCGCCGGTGAACCCGCCGAGTTCGGCGGGGTCCCGGTGACGGTGCCGGCCGAGGGCGTGCAGCTCGGCGTCGAACTGCAGAAAATCGCCAAGGTCGACGCTGGGGGAGCGCACGCCTCGGTCGAGGCGAGGATCTCCGCGACGGGCACGGACGACGCACCGGTCGAACTGGGCACGATCCGCCTGGCCACCGCCAGCTGCCTCCCCGCCACCGACACCCTCCCCACCGAGCCTGCGATTGACGGCTCCGACGTACTAGCAACAGAGCCGGCCACAGCCCCCGCAAACAACCCGGCCCCCGCAGCACCCACGACCGGCAACGCGGCGCCCGCGGGCCCGGCGGGCGGTGCGGTGCCTCCGGCGGCAGCCGGCGGCGCGGCTCCTGCGGCGCCCGCAGGCGGTGTGGTGCCTGCGGCCAACGCCGCGCCCGCAGGCGGTGCGATGCCTGCGGCCAACGCCGCACCCGCGGACGGTGTGGTGCCTGCGGCCAACGCCGCACCCGCGGACGGTGTGGTGCCTGCGGCCAACGCCGCGCCCGCAGGCGGTCTGGTGCCCGCGGCCGACGCCGCGCCCGCAGGCGGTGTGGTGCCCGCGGCCGACACCGCACCCGCAGGCGGTGCGATGCCTGCGGCCAACGCCGCGCCCGCAGGCGGTGGGGTGCCCGCGGCCGACGCCGCGCCCGGAGACGGTGCGGTGCCTGCCCCGGGGAGTATGGACGGGGAAGGTGCGGACTCGCCCGCGGCGGTGCCGGTTCAGGTAGTGGAGGAGCCGGCGGCGGCTGACCCCCTGCTCATCGCTCCGGCTGCGGCCCCGGTGGCCGTGCTTCCGCAGAGCTTCACGGCGCTCGCAGCGCCGCTCACCTTCGAGCGTGCCCCGGCCACGGGCCTCCGCCCCCCGAGCCTCAACGCCGCCGCGGCCAAGCCCCGCGCGGCCGCGAAGGCCAACCCGACGATCAACACGCTCGCGCCAACCCGGGGCCCGGCCGCCGGCGGCACGAAGATCACGATCACCGGCTCCAGCCTCGGCGGCGCGGACACCGCAGTCGTGATCTGCAACGCCAAGGTCGCGGCCAACGCCGTCGAGGTGGACAGCGACGGCACGTCGCTCACCTTCACCGCGCCCCGCTGCTCCGCGGGCACCAGCGTGGTGCACGTGATCACCAGCGGTGGCGTCGCCACCAGCGAGTACACCTACGGCGGTACGACCTCCGCCGCCGGCTCCACCCGGCAGGTCTCCTCGTCGATGTCGAACAGCACCGTGGCGTCGCCACGCAACACACTCGCCGCCACGTCGCCGCAGAACCTCGCAGCGGGGCTGATCGGCGCGCTCCTCCTGTTCGCCGGCATCGCGGCACGCCAGGCGGTGCGCCGGGGTCCGGTGCCGGTCCCGGCGCGACGCGGCCGGCACGCGATGCCGCACCCGGAGCCCCGGGTGATCGGCCGGGACTGGCACCCCGACCTCGAAGACGCCCTCCGCCGCCGCGGCGCCTGACACCCAGCGGCGCCTGACACGCGGATTGCCAGGGTACGGTCCTCCGAGCGCACCCGATCAGGACCGCATCCTGTCAATCCGCGCCCGGGGGATTAGAGCCGTATCCGAGTGGGCACGGTGAATCTCCAAAGGACTGGGGAGGCACCCGTGGCGAAAAAGCTCAGTGTCCTGTCCGTTGGCGTAGTGGCCGCGCTGGTCGCGACCACTACTCCCGCCGCGGCTGCCACCCCACCACCGAGCCGACCCACAGCGGTCGGCTCCGGCGGTGCGGTCTCCTCGGTCGACCCGGACGCGACCGCCATCGGCCTCGAGGTCCTCCGCCGCGGCGGCAACGCGGTCGACGCGGCAGTGGCCACCGCCGCAGCCCTCGGCGTCACCGAGCCGTACTCCGCCGGTATCGGCGGTGGCGGCTTCTTCGTCTACTACGACGCCAAGCACAAGAAGATCAGCACGATCGACGGTCGCGAGACCGCACCGGCGAGCTTCACCTCGACGGTGTTCACGGAGAACGGCACTGCGATCCCGTTCGCCGACGTCGTCACCAGCGGACTCTCGGTCGGCGTCCCGGGCACCCCGAGGACCTGGGAACGCGCGCTGCACACCTGGGGCACCCGGTCGCTCGCGGAGTCGCTCGCCCCGGCCACCGCGCTGGCGAAGAAGGGCTTCGTCGTCGACGCGACGTTCCGCGACCAAACCGCGGACAACGCCGAGCGGTTCGCCGAGTTCCCGGCCACCAAGAAGTTGTTCCTGCCCGGCGGTCAGCCCCCGGCCGTCGGCAGCACGCTGAAGAACCCCGACCTCGCGCGCACCTACGAGCAGCTCGCCCACAACGGTGTCGACGAGATCTACACCGGCCCGATCGGCGCGGACGTCGTCAAGACCGTGCAGAACCCGCCGGTCGACCCGGCAGTGACGCGGAAGGTGCGCAAGGGCCAGCTCACCGCAAAAGACCTCGCCAGGTACACGGCTCCGTTCCGGGCGCCGACCCGCGCCGACTTCCGCGGTCTCGACGTCTACAGCATGGCACCGCCGTCGTCCGGCGGTACCACGGTCGGCGAGGCCCTCAACATCTACGAAAAGACCACCGGCGACCACCTGCACCGGTACCTGGCATCCAGCACGCTGGCGTTCGCTGACCGCAACCGTTGGGTGGGAGACGTCGAGGGTGTTCCGGTGAACGCCTTGCTCTCGGAGCGGTTCGCGGCGAGCCGCGCCTGCCTGGTCGACCCGAAGAAGGCGCTGACCACTCCGCAGCCCCCGGCGGATCCCCGCACCGCCGGCACGGACTGCAAGGTTCCGGCCGGTGCCGCGCCGACCACCCCGTACGAGGGGCCGTCGACGACGCATCTCACTGTCGCCGACAAGTGGGGAAACGTCGTCGCGTACACGTTGACGATCGAGCAGACCGGTGGATCGGGTATCACGGTTCCCGGGCGCGGGTTCCTGCTCAACAACGAGCTCACCGACTTCAACTTCGTGCCGGTGACGCCGGGCGTGCCGGATCCGAATCTGCCCGGTCCGGGGAAGCGTCCGCGCAGCTCGATGGCGCCGACGATCGTGCTTCAGCACGGGAAGCCGTTGCTCGCGCTCGGCTCGCCCGGGGGCGCCACGATCATCACTACCGTGCTGCAGGTGTTGCTCGGTCGGTTGGACCGGGGCCTCACGCTGCCGCAGGCCGTCGCGGCGCCGCGGGCGTCCGGGCGTAACGGTGCCTCGGTCGAGGCCGAACCGGCGTTCGACACCGCCGCGCTCACGAAGCTCGGCTGGAAGTTCTCGAGCGTCGAGGAGATCGGCGCGGTCGCCGCCATCGAGTTCCTCAAGGACGGCCGCTATCTCGCCGCGGCCGAACCCACCCGCCGAGGCGGCGGCTCCGCCGGAACCGTCCGCTAACCAAATCGCCGACCTGGAGCCCGCCCAGGGCGGCGCTGCCGCTCGAGCGCGCCGACGTGGTGGCCTTGGCCCTGGTGCCATGAGGAGGCGCGCTCGCGCGGCAGCGTCGTTCTGGGCGGGCCGCCCCGGCAACCGATCTGCGCCCTAGGCGCACCCCTCGTGCACTTCAAGGCCGCAGCGATGGGCCGATGTCGGAGGCACAGGGGCACAACGGAGCCCCACACCGAGGGGGCCACGAAATGTTCCTGTACGCCTACACCGCCATCGCCGAGCGCGCCGTCGCACTGAAGGCTCGTGCCAACGACCGGGGCGCCACCGCCGTCGAATACGGCCTGCTGGCGGCCCTGATCGCCGCGGTCATCGTCGCCACCGTCGTGACGCTCGGCGGAAAGATCAACACGGCTTTCAGCACGATCTCCACGAAGCTTCCCTGACGTACTCCTCACCTCGGCGCTCAGCCTGCCGACGTTTGTCTTGACCGACACCGAAATGCCGGTGGCCGGCCCACGGATGGACCGACCGACCTAAGCGAGGACCGATGTTCCTGTACGCCTACACCGCCATCGCCGAGCGCGCCGTCGCCCTCAAGGATCGTGCAAACGACCGGGGCGCCACCGCAGTGGAGTACGGCCTGCTCGCCGCGCTCATCGCCGCTGTCATCGTCGCGACCGTCGTGACGCTCGGCGGGAAGATCAACACCGCGTTCAACACGATCTCCAGCAAGCTTCCCTGACCTCGAGAGGGGACGGCGGCCCTGCCGCCGTCCCCTTTCACCGTCGGCCCGGTCGGCCCACGGATGGGCAGACCGACGTAAGCGAGGACCGATGTTCCTGCACCTCTACACGGCGCTGGTCAGTCGCGCCACCGCGCTGGAGCAGCGCTCCGACCGCGGCGCGACAGCAGTGGAATACGGCCTGCTCGCGGCCCTGATCGCCGCTGTCATCGTCGCGACGGTCGTGACGCTCGGCGGGAAGATCAACTCCGCGTTCTCGACCATCTCGAGCCACCTGCCCTGACCATGGGATCCGGGAAAGAGCGCGGCGCCGCCGCGATCGAGCTCGCGATCATCATGCCGATCCTGCTCGTCATGATCTTCGGGATCATCGACTTCGGCCGGGTCATCAACACCCAGATGACGCTCACCGAGGCGTCCCGCGAGGCCGCACGGGCCCTCGCGTTCGGTCAGACCCCGGCGAACACGCTGGCGCGGGCCCAACTCGTCACCGGCACCACCGACACGCAGATCGCCTCGTCGACCGCCTGCCCGCCGACCGCGACCGTCGCGAACACCGCCAGCGTGACGCTCAAGCAGACCTACACGTACATCACGCCGATCATGGGTTTGCTCGGCACCGCCGGCTCGACGCGCACACTCCAGTCCACCGGGGTCATGGCATGCGTCGGATGAGGCCGAAGCGCCACTGGTGGGAACGCATCCTCGCCCGGCGTCCCTCCGGCGAGCGCGGCGCGGTCGCGATCATCGCCGCGGCGGTCATGGGCGGCGGCCTTCTGTTCGGCATGGGCGCGCTCGTCATCGACGTCGGAAAGCTCTACGACGAGCGCGAACAGCTCTCGAGCGGCGCCGACCTCGCGTCCTGGGCGCTCGCAAAACGCTGTATCACTGCTGCGACCCGGTCCCTGTGCGGTGCCCAGGCCACGCTCGCGGCGACGCTGGCGAGCAGCAACGCCAAGGACTCCGCGACGAACATCAGCGCGATCTGCGGCCGGTTCACCGGGTTGAGCAGCTGCGCGACGCAGACGTCGAAACTCTCCGACTGCCTGGGCAGCCCCCCGGCGACGGCCAACTACCTGCAGGTCCAGACGTCGACCAAGGAGGCGGACGGCACGACGAAGGTGCCACCGGTCTTCTCGAACCTGCTGAACAGCTCGAACACCGGCTCGTCGGTGGGTGCCTGCGCGCGCGTCGCCTGGGGCATCCCGAACACCGCCACGCCGCTGGCCATCGGCATCGGTCGTTGCGAGTTCTACCAACTGACCAACTCCGGCCTGGTGTATTCCCTGGTGAGTGGCGTCGGCGGACTTCTGACCGGCGTGCTCGGCGATACCGGAACAGCGGTCGCCGGCCTGCTCGGTGCCGCACCACCGGCCACCGGTCAGCTGATCTTCATCCACGACACGATCGGCAAGGTCAACACCAGCCCGGCCTGCAACGCCGGCGCGCCGGCCTCGCCGCCGCCGTGGACCGGCGGCAACGGCTTCGGCTTCCTCCAGGGCGCCTACTCGGACGCGAACTGCCTGCAGACCATGACCGTGGGGGACGTGCTACCCGCCAGTGACCTCGGGGCGCTCGCTCCGGTGAACTGCCTGACGTCGCTGCAGAACGCGGTCAACACCGGAGCGCCGATCCTCGTCCCGATCTACGACTACCAGTGGAATCCGTTGATCAATCTCGACGCGTACACGGTCCGCATCGCCGGGTTCGCGGCCTTCGTCGTGAAGGGCTACCAACTGGGCCTGCTCAACGGCGTCCTGAAGACCGTCGGCTCGCTGCTGGGCGTCTCGGGAAACCCGCAGTGCGCGGTCGTGCTCGACTTCTGCCTCAACGGCTATTTCACCCAGGCGATCATCCCGGCCCCCTCGGTGAGCGTGAACAGCCTCGGCACCACCGACTACGGGGTCTCGCTCATAACCCGCATCGGGTAGCCGATAGGGAGCTGACCAGGAGTTTCTTAACGAAGGCCAACCGGGATGAGACGTCGACTACTCGCACTGGCGCTCGCATTCGTGCTCGCGCTGCTGGGCTGCGTGGGGATCCTCGCCTACGTCGGCGGTGCGGACGAACGTGCCGTCGCCGGCAAGGAGCCGGTGTCGGTGCTGGTCGCCAGCGCGCTCCTCCCGGCCGGGACGACCGGCGCAGAACTGCGTAACAGCGGCAAGGTGAAAACCGTCCAGATGCCGGCCGAGACCGTTCCGAAGGATGCGCTGGGCTCGATTCCGTCCGGACTGGACAACCTGGCCCTCACCGCGGACGTGCAGCCGAGCCAGCTGCTGCTGCGTGGAGCACTGGGCCAGAAGCAGACCAGCACCGGCGGCCTGACGATCCCGGCCGGCAAGCTCGCCGTCAGCGTGGACATGACCGCGGCGTCCCGGGTGGCCGGCTACGTGCAGCGCGGCTCCGAGGTGGCGGTCTTCTACACCTACCAGCCGATCGCCGACTCCAAGGACGGCCAGGCGGTGTCCGCGTCCCAGCAGATCACCGCGACCCGCGTGCTGCTCTCCCGCGCACAGGTTCTGGCGATCGGGGAGAAGAAGACCGAGACGAGCTCCAGCTCCAACACCAGCACGGTGAGCGTCACCCTCGCGGCCAGTCAGGCCGACGCGGAACGGCTGGTGCAGGCCTCGCAGACCGGAACGCTCTCGCTGGGTCTGCTCGACGACGCGGTCACGGTCGAACCGGGCAGCGGTGTGGACACCGAAACCCTCTTCCGGTAGGCGACAGGAGCCTCATGATCTACCTCGAACCTTCCGGCGAGAACATCATCGACACACCGGCGAACATCGCCGCCGCCGGGTTCACGCTGGTCAACTCCTGGAAGAAGCTCACCGGGCAGCTCGAACGCCACCCCGGGACGCTGCTCGTCGTCCTCGGCGCCGGCGTCGAGTTCGGCGCGGCGATCGAGTTCGCCGCCTATCAGCGGGTGAAGAGCCCCGCGATGGGCGTCGTCCTGCTCCGGCGTCAGGTCACTCCCCAAATGCTGGCCGACGCCATGCGCGCCGGCATCCGTGAGGTGGCCGACCTGGACGACCCGGCCGCCATCAGGGCCGCGTGCACCCGGGCGCTCGAGGTCTCCCGGGCCCTGCGCAGTGCTGTGCAGAGCACCAGGGAGACGAGCTCGGAGGGGAAGGTCGTCACGATCTTCTCCGGCAAGGGCGGCTGCGGGAAGAGCACTGTCGCGACGAACCTGGCCGTCGCGCTCGCGGCCGGCGGCAGCCGTCGCGTCTGCCTGATCGACCTGGACCTGCAGTTCGGCGACGTGGCGATCATGCTGCAGCTGACGCCGGTGCGCAGCATCGCGGACGCGATCGGTATGGCCGGGCGCCTGGACGAACCGGGCCTGCGCTCGCTGCTCACCCGGTACTGCCCCGGCGTGGACGTCGCGCTCGCGCCCGCCGGCCCGGCCGAGGGTGAACACGTCACCCGCGACCTGGTCACCGAGCTGATCAACGTCGCCAAATCGCTCTTCGATTTCGTAGTGATCGACACGCCACCGTTCTTCTCCGACCAGGTGCTCTCGGCGCTGGACGTGTCGGACCTCTACGTGCCGGTGGTCACCCCGGACCTGCCGACGCTCAAGAGCGTCCGCCTGACGTTGGACATGTTCGACGTGCTGGAGTACCCGCGGGAGCGGCGGCTGGCGTTGCTCAACCGTGCGAACTCGCAGGTCGGCCTGACGATCGCGGACGTGGAGGAAGCGGTCGGCACGCCGATGGCGGTACACATGCCCTCGTCGCGCGACGTCCCGGTGTCGATCAACAAGGGTGTGCCGATCGCGCTCGACGACCCGGGCAACCCGGTCAGCCAGGCGATCCGGCAGCTGGCCAACCGCTGCGCCGACGTGGACGAGACGACGACGCCGGTCGAGATGAAGCGCCGCGTGCCCATCTTCGGCCGGAGGAGATAGCCATGGGTCTCGCTGACCGCCTCCTGGCCAAGCAGAAGCAGGCCGAGGTCGAGGTCGATGAAGCCGAGGTCGAGCCGGCCGGACCGCCGCCGGTGACCGCAGAGCCGGCGATGCTGCCGATCGAGAGCCGCCGACTCGCGGCGAAAAGCCGGCGCTCGACGTCCGCTGACGGGAGCCGGCAGGACGCGGCCTCCCGGTACCGCGAGGCCGGCCGGCAGATGGTCGACCCGATCACCGAGGTGCGGCACCGGGTGCAGCGCACGCTCGCCGAGATGCTCGGCCCGAAGCTCTACGAGCACGGCGCCGAGGATCTCGACCTCCGCGTCCGGGACACGGTAAGTGACCTGCTCGCTCGTGAAGAGACACCGCTGACCGGCATCGACCGGGCCCGGATCATCCGCGAGGTCACCGACGAGGTGCTCGGGCACGGGCCGATCGAGCCGCTGCTGCGCGACCCGAGCGTCAGCGAAGTGATGGTCAACGGGCCGCACAAGGTCTACGTGGAGCGTCGCGGGCGGCTGGAGATCACCGACGCGGAGTTCAGCGACGAGGCGCACCTGCGCCGGGTGATCGACCGGATCGTCTCCCGGGTCGGCCGCCGGGTCGACGAGTCCAGCCCGATGGTCGACGCCCGTCTCCCCGACGGCAGCCGCGTCAACGCGATCGTCCCGCCGATCGCGCTGGACGGATCCACGCTGACGATCCGGAAGTTCGCCGTCGACCGGCTGACGATCGAGTCGCTGATCGAGTTCGGAACGCTCACCCGGCAGACCGCCGACCTGCTCTCGGCCTGCGTCCGCGGCCGCCTGAACGTCGTGGTCAGCGGTGGTACCGGCTCCGGTAAGACGACGATGCTCAACGTGCTGTCGAGCTTCGTGCCGCATGACGAGCGGATCGTCACGGTCGAGGACGCCGCCGAGCTCCAGCTCAATCAGGACCACGTGGTGCGGCTCGAGTCGCGCCCGGCCAACGTGGAGGGGCGCGGCACGATCTCGGCCCGCGACCTGGTGAAGAACGCGCTGCGGATGCGCCCCGACCGCATCATCGTCGGTGAGGTCCGCGACGGCGCCGCGCTCGACATGCTGCAGGCGATGAACACCGGTCACGACGGCTCGCTGACCACGCTGCACGCGAACACCCCCCGGGACGCGCTCGCGCGCCTGGAGACGATGGTGCTGATGGCCGGCATGGACCTGCCGATGCGCGCGATCCGCGACCAGGTCGTCTCGGCCGTGCACCTGATCATCCAGGTCAGCCGCCTGCGCGACGGAAGCCGCAAGGTCACCCACATCACCGAGGTCGCCGGCATGGAGGGCGACATCGTCACGATGCAGGACCTGTTCCTGTTCGACTACAACGCCGGCGTGGACGCGAAAGGCAAGTTCCTCGGCACGCTGCAGTCCACCGGCCTGCGTCCGGGCTTCATGGACGAGCTCGCCGCCCACGGCGTCAAGCTGCCGCCGGACCTCTTCGCGTCCCCGGGGCGCGGCCGGTGAAACGGTGGCTGGCGGCGACCACCGCGGTGGTCGCCCTGCTCGGCGGCGCTGCGCCGACGGTCGCTGCGCCGCCGCCGCCGCCGCAACCGCTCGAGCCGAACCGCACCGGCGGCCCGACGCTGCAGATCAGCGGGTTCCGCACGCTGCCGGGCGAGGTCGAGTTCGTGCTCCACCCCGACGGCTTCTCGACCGCGCCGGACCTCTCGGACCCGGTCGTGCGCGCGAAGGACGAGGGCGGGCTCGCCGCGACGGCGAGCGAGATACCCGAGTCGTCCGCCGACCCCAACCGCGCCGTCGTGGTCGTCCTTCACGCCAACGACGACGTCGACGTTCTGCGCGCGGCGATCGCCCGGTACGTGGTCAACGCGCCGGACGGTGTCGCGATCGGGTTGGTGGCGATCGGCGACCGCCCGGTCAACCTGATCGGCCCGACCACCGACCGCAACGACTTCCTCGCCGCGCTGGCCGACGCCGGCACCGCGGCGTCCGGTGACCTGCCCGGCGCGGTGGCCCAGGCCGACGCGATGCTGGTCGGCGCGCCCGGTACCGAGCAGTACCGAGACCGGCGCATCTTGGTCGTGACCAGCGGAGACGCGTCCGAGACAGCGACGGCCGGCACGGTCGGCGCCCGGATGGCGTCGGGGGGTCGCCCGCTCGACGCGGTCACGGTCGGGCCGGCTCCCGCCTCCGTGACCCAGCTCGTCGCGGCCACCGGAGGCGCGATCCGGACGGTCGAGGCCGTGGGCGGCGTCGGCGACGCGCTCGATCGCGCCTCGGCCGAACTGACGGCCGCCGTGCTCGTACGCGCGACCGTGCCGTACGGCCTGTCCGGGCGGACCTCGGAACTGAGCGTCACCAGCGGTGACCTGACGAGCGCGGCCACACCGGTGAAGCTCGCCGTCGACCCGGACGCGATCGCCGCCGTCCCGGCCGCGACGACGGTGACCGGTGGCTCGCTCTGGAGCCTGTTGGTCGGCCTGGCCGCGGTCAGTGCGCTGCTGGTCTGGTTCGCGGTCCGGGTGCTGGCGCCCGCGCTGGCGGGCAACGAGGGCCGCCGCGCGATGGCCCGGCTCCAACGCATCCTCGAGCACCCGCGCGGTGGCAAGCGCCGCTCGCGCTTCTCGGTCGTCACGCTGTCGGCCAAGGCGGCGGACGCCGTCAGCAAAGTGCTCACCAACCCGGCTCGGCGCGCGAAGATCGAGCTGTCGCTCGAGCGCGCGGGCAGTTCGATGACGCCGGATCAGTGGGTCGCACTGCGGATTGCGATCTGCGTCGGCCTGGTCGTCGCACTGACGCTGATGCTCGGGCTGCTGCCGGGCCTGATCCTCGGGTTCGTCGGTGGGCTCTTCGGTACCCGGAGCTGGCTGCGGATCCGCGCGGCACGGCGGGCGCGGGCGTTCGCCGAACAGTTGCCGGACTCGCTGCGGATCGTCGTCGGCTCGCTGCGGTCGGGCTTCTCGCTGCACCAGGCGATCGACTCGGTGGCGAGCGAGGGCGACGGTCCGGTCGCCGCGGAGTTCCGGCGCGCGCTCGCCGAGATCCGGCTGGGCGGCGACCTCGAGGAGGCCCTGGAACGCGTTGCCGAGCGGAACAACAGCCGGGACATCACCTGGCTGGTCATGGCGCTGCGCATCCAGAGCGACGTCGGTGGTTCGCTGGCCGAGGTCGTGGAGACGACGGTCGAGACGATGCGCGAGCGGGGCCGGTTGGAGCGCCACGTTCGGGCGCTCTCCGCCGAGGGACGGCTCTCCGGCAACCTCCTGCTCGCCCTGCCGCTCGGCGTCGGCGGCTTCATGTTCCTGATCCGCCGCGAATACGTGCGGCCGCTGTACACGACGACGGTCGGTTTCGCGATCCTCGCGTCCGCGGCGCTGCTCATGGTCGTGGGCGCGGTGTGGATCCGGAAACTGGTCAAGGTGGAGGTCTAGCCGTGACCTTCGTGCTCCTGGCCTCGCTGGCGGCGGTCATGGCCGCCGTGATGGTGATGGCCTGGTCGTTGACGGTGACGCTCCGGCCCGGCGAGAAGCTGCTGCGCTCGCTCGAAGCGTTCGAGATGGTGCGGCGGGGCGCGGTGCCGGTCGCCCAGCGATCGCTGCTCGAGCGGTTCCGGATCGTCGCGCGGAAGCAGTGCGGCATTCTCGGCAAGGCCCTGATGCTGCCGAACTCCGAGGCCCGGCTGGTCAAGCAGCTCTCGTTCGCCGGCAACCCGCTGGACTGGCCGATGGACCGCGTGATCGCGGCGAAGGGCGCGGTGGCGATCGTCGGCCTGTTCCTGGGACCGTTCTTCGGCAACGCGTTCGGCGGCGGGAGCGGGGCGGTCCTCGGGCTGATCCTCGGCCCCATCGGCGGGTTCCTGCTGCCGAACCTGCTCGTCTACAACGCCGGCACGAAGCACCAGGCGAACCTGCAGAACACGCTCACCGACGTGCTCGACACGATGGTGATCAGCGTCGAAGCCGGGCTCGGGTTCGACGCCGCGCTGGCCCAGGTCGCCGCTAACGGACGCGGGCCGTTCGTCCGCGAGATCGTGCGCGTGCTGCAGGAGCTCCAGCTGGGGCGCTCCCGGTCGGAGGCGCTGCGCGCGATGGCGGCCCGGACGACGGTGGTCGAGATCCACACGTTCGTCCGCGCGGTCGTGCAGGCCACCGACCGCGGTATCCCGATCGCCGGGGTGCT
This sequence comes from Cryptosporangium sp. NPDC048952, assembly GCF_043197895.1. Classification (NCBI taxonomy): domain Bacteria; kingdom Bacillati; phylum Actinomycetota; class Actinomycetes; order Cryptosporangiales; family Cryptosporangiaceae; genus Cryptosporangium; species Cryptosporangium sp. NPDC048952. The sequence goes on along the minus strand of NZ_JBICTY010000006.1, from coordinate 617,465 downwards.
GCGCGAACAGGCGCACGAGATGCGTCTGCAACGGCGTCAGCGGGCGGAGGAGGCGGCCCAGAAAGTGCCGGTCAAGATCCTGCTCCCGGTGATCTTCTGTCTGTTCCCGGCCCTGTTCATGATCGTCATGGGCCCGGCCGTGGTGAGGATCGCCAACATCCAGTGGTGATCGTCGCCGCAGTCGTCGGGGTGCTGCTCGGCCCCTTGCTGCGTGCCGGAATCGCCCGCTACGCAGCGACGCCCCGGTTCGGCGTGGTCGAGCTGGTGGCCGCACTCGGGCTGGCGCTGGTCTCCTGGGGACTGGCGAGGGCATCGATCTGGGTGCTGCTCGCCGCGTGCTGGCTGGTGCTGTGGGGCGTCGTGCTGGCGCTCGTCGACGTGGGAGTGCAGCGGCTGCCCAATCCCTACACCGGTGCCGCCGCGGCCGGGGTGTTCGTGCTGCTGGCGGCGGAGTTGGAGCCCGCCCGGCTGGGCCGGGCGGTGCTCTGCGGGCTCGGGGCAGCGGCCTGGTACTTCCTGCTGGCGTTCGTCCTGCCGGCCGGGATGGGCTTGGGAGACGTGAAACTCGCGTTCCCGCTGGGGCTCGCGCTCGGCTGGTGGGGCGGTGTCGTGGCGCTGTTCGGGATCGCTGCGGGGTTCCTGCTGCACGGCCTGCTGACGCTTGTGCTGCTCGTCACCCGGAGGATCGGACGCCGTGGTCAGCTGCCCCACGGGCCCGCGATGATCATCGGGGCGGTAACCGCGCTGGCCCTCTTCGGTAGCTGATTACCCATTTTGACAGCAATTACAGAGTGTAACTAAAGTGCCGGTGATGCGGGATCGTGATCGCGGGGCGTGATCTCGTTCACCTAATGGCCACCGACCTGTGCAGAGACGGTTAATCCGGCAACTTGCGGTGTTCACCCCACGTTCATTTGGCCCCGGGGAGCGCGTCACTTTCGCTACCTAGCGTTCCGAACGACCGGCGAGGTAGCCGGCCCCAGAGGACTGGGCTGTATCCCTCGGAGGGACTTGAACGTGAAGCTGTACCGCACTGGCGCCTTCGCCGGGATCGCGCTTGCCAGCCTGCTCGCTGTTTCCGCCTGTGGATCGGACAACGTCGACTCCGCGAGCTCCGACAACAGCGCGGGCAGCAGCAGCAACCCGAACTGCGCCGAAGGCCAGATCTCTGCCGCCGGTTCGTCGGCGCAGAAGACCGCGATGAACGCTTGGACGACCGCGTACGCCAAGGAATGTGGCGCGCAGATCAACTACGCCGCCACCGGTTCCGGTGCGGGCGTGACCGACTTCAACGCCGGCAAGGTGGCCTTCGCCGGTTCCGACTCCTCCCTCAAGGACGACGAGCAGACCGCTGGCGACACCCGCTGCAAGACCGGCAAGGCGATCAACATCCCGGGTATCGCCACCGCCGTCGCGATCGTCTTCAACGTGAACGGCGTCGACAAGCTGTCGCTCGACCCGGCGACGATCTCCGGCATCTTCCAGGGCACCATCAAGACTTGGAACGACCCGAAGATCGCGAAGACCAACTCGGGCGTGACGCTGCCGTCGACCGCCATCTCGGTCGTCTTCCGCTCGAAGGACTCGGGTACCACCGACAACTTCACCAAGTTCCTCGAGGCGCAGACCCCGGAGACCTGGAAGCTCGGCACCGGTAAGGGCTGGAAGGGCACCGTCGGAACCGGCGCGCCCGACTCGGCCGGCATCGTGTCCGCCGTGACCGGCAAGGACGGCTCGATCTCCTACGTCGACGCCCCCGACGCCAAGAAGAACAACCTGAAGTCGGCCGGGATCGACACCGGTTCCGGTGCGGTCGAGATCTCCGACGACACGGTCGGCAAGGCGATCGCCGCTGCCGAGCAGGACTTCGACGGCAACAACCTGAAGCTGAAGCTGAACTACGGCCTCAAGGAGGCCGGTGCCTACCCGGCCGTGCTGGTGACCTACGAGATCACCTGCGAGAAGGGCCTCACTTCGGACCAGGTCGCGCTGACCAAGGGCTTCCTGAGCTACCTGCTCAGCGACGCCGGCCAGACCGCTGCCGCCGACGCCGGTTACTCGAAGCTGCCGGCCGAGCTGCTGACCAAGGCGCAGGCTGCCGCTGCGGCGATCGCCTGACCAGCTAGGTAGTCCGTCGGCTCGGGCCGGGTGAGGACGAACGAGTCCTCGCCCGGCCCGGGTGCGTGCAGACCTTGTCCCACCAGGGCCTCCGGTGCCCCGTACGAGTCAGAGGAAGTTCGACATGGCTGACCCCTCCACGAAACCAGCCACCGCCACCGCCACCCCTGCTGAGCCGCAACAGCTGACCCCAGCACCTCGTAATTCAGGCTTGAGCAACCAAAAGTCCACGAAGGGCGGCGATGCGGTCTTCAAATTCATCTCGACGGGCGCCGGGGCGGTCCTGCTCGCGATCATGGCCGCGATCGCGGTCTTCCTGATCTACAAGTCGATCGACGCATTCACCAACAACGACGGCAACTTCTTCACGACGAAGGAGTGGCAGCCCGACCCCTCGACCGCGGGTGGCCCGTCGGTCTTCGGTATCGCAGCGCTGACGTTCCACACCGTCGTCACCGGTCTGATCGCGATGCTCATCGCGGTCCCGGTCGCGGTCGGCATCGCGCTGTTCATCACGTTCTACGCGCCGCGTCGCCTCTCGCAGGGCCTGGCCTACCTGGTCGACCTGCTCGCAGCGGTGCCGTCGGTGGTCTACGGCCTCTGGGGTCTGTTCCTCCTCGTGCCGAACATGACCGGCCTGACGCTCTTCCTCGACAAGTACCTCGGCTGGATCCCGCTGTTCGCGTACCGCCCCGACGACGTCCCGGGCAACCGCTCGGACTTCACCGTCGGCATCGTGCTCGCGGTCATGATCCTGCCGATCGTCGCCGCGATCACCCGCGAGGTGTTCCGCCAGGTTCCGCCGGCCAACGTGGAGGGTGCGCTGGCGCTGGGGGCGACCCGCTGGGAGATGATCCGGCTCTCGGTGCTGCCGTTCGGCCGCGCCGGCATGGTCTCCGCCGCGATCCTCGGCCTCGGCCGCGCGCTCGGTGAGACGCTCGCCGTCACGATCATCCTGGCCAGCGCCTACAACGTGAGCATCCACATCACGGAGAACGGCGGCGTCACGTTCGCGTCGAACATCGCGAGCAAGTACGACGAGGCCGGAACGATCGGAACCAGCGCGCTCATCGCGTCCGGTCTCTGCCTGTTCGTCATCACGCTCGTCGTCAACTCGCTGTCGCAGCTGATCGTGCGTCGCAAGAAGGTGTCCTGACATGGCTACTCTCCAGGCTTCCCCGTCCGACGTCGCGAGCAATCTGCGCGGGCAGAAGCTCCCCAGCTGGGCGCCCTGGGCGATCGGCGTCGGCTCGATCGTCCTCAGCGGGCTGATCTTCGGCTTGACCGGTGACAGCTTCAACAAGGCGCGGTTCGCGGTGCTCGCCGCCCTGCTGTTCATCGTGCTGCTCACCGGAGCCAGCTTCGCGGTGGAAGGTCGCCGGCAGGCCGTCGACCGTCTGTTCACGACGTTCGTCTATTCGGCGTTCGTGCTCGCTGTCGCGCCGCTGTTCTCGATCATCTACTACACGCTGTCGCAGGGCATCGGCGTCATCGACGGCGGCTTCCTGACGCACTCGATGTTCACGATCTCCGAGGACAGCTTCGGCGGTGGCGCCTATCACGCGATCATCGGCACGCTGATCGTCACCGCGATCGCGGCCGTGTTCGCCGTGCCGATCGGTGTGCTGACCGCGGTCTACCTGGTCGAGTACGGCGAGGGTAAGCGGTTCGCCAAGGCCGTCAGCTTCTTCGTCGACGTCATGACCGGCATCCCGTCGATCGTCGCGGGTCTGTTCATCTTCACGTTCTGGCTGCTCACGCTCGGCTTCCAGAAGTCCGGCTTCGCCGGTGCGCTCTCGCTGGTCATCCTCATGCTCCCGGTCATCGTCCGGTCGACGGAGGAGATCCTGCGCCTGGTGCCGCACGAGCTGCGCGAGGCCTCCTACGCGCTCGGCGTTCCGAAGTGGAAGACGATCACCAAGATCGTTCTGCCGACCGCGTTCAGCGGCATCGTCACCGGCGTGATGCTGGCGATCGCCCGCGCGATGGGTGAGACCGCGCCGCTGCTGCTGCTCGTCGGTGTCCAGGCGAAGATCAGCTTCGACCCGTTCGCCGACCCGATGTCGACGCTGCCGACGTTCATCTACTCGCAGCTCGGTTCCGCGGCCGGTAACCCCGACGCCCCCGGTACCGCGCGTGCGTGGGGTGCGGCCGTGACGCTGATCGCGATCATCATGATCTTCAACCTGCTCGCCCGCTTCGTCGGGCGGTTCACCCGGGCCCGCGGCTGAGTCCCGCACTCCACCCCTCATCTGTGAAAGGCGAAACCTCATGTCCAAGGGACTCGAAGTCAAGGACCTGAACATCTACTACGGCAGCTTCCTCGCGGTCGAGGGAGTGTCGATGTCGATCGAGCCGCGGTCGGTCACCGCGTTCATCGGCCCGTCCGGCTGCGGCAAGTCCACGGTGCTCCGCACGCTCAACCGCATGCACGAGGTCATTCCCGGTGCGCGCGTCGAGGGCAAGGTGCTGCTCGAGGGCGAGGACATCTACGGCAACTCGGTCGACCCGGTGAACGTCCGCCGCACGATCGGCATGGTGTTCCAGCGCCCGAACCCGTTCCCGACGATGTCGATCTACGACAACGTCATCGCCGGCCTGAAGCTCCAGGGCCGCCAGAAGAAGAGCACGCTGGACGAGACCGTCGAGCGTTCCCTCCAGGGTGCGAACCTCTGGAACGAGGTCAGGGACCGGCTGAAGAAGCCCGGCTCGGGCCTCTCCGGTGGTCAGCAGCAGCGTCTGTGCATCGCCCGTGCGATCGCGGTGCAGCCCGACGTCCTGCTGATGGACGAGCCGTGCTCGGCGCTGGACCCGATCTCGACGCTCGCGATCGAGGACCTGATCCAGCAGCTGAAGACCGACTACACGATCGTCATCGTCACGCACAACATGCAGCAGGCCGCGCGTGTGAGCGAGCGCACCGGGTTCTTCAACCTCTCGGCGGTCGGCAAGCCCGGCAAGCTCGTCGAGATGGACGACACCCAGAAGATCTTCACCAACCCGACCGACAAGCGCACCGAGGACTACATCACCGGCCGCTTCGGCTAAATCCCCAGAATGTCCGCGGGCCTGGAGGGGCTGGTCCGCGGCCTCGCGCACCGCGGCCGGACCGGAGCCGGCTGCGGTGCGCGCCCCGATCTTCCCTTCTGCGAGGAGAATTCCCGTGCGGGATGAATTCCGTCGTGCGCTCGCGACGGCCGAGGACACCCTGGCCGAGTTGGCCGACATCGCGGCCGCCGCGGTCGCCCAGGCGACAGTGGCGCTGCTCGACGCGGACAAAGATGCTGCCGAGAACTCGCTGCAGCAGAACCAGGCGCTCCGTGCGCGCCTGACCGAGCTGGAGAACAACGCCTACGACCTGCTGGCGCTCCAGGCGCCGGTGGCTTCGGACTTGCGGGTCCTGGTCACTGTCGTCCGGCTGGGCGCCGACGTCGAGCGGATGGGCTCGCTAGCGGCCCACATCGCCGATACCGCGAACCGCGGCAGCGTCGTGCCGGAGCCGCTGATTCCGGTGTTCCGTCAGATGGGTGAGGTCGCCCAGCAGATGGCGATCGACGCCGCCGCGGCGCTGCGCTCGCGGGACACCGCGGACGCCGGCCGGCTCGCGGAGGACGACGACACCGTCGACCGGCTGCGGTTGGAACTGTTCAGCCAGATCGCCGGCGACTGGCCCTACGGCGCCCAGGCCGCCGCCGACGTGGCCCTGGCCGGTCGGTACTACGAGCGGTTCGCCGACCACGCGGTGGCGATCGCCGACGCGGTGGTGTACCTGGTCACTGGAGTGACCGCGGAGTGATTCTTCTCGTGCCCGGTCCGCCGAACCAGGTTCGGCAGGCCGGGCACGGGTATGTTCCTCGGACCTGCGGCGAGGGGTAGAGGGTGCGCGAGGGATTCCACGGCCAATTGACAGCGATTCGCGGTGCGCTGGCCGACATGACCGACACCGCGGCGGTCGCGATGGAACGGGCGACGGTGGCGCTGCTCGGCGCCGACCTGACCGTCGCCGAGGCGGTGAGCGCGCTCGCCGTGCAGCTCGACACGGCCCGGCGGGTGGTCGAGGACCAGACGTACGAGGTGCTGGCACTGCAGCAGCCGGTCGCCAGTGACCTGCGCACGATGGTGATGGCGATCAAGGTCGGCGGCGACATCCATCGCATGGGAACACTCGCTCAGCACGTGTCGAAGGTCGCGGTGCGGCGGTATCCGGGGTACGCGGTGCCGGACTCGCAGTTCCCGCTGATCCGGAAGATGGGTGACGTCGCGGTCCGGATGGCGCAGAGCGCCGGCGCGGTGCTCAACTCCACGGACGCGGCGGACGCCGGGCGCCTCTCGATCGACGACGACGCGATGGACGGTCTACGCCGGACACTCTTCCGGACGCTGCTCGACGACTGGCCGCACGGCGTCGAGTCGGCGATCGACGTCGCGCTCCTGGGGCGCTACTACGAGCGGTTCGCCGACCACGCCGTGGCGATCGCCGACGGCGTGGTCTACCTGGTCACCGGCGAAATGCCCAAGGACCACGACGAAAAGCTGATCTAGAACATCAGTGCGTGGAGGATCGATTCCAGGGCTGCGGCGACCAGGGCGGCGGCGGGGATCGTGAGGACCCAGGCCGTGACGATGTTGGTGGCCACGCCCCAGCGCACCGCGCTCAGGCGCTTCGTCGCGCCGACGCCCATCACCGACGACGTGATCGTGTGCGTCGTCGAGATCGGCACGTGGAACACGTAGGCCGTCGTGTAGAGCACCGCGGCGGCCGCGGTCTCGGCCGCGAACCCGCGCGGCGGGTCGAGGTGGATGATCCGGCGGCCGAGCGTCCGCATGATCCGCCACCCACCGGCGTACGTTCCCGCCGCGAGCGCCAGCGCGACCGCGAGGATCACCCACAGCGGCACCTCGAAGCCGGTGTGGTGGCCGCCGACGACCAGCGCCAGCACGATCACGCCCATCGTCTTCTGGGCGTCCTGCAGCCCGTGCCCGAGCGCCATCGCCGCGGCCGACGCGGTCTGCGCGTACCGGAAGCCCCGGCTCATCTTCGCCGGGTGCGCCCGCCGGAACGTCCAGAGGATCGCCAGCATCAGCAGGTAGCCCAAGCCGAACCCGACGATCGGCGAGAGCACCATCGGGATCACGACCTTGTCGACGACCCCGGCCCACTTCACTATCGCGTCGGAGGAGAGCGCCGCTCCGACCAGGCCGCCGATCAACGCGTGCGAGGACGACGAGGGCAGCCCGAAGTACCAGGTGATGAGGTTCCACACGATCGCGCCGAACAGCGCGCAGAACACCAGCAGCAGGCCTTCGCCGCCGCTGGGCGCGGACACGATCCCCTCACCGACGGTCTTCGCGACGTCGGTGCCGAGCAGCGCACCGGCCAGGTTGGCCACCGCCGCCAGGATCAGCGCGGCCCGTGGCGTCAGGGCACGGGTGGAGACCGACGTGGCGATCGCGTTCGCCGCGTCGTGGAAACCGTTGGTGTAGTCGAACGCCAGCGCGATGACGATGATCGCGATGACCGGGAGCAGTTCCACCGGTCAGGACTCCTTGACCGCGATCGTCTCGACCGTGTTCGCGACGTGCTCGAACGCGTCGGCGGCTGCTTCGAGCTCGTCGGCGACCTCCTTGAGCTTCATCACGGTCAACGTGTCGTACTCGCCGCTGAACAGCCGGACGAGCAGCATCCGGTAGGCGTGGTCGCCTTCGTTCTCGATCTGGTTGGCCTCGATCCAGTACGCCTCGAGGTCTTTGAGCGACTGCAGGCGCGGCATCGCGGAGGCGGTGAGCCGCGCGGCCCGGCTGAGCGTCTCGATCAGCTCGTGCATCTCCCGCGGCAACGCCGGCAGCGTCGAGAGCCCGTACAGGTAGATGAGGTTGCCCGCCGCCTCCATGTGGTCCATGACGTCGTCGAGCAGCGAGCCCAGCTGGTAGATGTCCTCGCGGTCGAACGGCGTGACGAACGTCGAGTTCAGCTTCCGCAACAGAGCGTGCGTAACCTCGTCGTTGGCGTGCTCGACGTCCTTCATCCGGTCGGAGATCGACTGGAAGTCGGGAGCGGGCAGGCTGAGCTCTTCGAGGATGTCCGCGCCCTTCACCAAGTTGTCTGCTGCCTGGCTGAAGAAATCGTAGAAGGCGGTCTCGGTGGGGCGGAGCCGGAAGCGCACGTGAACCCCTGGTGACGTCGAGGTGTCGGAAACTTGTACTGCGTGAAGATGCTAGGTACACGCTCTGCGGCGCAATGCATCGGGCGCCCGTGAAGCGAACTTGGCGGGTGTCATTCGGCATTGTCGTCATAATCAGCGTTTTCGTTCTTTTTCTACCTAATGATGATGTTCCCTCAGGCTTCCCTTCGGGAACCGACAAGGTGGTTCATGGTGCGCTTTTTGCTGCGTTGGCGCTGACCGGGTTCCGTGCCGGAGTGCGCGCAGGATGGCTGCTGCCCGCGCTCGTGGCGTATGCCGTGGTGTCGGAAATAGTCCAGTCCGTACCGGCGCTCGGCCGTTCTTCCGACCCGCTCGACGTGATAGCCGATTGTGTCGGCATCGGGTGGCTGTGTTCGGTGAACATTTGTCGGACCCCTCGTTAACGCCGGTCGCGATGGTGCGGAGACGCTGAATACTGGCTCCGTGGGGGAATCGATCCAGTACAGAGCAGTCGTTGACCTGTTCAGCGGGCGTGTACCGGCCCATGAGGTCGCGGCGGGCCGCGGGGTCCATCCCCTCCGGATGATCGAACTGGCCGCCGGGTTGCCGACGCCGCTGCACCTCCCGCTCCACCCCGACGCGCTGCTCCGCGACCCCGCGCTGCCCGACGCGCTCGCCGAGCGCTGTGCCGCCACCCGGCGCGCGCCCGACACCGTCACCGTGCTGCTCGCCGAGCGCAACTGCATGACCGACGTCGTGAGCCTGCGCCGCCGGTGCGCGGCTCTGCGTCGCCACGGCTTCTCGATCGGCGTCGACGACGTCGGTGCGCTGCACGGCTCGCTGTCGGTGCTGGCCGCGATCCACCCCCAGGTGGTCAAGGTGCACCACACGCTCGTCAGCTCGATCGCCGAGTACCCGGAAGCGTCCGCGGTCATCGAGGCGATCGTGCTGTTCGCCCGCAAGATCGGCGCGACGCTCACCGCGACCGGTGTCGACTCGGACGCCGCGGTCACCGCGCTGCGGTCGCTCGGCGTCGCCTACGGGCAGGGTGCGGCGCTCGGCGGTACCGACCACCAGTGGCGGGACGTCGTCGCGGTGCCGCCACTCCTGGTCACCGACCGGCCCGCGGCCCGCGACGACGACTCCGCCGGTGACGCGTTCGAGGGTCAGACGATTCGTGAGCTGCTGCGCCGCGCGATGGTCGCGTCCGTCGACGCGTCCGGTGACGAGATCCGCGACGTGTTCGGGCTCGACGAGGACCTGCTGACCGTCGTCCTTCTCGACGAGGTGGGCCACATCGCCGGCGTCATCCCGCGGGGGACGTTCATGCTGGCGGCCAGTGGGCCGTTCGGGCACGCGCTGCACGCCCGCCGCGGTGTCCTCCAGCACGCGGTCCAGCCCCGGCTGGTCGCGCCCGACACGCCGGTGGCCGACGCGATCCGGCTGGTCACGTCCCGCTCGCGCAGCCGCGTCTACGACGACCTCGTGGTGGGCGACCGCGACGGGCGCTGCGTCGGCATCGTGCGGGTCGCGGACCTGCTCACCGCTTCGCAGCGCAACCAGGTGGACGTCGCGATCTCGCTCGACCCGGTCACCGAGCTGCCCAGCGGCAAGGTCGTCGAGGAGACCGTCCGCCGCCGGCTGCGCGACCCGAACGGCGTGGCGATCAGCTGGGTCGAGGTGGATCGGCAGGCGGTCGTCGACGCCGAGGGGTTCCTGGCTGGGAACGCGCTGATCGTCGAGTCCGCGGTCGTGCTGCGGCGGGTCGCCGCGTCGATGGGTGGGGGGTGCTGGCTCGGGCACTTCGGGGCCGGCGCGTTCGTGATGCTCTCCGACCGGAACGCTGCGGACCGGACCGTTCGCTCGCTGCTCGATCTGCGTCCGGAGGACCGGTACGGGCGGCCGGTCGACCTCGCGGTGGCGACGCTCGACTGCCCGCCGACATCCGCCGCCGCGGACGTGAACGGGCTCTCACTGCGACTGGCGGAATTGATGCGTCATGCGCACCAACTGGGCGGCACCGCCTGGACCGGTGCCTCCGCAGCGGAGCCGGGTATTCGCGTTCAGTACGCGAGCCGTCCGGTACTTACAGGTACCGACCTGAGTCAGGCTTAAGCCCTCCTGAAGGCTCTTCGCCTCCTGGCGACCGCGTGGTTGGATGCCACGGTCACGTATGGGACAACGGGGAACTGGAGTTTTTGCGATGGGTCAGCCCGAGGCACCCGGCTACCAACCCGGCTACGGGGGCAACCCGAGCTACGGCGGCAACCCGAACTACGGCGGAAATCCAGGGTCCACCGGGGCTCCCAGTTCCGGCGGGGCTCCGACCTACGGCGGAGCTCCCAGTTCCGGCGGGGCTCCGACCTACGGCGGAGCTCCCAGTTCCGGCGGGGCTCCGACCTACGGCGGGGCCCCCAACTACGGTGGTGCGCCCAGTTCCGGGGCGGCCCCGACCTATGGCGGGGCGCCCGCTCCCGGGTTCGGGGGTAACCCCGGGTACGGCGGAGCTCCCGGCTACGGGGGTGGCCCCGGCTTCGGTGCGCCTCCGCCGCCCCAGGGCCCCCAGGGCCCGTCGGGTCCGCAGCCCCCGAACCGCAACGTCGGGTTAATCGTCGGTGCGATCGTGGCAGCCGTCGTGCTGATCATGATCGCGGGCGGCGTCATCGCCGCCGTGTTCATCTCGAACCGCAGCGAGCCGTCCGACGACCCGACCGTCTCGATCAGCGACGGCCCGGCCGCCACCGGCGGACCCCAGACCGATACCGACCCCGGCTCGGACCCGAGCACGGACTCCACGGCGCCGACCAGCGGCAAGGGCACGATCGGCAAGCCGATCCGCCAGGGCGACCTGGTGATCACGGTCACCGGCCCGCCCCGCTGCGGCGTCAAGACGGTCGGCGAGGGCTACGGGGTCTACGAGACCACCAAGGGCCAGTTTTGCCTGATCGACCTCAAGTTCGAGAACACCGGCAAGAAGGCGCTCAAGCCGAAGGACTTCGGGACCTACCTGATCGACGAGCAGGGCGGCGAGACCTACGTCGACTTCTCCTCGTACAAGGCGAACCCGGACGGCAAGCAGCCGCTGTTCGAGAACATCTACCCGGGCAAGAGCGCGGTAGGCATCATCGTGTTCGACATCCCGGCCGACCAGAAGCCCGCCGAGCTCAAGATGAACCCGGTCGGCGACTACTCCGACGAGATCCTGATCTCGCTCAAGTAGCGGCCTGTAGGCTGAAGACGTGGGTGGATGGGTTGGACAAGTCATCCAGGTCATCAACTTGGTGGTCCTGGTAGTGAGCCTCGGCCTAGAGGCATGGGCGTTCGTGCATGCGCTGCTGCAGAAGGCAGAGGCGTTCCCGGCCGTCGAGACGCTGCAGAAGGGTGTCTGGCTGGCGCTCATCGGCGGCACGATGCTCGCGTCCCTGCTGTTCTTCGCGTTCGGCATGCTGTTCGCGATGATCGCGTTGATCGCGGCCCTCGTGTACCTGCTCGACGTGCGGCCGCGCATCCGGGAGATCAGCGGCGGTGGTAGTCGCTGGTAGAAGGCCGGCCGGTCGGCCGCGTCGGAGACGTCGACTGGCTGCTCACCGGTAGCGGTGACCCGGTCACCGTCTTCGCACACGGGTTCGGCGGTGGCATCAGCGACACCCGCCCGCTCGGGTCCGGCGTCGACGGCACCCGGGTGTTCCTGTCGTTCCGCGGGCACGGCGGTTCCGGCCCGCTCCCACCCGACTGGACCTACGACACGCTCGCCGACGACGTCCGGCAGGTGGCCGATCTCCACGGGGCCACCCGCGCTGTCGGCGCCAGCCTCGGCGCGGGCGCGCTGACCCGGCTGGTCGCCGACGAGCCCGAGCGCTTCGAGCGCCTGGTGCTGTTCCTCCCGGCGGTGCTCGACGAACCGCGGCCGGCCGAGGCGCGCGGCCGGTTCGTCGCGCTGGCCGACGCCCTCGACGCGGACGACGAGGACCGCCTGGCGTCGGTGGTGGCGCTCGAGGTGCCCGCGGAGTTCAGCGGGTCGGCGGCCGCCCGCACGTACGTACGGCAGCGAACCGTCGCCCTGCGCGCACCGGGCATGCGCGAGGCGCTCCGGCGACTTCCCGCATTGACAGCGGTGCCCTCGGCGGACGCGTTGCGAGCGCTCCGCGCGCCGACGTCGGTGATCGGCTGCGTCGGTGATCCGCTGCACCCGGCGTCGGTCGCCGAAGCGCTTGCCGACGCGGTGCCGAACGCGATCCTGCACGTCTATCCGCAGCCGGGAGTGCTGTGGAACCAGCGCGGTGACCTGCGACGCCGGATCAGCGAATTCCTGAACAGCCGCTAGGCGATCAGGACCCGGGGGAGCTCCGGGTTGCCCTCGACAGTGAGCACCGTGAACGGAACCCGGCCCCACAGCGCCAGCAGCAGGTCACTGGCGCTTCCGCTCACCGCGCTCTGGGCGTGCGGCGAGTCGTCGAAGACCGTGCCGGTGTCCAACAGCGAGATGCCGACGCCACGCAGCCGCACCGCCCAGTGCGCGTCGGCGTCGGTGGTGCGCAGTGTCACCACGCCGCGCTGACCCTCGGGGTCCCAGTCGTGCTTGGACGGCAGGAACGTGTCGAGCATCTCGTCGATGCCGTCGACGGCGAGGCGCGTGTCGATCGGCTCGGTGAGCGCGGCGCCGGCCCCGAGTTGGGCGTCCCAGCGGTGCACCGCGGTTTCCTGCGCCATCCGGCGGAACCAGAACTTCGCGACCTTGTCCTGCACGATCGACCAGTTCCACGCCGGAGAGTCGGGATCGGTCGACTCGAGCGCGGCCAGGACGATGCGGAACGACTCGTCCCACCACTCGATGACGGCGGGGCCGGCAGGCGCGATCGACGGATCCTCGTCCTCCTGCTCGGGAGGCGTCGCCACTCCGCGGGTCAGGTGTTCGGCGTGGAACCGGTACACGGCACCGACGTGCGCAACCAGCTGTTCGACGTTCCATTCCGGACAGGAAGGCACCTGCGAACCGAGCGTCTCCGGGGTCAGCGCCGCGCGGAACGCGGCGCCCTCGCGCCGTAGGCTGTCCAGCCAGAACTCGGCGTTCGGGCGGCTCTCGCTCATGTCGCGTCCTGTCGCGTGATGGGGGCTCGACGGCCCCACTATCGATCAACGTGGGCGGGTTCTCGAACCAGCCTAGGGTGTCCGCGGATCCGATACCCCGGGCGGGCCATCGGCAACCGGTGGTCGAGCCGTATCGTTCCAGGAGTGAGCGACGCATCCCTGGCTCCCCTGACCACCATCGGTCTGGGTGGCCCGGCGGCCACCCTCGTCACCGCCGCTGATGCCTCCGAGATCGCCGAAGCGATCCGCCTGGCCGACGCCACCGGTCGGCCGCTCCTCGTGCTGGCGGGTGGCAGCAACGTGGTGATCGCCGACGAGGGGTTCGCCGGCACGGTCGTGCTCGTCCGGTCGAGCGGCGTGGCGGCCACGCGCCGCGGTGAGGACATCGAACTCACCGTGCAGGCCGGCCACGACTGGGACGAGTTGGTCGAGCAGGCCGTCGCCGAGGGGTGGTCGGGGCTGGAGTGCCTGTCCGGAATCCCCGGCTCCACGGGGGCCACGCCCATTCAGAACGTCGGTGCCTACGGTGCCGAGGTCTCCGACGTGCTGATCGACGTCACCGCGCACGACCGGGTGCTCGACGAAATCGTGCAGTTGTCGGCGGAGGAGTGCGGATTCGGGTATCGGCACTCGACGTTCAAGGAGACCGACCGGTACGTGGTGCTGTCGGTGCGGTTCCGGTTGCGGCCGGGGTTCGAGTCGCGGCCGTTGCGGTACGGGGAGCTGACCCGGGTGCTCGGTGTTGCTCCGGGGGGTGTGGCGCCATTGGGTGATGTCCGGGACGCCGTTCTCGGGCTGCGGCGGGGCAAGGGCATGGTTCTCGACCCCGAGGATCCCGACACGCGCAGCGTCGGGTCGTTCTTCACCAACCCGGTGCTCGACCCCGAGGTGTTCGCGAACCTCGAGATCCGGCTGCCGGAGGCGCCGCCGCGCTGGGACGCCCCGGGTGGGCGCGTCAAGACGTCAGCGGCCTGGCTCATCGAGCGCGCGGGGTTCAAGCGTGGGTACGGGCGCGACGGCGTCGGTATCTCGACGAAGCACACGCTCGCGTTGACGAACCGCGGCGACGGCACGACGGCCGCGCTCCTCGACCTCGCCGAGGAGATCGTCGCCGGGGTCCAGGGCGCCTACGGAGTAACCCTCGTCCCCGAACCCCGCCTCGTAGGCGTGGACCTCGTCACCCGCTGACCCCGCGCCGCAGGCGGCGGCCGTGGGCAGGGCGGCGGCCGTGGTCAGAGCGGGGCGACGCAGGCCCACGGGAGCGTGAGCTCGCCCAGGCGCCAGCGGCGGCGGTCGCCGAGGACCGGCCAGCCGTCGGCGGCGAGGCGGGACACCGCGTCGACCCAGCGCTGGCGGGGGCCGAAGGGGGCCATCGGCGCGGCGGCGTCCCACGCGGCGTCGAACGCGACGAACAGCGCGTGCACGCGCTCACCCGGCACGTTCCGGTGGATCAATGCTTTGGGCAGGCGCTCGGCCAGCGTCGACGGCCGGTCGAGCGAGGCCACCCGCACTGCAAACGTGAGCGTCCGGGGCCCCTCCGGCCCGAGCGTCACCCACCCACCGACGCGGCCCAACTCGTCACACGTGCCGTCGATCAGAACGCCGTCCGGCGCGAGGCCACCGCACAGCGTGCGCCAGGCGTCGGCGGCAGCCGCCTCGTCGTACTGGCGCAGGACGTTCGCCGCACGCACCACCGCAGGGCGCAGCCCCGCCAACTCGAACCCCCCGCGCCGGAACGTCAGCGCGGGCGGCTCGGCCGCGTCCGCCGCCGCGGCCACCCGCTCGGCGTCCAGCTCCAACCCGACGACCCGGACGTCCGGACAGCGGGACCGCAACCGTCCGTAGAGCTCGACGGTCGTCACCGGCGAAGCGCCGTACCCGAGGTCGACGACCAGCGGCGCCGGCGGCAGCGGCAGCGTGTCGACCAGCCACCGGTCCATCCGGCGCAGCCGGTTGGGATTCGTGGTGCCGCGGGTGGGCAGCCCCAGCGCGCGGGCGCGCCCCGCCGCCAGCCGAGGCGCTTTCTTCATCGAGTCCGGTGCACCTTGTAGTTCGATGCCTGCGCCACGGGCCGCACCACGAGGAGGTCGATGTCCACGTGCTTCGGCCGCGTCACGGCCCACGCGACGCAGTCGGCGACGTCCTCGGCGGACAACGGCTCCGCCACGCCCTCGTAGACCTTGTCGGCGCGGGCCTGGTCACCGGCGAACCGGACGGTCGAGAACTCCTCGGTCTTCACCATGCCCGGTGCGATCTCGGTCACCCGGATCGGCAACCCGTTGAGCTCCAGGCGCAGCGTCTCGGCGAACGCGTTGATCGCGTGCTTGGCCCCGGTGTACCCGGCGCCGCCCTCGTAGACGCCGTGCCCGGCGGTGGACGACATCAGCACGACGATCGCGTCGTCAGCGGCCTTGAGCGCCGGCAGCAGGGCCTTCGTCACGCGCAGCGTGCCGATGACGTTGACCTCGTACATCCACTGCCAGTCGGCGGGGTCGGTGACCTCGATGGGCTCCTGGCCCTTCGCGCCGCCGGCGTTGTTGAGCAGGACCTTCACCGGACCGGGCACGGCCTCGACGAACGCGGCCACCGACGCCTCGTCGGTGACGTCCAGCGGCAGCGCGGTCCCGTCGATCTCCGCGGCGAGCGCGTCCAACCGGTCCTTGCGTCGAGCACCGAGCACGACGTGGAAGCCCTCAGCGGCCAACCGCCGGGCGCTCGCGGCTCCGATTCCACTGCTGGCGCCGGTGACGACTGCGACCGGCCGGGGGTTGTCCATGCCCCGATCCTGCCGCATGTCCGGTGCCGCAGGTCACGTGGCGGTGCCCGGAAGATAGTTGAAGTCGAGAGTGTTACGTAGGGTCGGGTTGCGGGGAAGTCGAAGTAGTTCGGGAGGAGTCACGGGTGTCATTTCGGTCTCGCCGGCAGCGAAACGGACAAGAGTTGCCACGGCGGGTCGCCACGATCACCCTCCATACCTCTCCGCTAGACCAGCCAGGAACGGGCGACGCGGGCGGATTGAACGTCTACGTCGCGGAGGTCTCCCGGCGCCTCGCGGCAGCGGGTGTGCAGGTCGAGATCTTCACCCGGGCCACGTCATCGGACCTCCCGCCGATCGTCGAGATGACGCCCGGCGTGCTGGTGCGGCACGTCCCCGCTGGCCCGTACGAGGGCCTGGGCCGCGACGAACTGCCCGGTCAGCTGTGCGCGTTCTCCGGCGCGGTGCTGGAGGCCGAGGCGCACCAGGAACCCGGTTGGTACGACCTCGTGCACTCGCACTACTGGCTCTCCGGGCAGGTGGGGGCGCTCGCCCGGATGCGCTGGGGCGTGCCGCTGGTGCACTCCGCGCACACGCTCGCGAAGGTGAAGAACGCGGCGCTGGCCGACGGTGACAAGCCCGAGCCTGCCTCCCGGGTGCTCGGCGAGGAGCAGGTGGTCGCCGACTCCGACCTGCTGATCGCGAACACTCCCGCAGAGGCGCGCCAGCTCGTCGAGCTCTACGGCGCCGACGCCGCCCGCGTCGCCACGGTGCTGCCCGGCGTCGATCTCGCACGATTCCAGCCCGGCGACCGGCGCGTCGCACGGCGGCGCTTCGGACTGCCGGAGGACGGCACCGTGCTGCTGTTCGTCGGGCGGATCCAACCGCTGAAGGCACCCGACCTGCTGGTGAAGGCCGCTGCCGAACTGGTCGCGAACGACCCCTCGCTGCGGCGGTCGCTGACCGTCGTGGTGTGCGGTGGTGCGAGCGGCAACGGCATGGAGGAGCCGGCCGCGCTGCGGCGGCTCGCGGCCTCGCTCGGCGTCTCCGACCTGGTCCGCTTCCTCGCGCCGATCCCGCCCGACGAGCTGGGGCAGCTCTACCGCGCCGCGGACGTCACTGTCGTGCCCAGCCACAACGAGTCGTTCGGGCTGGTCGCGGTCGAGTCGCAGGCGTGCGGGACGCCGGTCGTCGCCGCGTCGGTCGGTGGGTTAAGGACCGCCGTGGCCGACGGGGCTTCCGGCGTGCTGGTCGACTCGCACGATCCCGGTGACTACGCCCGCGTGCTCGGCCGGCTGATCGCCGAACCGCGGTACCGGGGTGCGCTCGGTCGCGGCGGTGTGTTGCACGCCGCACGATTCTCCTGGCAGCGCACGGCTGACGGACTTCTGGACGGGTACCGTGCCGCAATGCGCCAGCGTCGGGTCGATCTGACCCCCGTCTAGGAGGTCTCGTGGCGACAAAAGAAGAGCTGACCGCCGTCCTCGAAGCCTTTCTGAAGGATCGGGAGGCCGACTACGAGCGGACGCCCAACGGCGACTTCGTCGTCACGCTGCCCGGAACACGCAAGCAGAAGACGCTGGCGAACCTGGTCATCGGCGACCACTCGTTGCGCGTGGAAGCGTTCGTGATGCGGCACCCGGACGAGAACCGGGAGGAGTTGTACTCCTACCTGCTGACGAAGAACGCCCGGATGTACGGGGTTTCGTGGAGCGTCGACAAGGCCGGTGACGTTTATCTCACGGGGCGCCTGCCGCTCTCGTCGATCACCGAGGACGAGCTCGACCGGATCCTCGGCGCGGTGCTCGAGTACTCCGACGGCAGCTTCAACCAGATGCTCGAAATCGGATTTCCCAGCGCGATCCGGCGCGAATGGGCCTGGCGAGTGAAGCGGGGCGAGTCCCTGCAGAACCTCGAGGCGTTCGCGGACTGGGCCGGGACCGACTAGTTGCAGGGCACAAGAAACTGGCAGTAACGTCCGCGATGTGGACGCTCAGACCGTGCATCGCCGCCGTTGGCTGATTCTCGGCGTGCTGGTGGTGTGCCTGCTCGTCGTCATTCTCGACAACACGATCCTCAACGTCGCCCTCAAGACGATCCAGGCCGACCTGGGTGCCACCCAGTCGCAGATGGAATGGGCGATCAACTCGTACACGCTGGTGTTCGCCGGTCTGATGTTCAGCGCCGGAGTGCTCGGCGACCGGTTCGGGCGTCGGCTGTTCCTGATCGTCGGCATGGTGATCTTCGGCCTGGCGTCGGTGGCCTCGGCGTTCGCCGACTCGCCGAGCCAGCTGATCGCGACCCGCGCGCTGATGGGCATCGGTGCTGCGCTGGTCCAGCCGCAGACGCTCTCGGTGATCACGAACGTCTTCGACCCGTCCGAGCGCGGCAAGGCGATCGGCATCTGGGCGAGCTTCTCCGGAATCGGCATCGCGATCGGACCGGTCACCGGCGGGCTCCTGCTGGAGAACTTCTGGTGGGGCTCGGTCTTCCTGGTCAACGTCCCGTTCGTGCTGGTGGGCGTCGTCGCCATCGCGCTCGTCGTGCCGGAGTCGAAGGACCCGTCGCCGGGGCGGATCGACCCGTTCGGGGTGCTGCTCTCGATCGCCGGGCTGTCGCTGTTGGTGTACGGCATCATCCACGGCGGTGAGACCACCGAATGGGGCTCGCTCGCGGTGCTGGGGCCGATCCTCGGTGGGATCGCGCTGGTCGCGCTGTTCGTGTTCGTCGAGGCACGCAGCAGCCACCCGTCACTGGACGTGACGCTGTTCCGCAACGCCGCGTTCTCGGCCGGAGCGGTCAGCATCGGCCTGGTCTTCTTCGCAATGCAGGGTGCGACGTTCTTCCTCGCCTACTTCTGGCAGGCGGTGCGCGACTACTCGCCGCTCCAGGCCGGGCTGCTCGTCGTGCCGGTGGCGGTGGGGATCGCGCTCGCCGCGCCACGCTCGGCGAAGATGGCTCAGCGCTTCGGGACGCGGATCGTCGTCGCGTTCGGCATGACGCTCGTCGGGCTGGCGCTCGGCGCGTACACGTTCGTCGGCCGCGACACCCCCATCTGGGTCATCGAGATCATCGTCTTCGCGCTCGGCTTCGGCATGGGCAACGCGATGGCGCCGGCCACCGAGGCCGTGATGTCCGCGGTGCCGCGGGACAAGGCCGGCGCCGGGTCGGCGGTGAACAACACGGTCCGGATGGTCGGCGGCGCGCTCGGCGTCGCGATCATGGGTTCGCTGCTGTCGGCGTCCTACCGCTCCAACCTCGGCGACGCCGTCGACGTCCTCCCGGCGTCCGCCCGCGACGGCGCGGGGGAGTCGATCGGTGGCGCGCTCGAGGCCGCCGGCCGTTTGGTCGCTTCCGCTCCGTCGTCGGCCCGCGACGCCCTTGCGCTGGTCGACGCCGCCAAAGACGCCTTTGTGGACGCCATGCACCTGACTGCCGTGGGTTCAGCGGTGGTGGCGTGGCTCGGCGCGATCGTCGCGGTGCTGTTCCTGCCGCGGCGGCGGGCTAGCGACGCGGACGCCGCTGGGCCGGGACGGTCGGAGCCGGACGACGCTGCGGAGGAACCTTCGGAGGACGGGGCGACTGTTTGATCTCAGGAACGCTTTTCGGTCGCATGAAAGGATGATTCGGGGTTTTACTGCTAATTCGTGGGACCGAACCGCGATCCTGTGAGTTCTCTTAAACGATGCTTAGCTAACGCGTAAAAGTTTGAGCCAGACGTGTTCGGTGTGACCTGATTTGCGGGATGGAACACCGATTTCACGGCGGCGTGCGCTGCCTACGATCGCGCCTGACGGGGTAACGGTGGTCAGTTGCCCTGCCGGTCAACGGGGAGCAGCGTGAACGAGGGCGGTCATTACGGTCCCGGCGGCGGGCGTGGTGCATGGAACCACGACGGCCAGTCGGACGAGGACGCACGTCAGCGTTCCACTCCACCTCCTCCACCGCCGATGCCACAGCAGTACCAGTACGACGCCGATCCGTACGAGTCTGGTTCCGGCTACCAGGGCGGCGGTCAGTACGACAGCCGCGGCGGCTACGACGATCGCGGCGGCTACGACAACCGCGGTGGGTACGACGCGCGTAACGGCTACGACGACCGCGGGGGCTACGACAACCGCGGGCAGTACGACGCGCGTAACGGCTACGACGACCGCGGGCAGTACGACGCGCGTAACGGCTACGACAACCGCGGGGGATACGACAACCGGGGCGGGTACGACGACCGCGGCCGGTACGAGGACTACCGCGACGACGGCCGGTACTCGCCGCCGCCGCCCCCGCCGCCGGTCACTCCGCCTCCGCCGCCGCCCCAGCCGCAGGGCACCACCTACGGCACGACCTACGGTTCCCCGGCCCGCCCGGTCTCGGCCGTCCCGTCGGTGCCGTCCGCACCCCCCGCCTCCGCACCGCCGGTACCTCCGCGTCCGGTGTCCGGCCTCCCGGGCCCTCCGCGCCCGGTCTCGGGCATGCCCGTACCTCCGCGCCCCGCCTCCGCGCCACCGTCTCCCGCCGGAGCGGGACCGGCGCAGGTCGGCTGGTCCGCCGGCCCGGCCAAACCGCAGGGCTCCTCCGAGCTGGGCTGGTCGGCAGGCGCCGCCGCCACCGGCAGCGGCATGCCGGTCGTCGACACGCAGTTGGGCGCCGCCGACCCGGCAATCGGGCCCACCCACCGCCGTGGCCGCGACGGCAGCAAGAAGATCGCCGACGCCCGCCCGCTGTGGCAGCGTCCGAAGCTGATCTCACTGGCCGCCGTGCTCGTCGTGTTCGCTCTGATGGCCGCCGACAGCCACGTCCGCCCGCCGTTCCAGTTACTCTCCGGCTCCGCCGACGGCACGGTCACCGTCGGCCTCGGCCAGGGTGACGTCATCCAGGAGTTCCAGCCGCACAAGCAGCTCGGCGCCGGCGTCGACGGCCTCGAGGGCGGCGAGATCGACAAGGTCTGGACGCCGAACAACATCACCGCGATGAAGTCGGCCGGCTGGGGCTCGATCAGCTACCGGCTCCGTACCGAGCTCGGCGTGAAGGCCTGGCATTGGAACCCGGTCGGCACCTGGAGCAACCCGGGTGCGAAGGAGGGCTACTGGACCTCCAGCGACGTCGTCACGAAGGACGCGGGCGTCTCCTACGGCTACAACCTGCCGCGCCGCGGCAACACGATCGACCAGGCGAACAACGACGCGTTCGCCAAGATGACCGACGGCGACCCGGAAAGCTTCTGGAAGAGCAACCCCTACCTGGACCCGCACTTCACGAAGAAGCCGAGCACCGAGCACGAGCAGTGGATCATGATCGGCCTCGGCTACGCGAAGCCGGTGCAGGACATCACGATCAACTGGGGCGACTCGTACGCGACCAAGTTCCGGGTCCAGTACTGGTCGGGCAGCAACGACGCGATCCACCCCGCCCACCCGACGGCGAACTGGAAAGACTTCCCGGTCGGCGAGGTGACCGGCACCGGTGGCAAGCAGTCCGTGACGGTGTCCGACACCCCGATGGACGCGCAGTTCGTCCGCATCGTGCTGTCGGAGGCCTCCGGTACCGGACCCGACAGCGGGGACATCCGCGACCGGCTCGGCTACTCGGTGCGTGAACTGTCGATCGGGTACACGAAGGACGGCTCGTTCGTCGACCACATCGTGCACCGCAAGGACCAGCAGCAGTCACCGACGTGGGTCTCGTCCACCGACCCGTGGCACCGCGCCACCGACATGGACAAGAACTACGAGCACGCCAGCTTCGAGCGCACCTACGCCAGCGGTCTGACGAACAACGAGCCGATGATGATCCCGGTGCCGGTGCTCTACGGCATTCCCGAGGACGCCGCCTCGCTCGTCTCGTACCTCAAGAAGAAGAAGTTCCCGTTCTTCCAGGTGGAGATGGGGGAGGAGCCCGACGGTCAGCTGGCCACGCCGGAGGACTACGGGCAGCTCTACATGCAGGTCGCGGACGCGATCAAGAAGGTGGCGCCGGACGTCCAGATGGGCGGACCGGGCTACCAGACCGTGCTCCCGGACTGGATCCACTGGCGGGACAAGAGCGGCGACAACTCCTGGACCAGCCGGTTCGTGAAGTACCTGACGGCGAACAAGCGGATGGACGACTTCGACTTCTTCTCGTTCGAGTGGTACCCGTTCGACGACGTCTGCGGGAAGCACAACGAGCAGATCGCGCAGCACCCGAAGCTGTTCAACGACATCATCGAGAAGCAGTACGAGCACGGTCTGCCCAAGGACATCCCGATGGTGATCACCGAGTACGGCTACTCGTCGTTCGCCGGTGAGGTCGAGGTGGAGTTCCCCGGCGCGATCGTCAACGTCGAGACCGCGGCGATGTTCCTGGCCAAGGGTGGCCACACGAGCTACTACTACGGGCTCGAGCCGAACTGGTCCTTCCAGGAGAAGGAAGGCGAGAAGTGCAACACCTACGGCAACCTCATGCTGTTGCAGTTCTACGAGGACTTCAAGATCCGGCCGGTCGTGGGGTACTTCGCGGCGCAGCTGGTCACCCGGCACTGGGTGAAGCCCGGTAACGAGAAGCACCAGGTGCTCAAGACCGAGTCCGACCTGAAGCTGCCCGACGGGAACCCGCAGGTCACGGCCTACACGGTGCGCCGGCCGGACGGCAAGGTCTCGGTGATGCTCATCAACAAGGACCCGAAGAAGACGGTGAAGGTGAAGGTCGAGGGTCGCGGCGGTGACCTCAGCGGTCCGATCGACATGTACCAGTACTCCAGCGACAACTACGACTGGGATCCCGGGGACGCCGCGGACAACGCCGGCGAACCCAAGAAGAGCGTCCCCCCGACCAAGACGAGCCAGCAGTCGACGACGGTCTCGCTCCCGCCCTACTCCATCTCGGTGGTGCAAGCGGAGGGTTAGGCCAGGTCTGGCAGGCTGTGAGGCATGAGTGCAGCGATCGGAACCCTGGTTTTGCTCCGCCACGGCGAGAGCGAGTGGAACGCGAAGAACCTGTTCACCGGGTGGGTCGACGTCGACCTCACGGCGAAAGGCGAGGACGAGGCGCGTCGGGGCGGTGAGCTGCTGAAGGAGGCCGGGCTGCTGCCCGACGTGCTGCACACGTCGGTGCTGCGCCGGGCCATCCGGACGTCGGTCATCGCGCTGGACGCCCTCGACCGGCTGTGGATCCCGGTGACGCGGAGCTGGCGGCTGAACGAGCGGCACTACGGTGCCCTGCAGGGCAAGAACAAGAAGCAGACGCTCGAGGAGTTCGGCGAGGAGCAGTTCATGCTCTGGCGTCGCTCGTACGACACCCCGCCCCCGCCGCTGGATCGCGACGACGAGTGGTCCCAGTTCGACCACGCGCAGTACGCGGCGCTGCCGCCGGAGCTGCGGCCGCAGACCGAGTGCCTCAAGGACGTGCTCGAGCGGGCGCTGCCGTACTGGTACGACTCGATCGTCCCCGACCTGCAGGCGGGCAAGACCGTGCTGGTCGCCGCGCACGGCAACTCGCTGCGCGCGGTCGTCAAGCACCTCGACGGCGTCAGCGACGAGGCGATCGCCGGGCTGAACATCCCGACCGGCATCCCGCTGCGCTACGACCTCGACGAGAACCTCAAGCCGACCAACCCCGGCGGCACCTACCTGGACCCCGACGCGGCCAAAGCCGCCGTCGCCGCAGTAGCCAACCAGGGCCGGTAGTGCACGGCCCGCTCAGAACAACGCTGCCGAGCGGGCGGCAGGACTTGAGTATCACTTATACGCGGCGTCCTGCCGCCCGATCGGCAGCGTTGCCCTGAGCGGGCTCCACCGCCGTTTATTGGATGGCGGTGAGGACGGCGCTGTCGTCCTTCGCCGGCGCGGTGAGCGCCACCGCGGTCAGATCGGGAACGACGACGTCCGCCTCGCCGAGGTCATCGGCGGGGTGGGACGTGGTGAGCGCAACGACCGGGCAGCCGGCGTCGAGGCCGGAGCGGATCCCGGCGGGTGCGTCCTCGAACACCACGACAGCGCCGCCGACGCCCAGCCGCTCCATGCCGGTCAGGTACGGCTCCGGGTCGGGCTTACCGGCCCGGACGTCCTCCGCGGTCACCAGGACGCTCGGCGTCGGCAGGCCGGCCGCGGCGAGCCGGGCCGTGGCCACCGCGAGCGTCCCGCTGGTGACGATTCCCCACGGCACGACGCCGTCGACGGCGTCGATCAGCGCGGCGGCTCCGGTGACGGCTCGTACGCCCGCGAGATCGCTGGCCTCGAGCGCGGCGAGCCGGGCCGCGGCGTCGGCGACCTGGTCGGCCGGGAGCATGCCGCGAATGTGGTCCTCGGCGCGTTTACCGTGCAACTGCTTCGGCAGCGCCGAGGCAGGCAGCCCGTACCAAGCGAGGAACGTGGCCCACTGACGCTCCACGACCGCGGTGGAGTCGACCAGCGTCCCGTCGAGATCGAACAGGATGCCGGCGAGCGTCGTCGACCAGGTCTCCGGTTGAGCGAGGTGATCCAGGGGAGTGCGTGCGGCCATCACGACCGCATTCTTCCTCAGGCGCTGGCCGGCAGCACACCCGTAATCAGTTGCACCATTCGCCTGGCCAGCGAGACCGAGTGATCGCCGTAACGCTCGTAAAAGCGCCCCAGAAGGGTCACATCGATCGCGGCTTCCATGCCGTGGGCCCAGTTGTCGTCCAGAACTCGGGCAAAAAGCTCCCGGTGCAGCTCGTCCATCCGGTCGTCGTCCTTGACGATCTCCGCCGCGAGTGACACATCTCGCTCGACTAAGACGTCCCGAGTTTTGACGACGAGCTTGTCGGCGACCGCTGCCGCCTCGGCAAAGATCGGCTTCAACTCGTCCGGGACGGCACAATCCGGGTACCGCATCCGCGAGATCGTCGCGACGTGGCGCGCGAGGTCACCCATGCGTTCCAGCGACGAGACCATCCGCAGGCCGCCGATGATCGTCCGCAGGTCGACGGCGACCGGCTGCTGCCGGGCGAGCAGGTCCATCGAGCGCTCTTCCAACTCGCGGTGGAGCGCGTCGATCTGGGCGTCACCGGAGATGACCGTCTCGGCGAGCCGAAGGTCGGACGTGAGC
This sequence comes from Cryptosporangium sp. NPDC048952, assembly GCF_043197895.1. Classification (NCBI taxonomy): domain Bacteria; kingdom Bacillati; phylum Actinomycetota; class Actinomycetes; order Cryptosporangiales; family Cryptosporangiaceae; genus Cryptosporangium; species Cryptosporangium sp. NPDC048952. The sequence continues at coordinate 592,319 of NZ_JBICTY010000006.1, read as the reverse complement.
AGCGCGGTGGTGGCCGAATCCATCGCGACACGCGCGAGGTCGGTCATCCGGACGAGAATCTCGTTGATCTTCGAGAGCTCGCCGTGGAAGGAATCGCGCATACGTCGTGACGTTAGCGGCTGGGGCGTCGGCTCGGCTTTCCCCGACAGTGTCGATCGACTGAAGGTTGAGCGGCTTTCGGGTGAACACCAGCCGCAGATTTCGGTCAGGAGGTCACGTTAAGGTCACTGCGGACTTGGGGCAACTTACGATCGAAGTCGTGGATCTCGTAACGGCGCTGCTGGTCGGCGTCCCCGCTGTGCTGCTCGGTGCAGCGGTGGGGTTTGCCGTGTTCGCCCTGCAGAGGCGGCCAACGCAACCGGAAGTGGCGCCGTCACCGATCGCCGCTCTCGACCTCGATCTGGCCCGCCGGAGCCTCGACGGGCTGGGAATCGGCGTAGTTGTTCTAGATCCCCGCGATGATGTCGTGCTCGCGAACCCTGCGGCACGTAGGCTAGGGGTTGTCCGGGACGGTCGGATCGGACATTCGGTACTCCGCGCCTTCAGTCGGCAAGTCCGACAGATCGGCGAGGTGCGCGAGACCGAGGTGGAGCTGCCGCGCGGGCGCGGCCTGGAACCGTTGGGGGTTCGGGTCCGGGCCGCCCCGCTCGGCGTCAGCGGCCACGCCGTGATGCAGGTGGAAGACGTCACCGAGTCGCACCGGCTGGCCAACGTCCGCCGCGACTTCGTCGCGAACGTCAGCCACGAGCTCAAAACGCCGGTCGGTGCGCTCTCGCTGCTGTCCGAGGCATTGCTCGACGCCGTCGACGACCCGGTGGCCGTGCAGCGGTTCGCCCACCGCATGCGCCACGAGTCCGGCCGGCTCGGCCGCCTGGTGCAGGAGCTGATCGAGCTCTCCCGGCTGCAGGGCGCGGACCCCCTGCCCGAGCCGGTCGCCGTGCCGGTCGACAGCGTGGTGTCCGAGGTCGTCGACCGCACCAGGACCCTCGCCGAGGGCAAGACGATCACCGTGGTGTCCGGTGGCGAGCGCGGCCTGGTCGTCGAGGGCAACGAGAACCAGCTGGTCACCGCCATCGCGAACCTCGTCGAGAACGCGGTGACCTACAGCCCGGAGCGCACCCGGGTCGCGATCGGCACCCGGCGCCGCGGGCACCTGATCGAGATCTCGGTGTCCGACCAGGGCATGGGGATCGGCGAAGCCGACCTGGATCGGATCTTCGAGCGCTTCTACCGCGCCGACCCGGCCCGTTCGCGGGCGACCGGCGGAACCGGCCTGGGCCTGGCCATCGTCAAGCACATCGCCACCAACCACGGCGGCAGCGTCGACGTCTGGAGCGTCGAGGGCTCCGGGTCGACGTTCACGATCCGCCTGCCCGATCCGGGCTGCGACTCGCCGGGGTTCGAGGACTTCGACGCGATCGAGGACCTCGACGGCCTCGCTGAATTCTCCGGCGGAGACGCCGAGCCGCCCACTTCCCGCCGTGTGGCCGAGTTATCAGGCCCTGAAGCCGACGATGACGACGAAGCCGACGCGGGCTCCACAGCAAGTCCCACAGCAGTAGCGAGAGGTGAAGCGTGACCCGAGTTCTGGTGGTCGAAGACGAGGAGTCGTTCTCTGACGCCTTGTCCTACATGCTCCGCAAGGAGGGATTCGAGGTCGGGCTCGCCGCCACCGGGCCGGACGCGCTGACCGAGTTCGACCGGGCGGGCGCCGACATCGTCCTGCTCGACGTCATGCTGCCGGGCTTGTCGGGCACCGAGGTGTGCCGGACGCTCCGCGCGCGTTCGACGGTGCCGATCATCATGGTCACGGCCCGCGACGGTGAGATCGACAAGGTCGTCGGCCTGGAGATCGGCGCCGACGACTACGTGACCAAGCCGTACTCCCCGCGGGAGCTCGTCGCCCGGATCCGGGCGGTGCTGCGCCGCCGCACCGAGCCGGAGGAGCTGTCCCCCGCGACGCTCGAGGCCGGCCCGGTGCGGATGGACGTCGACCGGCACACGGTGACGGTCAACGGAGCGAACATCGCGCTGCCGCTCAAGGAGTTCGAGCTGCTGGAGATGCTGCTCCGCAATGCGGGTCGGGTGCTCACCCGGGGACAGCTGATCGACCGGATCTGGGGCGCGGACTACGTCGGCGACACGAAGACGCTCGACGTCCACGTGAAGAGGCTGCGGGCGAAGATCGAGCCCTCGCCCAGCGCCCCGGCGTACCTCGTCACGGTGCGGGGCCTGGGCTACAAGTTCGAGGCCTGATCCTCTTTCTCACGCCGCGGCTCCCGTGAGGACGGGGGCCGCGGCGGCGGTGCGGCCGGTGGTCACGGTGACGATCCCGCCGCACCAGCACTCCACCTCCAGCACGATGCCGTGGTCGGTGTTCTCGTAGCGGCGGATGTCGTCGGTGCTGGCCAGGGTGCGTGCGCCGTGGTGGTGGCAGTCGATTGCGAACATGCGAAAAGCGTCTCGCCGACGGTGCTCCGAGCGTGAGTGGCAACTATGACCGCCATGCAAAGAAAACTGCCAATGACAGGGTTACGCTGAGCGCAAGAAAACTGCCATCATGGACGCCATGATCGTCACCGGCGTCACCCCCCGGATGATCGGCGCGCTGAGCTTCGGCATCGTCACCGAAGTCTTCGGTTACGACCGCACCGACATCGGCATGCCCGAGTTCGACTTCGCGATCGTTCCGGCCGAGGACGGCCCGATCCGCACCCGGTACGGCGCCACGATCCACCTCGAGGGAGACGTCAGCCGCATCGAGGAGTCGGACCTGGTCCTGGCGCTGCCGTGGGAGGACTTCTCGGCCCCGCTGCCACCCGCCTACCTCGACGCGCTGCGCCGGGCGTACGACCGCGGTGCCACGCTGATGGGCTTCTGCTCGGGCACGTTCGTGCTCGCGAAGGCCGGTCTGCTGGACGGACGCAAGGCGACGACGCACTGGAACAACGCGGCGTTCATCGCCAACGCGTTCCCCTCGGTCACGATCGACGCCGACGTGCTCTACGTCGACGAGGGGCGAGTGCTCACCGGGGCGGGCAGCGCCGCCGGGCTCGACCTGTGCCTGCACTGGGTGCGCCGGGAGTACGGCGCCCGGGTGGCGAACGCGCTGGCGCGCTCGGTGGTGATCCCGCCGCACCGCGACGGGGGCCAGGCCCAGTACATCGTCTCGCCGCTGCCCGAGGCCGGTGACTCCGACCGGCTGGTCGAGGTGCTCGCCTGGATGCGGTCGAACCTGCACGAGTCGCTCACCGTCGAGGTGCTGGCGGCGAAGGCGTTGATGAGCCCGCGCAGCTTCGCCAGGCACTTCCGGGCGGCCACCGGCACGACGCCGCGCGCCTGGCTGCTGGCGCAGCGGCTGCACCGGGCCGAGGAGCTGCTGGAGGGCGGTGACCTGCCGGTGGAAGAGGTCGCCAAGCGGGTCGGCTTCGGTACCGCCGCCGCACTGCGTGACCAGTTCGTGCGGCGGCGCGGAGTGCCGCCCCGGGATTACCGGCGGGCGTTCCGGGCCGCGTCGGAGTGCCCCGACGAAGGTGCCGCCTAAGCGCCTGCGGCGCGGGAGGCTTCGACGGTGGCGGGGTGTGGTGCGATGAGGCCTCGGGCGGCACGGGCCTCGCACAGGCGCGCGAGTTCGGCGTACGCGCTCTCGCCGATCAGCGCGATCAACTCGGGGGCGTACGTGCGGTACAGCGGATCCGCGGCGACGTGCGCCTCCGGGGCCGACGTGCACCACCAGTGCAGATCGTGCCCACCCTCGCCCCACCCGCGCCGGTCGAACTCGCCGAGCGTGTCGACGAGCACCTGACTCCCGTCGGGCCGCGTCACCCACTCCTGCTCCCGGCGCACCGGCAGCTGCCAGCAGACGTCGGGCTTGGTCTCCAGCGGGTGCCGGCCTTCCCGCAGCGCCAGCGCGTGCAGCGCGCACCCGGCGCCACCCGGGAAGCCCTCGCGGTTGTGGAACAGGCACGCGCCGTCCACGACGGCGGTGCGCAGCCGGTCGTCCTCGTCGCCGACCGAGTCGCGCTCGGTCCAGTGCTTCGGGGAGCTCTTGCGGTAGAACTGCCAGTCCGCCGGGCCCAGCCGCTTCACGAACTTCGCGACGCGCTCCACGTCGTCGTCGTCGGTGAAGAAGGCGCCGTGGCTGCAGCAGCCGGTCTCCGCGCGGCCCTCCACCACCCCGTGGCAGCCGGCGCCGTAGATACAGGTCCAATCGGAGAGCAGCCAGGTCAGATCGGCCTTGACCACGTGCTCGGGGTCGGCCGGATCGGTCAGTTCCAGCCACTCGCGCGGGAAGTCGAGCCCGACCTCCGCGTCACGCGGCCGAGGCATCGGGAGTTCCACGGTGTGCGCCACGAAACCAGCCTACGGCGCTGATGAACAGTGGGTGACGAGGCCGTAGTCGACACGAATCAGGGCGTAGCGTTCAGGTATGCGGTTGGGGGTTTTGGACGTCGGGTCGAACACCGTGCACCTGCTGGTGGTCGACGCCCGGCGAGGGGGTCATCCCACACCGGCGTACTCCGAGAAGTCGGTGCTGCGGCTCGCCGAGGCGGTGAACAGCAGCGGCAAGCTCTCCGACAAGGGCGCCAACGCACTGCTCGACGCCGTGACCTCGGCCAAGGACGCCTCCCGTCGGCTCCGCGTCGATCACCTGCTCGCATTCGCGACGTCGGCCATCCGCGAAGCACGCAACGGCGAGAAGGTGCTGGAGCGGGTGCGGAAGGAGACCGGCGTCGGTCTGTCCGTCCTGTCCGGCGAGGACGAGGCGCGGCTGACGTTCCTCGCGGTCCGGCGCTGGTTCGGCTGGTCGGCCGGGCGCCTGCTGTGCCTCGACATCGGCGGCGGCTCGCTGGAGATCGCGGTGGGTGTCGACGAAAGCCCCGAGCTGGCGCTGTCGGTGCCGCTGGGGGCGGGTCGGCTCACCCGCGAGCAGTTTTCCGACGATCCGCCGAAGCGCAAGCAGATCGTGGAGCTCCGCGACTACGTCGACGGTGAGCTCGATCCGGTGGCCGAGAGCGTGTCGCAGGCGGGGGACATCGATCGGGCCGTGGCCACGTCCAAGACGTTCCGGACGCTGGCCCGCCTCTCGGGCGCCGCGCCGTCGGCCGCCGGGCCGCGGGTCCGCCGCACGCTGACGATCGACGGCCTGCGCCAGATCATCGAGTTCATCTCGCGCATCCCGGCCACCGACCTCGCCGAGATCGAGGGTGTCAGTGCGGGCCGGGCACACCAGCTGCTGGCCGGTGCGGTGGTCGCCGAGGCCACGATGCGCCGGCTCGACCTGGCCGCTGTCGAAATCTGCCCGTGGGCACTGCGCGAAGGAGTCATCCTGCAGCGTCTCGACTGGCTCGACAGCGGTATCCAGGATCCGTCCCTTCCCGAGGTCGTGGCCGATCAGGAGCCCGTCAACGCCTGACCGGCACGGGGCGGTCGGTCCTGACGACCGGGGGCTACTCTGGATGGAGTGACCAGGGAAGGCGACACACCGCAGACGGTTCGGGTTCCGGCCGCGAAAGTCGGGCTCTCCACCGCCTCGGTGTACCCAGAGACTGCCCCGGCAGCGTTCGAGCTCGCTGCCGCGCTGGGCTATGACGGTGTCGAGGTAATGGTCTGGAACGACCCGATCAGCCAGGATCTCGACGCACTGCGCGACCTGCAGCAGAAGTACTCGATGCCGGTCCTGTCGGTGCACGCACCCTGCCTGATCATCACCCAGCGCGTCTGGAGTGCAGACCCGTGGGAACGACTGCGGCGGTCGCGGGAGGCCGCCGAGAAGCTGGGCGGTGACACCGTCGTCGTCCACCCGCCGTTCCGCTGGCAGCGCGAGTACGCGCGCAACTTCGTCGACGGCATCCGGAAGCTCGGCGAGGACACGGCGGTGAAGTTCGCTGTCGAGAACATGTTCCCGCTGCGTGCGCGCGGTAGGGAGTTCATCCCGTACGCGCCGCACTGGGATCCGACGTCGGGGGCGTACCAGCATTTCACGCTCGACACGTCGCACACCGCTGTCGCGCGCACCGACGCGCTGGCCATGCTCGACCGGATGGGTGGCCGGCTCGCGCACCTGCACCTCGCGGACGGCGGCGGCCTGATCAAGGACGAGCACCTGGTGCCCGGCCGCGGTGACCAGCCGTGCGGCACCGTGCTCGAGCGGCTGGCCGCCCGCGGATTCAGCGGCTCGGTGGTGGTCGAGGTGGGCACCCGGGGGATGGACCGCGAGCAGCGGGAGGCCGACCTGGCCGAGTCGCTGGCGTTCGCGCGGCTCCACCTCGCCGCGCCAGCGGCTCCGGCTGCGCATCTCGGCGCAGTGTGAGTTCTCTTCATCTCACATATTGCGACAATGAACCCCGATTGCGTGCGCGTTACGTAGGACGCTCGTACTCTTTTTGGGGAGCCTCACCAAGGCGCCCCCAACCTCGCCTCCGGACCGGGATACCCACCCGTCCGGGGGCGTTGGTCTTTCCGAGCCCTCTCACGAGGCCACGTTAGGCTCCAGCCATGCTTCGAACGGCGATCCTCGCGGCGGCCCGCACCCCGGCCGTCGAACGCCTTCTCACCAACGCGTCAGTGGCTCAGAGCCTGGTGGCGCGGTACGTCGCGGGTGACGAGGTCGACGACGCGGTCCAGGTCAGCCGGGAGCTCATCGCGGACGGTCTGGCCGTCACGCTCGACCGGCTCGGCGAGGACACCTCGGACGAAGCGGCCGCCGCAGCGACCACCGCGGCCTACTGCGCGCTGCTCGACGCGCTCGCCGCCGCGGACATCGCGCCGCCGGCTGAAGTGAGCGTGAAGCTCTCCGCGGTGGGCCAACGTCTCGACCCCCGGCTCGCCACCGAGAACGCCCGGAAGATCTGCCAGTCGGCCGCCGCGGTGGGTACCACCGTGACGCTCGACATGGAGGACCACACCACCACCGACCACACGCTCGACACGCTGGGCGCGCTGCGCGAGGACTACCCCGACACGGGTGCGGTGCTGCAGGCCTACCTGCGGCGCACCGAGACCGACTGCCGCGAGCTGGCCCACGCCGGGTCCCGGGTGCGGTTGTGCAAGGGTGCGTACGCCGAGCCGGAGTCGGTCGGGTTCGAGACCGCGCTGGACGTCGATCGGTCCTACGTCCGGTGCCTGAACGTGCTGATGGCCGGCGACGGCTATCCGATGCTGGCCACGCACGACCCCCGGCTGGTCGCGATCGGGGAGGAGCGGGCGCGCTGGTACGACCGCACGCCCGACACGTTCGAGTTCCAGATGCTGCACGGCGTTCGGCCGGACGAGCAGCGTCGGTTGGCGCGGGCCGGCTACACCGTCCGCATCTACCTGCCGTACGGACGTGACTGGTACCCGTACCTGATGCGCCGCCTGGCCGAGCGTCCGGCGTATCTGGCGCTCTTCGCCCGGTCGTTGGTTTCTTCTCGCTGAAAGGGCTCTACCTGTGGACACGTTGGCGATCTTCGGTGCCGGCAAGCTCGGCGAGGCGCTGCTCTCCGGTCTCCGCCGGGCCGGGCGCACCCCGGAGGAGATCGTCATCGTCGAGCGGTACGAGGAGCGCGCGGCGTTCCTGCTTGAGAAGTACCAGGTGCGGGCCGTAGCGCCGGCCGAGGCCGTGGCGCACGCGCGGACGCTGATCGTCGCGGTGAAGCCGCAGGACGTCGGGGTGCTGCTGGACTCGCTGGCGCCGGTGGTGACACCCGATCACCTCGTGGTGTCGGTCGCGGCGGGCATTCCGACGAAGTACTACGAGCAGCGGCTGGCTGACGGCGTCCCGGTGATCCGGGTCATGCCGAACACGCCGGCGTTGGTCGACGAGGCGATGAGCGTCGTCTCGGGGGGTGCGCACGCCGAGGAGAAGCACCTGGCTGCCGCCGAGGCGCTGCTGCGGCCGGTGGGGAAGGTCCGGCGGTTGCCGGAGTCGCAACAGGACGCGGTCACGGCGCTGTCCGGGTCGGGGCCCGCGTACTTCTTCTTCCTCGTCGAGGCGATGATCGATGCGGGGATCCTGCTCGGGATCCCGCGGGACGTCGCGGCGGACCTGATCGTCCAGAGTGCACTCGGTGCCGCGAAGATGCTCAGTGAGGCCGGGACCCACCCGGTGCAGTTGCGTGAAGCGGTCACGTCGCCCGGCGGCACGACGATTGCCGCGATCCGTGAACTCGAGCGGCACGGCGTCCGCGCGGCCCTGATAGACGCCATCGAAGCCGCCCGGAACCGCAGTGTCGAACTTGGACATTTGTACTGACGCCCACCGTGTCTCGTGGGGTTCGCGGGAGCGCTGGGGTCCGATTGGCGGACGGCTCGTGCAAATGGTGGGACGGATTGGGCCGTCCGGGACGTGACAAAACATGAATCGCGTCGGTCTAAAGTGGGGCATACCTGGGCGAAACCATGTCCAATGTTGCGATCAGCATGGACAGAGTTGCTGAGAGTGTCGCTCGCTCCCACTTGCACCGTTACTCTACTAAGAGCACGTGCGTGACCACCGTGCCGGAGGGGAAGCCGGCACCCGATACGTGCCCGGGTGAGGTGGGTCGTATGGCAGTAGCAGGACCGTCCAATCTGTCCGACGTTAGGTTCCTCACCGTCGCTGAGGTGGCGACGTTGATGCGAGTCTCGAAGATGACCGTGTACCGGCTCGTGCATTCCGGCGAGCTGAACGCAGTACGGGTCGGGCGCTCGTTCCGTGTGCCCGAGCGTGCCGTTCACGAATATCTTCGCGACGCGTTCACCGACACCGCCTAGTGACGGCTTTGCCCGGAGAGGGGCACGCAGCGGCCGGGGAGTCCGTTGCTTCCTCCGCTCCGAGCAGAGGACCTGACCTGACCGGGTGAGGTGTACCACCACCGGTGGCGCACACCACCCACGAGAAGAGCCGTGGCGCACGAGGGACCCCCTTTCCCTCAACGCCCCGGCTTTTTTCGTTGTGGGCGGCCCGCTCAGGGCGACGCTGACAGGCGAGCGCGCCGACGCCGGACAGCAGGCCAAAGGTCACGACGTCGGCGCGCTCGACTGCCAGCGACACCCTGAGCGGGCTCCAGGTTCAGACGCTCGCGCCTGGCGGCGCTCGACACGCGCTCGCGCCTGCGGCGCTCGACACGCGGGCTGCGGGCTCGATCAGGAACGCCTGGAGCCCGGGCGGGCTGGGTGAGGCGGCTCGGGATAAGGTGGGGGTCCGTCTTACTGTCGTCGTCGTAGAACATTGAGGAAGTCGTATGGGTTCGGTCATCAAGAAGCGCCGCAAGCGGATGGCGAAGAAGAAGCACCGCAAGCTCCTGAAGCGGACCCGCGTCCAGCGTCGCAACAAGAAGTAGGCCCGCACCCGGGGAGGCAGCATGCCGGCAGAGGAAAGACCGCCGGGGCTGCCCCGGGTCGCCTTGGTCACCGGCGTCAGCCGATACTTCGGGAGTCGGCTGGCCGCTCGTCTCGCGGCCGACCCGGGTATCGAACGGGTCCTCGGGGTCGACACGGTGGCACCCGACGCGGAAACCGCTGAGCGGATCGGCCGCACGGAGTTCGTGCGAGCCGACATCCGCAACCCGTTGATCGCGAAGGTCATCGCGGACGCCGGTGTCGACACCGTCGTCCATATGAGTGTGCTCGCGACCCCGGCCGGTCTGGGCGGTCGGGCGTCGATGAAAGAGCTGAACGTCATCGGCTCGATGCAGCTGCTCGCCGCGTGCCAGAAGGCCCCGACGGTCCGCAAGCTCGTCGTACGCTCGTCCACGGCCGTCTACGGAGCCTCCCCGCGCGACCCGGCGGTGTTCACCGAAAGCATCCAGGCGAAGCAGAGCCCCCCGAGCGGCTACGCCAAGGATGCCACCGAGGTCGAGGGGTACGTCCGCGGCTTCACCCGGCGACGCCCGGACGTCATCGTCACGACGCTGCGGCTGGCGAACATGCTCAGCCCGCGGATCGACACGCCGCTGGCGCGCTACTTCGCGCTGCCGGTGGTGCCCACCGTGCTGGGCTTCGACGCCCGCCTGCAGTTCCTGCACGTCGAGGACGGCCTCGACGTGCTGACCCGGGCCGTCTGCGAGGACCACCCGGGCACGTTCAACGTCGCCGGGCCGGGGTCGCTGCTGCTTTCGCAGGCGATCCGCCGGGCCGGGCGAGTGCCACTGCCGGTGCCGTCGATCACCGCGCCCTATCTGGGCATGGTCGTCCGGCAGGCCGGCTCGATCGACTTCTCGCCCGAGCAGACGCGCCTGCTCACCTACGGGCGGGTCGTGGACATCACCCGGCTGCAGCAGGAGTTCGGGTTCACCCCGGCGTACTCGACCGCTACTGCGTTCGACGACTTCGTACGGGGTAGTGACCTGGCGTCCGTGCTGTCGGCCGACAATCTCGCAGCGGTCGAGCGGATGATCAGGACGCGCTGGTCGGCGGCGCGCAGGCTCGTGGAGTCGGTCCGTTCCCGCTAGCGCGAGACCCCTGGTTCGGCAAGGAGTGCCCGCAGATGCCCGACGCCCAGATCATTCCCTTCGACGGTGGCAACAAGGCTGAGCCCGTGGTGTCCACGGACGAGGGCGTCACCGCCAACGCCGACGCCGGTACCGCGGACGAGAAGGTCACCGTGGAGGTCGCCGCGGAGCCGGCGCCGCGCAAGGCCCCCGCCAAAAAGATCGCGAAGAAGGCCGTGCGGCCGCCGGCCAAGAAGCCCGCAGCACCCGCCGCGCCCTCGGCTACTGCGAAGGACCGCGGCACGGCCGCGCCCGCGGCGCCCGCCGCATCGGCGGCGGCGCCCACTGAAGGCCGCCGCGCGGCGGCGCCCTCGGCATCGGCGGCGTCCGCGGCGGGCGTCGAGGATCAGTGGGATCGGCGGATCGCTGGGACGTTGGCGTTCTTGCGGCGGCGGCTGACCGGGGAGTACGAGACCGACGAGTTCGGCTTCGACCCGGAGTTCTCCCAGTCCGTGCTGGCCCCCGCGCTCCGCCCGCTCTACGAAAAATGGTTCCGGGTGGAGATCTCGGGCCTGGAACACGTCAGCGACACCGGCGGCGCGCTGGTCGTCGCGAACCACTCCGGCACGATCCCGATCGACGCCACGATGCTGCAGCTCGGGCTGCTCGACCACCACCCGGCCGCGCGCAAACTCCGCCTGCTCGCGGCCGACCTGGTGTTCCAGATGCCGTTCGTGGGCGAGCTGGCCCGCAAGTCCGGCAGTACGCTGGCTTGCCAGCCCGACGCCGAGCGCCTGCTGTCCGGCGGCGAGCTCGTCGGCGTGTTCCCGGAGGGCTTCAAGGGCGTCGGCAAGCCGTTCAGCGAGCGCTACAAGCTGCAGCGGTTCGGCCGCGGCGGCTTCGTGTCCGCGGCGCTCGCGACGAAGGCCCCGATCATCCCGTGCGCGATCGTCGGCGCCGAGGAGATCTACCCGAAGATCGGCGACGCGAAGGTCATCGCGCGCATGTTCGGGCTGCCGTACTTCCCGCTGACGCCGACGTTCCCCTGGCTCGGCCCGTTGGGCGCGGTGCCGCTGCCGTCGAAGTGGTACATCGAGTTCGGCGAGCCGATCGAGACGTCGGACCTGGCGGCGGGCGCGGACGACCCCATGCAGGTGTTCAACCTGACCGACCAGGTGCGCGAGACGATCCAGCAGATGCTGTACCAGTTGCTGATGCGTCGTCCGTCCGTCTTTGGGTAACCGGCTCCGCATGAGTGAAAGCACAGGAGTGACCGACGAAGAACGCCGCCGGGCGATGGCGACCTACTCGGGCGACGGGCAGAACGACGACCCCACCGGCGGCGACGCGCTGGCTGAAGTCATCCAGGCCCGCGAGTCCGAGGACGACGACGAGCGTCCCACCCCGGACAGCGGCGGCCAGGGCCCGACGAGCCACTAGGCGATCTTGCGGCGGACCGCCAACGTTCCGGCCACGCCGCCGGCGATCACGCCGGCGGCGGCCACGGCCGGAGCTCCGACCTTGGCGGCCTTGCGTGCCGTGCGGTAGTCACGCACCTGCCAGCCACGCTCGCGCGCCTCGCGCCGGAGCGCCGAGTCGGGGTTGATCGCCACGCCGGTGCCCACCGTGCTGAGCATCGGGACGTCGTTCACCGAGTCGCTGTACGCGGTGCAGCGGGACAGGTCGAGCCCTTCGCGGCGGGCCAGCGAGAGCACCGCCTCCGCCTTCGCCGGGCCGTGCAGCGGCTCGCCCACCAACCGGCCGGTGTACTTGCCGTCGACGATCTCGGACACGGTGCCGAGAGCTCCGGTGAGCCCGAGCCGGTGCGCGATGATGTTCGCCAGCTCGACCGGCGTCGCGGTGACCAGCCAGACGCGCTGACCGGCGTCCAGGTGCATCTGGGCGAGCGCACGCGTGCCCGACCAGATGCGCTTGGCCATGACCTCGTCGTAGATGTCCTCGGCGTGGCCGACGATCTCGTCGACCTCGCGCCCGGCGACGAACGCGAGCGCGGCCTGGCGGGCCGTCACCATGTTGGCGGCGTCCTCGACCCCGGACATCCGGAACTTGACCTGCTGGAACGCGAATCCGAGCAGGTCACGGCTGCTGAAGTACTTGCGCGCGGCCATGCCCCGGGCGAAGTGGTAGATCGATGCGCCGGCGATCATCGTGTTGTCGACGTCGAAGAACGCGGCGGCACCCAGGTCGGGCGTGACTGCTGTCGGCGCTTCGACCTCGGCCGCGGCTGCGCTCGCAGCACCGGCCACCACGGCGAGAGCGTCCTGGTGGGCGCGACCGCGTCGGGTGAGCGTGATCACTCGCTACCTCCACTGACGTGCAGAAACGCCTTGTCGACCCCGGGGCGTGCGAACGGGGCGGCCGGTCCCCAGTGTAGAGGCGGCCGCATTCCCCGCTCTGTGCCGACCGGGGCAACAGAACGTGAGCCGTGCACGCCCACTGAATGAACGCCCGGGGCGGTCGAACTAGTCCGTTTCTCTGCTTCCGAGTGGGCCCGCGTTCCCGCTTCCGAGGGGGCTTCGTCCGACGCTGTCGATCGTGTCGTGCACGGACCCGACCAGTGGCGTGATCGGTGACCCGGACATCGGGGTCGGGAACCCGCTACCGGACTGCGGAACCATGCTCTCGACGGCCTTGGAGGGGTCGAAGTCCTCGGCGGCCGTCGTGCCGGCGGCGCTCTCGGACGGTTCCGGGCTCGGCGTCCGGGACCTCCGGTTGTAGCCGTTGGATCGAGGCCGGGTGGGCCACGACGTCGTCGGCTCCTCCGACGGGAGTGAGGTCTCTTCGGCCGGCGGGTCCACGCACTCGCGCGGGAGCGGGCCCAGCCCGTCGACAGTCAGCGGATCGGCGCAGCGCAGCACACCTCGTAGGTCGACCGAACGCTTGCTGATCTGGTCGACCAGCGCGAGCGACGTACGGATCCGTTGCGCGGCGAGTGGCAGTGTGGTGCCGGCGTTCGCCAGGACGCTCAGCTCGCGGTGCTGGGCGAGCGCGAACTCGTCGACCAGGTCGAGCGGCGCGGGGTGGTGCTGCGTGGCGGCTGCGGTACCCAGGTCGTTCATTCCGAGCCGGGTGTCGCTGTCCATGTCGTTCAGCAGGCGGTCGAGCTGGCGCTGGTCGCGGGTGGCGGCCGCGGCCTCGGCGAGGCGGTTGCGCGCGAACTCGAGGTGGAGCTGGCCGCGAGCGACGGCCGAGCGGGCCAACGTGAGCTGAGCGGTCTCCCGGCTGCGTTTGACGCCGTAGAGCGCGTCTCCGGGGTTCGCGTTCGAGCTGGCGAACCCGACCCCGGACAGCGCGACCAACCCGGCGAGCGTGCCGCTGACGACCGTCACGCGGCGGGGCACCCGGCGCCGGGAACCGGGGAGCGGGTGGAGCAATCCGGGCTCGGCGTCCACCGGGGGTGGCGGCCGGAAACCCGGCTCGGCGTTGATGCCGTGGACCGACGCCACCGCGATCAGGCGCTGGCGCAGCCGGTCGCGGAACTCGTCGTCCGGCCGGACCTGCGATCCGGCGCTCGAGAGTCGTTCGGCCAGCTGCACCAGGTCCGTGACGTCCTCGGCTGCCCGGTGCACCCCGACGGGGTGCGGTGGCGCTGCGTGCTGGCCGGTATGTCGCGAGCGCCCGGGGTGATCGACTGCCCGACTGCCTCGGCGCGCCGTCATCCGAGCGTTGAAGTCCCGGGCCCGACGGCGTTCCGCTGGGCTCAACATCACCGTGGGCACCTCCTCTCCGCCCCCCACGTTCCGGCGATACCGGACCGAGGAACCGACTGCCTCGGCATCCCGGATAACGCGACGCGCCGTCCGCGGGTTACGGGGCGGAGCCGGTTCACGGCGTGAATCCCTCCGGAAGCAGTCGGCCGAGCGTTCTGACCGCCCGGTACTGGAGTGCCTTGATGGCGCCGTCGTTCTTTCCCATGATCTGGGCCGTCTCGGTGACCGAGAGCCCCTGGAGGAATCGCAAGGTGATGCACTCCTGCTGTTCGGGGTTGAGGCGGCGCACGGCGTCGAGCAGCGTGGCGTTGTCGAGGCGGGTGAGCACCTCGGCCTCCGGGCGGCCCTCGGGCCCCGGTGCCTCGTCGTCGGCGTCGAGCATGTCCGCGGTGGTCACTTCCAGCCGGGCGCGCGCCGACTTGTAGTGGTCGGCGATCAGGTTGCGGGCGATCGTGACCAGCCAGGCGCCCAGGTCGCGGCCCTGCCAGGTCACGCTGCCGATCCGTCGCAGCGCACGCAGCCAAACCTCGCTGGTCAGGTCCTCGGCCACGGTCCGAGAGCCGATCCGGTACGAGATGTACCGGTAGACCGTGTCGAAGTACCTGTCGTAGATCCGGGCGAACGCCTGGGGATCGCCGGCCTGTGCCTGCCGCACCAGCTCCCAGACGTCCTCGTCGTCGACCTCGGGTGCGGTGACGGTCGCCCGGCCACGGCCGGAGCCGCGGGTCGGACGGGGGACGTAATTGCGCTGGTCGGGGTCGTCCGGGCCCGGTCCGCTGCCGCCGCCGGGGTGGCCGACGACGACGTCGCCGGAGGTCTCCGCGTCGACGGGTCGACGTGGAGCCGGGTTGCGCAGCGCACGGGAGCTCGGCCGCCCCGGCCGGTTGGGGCGCGGGTCGGCTCGATGCGGCTCAGCGGTCGGCGCGTCGGACTCCGCTCCCGGCTGGGCCGGGAGCGCAGGCGCGGCCGCCGTGCCACTCGTCGGCAGCGCGGGCAGCGGCAGCGCGACGGTCGGAGTGCTGTCCGCATCTCCGTCCGCACGCGGAACCGACATTGCACCGCGCGCCCACGGAATCCGCGCACCGTCCCGCCTGCCGGTGACACACCGCAGCCCGGGTGCAAGCCCGGCCAGCCCGGCACGGCTGGTCAGCGTAGTGCGGTTGCGCAGGTCGACCAGCGCTTTCCGCAGGTCGGAGAGGTCGAGTTCCAGCTCGATGCCCCCCGGCAACGCGCCGTACCCCGCCATTCCGCCGATCATGACCGTCCCCCCAAGTGGTCCGCCGAGACCGTCGGAGAAGCCGCGAGCAACGGCTTCGGTCGATCGGTAGGACGGCGACCGGGCGGACCGATTACAGCATGTACTTGTCTAGTGACGGAGAGATCATACTTTCCCCAAGGCTCTCGCCGCGTCGGGGACGCACACACCACGACATTTCTTCCATTCCGGCCCCCTTGCCGTGCACTGCGGCACATCCTGGCACTGCCGCACCACTCAGAGTTGCAAAAAGTAGTCACCGCCCCCGTACTGGGGACAGTGGCGCGCCAACATGCCCGTGATTGGCCCCCGAACGTCCCTCGGAACGCATCGGACTCAGCCAACCCTCTGGTGACGGACACGGGCTGGCAAACTTTTGTCATGGCTTCGACTGCGCACACCGTGACATTGCTGACCCGCGTGGGATGTCATCTCTGTGACGACGCCAAAGACGTGATCGCGCGAATCGCCGCGCAGACCGGCGTCGAGTGGAACGAGGTGGACGTCGACGCGGACCCGGAACTGGCGTACGAGTACGGCGACCGAGTGCCTGTCGTTCTGCTCGACGGCAAGGAACACGGTTTCTGGCGGGTCGAGGAAACGCGTCTTCTGCGCGACCTCGCACGCTGAATCGAGGTGACCGGCAGGTTAACGGGCGGTGTGTGACGGGAAGAACACGAACGGTGCTTGTGTCGCTCGTCACCGAGCCTCTGGCCTGCGGCGTCGACTTTGTGCAGGCGTTCACAAGCGGCTACGGTGAGGGTCAAGCGCTGTACGCCACAGGCCCGGCCACAGGGTTTCTTCCAGTACCCGGCGGGGCCGGACGGCGCGACCATTAGTCGGCGTCCGCACCGTCGAGGAGACCGATGTCGTCCGGAAATCGTCCGCGCATCCGCGCCGCGGGGAGAACCCGCGGTGTGCCCGAAGCGACGGTCGCCCGGCTACCGGTCTATCTGCGCGCTCTGCATGCGCTCGCCGACGCCGGTCACGACACGGTGTCCTCCGAGGAACTCGCGGTGGCGGCCGGCGTCAACTCGGCCAAGCTGCGCAAGGACCTCTCCCACCTCGGTTCCTACGGCACGCGCGGGGTCGGCTACGAGGTCGCGCTTCTCGTCGACCAGATCTCCCGGGCGCTCGGGCTCACGCAGCGTTGGGCCGTGGTGCTGGTCGGCGTCGGAAATTTGGGCCACGCCCTGGCCGGCTACGCCGGCTTCGCGTCCCGTGGGTTCCGGATCGCTGCCCTCTTCGATGCCGACGCCGAACGCGTGGGCGAGACGATCGCGGGGCAGGAGATCCGCCACATCGACGACCTCGACCGGGTGGTCGCGGAGGAGCAGGTGTCGATCGGCGTGATCTCCACGCCCGCCGACGCGGCCCAGGAAGTGGCCGATCGGCTGGTCGAGGCCGGGGTCACCAGCATCCTCAACTTCGCTCCGTGCGTCCTGCAGGTGCCCGACGGGGTCGACGTCCGCAAGGTCGACCTCGCGCTCGAACTCCAGATCCTCTCCTTCCACGAACAGCGGAAGGCTGACAGCGCCGGCACGGTTACCCCTCTGCCGGCTGCTCACGTCGACGCCCGGGAGGTCGTCGCCCAGTGAGCGGGTATCGAACCGGGAGCACCGAGCGGAGCGTGCACCAGGCATGAGCGTCGTCGTCGTCGGTCTCAACCACCGCACCGCACCCGTCCGCCTGCTGGAGCGGGCGTCCGTGCCGTCACCGCAACTCGGCGGTGTACTCGCCGAGCTGATCAGCGGCACGAACGTGGCGGAAGCTGTCGTCCTCTCCACCTGTAACCGGGTGGAGGTGTACGCCGCGGTCAACACGTTCCACGGTGCGCTCCACGAGATCGGTCAGGTGCTGGCCACCCGCACCGGCGTGCACATCGCCGAGCTGGCCGACCACCTCTACGTCCACTACTCCGACGCCGCGGTCCGCCACGTCTTCTCGGTCGTCTCCGGCCTGGACTCCCTGGTCGTCGGCGAGCCGCAGATCCTCGGCCAGCTCCGTGACGCCTACAACGCCGCCGACGGCCACGGCGCCCCCGGGCGCGTGCTGCACGAGGTGATGCAGCAGGCGCTGCGCGTCGGCAAGCGCGTCCACACCGACACCGACATCGACCACGCCGGCCAGTCGGTGGTCACGGCCGCGCTGCGGCTGGGCGCCGAGAAGGTCGGCCCGCTGGTCGGTCGTCGCGCGCTCGTCGTCGGCGCCGGTTCGCTCGGTGCGCTCGCCGCGGCGACGCTGCAGCGCGAGGGCGTCGGCCACATCACGGTCCTCAACCGCACCGCCGACACCGCGCACCGCGTCGCTGCCGGGGTCGGTGGCACCGGCGGTGACCTGAGCGGCATCCGCGACGCGCTCGCCGAAGCCGACGTCATCGTCACCGCGACCGGTTCCACCGAGCCCGTGCTCACCTACCAGGACGTGTCGGCGGCGATGGCGGCTCGTGGCCCGTCGGCACCGGACCTGGTCATCCTCGACCTCGCGGTGCCCCGCGACACCGAGCGGGCGGTCGACACGCTGCCGGGCGTCGTCGTGCTGGACATCGAGGCGCTCACCGTCGCGCTGGCCGACGCGCCGGCGTCGGCCGCCGTCGACACCGCGAAATCGATCATCGAGTCCGAGGTGCAGGCGTTCGCGGCCTGGCAGCGCGCCGGCGAGGTCGCCCCCACCGTGGTCGCGCTGCGTGCGCGCGCCGACCAGGTCGTCGCGGGGGAGCTCGACCGGCTGCACAGCCGGCTCCCGAACCTGGACGAGGCCTCCCGCCGCGAGGTGGAGAAGACGGTCCGCCGGGTCGTGTCGACGCTCCTGCACACGCCCACAGTGCGGATGAAAGAGCTGGCCAGTGCACCGGGCGGTGACCGCTACGCTGCGGCGGTCCGCGAACTGTTCCTGCTCGACGGCCACGCGCGGCCGGCGGCGGCCGTGACGGTCGACCCGTCGGGCCCGGACGGCAACCCCTGGGTGCTGAGTAGCGAAGAGGTTTCGGCCGACCGGGAGGTAAAGGGATGAGCCGGGCGCTGCGCCTGGGGACGCGGGCTTCGAAGCTCGCGCTCGCCCAGTCGGGCGACGTCGCCGAGGCGATCACTGCCACCACCGGCCGTGAGGTCGAGTTGGTGCACATCAGCACCGAGGGCGACCGCGACCGGACGACGCCGCTGACGCAGATCGGCGGCACCGGCGTCTTCGTGTCCGCGCTGCGTGACGCGCTGCTCGCCGGACGGATCGACATCGCGGTCCACTCGTACAAGGACCTGCCCACCGCGGCCGCCGAGGGCCTGACGATCGCGGCGGTACCGGTTCGGGCCGACACCCGCGACGCGCTGATCGCCCGCGACGGTCTCACGCTGGACAAGCTGCCGCCCGGCGCCCGCATCGGCACCGGCGCACCCCGTCGGATCGCGCAGGTGCTCGCGGCCCGCCCCGACGTGGAGTGCGTCCCGATCCGCGGCAACGTCGACACCCGGATGGGCAAGGTGTCCAGCGGAGAGCTCGACGCGGTCGTGCTGGCCGTGGCCGGCCTGGCCCGGCTCGGCCGCGACGCCGAGATCACCGAGGCGCTCGATCCGGACGTCGTCGTGCCCGCTCCGGCGCAGGGAGCGCTCGCTGTCGAGTGCCGCGCCGACGACCCCGATTTGGTCGAACTGCTAGGTGCGCTCGAAGATGTGAATGCCCGCGCCGAAGTGATCGCCGAGCGTTCGCTGCTCGCCGCACTGGAAGCCGGGTGCAGCGCACCGGTCGCGGCATGGGCCACGGCCACCACCACTGAGCTCACATTGCGGGCGCGGGTCGCGTCGCTGGACGGCACCTCGGTGCTGACCGACGCGCGGACGATCCCCGTCTCCCGCCCGCATGACGATTTGCACACCGACGCCGAAGCGGTCGGAAGGCAGCTCGCTGCCGACCTCCTCGCTGCCGGCGCCGACACCCTAATGGGGAGAACCGCATGACCCGTCGCTCCACGACTGGCCGGATCACGTTCGTCGGGGCTGGCCCCGGCGACCCGGGGCTGCTGACCCGGCGTGCGCTCGACGCCGTCGCTGACGCCGACCACATCCTGCACGACCGGTCGCTCCCGGCGACCCTGCTGGCCGCGGTGGTCGCCGGTGCGCCCGCCGAGGTCGAGGTCAGCGTCGCCGAGGGCGCTGCGGGTGACGTCGCCAAGGTGCTGCTGTCCGGGGCCCGCTCCGGGCGCACCGTCGCCCGTCTGGTCGCCGGCGACCCGCTGACCGCGGAGTCGATAGTCCGCGAGGTGCAGGCCGTCGCCCGCACGTCCGTGCCGTTCGAGGTCGTCCCGGGTGTGCCGCTCGCGGAGGGTGTCACCGGCTACGCCGGTGCGCCGACCGGTGGTCTGCGCACGACCGTCGAGGTCCGCGACGTCACCGCCCTCGATTTCGACGCGATGGTCGCGGTGCCCGGCTCGCTCACGCTGACGCTGGACGCCGGTGACCTCCCCGCCGTCCGTGACGGGCTGCTCGCGGCCGGGATGAGCGGTCAGGCGACAGTGCTGGTGACCGGCGACGGCACCACCGACACCCAGTCCACCTCGGTCTCGACGCTCGACGGCATCGTCGACGCGGCGATCGGGCTCTACGGCACGCTGGTCGTCTCGATCGGCGCCGGTGTGGGGCTGCGCGACAAGCTCTCCTGGTGGGAGTCGCGTCCGCTCTACGGCTGGAAGGTCCTGGTGCCGCGCACCAAGGAGCAGGCCGGTGCGATGAGCGCGCAGCTGCGCGGTTGGGGCGCCATCCCGGAGGAGGTGCCGACGATCGCCGTCGAGCCGCCCCGGACGCCTGCTCAGATGGAGCGGGCGATCAAGGGCCTGGTGACCGGCCGGTACGAGTGGGTCATCTTCACCTCCACGAACGCCGTGAAGGCGGTCTGGGAGAAGTTCGCCGAGTTCGGTCTCGACGCTCGCGCGTTCGCCGGCGTGAAGATCGCCTGCGTCGGTGACGCCACCGCGGCGGCCGTCGAGGCGTTCGGCGTCAAGGCGGAGCTGCTGCCGAGCGGTGAGCAGTCGAGCGACGGCCTGCTGGCCGACTTCCCGCCCTACGACGAAGTACTGGACCCGATCGACCGGATCCTGCTGCCGCGCGCCGACATCGCGACCGAGACGCTGGCCGCCGGTCTGATCGAGCGTGGCTGGGAGGTCGACGACGTCACGGCCTACCGCACCGTCCGGGCGGCTCCGCCGCCCGCGCCGATCCGCGACGCGATCAAGTCGGGCGGGTTCGACGCGGTGCTGTTCACGTCGTCCTCCACCGTGCGGAACCTGGTCGGCATCGCCGGCAAGCCGCACGCGCGGACGGTCGTGGCCTGCATCGGGCCGAAGACCGCCGACACCGCGCGCGAACTCGGTCTGCGGGTCGACGTCCAGCCGGAGACGGCGAACGTGCCGTCGCTGGTGGAGTCGCTGGCCGAGTACGCGCTCGAGCTCCGGGAGAAGCTGGCCGCGCTGCCGGCCAAGCCCCGGCGCGGCGCGAAGGCGCAGGGGCCCACGGCTGGTCGACTGGCACGGTAGGGATTTACCGGTTCAGGTGACGCACAGAACGTCAACTGAACCAGCAAACGAGGTACCGCGTCCTGCACAGTAGAGGGCGGGACGCGGGGAGAGGGAGATACGCATGAGCGGGACGTTGCGGCGAGCCACTGCCGGTGCGCCGTCACTCGAAAAGCTCTGCCCCGGCCTCTCGCCGGGCAGCGGTGGCGGCGGTGGCGGGTTCCCGAGCGTGCGTCCGCGGCGGCTGCGGCAGAGCCCGGCCATGCGTCGCCTGGTCTCCGAGGTGCGGCTGCACCCGGCCGACCTCGTCCTCCCGCTGTTCGTCAAGGAAGGCATTCCCGAGGCGCGGCCGATCCGGTCGCTGCCCGGCGTCTTCCAGCACTCGCGTGACTCGCTGCGCCGGGCCGCCCACGAGGCCGTCTCCGCCGGTATCGGCGGTCTGATGCTGTTCGGTGTCCCGAACGAGCGGGACCACTGCGGCACGACCGACGCCGTGCTCAACGAGGCGGTCGCCGACGTGATCGCCGAGGTCGGGCAGGACACGGTCGTGATGACCGACCTGTGCCTGGACGAGTTCACCGACCACGGCCACTGCGGGATCCTGGCCGCCGACGGCACCGTCGACAACGACGCCACGCTGCTGCGGTACGCGGAGATGGCAGTCGCGCAGGCCGACGCCGGGGCACACGTGCTCGGGCTCTCCGGGATGATGGACGGTCAGGTCGGGGTGGTGCGGGCGGCGCTGGACGCGGCGGGCCACACCAACACGGTGATCCTCGCCTACGCGGCGAAGTACGCGTCGGGCTTCTACGGACCGTTCCGGGACGCGGTGGAGTCGCAGCTGCAGGGCGACCGGAAGACGTACCAGCAGGACCCGGCGAATGCGGCCGAGGCGCTGCGTGAGGTGGCGTTGGACGTCGCCGAGGGTGCCGACATCATCATGGTGAAGCCGGCGTTGCCGTATCTCGACGTGCTGCGGCAGGTCGCGGACGCGGTGGACGTGCCGGTGGCGGCTTACCAGGTGTCTGGTGAGTACGCGATGGTCGAGGCTGCTGCGGCCAACGGGTGGATCAACCGTGAGCAGGTCATGATGGAGACGCTGATCGGTGCGCGTCGTGCCGGTGCGGACTTCGTTCTGACGTACTGGGCCACGGAAGCCGCCGGGCTGCTGTCCTAGCGTGGCCGCTTATCCGTGAGCGCCGGCCCGGCCAGGCGGCTCGTGATGACCGCGAGGGCGAGTGCCACCGGGATGAGTAGCCAGCCCAGGGTGGCTACGGCCCAGACGAGGCTGGCGAAGCCCGTCGCCAGGTAGCGGCAGGCGAGGAGCACCGCGAGGGCGGTGCCCAGCCAGCCGGCGGCGGTCTTGGCGATCATCATCGGCGACGAGGTGCCGCCGCGGCGGATCAGGCCGACGAAGATCAGCAGCAGGAGTGGGATCGCGGCGAGGCGGGCCGCGGTATCGCCGGTCTTGATCCAGGCGGTGATCGGGTCGGGGATGCTGCCGAGCGCGCGGCTGATCACGGAGCTGGCCTCGAAGGCGCCACCGAGCCACGGTGGGGAGCTGGGTGCTCCGACGAGGTCACGGACGAACGGGGCCTGGGCGACGGCGTCGAGCAGCGCGATCAGGATCAGCACGAGCAGCCAGCGGCTCCACGCCCGGCGCCCGGTCTGGGTGCCGATCGGCGGGCACTGAATGCGCTGCCACGGCACCCTCCGAGCCGGCTTCAACCCCGCAGCCCCCACCCGAGCGTCCCGCCCCCCGGGCGCCCCACCGGGCGCCGCCTGCGGACGCCACGGCGCCCGCTGCTGCGGCGCCCCGGGCCGCCCATTGACGGCCGCCGGGGGAGCGGCGGGGCGGGGGGTGGATTTCAGGCGGGCGGCGGCGCCCTGGAGGCGGGCGGCGCCCTCTTTGAGTTTGGCTACTGCCAGCTCGGCGGGCGGCACGTCGGGGGCCGCAGTGCCGGCGGCGGGCTTGGGGCGGATGAGGGCGACCGGCCGCTCGGAGGCGCTGACCGGAACGATCGGCGCCCCGCCGGAGCGCCGCGAAAACCGGTCGGCCAGGTACTCGACGATGTCCGGCAACTCATCGTCGGCACCCGACGAGGCACCCGGCGACGAAGCACCCGGGGGTGGGGCATCCGCGCTGGTGAACGGACGCGTCGGCGCCGGCCGGTGACGAATCGCGTTCCCGACCTCGGACGGCAACCACGAATGCTGCTCGGAGAACGATCCGACCTGCCGCACCACCCAGTCCAACGAGGGCCGGTCACCCGGCTCTTTCGCGAGGCAGCGCCCGATCAGCTCAGCGAGCCCGGTCGGCAGCCCCGACAGGTCGGGCGGCGCGGTGAACACCCGGTTCGCGACCGCGAACGACTGCCCGGCCCCGAACGGCGCGACCCCCGTCGCGGCATGCGCCAACACCGCACCCAACGAAAAGATGTCACTGCTCGGCGCCAACGCCGCACCAGCCAGGTGCTCCGGCGACATGTACCCCGGCGTGCCGAGCAACGGCCCGTCCCCGGTCAGATCGATCCCCTCGACCGCTTTGGCGATCCCGAAATCGATCACCCGCGGACCGTTCTCCGAGAGCAGCACGTTCGACGGCTTCAGATCCCGGTGCACGACCCCGGCAGCGTGAATGACCTGCAGCGCCTCCGCCAACCCGGCGGCAAGCGCCCGCACCGTGTGCTCCGGCAACGCCCCGTGCTCGGTGAGCACCTGCGACAGCGACTGCCCGCGGATGTACTCGGTAGCGAGCCAGGGCGGGTCACCGTCCGGGTCGGCGTCGAGCATCGCGGCCGTGTACGGCCCCCCGACCCGCTGCGCCAGCGCGACCTCACGTCGGAAGCGGGTCCGGAAGTCGGGGTTGATCGCGAGATGGCCGTGCACGGCCTTGACCGCGGCCGGGCGTCCGCCCGGCGAGCGGCCCAGGTAGACCGTGCCCATTCCGCCGGATCCGAGCACGCCGACCAGCTTGTACTGGCCGAGCTGTCCGACAGTTGGTGCACTCACGGACGACGACTCCTCCCCGGGTTTTTCACCTCCATCGTGGCTGCTGAGGTCAAGAAGCGCGACCGTATGCGTCAGCGAATTCGTAAACCCGTTCGACGTAGGCGGGCACGTGGTTGTAGCTGAAAACCGCCGACGACCAGCCGCTGCCCGACGCCAGGTTCTGGTTTCCGGCGCAGAGGTAGTAGCCGGCGGCGAGGGAGGCGTCGTCGATGTCGTACGGGTCCGCGCGGCCGTTGTCGTCGGCGTCGACCGCCCACGACTTCCAGGTCGCGGGCAGGAACTGCATCGGGCCGATCGCGCGGTCGTAGGTGAGGTCGCCGTCGAGCAGGCCCTGGTCGGTGTCCGTGACACGCTCGACGCCGATCCCGGCGAGGGGGACGCCGATGATCGGGCGGCTGCTCGTGCCGTCGGGTTGGAGCGCGGCTCCGCCGTAGCGTCCGTGGTTGGATTCGACCGCGCCGATGCCGGCGAGGAGCGTCCAGGAGAGTTTGCAGTTCGGTTTTGCTCTGGCGAGTACCGCCTCGGCGTAGCCGTAGGCCTGGAGCGCTGTCGGCGGGATGTCGAGCTGGCGGAGGGCGTCGGCCCAGTCGGCGAGTGCGTCCGCGGGGCGGGGTGTGCTTTCTTCGGGGCGGCCGCCGGTCGGGGCGGGGTTCACCTCGGCGCTGGCGGCGCCCTCCTCGGGCAGGCCCGAAGGGGCGAGGGCCGGTGCGTCGGCGGACGGGGTCACCGGGGCGGACACCAGCGGTGGGGCGGGGGCGGAGAGCGGGGTGGGCTCGGGGCGGGTCCAGCTCCAGACGGCGACGCTGGCGGTGGCCAGACAGAGGACGAACGCGGCTGCACCCGCGAGGGGGGCCAGGGTGCGGCCGGGGCGGCGCGAGCGGGCGGTGGGTTGCCAGACGTGCGCGTGCGCTGAGCGCTCGTCGGGGGAGAGGTCCGGCCAGGGGCTGACCGGTGGGTCATCGGGCATCTCGCCGAGGTCGTCGACCTCGGGTTCCGTCTGGGCGACGTACGGTGCCACGGGTTCCGCCGGAGCCGCGGCCGCCAGCTGCGCCCGCACCGGCAACATGTCACCGGCCTCGGTCGGACTGACCCACTTCCGCTCGGGCTCCGGTTCCTCGGGAGGTGTGGCTGCTCGGGCGGCGGCTTCGGATTGGGCCGCTTCGGTCTGGGCGGCCCAGGCCTCGGCGTGCTGGGTCCACGCGACCGCGGCCTGGCGCCACGGCTCGGCCGACAGCTGGGGAGGCTCCTCGGCCGGTGCCGGATCCGGGTCGGAACCAGCCGCCTGGTTCACCCCGTCTTCATCGTCATTGCCCCGTTTTATGCGCACGGTCCCAGGGTGCCTCTTCGGGCGGTCCGGTGCACGCTTCGCCGACCGGGTAGTTCGACTCATGTGCGCAGGTCGGAGCCGACGTCATGATGTTCGCATGACCACCCCCGAACCCTCGGTTCCGCTCATCTCTGTGCGGACCGCCCTCGACGGACTCGTGAGCGACGGTGTGCTCTCGTCCGCCCAGGCCGATCAGGTGAATCACCGCCTCGCGGCCGCCACGGTGGTGCCCGTCGTGACGCCAGGCGAGCACCGGTTCCGGACGCGTGTCGTCGAAGTGGCCGGTTACCTCGGCGGGGCGATGGTGCTCGGTGGTGCGGCGTCGATCGTCGTCCCGACGTGGGACTCGTTCCCGGCGGCGGCGCGGTTCGCTCTCGCGTTGGTCGCGACGATCCTGCTGGCCGGTGGTGCGGTCGCGGCCCGGTTCGCGCGTCTGGGCGACGACACGCTCGGGGCGCGGATGCGGCTGGCGTCGGCGCTCGGCGCGCTGGCGTCGGGCGCGGCGGCGATCGCGGCCGCGGTGCCGGCCGCGGACCCGAACGAGGAGCTCGCCGCGTCGGTGGCGGCGCTCGTCGTCGCGGTGCCGGCGTACGCGCTGGTGCGTGGGGCTCCGCTGCTGGGAACCGCGTGGCTCGCGTCCGCCCTGCTGGTCGGTGACTTCCTGGACCGTGCGGACGTCGACAGCATCCTGCCGTGGGGGATCGTGTACGCGATCGTCGGCGCGATCTGGATGCTGTTGGCCGTGCCGTTCCGGGGGAGCCCGGTTCGGGAGCCCGGGCTTGCGGTGCTCCTCGGTGGCCTGACCGGGTTCGGTGCGGCCGAGGCGGTCACCACCGACAGCAAGGCGCTCGCGGTGGTCGGCCTCGTGCTCGGGCTCGCGTTCGCGGCCGGCTGCTTCGGGCTCTACCTGGCGACGCGACGCTGGCCGGCGCTCGTGCCCGCAGTACTCATCGCGCTCGTGGTCCCCGCGACCGCACTAGCCCAGATCCTCGACAGCTTCCTGGCCGCCGGCTTCGCCGTAGCTCTCGTGGGCCTGGCCCTGCTGGCAGCCGGCGGCGTGGCCCTCGTGCACCGCCGCCCGCCGGCCCCGGCGGCCTGAACGCCAATGCCGCCCGGCCGCCCGCAGGCGCGGCGCGATGGCGCCCCGCGGCGGTGTCCGCCCGCACGGGACATGCGGGCGGACGGTGCGCCGCCGGGCGTAAAGAGAAATCAGTGACCTCGGGCTATCCACTCCTGCAGATGCGGCGCTTCGGCGCCGATCGTCGTCGTGTCGCCGTGGCCGGTGTGCACGACCGTCTCCGGAGGCAGCGCGAGCAGCCGATCCCGGATCGAGTCGATGATCGTCGGGAAGTCGGAGTACGACCGGCCGGTCGCCCCCGGCCCACCGTTGAACAGCGTGTCACCGGAGAACAGCGCCCCCAGTGAGGGCGCGTAGAAGCACACCGCGCCGGGCGCGTGCCCCGGCGTGGCCAGCACCTCCAGCTCGACCCCCGCTACCGACAACTTCTGCCCGTCGGCGAGCTCCCCATCGGGGGAGCGGTCGGGGTGGACCATGTCCCACAGCACCCGGTCGGCCGGGTTCAGCAGGATCGGCGCGCCCACAAAACTCGCCAGCTCCACCGCGGCGTTCACATGGTCGTTGTGCGCGTGCGTGCAGGCGATCGCGGTCACCGTACGACCCCCGACCGCCGCCGCGATCGCGTCCGCCTCGTGGGGAGCGTCGATCACCAGGCACTCGGAGTCGTCCCCGAGGATCCAGACGTTGTTGTCGACTTCCCACTCCCCGCCGTCGAGCGCGAAGATGCCGGAGGTGACGATCCGGTCGACGCGGGCGGTCACTCGAACACCACGACCGACCGCAGGACCTCGCCACCGTGCATCTTTTCGAACGCGCCCTCGACGCCGTCCAGCGGAATCGTCTCCGTCACGAACTTGTCGAGCGGGAGACGACCCTGCAGGTACAGGTCGATGAGCATCGGGAAGTCGCGGGACGGCAGGCAGTCGCCGTACCAGGACGACTTCAACGCTCCACCGCGGCCGAAGACGTCGATCAGCGGCAGTTCGAGCGTCATGTCCGGGGTCGGGACGCCGACCAGGACGACGGTTCCGGCCAGGTCACGGGCGTAGAACGCCTGCTTGTAGGTCTCCGGACGGCCGACCGCCTCGATCGCGACGTCGACGCCGAACCCGTCGGTGAGGTCCTGCACGGCCTTGACGACGTCGTCGACCTCACGTGCGTTGATCGTGTGCGTCGCACCGAACTCGCGCGCCCACTGGAGCTTCTTCTCGTCGACGTCGATAGCGATGATCCGACGCGCACCGGCCAGGTACGCACCCGCGATCGCGCCGTCACCGACGCCGCCGGCTCCCCAGACCGCGACGCTGTGACCACGGCCGACACCACCGGTGTTGATCGCCGCGCCGATACCGGCCATCACGCCGCAGCCGAGCAGACCGGCGACGGCGGGCTTGGCCTCCGGGTCGACCTTCGTGCACTGACCCGCAGCGACCAGCGTCTTCTCGATGAACGCGCCGATGCCGAGCGCAGGGGACAGCTCGGTGCCGTCCTGCAGAGTCATCTTCTGCTTCGCGTTGTGCGTGTTGAAGCAGTACCAGGGCTGACCGCGCAGGCAGGCGCGGCAGTCACCGCAGACCGCGCGCCAGTTCAGGACGACGTAGTCGCCGACGGCGACGTTCGTGACGTCGGGGCCGACCGCCTCGACGACACCGGCCGCCTCGTGGCCGAGCAGGAACGGGAAATCGTCGTTGATTCCGCCTTCGCGGTAGTGCAGGTCGGTGTGACAAACGCCGCACGCCTGTACTTTCACGACCGCTTCGCCGGGGCCCGGGTCGGGCACCAGGACGGTTGTCACCTCCACGGGAGCACCTTTAGCTCGGGAAATGACTCCTTGTACCTCCTGCGTCACTGCGACTCCCCTTTCCGCGTGTGCGCGCCGGAAAGCGGGACGCCCCGGCGCGTTCGGCGATTGTTACGGGACGATCATCTGCGTGGGAAGCCTACTTTCCGCAGAGAAGGAGAACACCTGTGGACAGGGTGGTCATCGTCGGGGCATCGCTGGCCGGCTGGTCGCTGGCCCGTTCGCTGCGGACGCGTGGTTTCGGTGGCTCGATCGAGCTGATCGGCGACGAGCCGCACCGGCCCTACGACCGTCCGCCGCTGTCCAAGGCGTACCTGGCCGGTGACCTCGACCTCGGGGGCATCTCGCTGCTCGTCGCCGACGAGGACGTGCCGGTGACGTGGCGGCTCGGTGTACCTGCAGCGGGTCTTCGCGATCACACTGTCGTTCTAGCCGACGGGTCCGACGTTTCCGGCGACGCCGTGGTCATCGCCACCGGCACCTCGCCGCGGTCGCTGCCCGCCGCTGCCGGGCTACGCGGCGTCCACACCCTCCGTACCTGCTCCGATGCCGACGCTCTGCGCGCGGCGTTCGTGCCGGGCGCCAACGTCGTCATCATCGGTGCCGGGTTCATCGGCGCCGAGGTGGCGTCCACGGCGTCGAAGCTCGGGGCGTCGGTGACCGTGCTGGACGCCTCGGATTCGCCGATGGCGCACGTGTTCGGGCCGTCGATGGCGTCGGTGGTGACGTCGTTGCACGGGATCAACGGGGTGCCGCTGCTGACCGGGGTGTCGGTCGCGGGGTTCTCGTCCGAGGGCGGTGCGGTGACCGGGGTGGCGCTCGCCGACGGGCGCGAGCTGCCCGCTGACGTCGTCGTGGTGGGGATCGGGGTCGCGCCGGCCACCGGTTGGCTGGCGGACTCCGGGGTGGCGCTCGACAACGGCGTCGTCGTGGATGCGGCCGGGCGGACGTCCGTGCCCGGGGTCTGGGCCTGCGGCGACGTGGCCCGGTACCCGTCGGTGCGGGCCGGTGGGTCGATCCGGGTGGAGCACTGGACGCACGCGCGCGAGCACGGTGCGGCTGTCGCCGCCGGGTTGCTCGGCGAGCCGGTGGAGTACGACCCGGTGCCGTATGTGTGGAGCGAGCAGTACGGCGTGATGGTGCAGTTCGCCGGCTTCGTGCGCCCGGGGGACGACGTCGAGGTGGTGGACGGGGACCCGTCCGAGCACCGCTTCGTGGCTGCCTATCGTCGCGAGGGCAAGCTCGTCGCGGTGCTCGGCGCCCGCATCCCGCGGACCTTCGTGCGCCTCCGGCGGGAGTTGGCCGCTACGCCTTGAGGTTCAGCGTGAGCGTGTTGCCGTCGCCGGCGAGCAGGGTGGTCAGCAGCGGCGTCAGCAGGCCGCACTTGGTGAACGCCGGGATCTTGTAGCTGCCGGAGACCGTGGTCGTCGCGAAGACATCGATCGGCGTGGTGTTGGTGAGCGTGGCGCTGGTCGCGGTCTTCGTGGTGCAGCCGGGGCTGATCAGGTTCAGGTTCGGCAGCGAGTCCTGGAAGACCCGCAGGACCTCCAGCGTGAACGTCGTCGTCGTTTCGAGCTTGTTGGCGCCGAGGTCGACCGTGCCGGTCAGACCGCCCTGCGGCACGATCCGGACGATCGACGTCGTCGGGATCAGGTTCGCGAGCTTGAGGTGCACGGTGAGGTCGGGGATCTCGGCCGAACCGGTCAGCGTCTTCGCGTCCAGGTCGATCGACGTCTTGACCACCGACGTCGGGATCTCGGCGGTGACCTTCTGCTTGGCGATGAACGTCGTTCCGGTGGTGTTGGCGAAGACCAGGTCGACCGGGGCGGCCTGGGCCGGCTGTGCGACCGCGAGGGTTGCAACGGTGACAGCCAGCAGAACGAGCAGACGGCGCACGGATCCTCCTCGACAGCGAGAGTGACAGCGATCACCCTACTGACGAGTAACTCTGGGGCGCCAGTGACTGATGGCAACTTTTGGGTGCAGTTAAGGGTCAGCGGCGGTGCCCTAAAGGAAGCGGGCGCGGCCGCCCTCGAGCTCGTACACCGCGCCGACGAGCTTCACCGAGCCGTCGGCGACCGCGTCCGCGATCGCGGGGGAGCGCTCGATCAGCAGGTTGATGACCCGGGTGACGTTGTAGCCGATCGCCCGGTTGAGCTGCTCCTCCTTCGAGCCGCCCTCCCGCTGCGCCTTCAGCGTGATCGGCAGCACCCGCTCGACCAGATCACGCACCGACCCGGTCGGGTCGAGGTTCCCGGTCGCGGTCTCGGCGGCGGCCTTCAGTGCGCCGCAGGACTCGTGGCCCATCACCACGACGAGCGGCACGTGCAGCTGCGTGATCGCGAACTCGATGCTGCCGAGGACGGCGAAGTCGACGATCGGCCCGGCGGTGCGGCACACGAACAGGTCGCCGAGGCCCTGGTCGAACACGATCTCCGCGGGAACCCGCGAGTCGGCGCACCCCAGCACGGCTGCGAACGGCTCCTGACCGGCGACGAGCTGTACGCGCCTGGCGTCGTCCTGATTGGGGCGCGCGGGCGTGTTCGCGGCGAACCGGGCGTTGCCGGCGACCATGAGCGCGTACGCCTCGTCGGGGGTGGGGTGGGCGGGCGGTTCGGGCGCAACGGGCAAAGGCACGGCAGACATCGCGGCTCCTCGGGAGTCGTCGGGCCGCGGGGAAGCGCGCCCCTGAATTCTGTATACGACGTCCCGGGGCTGTGAGCCAGGGGATGTGGGTGTCACCACGGTACCCGGCAGGACGTCTACGGCCGGTAGTTGTCACAATGGCGCAGTGAGCTATCCCCAGGACGCGCCCCTCTCGGCCGAATGGTTCGCGCGCGCCAGCACCGTCGTGCCCGGCGGGGTCAACTCTCCGGTCCGTGCGTTCCGGGCGGTTGGCGGCACCCCCCGCTTCATGGCGCGCGGTGAAGGCCCCTACCTGTACGACGTCGACGGGCGGCAGTACGTCGACCTCGTCTGCTCGTGGGGGCCGCTGCTGCTGGGCCACGCCCACCCCGACGTCGTCGCCGCGCTCACCGCAGCGGCCGCGAAGGGCACCAGTTTCGGGACGCCGAGCGTCGGCGAGGTGGAGCTGGCCGAGGAGATCGTCGCGCGGGTGGCGCCGGTCGAGCAGGTGCGCCTGGTCAACTCCGGCACCGAGGCGACGATGAGCGCGATCCGACTCGCCCGTGGCGTCACCGGCCGTTCCAAGATCGTCAAGTTCGCCGGTAACTACCACGGCCACGTCGACGCGTTGCTCGCGGCGGCCGGCTCGGGCGTCGTCACGTTCGGTCTGCCGGACACGCCGGGCGTCACCGGCGCGAGCGCTGCCGACACGATCGTGCTGCCGTACAACGACGGGTCCGCGCTGACAGCCGCGTTCGCCGAGCAGGGGTCGGACATCGCCGCGGTGATCGTCGAAGCGATCCCGGCGAACATGGGCGTCGTCCCGCCGGTCGACGGGTTCGACGTGCTGCTGCGCGAACAGTGCACGGCCGCTGGGGCGTTGCTGATCAGCGACGAGGTGATGACCGGCTTCCGGATCTCGGCCGCGGGCTGGTTCGGAGCCTCCGGTGGACGGGTCGTCCCCGACCTGTTCACGTTCGGCAAGGTGATGGGCGGCGGCCTGCCTGCTGCGGCGTTCGGCGGCACTGCGGACGTGATGGCCGCGCTGGCTCCGGCCGGGCCGGTCTACCAGGCCGGAACGCTGTCCGGTAACCCCCTGGCCTGCGCCGCGGGGCTCGCCACCTTGAAAGCGGCCACCGATGAGGTCTACGCGAAGGTCGACGCTTCGGCTAGTCAGGTGGCCAGGATGGCGTCCGAGGCGTTGACTGAAGCCGGAGTGCCGCACCGGGTGCAGGCGGCCGGCAACCTTTTCTCGGTGTTCTTCGCCGCTGACGAGGTAGTCGACTTCGCCGGTGCTCAGCGACAGGACACCGCGGCCTACGCGGCGTTCTTCCATGCGATGTTGGCCGAGGGCGTCTACCTTCCGCCCAGTGCCTACGAGGCGTGGTTCCTGTCGGCGGCACACGACGAAGAGGCGCTGGGTCGGATCGCGGCAGCTCTGCCGGTAGCGGCCCGTGCCGCCGCAGCGACCCGAACGGAGTCCTGAGAGTGACGGTCACGACCACCGTGCACGTAATTCGCCACGGCGAGGTGTACAACCCGGGCGGGATCCTCTACGGGCGCCTGCCCGGGTACAAGCTGTCGCCGCTCGGCGAGCAGATGGCGGTGGTCACCGCGAAGCACCTGGCCGGACGGGACGTCACGCACCTGTTCGTGAGCCCGATGGAACGCGCCCAGCAGACGATGGAGCCGTTCGCCGAGCAGTTCGGGCTCGAGCCGGTGATCGACGAGCGCATCATCGAAGCCACGAACCTGTTCGAGGGCAAGCCGTTCGGGCCCGGCGACGGGCTCTGGCGTCACCGCAAGTACTGGCACTACCTGCGTAACCCGTTCCGTCCGTCGTGGGGCGAGCCGTACAAGGAGCAGGCCGAGCGGATGTTCTCCGCGATCACCGACTTCCGGAAGGCCGCCGAGGGTCACGAGGCGATCTGCATCTCCCACCAGTCGCCGATCGTGATCCTGCGCCGGTTCCTGGAGAAGAAGTCGCTCTGGCACGACCCCCGTCGCCGGCAGTGTGCGCTGGCCAGCGTCACGTCGGTGAAGTTCGAGGACGACGAGGTCGTCGGCGTCGAGTACGCCGACCCCGCGGCCGCCCTGATCGCCCAGTCGAAGACCGCGCAAACCGAGCGAGGCGCCTGATCTGATGTTCGTCCCCTCCTGGCTCCGCCGTTCTGTCCCCCTCGTCGCGGTGACCGCAGCTCTGGCCGCGTGCTCGACGGGCACGGACGCCGTGGACCAGTCGGGGAGCTCGACGCGGTTCGTCGCCGGGTCGGGGTCGGAGAAGGTGTACCCGGCCGGGGAACGCGCGGCCGTGCCCGACATCTCCGGGAAGCTGCTGGACGGTAGTTCGTTCCGGCTCAGCTCGGCGCGCGGTGACGTCGTCGTGCTGAACTTCTGGGCGTCGTGGTGCGGGCCGTGCCGGGCCGAGGCGGACGATCTGCAGCGCGTCCACCAGGCCACGAAAGCGAGCGGGGTGCAGTTCCTCGGGGTGAACATCAAGGACACCGAATCCCGGGCCAAGGGCTTCGACCACAAGTTCAACATCACCTATCCGAGCCTGTTCGACCCGTCGCAGCGGGTGGCGCTGCAGCTCAAGGCAGCACCGCCGAACGCGGTTCCGGCGACGATCGTCCTCGACCGCGAGGGCCGGATCGCCGCCGTGTTCCGGAAGGGCATGCTCGACAGCGAACTGCAGCCGGTCGTCGAGAAGATCGCGGCGGAGCAGCGATGAGCATCCCCGATCTCGTCGCCGACGGGCCGCTGGTCGTGGCAGCCGGGGTCAGCGTGGTGGCCGGTCTGGTCAGTTTCCTGTCGCCGTGCGTGTTGCCGCTGGTGCCGGGTTACGTCTCGTACGTCACCGGCATCGCCGGCGCCGATCTCGACGCCGCGCTCGGCACCGACCCGTCCGGCCGCCCGGTCGCGGCGCCGGAGGCGTCGGCCGCCGCCGGGGGCGTCACCACGGCCGCGAGGCCGGTGGCGGGTCGCCTCACGCTGGGCCGCGTGCGGGGGCGGATGCTGGCGGGGAGCCTGCTGTTCGTTGCAGGCTTCAGCGCGGTGTTCACGCTGCTGGCGTTCGCGACCGGCGGGCTCGGCGGGTTCCTGTTCGAGCACCAGACCACGCTCCAGCGGGTCATCGGCGCGCTCGTCGTCGTGTTCGGCCTCGGCTACCTCGGCGTGTTGCCGGGCCTGCAGCGGGAGGCCCGGGTGCGGTGGCTGCCGGCCTCCGGCCTGGCCGGCGCCCCGCTGCTGGGCGCCGTCTTCGGCCTCGGGTGGGTGCCCTGCATCGGCCCGACGCTCGGCGCTGTGCTGGGCCTGGCCGCGGTGCAGGGCGGCGCCGGACGTGGCGTGTTCCTGGCCCTCGCGTACTGCGTCGGCCTGGGCGTCCCGTTCGTCCTCTTCGCGCTCGGCTTCCGGCGCCTGCTGGGCGCGTTCGCGGCCGTGCGTCGGCACAGCGTCTGGGTCGTCCGCATCGGTGGTGTGCTGCTGATCGCGGTCGGCGTCGCGCTGCTCTTCGGCTTCTGGGACGACATGGTGATCTGGATCCGTGGCGTGTTCGGCGTCGGGGAGGTGATCATCTGATGTCCGCCACCACTGATGAGCACGATGCGGTCACCGGCCTCGCTACCGCCCCGGAAGACGCGAACGCACCGGCGGACCGTCGCGCCGGTCGTACCGACCCGGACGCCGGCGGCCGTGGCCCGGTGGGACCCGGGCGGTTCAGCCGGCTCCTGGAGGAGCCGCGCCACTGGTGGCGACAGCTGACCAGCATGCGTACCGCGCTGGTGCTGCTGTTCCTGCTGGCGCTGGCCGCCGTGCCCGGCAGCACGTTCCCGCAGCGATCGCTCAACCAGAACAAGGTCGACGAGTACTTCACCGAGCACCCCACGTTGGCGCCGGTCCTCGACAAGCTGTCGGCGTTCGACGTCTTTGCCTCGCCGTGGTTCGCGGCGATCTATCTGCTGTTGTTCGTGTCGCTCGTGGGCTGCCTGGTGCCTCGCATCCGGGTCCACGGCCGCGCGATGCTCAGGCGCCCCCCGGTGGCGCCGCGCAACCTCGACCGGCTCCCGGTCTCCTCCACGGCCCCCGTGGCCGGCGATGCCTCCGCGATCGCGGACACCGCACGGGGTGTACTCCGCCGCGCCCGCTGGCGCACGGTCGTGCGCACCGAGGCGTCCGGCGCGGTGACGGTCAGCGCTGAGAAGGGCTACCTGCGCGAAACCGGGAACCTGGCGTTCCACGTCGCGCTCGTCGGCCTCCTGGTCGGCGTCGCGTCCGGCTCGCTCTGGGGGTGGAAGGCCAGCGTTCTCACCGTCGAGGGCAGCGCGTTCTGCGACACGGTCGCGGCCTACGACTCGTTCTCGCCGGGCAGCCGCATGCGAGACGCGTCGCTCCCGCCGTTCTGCGTCCAACTGGACGACTTCCAGGCCACCTACCTGGACAACGGGCAGCCCGAGGATTTCCTGGCGAAGGTGAAGTTCGTCGAGGGCGACCGCGCGGCGACCGACGACCCCGACCGCGCGTACGAGCTCAAGGTCAACCACCCGCTGCGGCTCGACGGCGCGAACGTCTACCTGATCAACCACGGCTACGCGCCGGTGCTCAAGTACACCGACCGCTACGGCACGGTGTTCGAGGAGACGCCGGCGTTCCTGCCGCAGGACGTCCAGCTCACCAGCGAGGGCGCGTTCGTGCTCCCGGACGCCAACCAGGATCCGAACTCCACGAACCGCACCAGCGACGTGCAGATGGCGTTCACCGGGTTCTTCCTGCCGACTGCGCCCCCGTCGGGACCGCCGATCCAGTCGGTGAGCCCAGAGGCGAAGGACCCGGCGGTGACGCTGGTCGGCTACCGCGGCGACACCGGCCTGGACTCCGGCATCCCGCGCTCGGTGTACTCGATCGACCAGAACCAGGTCGACAGCGGCGCGTTGAAGTCGGTGGGCTCGAAGAAGCTCTCGGTCGGCGAGGTCTGGACGCTCGACGACGGCACGACGCTCCAGTTCGCCGGCTTCCGTGAGTTCATGACCGTCCAGGTCGGACATGACCCCGGCGAGATGATCGTGCTGATCTCTGCCGGTTTCATGCTCGTCGGCCTGATCGCCTCGCTGACCGTCCGGCGCCGCCGGATCTTCGTCCGCGTCGACAACGACGGTGAGCTCACCGTCGGCGGCCTGGCGCGCACCGACCCCGACCGCTTCGCCGAGGAGTTCCGTAGTCTCGTCGAGCGGATCGAACGCACCGCACCAGCGAAAGATCGAACAGTACCCGCGAAAGAAGGAGCGTCATGACCGACGCCCAGCTCGCCGACCTCTCGAACACGCTGCTCGTCGTCGCGATCCTGGCGTACACGGTGGCGATGTTCGGCTACGCCATCGAGTTCGCGTTCGGTCGCAAGGGAGTGGTGGCGTCGCGCGCGGCGGCTCCGCCGAAGCGCGTGTTGGTCGGTGCCGGCGGCCCCGAGCAGGACGAGGCTCCCGCCCCGCCGCCGCCCCCGGTTCCCACGGGTGGACGCGCGGCCTGGTTCGGGCGCTTCGGCGTCGCCGCGGCGATCATCGGGGCGCTCGCGCAGCTCGGCTGTCTGGCCGCGCGTGGATTCGCGGCCGGTCGGGTGCCGTGGGGCAACATGTACGAGTTCGTCTCGGTGGCGTGCGTCGTCGGCACGATCAC
Source organism: Cryptosporangium sp. NPDC048952 (assembly GCF_043197895.1). Lineage (NCBI taxonomy): Bacteria > Bacillati > Actinomycetota > Actinomycetes > Cryptosporangiales > Cryptosporangiaceae > Cryptosporangium > Cryptosporangium sp. NPDC048952. The sequence continues at coordinate 555,929 of NZ_JBICTY010000006.1, read as the reverse complement.
CTGGCTGGTGATCTCCGCCCGGCGTCCGGTGCGCTACCTGGGCATGTTCGTGATGCTGCCGGTGGTGCTGCTGCTGGGCCTGGCCGGCACCGTGCTCTATGTCGACGCCGGGCCGCTGATGCCGGCGCTGAACTCGTACTGGCTCTGGATCCACGTCTCCACCGCGTCGATCTCGGTCGGGATCTACCTGATCGGCGGCGTGCTCTCGGTGCTGTACCTGCTGCGTGAGGGCTACGACCGGCGGGTCGCGGCAGGGCGCGCGGCCAACGCGCCGGGCTTCCCGTTCGGCGTCGGGCGGCACCTGCCCGCCGCGGACGGCCTGGAGCGGATGACGTTCCGCCTGCACGCGTTCGGTTTCCCGATCTGGACGTTCGCGATCATCTGTGGCGCGATCTGGGCCGAGGCGGCGTGGAGCCGGTACTGGGGCTGGGACCCCAAGGAGACCTGGGCGTTCATCTCGTGGGTCGTGTACGCCGCCTACCTGCACGCGCGGGCGACGACCGGTTGGCGTGGCCCCCGGGCGGCCACGATCGCCGTCCTGGGCTTCGTCACGATGATGATCAACCTCTACGTGATCAACTTCGCGGTGAGCGGCCTGCACTCGTATTCGGGTCTGTAAGCCCTAAGACGATGCGCGTCACCCGTACCCGGGTGGCGCGCATCGCTGTGTCGCGCGCCACAGCCGTGGGGTAGTGGCGCCTTAAATTTTGGTAGCGCTGATCAGCGCTTCGGCGGCTGGGGTGGCTGGCGCTTCGGCTGATCGTCGCTCGGGGTGGCGTCGTCGCGTCGGCGGTAGGCGAGCGCGGCCTCGTAGTCGTCCCCCCGGAGCCAGCCGACCACCACCACGTCTTCGTGTTCGGCCTGCTGTGGCATCGAATCGTCCCCCTTGGTCAACCTGTCGTTTCCGACAAATTACCAAAAAAGGACGGTTTGGGACGCTAGATAACGGGCGAATCGGAAACCTCAAGCGCCCCGCCAATGTGATCGGTCGATCGTCTGTCTACTGTGGGCTGACAGCTCCACCGTTCGGCGGATGCGTCGGCGAAACCGCATTAAGGAGCACTTAAGAAGGCGCTCTGGAGTGGACCAACCACGCGTTGTCGCCATCCCTGAGACGTTCATTAGGATTCCGGGACGAGGCTGGACCGGCCAGTCACAGATGTCATACCGTGTCCCACGTTCACCTACGAGTGGGGAGTGCCGCACCGGTGAGATCCTTCCGGACTCACGCTCGCCGTCCCGTCGTTCTGGCCAGCGTCCTCGCAAGCATCTTGTGCGTGGCGCTGTTACCCGGAGGCGGCGCGCAAGCGGCCCCGAACCTGTCCGAAGCCGAGAAGCAGCTCGATTCACTCGGCGTGAAGATGGACAAGGTCAACGAGCAGATGAACAGCGCCAAGGTGCAGCTCAAGCGGGTCAAGACGCAGCAGGCCGGGCTGAACCGCCAGCTGGCCGCCTCGCAGGCCAAGCTCGACGCCTCCCAGGCCGAGGTCGGCAAGATCGCCGCCGCCGCGTACCGCGACGGCAGCCTGTCGCTCACCTCCGCGATGGTCCGGGACGGATCGCCGACCGACTACCTCGACCAGCTCGCCGCCGTCGAGTGGCTCTCGTCCCGGCAGCGCGACACGATCGACGAGGCGAAGGCCTACCAGGCCAAGTACAACGGCACGAAGACCCGCGTCGACAACCAGGTCAAGGCTGCTCAGCGGCTGGAGTCGCAGCTCGGCTCCCAGCAGAAGCAGATCAAGAAGGACCAGTCGAAGTGGGAGGAGATCCGCCGGTCGGCGTACGTCAAGAAGTACGGCAGCTCCCCGGCGACGGTCACCTACAACGGCCAGGCCAGCGGTAACGCCGCGGTGGTCGTGCAGTACGCGATGGCGCAGCAGGGCGAGCCGTACGTGTTCGGTGGCGCCGGCCCCAACTCCTGGGACTGCTCGGGCCTGGTGATGATGGCCTGGCAGCAGGTCGGCGTGAGCCTGCCGCACTCGGCGCACCAGCAGTACAACCAGATCCCGAAGGTGTCCCGGGCCAACCTGCAGCCGGGCGACATCGTGTTCTTCTACAGCGATCTGCACCACGACGGCATCTACATCGGCAACAACCAGGTGGTCCACGCGCCCACCGAGGGGCAGAACGTGCAGGTGGAGAACATCAACAACATGCCCTTCGCCGGAGCGGGCAGGCCGTAGGTCGGAACTGTCGGTGGGCCGTGAATACTTGTGTTCATGGCCCACACCGATCTTCGTGAGTTCCTGAAGCGGCTGGAAAAGGCCGGTGAACTCAAGCGGATCACCGCGCCGGTCGACCCGACGCTCGAGATCAGCGAGATCACCCAGCGGGTGGTGCGGGCAGGCGGTCCGGCCCTGCTGTTCGAGAACCCGACGCGCGGCGACATGCCGGTCGCGATCAACGTGTTCGGCACGGAGCGCCGGATGGCGATGGCGCTGGGCGTCGACTCGTTGGACGAGATCGGGCAGCGCATCGGCAGCATGCTCAAGCCCGAACTGCCCCAGGGGTTCAGCGGCTTCCGCGAAGCGCTCGGCAAGCTCACGCAGCTGAAGAACGTCCCCCCGAAGCGGGTGAAGACGGCACCGTGCCAGGAGGTCGTGTACAAGGGCGACGACGTCGACCTGGACAAGCTGCCCGGCCTCCAGGTCTGGCCCGGCGACGGCGGGATCTACCACAACCTGGGTCTGACCCATACGAAGCACCCGGAGACCGGGGCCCGCAACCTCGGCCTCTACCGGCTGCAGCAGCACAGCCGCAACACGCTGGGCATGCACTGGCAGATCCACAAGGACTCCACCGCACACCACGCGGTCGCCGAGCGGCGCGGCGAGCGGTTGCCGGTGGCGATCGCGTTCGGGTGCGATCCGGCGGTCTCGTACTCCGCGACCGCGCCGCTGCCCGGTGACATCGACGAGTACCTGTTCGCCGGGTTCCTCCGCGGTGAGCGCGTCGAGATGGTCGACTGCCTCACCGTGCCGCTCCAGGTGCCCGCGCACGCGCAGGTCGTGCTGGAGGGCTACCTCGAGCCGGGCGAGCGTGCCCCGGAGGGTCCGTTCGGTGACCACACCGGCTTCTACACGCCGGTCGAGGACTTTCCGGTGCTGCACGTCGAGGTGATGACGATGCAGCAGAAGCCGATCTACCAGTCGATCATCACCAGCCAGCCGCCCCAGGAGGACGGCCCGCTGGGCAAGGCCACCAACCGCATCTTCCTGCCGCTGATCAAGTTCATGATCCCCGACATCGTCGACTTCGACCTGCCGGACGCCGGCGTCTTCCACAACTGCTGCATCGTCTCGATCGACAAGCGGTTCCCGAAACACGCCATGAAGGTGATGAACGCCGTCTGGGGCGCCGGTCTGCTGTCGCTGTCCAAGCTGATCGTCGTCGTGGACGCCGACTGTGACGTCCACGACTACAACGAGGTCGCGTTCCGGGCATTCGGGAACGTCGACTACGCGCACGACATCCTGCTGACGCATGGTCCGGTAGATCACCTCGATCACGCCTCCTACCAGCAGTTCTGGGGTGGCAAGCTGGGGGTGGACGCCACGCGCAAGCTCCCGACGGAGGGCTATCACCGCGGTTGGCCGGAGGAGATGCGGATGAGCCCCGACGTGGTGGCGAAGGTCGACGCGCGCTGGCGGGAGCTGGGGCTGTGACCGAGACGGTCGAGGCCCCGAACAAGGTCAAGGCGTTCCTGCGCCTGGTCATGATCGAGCACTCGGTGTTCGCGCTGCCGTTCGCCTACGTGGCCGCGCTGACCGCCATGCGCACCGAGGGATCGAGCGTCCAGTGGCTGACGCTGCTCGTCGTCACGATCGCGATGGTCGCGGCCCGGACGGTCGCGATGGCCGCGAACCGCATCATCGACCGGCGCATCGACGCCCAGAACCCCCGCACGGCACAGCGTGAGCTGGTCACGGGGGCGCTGTCGGTGCGGTCGGCCTGGGTGGGGCTGGGCGTAGCGCTCGTCGTGTTCCTGGCGTCCGCTGCCTGGCTCGGCTGGCTCTGCCTGGTGCTGTCCCCGATCGCGCTGTTCTTCCTGACGATCTACTCGTACGCGAAGCGCTTCACCGACTTCCCGCAGGCGTTCCTCGGGCTCGCGCAGGCCATCGCGCCGATCGGTGCCTGGATCGCGGTGACCGGCTCGTGGTCGTGGCCGGCATTCGTGCTCGGCCTGGCGGTCGGGACGTGGATCGGTGGCTTCGACCTGATCTACGCCTGCCAGGACGTCGAGGTGGACGAGCGGATCGGCGTACGCAGCGTGCCGGTGCGGTTCGGCATCGCCGCGTCGCTGCACGCGTCCACCGTCGTGCACGTGTTCACGGTGGCGCTGTACGTGTGGTTCGGGGCGCTGACCGGCTACGGGTGGCTCTGGTGGGTCGGGATGGTGTTCACCGCGCTCGTGCTGGCCTATGAGCACGCGATCGTTCGTCCCAGTGACCTGTCCCGCGTCAACCGCGCGTTTTTCACCGCGAACGGCGTCATCGGAATTGTTTTGTTCCTGTTCGCGCTCGCGGACCTGGTGATTCTGCAGGGCCTCCGTTGGTGAGGACTCCGTGGGTCGTCGGCGTCTCCGGCGCGAGCGGGACGCCGTACGCGCAGTCGGTGCTCAACGGGCTGCTCGATGCCGGGGAGACCGTGGACCTCGTGGTGTCGCGCGCGGCGCGGCTGACGTTGCTCGACGAGGTGGGCCGGACGATTCGGGACGGCCACTGGGAAGAGGACGTGGAGGCCTGGCTCGGCCGGCCGCCGACGGGCGTGCGGTATTGGGCGGCCGGAGACCTGGCCGCGGGGCCGAGCAGCGGGTCGTACCCGGTGCGCGGCATGGTGGTGGTGCCCGCGAGCACGGCGGCGGTAGCCGGCATCGCGCTGGGGCTCTCGAAGGATCTACTGCAGCGCGCCGCCGACGTGAACCTCAAGGAACGGCGGCCGTTGGTCGTGGTGCCCCGGGAAACCCCGCTCTCCCGGGGGCACCTCGTCCACCTGCTCGCGCTCCACGACGCCGGCGCGATCGTGCTGCCGGCCAGCCCGGGATTTTACGCCGGCACCTCGACGGTGCAGGAGCTGGTCGACTTCGTCGCGGGAAAGGTGCTCGACAGTCTCGGCATCACCCACACGCTGTTCACCCGGTGGCGCGGTGAATTGGGTGCTGCCCGGTCGCAAGCCCCGTCCGCCCACTAGTGCCCGGACGCTCTGCGGTCCTCGAGTTCGACATCCGGGTCCCCCGATGCGAGCAGCGCGCGGACCTCGGATTCCCGGAATCGGCGATGGCCGCCGGGGGTGCGGATGCTGCTGATTCGCCCAGCCGCCGCCCACCGCGTCACCGTCTTCGGGTCCACCCGGAAAAGCGCCGCGACCTCACCTGGGGTGAGTAGACGCTCGCCAACCTCCACTTTCGCCTCTCTTCTCGCCGGTGCGTAATCGCACGTTGATGCGCCCAAAGGGGCGCGGCGTTATTGGTTCGCGAGTCATTCAAGCACCGGAGGTACGGTCGGCGACTGGAAACGGCCAAACTGATCTGTTCGGTCGTCGAAGGTCGATGCGTCACCGATTGTATGGCCAAACCTGGATTCGACGTGTCCGGTGTGCACAACCACCCGCGTGACCTGCGATTATGGGGATGAATTCGGCTACGGGACAGGTGTCGTCGGAACGTGTACCGGTGCCTTCGTTCAATCACGTGCGGATCACTGTGTCTGCGGTCACGAATTGTTGAGCAGAGTTCAACGAGTGAGTGTCGGTCCACAACGAACGGACGGTTACTCCTTCTGATGACAACGTCCGCCGACCGGGGGTCAGCGTCGGATGCGGAACCGGCTTACGATGCGCAAGGGCCAGTACCGCTACCACCGGGGGGAGAGCTCGTGGACGAGATCGACCGGCGGTTGCTGGACACGCTGCGGAACAGCGGTCGTGAGACGTACGCCGAGTTGGCGCGGCGCGTGGGGCTCTCCGCGCCGGCCGTTCACGACCGGGTGGGCAAGCTCGAAGCAGCAGGAATCATCACCGGCTACCACGCCGCTGTCGACACCACGGCGATCGGCCTCGGGGTGACGGCGCTGATCGGCGTGCTCCAGGCGGAGAGTTCCGAGCAGGACGAGATCGCTGCCTCGCTCAACCGGCTGTCGGAAGTGGAGTCCTGCTGGTTCGTGGCAGGTGAGGAGTCATTTCTGCTCCTCGTGCGGGTTCCCGATGTCGCGGCTCTCGAGCACACGATCGGTCGGCTCAACCGCATCCACGGTGTCGCGCGAACCCGTACGACCGTTGTGCTATCGACGAAATGGGAAGGCCGGGCGCGTCCGCTCGATGACGCCTAGGTAATCGTTGGCGCGATAAGAGCAGGGAATATTCCGTCTCGCTTCGCGAGACGCTGTTTCAATGCCCCGGCCAACGAATTCTGATGGTGTTCGGTGGCAGCAATTAATTCGCCGATGTCGCTGTTCGGGAATCGCGGAGAGAATTTCGCGTGCGCCTTCGGTATGGCACGAGCCGAGCGTCGATACCGTGAGTGTTCAACCGATAGGTGGAACGGACGAGTGGATTCGACGTGTCGGTGGAGGGCTGAAATGTGGGTCAGTTCTTTCTTGATCGAAATAGCATGCTCTTAAAAGGGCATAAATTGGGAGCTGGGCAAGGCTGATGTGCGTGCTGGCCGGATCGGGCCCTGGCATCTGGCTATCGTGGCCGTATGACCGCGATCCGTACCGCATCCCCCTCATTGGTGACGCTGAGCGACATTCAGGCAGCAGCCGCCCGGATTCGGGATCTGGTGGTGCGGACCCCACTTCTGCCGTGCGTCTGGGCAGAAGACGGACGTCCACTCTGGCTCAAACCGGAGAACCTGCAGGCGACCGGTGCGTTCAAACTCCGCGGGGCCAGCAACGCGCTCGCCCAGCTGGACGCCGACCAGCGCGCCCGGGGCGTGGTTGCGCAGTCCAGCGGCAACCACGCCCAGGCGGTCGCCTACGCCGCCGCGCGGCTCGGCATCCGGGCGACGATCGTCATGCCGGACACCACGCCCCCCGTGAAGCTCGAGGCGACGCGCTCGTTCGGCGCCGACGTACTGATCGTTCCGCCGGCCGAGCGGGACGTCCGGCCGCTGGAGCTGGTGGCCGAGTACGGCTACACGCACATCCCGCCCTACGACGACGCCAGGATCATCGCGGGGCAGGGGACGGTGGGGCTGGAGATCGCTTCGGACCTCGAGGCGGACGTCGTCCTGGTGCCGGTGAGTGGCGGCGGCTTGATCTCCGGGGTCGCGACCGCGATCAAAGCGTTGTCGCCGCGGACCCGGGTGATCGCGGTCGAGCCCGAACTCGCCGCCGACGCTCTGGAGAGCTTCCGGAGCGGGCGGCGGGTGACCTGGACGCCCGAGCAGACCTACCGCACGATCGCCGACGGGCTGCGGACGACGTCGGTGGGCGTTCTGCCGTTCGAACACATCCGCCGCTACGTCGACGACGTGGTCACGGTGTCCGAGTCGGAGATCGTCGAGGCGACGCGGTTGCTCGGTCGCCGGTCGCGCCTGGTGGTCGAGCCGTCGGGGGCGGTGACGACCGCCGCGTACCTGTTCCGCTCGTCGTCGCTGCCGGCCGGGCGGACCGTCGCCGTGGTCTCGGGAGGAAACGTCGATCCGGCGAAGTACGTGGAGTACTTCGGTGGGCAGTGACCGGGACTGGACCGACGAGGCCGTTCGCAAGGTGGAAGCGGATGCGAACCGGTCCGCCGACACCCACCTGCTGACGTTCCCGTTGCCCCCGGGGTTCGAGGGACTCGACCTGTACGTCAAGGACGAGTCCACGCACCCCACCGGGTCGCTGAAGCACCGGCTCGCGCGGTCGCTGTTCCTGTACGCGCTGTGCAACGGCTGGATCCAGGAGGGCACCACGATCGTGGAGGCGTCCTCCGGGTCGACGGCGGTCAGCGAGGCGTACTTCGCCCGCATGCTCGGGCTGCCGTTCGTCGCGGTGATGCCCGCACGGACGAGCGCGGAGAAGATCGCGCTGATCGAGTTCCACGGTGGTCGGTGTCACCTCGTCGACGACCCGTCGCACGTCTACGACGAGTCGCGTCGGCTGGCCGCGGAGCTCGGCGGCCACTACATGGACCAGTTCACCTACGCCGAGCGGGCCACCGACTGGCGCGGCAACAACAACATCGCCGAGTCGATCTTCGAGCAGCTCGCGTACGAACGGCACCCCGTCCCGCGCTGGATCATCGTCGGCGCAGGAACCGGCGGTACCAGCGCGACGATCGGCCGGTACATCCGTTACCGCAGGCACGACACGCGCTTGTGTGTCGTCGATCCGGAGAATTCGGCATTTCTCCCGGCGTGGTCGGTCGCCGATCCGAGCGTGACCACCGCACGGGGTTCGCGGATCGAAGGCATCGGCCGCCAGCGCGTCGAACCCAGCTTCGTCGGCGGGATCGTCGACCGGATGATCGGCGTGCCCGACGCCGCCTCGATCGCGACCGCCCGCTACGCCACCCGACGGCTCGGCCGCCCCGTCGGTGGCTCGACCGGAACGAATCTCTGGGGTGCCTTTGCGCTGCTCGATTCGCTGCGGGGGACGTCCGGCAGCGTCGTCACGCTGCTGTGTGACGGTGGCGAGCGGTACGCACGCACCTATTACGACGACGACTGGCTGCGCGCCGCCGGGCTCGATCTCGGGCCGTACACCGAGATGCTCCAGCGCTTCGACGAGACCGGAGAGTGGCGAACCGCTGGCTTTGACACGGAGCGCAAGGCAAAGTTGTCGGGGAGTGGTCAATAGATAGTTGGGCGCCGGGCCTGAGCTAGCGGGGACGACGGTGACGAGAAACGTGCCGGTACCGCCGTCGGTGGGTGCGGCGGGGGGCGGCCACGCCGATCAGGTGTTTTCGCTGGTGGCGAGACAGCCACTGGCGCTCGTGGTGGGGCCCGCCGGCGCGGGCCGGAGCGCCGCGCTCACGCTGCTGGCCGGTCCGGCGGCCGGCGGCACGATGATCGACCTCGGTGCACTGTGGATGGCCGTCGACCCGCCGGCCGACCGCCCACGGACGGTGCGGCTCAACGGCGCGCCCTCGGCGGCCGGGCGCAAGGGGTGGGAGGCGATCGCCGGGGCGATTGGAGCCGTGGCGGCACCGCCCGCGGTGGTGCTCGTCGACACGTTCCGCGGATTGTCGGCCGCGCTCGGCGGTGCGGGGGCGGCGGAGACCGTCAGCGCGCTGGTAGTGCCCGGCCGCACGGTGGTGCTGGTGCTCGACGATCTCGCCGAAGCCGAGGCGTTCGGGGCGCTGGCGTTACGCCACGGTGCGGTGGTGAGCGTCGACGAGCAGGCGATCCGTGGGGTTCAGCCGGTGGCTTCGGTCGTGCGGGAAGCGCAGTTGGGGCCGGTTTCCCCGGATGTTCCGCAGGCGCGGCGGGCGTGGTCGGAGGCGGCTGCGGAGTTGGCGCAGCCCGTCGAGCCGGTAGATCTTGCGGAACCTCCGGAACCTCCGGAACCTCCGGCTGGGCGGCGGCGATGGTGGAAGCGTTCGGAGGTGCCGGAACCGTCGTCGGGCGGACCACCGAAGCAGCGCGATCCGGTTTCGGACGACCCGGCTGTCGGTGTGAGCGTGGCGGTCGTCGACACCGAGGGGGCGCCCGTCACGCGGGCGCTCGCACCGGGTGGGTACTACCTGATCCAGATCGCGATGCGAGCCGCGGCGCTCCCCGACGATCCGCGCGGCGGCCCACCCGGCGAGGTCGGTGCCTGGGTGCAGGTCTCCGCGGTCGCCGAGACCGTCACCGTGCCACCCGGGCCGCACCCGATGTTCGTCCCGCGAGAGGGCCAGGCCTGGACCTGCCCCTGTCCGCCCGACGGACTGCACACCTGCCTGCCGCAGGAGCGGTCCGAGCGCCTGGAGTTACCGTTCGTCGCCCCGCGCCGTCCGGACGTCTACCGGGTGCACATCGCGGTGCGGCACCGCTCGACGGTCATCCACCAGACGCGGCTGGAACTACCGGTCGGTGGCGGCCCGGGCGGCCCGACCGCGACAGTGACCTACGAGGCACCTCGGGGCTGACGGGTGGCCAGGCCCGGGTACTCGACGACGAAACCGTCGTCGTCGACGGTGATCTGCGCGCGGAAATCGCCGGAGCGGTAGCCGACCTCGTTCCCGCCCGCGAACACGTACCGCTGTTTGTTGCTGCTGACCGCCAGCGACGGCAGGTCGACGAACGCGACGTTCAGCTCGAACTCCGCTCCGACCTGCTGGTTGCGCAGGTCGAGGCGACGGATCGGCAGCGTGTTGGTCAACGGCGAAAAAGCGATGTCGACGTCCAGCGCGTCGAGGATCCGCTCCGGGTACTCGGATCCGGCGGGGGAAGCGGCCAGCGAGCCGGTCTCGCTCGCACGGATCCGCCACTCGTCGCGTGCGGACTTACGCGTCATCCGCAGTGAACGGGCCCAGCCCGCGCCCTCGGTCTGGACCTCCAGGGAAAGCGTGACCCACTGCTCGTCGGTGGACAGCGTGTAGTGGCAGGTGTACGGCTCGGGCGCGGAGCCGAGCGACCAACCGGAGGCGCGCAGGCCCCGATCCGTGCTCACGACCGCGAGTTCTGCCCCGAATCCCACCCGATTCCATGCGAACGTACCCATGTTCTTCAGCGTCCCACGGATCATGGGAACCATGGATCTCTGAGCGGATCTCGACGAGATCCGGCGGCGGCGCAGTGAGAAGTGGCTGCGGTAACCGGCGGACCGCTGACGCTCGGCGACGCGCGGTTCACGCCGTACCTGACGCTGGACCATCGCGCGTACGCGGCGGTTTCCCCGTCGAAGGCGTGGAATCGCGCCGGGTTGAAGACCGAGCTGCTCGTGGGTGGCGCGGACGTCGTCGATTCGTGCGCTTACGACAGGACGCCGTCGAGAACCGACATGATCGTGTCGCCGGCGACGATCGCGATGCCCGCGCCGACGGCGACCGCGACGACGAGCACGATCGCGACGATGAGGATCGTGCGGCGGTTGCTGGGTTCGGGTTGGTGCTCCGGAGGGGGACCGGAGCTCGGGCCGAGCAGGGCGCCGGCGAGGGACGAGGTGTGCTCGGGGATCGGTTCCTGCTCTTTTTGTTCCGGGGTGGCGTCGAAGGACGGGGGTTGCTCCGCGGGCTCCGGCGGGGCGCCGTTGGGGTAGGCGGACCAGCCCGGTTCGATGGTCCAGCCCGGGCGGGCAACTGTCGGGAGGTCGGGGTCGGCCATCGGTTCGAAGGGGGTCGGCACCCGTGCTGCCCCTCGCCCGGCTTCGGGCACGGAGGCTTTGCCGGCTTGCGGTGGGCTGGGTGCCTGCGGGACCGATGCTTTTCCGGCCTGGGCGTTCGGGGCGGCCGCCTGAGCTTTCCCGGCCTCCGGGGCGCTGGGGGGCTGCGGGGTGGCCGGGGTGGGGACGGAGGCTTTCCCGGCGGCGGCCGGCGCCGCGGGTGCGCCGGAGGCCGGCGCGCTACCCACCGGCGCCGGGGCAGAGCCCGTGGCCGGTGCGCTCGCGACCGCTGCTGCTCCCTTCGCGGGGGCGGGCGGAGCTGTCGAGCCGGGTGCGGGCGTGGCCGCGTCTTTGGCCGGGGAGTCGGGTGCGGGCGTGGCCGCGTCTTTGGCCGGGGAGCCGGGCGTGGCCGCGTCTTTGGCCGGAGAGTCGGCTGGCGCGCCGGGCCCGGAGGTGGGGCGAGCCTCGGCCAGGCGGTTGATCAGGTCCGGCGGAAGCGGGGCGATGCGCGTCTGGGCGTCGCGTTCGACGTCGCCGCCTTGCACGCCCGACGACGTCCCGGCACCATCACCCGGTACGCCCACCGGCGCAGACACCTTGGCGGACCCTGCCACCATCGTCGGTTCCGGCGCGGCCGGCGTCGCGGAGCCGCTGACCTTTGCTGATCCGGCGGCTCGGGTGGGCTCCGGCTTGGCGGAGCCGGTGGCCTTCGGGGGATTCGGGGGGGTGCCGGGAGATTCGGACTCGGCCTCGGGGGCCGGGGGCTGGTCCGGGATGACCGGCGGTGTGAAGCGAGACCCACCCGGGAGCTGTGACGGATCGAGCCGTACGGTCCGGGGCCCCTCTTCCTCCTCGGCCATGACTATCTCCCACCTTTCCGGTTCGTTCCGACGGCCGACCCAAACGGTGCCATGTGACAGTGATGATTTCCGTTGGACGCACGACAGAACCCCGGTATTGCGCGAGTATGCCGAAAATTATCTCGTACTGGTCACCGAGCGCGCCTGAATCGTTTCCTGGTGTCAGTACAGGAGTCGCCGGTGAGGCTGGTGGGACTTTCGGTCATCGTGGGGCCTGAGGTGCCCGGGGTTCGGTCGGTGGGCTCGGCTCCATCACTCCCGGGTCGGGCGAGGCACTCAACGAGGCCCCGACCTTCTTCGCGCGGCTACCCGCGCCACGCCGCTCGGCGGGAGTCCCGGAGACACCGGCGTTGGACGCGGCCGTGCGGTGGTCGGTCGCGGTGGATGGGCTGGGGCTCGAGGTCCGGTGAGGGGAGCGGTGTTTGCCGGTGGTGGTTGCGCGGTCGGTGGTTGCGGGGGTGGACGGGCGGTGGGGTGTGGTGCTCGGGGAGGTGGTGGGGCTCGTCGAGGGTGACGGGCTCGCCGACTTCGAGGCGTCGACCATGGGGGTGGCGGTCGCCGCATCCGCCGGCGTGGACGTCGACGCCGACGGACCTGGGACAGCGTGCCGGACCACACGATCCGGCCGGAGCCCCGCGAGCACCGACGACTCACCACGGTGCCAAGGCCGACCCGGCACCACACGCCCCGCTGCGAAGAACTCCGACCACCACACGGGCGCGACCCGCACGACGTCGCCCGTCGTCGGAGCGTGCACCATCAACCCGCCCCCGAGGTACACCCCGACGTGGTGGATCGTGTTCCAGTCCGCGTGTTCCGTCGCGAAGAACAGCAGGTCACCGGGGAGCAGCGCGGTCACCGACACCGGCTTGGTCACCCGGTACTGCGGCCGGGCGGTACGGGGCAGCACGACGTCGGCCGTGGCGTAGGCGGTTTGGACCAGGCCCGAGCAGTCGAACCGGTCCGGACCCTCCGCGCCCCACTCGTACGGCTTACCGCGCTGTGCGAGGGCGAAGTGCACCGCGGACAGAGCGGCCTGGCCGGCCGACCCGTCCGCGTCACGCAGGTACTTGCGCGCCAGCGCAGCCTCCACGGCGTCGCGTCGGCGCTGTGCCTCGATCAGCGCCGACGCCTGTGCGGCGCGGAGTGTGCGGAGCTCGGCGCCGCGGGTGTCGAGGTCACGCCGGAGCGAGGCGACGTGGGCGCGCTGGGCGGTCACCGCGGCGGTCGCGCGGTCGACGGCGTCCGTGGCTTTGTGCTGCTGGGCCCGGGCGGCTTCGAGGTCGAGCACGGCCGTGCCGATCTCGGGGCGGCCGAGCATGCCGGTGCGTGGGTCGTCGACCAGGCCTTCCGGGCGGCTCGACTGGGCGATGAACGACTTCCGCGTCCAGGTGGCCGCGGCGAACTCGGCGCGGTCGGTCAGGGTTGTGGCGACGGCGAGGTTCGCGGCGGTCGCGGTCTGCGCGGTCGTTAGTGCGTCGAGGGCGGCGCGGGCTTCGGTGAGGCGCTCGGCGACCGCCTCGGCGGCGGCGGAGGCCCGGGTGATGCGGGCGGTGATCGGGTCGCCCGCCTTCGCCGGGGTGTGGCGCCGCCCGGTCCGAGCCAAAGCCGCATTGACACTGCCCGCGGCACTGCCCTGCGCGCCTCGCGCCTGCGCGCCTCGCGCCTGCGCGCTCCGTGCGCGTGCCGCCTGCGCACCCCGTGCGCCTGCCGCGTGCGCATCAGGGGCCGGCACGCGCACGCGGTGCTCGTCGCGGGGCTCTGCGCGGCGAGCAGGCATCCCCGGGCCTCGCGGCGGGAAAGCGGCGGAGATGGCTGGGCCGCCGACTCGGGTCGTCGAGGTGCCGGCGTGTCCGGTCGCGGTGCCCGCGGGGCTCGTCGCCGGGGCGTCGGCCCAGGCGGTGCCCGAGCCTGCGGCCAGCGTCAGCGCGGTTCCGACCGCCACCGACAGCCGGGCCGTCCGCGCGGCGACGTGATAGTCGCGACCCCGCAGCGCCTCGGGGATTCCCCGGGAGAACAGCGTCGGTTTCCGGTGCGCGCCGCCCATCAGCCGTGGATCCCGTTGTCGGGGTTCCCGCCGTTTGCCGGGTGGCCTGACACGCTAAGTCCGTTTGAGCCCACTATGGGGGTATAGCAAGATATGCGTAAACAGTCACGTCTCTGCGTCGTAATACGCGTTAGCTGACCAGGGAATCCAGCAGAATGGCCCCCGCGTACGCTGGGCTCATGGATTCCGGCCTCAAACGTGCGATCGAGCAGAAGGTACGAGCCGGTGAGCGGCTCACCTCCGACGACGGCGTCGCGCTCTACGACTGCGACGACCTGGCGTGGCTCGGCGGTCTCGCGCACGAGGTCCGTACCGCGAAGAACGGCGAAGTCGTCTTCTTCGCCGCGAACCGCCACGTCGACACCCTCGAAGAGGCCCTGAGCGTTGCGCCCGAGGGACTCACCGAGCTGCACGTCCTCAACGGCGTCCAGCCGAACGTGGCGTGGCCGGACTACCCACGCTCGCTGCGCGCACTCAAGGACGTCCTGCCGGACGTCTCGATCAAGGCGTTCACCGCCGCCGACATCCAGTGGTTCGAGCAGATCTCCGGCCTCTCCGCCGATCAGATCCTCGACGAACTCGTCGACGCCGGGCTCGGGTCGCTCACCGGCGGAGGCGCCGAGGCCGACTGGGACACCTGGTCGCGGATCCACCGCCTGGCGCACTCCAAGGGCATGAAGACGCCCGCCACCATGCTCTACGGCAGCATTGAGGACCCCGTCGGCCACGTGCTCCGCCTGCGTGAGCTGCAGGACGAGACCCGCGGGTTCCAGGTCTTCGTCCCGCTCCGCGAGCAGGACGACGCGGTGATGCCGGTCGAGTCGCTCAAGACGTTCGCGGTGGCGCGGTTGCTGTTCGACAACGTGCCGCACGTGAAGTGTTTCGGGGGGACGCACGAGTCGTCGTTGGCGCAGCTGTCGCTCAACTTCGGGGTCGACGACCTCGATGGGTACGGCACGCCCGACGTGCTGGACCTGATTCGTGACGCCGGGTTCACGCCGGTGGAGCGGAACGCCCGGTACGAGGTCGTGCAGAAGTTCGAAGGTCCGACGCCGCTGGCCGAGCGTCGTCGTGAGCCACAGCCGATGTGGAGCTGAGGACGATGAGCGAGAAGGATTCGAGCACGCTCGAGCGCTTGCACCCGGGCTTCCTGTACACCACGGCCCGGTTCATGATCTTCGTCGCGTGCGTGATCGTGCTGTTCGTGATCGGGTTTCGCTCCTGGATGTTGGTGTTCGGAGCGTTGCTGCTCTCCGCGCCTCTGTCGTTCTTCCTGCTGCGCAAGCAGCGGGAGGCTTTCGCCCAGCGCGTCGAGGGCCGGATGAGCAAGCGTCAAACCGAGAAGGCCAAGCTCCGCGCCGCCCTGGCCGGCGACGACGACCAGCCCTGATCAGGCCTCGCCGTTGGCGGCTCGACGAACGGCACTGAGGTCGATCTTGGCCTCGAAGGGCTCGGTCATGATCAGTTCGTCACCGGTGACGTCCTCGGCGACCGTGTACCAGTGGCCGACGAGGCGGTTCACGATGATCTGGAACGGGTCGGGCAGGACCATCCAGTAGGTCGGGATGCCGGCGGCCGCGTAGATGGATCGTTTGGTCTCGCGGTCGAGGCGGACTGTGCCGGAGATGATTTCCACGGCTAGTGCCACGTCGTCGCTGTGGAAGCGGGACCGGTTCCAGGTGACACCCGGGCGGAGAACCAGCAGGTCGGGAACGCATCCCTGCTTGCGGTCGTCGAACCCGATCGCAGTCTCGGTGACCGCCTCGTATCCGGGTGGCAGCGAACGATCGAGTGCGACTAACAATTTGGCCATCACGCGCTGGTGAGTGGGCATGGGGCGGGACGTCACGATGATCTCTCCGTTGATCAGCTCGTACCGCCGGGTGTTGTCTTCGGGAAGCGCATCGAAGTCATCGATGGTCTTCGGGCCGTACTTGATCGCGGGCGCGCTCATCGGCCTCACCTGCTCTCCGGGTTCGGGCGGCTCCATGACGGGTCCCCTCGATTCAAGTACTCGTTCCTACGTGCTCGCAAGTGTATTCGGGAGTGGCGCGGTGTGCAGGACTACGAGGCGGGAGACGGCTCGGGTCAGGACCACGTAGAGGCGGTGGAGGCCGCGTGGCTCGGCGGCCACGATCGCCGCCGGTTCGAGCACGACGACCGTGTCGAACTCCAAGCCCTTGGCGAGTGAGGCAGGCATCACGGTGACCTGCTCGCCCTCGCCGGCCAGGACGACAGACGCTTCGGCCGCCACCGCGTCGGCGCAGATCACGGCCACGGAGCCCGGCACGCTCAGCGCGTCCCGGATCACGTCCGGCAAGGCAGCAAGAAGATCCGGCACCTGCCGAACCGAAAGCGCCCCGGCCGCGCGCCGCATCGACGTCGCCGGCGCGACACCACTCGCCAGCGCCGGCAGCAGCCGATTCGCGAACTCGACGATCTCCGCGGGCATGCGGTACCCGGTCGTCAGCGGCGTCACGGGCGTCGACGGCTTGTCGAGGTGGGCGAGCAGCGTCGCCCAGTCGCTGGCGGCGTGCACCGCCGTGCCCTGGGCGAGGTCACCGAGCACGGTCAGCGACCCGTGCCGCGATCGACGGGCGACCGCACGCGCCTGCATGGGCGACAGGTCCTGCGCCTCGTCGACCAGGACGTGTCCGAAGCCCGCCGTCCGTTCGAGCTGACCGGTGACCTCGTCGATCAGCACGGCGTCGGCGGCGGTCCAGGCCGGGCGACGGCGTGCGGGCCGGACGATCGCCGCCTGCTCGTCCGCCGTCAGCACCCCGTCAGCCGCGACGGCGAGCAGCGAAGGCTCGGTCAGCAGCCGGTTGACCAGCCCTGCCGGGTCCACCGCCGGCCACGCCTCGTCGAGCCACGCCCGCACCGGCTTCGAGCGGGCGACCCGCCGCACCCAGGAGTCCGACGGTGCGCCACCCCGGTATTCGCGCTGGCGCCGGAACCGTTCCGCGACCTGCAGCGCGGCCCGATCGCGACTGGTCGAATACGGGACTCCGCCGGCGTAGCCGTCCCGAACCTCCCGCAGGACCGCCCGGAGCTCACCGGGACCGATCCGCAGGCGTGCCCCCGGCTCCACGAGAACGATCGGTTCGGTCGGCGCACCGAAGCCCGCCAAGAGCACGTTGGCCAGGACCGTCGCCATCCGGGCGTCGCCTTTGACCCGGGCGGCGGCCGGATCGTCGGTCGCGGTCACCGGCTTGTTCGCGACGACGTCGTCGATCGTGAGCTGTGTGACGTCGGCCTCGCCCAACGCGGGCAGCACCTGACTGATGTAGCCGAGGAACGCCCGGTTCGGACCGATGACGAGCACGCCGGCCCGGCGCAGCCGCTCGGGGTAGGCGTAGAGCAGATAGGCCACCCGGTGCAGACCCACAGCGGTCTTTCCGGTGCCCGGCGCGCCCTGGACACACAGGCTGCTGTCCAGATCCGCACGCACCAGGACGTCCTGGTCGGGCTGAATGGTGGCCACGATGTCGCGCATCGGCCCGACACGTGGCCGTTCGATCTCCTCGGTCAGCAGCCGGGACCTCAGCCCCGACTCCTCACCCGCTGTGAGCTCCTCGTCCTCGAACGAGGTGAGCTTCCCGCCGTCGAACCCGAATCGGCGCCGGCGTCGAACACCGACCGGCTCAACCGCGCTGGCCTGGTAGAACGCCGTCGACACCGGAGCGCGCCAGTCCACCACCATCGGATCGCCCGCCGCATCGGCGACGTGCCGCCGACCAACGTAAAAGGTCTCGTCCGCGTACTGCGTGCCCGATCGACCGAAATCCAGCCGTCCGAAGAACAGCGGCGTCGTGCCGTCGTCGAGCAGCTGCTCCATCCGCCTGGCCAACGCCCGCGCCAGCATTTCGGCGGAAAACGGATCGCCGGCGACGTCGCTCCGGGTCAGTTCCTCGGTCCGCGTCCGCATCGCGGCCAACGCCACCCGCGAGGACTCCAGGTGAGCGGCTTCCTGGGCGAGTTCAGCGTCGAGTGACGTCATCAAGGGCCTCCGGGACCGGTGAACGGGTCCCCACTGCCCTAGGCCCGGCGCGGTTCGCGCTCCGGGACGCCCGGCTTCGACGGGGTAGTGCCGACATGCACAAGCCCAAAACCATATGCCTATCGACGCCGAGCGGCGAACCGATTAAGCGAAGCGTTGATCCGCGTGCCGCTGCTCCGCAGCGCGGGAGGAGATGACAGAATCTCACGGTTAATGGCATTATGCGGGGAAAGTACCAGTTCGGCCCCCCTCGCCCAGGGAGAGGAGACCGTTCGTGCTCAAGCGCACACCGTTGAAGGATTCCAAGACCAAAATCACATTCACCTTGCCGATGGACGAAACGACGCCGTCGATCAGCGTCGTGGGCGACTTCAACGGGTGGCAGCCCGGCAAGCACGAACTGACCCCGCGCCGCAACGGAACCCGCAGCGTGACGCTCACGCTGCCGTCCGGCACCCACCATTTCCGGTATCTCGGCACCGGTGGGTTGTGGCTCGACGACGTCGAGGCGGACGGGATCGACTCCCAGGGCAGCGTTCTGGTCGTGTAGGCCCGACGTACTGTCGAGGAGTGAAGGAAGCACCGCGACGCCCCCGGGTCGGACACATCCAGTTCCTCAACTGCCTCCCGATCTACTACGGGCTGGTGCGGACCGGTGCGCTGCTCGACGTCGATCTGACGAAGGACACCCCCGACAACCTGAACGACGCGCTGGTGCGGGGGGATCTCGACATCGGGCCGATCAGCCTGGTCGAGTACCTCCGCAACGCCGACCAGCTGTTGCTGCTGCCGGACATCGCGGTGGGGTCGGACGGTCCGGTGCTGTCGGTGAACGTCGTCTCGCAGCGGCCGCTGGGGGAGTTGGACGGTCGGCGCGTCGCACTGGGCTCGACCAGCCGTACCAGCGTGCTGCTGGCTCGGATGTTGCTGGCGGAGCGCTACGGCGTCCAGCCGGAGTACTACGTGTGCCCCCCCGACCTGGGCGTGATGATGCAGGAGGCCGAGGCCGGCGTGCTGATCGGCGACGCCGCGCTCCGGGCGCTGTACGAGGGGCCCGACATGGGGCTGACCGTGACCGACCTCGGCGCTGCCTGGCGGGAGTGGAGCGGCCTGCCGATGGTGTTCGCGGTGTGGGCCGTGCGGCGGGACTTCGCCGAGCGGCACCCCGGTCAGGTGAAGGACGTGCACGACGCGTTCCTGCGGTCGCGCGACCTGTGCCTGACGCAGATCGACGACGTCGCTGCCGACGCCGCCCGGTGGGAGGTGTTCGACGCGGCGACGCTGGCGAACTACTTCCGGACCCTGGATTTTTCGCTGGGTGCGCGTCAGGTCGAAGGGCTGCGTGCGTTCGCGGCCAAGGCCACCGCGGCCGGCGAGGCCCCGCCGTTGCCGCCGGGCGGGCCGGAGTTCGTCGAGATCTAGGCCGGGTTGCGCGGGCGCGGGAACGTAGGCAGCTGTGAGCACCACTGACATCCGCCCCGCCGAACCGCGGCGCCGGGGGATCGACTGGCGTAGCGGGCGGGTTCTCGCTGCGCTGGCCGGGATTGCGGCGGCGGCGATCGGGGTCGGGGTCGCGGAACTGGTCGCGGCGTTCGTCGGGCCGTCGTCTTCTCCGCTGACCGCGGTAGCGGGGGCGGTCGTGGACCTGGTTCCGCATTCACTCGAACAGTTCGGCGTGCAGACGTTCGGCAGCTGGGACAAACCCCTGCTCACGCTGGTGATAATCGTCGTTCTCGCCGGCGTGGCCGCGCTGGCGGGCATCCTCGCGCAGCGTCGTATAGGCTTCGGTTTGGGAGTAATTGCGGCTTTTGCGGCAGTCGGATGCCTCGCGGCGATCGGGCGTCCCGACTCCACCAGTTACGCGGTGATACCGACGTTGGTGGGCGCTGGCGCCGCGATGCTGGCGCTGTCCCCGCTGGTTCAGCGGGCCATCGAAGCAGGCTCCCAGCGAACTGCGGAGCCGGCCGATGTCGGGGGTGCGGCCGGCTCCGCTCCCGGTGCCGACTCCGAGAGCCGGGCAGCGTGGGTCGGGGGTGCGGCCGGCTCCGCTCCCGGTGCCGACTCCGAGAGCCGGGCAGCGTGGGTCGGGGGTGCGGCCGGCTCCGCTCCCGACGTGCCCTGGCTCGGCGGAGGTACCGCGTCGCGGCGGACGTTCTTTGTGCTGGCCGGCGGGACGGCTGGGGCGGCGGTCGTCGCGGGGGGAGCGGGACGACTGCTCGCGCGCTGGCGGGGCGTCAGCGACCAGCGCGCCGCGATCCGCCTCCCGAAACCGGCGTCACCGGCCCCGCCGGTCCCTCCAGGAACGAAGCTCGACGTTCCGGGCATCTCCCCCTGGACCACGTCCAGCAAGAACTTCTACCGCGTCGACACCGCGTTCGTCCTCCCCCAGGTGAACCCGGAGACCTACCGCCTACGCATCCACGGCCGGGTGAAACGTGAGCTCACGCTCACTTACGACGACCTCCTCGGCCTCCCGCTCGTCGAGCGCGACATCACGCTCGCCTGCGTCTCCAACGAGGTCGGCGGCGACCTCACCGGAAATGCCCGCTGGCTGGGCGTCCGGCTCAAGGATCTGCTGGACCGGGTGGAACCGGAGGCGGGTGCCGACCAACTCGTCGGACGCTCCGCGGACGGCTGGACCTGCGGCACCCCGACCGCGGCCTGCCGCGACGGACGGGACGCCCTGCTGGCGGTCGGCATGAACGGCGAGCCGCTCCCGATCGCGCACGGCTTCCCGGTGCGAATGGTGGTCCCGGGCCTCTACGGCTACGTGAGCGCGACGAAGTGGCTCGTCGACCTCGAACTCTCCCGCTTCAGCGACTTCGACGCGTACTGGGTGCCCCGCGGCTGGTCGCAACAGGCGCCGATCAAGACCTCGTCGCGGATCGACACCCCGCGCGACTCCGCGAAAGTCGACGGCACGGTCACTGTCGCCGGTGTCGCCTGGGCCCAGCACCGGGGCGTCACCAAGGTCGAGGTCCGGGTCGACAGCGGTCCGTGGCAGGCCGCGACGCTCGCCACCGCCGACTCCGTCGACACCTGGCGGCAGTGGCGCTGGGAATGGGACACGAAGACGGCCGGAGAGGGCGAGCACTCGCTCGAGGTACGCGCCACCGACGCCACCGGTACACCCCAGTCCGCCGCAATCCGTCCCCCGGCCCCGGACGGCTCCGAGGGCTACCACCGCATCAGCGTGGACGTGCGCTGACGCACCCAGGGTTGTGGACACCACAAACGGGGTGCGGCCGAACCGGGTTACGCTCGACGTCGTGACCGGAAACGCTGCTACTGCCGACATCCTTCAGCGTGCCGCCGATGGCGGCCGGATCTCGCCGGAGGAGGCGCTGCTGCTCTACACCGAGGCGCCGCTGCACGCGCTCGGTCAGGCCGCTGACACGGTCCGGCGCCGGATGTACGGCGATATCGCCCACATCGCGACGTACATCATCGACCGCAACATCAACTACACGAACGTCTGCGTCACCGCGTGCAAGTTCTGCGCGTTCTACCGCGCGCCGAAGCACAAGGAAGGCTGGTCGCACGATCTCGACGAGATCCTGCGCCGCTGCGACGAGGCGGTGAAGCTCGGCGCGACGCAGATCATGCTCCAGGGTGGGCACCACCCGGAGTACGGCGTCGAGTACTACGAGACGGTGTTCGGCGCGATCCGGCGCGAATACCCGTCGCTGACGCTGCACTCGCTCGGTGCGTCCGAGGTCATGCACATGTCGAAGGTCTCGAAGGTCAGCATCGAGGAGTCGATCACCCGCATCCACGCGGCCGGTCTCGATTCGTTCGCCGGTGCCGGCGCGGAGATCCTGGTCGCGCGTCCGCGCACGGCGATCGCGCCGCTCAAGGAGTCCGGTGAGCGCTGGCTCGAGACGATGGAGACCGCGCACAATCTCGGGGTGGAGTCCACCGCCACGTTCATGATGGGCACCGGCGAGACGAACGCCGAGCGCATCGAGCACATGCGAATGGTCCGGGACGTGCAGGACCGCACCGGTGGGTTCCGGTCGTTCATCCCGTGGACGTACCAGCCGGAGAACAACCACCTGAAGGGCCGCACGCAGGCCACCAGCCTGGAGTACCTGCGGCTGGTCGCGGTCGCGCGGCTGTTCTTCGACAACGTCCGGCACCTGCAGGGCTCGTGGCTGACGACCGGCAAGGACATCGGCCAGCTGACGCTGCACTACGGCGCCGACGACCTGGGCTCGGTGATGCTGGAGGAGAACGTCGTCTCCAGCGCGGGTGCGAAGCACCGCTCGAACCGCACCGAGCTCATCTCGCTGATGCGCAGTGCGGGCCGTACGCCGGCGCAGCGCGACACGCTCTACAACCACCTGGTCGTGCACGAGGACCCGGCGAACGACCCCAGCGACGACCACATCGTGTCGCACTTCGCGTCGATCGCCCTGCCCGGCGGTGGCATCGGCCGCAACCTCCCGCTGGTGGAAGCCAGCTGATCTCAACGCGCGGGTTCGGGCGTTGCGCGCGATGATCGACAGGTGGCGAGTGACGAACGCGAGGTGGTCCGGCCTTCCTGGACCGGTCCGCGTCTGACGGCGGGTGCGGTGGCCCGGCGGCTCGGTGTCGCGGTCACTACGCTGCGTACCTGGGACCAGCGATACGGGTTGGGCCCGAGTGAGCACGAGGCGGGGCGTCACCGGCGCTACTCCACGGAGGACGTCCGGCGCCTGGAGATGATGCGCCGGCTCACGTTCCAGGGGGTCTCCCCAGCCGACGCCGCCCGCACCGCGCTGGCTGCGAACCCCGGTGAGCTCTCCGAGCCGGCCCCGCGTGCCACCGCCCGTCCGGCCGGGCGACGGGTGATGCCGGTCGGGCTGGCCCAGTCCGCCGCACGAGGGCTCGCCCGCGCCGCCGGAAGCATGGACGGCGACGCGATCGCCGAGGAGATCCGCAGCTGCCTGCGCACCTACGGCACGGTGCTGACCTGGACCGAGGTGCTGGTTCCCGTGCTCAACGCGCTGGGCCAGCGATGGCAGGCCGGCCACAGCGTCGTCGAAATCGAGCATTTGCTGTCCTGGCACATTTCCACCGAACTGCGGATGATCGTGCCGGGCCCCTCCGGCCCCCGGCGCGCGCGAGCCGCCGACGAACCGGTGCCGGCGCTGGCCCCACCGCGGACGCTGCTGGCCTCGGTCGAGGAAGAGCAGCACACGCTGCCGCTGGAGGCGCTCGCGGCGGCGCTGCGGGAGGCGCGCCGCGGTACCCGCATCCTCGGGGCACGCGTCCCCACCGACGCGATGGTGGAGGCCGTGCGTCGCACCGGCCCGGCCGTCGTCGTGCTGTGGTCGCAGATACCGGACAGAGCGGACCCAACCGTGTTCACCAAGTTGATGGCGCTCGGCCGTCCAGTGCGGCTGATCGCGGCGGGGCCGGGCTGGCTGGGGCCGGCCCGACGACGGCTGCCGGCCGGGGTCGCGCTGCCGACGTCGCTGGTCGAAGCCGTGGAATGCGTACTGGCCGCACTCGGCGGACCGGTGTCATCTCGAGATGCGGGCCATCGCGCCTCGCGGTAGGAATCGATGCACAACCGATGCACCGCCAACAGGACGAGGTCGAGATGAGTTTGCAGGTCCAGCGCACAGCTCGACCGACTTCGCGCTCCAAATTCAGCAGCGCCGACGTCAGAGCGCGTGTCGGTCTGGCGTTGGAGGACTTCCTCGCCGACTACACCGAGGTGCTCGCCCGGGTCGGCGACGAGCTCTCCGACCTCGACGGGCCGCTGCAGGCATCGGTGCTGGCCGGAGGCAAGCGGCTGCGTCCGCTGTTCGCCTATTGGGGTGCTCGCGCCGCCGGGGCGCCGGACGACGAGTCGTTGATCCGGGCTGCGGCGTCGCTGGAGCTCCTGCACGCGTTCGCGTTGATCCACGACGACGTCATGGACGGCTCCGACCTGCGCCGCGGCCGTCCGGCGGCGCACCGGGCGCTCGCCGCCACGCACCGCGCTGCCGGATGGCACGGCGACCCCGACCGGTTCGGGTCGGCGGCCGCCATCCTGCTCGGTGACCTGCTCCTGGTGCTCTCCGAGCAGATGCTCGCGTCGGCCGGGCTCCCCGCGCCCGCGGCGCTGCGGACGCGTGACGTGTTCGCGTCGATGCGGCTGGAGCTGATGGCCGGGCAGTACCTCGACATCTCGGCGCCGACGCGCGGCGGTGTGCCGCTGGAGCGGGCCCTACGGATCGCTCAGTACAAGAGCGGCAAGTACACGGTGGAAGCACCGCTGCACCTCGGTGCGGCGATTGCCGATGCACCCACGGCGGTGATCGACGCGTACACCGCGTTCGCGCTCCCGATCGGCGAGGCGTTCCAGCTGCGCGACGACCTGCTCGGGGTGTTCGGGGACAGCGACGTGACCGGGAAGCCGTCCGGCGAGGACCTGCGCGAGGGCAAGCAGACCGTGCTCATCGCGGCGACCCGCGAGCAGGCGTCGGACGGCGGGCGCGCGCTGCTGGCCGAGCGCCTCGGCGACCCCGACCTCGACGACGCCGGGGTGAGCGCGCTGCGCGAGCTGATCGTCGACTGTGGCGCGCGTGATCGCGTCGAGACGATGATCGCGGAGCGGTTCACCCACGCGCTCGCGGTGCTGGAAGCCGCTCCGCTGACGACGGAGGGCTGCGCGGCCCTACGCGCCCTCGCCGTCGCTGCCGTCGACCGCGACGCATAGCCGCGCCGGCCCTGATGACCGTCAGGTCGCGGGGCGCAGAAGTCTCGGCACGACCTTCCCGGTCGCGTTGCGGGGGAGTTCCGCGAGGAAGTGGACGTCGCGGGGGATCGCGTAGCGGGCGGCCTTCGCCTTCACGATGTCGCGGATCGCGTCCGCGTCGACCGCGTGCCCCTCGTGCAGGACGACGTACGCGGCCAGCCGCTGACCGAAGTCCGCATCCGGAACGCCGATCACTGCCACCTCACGCACGCATTCCGCTTCGGTGAGGATGTTCTCCACCTCGCGCGGGAACACGTTCTCGCCGCCCGACACGATCATGTCGTCGTCGCGGCCGTCCACGAACAGGAGCCCGGTCGCGTCCAGGTGACCGACGTCGCCGGTGCTCAGGAACCCGCGTACCGCTTCCTTACCGGCACCGTTCGTGTATCCCTCGAACAGCATCCCGTTCGCGACGAAGATCCGGCCCGGCGTTCCGGTGGGCAGGTCGTTGCCGTCCGCGTCCAGGATGGCCAGCCGTGTTCCCAGCGGTGCCTGCCCGGCCGTGCGTGGCTCCCGGCGCATGTCGGCCGGGGTCGCGATCGTCGCCCACGACACCTCGGTCGAGCCGTACAGGTTGTAGAGGACGTCGCCGAACGCGTCCATGAAGTGGACGGCGAAGTCGCCGATCAGCGCGGACCCGCTGCTGGCGATCGCGCGCAGCGTGGACAGGTCGTACTTCGCCCGGACGTCGGGCGGCAGCTCGAGCATCCGCTGCATCATGATCGGGACGACGAAGATCCCGTTGGCCCCGTGGGCCGCCACGTCGGCCAGGACAGCTTCGGGCTCGAAGCGGCGTCGCAGCACCAGCGTCGCCCGCAGCCCCATCCCGACCTGCAGGCCGGCGAATCCCCAGGTGTGGAACAGCGGCGCGGGGATGGCGATCGTGTCCCGCACCTTCAGCGGGATCTTCGACAGGATCGACGCGAGGGCGCCGAGCCCGTGCGGCGGCGGGCGCCGGGCGCCCTTCGGCGCCCCCGTGGTGCCGGACGTGAGGACGATCGTGCGGCCGACGACCTCCGGCGGGGCCGCTTTACCGCCCGGGTTCTGGGTGACGAGGTCCTCGAGCGTCGTCTGCTGTGAGCTCTCGGTCCAGGCCACGACGACCGGGAAGCCCGGATCGCCGATCGCGGGCAGGAACTCCTCGTCGGCGATGAGCAGTTCGACGGACTGCTCGCGCAGCACGGTTTCGAGCTGGGCCGCCGGGAGGCCGGTGTTGAGCAGCACGGTGTCGGACCCGAGCATGGCCGAGGCCACCAGCGCTTCGATCAGGCCGGCGTGGTTGCGGCAGAGCACCGCGACCCTGCTCTTGCCCCGGACGCCGAGTGAGGCCAGGCCGCGAGAGATGCGGGTGGCGCGGTCGACGAGCTCGGCGAACGTCACCTGCCGTCGTTCGTCGATCAGTGCGATGCGCTCGGGGTCACGGGCCGCCGCGCTGGTGTAGCCGCCGGCCAGGCTCAGCCCCCAGCTCCGCAGCGCGACGAGCTGCTTGGTGACCCGATCGGGACGGCCGGGTGCGATGACACCGGCCTTGATCAGCGTGGTGGCCAGCTGGGAGGCGTACATCAGGCGCTCGGAACGTCGAAGATCTTGGCCAGTACCGCGGCCAGGCCCAGGTCGCCGCGGATCTTCAGTTTGCCGGTCATGAACATCGTGGTCGGCCTGCCGTTGCCCGACGTGAGCTGGAGGAGCTCCGGTCCGCCCAGGATGATCGTGGTGTCGGCGCCGTGCTCCGGTACGGCATTCGTCTCGCACCGGTCGCCGTGCAGGACGAGCTCGTACTCGTCCTGGCCGCCGTCGGGACGGCCGGTCACCTTCCAGTGGATGACCTTCGGTGGGCGCTTCTCGCCGGCCCGGTAGTGCTCGGCGAACCGACGGAAGAGCTGGTCGAGCACGACCGCGCGGGCCGGGCTGCTCATCACGGCCTCGAGCTGGTCGCGCCGGGCGCGACCGATGAGGCGGGCGAATGTGGCCGGGTCGACGTCGTCCAGGCCCCCGGAGTCACCGGCCTGGGAGAGCAACTCCTGGAACTCTTCGGTGCTGATCTTCTTCGGGTCGATCTCGAAGGTCGACACGGCGGGGCTCCCTCGGGTCGGTATTTAACGCACCAGTAGGTTACTCTCGAGTTAAACAGTCGGACCAGTGGTTCCCGAGAACTGGCGATTAGGCTGACGCCCATGACGCGGGCATCACTGGAGAAGCGACCGAATGAAGTAGCGGCAATGTTCGACCAGGTCGCACGCCGGTACGACCTGACGAACACGGTCATCTCGTTCGGCCAGGACCGGCGGTGGCGCGCGCTCACCGCTGACGTGCTCGACCTGCGCCCGGGGGAACGCTGCCTCGATCTCGCGGCCGGCACCGCGGTCTCCACCGCCGAACTGGCGCACTCCGGCGCCGAGGTCATCGCCTGCGACTTCTCGCTCGGCATGCTCCGCGAGGGCCGTGACCGCGGCGTTCCGCTGGTGGCCGGCGACGCGATGCACCTGCCGTTCCCGGACGCCGCGTTCGACGCCGTGACGATCTCGCTGGGCTTGCGGAACGTGGCCGACACCGCCGCCGGTCTGGCCGAGATGGCACGGGTCACCAAGCCGGGCGGCCGACTCGTCGTGCTCGAGTTCAGCAGCCCGACCTGGGCGCCGTTCCGCACCGTCTACACCGAGTACCTGATGCGGGCTCTCCCGCAGGTGGCCCGCACGGTGAGCAGCGCACCGGATGCCTACGTGTACCTCGCCGAGTCGATCCGGGCGTGGCCCGACCAGGCTGGGCTGGCCGGGCTGATCGCGGCGAACGGCTGGGGCTCGGTGCGCTGGCGCAATCTCACCGGCGGGATCGTCGCCCTGCACCACGCCATCCGGAGTTAGGCCCTGCTCCAAAGCAGGGCCTAGCTGATCGTCAGGCAGGCCACCCGGTCGCCGGCCGTGCCTGCCTTGCCGGGCGCGGTCTCGGTCTTCTTGGCGTGGAGGATCAGCGACTGCGGTTTCGCGGTGAACGTCCACTGCTGGGTGCTCTTGCTCGTGCCCGCGCCCTGCGAGTCGGTCGTCAGGTCGAGCCAGACCTCGTTCTGCGGGTTGGCGTAACTCGGGTCCACCGAGGGCGGTGAGGCCTTCGCGGCGGGGTCGTGCTCGTGCTGGTAGTGCGGCCCGGCGGCCTTACCGGTCTCACCGCACGGCTTGGTGTGCAGGTGCGCGCCGTAGACCCGGTCGGGCACCAGGCCCTGGGTTTCCAGCGTCACGATCGTGGTGCCGTCGGCTTCGGTGATCCCGACGCTCGCGGTGGCTCCGGGTGGGACCACGGCCGGGTCGTAGGTGACCGCTTTGCCGTCCGCCGTGTACGGGCCGAACGTCCCCTTGGTCATCGACGCCGGTTTCACCGCTGTCGACGCGGAGCTCTCCGGAGTGGACGTCTCCGGCTTCGGGTCGGCGCACGAGGTGACGAGCAGCGCGGCAGCGGCGACGAGGAATAATCCCGTTGATCGGTACATTTCAGAGCCTTTCGGGAAGGTGATGACGTCCCGAGACGGTACTGGCCGGAAATGTCGAACTTTGTTAGCCGGACAACACGGATCAGGACTGCACGGTCAGGCAAGCCAGGCGATCGCCGGCCATGCCTGCTTCGCCGTCGGCCGTCTCCGTCTTCTTGGCGTGGATGACCAGCGACTTCGGCTTCGTCGCGAAGCGCCACTGCTGGGTGCTCTTGCTCGTGCCGGTGCCCTGCGAGTCGGTCGTGACGTCGAGCCAGACTTCGTTCTGCGGGTTCGCGTAGAGCTGGTCGACCGAGGGCGGCGACGCGGCCGCGGCCGGGTCGGGCCGGTGCTGGTAGTGCGGTCCGGCGGCCTTGCCGGTGGGGCCGCACGGCATCGTGTGCAGGTGCGCGCCGTAGGTCCGGTTCGGCAGCAGGCCGCGGACGTCGAGCGTCACGGTGGTGGTGTCGACGATCTCGGCGATCGTCAGGTGCGCCGAGGCTCCGGACGGGATCAGCTTCGGGTCGTAGGCGATAGCGGTGGCGCTGGGGGAGTAGGGGGCGAACGTCCCCTCGGCGACGGTCGGCTGCGTCGCCTCGAGCGCGCCCGAGGCCGAGTTCTCCGGCGTCGATCCGGAGCTGTCCGAATTCCCGCCACCGCAGCCGGTGGCGGTGAGCAACGCGGCCGTTACGACAACGAGTCCTGCGGTCCGACGCATCTTGGTTCCCCCTGCGGCAACGATCCTGCTAAGTGCGGATATGTACTAGTTCCGCTCGGCGGGGACGCTACTCGGTGCGTCGATTTTTTGTGACCCCGGGAACAATCCCCGAACCGTCGCGAACTCGGGGCAAACCGATGTAAACACCGGTCAACAAAAGCCTGTGCGCTGTGGAGTGCGGTGACCCCTTGCGCGTGTGTGTTCCGTGTTAGGTGAGCCTTAGTACCCAGGCCTGTGATGAGCGGCATAGACTGCCGCACGTGAGTTCGTGAACATTTTCACAAGCGCACGAAAGCCCTGCCCCCAGGCCCCTTCGAGAGGCTGCCGTGACCACCGAGCCCGCTCCTCGCGGTGCCGAGCCCCCCGTGGTCGACACCGCCGCCGATAGCAGTTCCCTGAGCCTGTCCGGCACCGCCGGCGGGCTGGATGCTGATGTCATCGTCGTGGGCGCTGGCCCGGCCGGGTCCGCGGCTGCCTACCACCTGGCCAGCGCCGGGCTCGACGTCCTCCTGCTGGAGAAGACCGAGTTCCCGCGCGAGAAGGTCTGCGGCGACGGGTTGACGCCACGCGCGGTCCGGTCGTTGATCTCGATGGGCATCGACGTGTCCACCGAGAACGGCTGGCTGCACAACAGGGGTCTGCGGGTCATCGGTGGCGGCGTCCGGATGGAACTGCCCTGGCCCGAGCTCGCGGCCTACCCGAACTACGGCCTCACGCGCACCCGCATGGACTTCGACGACATGCTCGCGAAGGCGGCCAGGAAGGCCGGCGCCCAGCTGCGCACGTCCACCACCGTCACCGGCCCGGTGCTGTCCACCGCCGGTCGGGTGGTCGGCGTCGAGGCCGAGGTCGGTCCGGAGAAGACGAAGGCCACCTACCGCGCCCCGCTGGTGATCGCCGCCGACGGCGTCTCCGGCCGGTTCGCGCTGGCGCTGGGCCTGGCCCGCAACGAGGCCCGGCCGATGGGCGTCGCGGTCCGCCGGTACTACGAGAGCCCCCGGCACGACGACGACTACCTGGAGTCGTGGTTGGAGCTGTGGGACAAGGTCGAGGGCCGCGAGCGGCTGCTCCCCGGCTACGGCTGGATCTTCGGCCTCGGCGACGGGCGTTCCAACGTCGGCCTCGGCATCCTCAACAGCTCGGCGGCGTTCAAGGACGTCAACTACCGCCAGCTGCTGAAGACGTGGATGAACAGCACTCCGGAAGAGTGGGGCTTCCGCGAGGAGAACGCCGACGGCCCGATCCGTGGCGCGGCCCTCCCGATGGGCTTCAACCGCAAGCCGCACTACACCCGGGGCCTGATGCTGGTCGGCGATGCCGGCGGCATGGTCAACCCGTTCAACGGCGAGGGCATCGCGTATGCGATGGAGTCCGGCGAGATCGCCGCCGAGGTCGCCGTCCAGGCGCTCGCGCGGTCCGCCGGTCCGAGCCGGGAGCGGGCGCTGCGCGCCTACCCGACGCTGCTCACCGAGCGCTACGGCGGCTACTACCGCCTCGGCGGTGTGTTCGTGAAGCTGATCAGCAACCCCGAGATCATGAAGGTCGCGACGCGGCACGGCCTGCCGCACCCGCTGCTCATGCGATTCGTGCTCAAGCTGCTCGCGAACCTCACCGACCCGCGCGGCGGGGACGCAATGGACCGAGTCATCAACGGCCTGTCCAAGCTCGCACCCGCAGTGTGATTGAGTACGACCGAATTTAACTGCGGGTAGCAGCTTGGTGTTAACTGCTCTGCCACCCCCACAACAACATAACCCTCATTAATTAGCTTCACGGCACCTCCTCGCTGCACACCGACGTCAGGGAAGGGAACCGATGGACACCGGCGGTTCACTCGCGCTTTTCATGCCGATCGTCGGCCTTTTCGTGCTTGCTGCTCTGTTCGCGGTCGGCAGTGTGGGAGCAGCGGCCGTCGTCGGCCCGAAGCGCTACAACAAAGCGAAGCTCGAAGCCTATGAATGCGGCATCGAGCCGTCACCGCAGGCCACCGGCGGTGGCCGATTCCCGGTCAAGTTCTACTTGACCGCGATGCTGTTCATCATCTTCGACATCGAAATCATCTTCCTTTACCCGTGGGCGGTCGCCAACGAGTCGCTCGGCGTGTTCGGGCTGGTGGAGATGGTGCTGTTCATCGCCACCGTGTTCATCGCCTACGCGTACGTGTGGCGTCGCGGCGGCCTCGACTGGGACTGAGTCGCTCCCCGACCAAGCCCGTTCACTCTGAGAGGGGTCCGCGCGATGGGGCTCGAAGAGAAACTCCCCGGCGGGGTTCTGGTGACCACCGTCGAGAAGCTCGTCAACTGGAGTCGTAAGTCGTCGATGTGGCCGGCCACGTTCGGCCTGGCCTGCTGCGCCATCGAAATGATGACGACCGGTGCAGCCCGGTACGACTTCGCCCGCTTCGGAATGGAGCGGTTCGCCGCCACTCCGCGCCAGGCCGACCTGATGATCGTCGCCGGCCGGGTGAGCCAGAAGATGGCGCCGGTGCTGCGCCAGATCTACGACCAGATGCCCGACCCGAAATGGGTGCTCTCGATGGGCGTCTGCGCGAGCTCGGGTGGAATGTTCAACAACTACGCGATCGTGCAGGGCGTCGATCACGTGGTGCCGGTCGACATGTACCTGCCCGGCTGCCCGCCGCGGCCGGAAATGCTGCTGGACGCCGTGCTGAAGCTGCACGAAAAGATCATGCACGAGCCGCTCGGGCCCAAGCGCCGCGCCGAATTCGAGGAGGCGCGGGCCAACGGCACGCTCAAGCGGTACGGCACGATGCCGTCCTCGTTCCGGTACGACAAGACGCTCCGCAAGGAGTGGGAGCAGGCCGAGGCCGAGGGCCGTACGGAGCAGCTCCGCATCGAAACCGCCGCGAAGCAGATCGAAGCGGGAGTGGCACGCAAGTGAGCACTGACGACGCCGCCCAGAAGGGCATGTTCGGGGTCTCCGGCTCCGGCGACACCTCCGGGTTCGGTGGCCTGGTCCGCCCGGTCACCGACCCGCTCGCGACCCAGCGTCCGTACGGCAGCTACTTCGACGAGGTCGCCGACCTGCTCGGCGAGCAGCTGGCCACGGGAGGCGTCGGGTTCGAGGAGGCGGTCACCCGGGTCGTCGTCGACCGCGGCGAGCTGACGCTCCACGTGCGCCGCGAGCGGATCGTCGAGGTCTGCAAGCAGCTGCGCGACGGCGACGGGCTGCGGTTCGAGCTGCTCAGCTCGGTGTCCGGAGTCGACTACCTGGACGCCCCGCAGGGCACCGACGAGGCGGAGAAAGCCTCCCGCCTGCACGTCGTCTACCAGCTGACCAGCATGACCTACCGGCGCCGCATCCGGCTCGAGGTCGCGGTCACCGTGGAAGACCCGCACGTCCCGTCGGTCACGTCGGTCTACCCGACCGCGGACTGGCAGGAGCGCGAGACCTGGGACATGTTCGGCGTGCTCTTCGACGGCCACCCCGCACTGACCCGGATCCTCATGCCGGACGACTGGGACGGCCACCCGCAGCGCAAGGACTACCCGCTCGGTGGCGTCCCGGTCGAGTACAAGGGCGCGGAGATCCCGCCGCCCGACACCCGCCGGGCCTACCGGTAGAGGAGGTCGTGACATGACACAGGCAACCGACCCCTACGCCGACTCCCGGGAGACCACCGAGGGTCGCGTCTACACGGTCACGGGCGGCGACTGGGACTCGATCAACGCCGAGGACCCGCTGGCCAGTGAGCGCATCGTCGTCAACATGGGGCCCCAGCACCCGTCGACGCACGGCGTGCTGCGCCTCGTGCTCGAACTCGAGGGCGAGACGATCACCGAGGCGCGCTCGGTCATCGGCTACCTGCACACGGGCATCGAGAAGAACACCGAGTACCGCACGTGGACGCAGGGCACCACGTTCGTCACCCGGATGGACTACCTCGCGCCGATCTTCAACGAGACCGGCTACTGCCTGGCGGTGGAGAAGCTGCTCGGCGTCGAGGTGCCCGAGCGGGCCACGACGCTGCGCGTGCTGCTGATGGAGCTCAACCGGATCAGCTCGCACCTGGTCTGGCTGGCCACCACCGGTATGGAGCTCGGCTCCACGACGATGATGATCTACGGCTTCCGCGAGCGCGAGCACGTGCTCGACCTGTTCGAGGAGATCACCGGCCTGCGGATGAACATGGCGTTCGTCCGGCCCGGCGGCCTCGCACAGGACCTGCCACCCGGCGCCGTCGACAAGATCCGCGAGTTCGTGCCGTACATGCGGTCCAAGATCGACGACTACGAGAAGCTGCTGACCGGTCAGCCGGTCTGGAAGGCCCGGACGAAGAACGTCGGCTTCCTCGACGTCACCGGGTGCCTCGCGCTGGGCGTCACCGGGCCCGTGCTCCGCTCGGCCGGTCTGCCCTGGGACCTGCGCAAGACGATGCCGTACTGCGGGTACGAGAACTACGACTTCGAGGTCGTCACCGAGACCACCGGCGACGTGTTCGGCCGCTACCTGGTGCGCATCAACGAGATGCGCGAGTCGCTGCGCATCGTCGAGCAGACGCTGGACCGGCTGGCGCCGGGCCCGGTCATGGTGGGCGACAAGAAGATCGCCTGGCCGGCGCAACTCGCGCTCGGCAAGGACGGCATGGGCAACTCGCTGGAGCACGTCCGGCAGATCATGGGCCAGTCGATGGAGGCCCTGATCCACCACTTCAAGCTGGTGACCGAGGGCTTCCGGGTACCGGTCGGGCAGGTCTACACGGCCGTCGAGTCGCCCCGCGGTGAGCTCGGCTTCCACGTCGTCAGCGACGGCGGCACCCGGCCGTACCGCGTCCACGTGCGCGAACCCAGCTTCGTGAACCTGCAGGCGTTCCCCGCGATGGTCGAGGGTGCCCCGATCGCCGACGCGATCGCGTCCGGCGCCTCGCTGGACCCGGTTATGGGTGGAGTAGATCGATGAGCGAGTTGACCGACGAGACGGTCAGGGCTGACCTGGTCGAGCAGGCCGCGACGATCGTCGCCCGCTACCCCGAGGGGCGTTCGCGCTCGGCGTTGCTGCCGATGCTGCACCTGGTGCAGTCGGTCGACGGGTACGTGAGCCCGCAGGGCATCGCGTTCTGCGCCGAGCAGCTCGGGATCACCAAGGCCGAGGTGGCCGCGGTCGCGACGTTCTACACGATGTACAAGCGTCGGCCCACCGGTGAGTACCTGGTGAGCGTCTGCACGAACACGATGTGCGGGGTGCTCGGGGGAGACAAGGCGTACGAGGCGCTGTCGTCGTACCTCGAGGTGGGGCACGACCAGACCACCGAGGACGGTCGGATCACACTGGAGCACGCCGAGTGCCTCGCGGCGTGTGACTACGCGCCGGTGATGACGGTGAATTACGAGTACTTCGACCAGGTGGACGCCGATTCGGCGCTCTCGCTGGTGAAGAAACTCCAGGACGGCGAGCGTCCGATGCCGACGCGCGGGGCGCGGCTCTGCTCGTTCAAGCAGATGTCGCGGGAGCTCGCGGGGTTCCAGGACGACCGCAGCGCGGTCGCCGACGCGATGGTCGGCGTCGAGCCGACGGTCGCCGGGAACCGGGTGGCGGAGGAGCGCGGGGTGAGTGTCCCGGGCTACTTCCCGAACACGCCCATCCCCAGGAAAGCCGAAAAAGACGCCCAGCCGGCCCCGGCCAAGGCCGCGCCCGGCCCGGCCGCTGCCGCACCGGCGGCTCCTGCCGCACCGGCGGCGGCTTCGCCTGCCGGCGAAACGGCTGTCGCGGCCAAGGCTGACGGGCCGAAGACGGCTGAGCCGGGCGGCGACAAGGCCGCGCCCGCGGACAACAAGCCCGCGGACAGCGCGACCGCGCCCGCGGCAGTCGTCCCGGCGCAGCCGGCGGACGCCAAGCCCGGCGAGTCCGTCGAGTCCGGCGACAAGGCTGAGCCGATCGGGCTCGTTCGGCCGCCTGCCGGTACGGAGCCGGCGAAGAAGGCGGCGCCGCGGAAGCGGACGACCGGGCCGTTGGTGTCGGCCACGGCCGACCCGGCCAAGCGTCGGCCGGCCACCAAGCGCACCACGACGCGGCGCCCGGGCACCGAGCGCTCGGCCCCCGCGGTCGAGCAGGCGCCCACGCAGCCGGCCCAGGCCGCCAACCCATCTCCAGAGGCGCAGTCCCAGATCAAGGACGCCGTTCTTGAAACGCCGGAGAACCCGGCCGAGACCTCGCCGACCGTGCCGGAGCCCGCAGCGGACTCCAAGCCGGCCGGTGACGCACCGCCGACGGACCCCAGGACTGAGAACGCGAAGGGGAACGACAAGTGAGCGAGCGCGAAGTCCTCACCCCGGTACTCACCAAGCGTTGGCTCTCGCCCGAGGCCTGGAAGATCTCGGTCTACGAGCGCCTCGACGGCTACTCGGGCTTGCGCAAGGCGATCAAGTCCCACCCGGACGACCTGATCCAGCTGATCAAGGACTCCGGTCTGCGCGGCCGTGGTGGCGCCGGCTTCCCCACCGGTCTCAAGTGGGGATTCATCCCGCAGGGCGACGGCAAGCCGCACTACCTCGTGGTGAACGCCGACGAGGGTGAGCCCGGCACCTGCAAGGACCTGCCGTACATGATGGCCGACCCGCACGGCCTCATCGAGGGCATCGTGATCGCCGCCTACGCGATCCGCGCGAACTTCGCCGCGATCTACATCCGCGGTGAAGCCGTGCACGCCGCCCGCCGCCTCCGCAACGCGGTGAACGAGGCCTACGCCCGCGGCTACCTCGGCCGCAACATCCTCGGCAGCGGCTTCGACCTGGAGCTGGTCGTCCACTCCGGCGCCGGCGCCTACATCTGCGGCGAGGAAACCGCGCTGCTCGACTCGCTCGAGGGCTACCGCGGCCAGCCGCGCCTCAAGCCGCCGTTCCCCGCTGTCGCCGGCCTCTACGGCGGCCCGACGGTCGTCAACAACGTCGAGACGATCGCGAGCGTGCCGTACATCGTGCTCGGCGGCTCCGAGTGGTGGAAGACGATGGGCACCGAGAAGTCGCCGGGCCCGAAGATCTTCTCGATCTCCGGCCGGGTGAACCGTCCGGGCCAGTACGAGTGTCACCTCGGCATCACGCTGCGCGAGCTGCTCGAACTGGCCGGTGGCATGAAAGAGGGCCACCAGCTGAAGTTCTGGACGCCGGGTGGTTCGTCCACGCCGCTCTTCACCGACGAGCATCTCGACGTCCCGCTGGACTTCGAAGGTGCCGCGGCCGCCGGGTCGATGCTCGGTACGACGGCCGTGCAGGTGTTCAGCGATCAGGACGACGTGGTGTACGCGACCTATCGCTGGATCGCGTTCTACGCGCACGAGTCGTGCGGCAAGTGCACGCCGTGCCGCGAGGGCAACTACTGGATGGTGCAGGTGCTCCGCCGGATCCTGTCCGGGCAGGGCACCAAAACCGACCTCGACACGCTGCTCGACACCTGCGACAACATCTTCGGCCGGTCGTTCTGCGCGCTCGGCGACGGTGCGACCAGCCCGGTCACGTCGTCGCTGAAGTACTTCCGCGACGACTACCTCGACTACATCGAGGGCCGCAAGGCGCCGTACTTCTCGGCCGAGCAGGCCGCACTCGCCGGAGCGCACTGATGACCGTTGCACCTGAGAAAGTCGACACCGTCACGCTGACGATCGACGGCCTGAGCGTCACCGTGCCGAAGGGCACGCTGATCATCCGGGCCGCCGAGGAGCTGGGGATCCAGATCCCCCGGTTCTGCGACCACCCGCTGCTCGAGCCGGTCGGCGCGTGTCGCCAGTGCATCGTGGAGGTCGACGGCCAGCGCAAGCCGGTCGCGAGCTGCACGGCCACGGTCACGCCCGACATGGTGGTCAAGACGCAGCTCTCCAGCCCGGTCGCCGAGAAGGCGCAGCGGGGCACGCTCGAGCTGCTGCTGATCAACCACCCGCTGGACTGCCCGATCTGCGACAAGGGCGGTGAGTGCCCGCTGCAGAACCAGGCGATGAGCAACGGCGCCGCCGAGTCGCGTTTCCGGGACGTCAAGCGCACCTACCCGAAGCCGCTGGCGATCTCGTCGCAGGTGCTGCTCGACCGCGAGCGCTGCGTGCTGTGCGCCCGCTGCACGCGGTTCTCCAAGCAGATCGCCGGTGACCCGTTCATCGAGCTGCTGGAGCGTTCCGCGCTGGAGCAGGTCGGCATCGCGTCCGACGAGCCGTTCCAGTCGTACTTCTCTGGCAACACGGTCCAGATCTGCCCGGTCGGCGCGCTCACCAGCGCTGCCTACCGGTTCCGGGCCCGCCCGTTCGACCTGGTCAGCACGCCGTCGGTGTGCGAGCACTGCGCGGGTGGCTGCAGCTTGCGCACCGACTGGCGGCGCGGCAAGGTCCTGCGCCGGCTCGCCGGTGAGGATCCCGAGGTCAACGAGGAGTGGAACTGCGACAAGGGCCGCTGGGCGTTCGTCTACGCGACCGGCAAGAAGCGGCTCACCCAGCCGCTGGTGCGCAACACCGCCGGTGAGCTCGAGCCGGTCTCGTGGACCGAGGCCTTCGACGCCGCCGCGCGCGGCCTGGAGGCCGCGAAGGACAACGGTGGCGTCGGCGTGCTGCCGGGTGGCCGTCTGACCTACGAGGACGCCTACGCGTACTCGAAGTTCGCGCGGGTCGCCCTGGGCACCAACGACGTGGACTTCCGCGCCCGCCCGCACTCCGACGAGGAGTCGCTGTTCCTCGGCGCGCACGTCGCGGGCCAGGGCATGGGCATCACCTACCGCGACCTGGAGAACGCGTCGAACGTCCTGCTGGTGGCGTTCGAGCCGGAGGAGGAAGCGGCGATCCTCTTCCTCCGCCTGCGCAAGGCCTGGCGCAAGCGCGGCGCGAAGGTCTGGTCGGTGGCCCCGCTGGCCACCCGCGGGCTCGACAAGCTCGGCGGCACGCTGATCCAGGCCACCCCGGGCGCCGAGCCCAAGGTGCTGGACGCGTTGCGCGCCGGCGAGCTGCCCGACCTCACGGCACTGTCCGAGGGGCTGCGTGGACCGGGTGCGGTGATCCTGATCGGGGAGCGCGCGGCGAGCATCCGCGGCGCGTACTCCGCGGCCTCGCTGCTGGCGCTCTCGACCGGCGCGAAGCTCGGCTGGGTGCCGCGTCGCGCCGGTGAGCGCGGCTCGGTCGAGGCCGGCGCGCTGCCGAACCTGCTGCCCGGTGGGCGTCAGGTGTCCTCCGTGGCCGGTCGGTCCGCCGTGGAGGCGGCCTGGGGCGTCTCGCTGCCCGAGGCCCCGGGGCGCTCGGCGTCGGAGATCCTCGCCGCTGCTGCCGACGGCACGCTCGGCGGCCTGGTGGTCGGCGGCGTCGACCCCGACGACATGCCCGACCCGGTGGCGGCACGTGCCGCGCTGGCGGCGGCCCCGTTCGTCGTCAGCCTCGAGCTGCGCTCGTCGGGCGTCACCGAGTACGCGGACGTCGTGTTCCCGATCGCCCCGGTGGCCGAGAAGGTCGGCAGCTTCATCAACTGGGAAGGCCGGGTCCGTCCGTTCGGGCTCACGCTCCAGGGCACCGGCGCGCTGACCGACGCGCGGGTCCTCGACACGCTCGCGTCGGAGCTCGGCGCCTACCTCGGCGCCGCGACCTCCGAGGCGATCCTGGCCGAGGCCACCGCGCTGGGTACGAGCGGCCCGGACGTCGATCCGCCACCGTCCCCGATGGAGCCCGCCGCGCCGCGCGTGAGCGCCGGTGACGGCGAGGCCGTGCTGGCCACCTGGCACCACATGCTCGACCTGGGCACGCTGCAGGACGGCGAGGAGCATCTCGCCGGCACCGCGAAGCCCGCGTTCGCGCACCTCTCACCCGGTACGGCCGCCGAGCTCGGCGTCCGGCCCGGCGCGCACATCCTGGTCTCCACCGACCGGGGAGCGATCCAGCTGCCGGTCGCGGTCACCGAGATGCCCGACCGGGTGGTCTGGGTGCCGACGAACTCGGTCGATTCCCGCGTCCGCCCGACGCTCGGTGTCGGGGCCGGAGACCTGGTGCGAGTCACAGCAGGTTCGGCCAACGGCGCGTCCGCCCCGGTTTCGTCGGGGGTGCCTGGCAGTGTTCCGGCCGACGGTGGCCTGGGCGACGTCGAGGCCCGCGCCACCAGCGACGGCGGTGACCCGGCCGACGGTGGCCGGCCGGCGGTCGACACCGAGGGAGAGGCCTGATGAATACCAGCGCCGTGCTCGCGGCCGCGGAACCGGCGGCGGTCGGCAACGACCCGTGGTGGCTGATCATCGCGAAGATCATCGCGACGTTCGCCATCCTCGTCGTCTTCGTGCTGTTCTCGATCGTCGCCGAGCGCAAGGTCATCGGCTACATGCAGGTGCGGCCGGGGCCCAACCGCACCGGCCCGTGGGGCACGCTGCAGAGCCTCGCCGACGGCATCAAGCTGGCGTTCAAGGAAGACATCATCCCGACGGCCGCTGACAAGGTCGTCTACATCATCGCGCCGATCATCTCGGCGATCGTGGCCATCATCGCGTTCTCGGTGATCCCGCTCGGCCCGAACGTCTCGGTCTTCGGCCACACCACCGCGCTGCAGCTCACCGACCTGCCGGTCGGCGTCCTGTACATCCTGGCCTGCTCGTCGATGGGTGTGTACGGCATCGTGCTCGCCGGCTGGGCGTCCGGCTCGACCTACCCGCTGCTGGGTGGTCTGCGGTCGGCGGCGCAGATGATCTCCTACGAGGTCGCGATGGGCCTCTCGATCGTGCCGGTGCTGCTCACCGCGGGTTCGCTGTCCACCAGCGAGATCGTCGGGGCGCAAGAGAACACCTGGTTCGTGTTCACGCTGCTGCCGAGCTTCGTCGTCTACGCGATCTCGGCGGTCGGTGAGACCAACCGGGCTCCGTTCGACCTCCCCGAGGCCGAAAGCGAGCTCGTCGGTGGTTTCCACACCGAGTACTCCTCGCTGAAGTTCGCGATGTTCTTCCTCGGCGAGTACATCAACATGGTGACGGTGTCGGCGCTCTGCGCGACGCTGTTCCTCGGTGGCTGGCGGGCACCGTTCGGCATCGGCACGATCTGGCCGGGCGCCAACGAGAACTGGTGGCCGGTGCTGTGGTTCATCATCAAGGTGCTCGCAGCCCTCTTCGTGTTCGTCTGGCTCCGCGGTGCGCTGCCCCGCCTGCGCTACGACCAGTTCATGCACTTCGGCTGGAAGGTCCTGGTGCCGATCAGCCTGGTCTGGCTGCTGCTCGTCGCCGCGATGCGCACGATCAGCCGCGAGTACGACCTCTCGACGCGCAACGTCCTGATCGGTCTCGCGGTCGTGCTGCTGGTGGTCGTCGCGCTCAGCCTGCTGGTGCCGGAACGCGCCAAGAAGGAAGTCGACGCCCGCGATCCCAACCCGAGTTCCGACTTCCCGGTGCCGCCGATGGACCTCGTCGTTCCACCGTCGCCTCGGCTGAAGCCGCAGGTTCCCGCCAAGGTCGGCGCGGACGACGAATCGCAGACCGAGAAGGAGGACTGACGTGCTCGACTCCGTCAAAGGCTTCGGTCTGACGTTCTCGACCATGTTCAAGAAGCGGGTGACGATCAAGTACCCGGACGTGCCGCAGCCCGCGGCGCCCCGGTACCACGGTCGCCACGTGCTCAACCGGCACCCCGACGGGCTGGAGAAGTGCGTCGGCTGCGAGCTCTGTGCCTGGGCCTGCCCGGCCGACGCGATCTACGTCGAGGGCGGCGACAACACCGAGGAAGAGCGCTTCTCACCCGGTGAGCGATACGGCGCGATCTACCAGATCAACTACGCCCGCTGCATCTTCTGCGGGCTCTGCATCGAAGCCTGCCCGACGCGGTCGCTGACGATGTCGAACGCCTACGAGCTGGCCAGCGACAGCCGGGCCGACCTGATCTACACCAAGGAGCAGCTGCTCGCGCCGCTGCTGCCCGGCATGGAAGCGCCGCCGCACGCCATGCGGCTCGGCGCGAACGAGACCGACTACTACGTGCAGGGCCCGACGAACCCCGGGGCCTCGGCCGGCGCCGAGCGTCCGGAGCGGGAGACCAAGGAGGTCGTCCGGTGAGCGTTGCTCTGGAGGTGCTGGCCGCTGCCGCACCCGGTGACCCGCCCACCGGCGAGAAGGTGGCGTTCTGGGTGCTCGCCCCGGTTGCGCTGGGCGGCGCTCTCGGCATGGTGCTGGCCCGCAACGCGATCCACTCGGCGCTGTTCCTGGTCTGCACGATGTTCAGCCTCGGTGTGTTCTACGTGCTGCAGGCCGGGCCGTTCATCGGCGTCGTCCAGGTCATCGTCTACACCGGCGCGATCATGATCCTGTTCCTGTTCGTGCTGATGCTGGTCGGCAGGGACTCGTCGGACTCGATCGTCGAGACGCTCCGCGGGCAACGGCTCGCCGCGGTGCTGCTCGGCATCGGACTGGCGGCGCTGGTCACGACCGGGCTCTACCGGGCGCTCGGCGAGGTGTCGGCCACCGGCCTGCGCCAGACGAACGAGGCCGGCGGCGGCAACGTCGACTCGATCGCGGCGCTGCTTTTCACCCGCTACGTCTTCGCGTTCGAGGTCACCAGCGCGCTGCTGATCACCGCAGCGGTCGGCGCGATGATTCTGGCCCACGTCGAGCGCGACAAGGGCGGCGTCCCGACGCAGCGCGAGCGCTCGATCGCCCGGTTCCGGACGGGCAACCACCCGGCCCCCAAGCCGGGCCCCGGCGTCTACGCACTGTCCGACTCGGTGGCCACGCCGGCCCTGCTCCCCGACGGCACGCCCGCCGAGGGCAGCGTCGCGCCGTCGGTCGAGCGGCGCGAACTCGACAGCGGTCTGACCACCCCGAAGGGCTGATCGGCAGTGACACCTACCTACTACCTGCTGCTCTCCGCGGCGCTGTTCACGATCGGCGCCGTCGGTGTGCTCATCCGGCGCAACGCGATCGTCGTGTTCATGTGCATCGAGCTGATGCTCAACGCGGCCAACCTCACGCTGGTCACGTTCTCCCGGATCAACGGCACGCTGGACGGCCAGATCATGGCGTTCTTCGTGATGGTGGTCGCCGCCGCGGAAGTCGTGGTCGGGCTCGCGATCATCATGTCGATCTTCCGCACCCGCAAGTCGGCCTCGGTCGACGACGCGAACCTGCTGAAGTACTGAGGGGACAAGCGCCGTGGAGTATGCAGAGCCGACGGGGTCCCTTTCCCTGCTCTGGTTGTTGATCGCGCTGCCGCTGGGCGGTGCGCTCGTGCTGTTCCTGCTCGGTCGCCGCGCGAACACCTGGGGGCACCTGCTCGGGTGCGCGACGGTCGGCATCGCGTTCGTGCTGGGCGTCGTCCAGTTCTTCGAACTGCGCGGACTGGGCGAGGAGGGCCGGCAGATCTCCCAGCACCTGTTCACGTTCATCGACGTGGGCGGGCTGAAGGTCGACGCCGGGCTGCTCTACGACCCGCTGTCGGCGGTGTTCGTGCTGCTGATCACCGGCGTCGGGTTCCTCATCCACGTGTACTCGATCGGGTACATGTCGCACGACGAGGGTCGGCGGCGCTTCTTCGCGATGCTGAACCTGTTCGTGGCCGCGATGCTGCTGCTGGTCCTCGGCAACAGCTTCGTCGCGCTCTACGTCGGCTGGGAGGGCGTCGGTCTGGCGTCGTACCTGCTGATCGCGTTCTGGTACACGCGCCCGGAGGCCGCCACCGCGGCGAAGAAGGCGTTCATCATGAACCGGGTCGGCGACGTCGGCCTGGCGCTGGCCATCTTCCTGCTGTTCGCGACGCTCGGCGACACGTCGTTCGAGGGCGTGTTCAACTCGGTCGACCAGCTCTCGTCGACGACGGTCACGATCGTCGCGCTGCTGCTGCTCCTGGGCGCCTGCGGTAAGTCCGGCCAGTTCCCGCTGCAGGCCTGGCTCCCCGACGCGATGGCCGGCCCGACGCCGGTCTCCGCGCTCATCCACGCGGCGACGATGGTCACGGCCGGTGTCTACCTGATCGCGCGCTCGTCGCCGATCTACGACCTCACCGAGACCGGCCGCACCGTGGTCTGCGTCATCGGCGCACTCACGCTGCTCATCGGTTGTGTGATCGGCTGCGCCAAGGACGACATCAAGAAGGTGCTGGCGTACTCGACGGTCAGCCAGATCGGTTACATGTTCCTGGCCGTCGGGCTCGGCGGTGAGGCCTACGCGCTGGGCATCATCCACCTGCTCGCCCACGGCTTCTTCAAGGCCGGGCTGTTCCTCGGCGCCGGCTCGGTCATGCACGGCATGAACGACCAGGTCGACATCCGGCGGTTCGGCGGACTGGCGAAGTACATGCCGATCACGACGGTCACGTTCGGGCTCGGCTGGCTGGCGATCATCGGCATCCCGCCGCTGTCCGGTTTCTTCTCGAAAGACCCGATCATCGAGCACGCCTTCGACCGGCCCGGCTGGTCCGGCTGGCTGTTCGGTGGCGCGGCGCTGCTCGGTGCGGGCCTGACCGCGTTCTACATGACGCGGCTGTTCGTGCTGACGTTCCTCGGTAAGCCGCGCTGGCCCACCGCGGAGGACGAGCAGATCGGCGGGGCTCCGCACCCGCACGAGTCGCCGCTCTCGATGACCGTGCCGATGA
This sequence comes from Cryptosporangium sp. NPDC048952, assembly GCF_043197895.1. Classification (NCBI taxonomy): domain Bacteria; kingdom Bacillati; phylum Actinomycetota; class Actinomycetes; order Cryptosporangiales; family Cryptosporangiaceae; genus Cryptosporangium; species Cryptosporangium sp. NPDC048952. The sequence goes on along the minus strand of NZ_JBICTY010000006.1, from coordinate 512,353 downwards.
TCCTGCTGGCGGTCGGCTCGGTCGCCGGTGGTTTCCTGCTCACCCAGGGCGACCGGACGGTGCACTGGCTCGAGCCGGTGCTGGTCCGCGGCGCCGAGGCCCCCGAGGCAGCGCACAAGCTCGAGCCGATCGTCATCACCGCGCTGGTCATCGTCGTCTCGCTGGTCGGGGTCGCGCTGGCCTACCTGATCTTCCGCGGTGGCACCGCCAAGGCGGAGCAGCCGGCTAACCAGCTCGTGGTGGCCGCCCGGCGCAACCTGTACGCGGACGCGTTCAACGAGGCCGTGTTCATGCGGCCTGGCCAGTGGCTCACCCGGGCCCTGGTGTACGTCGACAGCCGAGGGGTGGACGGCTTGGTCAACGGCCTGTCCGCCGCGGTGGGTGGCGGTTCCGGCCGCCTACGCCGCCTGCAGACCGGCTTCGTCCGGTCCTATGCCCTGACGATGCTCGGAGGTGCGGTCGTGGTGCTGGCGTCGCTGCTGGTGGTGCGGCTCGGATGAACGGTCCCTGGCTCCCCGTACTGACCGCGCTGCCGCTGGTCGGCGCGATCGTTCTGGCGTTCCTGCCCAAGGGCGCCGACCGGCTCGCGAAGCTGCTGGCCCTCGGCTGGTCGCTCGCGGTGCTGGTGCTGACGATCGTGGTCTGCGCCAACTTCGACCCCGACGGCGACCGGTTCCAGTTCGTCACGTCGTACACCTGGATCCCGCAGTTCGGCACGCGGCTCGCGTTCGGTGTGGACGGCATCGCGCTGGTGATGCTGGCGCTGATCGCCGTGCTGACGCCGATCGTCCTGCTGGCGTCCTGGCACGAGTCGGGCCAGGGGCGCCGCTCGGTCAAGACGTACTACGCGCTGATGCTCGCGCTGCAGACCTGCATGATCGGCGTCTTCGTCGCCACCGACGTGTTCTTCTTCTACGTCTTCTTCGAGGCGATGCTGGTCCCGATGTACTTCTTGATCGGGTCCTACGGTGGCCCGCAGCGGCAGTACGCGGCGGTCAAGTTCTTCCTGTACTCCCTGGTCGGCGGTCTGTTCATGCTGGCCAGCGTCATCGCGCTGTACGTGGTGAGCGTCCGCGAGCTGGGCGAGGGCACGTTCGCCTTCGACAAGCTCGCCGGAATGGACATGTCGACCACGGCCGGGCGCTGGATCTGGCTCGGGTTCTTCGTCGCGTTCGCGGTGAAGGCGCCGCTGTTCCCGTTCCACACCTGGCTGCCGGACGCCGGTGGCCAGGCCCCGATCGGTGCGGCCGTGCTGCTCGTCGGCGTGCTGGACAAGGTCGGCACGTTCGGCTTCCTGCGCTACAACCTGCCGCTGTTTCCGGAGGCGTCGCGGTTCTTCGCGCCGCTGGTCATCGTGCTCGGCATCATCGGCATCCTGTACGCCGCGCTGCTGGCGATCGGCCAGAACGACATGAAGCGCCTGGTGTCCTACACCTCGGTGGCCCACTTCGGGTTCATCGCGATCGGCGTCTTCGCGTTCACCACGCAGGGCGGCTCCGGTGCCGTGCTCTACATGGTCAACCACGGCATCGCCACCGGCGCGCTGTTCCTGGTGGTCGGCTTCCTCATCGCCCGCCGCGGCTCGGCGCTGATCGCCGACTACGGAGGCGTGGGCCGGCTCGTCCCGTGGATCTACGGTGCGTTCTTCATCACCGGCATGGCGTCGCTGGCGCTGCCGATGACCAACTCGTTCGTCAGTGAGTTCCTCGTGCTGCTGGGCGTCTTCTCGCGCAACCCGGTCGCGGGTGTCGTCGCGACGCTCGGCATCGTGGTCGCGGCGCTCTACGTGCTGTGGATGATCCAGCGCACGATGCACGGCCCGGTCAACCCGACGCTGATGGGCGAGGCCATCGACGACGAGGGCAAGCCGAAGTGGCGTGACCTGAGCCGCCGCGAAGCCTGGGTCATCGCCCCGCTGCTCGTCCTCATCATCGGCTTGGGCGTCTACCCGAAGCCGCTGCTCGACGTGATCAACCCGGCAGTGAAGGCCACGCTCACCGACGTGGGCAAACAAGACCCGCAACCCACTGAAGTGGCCGGAGGGAACCGATGAACATCGAGGCGCCGAAGCTCGACTACGCGGCGCTCTCGCCGATCCTGATCCTGATCGGCGCGGCCTGCGTCGGCATCCTGATCGAGGCGTTCGTGCCCCGCCGGGCCCGGCACTTCGTTCAGGTGGGGCTCTCGCTGGTGGGGCTCGCCGCCGCGTTCGTCGCGGTGGTGCTGGTGGCCCAGCGCGAGGTGATCACGGCGGCGGGTGCCATCGCGATCGACGGCCCGGCGCTGTTCCTGTCCGGCAGCATCATCGTGCTGGGCGCGGTCAGCATCCTGCTGATGGCCGAGCGGTCGCTGGACGCCGGTGGTTCGTTCGTGGCGCAGGCCGCTGTGGTCGCGGGCTCGCCGCCCGACCGGCGTCTGGCCAGCGAGCCGACGTCGCACACCGAGGCGTTCCCGCTGGCGATGTTCGCGCTCGCGGGGATGCTGGTGTTCGTCTCGTCGAATGACCTGCTGATGATGTTCATCGGCCTGGAAGTGCTCTCGTTGCCGCTGTACCTGCTGTGCGCGCTGGCCCGTCGCCGGCGGCTGCTCAGCCAGGAGGCCGCGGTCAAGTACTTCCTGCTCGGTGCGTTCGCCTCGGCGTTCTTCCTGTACGGCGTCGCGCTGATCTACGGCTACGCGGGTGCGATCGACCTGGCGTCGATCCACGATGCGGTGAACGGCTCGCAGGCCAACGACGCGCTGCTGTTCATCGGTCTGGCGATGTTGCTGATCGGCCTGCTGTTCAAGGCCGGCGTCGTGCCGTTCCACTCCTGGACGCCCGACGTGTACCAGGGCGCCCCGACGCCGGTGACCGCGCTGATGGCCGCCTGCACGAAGGTGGCGGCGTTCGGCGCGATCCTGCGGGTGTTCTACGTGGCGTTCCAGTCGACGAAGTGGGACTGGCGGCCGGTGCTGATCGGCATCGCGATGCTGACGATGATCGTCGGTTCGGTGCTCGCGGTCACGCAGACCGACATCAAGCGCCTGCTGGCGTACTCCTCGATCGCGAACGCGGGCTTCATCCTCACCGGTGTGGTCGCGCTCAACGAGCGGGGCGTCTCGTCGACGCTGTTCTATCTCGCGGCCTACGGCTTCACGACGATCGGTGCGTTCGCAGTCGTGATGCTCGTCCGCGACTCCGATGGCGAGGCCACGCACCTCTCCCGGTGGGCCGGGCTCGGCCGCCGGTCGCCGCTCTACGCCGGCGTGATGACGCTGTTCCTGTTGGCGTTCGCGGGTCTGCCGCTGACCAGCGGTTTCATCTCCAAGTTCGCGGTGTTCGCGGCCGCGATCGAGGGTGACGCGGTATCGCTGGTGATCGTTGGTGTCATCGCCAGCATGGTGCTCGCTTTCCCGTATCTTCGGGTAATTGTGCTCATGTACCTGTCTGACCCTGCTGAGGATGGTCCGACCGTTTCGGTTCCCGGCGGTTTCACCGCCGCTGCCCTGACGATCGGGGTGCTCGCCACACTCGCCCTTGGCGTGGTGCCGACTCAACTGCTCGACCTCGCCGGGCAGGCGGCACAATTTGTTCGATGAACACGCGCACAGCAGGGATGGACGTGGCACCCACCGGCACAGGTCTGCTCGGCATCGAGGCCATCGAGCCTGAGTTCGCCGCTTCCGTCCGCGCCGGCCTGGCGCAGGTGGAAGACGCGCTACGCACCGCGGTGTCGGACGCCGACCCGCTGGTGCACAGCGCGGCGCGCCACCTGGTCGAGGCGGGCGGCAAGCGGTTCCGGCCGCTGCTGGCGCTGTCGGCGGCACACTTCGGCAACGCCGGAGCTGATGCCGTCGTGCAGGCAGCAGTGGTCGCCGAGCTGACCCACCTGGCGACGCTCTACCACGACGACGTCATGGACGAGGCGCCAGTGCGGCGCGGCGCACCGAGTGCGAACGCGCGCTGGACGAACACGATCGCGATCCTCACCGGCGACTACCTGTTCGCCCGGGCGTCGGACCTGGTGGCCGATCTGGGGCCGGACGCGGTGCGGCTGCAGGCCCGCACGTTCGCCCGCCTGGTCACCGGTCAGATCCGGGAGACCGCGGGGCCGGCCGAGGGCGACGACGCCGTGGAGTTCCACCTCCACGTGCTGGCCGAGAAGACCGGGTCGCTGATCGCGACGTCGGCGCGGTTCGGGGCGATGTTCTCCGGGTGCGGCCCGGCGATCACCGAGACGCTCACCGCGTACGGCGAGGAGATCGGGGTGGCGTTCCAGCTCTCCGACGACCTGCTCGACATCGCGTCCACGTCGGCGGAATCGGGCAAGACGCCCGGCACCGACCTTCGGGAGGGCGTCCCGACGCTGGCCGTGCTGCACGCGCTGGCCGGGAACGACCCGGCCGAGGCGCGGATGCGTGAGTTGATCGCGCGGCCGATCACCGATGACGACGAGGTGGCCGAGGCGCTCGGTCTGCTGCGGAAGTCGCCGGGCATGGCCAGTGCCCGCGAGACGCTCGCCGCGTACGCCCAGCGCGCCCGGGACCTGCTGGCGACGCTGCCCGACGTCCCGGCCCGGAACGCGCTCGAGTCGCTCACGTACTACGTGGTGGACCGGACTAGTTAAAGAGCTCCAGCGGCAGGCCGCGGACCACGAAACGGTAGTCGCGGCCGTCGCGGAGCTCGGGGTCGTGCCACCGCACGAGGTAGCGGTCGTCGCCGTGGTGCCGCACCTCGAGAGCGCACGACGAGTCGTCGACGAGCGTCTGCCAGCTCCCGTCCGATCGCCACTCGACGCGGACGATCGGCTCGTGCCAGGTCAGGTCGCCCGGTGCGGCGTCGAACCAGCCCTGCTCCCAGTAGGCGTCCTGTTCGGCGGTGACGTCGACGAAGCGGGCCTTTCCCGCCCGCCGAGGGCTGCCGCCGGAGCCGGGTAACGGCCAGTACCGGTGCACGCGCAGGTCGAACGTCCGCTCCGGTGGGGCCTCGGTCACCATCGCGCCCGGTGCCACGCGCGCGGCGAGGGACGCGGCGTGGGCCGCCAGGAACGCGTTCGTGTTCGGCCCGTAGAGCGTGTGGCCGCCCTCGTAGTGCTGCCGCGAGTACTCCTCGGGAGTCGTGCAGTACCCGGCGTACTCGTTGGCCACCGACGACACGATGACGTCGCCGGGGCCGACCGCCGACGCGATCCGGCGCCCCGCGTCGACAGTGATCTCGAACGGCGCTCCGACCAGCACGGCGGAACCGATCCGCAGGACGTGCACCGGGATCACCCGCGGGAAGTGCCGCAGCGGCACGACCGCCGGTTGCAGCCAGCGGGAGCCGATCACCCACTTCGCACCGTGCGGGTCGTCCGGGGCGTGCGGCTTCGGGACGCCGGCGCGGAACGGCGGGACGCGGTGCACGATCGGCGTCACGTTCTCGAAGGCACCGGCGATCAGTGCGGCCCCCAGCGCCGGGCGCTCCGGAAGCGTCACGCCGTCGATCGAACGGTCGGCCGAGAGATCGACCTCGCGCAGCCCGGCGCCGAGTTCCCAGTCGGCGGTCGGCGTCAGCGACGCGTGCAGCTTCGCCGCCGCCGCGCCGATGCCACGCCCCACCCGGGCAGCCTCGACGTCACCGGCCCGGCCCGGGCGCAGCGCGGGTGCGACGTCGGCATGCGTCCCCTGCAGTGCACCCACCACCGGGGCGCAGCCCCGCATCTCCTCGTAGACGTACGCCCAGAGATCGGCGTTGTAGACGCTGTTGCGCATCGGGATGCCGGTGCCGTGGACGCCGAACACCGCCAGCGCGGCGATGGGGTCGCCGTCGGTGCCGTCCACCCGCAGCAGGCGCAGCCGCGGATCGATGGACGCGTAGGTCCGCTGAGGTGCGATCCGCCGACCGTGCTTGTCGGCGTTCTCGACGTGGGCTGCCAGTGACCGGTTCCGGGTCAGACCCCAGACCTCGGTCTCGCCCCAGGCGGCCAGCGCCGGACGCCGGGACTCGACCGCCCGGGCAACGCCGGAGCTGATCTGCTCCACCAGGAACTCGGTCCAGGCCGGGTCGAAGCCGGGCCGGTTGGACGCGAAGCCGTTGTAGAGATCGGTGCCGAGGAACTGACCTGGAGCGCCGTGGGTGTGGGTCGCGCCGACGAACAGGCCCGCAAGCGGGGTACCGGTGCGGGCCGCGACCTGGCGCTGCACGACTGACGATCCGCCCAGCAGGTCGCACGCCACGATCGTCACCGACGCCGTTCCGGCGCGCAGGTGCAGCACCCGGGCGCGTAACCGGCCCCGGAAACCGACGCCGGTGCGGGCGTTGCGGGAGTACCCGGCCTTGGGGAGGCCCGGTGGCGGCGTGAGATCGACAGCGGCCGCGCCCGCCAGCAACGCGGGCACCGGCTCCAGCGGGGGCGGTGCGGGCGTGCTCACCGTGAACCTCATCGGGCCAGTAGTACCTGAGAGCTAGACCGGGTGTGGCTAATGACGGTGATTCGCCGGACGTCTCGAATCCATAGGTTCGGACGTGTCGAAACCGAGAGAGGACGCACCCATGACCGCGACCGCCGTAGCCCGGCCGATCTCCAACCCGATTGCCCGTGCCTTCGACGCGGACACCGCGCGTTCGGCCGGTTACCTCGCCGTCGGGTTCCTCACCGGCATCCTCGGCCTGATCACGTTCATCCTGGTCGTGACGTTCGGCGCTACGTTCTCCGCGCTGATCGTCGGCGTACCGGTGCTGTTGGCCGCGCTGGCGGTCAGCCGGGGGATGGCGGAGGTCGAACGGCGCCGGGCCGCGATCCTGCTCGGAACGCCGGTGCCGATGCCGTATCCGCTGGTCAGTGGAAGCCTGCTGCAGCGGATCCGCCAGTGGCTGGCCGCGCCGTCGACCTGGCGGGACCTGCTGCACCACCTACTCGTCTTCCCGGTGACGCTGACCGCGGCGGTCGTGGCGCTCTCGTTCTGGGCGGCGGCGCTGGGCTCGATGACGCTGTGGACCTGGTACTGGTCCATGCCGGACGACAAGATCTACCTGTTCGGTGTCTGGGACAGCCACAACCCGTTCGTCATCGACAGCTTCGGCTCGGCGATGCCGTGGGTCGGCGTCGGGATCGTGCTGCTCTGGGTCGCCGGGTGGGTCACCAAGGCGATGGCGCGCATGAGCGTCCGCTACACGGAGTTCCTGCTCGGTCCGAGCCAGTCGGGTCGCTAGACCGTACTGATCACCGAGAACAGCTCCGCGAGCCGGCCCTGCGGGAGGCCGGCTTTCGCGGCGTTGGCGCCGTTCCACTGCTCGATCCGCGACCGCATCGCGTCGAGCTCGCCGGGCAGCTGGCTGACGTGTTCGCGCAGCGCGGCGATCTTCTGCTCGAAGACGTCGGTGATGTCGACGCCGTGATCGGCCGTGGGGGTGCCGGAGAACCACATCTCCCGGACCGTCCAGGGCTCCAGCCCCTCGTCGCGGAGGAGCGTCGCGTGGGCGAACGGGTTGCGCGCGTCGGGGTAGACCGCGTCGAACGTCGCCTCGCCGATCCGGACGTGGTCGCCGTGGGCCGACGGGGTACGTGACCAGTCGCGGACCGGCGACGTGGTGAGCACCCGGTCGGGCCGCACCCGGCGGATCTGCCGGGCGATGTCCCGGCGCAGCTCGTTCGTGACGTAGAGCGCGCCGTCGGGGTAGCCGAGGAACGTCACGTCGGTGACGCCCACGACGGCGGCCGCCGCACGCTGCTCGGCCTCGCGGATGCCGGCCATCGAGTCGCGCGGGGTGGCCTCGTCGAAGCCGCCCGCGTCACCGCTGGTGGCGATCACGTAGGCGACCTCGATGCCGGCCTTGGTCCAGGTGGCGACCGTCCCACCCGCGCTGAAGTCGACGTCGTCGGGGTGCGCGGTGACGACCAGCACGCGCTCCACGTCGTCAATGGGGCTCACAGAATTCGGAAAGCTCACTCCATCGAGATTACAGCGGTCCCCGACCGGCCCTCAGGACGAGCATCGCGAGCTGGGCGCCGTCGGCGCCGAGCTCGCGGCGGAACTTGTCGACGATGGCCTGCTCGCGGGCGAGCACGAGCCGGGTACCGCCGGCGGCCATGCGGGCGACGCCGACCTGGCGGCTCAGCTCGGCGCGCTCGCGCCAGATCCGGATCAGTTCGTCGTCGGCGGCGTTGATCCGTTCGCGGAGCGCGGCGATCTCGTCAGCGGTCTCGGTAGTCACGGCGTGCTCTTTCCTGTTCGCGGCGTCCGGACCATCGGGGCGCACAAAAAACGCCCCGGGGCCGGGCCCCGGGGCGTCGAAGTTGTCTTGGTTCAGACGACGATGACGGCTGCCGGATGCCCGGAGCCGTAAAAAAATCGTGCCGTCAGTCGAACCACGGGTTCAGTGTTGCACGCGGGTCGCGCATCGGCCAACGGCGGTCGGAACTGTCGGTGCTCCGGAGTAATGTCGCGAGGCGATGAGCACCCTCTTCGACATCCCCAGCGCCCGTCGGCCCGTCCACCTCAAGGTCGACCCGTCGACGCTGCTCGAGGGGCTCAACGAGCAGCAGCGCGCCGCCGTGGTCCACGAGGGCACACCGCTGCTGATCGTCGCCGGTGCCGGCTCCGGCAAGACCCGGGTGCTCACCCATCGGGTGGCCTGGATCCTCGCGTACCGCGGCGCTCAGCCCGGCGAGATCCTCGCGATCACGTTCACGAACAAGGCCGCGGGCGAGATGAAGGAGCGGGTCACCGAGCTCATCGGCAACCGCGCTCGGTCGATGTGGGTGTCGACGTTCCACTCCGCCTGCATCCGCATCCTGCGCGCCGAGGCGAAGACCGCCGGGCTGAAGTCGCAGTTCTCGATCTACGACGCTGACGACTCGCGGCGGCTGATGACGCTGGTCGCCCGCGAGCTCGACCTCGATCCGAAGAAGTACCCGGCCCGCTCGCTGCTGGCCCAGATCAGCAACCTCAAGAACGAGCTGGTCGACGAGGAGACGTTCGCGTCCCGGGCGTCCGGCACGGCCGAGCGCATGCTGGCCGAGGCGTACACGCTCTACCAGCGGCGGCTGCGCGAGGCCCAGGCGCTGGACTTCGACGACATCATCATGACCACGGTGAACCTGCTGCGGGCGTTCCCGGCGGTGGCCGAACACTACCGGCGGCGGTTCCGCCACGTCATGGTCGACGAGTACCAGGACACCAACCACGCCCAGTACGCGCTGGTCCGTGAGCTCGTCGGTACGGACGCCGAGGGCCAAACTGCAGTCGGAGCACAGCCAGCCCCGGCGGAGCTGTGCGTCGTCGGCGACGCCGACCAGTCGATCTACGCGTTCCGCGGCGCGAGCATCCGCAACATCCTCGAGTTCGAGCGTGACTACCCGCAGGCCACCACGATCCTGCTCGAGCAGAACTACCGCTCCACGCAGACGATCCTCAACGCCGCCAACGCGGTGATCGCGCGCAACCCCGACCGGCGCGAGAAGAAGCTGTGGTCGCAGGCCGGCGACGGGCACCCGCTCACCGCGTACGTGGCCGACAACGAGCACGACGAGGCCGCCTGGGTCGCCGGCGAGGTCGACCGGCTCACCGACTCGGGCACCAACAAGCCGGGTGAGGTCGCGGTGTTCTACCGCACGAACGCCCAGTCCCGGGTGTTCGAGGAGATCTTCATCCGGGTGGGCCTGCCCTACAAGGTCGTCGGCGGTGTGCGGTTCTACGAGCGCAAAGAGGTCCGGGACGCCCTCGCGTACCTGCGTGCGATCGCGAACCCCGACGACACGGTGAGCGTCCGGAGGGTTCTGAACACACCCCGGCGGGGCATCGGCGATCGGGCCGAGGCCTGCGTCGAGGCGCTGTCGTCGCGGGAGCGCATCGGCTTCGGCGCGGCGCTCGAACGCGCGGGGGAGGCCCCGGGTATCGGCAGCCGCGCGGTCAAGCAGATCGGCGAGTTCACCGCGCTCATGGCGTCCCTGCGCGATCTGGCCGACACCGAGCCGCCGAGCATCGTCCTGGAGGCCGTGCTCACCCGTACCGGCTACCTCGCCGAGCTGGAGGAGAGCACCGACCCGCAGGACGAGGGGCGGGTCGAGAACCTGCAGGAGCTCGTGAGCGTCGCGCGTGAGTTCGAGGAGCGGGCGGCGGCCGCGGAGACCGAAGCCGGGCTCGTCGAGTTCCTCGAGCAGGTCGCGCTGGTCGCCGACGCCGACAGCATCCCTCCGGCGCCCGACGACGCCGAGGGCGCCGACCAGGCCGCCGCGCAGGGCCAGGTCACGCTGATGACGTTGCACACCGCAAAGGGCCTCGAGTTCCCGGTCGTGTTCCTCACCGGCCTGGAAGACGGCGTCTTCCCGCACCTGCGGTCGCTGGGCGACCCCAAGGAACTGGAGGAGGAGCGCAGGCTGGCGTACGTCGGCATCACGCGGGCGCGGGAGCGGCTGTACCTGTCCCGGGCGATCACCCGTAGCGCCTGGGGTCAGCCGCAGTACAACCCGCCGTCGCGCTTCCTCGACGAGGTGCCCACCGGGCTGCTCAGCTGGGAGCGGCAGGCTCCGGCGCCGAAGGAGACGCTCTCCAAGTGGAGCGGCACCGGGTCGGCGCAGGAGCGTCTCGCGCAGTCCTATGCGTCGTCAGCGCGGCCATCGTCCCGTGGCGGCGGAGGCGGCAACCGTCCGGCCATCTCCCTCGAGGTCGGCGACCGGGTCTCCCACGACGCGCACGGGCTGGGGCGCGTCGTGGAGAAGCGGGGCGACGGCGACCGCGCCCAGGCCGCCGTCGACTTCGGAGACGGCAAGGCCCGCTGGTTCCTGCTGCGCTACGCGCCACTCGACAAGCTCTAGGCCGCGTCCGTCACAACAGTCCGAAGTGGTCCACCGTCTCTTGTGGTCCGCGAGCGCAAACTGATCCACCGAACGGCTGGCTGTACGGTCGTTCTACCGATAGAATCGAACATGTGTTCGAACGATGCTCGAACGGTGAGGGTGGTACGGGGATGAACGAGATCAAGAGCGCCACGGTTGTGACGGTCCGCCGGCCGCGGTACTGCGCGGCACCCACGGTGCGGTCCACGGTCTCGGCGCGGCCGTCAACCGGTCGGATCGTGCTGGAGGCCTACCGTCCCGGCTTCTCAGAGGCCGGTGTTGACGGCCGTCACCGAGACGTCGTGGTCCTCGAGCCAGCCGAGCGGGTCCTCCGGCACGTCGTCGATGCGAACCTCGAAGTGGCAGTGCGGCCCGGTGGACTGGCCGGTGCTGCCCACCTTGGAGATCGCGTCGCCGGCTTCGACGTGGTCGCCGACGGAGACGAGCAGTTCTGAGTTGTGCCCGTACCGGGTGGTGACGCCGTTGCCATGGTCGATGATCACGATCTGGCCGTAACCGCCGTACCAGCCGGCGCGGATCACGGTGCCCGCGCTGGCCGCCCGCACGGTCGAGCCGTAGGCGGCGGCGAAGTCGATGCCGTAGTGGAACGTGCCCCAGCGGGCGGCGTAGAGCGAGCTGAGCGGCCCGGTGGCCGGCTTGATCCAGACGGGCAGTTGCTCCGGCTCGCCGACGCCACTGCGCTTCTGCGACCGGGACGCGCGCGGGCTACCGCTGCGGGTGTCCAGCTGGGTGGCGTTTCCCGCGTCGCTCGACTTCGCGGCGGAGAGCTTGCCGGCGTCGACCTGCTGGCCGAGTGCTGCCGAGGCGCTGGCGGTATCCGCTGTCGGAAGCGCCGAGCCGACCGCCAGGGCGGCGACACTGACGCCGACCACTGCGGTCGTAACAGCCATGGCGTATCCGGCGCGTGGTGCTGTCGGTGCGCGATGGCGTCCGACGTGCCGGACATTCCCGCTCTCTTGCACTAACTGCCTTTCGACGGCCTACCTGCTCCCTGTTCGATCACGTGTGCCGCCGCAAGTGCGTTCACATTCGGATCGAGTCCGGAGACGGTCGGAAACGGCAGACCGGTTCCCGACACAAGGCGTCACGATGCCAGCCCCAGACGGCAGGGGCAAGAATCGCACACGAACCCGTGGCTTTCCGCCCCCCGATTCCCTTTTGCGCACGGGAAAATCGCTGCTACCGGTAGCCGAAAGCGCACCATTCGTTATCGCGAGTTTCATTGGTGCTCTTCTGTGTATCGGACGAATAGGTAATCGACGTCAGATAACGGGCGCCATGTCGTGTCTTAAACCCACCTAAAGACAGTCTGGGTCACACGTAGTGCACCGGGAAGGGGTAGTCCTCCGAACGGCTGAGCGGCGTCTGATGCCTCGGATGGAACCTGTTCCCGCTTACGGAGGGTGAGATTGAGCGGAGGGGTCGGGCGCACCCCTCGAACGCCCGACCCCGACCGCCCGCCCGACCGTTGCCGATGGGCGGTCGCTGGGAACAACGCGCGGCCGCGCTCGCGGTAACGGGGGCTGGCGGGGCGGATGTCACATCCGGGGCTGCCGGGGCCGCTGATGTGCGTGTGACCTGCCGCCATCCCGGTGTCCGACCGGACACGTGATGTTCGTATCGTCGTGCTTGTGAGGTAACACACCGGCGCGGAGGCGCACGGTCCGTGTCGCCACCGATAACCTGCGGCAAGAAGGTGTCGGATACCCGTCGTTGTTGCGCCCACCGGCTCTGCAGGCTTGGCCGCGCGCGACGACGGATGCTCCTCCGGCACCATGCGACGAGGCAGCGACAGCGGGCCGAGCGGCGGCTTCGACCCGCGTCGAAACGAGCGAGGACGGACGCGGCAGTGGATCTGTTCGAATATCAGGCGAGGGACATCTTCGCCAAGCACGGGGTTCCGGTGCTGGCCGGCTCGGTAGCCGACACTCCGGCCGAGGCGCGCAGCATCGCCGAGAAGGTCGGCAAGCAGGTCGTCGTCAAGGCGCAGGTGAAGGTCGGCGGCCGAGGCAAGGCGGGCGGCGTCAAGCTCGCCGAGACGCCGGACGAGGCCGAAGCCCGTGCCACCGACATCCTGGGCATGGACATCAAGGGCCACATCGCCCACCGGGTGCTGGTCGCCGAGGCGAGCGACATCGAGGAGGAGTACTACTTCTCCTTCCTGCTCGACCGCGCCAACCGCACGTTCCTCGCGATGGCCAGCCGGGAGGGTGGCGTCGAGATCGAGCAGGTCGCGGTCGAGAACCCCGACGCGCTCGCGAAGATCCCGGTCAGCGCCGTCGACGGCGTCGACGAGGCGAAGGCCCGCGAGATCCTGGTGGCCGGCAAGTTCCCGGAGGACACGCTCGACGAGGCCGCCAAGGCCGTCGTCGCGCTCTGGGACGTCTTCGTGGGCGAGGACGCGACGCTCGTCGAGGTGAACCCGCTGGTCAAGGCCCCGGGTGGCCGGATCATCGCGCTCGACGGCAAGGTCACGTTCGACGGCAACGCCGGTTTCCGGCAGCCGGGCCACGACGAGCTCGAGGACATCTCCGCTGTCGACCCGCTCGAGCAGGCCGCCAAGGAGAAGAACCTCAACTACGTCAAGCTCGACGGTGAGGTCGGCATCATCGGTAACGGTGCCGGTCTGGTCATGTCGACGCTCGACGTCGTCGCGTACGCGGGCGAGGAGTTCGGCGGCAAGAAGCCGGCCAACTTCCTCGACATCGGCGGTGGCGCCTCGGCGGAGGTCATGGCGAACGGCCTGGAGATCATCCTCTCCGACCCGGCCGTGAAGAGCGTGTTCGTCAACGTCTTCGGCGGCATCACCGCGTGTGACGCGGTGGCCAACGGCATCGTGCAGGCGCTGGCGTTGCTCGCCGAGCGCGGCGACGAGGTCAACAAGCCACTGGTCGTCCGTCTGGACGGCAACAACGCCGAGCTCGGTCGGCAGATCCTCACCGACGCGAACCACCCGCTGGTCGAGCAGGTGGACACCATGGATGGCGCCGCCCGCCGCGCCGCCGAGCTGGCTGCGAAGTAAGGGACGCCGAGAGATGTCGATCTTCCTGACCGAGAAGAGCAAGGTCATCGTCCAGGGCATGACCGGGTCGGAGGGGCGCAAGCACACGCAGCGCATGCTCCGCTCGGGCACCCAGATCGTGGGCGGCGTCAACCCGAAGAAGGCCGGCACGTCGGTCGACTTCGAGGACAACGTGTCCGTACCGGTGTTCGGCAGCGTCGCGGAGGCCATCAAGGAGACCGGCGCCGACGTCAGCGTCATCTTCGTGCCGCCGGCCGGCGCGAAGGCCGCGATCATCGAGGCCGTCGACGCCAACATCGGCCTCGCGGTCGTGATCACCGAGGGCATCCCGGTACACGACACGACCTGGGCCTGGGACTACGCGGAGAAGAAGCGCGCCGAGGGTGGCCAGACCCGGATCATCGGTCCGAACTGCCCCGGCCTGATCTCCCCCGGAGCCTCCAACGCGGGCATCATCCCGGCCGACATCACCAAGGCCGGCAAGATCGGGCTGGTCAGCAAGTCCGGCACGCTGACCTACCAGATGATGTACGAGCTGCGTGACATCGGTTTCTCCACCGCTGTCGGCATCGGCGGTGACCCGGTCATCGGCACGACACACATCGACTGCCTGGAGGCGTTCGAGGCCGACCCCGAGACCGCGGCGATCGTCATGATCGGCGAGATCGGTGGCGACGCCGAGGAGCGGGCCGCGGCCTACATCTCCGAGCACGTGAAGAAGCCGGTCGTCGCGTACGTCGCGGGCTTCACCGCCCCCGAGGGCAAGACGATGGGTCACGCCGGCGCGATCATCTCCGGCTCGGCCGGTACCGCGCAGGCGAAGAAGGAAGCGCTCGAGGCCGTCGGGGTCAAGGTCGGCAAGACGCCGTCCGAGACCGCGCGTCTCATGCGCGAGATCGTCACCGCCTGAGTTTTCTCGAAGCCGGGTTCCGCTCCGCGGGGCCCGGCTTCGGCGTGGGCGGGGAGCGACACGCCGGGGCTGGGCGCGTGCCGCTTGGTACTCGCCTGTCACAGTAAGGCGGTGTCCCCCGGCGCTCCTCCCTCCTCGCCTGCCCGGGTGGCCCTGCCCGCAGCGGCGGTGACCACGGCCGGGTGGGCGGCGCTGGTGGTGCTCGTCCCGATGGCTGCGATCGCGCTCGTCGTCTGGGTGGCGGAGAACCGGTCGGGTGCCCCGGCGGGTGACGCGATCCGCCTCGCCGCCGACGGCTGGTTGCTCGCGCACGGCGTCCGGCTGCAAACCCCGGTCGGTCCGTTCGGCCTGACGCCGCTGCTGCTGAGCGTCGTGGTGCTGCGTCAGCTCTACCGCGCCGGTCGCAACAGCGCGCTGGCCACCGGCGCGGCGTCCTGGCTGGCGGTGGTGCGTGTCGCGGTGGCGGTCGGGCTCGCGTACGGCTTCATCGGCATGGTCGCCGCACTGCTCGGCGCCACGTCCGGCGTGCGGGCGGACCCGGCTTCGGCCGGTGTCGTCACCGGTCTCGTCGCCGGCTTCGGCGCGGGTTGGGGCGCGGCCAGGGCGGCTGGCGTCGGTGCGGTGCTCGCCGTCGGAATGCCCCACGTCCTCCGTCGTGGTGTGACGGCCGGAGCGGTCGCGGCCGCGGCCGTGCTCACCGCGGGTGTCCTCGCGGCCGGTGCCCAGATGGCCGTCACCCACCAGGAGTTCCGCACCGTTTTCGGCTCGCTGCACGCGGGTGTGGTCGGTGGGGTCGCGATCACCGCGCTGTGCGTCCTCTACGCGCCCACCGCGGCGGTCTGGGCGAGCGCGTACCTGGTGGGGCCTGGATTCGCGGTCGGGACGGGCACTGCTGTGGACGCCAGCACCGTGCAACTCGCCCCGCTGCCGTCGTTCCCGCTGCTCGCGGCCGTGCCGACGGGACCTGCTTCGGCGATGGTGAGCCTGGCGCTGGCCGCACCGTTGATCGCCGGACTGCTGGCGGGCACCATCACCGCCCGGCCGGCCGCCCGCGCCGAGGACCCCGGGCTGCCGCGCTGGCGCATCGCGCTCGGCGGCGCGCTGATCGCCGGTCCGGTGGCCGGTGTGCTGGTCGGGCTGGCCGCGGCCGCGTCGCGCGGGCCGCTCGGCGACGGCCGGCTCTCCGAACTGGGCCCGTCGGCCTGGCACGTCGGCATCGTGCTCGCGGTCGAGGTCGCGGTGGCCGCGCTGGTCGGTGCCACCGTCGCCCGCACGGCGGCGTCCTGGGCCGCCTGGTCGACCACCCGCCGCTGGCCCCCGACTGCCGAGGCGGGCCCGGGTTGGGCGGATCGCCTCCCACCCCGCGCTCGCCGGATCGCGACGGGCCTGCTGCGCGGCCCGGACGCCGCCGATCGAGCTGCCCCGCCGCCCCGGGAGCCCGAGCTCACCGTCGACACCGCGCCGGATTCCCGGCGCCGAGCCGGTGAGGGCTGACCGTCGCCCCGACCGGGCGCGGTGCCCGGTGTCCGAGACGACCGGTTAGGCTCGTGGCGTCGTCCGGAGATTAGGAGCGTCGTGACCGCCCGAGTCGTGGTCCTCGTATCGGGGTCAGGCACCACGCTGCAGGCGTTGTTGGACGCCGCTGCGGATCCGGGGTACGGCGCCGATGTCGTGGCCGTGGGAGCCGACCGGGGCGACATCCAGGGCCTCACCCGGGCCGAGAAGGCCGGCGTACCGACGTTCGTCCTCCCGGTCGCGGACTACGACACAAGGGAAGCCTGGGACGCCGCCCTCACCGAGGAAGTCGCCTCCCACGACCCGCACCTGGTCGTCTCCGCGGGCTTCATGAAGCTGGTCGGGCCGGCGTTCCTGAGCCGCTTCCAGAATCGCATGGTCAACAGCCATCCCGCCCTGCTGCCGTCGTTCCCGGGCATGCACGGCCCGCGGGACGCGCTCGAGTACGGCGTCAAATTCACCGGCTGCACGTTGTTCTTCGTCGACGCCGGCGTCGACACCGGGCCGATCATCGACCAGCGGGTCGTGCCGGTCGAGCCCACCGACGACGTGAGTCAGCTGCACGAACGCATCAAGGTCGCCGAGCGGGACATGCTCGTCGACTCGATCGGCCGGCTGGCCCGGGAGGGCTGGACCGTTACTGGAAGGAAGGTCTCGATCCCATGACCGACCGGAAGCCCATCCGGCGCGCGTTGATCAGCGTGTACGACAAGACCGGGATCGAAGAGCTCGCCGTCGGCCTGGCGGAGCTCGGCGTCGAGATCGTCTCCACCGGTTCCACCGCAGCCCGCATCGCTGCTGCGGGCGTCAAGGTCACCCAGGTCGCCGAGGTCACCGGTTTCCCCGAGACGCTGGACGGCCGGGTCAAGACCCTGCACCCGCACGTGCACGCCGGGCTCCTGGCAGACCTGCGCAACCCGGCACACGTCCAGCAGCTCTCCGAGCTGAACATCGCGCCGTTCGAGCTGGTCATCTCGAACCTGTACCCGTTCCGGGAGACCGTCGCGTCCGGCGCCGGCCACGACGAGATCGTCGAGCAGATCGACATCGGTGGTCCGTCGATGGTGCGTGCGGCCGCGAAGAACCACGCGAACGTGGCGATCGTGGTCGAGCCCGGGGCGTACCCGCTCGTGCTCGAGGCCGCCCGCGCCGGTGGGTTCGACCTCGCTACCCGCCGTCAGCTGGCGGCACGTGCGTTCGCGCACACCGCCGCGTACGACGTCGCGGTGGCGGGCTGGACCGCGCGGGAGCTGGTCGACGAGACCGGTGACGTCGCCTGGCCGGCGTTCGCGGGTATCGCGCTGGAGCGCGCCGAGGTGCTGCGGTACGGCGAGAACCCGCACCAGGCCGCGGCGCTCTACGTCGACCACGACGCCGTCGCGGGGATCGCGCAGGCCGAGCAGCTGCACGGCAAACCGATGTCCTACAACAACTACGTCGACGCCGACGCCGCGTACCGCGCCGCGTACGACTTCACCGAGCCGACAGTGGCGATCATCAAGCACGCGAACCCGTGCGGGATCGCCTCGGCGGACACTATCGCCGAGGCGCACCGCAAGGCCCACGCGTGCGATCCGGTGAGCGCGTTCGGCGGTGTGATCGCGGTGAACCGGCCGGTGACGGTCACGATGGCCGAGCAGGTCGCGGAGATCTTCACCGAGGTCGTGGTGGCGCCCTCCTACGAGGACGGCGCGGTCGAGATCCTGTCGAAGAAGCCGTCGATCCGGCTGCTGACCGCGCCCGCGCGGGCGCGCGGCGGGGTGGAGTTCCGGCAGGTCTCCGGTGGCGGGCTGGTGCAGACCGTCGACGCGGTGGACGCTCCGGGCGACGACGTCAGCGGCTGGAAGCTCGTGACCGGGGAGCCCGCGGACGCCGCGACGCTCGCGGACCTGGCGTTCGCGTGGCGGGCGGTGCGGGCGGTGAAGAGCAACGCGATCCTGCTCGCGAGCGCCACCGCGACGGTCGGCGTCGGCATGGGACAGGTGAACCGGGTCGACTCGGCTCGCCTGGCCGTGTCGCGCGCCGGCGATCGGGCAACCGGGTCGGTGGCTGCCTCCGATGCGTTCTTCCCGTTCGCGGACGGGCTGGAGGTTCTCACCGAGGCCGGTATCAAGGCCATCGTCGAGCCCGGCGGCAGCGTCCGCGACGACGAGGTCATCGCCGCCGCTCAGAAGGCCGGCATCGCCCTCTACTTCACCGGAACCCGCCACTTCTACCACTGAGTGGGCGGCCCGCCCAGAACAACGCTGCCAGTCGAGCGCGAACCCTTGAGTATCACCTATACGCGGCGGGTCCGCGCTCGCCTGGCAGCGTTGCCCTGGGCGGGCTCCAGGTTCGAACCCGAACAACGGCATCTGGACGCTCGTCGTCAGGAATAGTGAACTCATGAGCGTCTTTTCGTCGGTCGCCGATGTCTCCGAGCGACTCGCGGCGGTGGGTTATCTGGCGTCGCCAGCCGTTGCGACGACTGTGTTTCTGGCAGATCGGCTCGAGAAGCCGTTACTCGTGGAGGGACCGGCCGGGGTCGGGAAGACCGAGCTCTCCAAGGCCGTCGCTGCCGCGTCCGACGCGCGGCTCGTGCGGCTCCAGTGCTACGAAGGCGTCGACGAGTCGCGCGCGCTGTACGAGTGGAACCACGCCAAGCAGCTCCTGCGCATCACGGCCGGCCAGGACGAGAGCTGGGAAGAGACAAAGGCGGACGTCTTCAGCGAGGAGTTCCTGCTCCCGCGCCCGCTGCTCACCGCGATCCAGGGCGACGAGCCGACCGTCCTGCTCATCGACGAGACCGACAAGGCCGACGTCGAGATCGAGGGCCTGCTGCTGGAGGTCCTCGGCGACTTCCAGATCACCGTGCCGGAATTGGGCACGATCACGGCCACCCGCGCCCCGTTCGTCGTCCTCACCTCGAACGCGACCCGCGAACTCTCCGAAGCGCTGCGCCGCAGGTGCCTGTACCTGCACATCGACTTCCCGGATGCCGCCCTCGAGGAGCGGATCGTCCGGCTCCGCGTGCCGGACCTCGACGACACGCTGGCAACGAGCGTCGTCCGGGTGGTGAACGCGCTGCGCTCGATGGAGCTGCGCAAGGCTCCCTCGGTCGCCGAGACCATCGACTGGGCCCGCACCCTGCTCGCGCTCGGCGCCGACACGCTCGACGAGCAGGTCGTCACCGAGAGCCTCGGCGTGCTACTCAAGCATCAGACGGATGTCATCCACGCCACCAAGCGCCTGCGGCTGGACTCGGTGCTGCGGTGACCGCGACCGTCTCGGGCCGGCTCGTCGAGTTCGTGCAGGCGCTGCGCGAGCACGGCCTGCAGATCGGGCCGGGGGAGACGATCGACGCGGCCGGCGCCGTCGACGCGCTCGGCCTGGCCGACCGGGAGCAACTCCGCCACGGCCTGTCCGCCACGCTGCTGCGCCGCTCCGGCCACGAGGCCGTGTTCGACGCGGTGTTCGACCTCTACTTCCCGGTGGCGACCGGCGCACCGGAGGCCACCCGGGGCTCCGCGGAGCCGCAGAGCATCGAGGAGCTCCGCGCCCGCCTCGCGGACGCGCTGGTCGGCGGAGACCCGGCGCTGCTCGCCCAGCTGGCCGCAGAAGCCGTCGCCCAGCTGGGGCAGTACGGCCAGGTCGGCTCCGGCGGCGAGGGCGCACCCGGGTCCGGTGGTTGGTCGGCGCACCAGGCGATGGAGCGTCTCCGTCCGCAGACGCTGATCGCGTCGGTGGCCGAACGCATGGCGCAGGGCGAGTTCGCCGACCGCCTGGCGCGGGACGAGGCGCGGCAGCGGGTCGCCGAGTTCGAGAAGCTGGTCGCCGCGGAGGCCCGGCGCCGGGTCGCGGAGATGCGTGGCCGTGACCGGATCGCCCGCTACTCGATCCCGAAGGCCGCCGACCACCGCGACTTCGTCACCGCGAACCGGGAGCAGCTGGCGGCGCTGCGCCGTACCGTGCAACCGCTGTCGCGGCGGCTCGCGACCCGGCTCGCGGCTCGACGTCGTCATACGAGAAGAGGAGCGCTGGATCTGCGACGGACGTTCCGCCGGTCGTTGTCGACCGGCGGGGTCGCGATGCGTCCGGCGTTCCGCAAACCGCGGCCGGGACGGCCGGAAATAGTGCTGCTCTGTGACGTCTCCGGATCGGTCGCCGGGTTCGCGCACTTCACGCTGATGCTGGTCGAGGCGATGCACGACCAGTTCAGCCGGGTGCGGGCGTTCGCATTCGTCGACTCGACCGCCGAGGTGACCGAGCTGGTGGCCGACAACGACGCCGATCCGGCGCGGCTGGTGGAGCGCATTCTGTCCGAAGCCGGCGTGGTGAAGTGGGACGGGCACAGCAACTACGGGCGGGCGCTGCGGGACTTCGTCACGGAATCCCTGGACGCGATCGGCCCGCGGACGTCAGTGCTCATCCTCGGCGACGCCCGGACGAACGGCGGTGACCCGAACCTCGCGGCGGTCCGACAGATCGTCGACCGGGCGCGTCGCACCTACTGGCTCAACCCCGAGCCGCGCGGCTCGTGGGGGAGCGGTGACTCGGCCACCGAGGCCTACCGCACGCTCGTCAACATGTACGAGTGCCGCAACGCCGACCAGCTAACCCAGGTCATCAGTCGAGTCCTGCCCGTCTGACCCACTTCGGGTTAGATGAGGGGCGTGACGGCGACTCTGCTGGACGGTAAGGCAACCGCGGCCCTGGTCCGGGCCGAGCTCCGCGACCGGGTGGCCGCGCTGCGCAAGCGGGGGGTGGCGCCCGGGCTGGGCACCGTACTGGTCGGTGACGACCCGGGTTCGCGCGCCTACGTGGCGGGCAAGCACCGCGACTGCGCCGAGGTCGGGATCGAGAGCATCCGGGTCGACCTTCCCGCCGACGCGACCCAGCAGGAGGTCGAGGGCGCGGTGGCGCGGCTGAACGCCGACCCCGCCTGCACCGGGTACATCGTCCAGCTGCCGCTGCCCCGTGGGCTCGACGCGAACCGCGTCCTTGAGCTGATGGACCCGGACAAGGACGCCGACGGCCTGCACCCGACGAACCTCGGCCGGCTCGTCCTGGGGGTTCCGGCGCCGCTGCCCTGTACGCCGCGCGGAATCGTGGAGCTGCTGCGTCGCTACGGCGTGAAGCTCGACGGCGCCGAGGTGGTCGTGGTCGGCCGCGGTCTGACCGTCGGCCGCCCGCTGGGTCTGCTGCTCACCCGTCGCACCGAGAACTCGACGGTGACGCTGTGCCACACCGGCACCCGCAACCTCACCGAGCACACCCAAGCGGCCGACATCGTCGTCGTCGCGACCGGTCACGCGCACATGCTGACGCCCGACATGGTGAAGCCCGGCGCAGCGGTGCTCGACGTCGGCATCACGCGTACCGAGGTCGGTCTCGCCGGCGACGTCGACCCGGCCGTCGCCGAGGTGGCAGGTTTCCTCGCGCCGATGCCCGGGGGCGTCGGACCGATGACGCGGGCGATGCTGCTGGCGAACGTGGTCGAAACCGCCGAGCGTTTCGCCGAATGATCACCGTCGGTTAAACACCAGAAACTCACAGCGATGGTCAGTTCGAAGCAGCCGAATGGGCCCTCCTTTTGCGCTTTCCCAGAAAATTAACTCTGCGTTATTTATGGGATACGGATGGATGTTTCTGGCGACTGTCCCGAGAAAATCGTGGCGAGTGTTACGGAGCCCCGGCGTTTTCTCGATGTCAGGTTTCTGACACTCTAGGCGGCGGCGATTCCGTCGCAAGGTTGACAACGCTGAAGCAGCCTAGGGGAGAGACTGTTCCTGAGAACTTTTACAGAACACCCAAAGACGGACATAAGTTCTTCTGGACAATCCCGACTCAACTGGCGTATCGGCCGATCGTTGCGAGTTCAACCGAATGCGGGCGTCCGACCAAACGGACTTCGGGCTACTTTTCCGAAATTACTATACGCTCTGGTCGGTGATTGACAAAGCGACATGAAGTTTTGACCGCACCTTCACATGAGAGTGCGCATGTTGCCTATGATCGGTCCTTCGGAGGCACCGTTTAGGGGTCGCCGCGTCAAGATGAGCAAGATGGACATAAAGGTAGATGCGTGCAATGTAGGGCAATCCTCGGATGGACGGCATGGAGGGGACCTGCCGAGTCACGGTGCGTGAATAACGCCGTGGCCGTTACATCCGAGACCCACAGCCCGCTGACGGAGCGGTCGGCCATCGTCACCCATCGCCACACCGGAAATTTCCACGTCCGTGTCAGTCAGGGGTTCGCCCCTGTCGGAGGAGGGCTGCAATGACCGCGCCGAACCGGGCTGCGGCGAGCGAAGATGACTCGTCACAAGCCCAAAACTCGGCAGTAGGCCGGGTGCGCGTCCCCTCGGCGCGCCCGGCCGCCGATTCCGAGGGATCGGCGGGCGGTTCCGATCGCGCCGAGGACCGGAACGACGCCGGGGGCAGGCAGCCCGAGGCGTCCGGTCGCGCGTCGGTGAGTGGCTCTGCCTCTGTCAGTGGCGCCGCCTCCGTCAGCGGCGCCCCCGTCAGCGGGGCGGCGTCGGTACCGGGTTCGTCCGGGCGCGCGAGCGTTCCGATGCCGCCGCCCGCGGGTCGCGAGGACGACGGCCGTGGCCGCGCGTCCGTGCCGGCCCAGCCGGGTCGTGCCTCGGTTCCGCCTCCGCCGGAGCCCCGTGACTGGGCCGGGCCGTCCAACGAGGCTTCGGGCCGCGCCCGGATTCCGGTCGCCCGCCCCGAGCCGGACGCCGACCAGGGCTACTTATCCCCGCCCGGGTACGACCAGAACTACGACCAGCGCGGCTACGAGCAGGGTTACGACCAGCCCTCCGCCTACGGCACGGCCCGCCCGCAGTCGGCGCCGCCGCAGCAGCAGCAGCCGCCGCAACAGCAGCCGCCACACCAGCAGCAGCCGCCGCGTCAGGCGCCGCCGCAGCCGAGCGGCCCGCCGCCGCAGCAGTACGACACGCGCCCGCAGCCCGACAGCCAGTACCGGCAGCCCGCGTCCCGCGGCGGCCACGGCTACGAGGACAGCGGCGAGTACATCCGCCCGATCTTCATCGACGCTCCGCCGATGCCAGCGCCGAGTCAGGAAGAGACGGCGCTGCTCGACATCGTCCACGAGCCGTTCGGCCCGGCCCCGCGCATGGTCGCGATCGGCCGCGCGACGGTTCCGGTCTTCTCCCGTCCGGACGCCCGCGAAGAGGTCCCCGAGACGGGCCTGGACGCAGCGTTCGAACTGGACAAGACCGGCCAGTTCGGCATCGAGCGCATTCACGGCCCCCGTGAGACCTACGACTACGAGGGCTACAGCACGCTGGCCGGCCCGATCCAGGCCGCGCCGCAGGGCGAGTACAAGGTGCAGATGCGCCGGCTGTTCCGCCGCCGTCCGTTCCGCACGGCCATGGTCACGCTGCTCGCGCTCGTCGTCGAAGTGACGTTCTTCGCCTGGCTGTTGATCGCGGGCAAGATGCCGGTGATCGAAGGTCACCAGGCGCTCTACGCCGCGACGATCTTCGTGATCGTCTGCACGGCGCTGGTCGAGCTCTTCCGCCTGATCAACGTCCTGACGCTGTGCATCATGACGCTGAGCGTCCGGGACCCGATCCCGGTCGCTCCGCCGTCGGGCATGCGGGTCGCGTTCCTCACCACGATCGTTCCGGGCCGTGAGCCGGTGGACGTCGTCCGGCGGACGCTGATCGCCGCGAAGCGCATCCGCCACGACGGTCCGTTCGACGTCTGGCTGCTCGACGAGGGTGACGACGACGAGGTCAAGGCGATGTGCGCCGAGCTCGGAGTCCGCCACTTCACCCGACGCCACGTGCCGCAGTGGAACACCAAGCACGGCCCGCACAAGGCGCGTACCAAGCACGGCAACTACAACGCCTGGATCATCAGCCACGCCCGCGAGTACGACGCGTTCGTGTCGGTCGACCCCGACCACGCGCCGCTGCCGAACTACTGCGAGCGCATGCTGGGGTACTTCCGCGACCCGAGCGTCGGCTTCGTGATCGGGCCCCAGGTCTACGGCAACTACGACAACTTCGTGACGCGGTGGGCCGAGTCGCAGCAGTACCTGTTCCACTCGGTGCTCCAGCGGGCCGGCAACCGGCTGGGTATCCCCATGCTGGTCGGCACGAACAACGCGGTCCGCATCGACGCGCTGCTGTCGATCCGCGGCCTGCAGGACTCGATCACCGAGGACATGGCGACGAGCATCGTCGCCCACACTACGAAGAACCCGGCGACCGGCAAGAAGTGGCGCTCGGTCTACACGCCCGACGTTCTCGCGGTCGGCGAGGGCCCGGCGTCCTGGACCGACTTCTTCACCCAGCAGCACCGCTGGTCGCGCGGCACCGACGAGGTGCTGATGCGCTCGTTCTGGAAGCGCGGCTGGAAACTCGGCCCGCGTCGGATGCTGCACTACATGTTGTTGATGTCCTTCTACCCGCTGACCGCGGTCGCCTGGATGCTCGGCGCGGCCACCTGTGCTCTCTCGGTCATCCTGGGTACGAAGGGCGTGCAGGTTCCGCTGCAGGTCTGGTTGATGCTCTACGTGGACGCCGCGGTGCTCCAGGTCGGGTTGTACCTCTGGAACCGGCGGCACAACGTGAGCCCGCACGAGAGCGCCGGTTCGTCCGGCGCGGTGGGCATGCTGATGTCCACGATGTCGGCGCCGATCTACGTCTCGTCGTTCGTCGGTGCCCTGCTGGGCCGGAAGAGTGGTTTCGTCGTCACGCCCAAGGGCGACTCGGCGAGCCCCGACCGCTTCCGGACGTTCAGCCTCCACCTCGGCTGGGCCGCGTTCTTCGCTGGCCTGGTCATCGTTTCGATTCCGTTGGGGCATGCGTGGGGTCCGCTTTGGATCTGGCCGTTGCTGAACTGCTTCGTCTGCCTGCTGCCCGTGATCATCTGGCGTTACGAGACCCCGCTGCGTCGCCGTCAGGCACGTAAGGCCGCCGCCGCCCGTCCGCAGTCCGCACGCAACCCGCACCTGGAGACAGCTGCATGAGTCCCCGGAAAAAGCCTTCCCTGGGCCGCCGTTTGGTCACGCTCGTGACGTCAGCCGGAGTGATCGCGGTCCTCGCGATCGTGAACCGGCCGATGGTTGCCTTCGGCCAGGAGCAGTACCACCAGTTCCAGATCAACCGGGACTCGTACAAGTCCGAGTTCGGGCACTGGGACATGCTTCCCGTGCCGTCCAACTTCCAGGTCAACGCGATCCACGCGGCCCTGCTGCCCACGGGCAAGGTGCTGATCATCGCGGGCTCGGGCAACAAGGAAGACCAGTTCAAGGCCGGCACGTTCAAGACCCTGATCTGGGACCCGAAGACGAACCACTTCAAGATCGTCACGACGCCGACCGACATCTTCTGTGCCGGGCACAGCTTCCTGACGAACGGGAACCTGCTGGTCGCCGGCGGCACGAAGAAGTACGAGCTGCTCGAGAACAAGGTCACGCACGCCGCGGGCGTCCTGAAGATCAAGCAGGAGTCCCCGGACAGCGGCACGACCGAGCTCGACAAGGGCACGATCGTCACGTCGAAGACCGGCGTGAAGTACAAGCTCACGTCGGACGTGAAGGTGCCGGCCGCGAAGAAGGTCAGCGTGCACGCCGACACGACGGTGACGCCGAGCGAGGTCGAGGTCTGGATCGAGGCCGTCGACAAGGGCAAGGGTTCGGTCATCCCGAAGCCGACGCAGTTCGACATCGAGGGTCTGACCGGCGACGACAAGACCACGATGTACGGCATCGCCGAGAAGCTCACGATGGAGAAGCAGGAGTACACCGGCGCGGAGTACTCCTACGAGTTCAACCCGTTCACCGAGAAGTACGAGCGGGTCGGCAACCTCAACGAGCCGCGGTGGTACCCGACGCTGATCCCCACCGCCGACAACAAGGTGCTGGCGCTCTCGGGCCTGGACCAGTTCGGCCGGATCGACACCGGCAAGACCGAGGTCTACAACGAGACCACGAAGAAGTGGGAGTTCCAGCCCAAGCTCAACCGGTACTTCCCGACGTACCCGTCGGTGTTCCTGATGCAGAACGAGAAGTTGTTCTACTCGGGATCGAACGCGGGGTACGGCTCGGACAAGCAGGGCCGTGACCCGGGCGTCTGGGACCTGAAGACGAACAAGTTCACGAAGGTGTCCGGGCTGCGTCAGCCGGAGATGAACGAGACCAGCGCTTCGGTGCTGCTCGCGCCGGCGCAGGACCAGAAGGTCATGGTGCTCGGTGGTGGTGGCGTCGGTGAGGACCCGAAGTCGACGGCTCGCACCGACATCATCGACTTGAAGGAAGCCACGCCGACGTTCACGCCGGGGCCGGACCTGCCGGCGCCGACGCGCTACCTGGGCACGGTGCTGCTTCCGGACGACACGCTCTACACCGGGCACGGGTCGTCGGGGTACCGCGGTAAAGGCAACAGCGATCACCTGACCGCGCAGATCTACCACCCCGACACGAACAAGTTCACGAAGGCGGCGGACCCGACCGTCGGGCGGAACTACCACTCCGAGTCGATGCTGCTGCCGGACGGGCGGGTCATCACGCTGGGGTCCGACCCGCTGTACGACAAGTCCGACAAGAACCCGGGCACGTTCGAGAAGCGGATCGAGATCTTCACGCCGGCGTACCTGTACCACGGGGAGCGGCCGTCGATCACCGACGGGCCGAAGTCGGTGCAGCGTGGGAAGGCGTACACGTTCGCGACGCCGGACGCGGGGAACGTCGCTACCGCTCGGTTGATGCGGCCGAGCACGGTCACGCACTCCACTGACGTCGAGCAGCGTTCGATCGCGTTGGACGTGTCGAAGACCGCTGACGGGATCGGGGTGACGATCCCGAAGGAGCGCGGTTTGGTGCCGTCGGGTTGGTACATGCTCTTCGTGACCAACGCGGACGGAACCCCGTCCGAAGCCAAGTGGGTCCAGGTGCAGTAAGCCCCGCTCTTCAACGGCGGGCCACCCCCAGCGGGGGGTGGCCCGCCGTTCGTTGTTCCCGCCCGCGCCCGGAGCGGTCCCGTTCGGGCGGGCCAGGGCCTGGCAAGACGGGACCGCTTCCGGGCCCGGACCCCGTGCGGCCCCGTTCAGGCGAGCTCCTGCACGTATGAACGGGACCGCTACAGGCTGGCCGGTAACGCGAAAGCCCCGGCCTAAGGCCGGGGCTTTCGGGGCTCGTAAACGGGGTTCAGGGTTACGCAGAGGCCTTGGCTAGCTCCAAGGCATACTCGGTCCACCACTGGCCGGCTTGAGGTGCTCCGTCGCGGCAGGCGCCGTCCGAATCCCCGGGCTGCTTCACCCAGAGAAACGCATCCACCCCGGGGATACCGGTGTCACTGGTGGGCGGCGTACCGAGCGCCCGCCCCGGCGGGTTGCACCACTTCAGATCGTCCGACGTCTCGGTGTACGGCCCGTTGCCGTTGCGGCTGGTGTCGATCACGAAGTGCTCGCCCTCCAGCGCTTCGGACAACTTGTTCCCGTACTCGACACTCGCGTCCGTCGTCTCGAAGTTCGACACGTTCAACGCGAACCCGTCGGCCTTGTTGACGCCGACCTTCTTCAAGGCCTCCACCATCCGCGAGAAGTCCTTGATCCACGACGCGTTCCCGGCATCCACGTACACGTGCGCCTTCGGATTCGCCTTCAGCGTCGTGATCGCGTACGCCAGCAGCTCGTATCGCTCGGCGATCGACCCCTCGTCGGAGATGCAGTTGTCGAGCGTGTGCGCGATCGCGTCCGGCTCGAGAATGATGACGCCGTTGTGGCCCGTCAGCCCCGCAGCGATCTCGTCGATGTAGGCCTTGTAGCTGTCCGCGTCGTTCGCCCCACCGGACGAGTACTGCCCGCAGTCGCGGTGCGGCACGTTGTACACCGTCATCACAGCGGTCTGCTTGGCCTGATCGGCTGCGGTGACGAGTGCCTTGACCTCGTCGGTCGTGCCGCCGGACCCCGCCGCGAGCCAGGTCGCGACCGGACGGGACGCGATCTTGTCCAGCTGCTTCGCGTCGTCGGCGTTCCCGTCGGCCTTGAGCTGCTCGATGTTCTGCGCCGCCGGGTTCGCCGGGTTGACGTAGAACTTCTGACCCGACAACGGGTTGTCCGGATCGGTCTTGGCAGTGGGCTTCGACGTCAGCGGCTCGTCATCGGAGCCACCCGAGGTCAGCATGACCGTCAGACCGCAGGCCACGAGCGCGACGACGACCGCGAGACCGATGATCAGCGGTGTGCCGATCCGTTTGGGCCGGCGATGCCGAGGGGCCGCAGTTACCGGAGGTGCAGCCTGGTCTTCCACTTCGAGGTTCCCGCCCTGTCCCATTGACTCCCGCCTGACCGTACAGGTCCGATGCCAGCCGTTCTGTGCACCGACCACCGCTCCCACACGTGCGTGGGTAACGGAAAAGTTCAGATCATTCGCGCGATTGGTAGAACGTCCAGGCGTCCGCGACGATCGAGTGCAAATCAGGACGTTGCGGCACCCAACCGAGTTCGCTCGCGGCCCGCGCGCTGGAGGCGACCAGCTCGGCCGGGTCTCCGGGACGGCGCGCCGCCATCTCGACCGGCACCGGCCGCCCGGTGACCTCCCGCACGACTTCCACGACCTGCTGGTTGCTGAAGCCGTTGCCGTTACCCAGGTTGTAGACCCGGTGCCGCGACGGCTCGATCGCGTCGAGTGCCAGCAGGTGCGCGGCCGCCAGGTCGGCCACGTGGATGTAGTCGCGGACGCAGGTTCCGTCGGGCGTCGGGTAGTCGTCGCCGAAGATCTGGAGGTTCTCCCGCTTCCCGGCCGCGACGTCGAGCGCGATCGGGATCAGGTGGGTCTCGGGGTCGTGACGCTCACCGAGCGCCCCACCCGACGCGGGGATGTACGCGCCGGCGACGTTGAAGTACCGCAGGCTGATCGCGCCGAGTCCGTGCGCGGTGCACTCGGCGCCGATCGCGGCGTCGACCGAGAGCTTCGTCCAGCCGTAGGGATTGGTCGGTGCCTTCACCGCATCCTCGGTGATCGGCACCTCCTGCGGGTTGCCGTACACAGCGGCCGTCGAGCTGAACACCATCCGCGGCACTCGGGCCGCCCGCACCGCGTCGAGCAACGCGAGCGAGCCGATGACGTTCGTGTGGTAGTGCCGCTCCGGAAATTGGACCGACTCACCGGCAGCGATCTTCGCCGCGAAGTGGAGCACGCCCTCGAACCCGGAATCGGGCGTCAGGACCGAAGCGACATCGTGCACTGACATTTCGTGCAGAGTCACCCCGTCCGGAATCACGTCGGCGTGACCGGTGGAGAGGTCGTCGAGCACCGTGACGTCGTGCCCGGCATCGGCCAGTAGCCGCACCACCACCCCGCCGATATAGCCCGCGCCGCCCGTCACCAGCAGTTTCATCTCAGCTCCTCGTTGCTGCCCCGGCTGTTACAGATCGTATCGATCCGGCCTGGGAAGCATCCGCGCGGTCATCCCTGACAGAATGCTCGGTATGGGTGAGACACGTCCCCGGGTGCTGTCCGGCATTCAGCCCACCAGCGACTCGTTCCATCTCGGCAACTACCTCGGGGCGCTGCGCAACTGGGTGTCGATGCAGCAGACCCACGACTGCTTCTACTGCGTGGTCGACCTGCACGCGATCACCGCGGGTCACGACCCGGAGACGCTCCGGCGTCGCACCCGGGTGAGCGCCGCGCAGCTGCTCGCGGTCGGCATCGACCCGGAGCAGTCCACCCTGTTCGTGCAGAGCCACGTGCCGGAGCACGCGCAGCTCGCCTGGGTGTTCAGCTGCATCACCGGGTTCGGTGAGGCCAGCCGGATGACCCAGTTCAAGGACAAGTCCGCGAAGGGCGGCGTCGACCGGTCGAGCGTCGGCCTGTTCACGTACCCGATCCTGCAGGTCGCCGACATCGTGCTCTACCAGGCCGACGCGGTTCCGGTCGGCGAGGACCAGCGGCAGCACGTCGAGCTCTCCCGTGACCTCTCACAGCGCTTCAACAAGACGTTCGGTCCGGTGTTCACGGTGCCGAAGCCGTACATCGTCAAAGAGACCGCGAAGATCTACGACCTGCAGGACCCGACGGCGAAGATGAGCAAGTCGGCATCCTCGCCGGCCGGCATCATCGACCTGCTCGACGAGCCGAACCGCACCGCGAAGAAGATCCGGTCCGCGGTCACCGACACCGGTCGCGAAATCGTGTACGACCCGGAAAACAAGCCGGGCGTCAGCAACCTGCTGACGATCTACTCCGCGCTTTCCGGCCGGACGATCGACGAGCTGACGAGCGCCTACGAGGGCAAGGGCTACGGCGACCTCAAAAAGGACCTCGGCGCGGTGGTCGCCGACTTCGTCGCACCGATCCAGAAGGCGACGCAGGGCTACCTCGACGACCCGGCCGAGCTCGACCGCGTGCTCGCGATCGGGGCGGGGAAGGCCCGGGAGATCGCCGGCGCGACGCTCGCCGCGGCCTACGACCGCATCGGATTCCTCCCGGCGGCCCCGTGACCCGCACCATCGGAGTAGCGCTCCCGATCCCCGCTCCCTTCGGCGGGCAGCTGGACGGTTTCCGGCGGGGCGCCGGTGATCCGATGGCCGCGTTCATCCCCGCGCACGTCACGCTGCTCGGTCCGACGCCGCTCGCCGACGAGGAGCTGCCGGGCGTCGTCGAGCACCTGCGTGTGGCGGCCACCCGGCACACGTCGTTCGACCTGCACCTGCGGGGGAGTGGAACGTTCCGCCCGATCACCGCGGTGGTGTTCGTGGCCGTCGCGAGCGGCATCAGCGAGTGCGAGATGTTGGAGAAGGACATCCGCACGGGGCCGCTCGACCGTGAGCGCCTCTACCCGTACCACCCGCACGTGACCGTCGCGCACGACCTCGACGACGAGACCCTGGACCGCGTCTACGCCCAGCTCGCGCATTTCGAAGCGCGATTCCGGGTATCCGGATTTACGTTGTTCGAGCACGGCGTCGACGGGCGATGGCGCCCGCAGCAGGATTTCCCCTTCACCACGTAAGGGGGCGAGGGGGCGCGGCATGGCCGATCGGTTCGTCGCGTTTCCCGGGATACCGGCCCGGATCGTCGGGCCGGTCCGCCGTGCCCGGCAGCGCCATCGCTGGTTCGACACGATGATTCGCGCCGCCGTGCGCTTCGACCAGGTCAACGGCGGCCGCCTGGCAGCGGCGACCACTTATTACGCGTTCCTCGCCGCGTTCCCGCTGGGGTTGCTGTCGTTCTCCGTCCTCGGGTTCCTGCTCTCCGACGATGCCGTGCTCACGCAGCAGGTCGAGCAGTTCCTGCTGCAGAACGTGCCGGGACTGCCGGTGACCGCGATCGCGGACGCCCGGAACACGGCCGGTGTCATCGGCGTGATCGGCTTCCTGTTCGCCGGACAGCGCTGGGTGGACTGCGTGCGCAGCTCGGTGCGTGCGGTCTGGCGGCGCAACGAGTTCCCGAGCAACTGGTTCCTGCGCACGATCAACGACCTGGTCGCGCTGATCCTGCTCGGTGCGGCGCTGCTGTTCTCGGTCGGCGTCACGGTCGTGCTCTCCAGCGGCGCGGAGTGGCTGCTCGGCGCCGCCGGGCAGGACGGCGAGGTCGCCGGCAAGACCACGTTGAGCATTCTGGCGTTCATCGCCGGGCTGGTCGTCAACGTGGTGGCGTTCGTCGGTTTCCTGGCCGGACTGCCGCGGCTGCGGATGTCGTTCCGCCGGGTCATCGGCCCCGCGTTGCTCGGGGCCATCGGGCTCGAGCTGCTCAAGACCGTCGGTCGCGTCTACATCAACATGACCGAGTCGAACCCCGCCTACACGCTGGTGGCGGGCACCGTTGGCCTGCTGGTGTTCCTGAACCTGTTCGACCAGCTGCTGCTCTACTGCGCCGCGCTCACCGCCACCGCGCAGCGCGGCGGTCAGGTGATCGACCGCGTCGCCCCGCCGGCGGACGGAGAGTGCGTCGAGGTGATCGCGGTCATCGAGACCCCTCCTGCCGACGTGGATCCGTCGGCCGCCGAGGAGAAGGTGAGCTATATCGCTGCGGAGGACGGCCGGCCGGTCGCTGCCGGGGACCGGACGGGCCTCGATCCGGCTCGTGACGCTGAGTCCGCGGCGGCCCACCCGGACCGACCGGATGCGGCATCCGCGCCGACCGACGTCGCCGTGCCCGGGCGCGCACCTGCCGGGCCCTGAGCAGCCCGACGCCGAGCACCAGCAGGCTGACGCCGGTCACCCCGACGCCGACGAAGTACGCCGACGGCCCGTCCGCGGTTCCGCCGGGCACCACGGCGTCCGTGCTGGCCGCGCCGGGAGGCCTCGACGGTCCGGCGGACGCGGCCTCGTCGGCGCCGTCGACCAGCCGGCCCACCGGCTCGGTGCCCGACGGCAGCGCGAAGCCCCAGTCGAGCAGCCCGGCTGCCTGCTGCCAGAGCGGCTGCGGCCGGTGCTCGCCGTCCAGCATCGTCACGACCAGACGCCGACCGTTGCGGCTGGCCGCGCCCATGTACGTGTGCCGGGCGGTGTCGGTGTAGCCGGTCTTGCCGCCGATCGCGCCGTCGTAGTTGTAGAGCAGTTTGTTGTCGTTCTGGATCTGGAACCCGGCGTACGTGCGCGGCGGCTGCACGTTCGGTTTCTGGCCGGGGATCTGCGCGGACTTCGCCGCGGTGTACCGGCGGAAGTCGGGGCGGGCGAAGTCGGCCTTCGCGATCAGCGCCAGGTCGTAGGCGCTGGTCCACTGGCCGGGCCCGTCCAGCCCGGACGGCGTCGCCGCGCGGGTGTCCTTCGCACCGAGTTTCTCCGCGGTCTCGTTCATCGCGGCCAGCCCGCCCTTGACGCCGTTCTCGCCGCCGGCCAGCCGCGCCAGCACGTTCGCCGCGTCGTTGCCGGAGACGAGCATCAGCCCGAGCAGGACCGTATCTACCTTGTACCGGCCACCCTCGACCAGCCCGACCGCCGAGCTGCCGGACTCGAACGCGAGGTCGCCGGAGGTGACAGTGACGACCTGCTGCGGCTTCACCCGGGGCAGCACGGTCAGTGCGGTCAGCAGCTTGAGCGTGCTCGCCGGCTGGTGCAGCGCGTGCGGGGAGCACGTCGCCAGCACCTCGCCGCTATCGAGGTCGGCCAGTACCCAGGAGTGGGCGTTCAGGGTCTTCGGGAGCGCGGCGGTGGCACCGTCGGGCAGCACCAGGCCGGAGCTGCCCATCCGCTCGCCGCCGACCGGGTCGTCGGAGTTCTCCCGGTCCGGCGGCGTGGGCCGCGGCGGTGCGCTGACCGGCGGCGACGGCTTGGCGATCGGGCAGGGCGGATCGTCGGCCGCGGCCGCCGGTCGTACTCCGGGAAAACTGACGGAGCACACCAACGCGAGCGCCGCTGCTGCGAGTCGAACCGGCTTCACCGGGCGAACGCTACCCGGACCCGGGCGCGTCGCCCGGCAACCCGCTGCCTCAGACCACCGGTGGCGTGGTGGAGGTGCTCTCCAGTAACGCGTCGAGCTTCTTCTCGATCGCGTCGAACCGTTGGTCGACGTATTCCTTCAGCTCGGTGACCTGGTCGGAGTGGTCCTTGCGCAGGATGGACTCGCGGTACGCGCCACCCTTGCCGCCGTGGACCGTGTCGTCGATCGAGTCGAGCTGCTTGCGCACGCGATCCCACTGCGCCTGCGGCACCTGGGCCATGTCTTCTCCTCCGCTGGTCCGAAAGTTTTCCCAGTCCCGCACGATCGACGAGTTGTCGGACTCGTGACCGGCGAGGCCGGACAGATGCAAATGGTGGTCGGACGACGAGTACGTACCGCGGAACGAGTCGTTGCGGGTGTACTGGTGGCCGTTGATGTTCAGGTAGAAGACCCACTTGTACGCGCCGTTGCGCAGTCGCGGGATCAGCCAGCGCTCCAGCCCCGACATGTTCGGGGCCTCGATGTCGATCGCGTACACCTTGCCGAACTTGCACGCGCGGCCGCCGAAGCCCTCGGAGCACCAGGGTGTGTGGCCGCCGGAGCCGCGCAGGTGGGAGGCGTTGCCGATGACGCCGAGGCAGCGGTAACCGCGGCTCGCGAGGCGTTGGATGTCGTCGTACTCGTCCGCGACGGCCTCGATCGGCGTCCAGCGGACGGTCGCGCCGTTGGAGGGGCGTCTCACTGTTCCGCCGTTGCGGATGCTGGAGGCGGCTGCGGCTCTGGTCGCCGTGGCGGTGGCCGCGCCCTGCCGGGCGGATTCGGTGCGGGGTGGGGAGATCTGCGCGGAGGGTGCAGCCTCCGGCTCGATGAGCTCAGTCTCCGGCTCGATGATCTCGCGGGGCCAGGACGATGCGTCCGCCGCCGTCTCCAGAGTGTCGTCGACCGACGGCATGATCTCGGCTAACGCCTCGAGTTCAGCCTCGGTGTGGACCTTCTCCGGGTCGGAGGGCACGGCATCACCCGACAGTGGCTCGGACACGATACGCGCCTCCGGGTCGACTTCGGATACCTCCCGGGCCAGTACCTCAGAAGGCCACGGGGCAAACCCAGAGTAGCCGTGCATACTGAACGGCGTGGTCCTATCTCGTCGCTGGGCAGCATTCCTTTTGGTAGCCGGTGGGTGGAACTGGCTGATCTGGCCGCGCTTCGCCAAAGCGATTTGGGACGATCCACGCGCCTGGAGCGGCGACACGCCGACGTCGTTCCTCATCGTGCACGCCGTACTCATAGTGACGGCCCTCGTGATCGGCACCGTGATCGCGTTCCTCGGCGTGCAGGGCCTCCGGAAAACGCGGAAGCCCCGCCGTGAACACGAAGAGGCGGGGCTTCCGTCGTAAAGTGAACGTCAGACGCGGCGGAACAACAAGGCGCGCTTCACTTCCTGGATGGCCTTGGTGACCTCGATGCCGCGGGGGCACGCGTCAGTGCAGTTGAACGTCGTCCGGCAGCGCCAGACACCCTCGGCGTCGTTGAGGATCTCCAGCCGCTCCTCCGACCCCTCGTCACGCGAGTCGAAGATGAACCGGTGCGCGTTCACGATCGCGGCCGGTCCGAAGTACTGGCCGTCGTTCCAGAACACCGGGCACGAGCTGGTGCACGCCGCGCACAGGATGCACTTGGTCGTGTCGTCGAACCGGGCCCGGTCCTCCGCCGACTGCAGGCGCTCCTTCGTCGGCTCGTTGCCGTACGAGATCAGGAACGGCTGCACCGCGCGGTAGGCGGCGAAGAACGGCTCCATGTCGACGATCAGGTCCTTGAGGACCGGCAGGCCCTTGATGGGCTCGATCGTGACCTCTTCGCCGTCCTTGGTCAGGAGGTCCTTGAGCAGAACCTTGCACGCCAGTCGGTTGACGCCGTTGATGCGCATCGCGTCGGAACCGCAGATGCCGTGCGCGCACGACCGGCGGTACGTCAGCGTGCCGTCCGTATAACCCTTGACGTGCCCGAGCGAGTTGAGCAGCCGGTCGCCGGGGGTGACCGGAACCTCGTAGGTCTCCCAGTGCGGCTCGGCGTCGGTCTCCGGGTTGTACCGCCGGATCTTGAGGTTGACGGTACGGATGACCGTGCCCGAGACGGTCTTCTCGACCAGCTCTTCGTCGGTCGCTTCGCGGGTGATCTCCATCGTGGAAGCCATCAGTACTTGCGCTCCATCGGCTGGTAGCGGGTGACGACGACGGGCTTGGTGCCGAGCTTGATGTCACCGTTCGGCTGCCGGTACGCCATCGTGTGCTTCATGTAGTTCTCGTCGTCCCGGGTGGTGTAGTCCTCACGGGAGTGACCGCCGCGCGACTCCTTGCGGGCCTCCGCGCAGTAGACGAGCACCTCGGCCAGGTCGAGCAGGAAGCCGAGCTCGACGGCCTCCAGCAGGTCGGAGTTGTACCGCTGACCCTTGTCCATGACCGAGATCCGGGCGTAGCGCTCCTTGAGTCCGGCGATGTCGTCCAGCGCCTGCTTCAGCGAGCCCTCGGTGCGGTACACGGCCGCGTTGAGGTCCATCGTGTTCTGCAGTTCGCGGCGGATGTCGGCCACCCGCTCCTCGCCGGTGGAGCTCCGCAGGCCCTCGACGAGCTCGATGACGACCTTCTCCGGGTCGGCCGGCATCTCCACGTGCTCGTGCGCCAGCGCGTACTCGGCGGCCGAGATCCCGGCGCGGCGTCCGAACACGTTGATGTCGAGCAGCGAGTTCGTGCCCAGCCGGTTCGCGCCGTGCACCGACACGCAGGCCACCTCACCCGCGGCGTACAGGCCGGGGATGACGTGCTCGGAGTCGCGCAGCGCCTCACCGTGGATGTTGGTGGGGATGCCGCCCATCGCGTAGTGCGCGGTCGGGTACACCGGCACCGGGTCGGTGTAGGGCTCGACGCCCAGGTACGTCCGTGCGAACTCGGTGATGTCGGGCAGCTTGGCGTCCAGCTGCTCCGGCGGCAGGTGCGTGAGGTCGAGGTAGACGTAGTCCTTGTGCGGACCGGCGCCGCGTCCCTCGCGGACCTCGGTGGCCATCGCGCGGGCGACGATGTCGCGCGGCGCGAGGTCCTTGATCGTCGGCGCGTACCGCTCCATGAACCGCTCGCCGGCGTCGTTGCGCAGGATGCCGCCCTCGGCACGCGCGCCCTCGGTGAGCAGGATGCCCAGGCCGGCCAGGCCGGTCGGGTGGAACTGGTAGAACTCCATGTCCTCCAGCGGGAGGCCCTTGCGCCAGACGATGCCCATGCCGTCGCCGGTGAGCGTGTGCGCGTTCGACGTCGTCTTGAAGACCTTGCCGAAGCCACCGGTGGCGAACACGACCGCCTTGGCGTGGAAGACGTGGATCTCGCCGGTGGCGAGCTCGTACGCGACAGCGCCGGTGCAGACCGGACCATCGGGGGTCTCGGTCATCACGACGTCGAGGACGTAGAACTCGTTGTAGAACTCGATCCCGTGCTTGACGCACTGCTGGTAAAGCGTCTGCAGGATCATGTGGCCGGTGCGGTCGGCCGCGTAGCAGGCCCGGCGCACGGCGGCCTCGCCGTGGTTACGGGTGTGCCCGCCGAACCGACGCTGGTCGATACGGCCCTCGGGGGTGCGGTTGAACGGCAGCCCCATCTTCTCGAGGTCGAGGACCGCGTCGATGGCTTCCTTCGCCATGATCTCGGCGGCGTCCTGGTCGACCAGGTAGTCGCCGCCCTTGATCGTGTCGAAGGTGTGCCACTCCCAGTTGTCCTCCTCGACGTTGGCCAGCGCGGCACACATGCCGCCCTGCGCCGCGCCGGTGTGGGAGCGGGTGGGGTAGAGCTTGGTCAGGACGGCCGTGCGGCAACGCTGGCCGGATTCCAGTGCGGCGCGCATACCGGCACCGCCCGCCCCGACGATGACCGTGTCGTACCGGTGAAACTGCATGTCGGTCTCCTGGTCAGCTGAGGTTCGGGTCGAACGTGAAGATGACCAGCGTGCCGAGCGCGATGATCAGCGTCGTCGTCACGTAGAGCAGCATCTTCAGCCAGAACCGGGTGCCGTCGCGTTCGGCGTAGTCGTTGATGATCACGCGCAGGCCGTTGGTGCCGTGCAGCTGCGCGAGCCAGAGCAGCGCCAGGTCGAACACCTGCCAGAACGGGCTGGCGTACTTGCCGGCCACGAACGCGAAGCTGATCCGCTGCACACCGCCGTCGATGAACGCGTTGACGAACAGGTGCGTGAAGACCAGGACGACGAGCAGCAGGCCCGACAGGCGCATGAACACCCAGGCGTACATCTCGAAGTTCGTGCGGTTGGCCGCCCGCTGGCGGCGCGGGGAGCGGGGTGCCTCGATCTGAAGGCTCATTCTCAGCTCCCGAACACTTCGAGGAACGCGTGCTTGAGCAGGTAGTACGCGCTGGGCACCAGCAGGGCCACCCACAGCACGACGATCACCCGCAGCATCACGGCCTGGTACTTGGTGCCCTTCGACCAGAAGTCGACCAGCACGATCCGGATCCCGTTCAGGGCGTGGAACGCGATCGCGGCCGTCAGGCCGAGCTCCATCACGCTCATGATCGGGTGCTTGTACGACGCGATGACGTCGTTGTAGGCGTCCGGAGACACCCGGATCAGAGCGGTGTCGAGTACGTGGACGAAGAGGAAGAAGAAGATCAGGACGCCGGTCACCCGATGGGCGACCCACGACCACATCCCCTCACGACCCCGGTAGAGCGTGCCCGCCGGAAGGCGGCGGGCGGTGGGTGCGGCGCTGGGCATCCGACACACGCCTCCGTGGTGAAAGGTGGAGACCGGAAACAGTGTGCTGACTGCTCCCGGGCAGGCACGGCTGTGACAGGAATCAGACACACCCGCGTCTTCGCATGCTATTCCCAGGATCCGGACACCCCTATGAGGGTGTGATGTGTCAGACCAGGTGAGTGGCCACTCTCACATGGGATACACCCACCGAAACGATCAAGTTCAGGCGCACCGAATTCCCCGAAATCGACCGCTTGGTCGGGCAACTCTTGCCAGGT
The DNA here is from genome assembly GCF_043197895.1 of Cryptosporangium sp. NPDC048952. Taxonomy (NCBI): domain Bacteria; kingdom Bacillati; phylum Actinomycetota; class Actinomycetes; order Cryptosporangiales; family Cryptosporangiaceae; genus Cryptosporangium; species Cryptosporangium sp. NPDC048952. The sequence continues at coordinate 473,707 of NZ_JBICTY010000006.1, read as the reverse complement.
GACGCGAATGGAACATCTGTTTCATCAGGCGGTTACGTAACGCCCGTTAAGGTCCCGCTGCGGTGATCGCAGTTCAGTCACGTTCCGGTGACGACTGCCCGCTCCACTTCAATCCACGTCTACCTGCGCCTACGCTCCCTCTGTTCTGCACCTACGGATGCAGACCGGGGCCTTGTGCACAGGGGAAGGAGACTGTCTTGCGCTACCCGCGTGGGATGAAATTCGCGGCGATGGCCGCGGTCTTGGCTATGGCGCTCACCGCCTGCGGCGGGAGCGACGACGACGGTGACTCGACGAGCTCCGACTCGTCCGCCTCCGCCCAGACGCTGAAGATCGGGCTCGCCTACGACATCGGCGGGCGGGGCGACAAGTCCTTCAACGACGCCGCTGCGGCCGGCTTCGACAAGGCCGCCAAGGAGTTCAAGCTCGAGAACAAGGAGCTTGCAGCCAAGGACGGCGAGGTCGACGCCGACAAGGAGGCGCGGCTCAAGGAGCTCGCCGACGCCGGCTACAACACGATCGTCGCGGTCGGCTTCGCGTACGCGAACGCCCTGAAGGCCGTCGCGCCGGACTACCCGGACACCAAGTTCGAGATCATCGACGACAACAGCGTCACCGCCGAGAACGTGTCCTCGTACACGTTCAAGGAGAACGAGAGCGCGTTCCTCGTCGGTGCCCTCGCGGCGCTGGGCAGCAAGACCGGCACCGTGGGCTTCGTCGGCGGCGTCAACAACCCGCTGATCCAGAAGTTCGAGGCGGGCTTCAAGGCCGGCGCCGAGGCTGCCAAGCCGGGCACCAAGGTGCTCTCCACCTACATCTCGCAGCCGCCGGACTTCAGCGGCTTCGCTGCCCCCGACAAGGGCAAGGTGGCCGCCACCGGTCTCTACGAGCGGGGCGCGGACGTCATCTACGCCGCCGCCGGTCTGTCGAACAACGGTGTCTTCGAGGCGGCTGCGGCCGGCAAGAAGTGGGCCATCGGTACCGACTCCGACCAGTTCCAGACCGCGGCCGCCGCGGTGAAGCCGTACATCATCGGTTCCGCGCTCAAGGGCGTCGACACTGCTGTTTACGACTTCATCAAGTCGGTCGAGGGAGACCAGTTCAAGGCCGGTAACACCGTCCTGGGTCTCAAGGAGAACGGCGTCGGTTACGTCATCAACAACGAGCAGTTCAAGACGTACGCGACGCAGATCGACAAGTTCAAGGCCGACATCATCGCCGGCACGGTCACGGTGCCCGACAAGCTGTGATCTCCTCCCGGCCGGTCCCATCCCCGAATCGGGGGTGGGACCGGCCGGGTCATGTTTCGGCAACCCCGCACGACCCAGAACAGGAGACGGCCATCTCCGAGACGCCCGCCCCCGCCGTCGAATTGCGTGGCATCACCAAGCGCTTTCCCGGCGTCGTCGCCAACTCCGACGTCAACCTCTCGGCGAACCGCGGTGAAGTGCACGCGATCGTCGGGGAGAACGGCGCCGGCAAGTCGACGCTGATGAAGACCCTGTACGGCCTGCACAAGCCCGACGAGGGCGAGATCGTGATCGACGGGACGCCGATCACGTTCTCCTCACCGTCGGATGCGATCAAGGCCGGCGTCGGCATGGTGCACCAGCACTTCATGCTGGCCGACAACCTCACCGTGCTCGAGAACATCGTGCTCGGCAGCGAGCCCACCCGGTTCGGTTTCCTCGACCGGCGGCGCGCCCGCACGAAGGTGCAAGAGCTCGCGGCGTCGTACCACCTCGACGTCGACCCGGACGCGCTCGTCGAGGAGCTCGGCGTCGGGGACCGGCAGCGCGTCGAGATCCTCAAGGTGCTCTACCGCGGCGCCCGGATCCTCATCCTCGACGAGCCGACCGCCGTGCTCGTGCCGCAGGAGGTCGACGAGCTGTTCGGCAACCTCCGCGAGCTCAAGGCCGAGGGCCTGACGGTGCTGTTCATCTCCCACAAGCTCGACGAGGTGCGTGCGGTCGCCGACCGGATCACTGTCATCCGCCGCGGCACCACCGTCCGCACCGTCCTCCCGACCGAGGTCACCGCACGCGACCTGGCCCAGCTCATGGTCGGCAGCGAGCTACCCGAGCCGGAACTGCGCGGGTCCACCGTCACCGATCGGCCCGTGTTGACCACGGAGAAGCTGACCGTGCTGACCGCTACCGGTCGTCCCGTCGTCGACGGCGTCGACCTCACGCTGCACGCCGGCGAGGTCGTCGGACTGGCCGGCGTCGAGGGCAACGGCCAGGCCGAACTGGTCGAGGCGATCATGGGCATGCGTGAGTCCACCGGTGTGGTGCGGCTCGGCGAGCAGGACATCAGCGCCTGGGGCACCCGCCAGCGCCGCGAGGCCGGCATCGGCTACATCCCGGAGGACCGGCACCGCCACGGCCTGCTGCTGGACGCGCCGCTCTGGGAGAACCGCATCCTTGGCCACCAGACGCAGAAGCCGAACGCCCGCGGGCCGTTCGTCGACCGCAAGGGCGCCCGGGACGACACCGAGCGCATCGTCCGCGAGTACGACGTCCGCACGCCCAGCGTCGACGTCACGGCCTCGTCGCTCTCCGGCGGTAACCAGCAGAAGCTGATCATCGGCCGGGAGATGAGCCACGAGCCGAAAGCGCTGATCGCGGCCCACCCCACCCGCGGCGTCGACGTCGGCGCCCAGGCGGCGATCTGGGACGAGTTGCGCCGGGCCCGCGCCGCCGGACTCGCGACGCTCCTGATCTCCGCCGACCTCGACGAACTGATCGGTATGTCCGACACCCTCTACGTGATCCTGCGCGGGCGCATCGTCGCCCAGGTCGACCCCCACAACGTGACGCCCGAGGAACTCGGTGCGGCGATGACCGGAGCGGGAGAAGCGGCATGACCCTCGCGTTGCGGCTGCGCCGCATCGGGCTGGTGCTGGCTGCGCCGGTCCTCGCGCTGGTGCTGGCCTCGCTGCTGGTCACCGTGCTGCTGATCGCGCTCGGCAAGGAGCCGGGCGTCGTCCTGGACGCGATGGTGCAGTCGGGCAAGCGGCCCGCGAACATCGTCGACATCGTCAACCGGGCGACGTTCCTGTACATCGCTGCGCTCGCGGTCGCGATCGGGTTCCGGATGAACCTGTTCAACATCGGCGTCGACGGCCAGTACCGCCTGGCGGCGTTCCTGGCCGCCGCGGTGGGTGGCGCGGTCGCGCTGCCCGGGCCGCTGCACATCGGCCTGATCCTGATCGTCGGCATGGCGGTCGGCGCGGCGTGGGCCGGTATCGCAGCCGTCCTCAAGGTGACGCGGGGCGTCAGCGAGGTGCTCTCGACGATCATGTTGAACGCGATCGCCACCGCGGTGATCGCATTCCTGCTGCGTGACGGCATCCTCGGCGTGCTGTCCGGCGGCGGTAACGACGTCGGCACCAAGCCGATCCCGGAGTCGGGCTGGTTCCCGTCGCTCGACCCGGTCGCGCGACCGATCATCGAGGCGCTGAGCAGCTCCGGGCTGCTCGACTCCGACACGGTGCGCAACCCCAAACTGCCGGCCTCCAAGGAGGTCTACGGCTTCCTGATCGTCGCGATCCTGCTCGGGGTCCTGTACGCGATCCTGGTCGACCGCACGCGGTTCGGGTTCGACCTGCGGGCGACGGGGTCGTCGCCGAGCGCGGCGGTGGCCAGCGGTGTGAGCACGAAGAAGATGATCCTGATCAGCATGCTGCTCTCCGGCGCGGTCGCCGGCCTGATCGGCATGCCCGAGCTGCTCGAAGGTCGCGGGCACAACTACTCGCTGAACTTCCCCAGCGGGATCGGGTTCACCGGTATCGCGGTGGCGCTGCTCGGGCGCAACAACCCGATCGGGATGGGGTTGGCCGCGCTGCTGTGGGGCTGGGTCGACGTCACGACCCGGTCGCTGGCGATCCTGGATCCGCCGAACGACACGTCGGACAAGGTCGCGTCGATCGTGCAGGCGCTGATCGTGTTCTGCGTCGTCATCGCGTACGTCGTGGTCAACCGCTGGACCAAGGCGCAGGAAGCGCGCCAGGTGGCCCGCCAACTGGCCTCCGGCCAAGACCTCTCGACCGAGTCCCCGGAGCCGGCGGCGGTCGGCGCACCTCCAACCGCGGAGCGCTTGGACAAGTCTTCGGACAAGCCTGATGACGAGCGGGAGGAGGGGCGATGAGTCTCATCGATGCGGGGACCGCTCCGGCGCCGGCGGAGCCGGGGCGGACGTCCCGGGTGAGCCGGGTACGGCTCTACTACGTCCTGGCCGCGGTCGTGATCGCGTTCTTCGTCGTCCGGGCGCTGCTGGGCGCCGACGACCTCACGTCAGCGGGTGCGATCCGCGCCGCACTGCAGCTCGCGGTGCCGATCGGCCTGGCCGGCCTCGGTGGTGTGTGGACCGAGCGCGCGGGCGTCACGAACATCGGCCTCGAAGGCATGCTCATCGTCGGCACGCTGTTCGGCGCCTGGGCCGGCTACCAGTGGGGGCCGTGGAGCGGCGTCGTGGTCGGCCTGATCGCCGGCGCCGTCGTCGGCGCCCTGCACGCGATCGCCACCGTCGTGTTCGCGGTCGACCAGATCGTCTCCGGCGTCGCGATCAACATCCTCGCGCTCGGCGTCGGCGGCGTCCTGGGCAAGGTGTTCTTCGAAGGCAAACCGGAAGCCAGCGAGCGGCAGTCGCCGCCGATCGACCAGATGGGCACCTGGTCGATCCCCGGCATCGACGGCCCGCTCGGCACGCTCGAGGGCAAGCACTGGGTGATTCTGTCGGACCTCGCGGGCATCCTGCGGGGCGTGTTCGTCGGACTCTCACCCCTCACCGTGCTCGCGATCGCCCTGGTGCCGCTGAGCTGGCTGATCCTGTGGCGCACCAGCTTCGGCCTGCGCCTGCGCTCCTGCGGCGAGAACCCCACCGCGGCCGAGACGCTCGGCGTCAACGTCTACCGCACGAAGTTCCTCGCGGTCGTGATCTCCGGTGCGTTCGCCGGCCTCGGTGGCGTCTACCTGGTGACGGTCTCCAGCGGCACGTACCTGGAGGGCCAGACCGGTGGGCGCGGCTTCATCGGCCTCGCCGCGATGATCTTCGGCAACTGGACGCCCGGCGGCACGTTCGCCGGCGCGCTCCTGTTCGGCTACACCGACGCGCTGCGTCTGCGGTCGGACAACTCGTCGGTGCCGGCGCTGCTCGCGTTCGCCGCTGTCGCGCTCATCTACCTGGCGATCCGTCAGATGTGGCGGATCTACCAGACCGACGGGCCGAGCGGCCTGGTGCGCCGGCTCTCGCCCAGCGCCGTCTGGCTCGTGGCCGTCGGCGTGTTCGCGGGTTTCGTCGCGCTGGGAGTGTCGGCCGCCGACGGGTGGGGCACGACCGGCATCGTGACGCTCGGCATCCTCGTCGCAGGTGCGATCGGGTACCTCGGCGTCCGGTTGGGTCGGAGCACCGAAGCCGGCCCGCTGACGCTCTATCTACCGACCGCGGTGGTGCTCGGCGTCCTGACGCTGACCGGGTTCGAAGTGCCCAACCAGTTCGTCGGCGTCACACCGAACATCGCCACGCTGCTCGTGCTGGCGTTCGCCACCCAGCGCCTGCGCATGCCCGCCGCCGACGGCCTGCCGTACAGACGTGGTGAGGGCTCATGACGATCGACTGGGACAGGCTGCGGGCGGAGGCCACGGCCGCGATGGAGAAGGCGTATGCGCCGTACTCCAAGTTCCCGGTCGGCGTCGCCGGGCTGGTCGACGACGGGCGCATCGTCGTCGGGTGCAACGTGGAGAACGCGTCGTACGGGCTCGGGCTGTGCGCCGAGTGCGGCATGGTGTCGGCGCTGGCGGCCACCGGTGGGGGCCGTCTGGTCGCGGTGGCGTGCGTCGACCGGTCCGGTAACCGGTTGATGCCGTGCGGGCGGTGCCGCCAGCTCCTGTGGGAGTTCGGCGGCCCGGACTGCCTGCTCGACACGGTGTCGGGCGTCAAACCGATGCGTGAGGTTCTGCCCGACGCGTTCGGGCCGGAGGACCTCGTGACCCGGTGAACGCCGTCTAGACGTGGCGTGACACTCCTGGGCTGAAATCGGGCGACAACTCGCGCGTACGATCGTGGGTCGGGTACGTGAGCGGAGGTAGGCGTGCACTTCACGGCAGTCGATGTGATTCGGGCGAAGCGCGACGGCGCGGCCCTCACCGATGCTCAGATCGACTGGGTGGTCGACGCCTACACCCACGGACGGGTCGCCGAGGAGCAGATGGCGGCGCTCGCGATGGCGATCCTGCTGCGCGGGATGGAGCGGCGTGAGATCGCCCGCTGGACCGCGGCGATGATCGACAGCGGCGAGCAGATGGATCTGAGCGCCGTTCCGCGCCCCACCGTCGACAAGCACTCCACCGGGGGCGTCGGCGACAAGATCACGCTGCCGCTGGCCCCACTGGTGGCCGCGTGCGGTGCGGCGGTACCGCAGCTGTCGGGCCGCGGGCTCGGCCACACCGGTGGCACGCTCGACAAGCTCGAGTCGATCCCGGGGTGGCGGGCCCGGTTGAGCACGGCGGAGTACCTGGCGCAGCTGGAGTCCGTCGGCGCCGTGGTCTGCGCCGCGAACGACACGCTCGCGCCGGCCGACCGGAAGCTGTACGCGCTGCGTGACGTCACCGGCACCGTCGAGTCGATTCCGCTGATCGCGTCGTCGATCATGAGCAAGAAGCTCGCCGAAGGTGCGTCGGCGCTCGTACTCGACGTCAAGGTGGGTACCGGCGCTTTCATGAAGACCGAAGCGCAGGCCCGTGAGCTGGCCGAGACGATGGTCGCGATCGGCACGGACCGCGGGGTGAAGACCGTCGCGCTGTTGACCGCGATGAACACGCCGCTCGGTTACGCGGTCGGGCACGCCGTCGAGGTCGAGGAGAGCGTCGCGGTGCTGGCCGGGGGTGGGCCGGCCGACGTCATCGAGCTCACGATCGCGCTGGCCCGCGAGATGGTGGCCGCGGCGGGGTTGGACGTCGACCCGGCCGAGGTGCTGGCGTCGGGCAAGGCGATGGACGTGTGGCGCGCGATGATCAGCGCGCAGGGCGGCGATCCGTCCGCGCCGCTGCCGACCGCGCCGGTCACCGAGGTCGTACGGGCCGAGCAGGCCGGGGTCGTGACCCGGTTGGACGCGTTCGCGGTGGGCGTCGCGGCGTGGCGGTTGGGTGCCGGGCGTGCGCGCAAGGAGGACGCCGTCTCGGCGTCGGCGGGGATCCTGCTGCACCGCCGGGAGGGTGACACGGTTGCCGCCGGCGACCCGATCCTGGAACTGCGCACCGAGGACGCCGATCGGATCCCGGCTGCGTTGGATGCGCTCTCGGGTGGTCTGGTCGTGGGCCCGGCGGGCACCGCCGTGCAGACCGGGCCGCTCGTGCTCGGCCGGATCGGCGGTTGAGCCGTGCCCCCGCGCCGCCCCGGACGGGGGTGACCATGGCGAACGATCCCGACCCGGACGTCGGCCTGGTCTCCCCACCCGATCTCGCGCCTCCGCCGCCGGCGGCGGGGAGCGAGCGTCCCGGCCCGCGACCGCCGATCGCGGGCGCCCCCGCGACGCCCGGCCCCGCGAAGCCGGGTTCTGCGGTGCCGGGTTCTGCGGTGCCGGGTTCTGCGGTGCCGGGTTCTGCGGTGCCGGGTTCTGTGGTGCCGGGTTCTGCGGTGCCGGGCTCTGGGGTGCCGGGCGTTGCGGCGCCGATCGTCGCGCCGCCGGTGGCGGCGCCTCTGCTCACGGAAGGGGCGCGGGGGCGGGCCGCGGCGCGGCGCCGGGCCGGGGGCGAGCCGGAGCCGGCGCCCGAGGAGGGGCAGGCGACGCCCGCGCCCGACCCGGTGATGATCCGGAACGGGACGCTGGCCGACCTGGCCGAACTCGGCTTCCCGCCACCGCCCGACGGATATCCGCTCGTCTGGGAGCCCGGCGACGCGGTCGCGTTGCGCCCGACCGCCGAGATCCTCGGACGGTGCGCGGTACTGAACGCGGTCCTCGCCGGCGTTTTCGGCGCCCCGGGCGAGCTCACCTGCGGCTGGCTGGAGCGCAACGGCCTGGTCGACGACGTCACCGAACCGGAGTGGGCGTTCCTGTCCGAGCGCAAGGGCTCCGGCGACCTCTACGGGCTGCACGTCGAAGCGCTCTGGGCCTTCGCCTGGGTGCTCGGCGTGGGGGAGGACCTCGACCCCGGTCGGTACTGCGGCGAGGGCCTGGCGGCCTGGCTGCCCGACATCGGGTCCGGCGAACCGTTCGCGGAGTGGCAGCGGCGGGCAGGCGTGCGCCCACGGCCGGCCGCGGAGGTGGCGGCTCTGCTGGACCTGCACTACTGCCTCGACTGGGGCCACGTCCAGGCACTCATGAACGACGAGCCCTCACCCGGCGTGACGCTACCCTACGTGATCGGCCAGCGACGGTGGGCGCTGGAATGGGCCGTGACGTTCCGCGGCCCCTACCATCAGGCCCCGCCACGCTGGGATGAGGTTGATCTGGCCAGTTGAAAACCCTCCGAAGTGTGACCTTGCCTCTCTAGAGTGGCAAAGCGGTGCGGGATGCTCCTGGGGACCTCGTGCCGGAAGTTGACGGAGGGATACGAACAGTGACGCGCCACGCGTTCCTGGCCATGCTCGCCGCTAGCGCGCTCCTCCTGAGCGCCTGCGGCGACCGCTCCGCCGCCGACAGCGAGAGCACCGCGTCGCCGACGAGCAACGACGACACACTCAGCTCCAGCCTGGTCGCCTACGACGGCGTCCCGATCGGCGGTCGGTTCCTCGACGCCGACAACGGTGCGCTCGTCCGTGCGCACTGCGCCGCGGACAGCTGTACCTACCAGTTGCTGCGCACCTCCGACGGCGGGCAGAGCTGGGACGTGTCCACTGTGCCCGGCGAGCCGGTGACGAGCACCCCGCTCGACGACGCCTACGCCGTGGTGCTACCCGGCGGCCAGGTCGTCACCGAGATCCAGGTCGACGAGTCCCGCCCGCCGCGGCGCACGACCGACGGCAAGAAGTGGCCGACCTACGGCGCCCAGCCGCTCGGCGTCACCAGCGTGGTGCCGGACAACTCTGCGCTGGTCGGCTGGTGCTCGCTCGACGTCGACTGCGCCGAGCCGTTCCTGCGGGTGATCGGTCCGAACGGGAGCTCGAAGTCGTTCGGCCCGCCACCGCCGCAGATCACCGAGACGATCAGCGCGTCGCGGGTGTCGGAGGGGGCGCTCTGGATCCAGGGCCGGGACGGCGTCGGCCGTGTCGTGCTTGCGGTGAGCCGGGACAGCGGCAAGCACTGGACGATCAACCGGGTACCAGCGCCGTCCTCGTCCTCGGTGGACATCGCGGGCGCCGGCGAGCTGGCGTGGGCGCTGTCGCTCGCCGATCCGGACGCGTCGGGGGGAACCGGGGGTACGGCACCGTCCGAGGCCGGCCGGACGACCCGCCAGTCGCTGCTCTACAGCACCAACTCCGGTGGGTCGTTCGACAGCGTCAAACTGCCGGAGGAGTACCGCTCCAACACCGGCAGTGGCGTCGGTGTCACGGACGCCGGCAACGCGGTGATCGCGTCCGACGGGCGGGTAGCCGTGGTGTCGCCCAGCGGCCAGCTCACGCCGGTGAACGACGTGAGCGGCGCTGTCTACGACCTCGGCTCCCAGGTGCTCGTCTACGGCCCCAAGGGCAGCTGGGTGAGCCGGGACGGCGAGACGTGGTCGGCGTTGCCGAAGGGCTAGCTCCAGGGCGGGAGTTCTACGGAGCCGGAGATCGTCAGCGACGGTGCGGCCAGGCCCACCCGGCCTAGGAGCCAGGCCAGGAGCGCCGGCTCCGGCCCGTCGATCGACGCGACGATCTCGCCGGATCCGAACCGGCTCGGCCCCACCTGCACGGCTTTGCCGACGGGCAGCCGGTTCGGTAGCTTCGCCAGCTCGTGCGGCAGGTGGCAGGCGACGAACTCCTCCGGCCAGGACTCGATCGTGTAGACGTCGAGCCCGAGATCGACGTGGTGGATCTCCACCTCGCGCCAGCGGCCCCATGCGCACCGGGACGCCGGGAACGCCCCGGTGGGGAACTGCACCTGACGTCCCCACGTGGGAGCGGTCATCCGGGCGAACGCGTGCACCACCGCGATGTTGGACGAGTACACCTCGTCCGCGAGTTCGTCGGCGGTGCTCTGCGCGCCGAGTTCGATCTCGGCGTCGCGGACCGCCGGGCCGCCCGGGTAGGCCTGCGCCGGCCGGTGGGTCAGGACGCCGTCGATGAGGCGGACGATCGCCTCGGCGCTCCGGGCCACGTGCGCGATGACGTGCCCTCGCGTCCACCCGGGGAGCACCGACGGCTCCCGGATCTCGGCGTCGGTGAGCGCGCTGAGCGTGTTGGCGAGCCGGTCCTGTGCCAGGGGGACGTTCGCGACGGCGGCGGGGAGGTCGTACGTCGACGTTGTCACCCGGCACATCCTGCCCTGGGTGGGACTCTCCGTGCAGGACCGTTAACCCGATTCGCGCCGAACGGTCGAACTCGTGGGTCGACTGACGAGTCGACCCACGAGCTCAGGGCCCTACTTGGTGGAGGCCAGCTCCGGTTCCGGAGTGGACACCGGCTCGGGAGTCGACGGTGCTTCCTTCAGGCCGAACCGGTCGTACACCTTCTTCAGTGGACGAGGCGCCCACCAGTTCGCCCGTCCGAGCAGCGTCATCGTGGCCGGCACCAGCAGGCACCGGACGATGGTCGCGTCGACCAGCACCGCCACCACCAGACCGAAACCGATCTGCTCGACGGTGCCGATGTCACCCAGCACGAAGCAGGAGAACACGATGACCATCGCGATCGCCGCCGACGTGATGATCCGGCCGGTGCGCTGCAGCCCGGTCCGCACCGCGGCGTCGTTCGACATGCCCTTGTCGTACTCCTCCTTCACCCGGGCCAGGAGGAACGTCTCGTAGTCCATCGACAGCCCGAACGCGAAGACGAAGATCACCATCAGCACCGCGGGGTCGAGGCCGGGGTTGACGAGCAGGTCCAGCGGGCCGGCGCCCCAGCCCCACTTGAACGCCGCGACCATCGCGCCGAACGTGGCACCCATCGACACCAGGTTCATCAGCAGCGCCTTGATCGGCACGACCACGGATCCGGTCATCAGGAACAGCAGCAGGAACATCGCCACCGCGATGACCCCGGCGGCCAGCGGCAGGTCCCGCTTGTAGAGCGTCAACTCGTCGTGGAAGAACGCGGCCTGGCCGGTCACCCACGACTCACCGCCGTCCGGGCGGTCGGCACGCAGTCGTTCCACGAGCTCGCGGGCCTGCGAACCGTTGGCGTCGCCCTTGACGTCGATCGAGACGACGGACGTACCGGGGCGGACCTGCTCCGCCTTGCCGATGCGGCTGATCTCCCGGTCGTCGGCGAAGCCGGCGGCCCACCGGTCGAGTGCCGCGGCGTCCGTCCGGGCCACCACCGAGATCGCGGGCGCCTCCTGGCGGCCGAACCGGTTGTCCAGCGTGTCGAGCACCCGACGGGACTCGATCGACGTCGGGATCTCGCCGATGCCCGGCGAGCTGATCGTCGTGGACAGCACCGGGACCGCGGCGACGAGCAGCACCGCGAGCGAACCGATCAGGACGAGCACCGGACGACGCTGGACGCCCCGGGCGATGCCGGCGAACAGGCCGCGGTCCGGGTTCGCGGGGCGGCCCTTGCGGAACCGCTTGGTGCCCGCCGGCGTGATCCGGCGGCCGACCAGCCGCAGCAGGGCGGGGATCAGCGTGATCGCGGTGAGCATCGTGACCAGCGCGATCGAGATGCCGGCCGCGCCGATCGCCTGCAGGAACGGCATCTGGACGACGACCAGACCGGCGAACGACGCCATGACCGTGAGCGCCGAGAACGCGACGGTGCGACCGGCCGTCGCGCCGGCCCGGGCGACCGCCTCCTCGCGGAGCGAAGCCGGCAGGATCGGCTTGCCGACCCGCACCTTCTTGGGCGTCAGGCCCGGCCCCGCAGCGGCCACCAGAGTGGCCAGTTCCTCGCGGTACCGGGAGACGACCAGCAGGCCGTAGTCGATCGAGAGCCCGAGTCCGAGCAGCGTGACGACGGTGACGGTGTCACTGCCCAACCCGACGAACTTCGAGAAGCCCCACAGCGTCACCATCGCGGTCGCCACCGACGCGACGGCGCCGAGCACCGGCAGACCGGCGGCGATGAAACCGCCGAACACGAGCACCATGAACAGCAGCGTCAGCGGCAGCGAGACCATCTCGGCCGTGGACAGGTCCTTCTGCACCTGGGCGTTGATCTCGCGCCCGAGCAGCTGGTCGCCGCCGAGCTCGATCTGCGCGCCCGGAAGATCGATCGCGTCGAGCCGCTTCTGCGCCGCCTCGACCGACTTGTCCTCGACGTCGTCGGCCAGGTCCTTCTCGTAGTGGACGACGACCATCAGCGCGCGCTTGTCCTGGGAGATCAGCGCGGGCCCGGCCGAGTAGGGGGTGTCGACCCGGACGATCCCGGGCTCGCTCTTCAGGTCGGTCGCTGCCGACTCGACAGCGGTCCTGGTCGCCGCGGCGGCGGGATCGACCCGGTCGACGACGGCGATCACCGAGCCGCCCTCGGTCTGCGCCTCCTCGAGGACGTCCTCACCGGTGATCGACTCGAACTCGACGTCGTTCGACTTCTTGTCCAGGGAGTCGAACACGGGGCCGGCGGCGAAGACGCCACCGACGATCGCAATCAGCCATACAGCCACCACCAACAGGCGGTGCCGGAAACAGAATCGGCTCAACCGACCGAACATCCGAGTACCCCTCCGAACGCCCGCACCCCCGTCGGGCGCGTTGACGGGGCTCACCCTCTCGGAGTAGCCGGGTTGCGGGCATCAGGTACGGCCCCGGATCTAACCCTTAGTCGACCCCCTAATACCTGGGTATCAGTCGGGCGGAACGCCTCCGGGGCGTAGTGCGGGCACTGGGATAGCCTCTGCGGGCATGAGTGATCCGTTGGCCTACCCCGACATCGTTCGGGCCCCGAAGGTTCTGTTGCACGATCACCTCGACGGCGGGCTCCGGCCACGCACCGTCGTCGAGTTGGCTGCCGAGACCGGTTACCGCGATCTGCCCACCACCGACGTCGACGAGCTCGGCGAGTGGTTTCGCGTCCAGGCCGACTCCGGTTCCCTGGTGCAGTACCTGGAGACCTTCCGTCACACCGTCGGCGTCATGCAGACGAAGGACGCGCTGAGCCGCGTCGCCGCCGAATGCGCCTACGACCTGGCCCTCGACGGCGTGGTCTACGCCGAGGTGCGGTTCGCACCGGAGTTGCACATCGAGCAGGGGCTGGCGCTCACCGAGGTCGTCGACAGCGTTCTGCACGGCTTCGAGGCCGGTGCGGCCCAGGCCGCGGCCGAGGGGCACTCGATCCGGATGGGCACGCTGCTCACCGCGATGCGCCACGCCGCGCGCTCCCGCGAGATCGCGGAACTGGCCGTCGCGTACCGGGACGCCGGGGTCGCCGGCTTCGACATCGCCGGCGCCGAAGCCGGTTTCCCACCCACCCGCCACCTCGACGCGTTCCAGTACATCAAGCGGGAGAACGGGCACTTCACGATCCACGCCGGTGAGGCGTTCGGCCTGCCGAGCATCTGGGAGGCGCTGCAGTGGTGCGGTGCCGACCGGCTGGGGCACGGCGTCCGGATCGTGGACGACATCGAGACCGGTGATTCCGACCTCGACGGGGTCGACCCCCGGGACGGCGTCGCCCGGCTGGGGCGCCTGGCGGCGTACGTCCGCGACAAGCGCATCCCGCTGGAGATGTGCCCGTCGTCGAACATCCAGACCGGCGCGGCGACCTCGATCGCCGAGCACCCGATCGGGCTCCTGCGCGACCTGCGGTTCCGGGTCACGGTGAACACCGACAACCGGCTGATGAGCGATACGTCGATGTCGAAGGAGTTCGCGCTGCTGTCCGAGGCGTTCGGCTACGGCTGGGCCGACCTGCGCTGGTTCACCGTCAACGCGATGAAGAGCGCGTTCCTGCCGTTCGACGAGCGTCTGCGGCTGATCGAGGACGTGATCAAGCCGGGGTACGAGAAGCTCCTGTGACCACTGCTCCGACCGGTGTCGCCCGCCGGGCCGCGGTACGGGTGTGGGGTGCGGTTCTCTGGCTCACCGTGGCGGGGCTGGCGGTGTGGCTGCTCGTCCGTGCCGTGGGGTACGACCACCGGACGCCGTTCGCCCAGCTGGTGTCGTTCACGCCGTACGTCGCCCTGTTCTCGCTGTTGCCGTTGGTTCTTGCGCTTCTGAGTCGGCGCTGGAAGGTGTCGGTGGCCGCCGGGGTGGTGGTGCTCGCGTTCGGGGCGTTCGTCGTGCCGCGGGCGATCCCGTCCGGTGCACCGTCCGACGGGGCCCGGCTGCGGGTGATGGCGTTCAACACGAAGATCGGCGCCGGCTCCGTACCCGAGCTGGCGACGCTGATCCGGCGGGAGAAGCCGGACGTGTTGACCGTGCAGGAGCTGACGCCCGAGTGGGCGGCCGAGTTCGCGGCGCTGCGGCTGTTCCCGTACTCGGCGCTGCGGGCGTTGCCCGGGGCCTCGGGTACGGGGATCTGGGCCCGCTACCCGCTGACCGACAACCGCACCGTCGACCCGAAGTCCGGGTTCGATCAGACGGTCGCGCGGCTGCAGGTCTCGGACGAGCGGGTGTACGAGGTCGTGAGCGCACACCCGCGTCCGCCGATCTTCCAGGCCGCGGAATTCGGATCACCGTCCCGCTGGGTCGGGGACATCTCGCGGCTGCCTGCGGCGTCCACGTCCGGTCCGGTGCGGGTGCTGGCCGGAGACTTCAACGCCTCGCTGGACCATTCGCCGTTCCGGGAGCTGGTCGGTACCGGGTACGTGGACGCCGCGGCCGAGGTCGGCAAGGGTCTCGTGCCGACCTGGCCGATGAACGCGAACAAAGCGCCGCCGGTGACGCTCGACCACGTGCTGGTCGATTCGCGTGCCGACGCGTCGAGGTTCGACGCCTACACGATCGCGGGCTCCGACCACCGCGCGATCGTCGCGGACCTGGTCATTCGCTAGGGGTCATTCGCTAGGGGTCATTCGCTAGGGGTCATTCGCTAGGGGTCATTCGCTCGGGGTCACTCGCTCGGGATCATGAACCAGGCGATCAGGTAGATCAGGAACTGGGGACCCGGGAGCAGACAGGAGACCACGAAGAGCAGGCGGACGGTGCTCGAGGAAAGGCCGAAGCGTCGGCCGATGGCCGAGCAGACACCGGCGATCCACCGGTCGTTGCGCGGGCGGGCGAGGCGACGGCCGTAGGACACCGAGGACATGGTTGGCACCTTTCTCAGGAATTCGGCGGGGCGTGTTGCCCTGCCGATATCAACTGTGATGCCCAGCCGGTACCGAAAACGTCCCCCGCGAGAGCTAACTTCGGGTCCGGGGGATCCCGGGTTGCGACCCCTACTTACTGTTCAAAGATTCCGAACACGTTCCCGGCGGGGTCGCGGAACCTCGCGGTGACCTCCGGGGGTTCCCCGCCGACCGGCTGGATCAGCTCACCCCCGTGCTGCACGAGCGACGTGATCGTCTTCTCGACGTCGTCGACCATGATGTAGATCAGCAACCCGGGCTCGGACGCCGGCGGCCTGCCGGTCACCCAGACGCCACTGACCTCGCCCACCGCGTCGTCGAAAGCCAGCGCACCGTCACCCCGCCGACGTAACGCCCACCCGAAGACGCGGCTGTAGAAGTCGGCTGACTGCCGCACGTCGACGGCCGGGATCTCGAGATAGGCGAGCTTGCCGTTGGCCAAAGTGGGCATCGCTGCTCCGTAACCGTCGTTTTCGGACCCGACACCCGTAAGTGTGCCCTTTTACCACGCGGTGTCGCCCGTGAGTCCCATGAAGCGCCGTGAAATCCATGGCTCCTCGGCTGACTCACGTACGGAATGGAGCCTCGGCTCAAGTGTCAGTCGATATCGGTGGGTCAGTCGTGCCACTCGACCGACGACGAGATGCGGCCGATGACGCTGCGCCAGGCGAGCGCGGCCTGTTCGGAGCCGATCCGCTTGAGCTTGCGGCGGGCGAAGAAGCCCTTGGCGCGGAGTGCCTCGTCGAGGTCGTCGAGCGGGGAGCCGGGGGCGAGGCTGTTGTCGACCTCGGTGAGGTCGAGGGCGTAGGCCAGGTCGCGCGCGAGTTCGCCGGCGCCGACGATCAGGTCGCGTTCCCAGACGTCGCGGCCGCCGCGGAGGTTCTCGACGACGAGGTCGAGCTCGTAGCGGTCCTCGTCGTCGGGGACGACGAGGTCGGGGGTGAGGGTCTCGACCAGCTCGGCCCAGTTCTCGCCGGTGGCGAGGTCGTGGTCGGTGGAGGACTTCACGAAGGCGACCAGTGAGGCGGCGTCGCGGAAGAGGTGGAGGGTGCCGTTGGTCGCGAGGAAGACGGCTTCCTCTTCGCCGGCGGCGAGGCGGGCGCGACCGGGTTCGGTCTCGTCCTCGTCGTCGTCCGCTGGCTCGTCGTCCGAGTCGTCCTCGTACTCGCGGTTGAAGCGCTCGGCGAGGGCCTCGTCGCTGTACTTGGCTCCGCGCCGCCCCCGCGCCGTCCGGTTCTCGCCGCCCTCGTCGTCGTCTTCGTCGTCCGCTGCCGCGGCCGCGCGACGGCGGGACGCGTCATCCGCGTCCTCGTCGTCCGCGTCGGCGGCTGCGCGGGACGCGTCGTCCGCGTCAGCGGCGCGGAGGGACGCGTCGTCGTCGTCTTCGTCGTCCGCTGCGGCGGCCGCGCGACGGCGGGACGCGTCGTCGGCGTCCGCGTCTGCGGCGGGGAGGGACTCGTCGTCCTCGTCGGTGGCGAGGGCCGACTCGTCGAGGTCGTCTTCGACGACCTCTTCCTCGACGACGCGGTACTCACGCAGCGTCAGCCCGACACCACCGCGCGGCAGCGCGATCTCGACGGGGTCGATACCGAGCCCGGCCCAGTACTCGGCCACGCTCTCCGAGCGTTCGCCCTCGACCTCGTCAGCCTCGTCGGAGGAGTCCTCCTCGGGGGCCTCGGCATCGTCGATCAGCTCGTCCTCGAGCGGCTCGACGTCTTCCGGGTGCCTGCCCGCCACAGCTCCTCCTGAGAAAGACCTATTGTCGGTCCCCACCTTAGGGCCGCCGGGCAGACGAGTGGCGGGCGCCACCCCCGCGTCTCACCCGTTGCCGTTGTCGACGTCCACCTGCGGCCGGTCGTCGTCCCACCACGCCGTGATGAGCGTCGATCTCGCAGCCGACTCGAACGAGATGCTCACGCGGGTCGCGCTTTCCTGCTGAACCTTCGGGGCGTACCCCGTTTCGGCAAGTGTGTCGATAACGAGCACTTTGTTGCTGTTCCACTGGATCTTGGCCCAGCCACCATCGGTCGGCACCGTGCTCGTGTAATTCACCAATCCGTCGGCGTCCTCCCACCGCTGCGGCACCGGCGTAGGTTCGTTGCTGGTGGAAACCGTGGGGGACGGGGCTTGCGTGACACCCGCCGCGGGCGGAGGTCTGGTCGCTCTCGGTGACGCACTTTTTAAATCCGACACCGAGAGTAGTTTCGACCGTTCTGGTACGGCTGCATAAAGGACGAGTCGAACGCCAAACCACGAAACGGTCACTGCTAAGGCGGTAGTACCGAGCCACAGCAAGGTGAGCCGTACCGCACGAGGCATACCGTCCATCCTTTCATCGGGCTACCGTGCCGGACATGCCGACCGTGTTGCTCGTCGAGGACGACCCCACGATCCGTAGTGCCCTTGTACGTTCTCTGTCAAAGGCGGGCCACGTGGTCCGTGCTGTGGGAACCGCGTTGGACGCACTGCGTGAAGTCACTTCTGCGCGTCCCGACGTAGTAATCCTCGACCTAGGACTACCCGATTTGGACGGAGCAGACGCTTTACGCATGTTGCGTGGCGTTTGTGATGTTCCAGTGGTGGTTGCGACCGCCCGTGACAACGAGCGGGAAATCGTTCGCCTGCTGAACTCCGGCGCCGACGACTACCTCGTCAAGCCGTTCTCGTTCGAGCACCTGACCGCGCGCATGACCGCGGTGCTCCGGCGCAGCAGTCCGGGCGAGGTGCGACGTGACCCGACGCTCACCGTCGGCGGCCTACGGATCGATCTGAACCGCCGGGAAGCCGTCCTCGACGGCGCCCCGCTCGACCTCGCCCGCCGCGAGTTCGACCTCCTCGCCTACCTCGCGGCCCGGCCCGGCACCGTGGTGAGCCGGCGTGAGCTCGTGGAGGCGGTGTGGCGCCAGCCGGCGGTCGGTGGTGACCAGACGATCGATGTTCACCTGTCCTGGTTACGCCGCAAGCTGGGAGAGACTGCGGCAGCCCCGCGGTACCTCCGGACGGTTCGCGGGGTAGGTGTGAAGCTCGTGGATCCCACGACATGACGTCGGGCAACCGATGAGGCGGGCCCTTGCGCTGGTCGCGCTCGCGACCACGGCGATGGTCTCGTTGGCCTTCGTCGTGCCCTTGTTGCTGGTGGTGCACCAGATCGCCCGGGAACGGGCGATCAGCGACGCGCAGCGTCAAGCGAACCAGGCCGTCTCGCTGCTGGCCGCGACGAACGACGTCAAGGTCATCGAGGACGCGATCAGCACGATCCCGGCCTACAACCAGGACGGCCTGGCGATCTACCTGCCCAACGGCCAGACGCCGGTGATCGGCACCACGCGTGCCAAGCCCACCGACATCAAGCTGGTGCGCAGCAGCGCGGACGAGTCGCTCACGGCGGACGTCGACGGCGGCGTCGTCTACCTGCAATCGACGTCGATGTCGTCCGGGGACCAGCTCGCGGTCATCGAGGTGTTCGTGCCCTCGGACACGCTGTCGCGGGGGGTCGCCGGTGCGTCCGCTGCGCTCATCGCGGTGGCGCTGGGACTGGTCATCGGTTCGGTGGTGGTCGCCGATCGGCTGGCCGCGAAAGTCGTCGGCGCGACCCGCAACCTCGCGGCGGTCGCCCGTGCGTTCGGCGACGGCAACCTGGACGCCCGGGTGGAGCCCTCGGGTCCGCGGGAGCTGTCCGAGGCGGGGGCGTCGTTCAACACGATGGCCGACCGTGTCGTCGCGACGCTCGACGCGGAGCGCGAACTGGCCGCTGACCTCTCGCACCGCCTGCGCACCCCGCTGACCGCGCTGCGACTGGACGCCGAGGCCCTCGACGACGGCGTGGACGCGGCCCGCATCCGCGACGCCGTCGCCACGCTCGAGCGTGAGGTCGACGTCATCATCCAGACCGCGCGCCGACCGCTGTCCGAGCGCGGGCCGGAGTGGTGCGACCTGGCCGAGGTGGTCTCCGAGCGCGTCGAGTTCTGGGGCGCGCTCGCGGAGGACGAGCACCGCGACTGCCGGCTGGCCGGGGTGGGGCGGCGGGTGCCGGTCTCGGTGTCGCGCACCGAGCTGGTGTCGTGCGTCGACGTGCTGCTGGGCAACGTGTTCCGGCACACCGCGCCGGGCGTCGCGTTCGCGGTGAGCGTGCTCGTGCTGCGCGGTCCGGTGGCCGCGCTCGTCATCGAGGACGCGGGCACCGGCATCCGGCACCCCCGGATGGCCGTGCGGCGCGGGAACAGCGGCGGCGGGTCGACCGGGCTCGGGCTCGACATCGTCCGAAAGGTCGCCGAAACGGCGGGTGGATCGATTCGAATCGACACGAGTCCGATGGGCGGCGCGCGAATTCGGGTCGATCTCGCGATGCTCGATCCGACGGTCTTTCGAAAGATGGCGCGTGGGGACGGGGCGATGCCGGATCGTGATGATTCCGATCGGGCGTGGTCTGATGTGCCTCATGGGGCTGGTGATTACCGGCCGCTGCATCGCGCTGTCGGGGCGTTGCGAGCAATGCGGAAGACGCGGGTTAACTCGCGTTCAGACAGACCTTAACGAAACCTCAAGGGCCTTCCCGCTGGTGATTGTTCCGACGTAGCGTTTCTCTTGTCAGACACCACGCGAACCGACGCCGACCCCCCGGGCGCCGGACGCAGCCGAAGCGCGGTGGGACAGAGCAGGCTCAAGCCCTCTGCCCCACCGCGTAAGGCTTTTCAGGGAGTCGGCCAGGCGTTCATGATCAGCGCGGCCACTGCTTCCAGGTCGGAGCGGGTGGCGCCGTCGCGGGACTGCTGGCTCATGCCTTGAACGGCGACGCCGGTCAGGCGGGCGAGTGCGGCGGCGTTCGTATCGGCGGGCAGCGTTCCGGCGTCGACGTCGGACTGAATCCGTTGCTCGATCGCGGCGACATTCGCATTCCGCCGGCTGCGCGGTAGTTCTTCGATATCGGCTGAATCCGGACCGCAGTTCGTCGCCGCGCTGATTGTCAGACAGCCGTTCGGGTGATTCGTCGCCGTGTATTCCGCGGCAGCTTCGCGCAACATCCGTTCGACGCCTGCACGTGCAGACGACTCTGCGGCGAGGCTCGCTCAGTGAATGCACCGTGTGTCCGCGCGTACACGTCGACCACTTCCCGGAACAATGATTTCTTGTCTCCGAAGGCCGCGTAAAGCGATGGAATCCCGATCCCGATCCGCTTCGCCAGCACGGATACCGACGTCGACTCTCACCCGTGCACGGCCACTCAGGAACGACGCTGACAGAAGGGTCACGGCCCTCCCTGCGACGGCCGTCAGCGTCGCCCCTGAGCGGCTCCAGGTCACTACGAAGGCGTCACACCCCGATCGGGTGCCAGACGGTCTTCGTCTCGGTGAAGGTGGTCAGGCGGGAGAGGGCCGGGTCGGCCTCCCAGTCCTCCGCCGGGTCGGGTCGGCGCACCCGCGTGAGGTTGGCGGCGGCCAGCGCCTCCCACTCGGCGGCCTGCTCGAGGGACGCCCCGGTCAGGTCCAGCCCGCGGACCTCCTCGTGCGACGCCAGCCACGAGCCGAGCTCCGCCGCCTGACCGGTCAACACGTTGACGACACCACCGGGTAGGTCGGACGTCGCCAGCACCTCGGCCAGCGTGATCGCCGCCACGGCGTCGGACGCCACGACCACGCACGTGTTCCCGGTCGTGATCACCGGGGCGATCACGCTCACCAGCCCGAGCAGCGACCCGGCCGGCGCGAGCACCCCCACCACGCCGGTCGGCTCCGGCGTCGACAGGTTCAGGTACGGCCCCGACACCGGGTTCGTCGCTCCGACGACCTGCGCGTACTTGTCCGCCCACCCGGCGTGGAAGACCCACCGGTCGATCGCCGCGTCCACGTCGGCGCCGAACTCCGACCGGCGTGCCTCGAGCATCTCCGCGACCCGGTAGAGGATCTGGCCCCGGTTGTACCCCGTCCGACCCGCCCAACCGGCCGACGCTTTCGAAGCCGCGACGACCGCGTCCCGCAGATCCTTCCGGGAAGCGTGCGCCACGTTCGCCACGAAGGCCCCTTCCGGGTCGGTCACGGGGTACGTGCGCCCGGACTCACTGCGGGGGAACGCGCCCCCGATGTACAGCTTGTACGTCTTGCGAACGGACAACCGGCTCATCGGACGTAAGCCTCCAGGCCGTGGCGACCGCCCTCGCGGCCGTAACCGGACTCCTTGTACCCACCGAACGGCGACGCCGGGTCGAACTGGTTGAACGTGTTGGCCCACACCACACCGGCGCGCAGCTTGTCGGCCATCCACAGGATCCGGGAGCCCTTGTCGGTCCAGATACCAGCGGACAGCCCGTACGGCGTGTTGTTGGCCTTCTCGACGGCTTCCGCGGGCGTCCGGAACGTCAGCACGGACAGCACCGGCCCGAAGATCTCCTCGCGGGCGATGCGGTGGGCCTGCGAAACACCGGTGAACAGTGTCGGTATGAACCAGTAGCCCCGGTCGGGCAGCGAGCACGCCGGCGACCACCGCTCGGCACCCTCGGCCTCGCCCGCCGCCGACAGTTCCTGGATCTTCGCGAGCTGCTCCGCCGAGTTGATCGCCCCGACGTCGGTGTTCTTGTCCAGCGGGTCGCCCACCCGAAGCGTCGACATCCGGCGGCGCAGCGCGGCCAGCACCTCGTCGGCGACCGACTCCTGCACCAGCAGCCGGGACCCGGCGCAGCACACGTGGCCCTGGTTGAAGAAGATTCCGTCGACGATGCCCTCGACCGCCTGGTCGACCGGCGCGTCGTCGAACACGATGTTCGCGGCCTTGCCGCCCAGTTCCAGGGTGAGCCGCTTCGGCGACCCGGCCACCGCCTGGGCGATCTGCCTGCCCACCTCGGTGGACCCGGTGAACGCCACCTTGTCGATCCCCGGGTGCGAGACCAGCGTCCGCCCGGTCTCTCCCGCGCCCGTCACGATGTTGACGACACCCGGCGGCAACTCGGCCTGTTGGCACACCTCGGCGAACAGCAGCGCGGTGAGCGGCGTCGTCTCGGCCGGCTTGAGCACCACGGTGTTGCCGGTGGCCAGCGCCGGTGCGATCTTCCAAGCCAGCATCAGCAGCGGGAAGTTCCACGGAATGACCTGCCCGGCCACTCCCAGGGGGCGAGTTCCGACCCCCGCGTACTGCAGCTTGTCGGCCCAGCCCGCGTAGTAGAAGAAGTGAGCGGCGACCAACGGCAGGTCGATGTCACGCGTCTCGCGGATCGGTTTGCCGTTGTCGAGCGACTCCAGCACCGCGAACTCACGGGCCCGTTCCTGCAGGACGCGGGCGATCCGGAACAGGTACTTGCCCCGTTCGCGGCCAGGCATCGGGCCCCAGACCTCGTCGAAGGCGCGGCGCGCGGCGTTCACGGCCCGGTCGACGTCGGCGGCGTCGGCCGAAGCGACCTCGGCCAGCACCTCCTCGTCGGCCGGATTGACGGTCTTGAAGACGCCGCCGCCGTCGGTGAACTCACCGTCGATGAACAGGCCGTAGGAATCGCGGAGCGCGACGACGCTGCGGGATTCGGGTGCGGGCGCGTACTCGAACATGGGCGTCAGTCCAAGGTCACGTGGTCGGAGCCGGCGTAGTGGCCGGTGGCCATCTTCCGGCGTTGGAGCAGGACGTCGTTGAGCAGGCTGGACGCGCCGAACCGGAACCAGTCCGGCTCGAGCCAGTCGGGGCCGGTGATCTCGTTGACCATCACCAGGTACTTGATCGCGTCCTTGGCGGTGCGGATGCCGCCGGCGGGCTTCATGCCGACCTGCCGGCCGTGGGCGTCGCGGTAGTCGCGGCACGCCTCCAGCATCACCAGCGTCACCGGCAGCGTCGCGGCGGGGGAGACCTTGCCGGTGGACGTCTTGATGAAGTCGGCGCCGGCGAGCATCGCCAGCCAGGACGCCCGGCGCACGTTGTCGTACGTGACCAGTTCGCCGGTCTCCAGGATCACCTTGAGGTGGGCGTCCCCGCACGCTTCCTTGACCGCGACGATCTCCTCGAACACCTGGCCGTACCTCCCGGAGAGGAACGCGCCCCGGTCGATCACCATGTCGATCTCGTCGGCGCCGGCGGCGACGGCAGCCTTCGTGTCGGCCAGCTTGACGTCACGCGGCGCGCGGCCGGAGGGAAACGCGGTGGCGACAGCGGCGATGTGGATGCCCGATCCGGCCAGCGCCTCCGCCGCCGACGGGACCATGTCGCCGTAGACGCAGATCGCCGCGACCGGCGGGGCGTCGTCGCCGGGGTGGCGCCCCTTGGCGCACAGCGCCCTGACCTTGCCCGGAGTGTCGGCGCCCTCGAGCGTGGTGAGGTCGATCATGCGGATCGTCAGGTCGAGCGCGTGCGCCTTGGCCGTCGTCTTGATCGAGCGGGTGCCGAGGCGGGCGGCGCGTGCCTTCGCGCCGACCTCGTCGACGCCCGGCAGGCCGTGCAGGAACCGGCGGAGCGACCCTTCGGATCGGCCAACGTCCAGCGCGAAAGGAACTGACATGAACTCCATCCTACGCAGCGCGTTACCGCCCCGGTCACGGCAACTTCTGCCGTTAGCCGCCCGCGAGCCCTAGGTTCGGGCGCCATGACGGGCCTCCGCATCGCGCACTTCTCGGACACGTTCCTACCCCGGCGGGACGGCGTCATCACGTCGATCCGCACGCTGGCGGGGGCGTTGGCCGAGCGGGGACACGAGAGCGTGCTGTTCGCTCCCGGATATCCGTCGCAGACCCCCGTGGGTTTTCCGGTGATCGGGCTGCCTTCGGTGCCGTGCGGGGTCGCTGACCTGCGGTTGGCCACGTGGCCGCGGTCGCGGCAGGTGGCGCGGGTGGCGGAGGCGGCTCCCGACGTGATCCACGTGCACACGCCCGGCCCGGCCGGTCTGCTCGGCGTGCTCGCCGCAGCCAGGCTCGGGTTGCCGCTGGTGCAGACCTACCACACGGACCTGCACGCGTACCTCGAGGCGTACAAGATCCCCACCACCGCCCTGCGCCTGCTCCGCGCTGCCTACGCCCGCCGCCTCGCCGGTCCCGCGGGCGGATCGACGGCGGTGTTCGCCGGCGGTTCGATGGCAGGGTCGGGTAGTGGGTCGCCGGCGCGGCGGCGGGCTGCCCTTCGGGTGGTGCGGGGCGCGGCCGGGGCGTGGCGTCCGGAGCGGCGGTCGGCCACCCGATGCGGGTTGCTGGACGCCGCGAACGCCGCGTTCTTCGGCGGCACGGACGTCGTCGTCGTGCCGACCGCGGCCGTGCTGCGGCGCTCCGCCTTGCCGGTCGACCCGTCGCGGGTGGTGCAGGTCCCGACCGGCGTACGGGAACGGCCGGCGTCCGCGGGGGCAGGGGTCGCGTTCCGCGACCGGTACGGCATTCCGGGCGACGCCCCGCTGGTGCTGTTCGTCGGCCGGGTGAACCGGGAGAAGAACGTCGAGGCGCTGCTCGCCGCGACCGCACGGCTGGCGTCGGTGCTTCCGGACGTGCGGGTCGCGCTCGTCGGTGCGGTGTACGAGCGCCGCTGGCTGAGCGGGCTGCTGCGCACGCACGGCGTGGGCGACCGGGTGGTGACCACGGGGCAGCTGCCCGCCGGAGCGGTGGCGGAGGCGTACGCGGCCGCGGACGTGTTCGCGTTCCCGTCGCTCACCGACACGCAGGGGCTGGTGCTGCAGGAAGCGGCGCTGGCCGAGTTGCCGGTCGTGCTCAGCGACACGGTCCTGCACGCCCACGGCCCGCTGGCGGGAGCAGCGGTCTGCGCGTCCGGCGACGAGTTCGCCGACGCGATCGCCGAGCTGCTCACCGACCGCGACCTGGCGGCCCGCACCGCCACCGCCTGCCGCACCGCGGCCCTCCGCCACACCCCCGAGGCCTACGGTGCCGCCATCGAATCCGTCTACCGCCGGGCGACCGCCGCCCGCCTGGCAGCCGAGACCGTCCGCGCGGCCACCCCGACCACCCCCCTGCGCGCCACCGCTTGACGTCCGTCCCCGCCTGACGTCCGCCCGCGCCTGGCGTCCGCCCGCCCGCCCGCGCGCCGCGCTGCGCTGCGCTGTCCGCGCGCTGCGCTGTCCGCGCGCCGCGCCGCGCTGCGCTGTCCGCGCGCCGCGCCGCGCTGCGCTGTCCGCGCGCTGCGCTGCGCTGTCCGCTCCTGCGGCGGGGAACGGGCCCCGCGCGCGGCGGGCGCGCCCCGGCAGGGGGTGGCTGAGCTGGGGCGCGGTACCGTCGCGACGTGCAGACGCTCGTTGTTGATCACCCGCTCGCCAGTGCCCGGCTCACCACCATGCGTGACGCCCGGACCGAGCCGTCCGTGTTCCGCGCGGCGCTCCGCGAGCTGACGCTCATGCTCGTCTACGAGGCCACCCGCGAGATCGAGATCGAGCAGTACCCGATCCACACGCCGGTCGCCCGCACCACCGGCATCCGCCTGGGCAACCCGCCGCTGCTCGTCCCGGTGCTGCGCGCCGGCCTGGGCATGGCCGAGGCCGCGTTCGGCCTGCTCCCCGAGGCGTCGATGGGCTTCGTCGGCCTCGCCCGCGACGAGGAGACGCACCAGCCCCGCGCATACATGGAGTCGCTGCCCGAGAACCTCACCGGCCGCCCGGTGTTCGTGCTCGACCCGATGCTCGCCACCGGCGGCTCGCTCCAGCACTGCGTCGGCCTGCTCACGCAGCGCGGCGCCACCGACGTGACGGTGATCTGCGCACTCGCCGCTCCGGAGGGGCTACGCCGCCTCGAGGAGGCGAACCTCCCGATCCGCGTGATCACGGCCAGCATCGACGAGCGCCTCAACGACTCCGCGTACATCGTCCCCGGCCTGGGCGACGCCGGCGACCGCCAGTTCGGCGCGGTCTGAGCCGCGCCGACGACTTCCCGGCCCTACGACGGCTTCCCGGCCCTACGACGATTTCCCGGCCCTACCGCCCGCCCGGGTAGGCCCGGGAAGTCGTCGTGACCCCGGTTACTGGTCGACTCCGAGAGCGACGGCCACCTCGGCACGGAGCGCGCGTAGCTGCTCGCTCGCCGATTCCCGTGCCGCCGACACACCGGCCGGCACGGGCACCACGACCTCCAGGTACGCCTTGAGCTTCGGCTCGGTACCGGACGGTCGCACCACCACCCGCACTCCCGGCGCGCGCAGGGTCAGCACGTCCGCGTCGGGCAACCGGTCGTGCACCTCGCTCACTGCCCGCCCGAGCAGCGACGACGGCGGCGCCGACCGGATCCGCGCCAGCAGAGAACCGATCTCGCTCAGATCGGACACCCGCACCGACAACTGCGACGTCGCGTGCAACCCGAACTCCACGGCGAGCTCGTCCAGCCGGTCGGTGAGCGTCTTCCCGTCCGCCTTCAGCTCGGCGGCCAGATCGGCGACCGCGAGCGCCGCCCCGACGCCGTCCTTGTCCCGGACGACGCCCGGCGCGACCGCGTACCCCAGCGCCTCCTCGTAACCGAACGCCAGGTCGTCGGCAGCACGCACGATCCACTTGAAACCGGTGAGCGTCTCGGCCGCCCGGGCGCCGCGCGCCGGTGCCAACGTCGAGAGCAGCGACGACGACACGATCGTCGTCGCATACGTGCCTTTGACGCCGTGCCGCAGCAGCGCGTCGGCGAGCAGCGCACCCACCTCGTCGCCGTGCAACAGTCGCCAGCCCGATCCCTGCGGAACCGCCACCGCGCACCGGTCCGCGTCCGGGTCGTTCGCGATCGCGATGTCCGCCCCGACGGACGACGCCAGCGCTACCAGCTCGTCCACGGCGCCCGGCTCCTCCGGGTTCGGGAACGCGACCGTCGGGAACGCCGGGTCCGGATCGGCCTGGGACGCCACGACGTGCAACGGCGCGAACCCCGCCCGCGCGAACGCCTGCTCCACGATCTCGCGCCCCACACCGTGCAACGGTGTGTACGCCACCCGCAGCGCGGCGCGCCGGGCGTCGTCATCGGATCGAACGACGGCCCGGACTGTCGTCGCGAGGTATTCGTCGATCACGTGCTCGTCGACGGACTGCGCTGCCGTGCCGAGCGGCACGGCAGCGAGCTGTTCGACGGCGCGGATGCGTTCCTCGATCTCCCGGTCCGCGGGTGGGACGATCTGCGCGCCGTCGGCGAGGTAGACCTTGTAGCCGTTGTCGGCGGGCGGGTTGTGGCTCGCGGTGACCATCACCCCGGCTGCGGCGTCCAGTCGACGCACCGCGTAGGCCAGCACGGGCGTCGGCAGCGGCCGGGGTAGCAGCAACGCAGCCCGGCCCGCACCGGTGACGACGGCGGCCGTCTCCGCGGCGAAGTCCGCGCTCCCGCGCCGGGCGTCGTAACCGATCACGACGGGACCGGACGCGCCGTTGTCGTCCAGATAGGCGCACAGCCCGGCGGCGGCCGCCCGCACCACCGCGCGGTTCATGCCGTTGGGCCCGGCGCGCACCGGCCCGCGCAGACCCGCGGTGCCGAACGTCAGCGGTCCGGCGAACCGGTCGGCCAGGTCGTCGAGGCTGCCCGGGACCCCGGCGAGCACCGCCTGGAGCTCGGCGCGGGTGACCGGATCGGGATCGTCGGCGATCCACGCTTCGGTGCGATGACGCAGAGCCGCAACCTCGGGGCCGGTCCAGCCGGACGTTTCGGTCATGGGTCCATCGTTGCGTATTGAGACGGCGGGACGCACCCCGGTGTCGCGGGGCCACGAGCAGGCCTTTCGACGTTTACCCTGGCGCGAGGTCGACCACCGTTCAGCGGCCAGAAAGGTCAGGAAGCGGCCAGTGACACCGTCCGACCCGGGCTCGGTTTTCCGCGTCGCCCGAGATCTCCTCTTGGAGACCGCCTCGGATTACCCGGCAGCGATCCGCAGGTTCGAGTGGCCGGATTTCAGCGAGTTCAACTGGGCGCTGGACTGGTTCGACGGCTTCCTCGCCACGCGGCACGCCGCCGACCGTGCGCTGTGGATCGTCGACGCCGAGGGGACCGAGCAGTCCTGGACGTTCGGCGAGCTGTCCCGCCGCTCGGACCAGGTGGCCTGTTGGCTGCGCACCTGCGGGGTCGAGCGCGGCGACCGCGTGCTCGTGCAGCTCGGCAATCAGGTGGAGCTCTGGGAATCGTTGCTCGCGCTGATGAAGCTCGGTGCGGTCGCGGTCCCCACCTCGCCGCTGCTGGCGCCGTCCGAGGTCGCCGGGCGCATCGTCCGGGCCGACGTCAGCCACCTGATCGTGCGCTCCGACCGCACCGCCGACCTGCCCGACGCGCCCACCAGGATCGCGGTCGGGGAGCCGGTCGACGGCTGGCTGCGGTTCGACGACTGTCGCAACGGGATCGGCTCGTTCCGTCCCGACGGACCGACCCGCGCCGACGATCCGCTGCTGATCCTGTTCACCCCTGGGACGACCGGCTGGGCGAAAGCGATCGTCCACACCCACGTCTCGTACCCGGTCGGGCATCTGACGACGATGTACTGGGCGGGCCTGCGCCCGGGTGACGTCCACCTGAGCATCTCGTCGCCCGGCTGGACCAAGCACCTGTGCGGGAACGTGTTCGCGCCGTGGAACGCCGGTGCGTGCGTGCTGGTCTACGCCGCGCCGCAGCCCGCGCCGGAGACGCTGTTCACGCTGCTGGAGCGCTGCGGGGTGACCACGTTGTGCGCGCCACCGAAGGCCTGGCGGGCGCTGGCGAGCGCGGATCTGACCGGTCGGCGCGGCACGCTGCGCGAGCTGGTGACGATCAGTGAGCCGGTGGGGGTCGGTGTCGTCGACCGGGTGCGCCGTGCGTGGGGGCTCACGATCCGCGAGGGGTACGGGCAGTCCGAGGCCACCGCTCTGGTGGCCCACACACCGGGGCAGCCGATGACGCTCGGTGCGATGGGTCGTCCGCTGCCGGGGTGCCCGGTCGTGCTCGTCGACCCGTTGAGCGGTTACCCGGCTGCGCCGGGGGAGGAGGGTGAGATCTGTCTGGATCTCACCCGGCGTCCGTTGAGTCTGATGTCGCACTATTTCGACGCCGTGGAGCCCGCTGTCGCCGGGCGGGCGCCCGTGACGCGGGGACGGTATTACCGCACCGGGGACGTCGCGATCGCTGACGAGCGAGGGTATCTACGGTATCTCGGGCGGGTCGAGGACGTGTTCTCGTGCGATCAGTACCGGATCTCGCCGGTGGAGTTGGAAGGGGTGCTGGCCGAGCACGAAGCGGTCGGTGAGGCCGCGGTGGTGCCCAGCCCCGGACCGGCTGACGCGATGCCGAAGGCGTACATCGACCTCGCGGACGGGTATCCGGCCGGGCCGGAGACCGCGCGGGAGATCCTGCGGTACGCGCGGTCGCACCTTCCGCCGTACCAGCGCGTCCGGCGGGTGGAGTTCGGGCCGCTGCCCCGCACGCTGTCCGGCAAGGTACGCCGCATCGAACTCCGCAAACGCGAACGAGGCAACCACCGCCGCCCCAACGAATACCGCGAAGAAGACTTCCCAGACCTTTAGGGGCTCCAGGTTCAAGCAAAAAGCGCACCCGCCGGCGGGACGCGCGGCCGCTTTTTATGTCCTGGCGATCAGTTCGCCTAGTAGTTGGCCCATGCGGGTGGCCGAGGCGCGGCCGGCTTCGATCACCTCGTCGTGGGAGAGGGGCTTTCCGGCGAGACCGGCGGCCAGGTTCGTCACGAGCGAGAGACCGAACACCTCGGTGCCGGCGGCGCGGGCAGCGATCGCCTCGAGCGCTGTCGACATGCCGACCAGATCGGCACCGATCGTGCCCAGCATCCGGATCTCGGCCGGCGTCTCGTAGTGCGGCCCGGGAAGAGCTGCGTACACGCCCTCCTCGAGCGACGGGTCGATCTCCTTCGCCAGCGCCCGTAGCCGCGGCGAATACAGGTCGGTGAGGTCGACGAACGTGGCCCCGACCAACGGCGACCGACCGGTCATGTTGATGTGGTCACTGATCAGCACCGGCTGCCCGACCGACATGCCCGTCCGCAGCCCCCCGGCGGCGTTCGTGAGGATGACGGTGCGGCAACCCGCGGCAGCCGCCACGCGCACACCGTGCACGACCGGCTCGACACCGCGCCCCTCGTACAGGTGGGTGCGCCCGAGGAAGATCAGCACCTTCTTCTCACCGACGGTGAGCGAACGCACCGAGCCGACGTGGCCGAGCGCGGTCGGCGGGGCGAAGCCGACGAGGCGGTCGAGCGGGATCTCGGCGTCGGGCGCACCGATCTGATCGGCAGCCGGGGCCCACCCCGAACCGAGCCACAGTGCGACGTCGTGCTGGCGCACACCGGTGGCCTCACCGAGCGCGGTCGCCGCGGAGGCCGCGATGAACTCAGGGCTGGAAGGGTCGGTCGTAAGGGTCACGTTCGAGCAGGCTAGTCGACCGCGCTCCGAAATACGGCTCAGGGTCGATCGAACGTGAAGGAGGCCGTGATCTCGTCGTACAGCGGCTTGCGGTCGGAGAAGTCACCGTCGGCGGTGGTCAGGTACAGGTTGTACGCCTTGCCGTCGACGACGGCGACCCGCCAGAGGCGGTGCTTCTGGACGTTGCTCTCGGTGTAGGTGAACTCCCACTCCCAGGTGTCACGCCCACCGAGCTTCTTGGCGCTCGCCCGCTGGTACACGGTCTTGAACGCGGTGATCTGGCCCTTGGAGAGCCGCTGCTTCTGGTAGTTCTCCGCGCTTTTGAGGTGCTGCTCCGGTGAGGAGCCGTTCTCGATCAGCGCGCGGAGTTTGTCGCCCTCGGGGCCGTCGTAGTCGACGTAGGTCTCGGCTTTTTTCTCCGACCAGGTGGCGGGGGCTTTCAGCGTGAACCCGCGGTCGGGGTAGTCGTACGACTTCAGGTCGACGCCGGTGCCGGCGGCGGTGGAGGTCGTCGACTTGCCGGCCGAGGCCTTGTCGTCGCCGGAGAACGCCACGCTGACGAGGTAGCTGATCAGGCCGATCAGGATCACCGCGACGACGACCGCCGCGACGATGAACATCGTGCGGCGACGGCTGTCGGGGGCCTCGTGGCTGCCGGAGCCGTGCTGGTCGAGGTGGCCCGGCGTGGGCGACACCATCGTGTGCCCGCCCATGTACGCGGAGCGCCGCGGGTTCGCCGACGGCGGCGCCGAGGGCAGCGGCGCCGTGGAGTTCTGCGGCGGCTGCTGCTCGTATCCCTGCTGCTGGTGACCCTGCTGCTCGTAGGCCGGTTGGTCGCCGTAACCGCCCGCACCACCGTACGGGGAGCCGTACGTCGACGGACCGTAACCGCTCTGCGGGTGCGAACCAGGCGGTTGCCCGTGCGGCGGCGCCGGCGCCACCCCCGGCACCCGC
Source organism: Cryptosporangium sp. NPDC048952 (assembly GCF_043197895.1). Classification (NCBI taxonomy): domain Bacteria; kingdom Bacillati; phylum Actinomycetota; class Actinomycetes; order Cryptosporangiales; family Cryptosporangiaceae; genus Cryptosporangium; species Cryptosporangium sp. NPDC048952. The sequence goes on along the minus strand of NZ_JBICTY010000006.1, from coordinate 442,178 downwards.
GCATACCCCGAAATCGGCGGTTGCCCCTGCTGCCCGGCGCCGTGCTGCCCGGCCCCGCCGGGACCCGGCCCGCCACCCGGCTGCCCGGGCACCGACACGCTGCCGCGCACGGTCGCCCGCCCACTCCCGGGCCGGCCCGGCGCGCCACCGTTCGGCACGGGTCCGCGTGACCCCGGCTGATCGGACTGCTGCTTCGCAGCGTCGCCCTGATTGGCGTCGGACTTGGGCGGTGGCAGTGACGGAACCCCATCGGTGCTGAACGGATTCACTGCCATCGCCGCGGTGCCCTCGAGGGCACCGCGCTGTCCGGGTGCGCCGTCGGCAGCGGCCGGCCGCGCACCGGGAGGCGTGGGCGGAGCACCGGGAGGCGCCGGAGGCGCGGGACGCTTCGACGCCGCGGCACCCGAAGGCGGCGGAGGCGGCGTTGCGGTTCCACCCGGGCCGGAGGTCACTCCGGGCGTCCCGGAGCTCGGGCTCGACGTCTCCGGACGCCGACGCGCGGGCTGCGCCCGGTCGGCGGAACCGGCGGGCTGCTGCCGGGGCGCGCGCCCACCGCCGCCGTCCAGCGACGTGATGCGACCGCCGGAGAGCACAGTGCGCAGTGCGTTCCGGGTCTTGATCGAGTCCCAGCGCTGCTCGGGGTCCTTCTCGAGCAGGCCGAGGAGCACCGGCGCCAGCGGCCCGGCGAAGGCCATCTGGTCCGGCGGTTCGACGACGACGGCGGTCATCGTCGGCAGCGGGTCGCCCCGGTCGAACGGCGGTCGGCCCTCGACCGCCGTGTAGAGCGTCGCGCCGAGCGAGAACAGGTCGCTGGGCGGGCCGAACGAGCGGCCGCGGGCACGCTCCGGCGCGATGTACTGCGGAGAACCGAGCAGCAGGCCGGTACTGGTCAGCGGCGACTCGTTCGGCGAACGCGCGACACCGAAGTCGGTGAGCGTCACCCGCCCATCGGTGCCGAGCAGCACGTTGCCGGGCTTCACGTCGCGGTGCAGGACACCGACGCGGTGCGCGGCCTCCAGCGCGCCGAGCACGGCCAGGCCGATCTCGGCGACCCGGTCGTAGGGCAGCGGCCCCTCGTCCCGCAGCGTGTCGGCCAGGCTCGCGGCGTCGAGCAGCTCCATGACGATCCAGGGCCGGTCACCGTCGTTCACGACGTCGTAGACCCGGATCACCGCGGGGTGGTTGAGCGCGGCGGCGGCGCGCGCCTCGCGCAGCGTCCGCTCGCACAGGACCGCGCGCTCCGGGGCCGGAATACCGGCTGGGAGCAGCACTTCCTTGACCGCGACCTCGCGACGCAACAACTCGTCGAAGGCGCGCCAGACCGTACCCATGCCGCCGGACCCCACGGATGATCGCAGGGTGTACCGCCTGCCGACCGTGCGGCCGTCTGGCGCGCCGGCGGCCGAGGTGCCGTCTACCGGGGTGGGTGCGTCCACGCTCACCTTTTCTACTCGCCCGTCCTAGCGCTCGGGTGCAATCGTGCCAGCCCGGCCTCGATCACCGTCCCTGAAGGGTCTCGGACCAGACGGCGTCGAGCAAGTGCGGTGTGGCACAGTCGCGGTCGCTAAGTGACACGAAAGCCCGGTTCGCCCAGTTCAGAATCAGTATCAGTTGGATGATCAAGTCGGAATCGACCGGTCACGCGGTGTATTTGACCGAGAGGTACACTCTGCCGATGCCAAGCGGCCTCATGTCGATTGCAGACGGCCTTCCGCGGTGAACCTGGACGCCTGGGTCGCAGCGCACGAAGACGAGCTCATCCGCTTCCGGCGGTACCTGCACGCGCATCCTGACCTCTCGAACACCGAGCAGCCCACCGCTGCGCGCGTCGCCGATCGGCTCACCGAGGCCGGGTTGCAGCCGGTGATGTTGCCCAGGGGCAACGGCCTGTCCTGCGACATCGGCTCCGGTGACCACATGGTTGCTCTCCGTGCCGATCTCGACGCGCTGCCACTGCCGGACGTGAAGAACGTGCCGTACCGGTCCACGGTCGAGGGTGTGTGCCACGCGTGCGGGCACGACGTGCACACGACGGTCGTCCTCGGGGCGGGGCTCGCGCTGGCGTCGCTGGGGGACGCGCTGCCCGGGCGGGTGCGGCTGCTGTTCCAGCCGGCCGAGGAGGCGCTGCCGTCGGGGTCGCTCGACGTGATCAACGCCGGGCGGATGGCTGGCGTCGAAGAGATCTTCGCCATTCACTGCGACCCGCGGACGCTCACCGGGCAGGTCGGGCTGCGCACCGGCCCGATCACGGCCGCGGCCGACTTCGTGAAAGTCGACTTGTCCGGGCCGGGTGGTCACACTGCGCGTCCACACCTGACCGTCGACCTGGTGAGCGCGCTGGCCCGGGTCGTCACCGACGTGCCGGCGCTGCTGGCCCGCCGGGTCGACGTCCGGTCGGCGCTGTCGTTGGTCTTCGGAGCCGTGCACAGCGGCGTCGCGCCGAACGCGATCCCGCAGACCGGCACGGTGAGCGGCTCGGTGCGCTGTCTGGACCACTCGGCCTGGGAGCTGGCGCCGAAGCTGATCGAGCAGCTCGTGCACCAGGTCGTCGCGCCCACCGGTGCGGTCGCGAACGTCGAGTACAACCGCGGCATGCCCCCGGTGGTCAACCACCCGCACTCAGCCGGCGTGCTGAGCGAGGCGACGGTCGAGACGCTCGGCCCGGACGCGCTCGTCGACACCCAGCAGAGCATGGGCGGCGAGGACTTCTCCTGGTACCTCGAGCACTGCTGGGGCGCGATGGCGCGGCTCGGCGTCGGCCGTCCGGGAGAAGCGCTCGACCTGCACCAGGGGTCGTTCGACGTCGACGAAAAAGCGATCGGTATCGGGGTTCGCCTACTCGCCAACACCGCGCTGATCGCGCTCCGGGAACGCGCCCTCTAGGCGGACGTCGCTCGGCTTCTTGTCCGAGCGGAGGCCGCGCCAGGCCGGATGCCGGAGCAGGCCCTCGCCCGTCCACTCGCCGAACGCGACCTCACCCACCAGGTGCGGCGTCACCCAGCGCGCATCCTTCGCGTGGGGGCGGGGGAGCGGCGTGGCGAACGGGCTGGTCTTGCGTTCGGTGCGGGTCAGGCGCCGGGTCAGGTCGTCGAGCACCGCGTCGGTGAAGCCGGTGCCGACGTGCCCGACGTACTCCAGCCCGTCCGGCCCGGGGATGCCGAGCAACAGCGACCCGATCCGCCCCTCGCGTCGTCCCGCGCCCGGGCGCCAGCCGCCGACCACGACCTCCTGCATGCGGATGTTCTTGACCTTGAGCCAGTCCCGCGTGCGTTTCCCCGCCAGGTATTTCGACGTCAGTCGCTTGGCGACGATGCCCTCGAGGCCCTGGGCCCGGCTGGTGGCCGCGGCGTCGGCGCCCCCGCCGGCGAAGTGCGGTGGCGTCGACCAGTGCGGGCCGCGCAGTTCCAGTTCGGTGAGGCGCGTTCTTCGCTCGGCGTACGGCAGATCGAGCAGCGACTCGCCGTCGAGGTGGAGCAGGTCGAAGGCCAGGAAAGTGACCGGCCAGCCGCTCAGCAGCTTCTTGCTCGGTCGCGACACGTGCATGCGGTTCTGGAGCGCGCCGAAGCTGATCCGCCCGTTGTCGTCCGTGGCGACGACCTCGCCGTCGACGACCATCTGCCGGGTGCCGACCGACGCGGCGAGCTGGTGCAGCTCCGGGTAGTTGCTCGTGACGTCGCGGTTGCTGCGGGTGAGTGCCTTGACCCGACCGCCCGAGATGTACAGCACCAGCCGGACGCCGTCCCACTTCATCTCGTAGGCGAACTCGGCGTCGTCGCCCGGCAGGGTGCCGAGCGTGGCGAGCATCGGTGGCACCAGCTCGGGGAGCGGCTGCCAACCTTCCGGAACCGGATCCATGCGGTGGATCATCCAGTCTTTCCCGGTTTTGAACAGGACATATCGCCCATTCGAGCGTGTCCCGTGGAGAACGACCTTTACTTCGCGCTCGGTCCACTTCTCCAGGTCGTACGTGCCGTGGTCCCACACCGAGACGTTGCCGCCGCCGTACTCGCCGGCCGGGATGGCGCCCTCGAACGCCGCGTAGTCGAGCGGGTGGTCCTCGGTCTGGACCGCGAGGTGGTTCTGCTTCGGGTCGGGCGGGAGGCCCTTGGGGATCGCCCAGGAGACGAGGACGCCGTCGCGTTCGAGGCGGAAGTCCCAGTGCAGGGCGCGCGCGTGGTGTTCCTGGATGACGAAAGAGTTTCCAGCACGGTTTTCCGGAGCGGCGTCCGGTACGGGCTCGGGCGTGCGGTCGGCGGAACGCTTCGCCCGGTAGCGCTCCAGCCGGTCCTTCTCGGCCACTGTTCTTCTTTATCACCGTTAACCTTTGACTCTGTCAAAGAATACGGCGATGATCCGGTGATGACGGTGACGCAGATCGCGAGTGTCCGGCGCTTCAACCGCGCCTGGACCGAGGTGACAGCGCTCCTCGACGACAGCTACCTGCACTCGGGCCTGACCCTCCCCGAGGCCCGGCTGGTGTACGAGGTCACGCAGCGGAGTCCGCAGCCGGTGGTGGAGCTCCGCAGCCGGCTGCAGCTGGATCCCGGCTACACGACCCGCCTGCTGGACCGGCTCGCCGAGCGGGGGTTGCTCACTCGTACGGTTGATCCGGACGATCGTCGTCGGCAGCTGGTGGCAGTTACCGACGCGGGGCTGGCGGTCGCTTCGCAGCTGGCCTCGCGGGCGGACACCCGGGTCGCGGAGTTGCTCGATCCGCTGGGGCCGGGGGAGCGCAGAGCGTTGGTGGGTGCGCTGGACACCGTCGAGGGCCTGCTGTTCGGCGCTTCCGCCGACGTGCTGATCCGGCCGGCGCGGACCGGCGAGCTCGGCTGGGTGCTGACGCGACACGCGCAGCTCTACGAGGAGGAGTACGGCTGGCCGGGATTCGAAGCGGCGGTCGCGGCGATCGTCGCGGACCTCCTCGGACACCCGGACGAGACACGCGTCTGGGTGGCCGAGCGGGCCGGACGCTTGCTGGGTTCGATCGCGTGCGCCTCGGACGATGCGTCCACCGCGCGGCTGCGACTCCTGCTGGTCGAGCCGGCCGCGCGCGGTCACCGGCTGGGCGTCCGCCTGGTGGACGAGTGCGTGGCGTACGCGCGCGCCGAGGGGTACGAGCGCGTGGTGCTGCACACGCAGGACGCGCTCACCGCCGCGAGGGCGATCTACGCCAAGGCGGGGTTCACCCTCGACCACACCAGCTCGGCGGACTCACTGGACCCGAACGGGCTGGCCGAGCACTGGGTGCTCGAGCTGTGAACGTTGTGGTGGCCCGTGAGCCACCACAACGTTCAGGGGTCAGAGCTCGGTGCTCGTGCAGGGGCGGGCGCGGAGCGCGCCGACGTAGTCGTCGGGGGCGCCGGCGGCCTGGGCGGCCTCGGCGATCAGGCCGAGGTACCGCGCGGACGGGAGCCCGCCCTCGAACGAGTCGAGCACGTGCAGCCAGGCCAGCGCCTCACCCTCGAGCGTGTGCACCCGCACCTTGAGCTTGCGGTACAGGCCGCGGTCGGCGCCCTCCCAGGCGTCGAGCGTCGGCTCGTCGAACTCGCTGACGTCGTACAGCGCGACGAACACCCGCTCGTCCGGAGCCTCGACGATCGTGGCGAGCGCCCCGTCCCAGCCGAGCTCCTCACCGCCGAACGTCAACCGCCATCCCTCGAGCCAGCCGATTCCGGCGCTCGGGGAGCGCGGGCAGCGCTCCTGCATCTGACTCGGGTGCATGTTCGTCCCGTAGGCGGCGTAGAGGCCCATGGGTGGGCACTCTAACGTCTGCCGGATACGGGCTAGGGTTTCCCCTGTGTCCTCGCGCATCGTGATCATTGGTGGCGGTCCCGCCGGATATGAGGCAGCGCTCGTCGCTGCCCGGCTGGGTGCCGAGGTGACGCTCGTCGAGCGCGACGGCCTCGGCGGGGCGTGCGTTCTCTACGACTGCGTGCCCAGCAAGACGTTCATCGCGTCGTCGGACGCCGCGAACGCGTTCCGGCACGGCGACTCGGTCGGCGTCATGGCCTGCGAGCCCGAGGACGTGAAGGTCAACGCCGTCGCCGTGCACGGGCGGGTCAAGGGCCTGGCGCTGGCGCAGTCGGCCGACATCCGCAGCACCGTGGCCGCGGCCGGCGTCGAGGTGATCAACGGCAGCGCCCGCCTCGACGGCCGCGTCGAGCTGCGGCACGTCGTGACGATCGAGCCGACCGGCGGAACGCCGTACCAGGTCGAGGCCGACAACGTCCTGCTCGCGACCGGCGCCGCTCCGCGCATCATCCCCGGCGCCGAGCCCGACGGAGAGCGCATCCTCACCTGGCGTGACGTCTACGACCTGCCGGAGCTGCCCACCCACCTGGTGGTCGTCGGCTCGGGCGTCACCGGTGCCGAGTTCGCCAGCGCGTACCTCGCGATGGGCGTCCAGGTAACGCTCGTCTCCAGCCGTGACCGGGTGATGCCGCACGAGGACTCGGACGCGGCCAACCTGATCGAGCAGGTGTTCGCCCGGCGTGGGATGACGATCCTCTATCGGGCTCGCGCCGAACGGGTGGAGAAGACCAGGGACGGGATCGTCGTCCGGCTCACCGACGGTCGCACGGTCGAGGGCAGCCACGCGCTGATGACGATCGGCTCGGTACCCAACACCACCGACCTGGGGCTGAAAGAGAGCGGCGTCGAGACCGGGGGTGGCGGGTTCGTCACCGTCGACCGGGTGTCGCGCACCAACGTTCCCGGCATCTACGCCGCGGGTGACGTCACCGGCGTGTTGATGCTCGCGTCGGTGGCCGCCGCACAGGGCCGGATCGCGATGGCGCACGCGCTCGGCGAAGCGGTGCAGCCGCTGCGCCTGCGCACCGTCGCCGCGAACGTGTTCACGGAGCCGGAGATCTCCACCGTCGGATTCGGCCAGACGACGATGGAAGCGGGGGAGGTGCCGGCGCGCACCGTCACGCTTCCGCTCGGCACGAACCCGCGGGCGAAGATGCAGGGGCTGACCGACGGTTTCGTGAAGCTGTTCTGCCGCCCTGCGTCCGGGTTGGTGATCGGTGGTGTGGTCGTCGCGCCGCGGGCGAGCGAGCTGATCCTGCCGGTCGCGATGGCGGTGCAGAACCACTTGACGGTCGATCAGATTGCTCAGACGATCTCGATCTATCCGTCGCTGTCCGGTTCACTCACCGAAGCCGCGCGACAGCTCATGCAACACGAGTTCGAGTAGGAGCCAGGGATGGACCTGTTGCTGCCCGGAATCTCCACCCGCAGAGTTCCGACCGAGCGGTTGACGGTCAACATCCTCGAAGTGGAGCACCGCACCGACGGTGAGCCGGTCGTGTTCGTCCACGGGAACGTGTCGTCGTCGCTGTTCTGGCAGTACGCGATGCGCGACCTCCCGGCGACGTTCCGTCCGATCGCCGTCGACCTGCGCGGTTTCGGCGACACCGACCACCTGCCGGTCGACGCCACCCGCGGGCTGCGTGACTTCAGCGACGACGTCCTGGGGCTCCTCACAGCGCTCGAGCTGGACCGGGTGCACCTCGTCGGGTGGAGCATGGGCGGCGGTGTGGTGCTGCACCTCCTGCGCGAGCACCCCGAGCTCGTGCGGACGGTGACGCTGGTCAACCCGGTGTCGCCGTACGGGTTCGGTGGCACGAAGGGCGTCGACGGTCAGCACCTGGACCCGCCGGGACTCGGCGCCGGGGCCGGCAGCGCGAACGACGAGTTCGTCCAGCGCCTCGCCACCGGTGACCGCACCGCAGATGCGGCGGTGTCGCCGCGGTCGGTGCTGCTCAGCAGCTACGTGAAGGCCGGCTTCACGCCGGAGCCGGACGACGCCGACCGCTGGGTCAGCTCGATGCTCAGCACCCGCACCGGTGACGACAACTACCCGGGCACCGCGGAGGTCACGCCGGAGTGGCCGGGCGCGCTGCCGGGGACGCGCGGTGTGCTGAACACGATGGCGCCGACGTTCTTCCGGGTCGACGACCTGGACGTGATCGAGCCGAAGCCGCCGATCTACTGGATCCGGGGTGACTCGGACGTGATCGTGTCGGACACGTCGCTGTTCGACCTGGCTTACCTGGGGAAGATCGGCGCGGTGCCGGGGTGGCCCGGGGATGCGGTGGCGCCACCGCAGCCGATGGTGTCGCAGACCCGGCACGTGTTGGATCGGTACGTGTTGGCGGGTGGGCGGTACGAGGAACTCGTCCTCACTGACACCGGGCACGCGCCGCACGTCGAGAAGCCGAAGGAGTTCTTGGCGACGCTCGTCGAATCGATCACCGAGTACACCGACTGACCCAGCCGTCACGCGAAACACCCCGCGCTTCGCGCGGGGTGTTCGCTTCGCGGTAACGCTGCGCCGCAGCGCCGGTGGCGCGGCGCCTACTTGATTTCGCAGACCGCAGCGCCGGAGGCGATGACGTCGCCGACGGCGGCGGAGAGGCCGGTGACGGTGCCGGACTTGTGTGCGGTGAGCGGCTGCTCCATCTTCATGGCCTCGAGCACGACGACCAGGTCACCCTCGGCGACCTCGTCCCCGTCCGCGACCGCGATCTTCACGATCGTGCCCTGCATCGGGGACACCACCGAGTCACCACTCGCGGCAGCGCCGGCCTGGGCGCCCCCGACGCGCTTCTTCGGCTTTTTCGCCGGAGCACTCGCTGAGACCCCGAGCCCAGCCGGTAGCGAAACCTCGAGCCGCTTGCCGCCGACCTCGACGACCACCGTCTCGCGCTCGGCCACCTCCGCGACATCCGGAGCGCTCCCGGAGTACGGCGCGATCTGATTGTCGAACTCGGTCTCGATCCATCGTGTGTGGACGCTGAACGCCTCGTCCGCGTCCGCCGGCGCGAACGCCGGGTCCCGCACGACCACGCGGTGGAACGGCAACACGGTCGCGATGCCGTCGACCTGCATCTCGTCCAGCGCGCGACGGGACCGCTCGAGCGCCTCCTGCCGGGTCGCACCGGAGACGATGAGCTTGGCCAGCAGCGAGTCGAAGTTCCCACCGATCACCGAGCCCGGCTCGACACCCGTGTCGACCCGCACACCCGGCCCGGTGGGCAGGACGAACGAGTTGACCGCGCCGGGAGCGGGCAGGAAGTTGCGACCCGGGTCCTCACCGTTGATGCGGAACTCGAACGAGTGGCCGCGCGGCGTGGGGTCCTCGGTGAACCGCAGCGGCTCACCGTCGGCGATGCGGAACTGCTCCCGGACCAGGTCGACGCCAGCGGTCTCCTCGCTGACCGGGTGCTCCACCTGCAGTCGCGTGTTGACCTCGAGGAAGCTGATCGTGCCGTCGACCCCGACGAGGAACTCCACCGTGCCGGCGCCGTGGTAACCGGCCGCCTTGCAGATGGCCTTGGCGGCGTCGTGGATGTTTTTTCGCTGCGTGTCGTTCAAGAACGGCGCCGGAGCCTCTTCCACCAGCTTCTGGTGGCGCCGCTGCAGCGAGCAGTCACGGGTACCGACGACCACGACGGTGCCGTGCTGATCGGCCAGTACCTGGGCCTCGACGTGTCGCGGGTGGTCCAGGTACCGCTCGACGAAGCACTCGCCGCGACCGAACGCGGCTTCCGCCTCGCGTACGGCGGACGCGAACAGTTCCGGGATCTCCTCCAGCGTGCGGGCGACCTTCAGGCCACGCCCGCCGCCGCCGAACGCGGCCTTGATCGCGACCGGCAGACCGTGTTCCTCCGCGAATGCGACGACCTCGTCCGCGCCGTCGACCGGGTCCTTCGTGCCGGGCACCAGCGGAGCGCCGGCCGCGGTGGCGATGTGCCGGGCCTCCACCTTGTCGCCGAGCGCCCGGATCGCGTCCGGCGTCGGGCCGATCCAGGTGAGGTCGGCGTCGATCACGGCCTGCGCGAAGTCGGCGTTCTCGGAGAGGAAGCCGTAGCCGGGGTGGACCGCGTCCGCACCGGACTGCTTGGCGACGTCGATCAGCTTGTCGATGCGCAGGTACGAGTCGCCGGGGGTGTCACCGCCCAGCGCGTACGCCTCATCGGCCAGTCGCGTGTGCAGCGCGTCCCGGTCGGAGTCGGCGTAGACGGCCACGCTGACCAGCCCCGCATCACGGCAGGCGCGAACCACGCGGACCGCGATCTCACCCCGATTGGCGATGAGAACCTTGTGCACGCTCGTCTCCCTCGTCGTCGCCAGCGGTGGCGGCTGTGTGGTAGCCGAATCAGTTGTACTCGCTGGTAATCATGGCGCACGCCCGGATCCAAATCAGGGTGACGTTCGTCGCGTTTGTCTGACTCGGTTCAGTTAGGCCGTGCGGGCCGCAGCCCACATCTGTTCGAACTGATTCGTCCAGTAAAGGAACCATCTCCGGCTGTCGGACGCCTCTAACTCGAAGTGCATCCGGGATGAAGTCGCCTCGTTGCGGAAGCCGTGGAATTCGACAATGACCCGGCCGTCCTTACCGGTCGGGTCGATGGCCACGAGGCTGAAACCGGGGTTGTAGTCCAGGTACCGGTACTCGAACGTGCCGGCCTTCGGCCAGTTCCGCGCGATCGCCTCGAGCCGCCGCACCACCTGTTGGTGGCACGCCCCGAACTCCTGCAGTGGATACGTGATCGAGTCGTCCAGCTGCCGCACCGCGAGGTTCATCGCGGCCTCGTTCGCCGGGTCGAGCACCACGATGCGGAGGCTGCCGTCGGGGCGGTTGAGCGCTCCTGTGCGCAGCGCCGCGAGATTCTCCTCGGACAGGAAATTGATGCCGGTCGGCGCGAACAGCCAGACCTCGCGGGCCGTGCGGAGCCGCTTGGCGATCGGTGTCGCTTCGAACCCCTGCCGGTCCTGCAACAACTCGTCGATCGTGACGTCCGGCTTGGGAGCAGTGGTGCGGTAGACGAGCACGCCGAGGCCGGCGAGCGCGACCGCCCAGCGCAGGTCGACGGAGATGGCGTCGCTGACGACGGTGACGATCGCGAAGACCAGGGCTAACGCGGAGACGACGTAGGCGTCGAGGTGACGGCGAGCGGTGAGGTCGGCAGTGACCCGTCGAGCAACCCCGCGCATCCGGTTCCTCCCCGTTGGCGTCTACAACCCATTCTCGTGGGGTGGCGCCAGCGCGTCTCGCACATCGTCGCGGTCGGCGACGGTGGGGTCGAGGCGGATCGCGTTGCGGAGGTCGCTTTCGGCGTCGCGGCGGGAGCCGCGGGCGGCGTGCAGCAGGCCGCGCTCGACGAGCGCTTCGACGTGGTCGGGGGCGATGTTGAGCGCGGTGTTCAGCATCGAGAGCGCACCGGGAAATTGAGCGAGATCGCGGAAGACCCGGGCGAGGTCGATCTTGGCCGTGAGGTCACCGGGCAGCAGCCGGACGGCGATGGTCAGCTCGTCCATCGCCTTCAACTCGTCGCCGGTCCGGTAGAAGAGGCGCCCCAGCTCGGCTCGGAGTCGTCCGACCGCCGGCTCGTTCTCCAGTTGCAGGTAGGTCTCGATCGCCTGCCGGTAGTGCGCGATGGCGTCATCGGTGTTGCCTCGCCCGGCCTGGGTGCGGGCGAGGAGTGTGAGAGCTTCACCGCGGACGCCGGCGTCGGACGGGCCGCTGAGCCGAGCCGCTTCGAGAGCGTAGTTCTCGACCAGCGTCTGCCTTCCCTCCGTCAGGGCCGCCTGCGCCTGCCGCAGGAACCCGTACGCGCTGCGGTCGATCTGCTTACCCGACGGGTTCCACCACGGCCGGGCGCCGTCGCGCACCGTGCTGAGCAATCGATCGTGCGGCAGCTCATACCAACGTGAGCCTAGTCGATCTTCGGCCCTGAGTACGCGCCGGGCCTCGAGTGCTTGGGCTACTTCGTTGGGCATCGACCCAATCTGGGCAATTCCCTCGCTTACCGTACTCCGATTACCTCGCTCCGTGAGGAAGGTTCGTGCCAACCACACCCACACGTCTTCGGGTTGACGCCCGAAGTCATGCGCTACGTCTTCGACCGCAGCGGTACAGAACCGGAGCAGCAACTCGTCGACATTCCCGTAGTTCTCGAGATTCGCCGCGGTGATCTCGGTGATGTCCGCCGGCAGCGACTCCCACAACCCGTAACACGCGACCTGCAGGTGAACCGGTTCGACCGAGTCGCGGACCAGCGTCGTCGTCTCGCCGACCGAGCTGGTCACGGTGATCGTGCACAGATTTTCGACGAGGGACTCCGCGACGCCCGGTGCGAACGATCGCGGGGCGTCAGCGAGCGGGCCGGTGACGGCTTGGAACGCCGCGGTCCGGCCGAGCGGGAACACCTCGAAGCGGGCTCGGTGTCGCGACCCGATCCGCGCTTCGTAGCGCAGCAATGGGGCCAGCTGCTCCGCTCGGATGGAGATCAGCAGGCGCAGCTGCTCGATCTCCTCGGTGGCGGTCGCGAGTTGATCGAGGAAGTCGTCCAGGTCCTCGGATCCTTGGGAGTCGCCTCCGAAGGCCTGCTCGAACTGGTCGATCGCGACGAGGAGTGGGAGCACGAACCCGTCTTCGTCGGTTCTCCGGGGCTGTCCCTGCAGGAACGCGGTCACGGATTCGCCGCCCGCGACGCTGTTCGCCTCGGTCCTCCAGGAGGAGAGCAGACGGTATACATACGGGTTCGGCTCGGTGGGGTCGGGGAGGAGTTCGGCGCTCGACTGGGGGATGCGGCCGACGGGAAGGACGTCGGCCCGGTACTTGGCGTCGGGCTCGGTGAACGCGGGAAGTACGCCTGCGTTCAGTAAGGACGTCTTGCCGACTCCGGACGCGCCGTACACCACGACCAACCGATGGCTGAGCCACAGATCTCGAATTTGCTCGATCTCGCTGGCGCGGCCGAAAAATTGGCTTCGTTCGGCTCGCCGATACGGACGGAGTCCGACGTAGGGATTTGCCGGCTCAGGTGGCATGGGGGCCGCCGAGTCGGTCGTTGAGCTCCGCGCAGAACTCGTTGGTCGTGCCCCAGTAGACGGAGATCTTCTGCTGGTCGAAGTAGTCGTCCAAGAATTTCAACGCGCGGTCGCGGGTGCCCGGAAGGCCGTCCTGCAAACCGTCGACGAGCTGGACGCTGATATGGCGTCGCCGCTCTTCGCGAGGGAAAAGCCGGGACAGTCCCTTCCAGAGAACTTGGAACGACCAGTCCTTCAGGCTGTACCCGATGAACAGCAACGGCCTGAGCGTCAGCAGCGGTTCGATCTTCCGCGGAATCAGACGCCGATCGGCAAACCCCTCGTCGACGGCCAGTGCCAGCAGGAAGTTCAAATAGTCTTCCTGCGTCAACACCATCGACGGTGGATCGACCGCGGCTCCGTGTAAGTGGAATACCGTCGGAGCGTCGGAGCGGGGATCGACTTCGTCGTCCTTCGACGTCCGATACCACGGGCACATCGCCGTCTGCGGTGTCCGGCCGCGTTGTGTCAGTGCCTCCGACATGAACGCGTCGTAGTTGGTCGTGAAATACAGAGGGAGGGGCTGAGCTGCGAGGATGCCGTGCGCTGAGTCGGGCGCGCCGAAATGCGGTGGCCGGTAGCGAGACAGGTCCGCCGCGACTTGGCGTTTGAGGTCCACGGCATCACCCACCTCAAAGGCCGCGTACTGCATGACGCGGGCCAGGTCGTCCCGATCGTCGAATGGGTAGTCGTAGCGGTCGGCGTAGTCTCTCGCGAGTTGGCCACCGGTCGGAAGAGCGCCTGCGGACGCACCTGCCCCGATGAACGGTATACATTCGCCGTCCCTGAGTTGCCGCACGAGTCGGTTCCAGTCCTTCTCCTGTACCGGCGGCAACACCTCTCCCTTCGAGTCGGTCAGCACCGAGCAAACTAGTCCCTCCGCCGCGTGACTGGAACTGGCGATGCCCATATGGCTTAATCGGTGCAGAAGGTCGCGCGAGGCCGGATCGGTTGCTGCCCCAACCGTGTCACGGCGTCGCGACGCTGCGCTAGCCTGAATGGGGGGAACTGGAGACTCTCATGTTCACCATTGCAATCCCCCCGTGTCCTGAATCAGGTGTAACGCTCGGACGATGGGGATGATCTGGTGACGGAGACCAGCGGTCCGGCCCGCGATATCCCTGTGGTCTGGGGGAATGTCCCGCAGCGGAACAAGAACTTCACCGGACGCGAGGATCTCCTTGATCAGTTGAAGACGCAATTGGCCGCCCGGCAGCAGACCGCGGTCCTCCCGTTCGCGATCCGGGGTCTCGGCGGCGTGGGTAAAACACAGCTCGCGGCCGAGTACGCCTATCGCAACAGTGGTCGGTATCAGGTCGTCTGGTGGGTTTCGGCGGAAGACCTGGCCACCGCCCGCAGTGGTCTGTCGACGCTGGCGCCGCGCCTCGGTCTGCAGGAATTGAGCACCGGTCGTACGACGGAAGAAGCCGTAGCGGCAGTATTGGACTCCTTGCGTCGCGGCGTGCCGTTCGCACGATGGCTGCTGATTTTCGACAATGCAGATCAGCCGGAGGAACTCCGGGAGCTCCTTCCGCAAGGGCAGGCCGATGGACATGTCCTCGTGACCTCTCGCAACCACCGCTGGCAAAGCGTGGCCGAGACGGTCGAGGTCGACGTGTTCGCCCGGCCGGAGAGCCTCAAGTTCCTCAGCCGCCGCGTGGTCGAAATCAGCACCGCTGACGCCGACCGGCTGTCGGAGGAACTCGGCGACCTACCGCTGGCTCTCGAGCAGGCCGGCGCCCTGATGGTGGAAACCGGTATGCCGGTCGCTGACTACCTCAAACTACTTCAGGCCGAGGCGTCGAAGCTCCTCACCGAGAATCAGCCAACGGACTACCCGTTCTCGGTAGCCGCCGCGTGGAACATCTCGATGGCTCACGTGAGCAGGCAGACGCCGTTCGCACTGGAGATGCTGCAGCGGTGTGCTCTGTTCGGGCCCGAGCCGATCCCTCGTGACCTGCTCATCCGTGGCGCCCGGGTGCTTCCCGGTACGTTCGGTGAGAGCTTGCAGGACCCCATCGTCGTGGGTCGCGCGATGCGTGAGCTCGGCCGGTACGCGCTGGCGCGGATCGACAACAACCGGCGAACCGTCCAGGTGCACCGGTTGATCCAACGGCTCGTCCGGGATGGCCTGACGCCGGAGCAGATCGCGCAGATCCGGAACGAAGTGCACCTCCTCCTCGCCGAGCGCGACCCGGGGACGCCTTCGGAGATCGAAAGCTGGGGCCGCTACCAGGAGCTGTACGTCCACTTGGGCCCGTCCGATGCTGCCGAGTCGGCCGACCCGAAGGTGCGTCGCCTGATTCGCAACACCGCGCTGTACTTGTACGCGACGGGGGAGTACCGCGCATGTCTCGCGCTGATCGACCAGGCGCTGGAGAGCTGGGGTAAGACCTCGGGCCCGGACAATCCTGACGTGCTATTGGTGCAGGCGCAGAAGGCAGATGCGCTGTGGGGGCTCGGGCGCTATCGGGAGGCTTACCGTCTTCGCCGTCCCACGCTCGAGCTCATGCGTACGGTGCTGGGCGCGGACGACGAGAACACCCTGTTCGTCACCAATGGCTTCGGGGCCGACCTACGAGTACGCGGGGAATTCCAGGCCGCCTTGGACTCCGACGGCGACTCGTTGCGCCGCCACCTACAGGTCTTCGGCGAGAGCAGTGCAGAGACGTTCAACGCGCGGAACAATCTTGCAGTAGACAACGAGCTGACTGGTCGTTACCCGGACGCACGCAAACTCTACGAAGAGAACTACACCGAAGCTCTGGCGTTCTACAGCCAGGACGACCACCCGTTCGTCGTGCTCACATTGAGCGGGATGTCACGTAACCTTCGCCACGAAGGTCGATATGGCGAGTCGTTGGAGCGCGCATATCTCGCGTACGACCGCTACCAGCGGCTCATCGCCCAGAAGACCCTGAACAAGAGCCATCTGTGGGTGCTTACTCAGAACCGTGACCTGTCGATCGGTGAGCGGCTAGCCGGCCAGGTCGAACCTGCCTTGGCCCGCGCACGCGCGGCGTACGACGACTTCCGCATGTCAGAGTTCGGCGAGGACCACCCTGACGCGCTGGCGGCCGGCATCAACCTCGGCAACGCCCTGCGACTGGCCGACTCTCTCGGTCTGCCTGGCGGCGATCTGCAGGCCGCCGTCGACTTGTTGAACAACACAGTCGAGCGTTACGGCGAGGTCTGGCGCGAGACGCACCCGTTCGCGCACGCCGCTCGCATCAATCTCGCGATCGCCCAATTCACGCTGAACAACTACGAAGTCGCCAGGAGCTACCTGGAGGCTGCCCGTGACGGTCTCGAGGCCACCGTTGGCGACGGACACCACTACACACTGATTTGCTTGAGCAATCTGGCGACCGCGCTCGCTGAACTCGATCGTGCAGAAGAAGCCCGGCAAATCGGCGAAGCCATTGTTCCTAGGCTTCGAGCATCCCTGGGCAAGGACCACCCCCATACGCTCGGCGCCGTGCTCAATCTCGGCCTCGACCGCATCAAGACTGGTGCTGGCGAAGACGGCGAGGCGCTGCGGCAGGAGGCGTTGACCCGCTTCGCATCAGTTCTCGGAGCCGACCACTACGACGTGGAGACCGCTCGGCGGCGCGGACGTGTCTCCTCAGTGATCGAGCCTCCGCCCGTTTAGTGCGGCGCCGGTCGCGATCCAGTCAGCGATGAATTCGGGTTCGGGCGAGTCGCTCGGCGGAAGTATCTCGTGGAGTGCCCGGACGAGCGCCGGATGGTCGACCAAAGCGATGCCTGCCGGTGTCCCGAGGTGATGATGGGCCAATGCGAGGCCGACCCACGCCTCGGACTCAGCCGTACCGGCGCGGATGGTCGAGCCGTACAACCGAGCCGCGTTGGCGTGGTCACCGCGTGAGTACGCCAAATCGGCTTCCCGCAAACCGTCGGCATGACGGACGCCGGCGGCTTGCGAACTGATCAAACGTGTCATCGCAAGGCGCTGGCGGCCGCTGCTCCGAGACGCTCGGGAGCCCGCTACCGGGCGAATCGACATCGGTGCGGGAGACACGTACGGTCGGCCATGTCGCCAGGCGTCTGCCAAGGCGAGTACGACGTTCTCGTCGGGGCGGACATTACGAAGGCGCCAGCTGATCCGGTTTTCTCGTTCGGCATCTTCTGCCACCTCAGCCGCGACCGCGGGTACGGGTTCGGCAAGATGGGGTGCCAAGGCTTCGCGCATTCCTGCTACGAACCTGACACCGGTGTCAGTCAGCACGTCGGACTGTGACAAAGCGTCAAGGACGAGGGCCGTCGCCTGTCGCCAGCGCGCGAACGAGTAATGCATCGTCAGTCCGTCATCGTGGTCTCGTTCGATAGCCCAGTACTGGACCAGGCCCAAGTGGGCATATGCGCCGTGTAGCAGTCCGAGAGCGGGTCGCGGGTCCGTGCGCCAGGGTGCGTAGAAGAGCCTGTCGCTCGATCGAGTGAGGGGCACGAGGGCGAGAAGAGAAGCCAGTTTGAGGTGTTGGTGTTCGTGGACCAGTGTCTCAGCCATCGTTGACCCGCTCGCCGGCTTAGTGAGTGCCACGCCGCCAGGTCGGTCACTCGACGAAGCGCTGACCTGTAGCTCACCTACCGGGGTGATCAACGGTGTGAGGGACGTGACGTCGCGCGCGATCGACGCCGCCCGGTGGGGGTGGCGTCGTACCAACCGGTCCCAAGCATCCCGCAGGCTCGCCTGCCACTGGGGGATCACTTCGTCCGCCAGGCGTTCGGCAGCCGCCAACTCATCCGGCACCCGATGCGGATCGACGTCGTCGAGGAGAAGCTCGAGACGGCGGCCGTCTGTTTCCGCGATGAATTGCCGGACCGGCTCCCAGTTGCCGGAAGCTTCGAGGCGAATCACACCAGGTGTCACCGACGCCGTGAGCCACCGTTGCACGCCCAACCCGCTGTAGCGTCCGACGCTCGGCAGCGGCACGGTGCCGTCTGCCCGAACCCTGACGCTTACATCACCCGTCAGCCCGGCCCGGTAGAGCGCGGCGGCTACGATTCCGCCGAAGTATCCCGCCGCGTTTACGAGATCGCCAGATTCTCGGAGGACCTGCATTCCCCACCCGCCGATCGCTGGATGATCGAGCACGCTGTCCACAGCGGCGGGCGCTACCCGTGCCGCATTGGCGAGGAGGGCCCACGCGGCGTCCACCGACGCGAGATAGTCGGGTTCCAGTCGACGGCGGACAGCAAGAAGGAGAAGCCGCCTCTTGCTGTGGAGGGCGGCAGGAAGGGCCTCGGTCTCGTCAGCGCCACCTGTCGCCAGCGCGAGGAATACTGCGCCTGGTACGCGGTGATTCGACACCTCAGGAGTGCCCACCGAGATCCTGAGCAATCGTCGATCTGATTCGCTTCGCCAGTGCGAACAGGTCTGGACAATAGACGGACGGATTTCGGAAGCCCGACCCGGTGCGGTATCTATGACCATAGAAACCGCCGCCGCACACCTTTCCGAACCGGCACTGCCGGCACTCTGGAGCGAGTGCTTCTACGCCGATTTGGCGCGCAACGACTCCAGGATGACGTAAGGCTGCGTCGATTGAATCGGTCCGCACGTGCAGCCCTGTAGCCGCGGCGCCGGCATACGCATTTCGCAGCGTATCGACCTGCTCGATCGCTCCGTCGGTTTCAACTACGAGGGTAGCCACCGGCGACAAGCCCACGTTCTCGCTCCGGCTCCGACCGCCGATCAGCAACTGGATGATCTCCTCGAACAAGCGGATCCCGGGGCGGTTGCCGCTGTCCGCGTACCATCGCTCAAAGATCGGGATCAGCCAATCGGCATACGGGGTCGAGGCGTCGTCGGGACGGCCCGGCGGCCGAGTGGTCCAATCGCCGTGCGGCAACAAAAAATCGAGCCGGGGTGGGTCGAATCCGGCCAGTCGTGCGTAGGCCTCGATCGGTTCCTGGTCGAGGTCGATGACGCAGAGCAATCCGGCGTAGATCCCGCGGTTCTCGGGACGCGTCAGAAGGGCCAGTGCGCGCTCCACAGCGGGCCCACTCGAACTGCCGTCGAGGTAGCGACGATGGCGGTCATGTGCGGCTCGGGTCCCATCGATGCTGACCCCGATGCGAATGTTTCGGGATCGGAGCACGTCCAACGTGGCTTCGTCGAGTAGCACACCGTTCGTTTGCAGGGACGCGTCGAGCGTGACGCCGGGCGGCAGCGCATCCTGCAGAAGATCGACGGCACGGCGGAGATATGCGGATCCAGTGAGCAGTGGCTCTCCGCCGTGGAAGACGATCGCGACTCGCTTCACGCGATGCGCAGCGGCGTGCTGTCCTATTCGGCGCGCTGCATCCGTGAGGGTTTCCTCGGACAT
The DNA here is from genome assembly GCF_043197895.1 of Cryptosporangium sp. NPDC048952. Taxonomy (NCBI): domain Bacteria; kingdom Bacillati; phylum Actinomycetota; class Actinomycetes; order Cryptosporangiales; family Cryptosporangiaceae; genus Cryptosporangium; species Cryptosporangium sp. NPDC048952. Next base: position 422,949 of record NZ_JBICTY010000006.1, on the reverse strand, counting down.
GCGGCGCGGTCGGTCTCGCCAGCTCTGATCGGCGTGCTCATACACATAGCAATAGGTGCAAGCGAGGTTGCAACGGCTGTGCACCTTGAGGATGAATTGTGTTATTGGTACAGGTCGCCAGCCGCTTCCGACCAGCGCATCGATGTCGAGTTCATCGTTCGGCCACTCTGACCGAGCGTGCTCGCTGCGGTGAGTTAACGGCATGCAGTCCGCCCCCGGTCGGCTTCCAGCATTGTTAAATACTGGAACTGAACGATGCCGTGGTCTGATCGGAGGACTTTGCCTCTTGAGCGAGCCGCGTCAGCGCATCCTTTAGTGTCGAGTCCTCCATGTCGGCGAGATCCGCCAGATCAACGCCGGTCAGATCGACCAGATCGGAGTCGAGTTCAGGGTGCGGTTCGGTCATTCGCGAGCCTCCGTACCACGCTATTCGCCTAAAGCTAGCGTAACCCACGCGGAATGAAGGGCAGTTGGCCAGAGTTCGCGCAAACAACACAGTGGACCCCGACCGGTCCGGTAACCGACCGTTAAATCACAGCAGTATCAGCAGTCACATTCACGGATAGGGGATCGGCTGTTCGCCGATGGGGAGTACCACCCGGTCCAGGGGCACGAACTTGAAGTTCTGCTTCAGCACGGTCTGCCCCTGCACGTTGTAACCGTCCTGGCAGATGAACATGCCGGTCGGGAACGCCGGGCCGAGCGGCCGGGACGTGGCGTCGATGCCGTCGGTGTCCTGGCACCCGTCCACGCCGCCGCTGTTCACCACGCGGAACCGCCCGAGGTACTTGTTGTCCATCCGGCCGTACACGGTGAAATCGCTGCTGCCCTGGGACGACGCGTACAGCCGGTCACCGGCGATGGCCAGACCCTCGACGTCGGCCTGGATGTTGCCCTCCCGTTCGGGGCGGGCGCCGTCGACCAGGGTGCGGGTGCGGCCGGCGTCGGGCTCGGCACCGTAGCGCCAGATGCCGACCTTCTCCTGGCCGATGTAGAGCGCACCGGACGCGTCGTCGGCGACGCAGCCCTCGACGGCTCGGCCCAGGTTGAACAGGCGCACGGACTTGGCGGACACGCGCGAGCCGGTCACGGTCAACTCCCACTGCTCGACCCGGCCCGACACCGCATTCGGGAAGGCGTACAGCTTGCTCGTCTTCGGAGACTGATACATGCACAGGCCGTGCGCGGTCACGGTCGTCGGCACGACGGCCGCCGACGAGAGACGCCGGGTGGCCGGATCCACCAGGAAGATCTGCAGCACACCCTCGTCCGTGTCGTCGTCGGCCGCCACCACGACGTTGCCCCGCACGTCGACGTTGTTCGGGAACACGTCGGGGATGCGCTGGAGTCGCTTGCCGGTGAGGTCGTACGTCTCGAGTGCGCCCTTCTTGTCGGTGCCGATCACCATCGATTGCGACGAGTCGGTGGGGTGGAACCAGAACGCGGGGTCGTCGGCGGCGTCGCCGGAGTGATCGACCGGCTCGGTCTCGACGGTCGCGCCGGCGGTGACCGCGGAGGCAGCGGCAGCGGCCGGTCTCGGCGACGACGGCACGCTGCTGCCTGTGACCACCGTGACGGCGAGTGCCGCTACCAACCCGAGCGCGATCCGCATGTAGTTACGGTAGCGACACGTACCGACACTTATACCGAAGACACGCGACGGGCCACCGTGACCCCGTCGCCCAGCGGCAGAACCGCGTGCGTCACCCGCGGATCGGCGCGCACGTGCTCGTTGAACGCGCGGATCGCCGCGCCTCCCGGACGCGTCGGATTCTCCTCCAGTACCGACAGGTGGAAGAACACGTTGTCGACCAGCAACAGACCTCCCGGCCGCATCCGCGGCACCAGCTCCTCCCAGTACGCGAGGTAGTTCGGCTTGTCGGCGTCGAGGAACACGAGGTCGATCGTCGGCTCGGCGGGTAGCGCGCGCAGGGAGTCGAGGGCCGGCCCCAGCTGGAGCTCGATCCGGTCGGCGACCCCGGCGCGCTCCCAGTACCGCTGCGCCACCGACGTCCACTCCTCGTTGACGTCGAGACACAGCAGGCGCCCGCCGTCGGCCAGGCCACGGGCGATGGCGAGCGACGAGAACCCCGTGAACGTGCCGACCTCCACCGCCGAGCGCGCCCCGACCAGCTGCGTCATCAACGTGAGGAACCCTGCCTGCTCCGGCGGGATCTGGATCCCCGCGGAGCTCGGGAACAGCTCGGCGGTCTCGGCGATCAGATCCTCCGCCAGCTCGTCCAGCGACGGTCCGATCGCGATCGTGTAGTCGTACAGGTCTCCTGGCATCCACTCGTTTCGATGCGTCACGGAACCACCGTAGGCTGGTTCCAGTGACGCGTACCCGAGCTACCTACCTCGTCTACGCAGTGCTCGGGTTCTACGGCTGGTTCATCTACGGATTCGGGCCCGTGGTGCCACTGCTGCGCGACGAGCAAGGCACGAGCAGAGCCGTGGCCAGCCTGCACGGCACCGCGCTCGCCGTCGGCGCCCTCGCCGCGGGAGCACTCTATCCGCTCCTCGCCCGCCGGCTCGGGCGCGCGAGGACCCTGTGGACAACCCTCGGCGGACTGTCCGTCGGCATCGTGGTGATCGCGCTGGTGCCGTCGGTGCCCGTGCTGACGATCGCCGCCACGCTCTGCGCGGGCACCGCGGGAGCCGTGCTGGTCAACAGCATCGCGCCCACCCTGCTCAGCATCCACGGCTCCGCGTTCTCCGGTGCCGCGCTCACCGAGGGCAACGCGATCGCCTGCGGCGTCGGGCTGGTGGCTCCGTTGGCGGTCGGGTTCTCCCTCGACCAGGGTTACGGTTGGCGGCCCGCGCTCGTCGTGGCGAGCGTCCTCGCGGCCGGAATCGCTGTGCTCGCCCGGGTCACGGCGACCCGCCTGCCTTCCGGAACGGTTCTTCATCCCGACGTCGATCAAGCCGCCGCCGAGCCCGACGTCGATCAGGACGCCATGACGACCCGGCGACCCATGCCGCGCCGATTCTGGGTGACCTGGGCGATCATGCTCTGCTGCATCGCCGCGGAGTTCGCCACCACGCTGTGGGCCTCCGACGTGCTGCGTCACCGCACGGGTTCGAGCGCCGCCCTCGCCACGGCCGCGGTCACGGCGGTGATCGGGGGGATGTGCGCCGGACGGATCGTCGGTGCGGTGTCGGCTGCCCGTGCGCCGGGGTCGTTGCTGCTCCTGCCCGCGTTGGCGGTCGCGCTGGTCGGCGGAGGCATTTTCTGGGTCACGACGTCGCCGGTGGTCGCGATCGTCGGGCTCGCGGTGCTGGGCCTCGGGCTGGGCCCGACGTATCCGCTCGCGGTCGACCTCGCGATGCAGGCGTCCGACGGTCAGCCCGACCGTGCCGCGGGCTACGCCTCGTACGCCGCCGGCCTGGCGATCGGCAGCGGCCCGTTCGCTCTCGGCGCCCTGGCCGACCAGGTCGGCCCCCACGGCGCCTTCCTGGTGGTCCCAGCCCTCTTCCTCACCGCCCTGGCCGGCGTCCTGACGATTCGCCGAATGAAGCTCACACCCACAGATCAACAGCGCTGACGTCGAGCTCGGCCAGGAGCCGGCGGAACGTCGGTAGCGACAACCCGACCACGTTCGTGTGGTCCCCGTCGATGCCGTCGACGAACAGCGAACCTCGCCCGTCGATGGTGAACGCCCCCGCCACGAACAGCGGCTCCCCGGTAGCGACGTACGCCGCGATCTCGTCCCCGCTCGGCGTGCCGAACCGCACGACGGTGGACGCCACGGCCGAGCATTCACGCCCACCGACCACGATGCAGTGCCCGGTCCGCAGGATGCCGGTGCGCCCCGACATCAACTGCCACCGCGCTACCGCATCCGCGGCGTCCTTCGGCTTCCCGTAGGCCACCCCGTCCAACTCCAGCACGGAGTCACAGCCGACCACCACGGCGTCCGGAGCGGACAGGCCAGCGACGACGGCGCGGCACTTGAGCTGCGCCAGCGACAGGCAGATCTCCGTGGGCGTCCCGGTGGCCCCGGACTCGTCGACACCGGACACCACGACCTCCGGCGCGAAGCCCGCCGCCTGCAGCAACGCGAGCCGGGCCGGCGACTGCGACGCCAGAACCAGCCGCCTCACGACGTCAACGACTTCGTGAGGACGAGCGCCACGTCGGTCTCCCACAGATCCTCGAGCTGCAGGATCGGCGCGTATCCCCGACCCCGCCAGAACTGCCGGGTGGGCTCGTACGTGTGCGACGACGCCGACGTGATCGCCGAGATGTTCTGGAACCCCTGAGCGGCCAGCAGCCGCTCCACTCTGGTCAGCAGCGTCGTACCGACCCCGTGGTGCCGCATCGCCGCGTGCACGGCCATCCACGTGATCTCGGCGGCCTTGTCGCCGTGCCGCTTCCACGTGAGGAACGCCAGCACGTCGCCGCCCGGCCCGAGCGCGACCAGCCCACCCTGTGTACCGAGGTCACGCGCGGCCTGGGCGATGCTGCGGCCGGGAGGAGCCGACTCCTCCTCGTCGTCGGGCATTCCGTGGCGGCCGCGGCTCTGGCGGACCGGATGCGACGCGGTCACCCGGTGTGCGCTTCGGGGTGCACTCGCCGCGTGCACTTTCGGACGGTGGGCACCCACCTGCTCCGGCTCGACGTCGAGCGTCTCGACGTCTTTGGCGACGTCCTTCGCGGCGGCCTTCTTCGTGGCCTCGTCGCTGACCGCGAAGAACCGCGGCAGGGACGCGATGACCCGCAGGCAGCCCTCGACGTCGTCCCGCCGGAGCGGTCGGATCGAAAGGCTCATCGCGGGAGGCCGGAGGCGCGCCACGCCCCCGGACCCGCGGCGAGCGGAGCGCCGATCCGTGCTTCCTGTCTGCGCCAGAGCTCCCGCGGACGCGGCGGGGCCGAAGAAACCGCCGCCGATCGGGCCGCGAGTACACCGACCAGCGCGGCGAGTTCCTCGGCAGTGGGCACGCCTCGAAGGACTCGGATAACCGGCTCGTCGTCCTTGGTGGTCATCACGTCCCCATCGTCCGGTGCGGAGCGACCGTGCGGCAAGTTCACAGCGGAATGTTGCCGTGCTTCTTCGGAGGCAGCGTCTCCCGCTTCCCGCGCAGCATACGCAGAGCCCGCGCGATCTGGACGCGGGTCTGCGACGGCCGGATTATCTGGTCGACGTACCCGCGCTCGGCTGCGATGTACGGGTTGAACAGCGTGTCCTCGTACTCCGCGATCAGTTCCCGGCGGCGGACGGCCTGCTGCTCGGGGTCGTCGATCGACTGCAGTTCCCGCCGGTAGACGATGTTGGCTGCCCCCTGTGCGCCCATCACCGCGATCTGGGCGGTGGGCCAGGCCAGGTTGAGGTCGGCGCGCAGGTGCTTGGAGCCCATGACGTCGTACGCGCCGCCGAACGCCTTGCGGGTGATCAGCGTGACCTTCGGGACCGTGGCCTCGGTGTAGGCGTAGATCAGCTTCGCGCCGCGGCGGATGATGCCGTCCCACTCCTGGCCGGTGCCGGGCAGGAAGCCGGGGACGTCGACGAGCGTGATGACCGGGACGTTGAACGCGTCGCAGAACCGCACGAAGCGCGCAGCCTTCTCGGAGGCGTCGATGTCGAGCGTGCCGGCGAACTGCATCGGCTGGTTCGCGACGATGCCGACCGGGCGGCCCTCGACGCGGCCGAATCCGATCAGGATGTTCGGGGCGAACAGCGCCTGCACCTCGAGGAACTCGGAGTCGTCGACGATCGCCTCGATCACCCGGTGCATGTCGTACGGCTGGTTCGCCGAGTCCGGGATGAACGTGTCCAGGAAGTCCGCGTCGGTGTCCGAGGAGTTCTCGTAGACCGGCGCCTCGTCGAGGTTGTTGCTCGGCAGGTACGACAGGAGCGCTTTCACGTACTCCAGCGCGTCGTCCTCGTCGGCAGCCATGTGATGGGCGTTGCCCGACTTCGTGTTGTGGGTGCGTGCGCCGCCGAGGTCCTCGAACGAGACCTCCTCGCCGGTGACGGTCTTGATGACGTCGGGCCCGGTGATGAACATGTGCGAGGTCTGGTCGACCATGATCACGAAGTCGGTGAGCGCCGGGCCGTAGACGTGCCCGCCGGCGGTGGCGCCCATGATCAGCGAGATCTGCGGGATGACGCCGGAGGCCAGCACGTGTCGCTGGAAGATCTCCCCGTAGAGGCCGAGCGAGACCACACCCTCCTGGATGCGCGCGCCGCCGCCCTCGTTGATGCCGATGATCGGGCAGCCGATCTTCATCGCGAGGTCCTGCACCTTGACGATCTTCTCGCCGTAGACCTCACCGAGCGCGCCACCGTACACGGTCACGTCCTGGCTGAAGACGCACACCTGGCGACCGTCGATCGTGCCGTACCCGGTGATCACGCCGTCGCCGTAAGGGCGATTCTTCTCCAGGCCGAATTGCGTCGAGCGGTGCCGGGCGAACTCGTCGAGTTCGACGAAAGAACCCTCGTCGAGGAGAGCCTCGATGCGCTCGCGCGCCGTTTTCTTGCCCTTGGCATGCTGCTTCTCGACGGCCCGCTCGGATCCGGAGTGCACCGCCTCGTCCACTCGTCGTTCCAGGTCGGCGAGTTTCCCGGCCGTGGTGTGGATGTCCGGCCCGTCGATCGGCTCGGACGACTGAGTGGCTTCGAGAGTCATCGTTGATTGCCCTCCTCCGCAGCGGCGCGTTGGCGAGCCTAAAGCAGTTTTCTCGGAGGGTGAGCGAAGTAAGGCGTGGATCACTCTTTACGGTGCTTGGTGTGGACAACGGTAGGCAGGCACTGAATCGTGCAACGTTGCGGGATAAGATTCGGCACCCGTTCTGGGTCGACGTCGACGTGGTCGAACGGACCGGTTCGACGAACGCGGATCTGGCCGCCGCGGTCGGCCTCCCGGAGGGCACGGTCCTGGTCGCCGAGGTGCAGGACGCCGGGCGCGGCCGGATCGGGCGGGCGTGGACGTCCCCGCCCGGCGCGGGGCTGCTGTTCTCGGCCCTGCTGCGGCCGACCGAGGTGCCGCGCGAGCGCTGGGGCTGGCTCCCGCTGCTGGCCGGTGTCGCGTGCGTCGACGCCCTGACCGGCGTCGATGCTCACCTGAAGTGGCCGAACGACCTGCTCGTCGGGCCCGAGCGCAAGAAGGCCGCCGGCATCCTCGCCGAGGTCGCGGGAGACGCCGTCGTGCTCGGCATCGGGCTCAACGTGACGCTCACCGCCGACGAACTGCCCCCGGACCGCCCCGACACGACGTCACTGGCGTTGGCCGGGGCGCCGGTCCTCGATCGGGAACTGCTCCTGCCCGCGATCCTCGACGCCCTGGCCGAGAACTACGAGTCCTGGCGCACCGGGGGGGACGAAGCCCTGCGCGCCGCCTACCGGGAGCGCTGCGACACGATCGGCCGCCTGGTCCGGGTCTCGCTCCCCGCCGGCGAGACGCTGCACGGCCGGGCCACCGACGTCGACGCAGAAGGGCGCCTGGTCGTCGACGGCCGCGCGATCGCAGCCGGCGACGTCGTCCACGTCAGGCCGGAGTAAGCACCGTCAGGCGGCAACAGGGACCGCCTCCGGTGCTGCGGTCCGCGACGCCCAGCGCGTCGTCGTGAGCACGCCGGTGGCCGCCACCACGACGCCGATCACCGCGACCAGCCACCAGGCCGGGTGGGTCGCCTCCGGGAAGCCCGGGTCCTGGGCCGCGGCCCCCGCCGTCAACGTTCCGGCCACCGCGACGCCGAGCACCTGGCCGATCTGCCGCGCCGCCGACGTCGTCGCCGACGCGACCCCGGCCTGCGCCTTCGGCATCGACGAGACTGCGGTGTTCGTGATCGGCGTGTTCACCAGGCCGTGCCCGACGCCGAACACCGCGTACGCGACGGCCAGCACTCCGAGTGACGTCGATCCGGTCAGGAAGGACAGGATCACCCCGGAGACCAGCACTGCGCTCCCCGCCAGCATCATCGGAACCCGCACCCCGATCCGCCCGACCAGCCGCCCCGCCAGCGGGGAACAGACCACGGCCGCCAGCGCCAGCGGCAGGGTGAGCGCGCCCGCGGCCAGCGCCGAGTACCCCCGGTTCTGCTGCAGGTAGAGCGTGTTCAGGAACAGCAGCGCCGCCAGCGCGGCGAAGTGCAGCACCGCGACGACGCTCGCCCCGGCGAACGGCACACTGCGGAAGAACCGGACGTCGATGAGCGGCTGCGAACGGCGGAGCTCGTAGAAGACCAACGCGGCCACGGCAACCACCGCCAAGATCAACAGCCCGAAGATCTCGACCGACGCCCACCCCGCCGTCGGCCCCTCGATCAGCCCGTACGTGGCCGACGCCAGCGCCACCACGACCAGCACCTGCCCCACCGGGTCGAAGCGCCGCGGCACCGAGGCTTTCGACTCCGGCACGATCAGGTACGTCACCACCACGCCGATGAGACCCACCGGCACGTTGATCCAGAAGATAGACCGCCACCCGATCGTGTCGACGAGCAGCCCACCGACCAGCGGACCGAGCGCCATGCTGATCCCGGCCACCGAGCCCCAGGCGCCGATCGCCTGCGCGCGCTCGCGGGCGTCGGTGAACGTGTTCGTGATGATCGACATCGCGATCGGCGTGAGCATCGACCCGCCGATCGCCTGGAGCCCGCGGAACACCACGAGCCAGCCGAGGCTTGGCGCCAGGCTGCAGAGCAGCGAGCCGATCGTGAACAGCACCAGCCCCGTCTGGAAGACCCGGCGACGCCCGAACCGGTCACCCATCGAGCCGGCGAGCAGCAGCAGCGACGCGAGCACCACCAGGTAGGCGTCGACGGTCCACTGCAGGCCGGAGAGCGGAGCGTCCAGCTCCTTGCCCAGCGACGGCAGGGCGACGTTGACGATCGTGTTGTCCAGGCCCACGAGGAACAGGGCGAGGCAGCAGGTGGCGAGGACGGCGAGTCGGTGACGACGGGACAGTTCGGGCACGCCTCCAGCGAACACCCGAGCTATTTGTTTTGCCTACCAACGTGTTGGGTCACACAGCCTTGACCGACCCGATGGTGGAGGGCGGGCTCTCCCGACCCGACGACACCGCCGTCACGTAGTACTCGTACTCGTGCCCGACGGTCAGCCCCTGCCGGCCCCACTGCACGTCACGCGAGCCCTGCCCGGCCAGCTCGAACTCACCGCCGGCGGTGGCGTCACGCAAGTAGATGCGGTACTCGGCGGTCTGCGGCACCCGCTCCCAGGCGATCAGCAGCGCCCCGTTCTGGGCCAGCGACTTCACGTCCTTCGGCGTCGCGGGCACGGGCGGCCCGGGGACCGCACCGAAGACCCGGCCGTACGCGTACGAGTGCGCCAGTTGGTTCACGAACCGGCTGGCGATGAAGAACTCGCCCGCCTGCGTCGGGTGCGTCCCGTCCCACGTGTGCAGATTCTGTTTCCAGCCCGAACGCAGGTCGACGACGCTGACCAGCGAGTCGCTCGTGGTGCGGGCGCTGGCCACCTCGGTCAGGCGCGTCGCGAGCTCCACCATCACCGGCTGCGCGACCTCCCGGTGCCCGAAAGGCTGGCCCAGCAGGATCTGGGCGCGTGGATTGGCCTCCTGCACCTCGGCGACGATCCGGTCGAGGTTGGCCGCGGTGTCGGCGGCGGTGGAGCCCTGGATCGCGAGCGTGTCGTTGGTACCGAGGTCGATCATCACGAGGTCCGGGCGTTCGGACCGCATCAGATCCGGCACCCAGCCGACGACCGTCGACGCCGCGACACCAGCCTGCGAGTCGTGCCGGCTGCCCCACTGCGTGTGCGGAACCGCGTAGTCGCCGGTCCAGGTCTCGGTCTTGCTGCCCACCCACGTCGGCCGCGTCGTCGGGTCGAGCTTCTGCCAGGCCCAGTACCGCCAGGTGTGGTCGCCGAGCGCGCCCGACGTGATGCTGTCGCCGAGCGTCATGATGCGGGCGCCCTGGTCCGGTAAGCACGGGAAGCTCGTCGTGGCGTCGGTGTACCAGCGGCGGCAGCCGGTGCCGTCGAACGCCCAGCCCCGCTCGGCGCTGACCAGTTCCTCCACGTCGTCGCCGCTGGGCGCGACCGTGCCGGTCACGCAGTTGGCCGGCACGTCGGGCGCGTCGCCGCAGTCCACGAGGCTGCGTCGGGCGACCGTCAGCGTCGCGCCGGTCGCCGCCTCCGGTCCGGCGGGCAGCTGCGCCGTCACCGCGTAGTCGCGTCCGGGCGAGAACTGCTCCGGGCGCAGAGCGCCGATCCGCACCAACGTCTCGGTGCAGGTCCGTCCGACCTCTACCGCCAGGTACGGCTGAGCTTCCTTCGGTAAGCCATCGACGCTCATCGCGGCGCCGTCGGACTCGGCTCCCATCCAGCCGGGCGAACCCCCGCACGGGCCGGCCGTCCGCACCGCGAGGCGCAGCTCCAGACCGTGGTCGTCGAGCCGCTCGATCGCGTCGGCAGTGCGGAACCGGAACCGGATCCCGACCTGCTGGGTCTTGCCGCGCTTTTCCATCGTGAGCTGCCCGGCTTCGGGCGCCCAGGCGGCCCCGTCGTCGGTGGCGAACCCGTACCGCTTCGACGCGAGTTCGGGCGGCGGGGGAGCGTCGTCGCCGGACGTGCGCAGCAGCACGACGGCTATCCCCGCGAGCAGTGCGAGCACCACGCAGGCCGCGATCACCAGCCGACGCAACGCGCCTCCCGAGGATGGCATCGACACTCGGTCACACGGTAGGGCGCGAAGACGGATCGATCGGGTCGTTCGGGGAAAGTTGGACCGATACATCCGTGTCTTGCGTCGCATGTCCGGGAGTTGGCTGCGTAAGCGAACCGCGATCGGGAAACATGCGTTCCAAGCCCGGGGGCGGGCTGCGGAATGGGTGGGGGAAACAATGGAGAACTATGTCTCCTTTGACGGCAGTTCGTTGGCATATCGGCGGTGGGGCGGTGTTCGCGACTTACCGCCGGTGGTGTTGCTCCACGAGTTCGGTCTGAATCACGCCTTGAACTGGATCGCCACCGGCGTGGTCGACGCGGTGATCCGCACCGGCCGGCCGGTGATCGCGCTCGATGCGCGCGGCCACGGCGACTCGGACAAGCCGCGCGATCCGGCCCGCTACGGCGAGCGGACGATGGCACGGGATCTCGTCGCGCTGATCGACGAGATGAAGGCCGACGCCGTCGACGTGGTCGGTTACGGGATGGGGTCGGTGGTCGCGCTGCTGGCGGCCGTCCAGGACGTGCGCGTGCGGCGCGTGGTCGCGGGCGGCGTCGGGGCGAGCGTGGTGGAGATCGGCGGGGTCGACACCCGGGCGCGGGACCCGCGGATGTTGCTCGCGGCGTTGCGTGCGCCCGACGCCGAGGCGCTGACCGATCCGTACGCGCGCGAGTTCCGGCAGTGGGTGGACGCGGTGCAGTCGGATCGGGAGGCGCTGGCCGCGCAGCTCGTCGCGCTGCACGACGATCCGATCCCGCTGCGGCGGATCACCGCGCGGACGCTCGTGCTCGCCGGGTCGGAGGACCGGTTGGCGGCCCGGCCGGAGGTGCTGGTGCACGCGATTCCCAAGGCGGTCGGCCGGTTCGTGACCGGTGACCACGTCTCGGTGCTCGGTAATCCGGAGTTCCGGCAGCGGATTCTCGAGTTCCTGCAGTCACCGTAGGCCGAGGTAGGTGCTCACCGCGGTGAGCGCGGTGCGGTAGGTGGCCGCGGCCGTGGCTTCGTCGGGGTAGTGGCCGGCCAGCTCGAAACTGACCACGCCGTGCGCGGTCGCCCACAACAGGTCCGTCGCGTCCACGAGCGCGAGCTCCGCCGCGCTCAGGTCGCGGTCCGCGTCGCGAGCGCTCGGCGCTCGAAGGCGCCCGACCGCGTCGGCGAGGACGGTGAAGGCCTGCTTGGATTCGGCTACCGCCTCGGGGGAGGGGGTGAAGCCGGGGATCGCGTGGCCGAACATCACGCCGTAGTAGGCGCGTTCGGCGAGTGCGTTCTCCCGGTAGGCCCGGCCGGTGGCGGCGAGCCGGTCCGCCGGGTCGTCGCCGGCGGCCTCGACCGCTGCGGTCAGCCGGCGCCGCAGCCGGGCGAACCCCTCGCGGTACAGCGCCTCGGCGAGCCCGTCTTTCCCGCCGAACATCGTGTACAGCACCGTCGTCGAGCAGCCGATCTCGCCGGAGATCCGCCGCATGGTCAGCGCCTGCGGCCCCTCGGCGACCAGCAGCGCGCTCGCCGCGTCCAGCACGGTGCGCCGCAGCGCATCGTGCCCAGCCGCCTGCGCCCGCCGGTACGGCGTGTCCGTCGTCATCGGCTCTCCTTCGTGGCGGTGCTCATTGTGCTCCCGCGCGCTCAGGTGAGCGGACGATGGAGGGGGATTCCGGCTTCGGAGAGTTCCGTGGCGAGGCGGAAGTACTCGTCGCCGAACGGGTCCACGCCCCGCTGCGGCATCGCGCCCCGGCGCAGCGCCACGTTGTGCGGCGCCGCCTCCGCGGCGAGCGCGAAGTGTCGCTCGGCGGCGTCCGCGTGCCCGGCCGAAGCCAACCACCCGGCCAGCCGCGTCTCCGCGCGAGCGAACTGGTCGGCCTGCGACGGCAGGCGCAACTGCTCCCGCACCTGCTCGGGCGTCAGCCCGGGGTCCCCGTCGAGCACCCAGCGCCGCAGCGCGTCCCCGGACGTCTGCGCGCTCAGCCCGTTCCAGTCGCGGAACGTGTCGGTCGCGGTCTGCGAGTCCTGCGGCCGGACGATCCGGCCCTCCTCGTTCAGCCAGACGACGGTCGGCACGTTGACGACGTCGAACGCGTCCGCGGCCACCCCGTCGACGTCCACCAGCGCGGGATGGGTCGTCCCGGCCTCGGCGTGCCACGGCGCCGCGCTCGCGACGTCGGTGTCCAGCGCGATCGTCACGACGCTGAACCCGGACGACGCCAGTGCCGCGGAACGCTCCTGCCAGGCGCCGAGGTCGTAGCGGCAACCACACCACGACGCCCAGAACACCAGCGCGACTTTCGTCCCCCGGAACGAGGACAGCGCCACCGGCGCACCGGTCACCGTGGGCAGGATCAACTCCGGCGCGAGAGCGCCGGTCAGCGAGCGGCCCCGGGACGCGGCGTCCGGAACGGTGGCGAGCGCCCGCGCGTCGGGATCGACGGCGGTCACCAGGCCGGCCAGGGCCGCGAACCCGACGACGTCCAGGCCGTCGTCGTTTTCCAGGTCGCTCACGCGGAAGTTCGGGATGCAGGCGTCCCCGCGGCACCAGCCCGGGGCCGAGCGGTGCCAGCCGAACACGTCCTGCGTCGGGTCGGCGCGCAGCGTCCCGGTGGCGTCGACCGAAGCGCGCAGGGGAGAAGTGGTGGTGCCGTCGAGCACGGTCCAGGTGTCCATGCGTTCGACAGTAACAGTGTTATTTATCTACGACAATGTTATTACTCCCGAACCGCACCGAACGACTCAGGCGGTTGACACCCGAGCCGATGTGGGGATGCGACGCGTGATCACGATCGAGGAGCTTCCGAATGGCCGAGACGACCGTCGAATCGCGCCGCTCCGGCGGCTTCGCCTTCCGGCACCTCCCGGTGGCGTGGAAACTCCGGTCGCTGGCCGCGCTGGTCTGCGCGCTGCTCCTGGTGATCGGGCTTTACGGGCTGGTCCAGCTCGGCAGCACCCAGGATCGGCTGAAACAGCTCTACGACTCGAATCTGCAGAACGTTCTGCTGATCAACTCGATCGCGATGGACTACGGCGACGTCCGGCGCGAGTTGCTCAACCTTGCGGTCGCGCAGACCACCGAACAGACCGAGAAGGCCACCACCAACCTGCAGTCCGCGGCCGACAAGCTCAACACCGGTTGGGCGGAGTTCGCGAAGACGCAGGTCGGTGAAGGCGGCGACGAGCGGCAAGCGTTCAGCACGGCATGGTCGGGTTACCAGAAGGGGTTGGATCAGGCGATCCCGCTCGCCCGCGCGAACAACTACGCGGCGTTCAACCAACTTCGCGCGTCCACGATGACACCGCTGGCCAACTCCGGCGTCGCCGCGCTCACAGAGCTGGCCCGGTTGGAGTCCGTGGAAGCGAAGACGTCACTCGACCAAGCCGCCGACGCCTACGCCACGGCCCGCGTCCTGACGATCGCACTGATCGTCGTCGCGCTGATCGCCACGTTCGTCGTCGTTCAGCTGATCACCCGGTCGATCTCCCGTCCGCTGCGCGAGACCGTCCGGGTACTCGACGGGCTGGCCGACGGACGTCTCGACCAGCGGCTGGCCGTCGACAGCCGGGACGAGGTCGGGCAGATGGGCGGCGCGCTCAACAGCGCACTGGAGAAGCTGTCGGACACCGTCGGCACCGTCATCGAGTCCACCGACCAGCTCAACAGCGCGTCCAGCCAGATCAGCGGTGCGTCGCAGTCGCTCTCGCAGGCCGCCACCGAGCAGGCCGCGAGCGTCGAGGAGACCACGGCGAGCATCCAGCAGATGGGCGCGGGCATCTCGCAGAACAGCGAGAACGCCGGCGTCACCGAGGGCATCGCAACCAAGGCCGCCGCCGACGCCACCGAGGGCGGCAGCGCGGTGCTGCAGACCGTCGACGCGATGAAGCAGATCGCCAGCAAGATCTCGATCATCGACGACATCGCGTTCCAGACGAACATGCTGGCGCTCAACGCGACGATCGAAGCCGCCCGCGCCGGTGAGCACGGCAAGGGCTTCGCCGTCGTCGCGACCGAGGTCGGGAAACTCGCCGAACGCAGCCAGGTCGCCGCCGCCGAGATCAGCGAACTGGCGGCCGGCAGCGTCCACACCGCCGAGCGCGCCGGTCAGCTGCTGCAGGACATCCTGCCCGGCATCACCCGGACGTCCGACCTGGTGCAGGAGATCGCCGCGGCCAGCAGCGAGCAGACGTCGGGCATCCGCCAGATCGACACCGCGATGAACCAGATCAGCAAGATCACGCAGACGAACGCGTCCTCCAGCGAGGAGCTCGCCGCGACCGCCCAGCAGATGTCGGCGCAGACCGCGCAGCTCCAGGAGGTCATGGGCTTCTTCCAGACGTCGAACGCGCGCCGCCGGCCACCGGTTCTCAGCTACGGAGGGGGCACGTACGGCGGCGGCGGTACCCCGAAGAGAGCGACGGGATCGGCCAGGGTGACCCCGGCCGGTGCGCTGCCGGTCGGCTCCGGCCCGTCCGACGTCGACGACAGCAAGTTCGACCGGTTCTGAGCGGAGGTAGCGGTGACCAGCACGCAGACCGAGCCTCCCCGCACCGGTTCCGACCGCTACCTGAGGTTCACGCTCAACGGCGAGATGTACGCGCTGAACATCTTCAACGTCACCGAGATCCTCGAGCACCGTGCGCTCACTCCGGTGCCGATGATGCCGGACTTCATCCGCGGCGTGATCAACCTGCGCGGACGCGTGGTGCCGGTCATCGACCTGGCGATCCGCTTCGGGCGCGGTGTGACGTCGATCGTGCGCCGGACCTGCATCATCATCGTGCGCATCCAGGCGCCGACGGCCGGTGACGAGGACACCGAGACCACGCAGGACATCGGCGTGCTCGTCGACGTCGTCAACAAGGTCGTGCGGCTCTCCGACGACGAGATCGAACCGGCACCCGCGTTCGGCGCCGGCATCCGCGCCGACTACATCAGCGGCATGGCCAAGCGCGACGACGGCACCGGCGACGACTTCGTGATCGTGCTCGACGTCAGCCGCGTGCTTTCGATCGCCGACATGGTGCACCTGCAGAACGCCGTGGCTGAGTCGTCATGACAGTGACCACCAACCATCCCAAGCCGATCACCCGCTCGGAGTTCGCGGAGATCAGCGAGCTGCTGCTGCGCCGCACCGGCATCCGTCTGACGCCGGGCAAGGAATCGCTGGTCATGGGCCGGCTGGACAAGCGTCTGCGGCAGCTCGGCCTGACGTCCTACCGGGAGTACCTGGACCTGCTGGCCCGGCCGGAGGAACCGGAGATCCACCAGGCCATCGACCTGCTCACGACCAACGAGACGTTCTTCTTCCGCGAGCCGCGGCACTTCGACTACCTCCGCGAGGAGGTGTTGCCCGCGCATCCGCCGAACCGGCCGTTCCGGCTCTGGAGCGCGGCCAGCTCCAGCGGCGAGGAGGCCTACACCGCGGCGATGGTGCTGGCCGAGGCCCTCCCGAACGCGCCGTGGGAGGTCGTCGGCACCGACGTGTCCGCCCGGGTGGTCGCCAGCGCGCAGCGGGGTCTCTACCCGATCGCGGCAGCCGAGCGGATCCCGATGCCGCTGCTGCGCCGGTACTGCCGCAAGGGCCGCGAGGAGTACACGGGCCTGATGGCGGTCGCGCCCGAGCTGCGCTCCCGGGTGACGTTCGTGCGCGCCAACCTCATGAACAACCTCGAAGGCCTGGGCCGCTTCGACGTGATCTTCCTGCGCAACGTGATGATCTACTTCGGACCGGAGACGAAGATCGCGCTGCTGGAGCGGCTGGAGGCGATGCTGCAGCCGGGCGGGCACCTGATCGTCAGCCTGTCGGAGACGCTCAAGGGCGTCACGTCGCGGCTCCAGCTGGTCGAACCCTCGGTTTACCAGCGTCCCGCCGATGTTTAGCGCGGACGACGTGATCCTCAACCCGGGTGACTTCTGCTTCGCGTCCGAGGGCACGCGCATCCGGACGCTGCTCGGGTCGTGCGTCTCGATCTCGATGTGGCACCCGCGGCTGCACGTCGGCGGCATGTGCCACTACATGAACCCTCGTCGCCGCAACCGGGTCAGCGGCGAGCTGTCCGGCCGCTACGCCGACGAGGCGATCGAGCTGTTCATGAACGAGCTGCGCCGGACGAACACGCTGCCGCACGAATACCAGGTCAAGATGTTCGGCGGCGGCAACCAGTTCCCGGACACCAGCCGCGCGGTGGACATACCCCGGCAGAACATCGAGATCGGCCTGGAGTTGCTGGACCGGCACGGCTTCGAGGTCACCGCGACCCACCTGGGCGGCACCGGGGCGCGACACATCCTGCTCGACCTCGCCGACGGCGGCGTGTGGATGAAGCATTCCGAGCGGGTGCTGGCATGAGTCGGCCCCGCATCAGCGTGTTCATCGTCGACGACTCCGCTGTCGTGCGGCAGGCGCTGACCGCGCGGCTGACCAGCGGCGGCGACATCGACGTCATCGGCGTGGCATCCGATCCGATCTTCGCGATGGACCGGATGAACAAGACCTGGCCCGACGTCGTCGTGCTGGACCTCGAGATGCCCCGGATGGACGGCATCACGTTCCTCAAGAAGATCATGGCGACACATCCGACGCCGGTGGTGATCGTGTCGACGATGACCACCCGCGGCGCGGAGACGACGATGGAGGCGCTCGCGGCGGGGGCGGTGAGCGTGATCCCGAAACCCACGACCGGGCTCAAGCAGTTCATCCAGGACGAGGGCGGCGACATCGTCACGGCCGTGCGGACCGCGGCGGCCAGCAACGTGCGACGCGCGGTGCGGCAACCGGTGACGGTGGGGGCGCCGTCGCCGCCGGTGAGCGCGCTTCCCACGACCACCGACCGGATCGTCGCGATCGGCACGTCCACCGGCGGCACGCAGGCGCTCGAAGTCGTGCTCACCGCGCTGCGCGCGGACTGCCCCGGAATCGCGATCGTGCAGCACATGCCGGAGAAGTTCACGGCCGCGTTCTCGTCGCGTCTGAACAACCTGTGCGAGATCGAGGTGGTCGAGGCCGCCGACGGCGACCGGGTGCTGACCGGGCGGGCGCTGGTCGCTCCCGGCGGCCGCCACATGGAGCTGCGCCGCGACGGCGCGCAGTACCGCGTCCGCGTGTTCGACGGGCCGCTGGTCAACCGGCACCGGCCCTCGGTGGACGTGCTGTTCCGGTCGGTCGCGAAGGCCGCCGGGCGCAACGCGCTCGGCATCATCATGACCGGCATGGGCGACGACGGCGCCCGCGGTCTGCTCGACATGCGCCAGGCCGGCGCCTACACGGTGGCCCAGGACGAGGCCACCAGCCTGGTCTACGGCATGCCGCACGAAGCGGTGCTGCTGGGCGCGGCCGACCGGGAGGCACCGCTCTCCGCGATCTCCGAGGTGATCTCCAAACATGGCTGAGTTGCTGCTAGCTCTGGTGACGCTCGTGGTCGGGCTGGGCGTCGGCGTCGTCGTGGGGAAACGAGGAAGTAGCCGGGAGATCAAGCCGGCCGGTGACCCCGCCGTCGAGTTCCACCGCAGCGTCGTCGACTTCGCCGGTGCGGTGGCGCCGGTCTGGTCGGCCCAGGTGGACACGTCGCGGGCCCAGATGGAGAACGCGATCAGCGGTGTCACCGAACAGTTCGCGGGCATCGTCGACAACCTGGACACCGTGCTCGAATCGTCCGCGGGGGTGCTGCACGGCGACTCGGCGGCGGTCTTCGACCGCAGCCGCGAACGGCTGGGCGACGTCGTGAGCACGCTCGACAACGCGGTGGCGATGAAGCGACAGGCGCTGGAGGAACTGCGCACGCTGGACGACCTGACCGGCGAACTCAAGCAGATGGCGTCCGAGGTCACCGCGATCGCGTCGCAGACCCACCTGCTGGCGCTCAACGCCGCGATCGAGGCCGTGCGGGTCGGCGAGGCCGGTGCCGCGTTCGAGGTCGTGGCGCTCGAGGTGCGACACCTGGCCGAACGGTCACTCGACACCAGCAGCCGCATCACCGACAAGGTCACCGGCATCAGCGGGGCGATCGACACGGTGATCAGCAACGCGCAGGCCGGCACCGACCGGGAGGACGTCGCGGTCTCGCAGGCCAACGGTGACGTCAACGAAGTGCTCGAGGACCTGCAGTCGGTCGTCGCCGGGTTCCAGCAGTCGTCCGGCGAGCTCGAGTCCGCGGCGGTCGGCATCCGCGAGCAGATCTCGACGTCACTCGTCGAGCTGCAGTTCCAGGACCGGGTGTGCCAGGTGCTCGAACACCTGCGGGACAGCATCGCGCAGTTGCCGACGGTCGTCGCGGACGCGCCCACCGGTCCCACCGGTGAGCCGCTGCCGCTCGACGCCCACGTCCTGCTCGACGCGCTGGCCGCCGACTACACGATGGAGGAAGAACGCGTGGCGCACGAGACCGGTGGTGCAGTCCAGCAGCGCGACTCCGAGATCACGTTCTTCTGAAGGGAGCTTGTCATGGCCAAAACGATCCTGATCGTCGACGACTCGGCGTCGGTGCGGCAGGTGGTGACGATCGCGCTGAAAGGCGCCGGATACGACGTGATCGCGGGCGTCGATGGCAAAGACGGGCTCGCGAAGCTGTCCGGCCAGCGCGTCCACCTGATCATCTCCGACGTGAACATGCCGAACATGGACGGCATCACGTTCGTCCAGGAGGTCAAGAAGCTCCCGGCGTACAAGTTCACGCCGGTGATCATGCTGACCACCGAGTCGCAGGAGGACAAGAAGAAGGCCGCGCAGGCCGCCGGCGCCAAGGCGTGGGTGACGAAGCCGTTCCAGCCGCCGCAGATGCTCGCCGCGGTCCAGAAGCTCATCGCGCCGTGACCCGAGTGGAGCTGGGCGACGAGCTGACGATCGTCACCGCCGCAGAGACGCGCGAACGGCTCGTGCCCTACCTGAAAACCGGGACGGCGCTGGAGCTCGACCTGTCCGCGGTGTCCGACATCGACACCGCAGGACTCCAGCTGCTGCTCGCGGCGCGGCAGGAGGGCGCAGTGCTGTCCGAACCGAGCCCGACCGTCAGTGACCTGCTGGACTTCACCCGATTGAGCGCGCAATGAGCTTCGAGGACGAGTCGCTGGAAATCTTCATCACCGAGGCGCGGGAGCTCGTCCAGGACGTCGAGGAAGGCATTCTGCGCCTGGAAGAAGCGCCGGTCGAGACCGAGAGCGTCAACGCGCTGTTCCGGGCGATCCACACGCTCAAAGGGTCGTCTGGGCTGTTCGGCCTGGACCACATGGTGCAGTTCACGCACGTGATCGAGACGCTGCTCGACCTGGTGCGGCAGGGCGAGCTGGCGGTGACGCCCGACCTGGTGAGCGCTCTTCTGCCCTGCGGTGACCACATCCTCAACCTCGTGGAGGCCATCGCGCACGGGCGGGCGGACGCGACGCCGGACGAGCTCAGCACGGGGGCCGTGCTGCTGAGCCGACTCGAGCCCTTTCTTCCAGGAAGCACGGGTCTTCCCGGCGGCTCAGCCGCCGCACCGCCCCCGGAGGAGGTCCACACTCAGGAAGACGAACGCTCCTGGCGCCTCACCCTGCGCTTCGGCCCCGACAGCCTGCGCAACGGCATGGACCCGCTCGCGTTCATCCGCTACCTCTCCACCGTCGGCACGATCACGAACCTGACCGTCCAGGTCGAGGACCTGCCGTCGCTGGAGGAGATGGACCCGGAGACCTGCTACCTCGGCTTCGAGGTCGAGTACGAGACGTCGGTGCCCAAGGCCGACATCGAGAGCATCTTCGAGTTCGTCCGCGAGGACAGCGACATCCGGATCGCGCCCGGTGCCGCGCAGGTCGACTCCTACGTGCGGCTGATCGGGACGCTGCCGGAGAGCGACCGGATCGGCGACATCCTGATCCGCAGCGGCGCCGCGACCGAGCGCGAGATCGCCGACGCGATGAGCCTCCAGCAGGAGCGCTCCCGGGGCAGCAACACGATGGCGCCGCTCGGCGAGATCCTCGTCGAACTGAACATCGTCCCGCGCCAGGTCGTCGACGCCGCGCTGCGCAAGCAGCGCAAGAGCGGCGAGACTCGTGCCCAGCAGGACACCCAGACGCTCCGGGTCGACGCCGCTCGGCTGGACAAGCTCATCGACCTGGTCGGCGAGCTCGTGATCGCCCAGGCCAGCGCCGGTGTCGTGTGTTTGGCAGACGGCGAGGACCGGTCCGGGATGGCCGAGGCGCAGAGCGAGGTCATGCGGCTGGTCGAGGAGGTCCGCGACAGCGCGCTCTCGCTGCGAATGGTGCCGATCGGGACGACGTTCCGCCGCTTCGAGCGTGTCGTCCGTGACGTGAGCCACGAGCTGGGAAAGGAGGTCGGTCTGGTCGTGACCGGCGGCGACGCCGAGGTCGACAAGGCGCTCGTCGAGCGCATCGGCGACCCGCTCGTCCACCTCGTCCGCAACTCGCTCGACCACGGCATCGAGTCGCCGGCCGACCGTCTGCGGCGGGGCAAGCCCGCCCGCGGGACGCTGCGCCTCAACGCGTTCCACGACGCCGGGAACATCGTCATCGAGGTGGCGGACGACGGGAAAGGGCTCGACCGGGACCGCATCCTGGAGCGGGCGGTCGAGCGGGGCCTGGTGGAGCCGGGCGCGGTGCTCAGCGATTCCGAGATCTACGAGCTGATCTTCGAACCGGGGTTCTCCACCGCGGCGGCCGTGTCGAACCTGTCCGGTCGGGGCGTGGGCATGGACGTCGTCCGCAAGAACGTCACCGCGCTGCGGGGCACGATCGAGGTGGAGACCGAGGTCGGGGTCGGCACCACGATGCGGCTCCGGCTGCCGCTGACGCTCGCGATCATCGACGGGTTCCTGGTCGGGGTCGGGTCGCGCTACTTCATCGTTCCGCTGGACCGGGTGACCGAGTGCGTCGAGCTACCCCCGGGGGCTCTCGTCCCTGGTGGCGAAGCGCGCAACGTCATGGACCTGCGCGGTGAGGTGCTCCCGTTCATCCGGCTGCGGACGATGTTCGACATCGACGGGCAGCCCGCGCGGCGGCAGAGCGTCGTGGTGGTCGAGCAGTCCGGTCAGCGCACCGGGCTGGTCGTCGATGCGCTGATGGGGGAGTTCCAGACCGTGATCAAGCCGCTCGGGCCCTTGTTCGCCAGGGCGAAGTACATCAGCGGCGCGACGATCCTCGGCAACGGCGAGGTCGCGCTCATCCTCGACGTCGGACCGCTGGTCGCGGGTCAGACGGAACGGGAACGGGCGCTGCACGCGGACGCGGTCGCCTGAGCGCGTCCGCGCTGAAGACGATCAGGGCGATCCAGACGAGCGCGAAGCCGGCCCAGCGGGCGAGCGGCATGTGCTCGCCGAGGATCGTGACGCCGAGCAGGAACTGCAGCGTCGGCGTCATGTACTGGAGCAGTCCGATCGTGGTGAGCGGCACCAGGTTGGCCGCGGCGGCGAACGCCAGCAGCGGACCGGCGGTGAGCGCTCCCGAGAGCACCATCAGCGCCGTGTGCCCGGCGCTCACGTGCCCGAACTCGGCGTCGCCCTGCCAGGTCAACCAGGTGACGTAGCCGAGCGCGGGCAGCAGCAGCACCAGCGACTCGGTCGCCAGTCCCTCCACGGCCGGGGCGCCCACGACCTTCTTGATCAGCCCGTACGTGCCGAAGCTGAGCGCGAGCGTGATCGCGATCCACGGCGGCCGCCCGTAGTCGACGGTGAGCACCGCGACCGCGACCGCGCCGATCGCCAACGCCACCCACTGCAGGCGACGCAGCCGTTCGTGCAGCACGACGACGCCGAGCAGCACCGAGATCAGCGGGTTGATGAAGTAGCCGAGTGCGGTCTCGACGACGCGCGAGGAGTTGACGCCGTAGATGTACGTGTACCAGTTGACAGCGATCAGCAGCGCACCGAGCGTCAGCAGGGCGAGCGACCGCAGCCCGGCGGTGCGGAACCAGCGCCAGCGGCGGAGCACGAGGATCAGCACGCCCACGGTGACCAGCGACCAGATGATGCGATGGGCGAGGATCTCCAGCGCCCCGGCCGGCTTCAGCAGCCGGAAGTAGAGCGGAAAGATGCCCCAGGCACCGTATGCGGCCACTCCGAAGAGCAGTCCACGTCGCTGATCAGTCACGTAATCCCACGGTAATGGGGCGGCCGCCGAAGCGGCCGCCCGACGCCGTGAGTTAAGCCACGGTCCAGGTGTCGTTGCCCTGGATGAGCTTCTGCAGGTCGGCGCCGCCGCGGGACTGAGCGGTCTCGAGCTGCGCCGCCATCTCGGCGTCGTAGGTCGGCCGCTGGACCGACCGGAAGACGCCGACGGGGGTGTAGCGCAGGTCCTGCGTCGAGATCCGGGACAGCGCGAACGCGTACGACGGGTCGTCGACGTGTGCGTCGTGGACGACGAGCTTGTCCTCGTTGTCCGCGTTCACGTCGACGATCTCGAACGCGCCGGTGTTGGGGTTCCGGACGACGCCCTTCTCGCTCTCCCTGCCGAAGCGCAGCGGCTGGCCGTGCTCCAGGCGGATCGTCCAGTCGTCCTTCGTGCTGTTGTCCTTCAGCAGCTCGAACGCACCGTCGTTGAAGATGTTGCAGTTCTGGTAGATCTCGACGAGCGCGGAGCCCTCGTGCTGGGCCGCGGCCTGCAGCACGGACGTGAGCTGCTTGCGGTCCGAGTCGATCGCCCGGCCGACGAAGCTGGCCTCCGCGCCCAACGCCAGCGACACCGGGTTGAACGGGTAGTCCAGCGATCCCATCGGCGTCGACTTGGTGATCTTGCCGACCTCGGACGTGGGGGAGTACTGACCCTTGGTCAGCCCGTAGATGCGGTTGTTGAACAGCAAGATCTTCAGATTGACGTTACGACGCAGCGCGTGGATGAGGTGGTTGCCACCGATCGACAGCGCGTCGCCGTCACCGGTCACGACCCACACGCTCAGGTCGGGCCGCGACGTGGACAGGCCGGTCGCGATCGCCGGGGCGCGTCCGTGGATGGAGTGCATCCCGTACGTGTTCATGTAGTACGGGAAGCGGCTGGAGCAGCCGATGCCCGACACGAACACGATGTTCTCGCGCTTGAGGCCGAGCTGCGGCATGAAGCTCTGGACGGCGGCGAGGATCGCGTAGTCACCGCAGCCGGGGCACCAGCGGACTTCCTGGTCGGTCTTGAAGTCGCCGGCCTTCTGCGGGGTGTCGGTCTTCGGCACCAGCCGCATGCTCGGGAAGTCCAAGGCGACGGTGGCGCCCTTCCCGCTGGCGACGGGGCTGCGGCGGTTGGGGGACTGCAGCGCTTCGGGAGCGCGGCCTTCTTCCACCTGCCGCTCGGAGGGCAGCTGGGGCTCAGTCATCGGGTGATCCCAATCTCATCGGCCGTGTCGGTGGTGCCGGCGGCCTGCGTGATGACGTTGGTGAGGACTTCTTGCAGTTCTTCGGCGCGGAACGGCAGCCCGCGGACCTGGTTGTACGAGATGACGTCGACCAGGTACTTCGCCCGCAGCAGCAGGGCGAGCTGACCGAGGTTCATCTCCGGCACCACCACGCGCTGATAGCCGCGCAGTACCTCGCCGAGGTTGGCCGGGAACGGGTTGAGGTGCCGCAGGTGCGCCTGCGCCACCTTCAAGCCTGCCTTCCGGACGCGACGCGCGGCGGCACCGATGGGGCCGTACGTCGAGCCCCAGCCCAGGACCAGGACGTCCGCGTCACCCGAGGGGTCGTCGACCTCGAGCGCCGGGATCGAGCGGGCGATGCCGTCGATCTTGGCCTGGCGGGTGCGGACCATCAGGTCGTGGTTGGCCGGGTCGTAGGAGATGTTGCCCGAGCCGTCGGCCTTCTCGATGCCACCGATGCGGTGCTCCAGGCCCGGCGTGCCGGGCACGGCCCACGGGCGCGCCAGCGTCTCCGGATCGCGCAGGAACGGCCAGAACTCGTCGCCGTGGTTCTTCTCGGTGGCGAACTCGGTGCGCAGGTCGGGCAACGCGTCCACGGTGGGGACCTGCCACGGCTCGGAGCCGTTGGCCAGGTAACCGTCGGAGAGCACGAACACCGGCGTGCGGTAGGTGATCGCGATCCGTGCGGCCTCGATCGCGGCGTCGAAGCAGTCGCTCGGCGAGCGCGGGGCCACGATCGGCACCGGCGCCTCGCCGTTGCGGCCGAACATGGCCTGCAGCAGGTCGGACTGCTCGGTCTTGGTCGGCAGGCCGGTGGAGGGACCACCGCGCTGGATGTCGACGACGACCAGCGGCAGTTCGAGCGACACGGCCAGGCCGATCGTCTCGGACTTCAGCGCGACGCCCGGGCCGCTGGACGTGGTGATGCCCAGCGCGCCACCGAAGCTCGCACCGAGGGCGGCGCCGATCGCGGCGATCTCGTCCTCGGCCTGGAACGCCCGGACGCCGAACCGCTTGTGCTTCGAGAGTTCGTGCAGCACGTCGGAGGCGGGGGTGATCGGGTACGCGCCGAGGAACAGCGGCAGCTCGGCGCGCTGTCCGGCCGCCAGCAGCCCGTAGGCCATCGCGAGGTTGCCCGAGATGTTGCGGTACGTGCCCGAGGGCATCGGTGCCGGCTTCACCTCGTAGGTGACCGAGAAGTCCTCGGTGGTCTCGCCGTAGTTCCAGCCGGCCTTGAGCGCTGCGACGTTGGCCTGCGCGACGTCGGGCTTGGTGGCGAACTTCTTCTCGAGGAACGTCACCGTCGAGTCGATCGGGCGCGAGTACAGCCAGGAAACCAGCCCGAGCGCGAACATGTTCTTCGCCCGGCCGGCGTCCTTGCGCGAGAGCCCCAACCCGTCGACGGCCTGCAGCGTCAGGTCGGTGAGCGCCAGCGTGTGCACGTGGTAGGCCTCGAGCGACCCGTCGTCCAAGGGCGACGCGTCGTAGCCGACCTTCGCCAGCGCGCGCTTGGTGAAGTCGTGGGTGTCGACGATGATCGTCGCTCCCCGCGGCAGATCCGGCAGGTTCGCCTTCAACGCCGCCGGGTTCATCGCCACCAGGACATCCGGACGGTCCCCCGGCGTCATGATGTCGTGGTCGGCGAAATGCACCTGGAAGGACGAGACACCGGGCAGCGTGCCCTGGGGCGCGCGGATCTCGGCCGGGAAGTTCGGCAGCGTCGACAGGTCATTACCGAACGACGCGGTCTCCGACGTGAACCGATCACCGGTCAACTGCATCCCATCACCGGAATCACCGGCAAACCGGATAACCACACGGTCCAACCGCTGGACCTGCTTGCTCACTCGGCTGTCCTCCTCTGCCGCACCTCGGGGAGCGGGCGGCTTGTTGCCGGACTTTGTTCTCGATGCTACGTCCGTATGTCAGTGTTCTCGGCTTTCGGTGCGCCGCCGAGAGGCTTGTTACCGCCATCACACAGGGAGCCGGGAAGCCTCTCCCGAAAACCTTACGGCAACTCTCGCCGGAACGATCGTGGCCGCCGGATGGTGCCCGGCCGAGCGGGTGCCCGTTTTAGCCGGACGGGCGTCATCCGGGCACCGATACTCCGTGATTCGGGCATGCCGTTCTCCGCATGAAAGCGCTTGCTCCCGGCCTGGCCAGCGAAGAGACCAACCTGTTATCCGGGCAGGACCGGGCGGCATTCCGCCCACTCAACCTGTTGGAGCCGTTAAATGGAGGTGTTAAACAGGTCACAGGCCAGAGTCGACGGAGACTCGGGCAGCTGCCGAAGGAGGCCGGGGATGCGCGCTGAGGAACGCCAACACCGCATCCTCGCGCGGGCCCGCAGCGACGGCCGGGTCGACGTGAGCGACATCGCCGCGGACCTCGCGGTCGCGCCCGAAACGGTCCGCCGTGACCTCCGCCTGCTGGAGCAGCACGGACTGGTCCGCCGTACCCACGGCGGCGCCTATCCGGTGGAGAGCGCAGGCTTCGAGACGAACCTCGTGGACCGCGCCACTCTCCGGGTCCCGGAGAAGCGTCGGATCGCGACGGCGGCCGTCGAACTGCTCGGCGACGCCGAGACCGTGTTCATCGACGAGGGGTTCGGCCCGCAGCTCGTCGCCGAGGCCTTACCGCCGGGGCGCCCGCTCACCGTCATCACGGCCAGCATCCCGGTCGCGAGCCACCTCGCCTCGAAGCCGGAGACCACCGTCTACCTGCTCGGCGGACGGGTCCGCGGCCGCACGCTGGCGACCGTCGACCACTGGGCCACCCAGATGCTCTCCGGGTTCGTCATCGACCTGGCGTTCCTCGGGGCCAACGGCATCTCCCGCCGGTACGGGCTCACCACGCCCGACCCCGCGGTCGCGAACGTCAAGGCGCAGGTCGTCCGGGCCTCCCGGCGCCGGGTCTTCGCCGGCGTGCACACCAAGTTCGGCGTCAACAGCTTCTGCCGCTTCGCGTCGGTCGCCGACTTCGAGGCGATCGTCACCGACACCGGGTTGTCGGCGGTCGAGGCGCAGCGCTACTCCGTGCTCGGGCCCCAGGTGATCCGCGCATGATCCTCACCGTCACGCCCAACCCCAGCTTGGACCGCACCTACGCGCTGACGACGATCCGGTTCGGCGAACTCAACCGCGCCGGCACCGACACGCTCGAGGCCAGCGGCAAGGGCGTCAACGTCGCCCGGACGCTGTTGGCAGCCGGAGTCCGCACGGGCGTCGTGCTTCCCGCGGGCGGGCCGGAAGGCGCGCAGCTGAACACGCTGCTGGAGGCCGAAGGCCTCACCCACCGAATCGTTCCGACCGGCACCCCGGTCCGCACCAACGTGACGCTGCTCGAACCGGGCCGCACCACGAAGATCAACGCGCCCGGCCATCCGCTCACCCCCGCGGACGCCGATGCGCTGGTCGCCGCCGTCGAGGACCTCGCGCTCGGCGCCGACTGGGTCGTCTGCAGCGGATCGCTGCCACCGCGGACCCCGGCGGACCTGATCGGTCGCGTGGTCGAAGCCGGACGGCGTTCCGGCGCGCTGACCGCTGTGGACGCCTCCGGTGCGGCGCTGGTCGCCGCCACCGAAGCCGGCCCCGATCTGCTCGCGCCGAACGCCGAGGAGCTCGGCGAGCTCACCGGCCGTGCGTTCCCGCCCGGCGGGCGGCCGCTCGTCCGGGCCGCGCTCGACGCCGCGCACTCGCTGGCCGCCGACACCGGCGGTGGTGTGCTGGTCAGCCTCGGACCGGACGGCGCGGTCTGGGTGGACGCGGAGAACGCCCTGCACGGGGTGGCGCCACCGGTGACACCGGTGAACACCGCGGGTGCCGGCGACGCACTGCTCGCCGGCTGGCTGGCCGGCGGCATGGACCCGGCACTGAGACTCCGGACCGCCGTCGCCTGGGGCACAGCCGCCTGTCTGCTCGCGTCCACGGCGGGTGACGTCGCCGCGACGGCCGACCCGCAACGCGTCCAGATCCATGATCTCGGGGTTCCCGCAGCAGGGCCCTGATGGCTTGACCCTTCGTAACAACTAACCCCCTATCGCACCAACGGAGGCGCTTGTGGCTCGCGTGGGCTCTATGCCATTACGCAGAGTAGTTGCTTCGCTCTCAGCTGTCGTTCTCGCGTCCATGGCGCTCTCCGCGTGTAGCGGCGCGGGCGGCGGCGGCACGTCGAGCGACGGCGACACGGTCAACGTCCTGATGGTCAACAACCCGCAGATGCTCGACATCCAGAAGCTGACCGCGGACAACTTCACCAAAGAGACCGGCATCAAGGTCAACTACACGGTGCTGCCGGAGAACGACGTCCGCGACAAGATCAGCCAGGAGTTCTCCAGCCAGGCCGGTCAGTACGACGTCGCGACGATCTCGAACTTCGAGGTGCCGTCGTACGCGAAGAACCAGTGGCTCGCCCCGCTCGACGACTACGTCTCCAAGGACAGTGCGTTCAAGCAGGACGACGTCCTCGGCTCGATGACCAAGTCGCTGACCGCGGAGGACGGCAAGCTCTACGCCGAGCCGTTCTACGGTGAGTCGTCGTTCCTCATGTACCGCAAGGACGTCTTCGAGGCCAAGGGCCTCAAGATGCCGGAGAAGCCGACCTGGCAGCAGGTCGCGGACCTGGCGGCGAAGGTCGACAACGCGCAGCCCGGCATGCGAGGCATCTGCCTGCGCGGTCTGCCCGGCTGGGGTGAGGTGTTCGCCCCGCTGACGACGGTCGTCAACACGTTCGGCGGCACCTGGTTCGAGAAGGACTGGACGCCGAAGGTCAACGCGCCGGAGTTCCAGCAGGCCACCGAGTTCTACGTGAACCTGGTGAAGTCGCACGGCGAGTCCGGTGCCCCGCAGGCCGGCTTCACCGAGTGCCTGAACAACATGCAGCAGAGCAAGACCGCGATGTGGTACGACGCCACGTCGGCCGCCGGTTCGCTCGAGGCCGACGACTCGCCGGTCAAGGGCAAGCTCGCCTACGTCGAGGCGCCGGTCGTCAAGACCAAGAGCTCCGGCTGGCTCTACACCTGGGCCTGGGCGATCCAGAAGGCCAGCAAGCGGCAGGACAACGCCTGGAAGTTCATCTCCTGGGCGTCCAGCCAGAAGTACGAGGAGCTGGTCGGTACCAAGCTCGGCTGGGCGAAGGTGCCGTCGGGCAAGCGCCAGTCGCTGTACGACAACCCGAAGTACCAGGAAGCGGCGTCGGCGTTCTACAAGGTCACGGACGCGGCGATCACGAACGCCGACCCGGAGAACCCCGGTCTGCAGCCGCGGCCGGCGCCCGGCATCCAGTTCGTCGGGATCCCGGAGTTCACGGACCTCGGGACGCAGGTCTCGCAGGAAGTGAGCGCCGCGATCGCCGGTAGGCAGACGGTCAAGGAGGCGCTCGACAAGGGCCAGGCCCTGGCCCAGAAGACCGCCGACAAGTACAAGTAATCCCCTTCCGGGGCCGGGCCTCCCGGCCCGGCCCCGGCACCCTCCGATGGCGCCCTGAAGGGGGTTTCAATGACCGCCATCGCTCCGCCGGCCGAGAAGACGGCCCCGCCCGACCCCGGGCGACAGCCCAGCGCGATTCGCCGCACCGGGGACTGGGCCCGTCGGGCGCCGCTACTGCCCGCGCTCGTCTTCCTGATCATCGTGACCCAGCTGCCGTTCGTGGCCACGCTGGTGATCTCGTTCATGGACTGGAACTCGCTCTACCCCGACCAGCGCGGTTTCGCCGGCCTCGGCAACTACGTCGACGTCTTCACCGACGCGTCGCTGCGCTCGTCGGTGGTCACGACGATCGTCCTCACGGTCGCGGTCGTCCTGATCAGCCTCGTGCTGGGCCTGGGCATCGCGCTGTTGCTCAACCGCGCGTTCCGCGGCCGGGGCATCGTGCGGACGCTGATGATCGCACCGTTCCTGGTCGTTCCGGTGGCGGCCGCGCTGCTCTGGAAGCACGCGCTGTTCAACCCGGAGTACGGCCTGTTCAACGGCGTCCTCACCTGGATCTTCGGGGACGACGCCCCGCAGCCGGACTGGATCACCGAGGCGCCGCTGTGGGCGGTCATCGCGTCGCTGGTCTGGCAGTGGACGCCGTTCATGATGCTGATCCTCCTGGCCGGCCTGCAGAGCCAGCCGCTGGACGCGCTCGAGGCCGCCAAGGTCGACGGCGCGACGCCGGTGCAGATGTTCCGGTTCCTGACGCTGCCGCACATGCGCCGATACCTGGAGTTGGGCGCGCTGCTCGGCTCGATCTACATCGTCCAGAACTTCGACGCGGTGTTCACGCTGACGTCGGGTGGTTTGGGCACGGCGAACCTGCCGTACACCATCTACCAGACCTTCTACCAGGCCCACGACTACGGACGAGCGTCCGCGGCGGGCGTGGTCGTGGTCATCGGAACGATCGCGATCGCCACGTTCGCGCTGCGCGTCGTGTCGTCGCTGTTCAGGGAAGAGGAGGGCCGGGCATGACGACCGCCGTCGCGAAGGTGAAACCCACGAAGGCGGGTCCGGCCCGCAGCAAGGGCGCTCCGCTGCTGGGGCTGCTGGCGTGGATCATCGGGATCACGTTCTTCCTGCCGGTGGCCTGGATGGTGCTCACCGCCTTCCACAGCGAGTCCGACGCCGCCACGAACCCCCCGTCGATCGCCGCCGACCTGACGCTCCAGGGCTTCCGGGAGTTCTTCGGCGCCACCAGCGGCGCGTCCCCGTGGCCGCCGCTGATCAACTCCGCGATGGCGTCGATCGTCTCGACGCTCATCGTGCTGGCGCTCTCGATCCCCGCGGCGTACGCACTGGCGATCCGGCCGGTCCGGAAGTGGACCGACGTCCTGTTCTTCTTCCTCTCGACGAAGATGCTGCCGGCCGTCGCCGGTCTGCTCCCGATCTACCTGATCGCGCAGCAGGCCGGGATGCTCGACAACGTCTGGACGCTCGTCATCCTTTACACGTCGATGAACCTGCCGATCGCGGTGTGGATGATGCGTTCGTTCCTGGCCGAGGTACCGGTCGAGATCCTGGAAGCGGCCGCGATCGACGGCGCCGGGCTCATCACCGTGCTGCGCCGGGTGATCGTGCCGGTAGCGATGCCCGGCATCGCCGCCACCGCGCTGATCTGCTTCATCTTCAGCTGGAACGAGATGCTGTTCGCCCGCGTCCTCACCGGCGTCGTGGCACAGACCGCCCCGGTGTTCCTGACCAGCTTCGTCACCAGCCAGGGTCTGTTCCTGGCGAAGGTCTGCGCGGCAGCGACCGTCATCTCGCTGCCGGTGCTGGCCGCCGGGTTCGCCGCCCAGGACAAGCTGGTCCAGGGCCTTTCGCTCGGTGCCGTCAAATAACCACTCTGGGAGATGCTCCATGAAAGCCGCCGTCATCACCGGAGTCGGCTCGGTCGAGGTGACCACCGTCGACGACCCGACACCCAACCCGCGTGAGGTCGTCGTCGACGTCGCCGCCTGCGGTCTGTGCGGGACCGACCTGCACATCCTGCAGGGGGAGTTCGCGCCGACGCTTCCCGTCGTACCCGGGCACGAATTCGCGGGGGTGATCGTCGAAATCGGCTCGGCGGTCACCGAGCTGGCCGTGGGTGACCGGGTCGCGGTGGACCCGTCGCTCTACTGCCACGAGTGCCACTACTGCCGGCTCGGCAAGAACAACATGTGCGAGCGGTGGGCGGCGATCGGCGTCACCACGGCCGGTGGCGCAGCCGAGTACGCGGTGGCGCCGGTGGCCAACTGCGTGAAGCTGCCCGACCACATCCGCACCGAGGACGCGGCGTTGATCGAGCCGCTGTCGTGCGCCGTGCGCGGGTACGACGTGCTGAAGTCGCAGCTCGGCGCGCACATCCTGATCTACGGCTCGGGCACGATGGGCCTGATGATGCTGCAGCTGGCCAAGCGCGTCGGCGCCGCCAGCGTCGAGATCGTCGACCTCAACCCGGAGCGGCTGAAGACCGCGGACCTGCTCGGGGTCACCGGGACGGCGGCCACGCCGGACGAGTTCGACCGCCCGCGTGGATGGGAGCTGGTCATCGACGCGACCGGCAACGCCAAAGCGATCCAGGACGGCCTCGGCCGGGTGGGCAAGGGCGGCACGTTCCTGCAGTTCGGGGTGTCGGACTATGCCGCGCGGGCCACGATCGAGCCGTACAAGATCTACAACCAGGAGATCACGATCACCGGCTCGATGGCCGTGCTGCACAGCTTCGAGCGTGCTGCCGAGCTGTTCGCCGCCGGTGTCCTCGACCCGGACGTGTTCATCTCCGACCGCCTTCCGCTGGACTCGTACGCGGCGGCCCTGGATCAGTTCGCGGCCGGAAAGGGTCGCAAGATCGAGGTAATCCCTTGACTTTGGGGGGCGAACTGCTGCTCGGAATCGACGCCGGGCAGACCGTCATCAAGGCGGCGCTGTTCGACCTCTCGGGTAAGGAGATCGCGGTCGCGCAGGGCGCCACCGCGATCTCCTCGCCACGCCCGCAC
This sequence comes from Cryptosporangium sp. NPDC048952, assembly GCF_043197895.1. Taxonomy (NCBI): domain Bacteria; kingdom Bacillati; phylum Actinomycetota; class Actinomycetes; order Cryptosporangiales; family Cryptosporangiaceae; genus Cryptosporangium; species Cryptosporangium sp. NPDC048952. The sequence continues at coordinate 390,537 of NZ_JBICTY010000006.1, read as the reverse complement.
TGGCAGGAGCGGGACATGGACGCGGCGTGGGACGTGGCCGCCGACGCGGTGCACCGCGCGCTGCAGGCCGCGGACGTCGACCCGACCGCGGTGCTGGCGGTCGGGTTGGCGGGCCACAACGACGGGGCGCACCTCGTCGACACCGCCGGGCGGCCGGTGCGCCCGGCGATCCTCGCGACGGACTCGCGGGCCACCGCGGAGGCCGCCGCGCTGCGCGAGGCCGCGGGCGACGAGGCGCTGACGCTGACCGGCCAGGTGCCGTGGCCGTGGAACCCGGCCGGGTTGCTCGCCTGGCTGCGGAAACACGAACCGGAGTCGCTCGAAGCAGCCGCCGCGCTGCTGTACTGCAAGGACTGGCTGCGGTTGCGGCTGGTCGGCGAGGTGGCCACCGATCCCACCGACGGGAGTGCGTTCGCGACCGACCTGTGGACGCAGGAGTGGTCCGCGGCCGTGCTGGAGATGTACGGCCTGGACGAGTTCGCCCGGCTGCTGCCGCCGATGCGTGCCTCCTCCGCCGTCGTCGGAGGGGTGACGGCGGAGGCTTCGGCACGTACCGGCCTCCGGGTCGGCACTCCGGTGGTGACCGGCTGCCACGACGTCGACGCCAACGCGCTCGGCATCGGGGCGGTCGGTACCGGCGCGCTGAGCCTGGTGATGGGCACTTTCAGCATCAACCAGGTGGTGGGGAACGCCCCCGTGGCCGATCCGCGCTGGCAGGCACGCACGTTCTTCACCGACCGCGGTTCGCCGCGGTGGCTGCACATGTCGACGTCGCCGAGCGGGGCGTCGAACCTGGAGTGGGCAGTTCGGCAGTTTTCTTCGTCGTACGGGGAAGCGATCGCGGAAGCGTCGGCGCGCGACGGCGGGTTGGTGCCGCACGCCGACGATCCGCTGTACCTGCCGTTCCTGTACGGCGCGCCGGTGCCTTCGTCCGGGGCCGGGTTGGTCGGGTTGCGGGGCTGGCACACGCGCGCCGACGTGTTCCGGGCCGTGCTCGAGGGCGTCGTTTTCAACCATCGCTGGCACGTCTCGGCGCTCGGGTCGTCGTTCCCGCTGACGGGTCCGGCGCGGCTGTGCGGGGGTGGTGCGCGCAGCGCGGAGTGGGCGCAGCTGCTGGCTGATGCGCTCGGGTTGCCGGTGGAGGTGACCGACGCGACCGAGGCTGGGGCGCGGGGTGCGGCGATGCTGGCCGGCGTCGGGGTTGGGGTGTATTCGGATCTCGGGGCATCCGTCGACGCGTGTGTACGGGTGGTGCGGCGACACGAGCCTTCGCAGGACCTGGACGAGCGGTACCAGCGGTACGTTGCGGTATCGGAGGCGCTGGCGATATAAGAGTCGCATTCACGTTCCGCCCGTTGAATGAGGACGGATTATGGTCGCTCGTCGGTCCGCGCTCGACGAGCCGACCAGATCGCCCGGTGGTCGCTGGCTGACGTCCTGGACGCTCGGGCACTTCGCGTTCTTCATGGTGATGTTCGCTGCGGCGCAGGTGGTATTGCCGCGGCAGGCCGAGGCGATCTCGCCGGCACACAGGGAGACGGTGGTCAGCGTCGTCACGCTGGTGGCCGCGCTGGTGACGATCGTGGTGAACGTGCTGGTCGGGGCGTATTCCGATCGGACGTTGGCGGCTCGGGGGCGGCGGCAGATCTGGGTGCTGCTGGGTGCTGTCGTCACGATCATCGGGCTGGTGGCGCAGGGGTATCAGAACACCGTCGTCGGGATGGTGGTGATCTGGGCGCTGGTGCAGGTCGGGCTCTCGTCGATCAGTGCCGCCCTGACTGCGGCGTTGCCGGACGAGGTGCCGGTGACCGAGCGGGCGCGGGCGTCCTCGCTGTGGGGGATCGCGTCGGCGGCCGGGCCGTTGATCGGGATCGCGCTCGTGAGCACGGTGTTCGCCGGGGTGGTTTCGGCGTATCTCGCGCTTGCCGTGCTGACCGTGTTCCTGGCGTTGCCGTTCGCGGTGTTCACGCGGGGGGTGCCGCTGTTGGCCGCGGAGCGGCCGAGCACGTCGTTCGGGGCGATCGTGCGGGGGACGCTCGCGCCGTTGAAGTTCCCGGATTTCGCGTGGGCCTGGGTGGGACGGTTCTTCATCCAGCTCTCGAATGCGCTGGCTCAGGTCTATTTGTGGTTCTACCTGCGAGACCGGGTGGGTGTGGACCCGGACGACTGGACGCTGTATCTGGTGGTGCTCTACACGGCTGGGGTCGTGGGGGCGGCGATCGTCGCCGGGCGGATCTCCGACCGCACCGGGCGTCGGAAGATGCTGATCGTGTGGTCGTCGGTGTTGCAGGGGATCGCGGCGATCTTCTACATGGTCTGGCCGACGACGTGGGGAGCGATCATCGGATCGCTGCTGCTCGGGGTCGGGTTCGGGTGTTATGCGGCGGTTGATCAGGCGCTGATCACGCAGGTGCTGCCCCGGCCGGAGGATCGCGGCAAGGACCTCGGCGTCATCAACATCGCCAACAACCTGCCCTACGTCTTCGCCGGCGCCCTGGGCGGCGCCGCCCTGGCCCTCTTCGGCCGAGAAGCCCTCGGCTACCCGGTCCTCTACGCCCTCTCCCTGATCACAGCACTGATAGCCGCCCTGACCGTCCAACCCATCAAGTCAGTCCGTTAGAGCCGGTGGGCTTCGGTGATTCGGCGTAGGAACTGTTGGGTGCGTTCTTCCCGGGGGGCGCCGAAGAGTTGTTGCGGGGTGCCGCGTTCGTGGACCTTGCCGTCGGCCAGGAAGCAGACCTGGTCGGCTACCTCGCGGGCGAACCCCATCTCGTGGGTGGCGATCACCATCGTCATGCCGTCGTCCTTCAACGACCGCACGACCTCGAGCACCTCCCCGACCAGCTCGGGGTCGAGCGCCGCGGTGATCTCGTCGAGCAGCAGGAGCTTCGGGTCGGTGGCCAGCGCCCGCACGATCGCCACCCGCTGCTGCTGCCCACCCGACAACCGGTCCGGGTAATCGTGAGCTTTGGCGGCCAGCCCTAGCCGGTCGAGGAGCGCCACCGCTTTCTCTTCCGCCGCGGCTCGGGCAACTCCGTGAACCCGTCGCGGCGCCAACGTGATGTTCTCCAGCACCGACAGATGCGGAAACAGGTTGTAGGCCTGAAAAACGACACCGATCTGCTGCCGAACCCCGTCCGCGTTCACCCGCGGATCGGTGATGTCCCGATCTTCCAGAAAGATCGCCCCGTCGTCGATCGTCTCGAGCAGGTTCGCGCACCGCAGCAGCGTCGACTTCCCCGACCCGGACGCCCCGATCAACACCGTCACCGTGTGCGACGGCACGTCCAGATCGACGTCGTCCAACACGACGTGCGACCCGAACACCTTCCGAACGTTCTCGCACCTCAGGACGCTCACACCACACCACCCTGCGACTGGCGCCGGTTCATCCGCGCGGTCACCCAGTCGGTGAACCGCGTCATCGGAATCGTCAGCGCCACGAACAACAACCCGGCCACCACGTACGACGTGTAGTTGAACGTCTGGCCGGTGTAGATCTGCGCTGCGTACACCGCGTCCACGGCCCCGGCGATCGACACCAGCCCGGTGTCCTTCTGCAGCGACACCATGTCGTTGAGCAACGGCGGCACGACCCGCCGCACCGCCTGCGGCAACACGACGAACCGCATCGTCTGCCGCCAGTTGAGCCCGAGCGACCGGGCCGCGGCCCGCTGCGACGGGTGCACGGACTCGATGCCGGCCCGGAACACCTCGGCGACGTACGCCGAGTACGTCAGCACCAGCGCCGCCCCACCGAGATAGATCGGATCGTTCGTGACGCCGGTCAGCCGCAGCGCCGGCACGCCGTAGATCATCAGCAGCAACGTGATGATCACCGGCATCCCGCGGAACAGGTCGGTGTAGACGGTGGCCAACGCCCGCAGCGGAAAGAACACCGGCCCGCGGAGCGTCCGCATCAGGGCGAGCAGCAGCCCGAACGCGAGGATGACCACCCCGCAGAAGAGCAGCAGGCGGACGTTGAGCCAGAGCCCTTCGAGGATCGCCGGAAACGCGGCGCGCGCGTCCTTCCAGCTGAAGAACGTGTCCTGGACGCGCTGCCAGCCGGGTGAACTGACGACGCCGACGACCAGCGCGACGACGACGACCAGCGAGCTGGCACCGGCGATCCCGGCGGAACGAATCGCCCGGGAGCGGCGGTACTGCTCCCGGGCGAGTTGCCGTTCGCTTTTGACGTAAGGCTGGGTCACTTGAGAACAGGAGCGTTCGTGGCCTTGGACAGCCACTCCTCTTCGATGTTCGCGAGCGTGCCGTCCTCACCGATCGCCTCGACGGCCTTCGAGACGCACGCGGTGAGCTTCGAGCCCTTGTCCAGCACGAGACCGAACTGCTCCGGCGTCCCGACAGTGTTCTCGAACTGGCCGACGACGGCCGCGTCGGTGACCTCGGCGCCGGTGATGTAGAACGCGGTCGGCAGGTCGACGACGATCGCGTCGACCTGGCCGTTCTTCAGCGCGGTCTTGGCCAGGTCGTTCTTCTGGTAGATCGAGGGCTTCGTCGTCGGCTTGATGACGTCGTTGATCGTGTCCAGCGAGGTGGTGCCGACCTGGGCGCCGATCTTGTAGCCCTTCAGGTCGGCGATCGACTTCGCCTTCGCGGCCGGCGAGCTCTTCAGCGCGATGATCGCCTGCCGGACGTCGTAGTAGCCGGACGAGAAGTCGACGGCGTTCTTCCGCTCGTCGGAGATGCTGACCTGGTTGATGTCGAAGTCGAACGTCTTCTTGCCGGGCGCGATCGCGTTGTTGAACGGCACGGTCACCCAGGCGACCTTGTCCTTCGAGTAGCCGAGCTGCTCGGCCACCGCGTAGGCGGTCGCGGCCTCGTAGCCCTTGCCGTTCGTCGGGTCGTCGTCGGAGAACCAGGGCTCGTAGGCAGGCTTGTCGGTGCCGATCGTCAGCGTTCCCGCGGTGAGCGTGGGAAGGGCACCGGCAGCGCAGTCGCCGCTCGAGGCAGAGGCGCTCGCGGTGGTCTCCGTGTCCTCGTCGGCCGGCGCGCAGCCGACGGCCCCCAGCGCGACGAACAGGGCAAGGGCTGCAACGGGCAAGGAGCGGTTCATCGGATCTCCGACTCGAACGGTAGGGATTAACGCGGGGCTAGCGTACGTCGTCGACCGACGTGGGTCCGCGTGCACCACCGGGTTGCCGCGAAACCGTAATGAGCCAGCTCACGGGTCGGAACTTCGACGCAGAACATGTGTGAACCGGCGAGATGCGCCTACACTCGGTCGCCGATCAGGTGTGGGAAAACGGATGGAGTTCCGACAGTGGGCACCGGCCCTGCCGAGCGCGAGATTCCGACCAGCCGACCGGTCCCGACGGTGACGCGGAAGCCGCCGGGCCGCCGGATGAGTTCCGCGAAGGTCCGCATCGGCATGATCGGCGCGCTCTCGTTGACTGTCGCTGCGTGCGGTAGCGGCGACGACGTCCAGGCGCGCTGCGTCGACCAGCGCAGTTATCAGAACAACGACGGCTCCTACAACGTCGTCGACGACGACTACTGCGACGACGACGGCCGCTACTACGGCAGCCACGGCGGTTACTTCTGGTACTACGGCGGCACCAGTCGGGGCTCCCGTATCTACCGGGGCACCACCGTGAAGCCCAAGGACGCGCACATCACGACCACCAAGGGCAAGACACTGCAGCGCGGCGGGTTCGGTAGTCGTTCCTCCAGCGGAAGCTGAGGGCATGCGCCGTGAGAAGTCCACCCCGCGTCCGGGGTGGGAAGAGAAGATCGAGTCCCAGGGTCTGGCGTTCCACCGCACGTCCCACCCCGACCACCTGATTCGTCCCTATTGGGACGAATCGGTGCACTACACGTTCACGATGGACGAGGTCCTGTCGATCGAGGCGGACGTCGAGACGCTGCACCAGATGTGCCTGGAAGCCGTCGAGCACGTGATCAGCACGGGGCGGTACGTCGACTTCGGCATCCCCGGCTGGGTCGCGCCCTCCATAGAAGCCTCCTGGCGGCGGCGTGACCCGCACCTGTTCGGCCGCTTCGACCTGCGTTACGACGGCACGGGCCCGGCCAAGATGCTGGAGTACAACGCCGACACCCCGACGAGCCTCGTCGAGACGTCGATCATCCAGTGGTACTGGAAAGAGGACGTCTACCCCGACGACGACCAGTGGAACTCGCTGCACGAGCGCCTGGTCGAGGGTTGGAAGAAGGTCGCGGCCCGCGCGCCGTCCGGTCCCGTCCACTTCACCTGGACCAACGAGGACGAGTCCGGCGAAGAAGTGATGACGATCGCCTACCTGCAGGAGACCGCGCAGCAGGCCGGCCTCGACGGCATCTCGATCGCTGTCGAGGACATCGGCTGGCATTACGGGCGCAAGCGCTTCGTCGACCTGCAGGAGCGCGAGATCAACACGGTCTGCAAGCTCTACCCGTGGGAGTGGGCGGTCGACGACCTGTTCGGCCGCAACGTCGTCGACACGCTATCGACGATGCTCTGGGTCGAACCGATCTGGAAGATGCTGCTGTCCAACAAGGCGTTGCTGGCGGTGCTCTGGGAGATGTATCCCAACCACCCCAATCTGCTGCCCGCGTACCTGCGCACGCCGGGGCCGCTGCTCAGCTACATCCAGAAGCCTCTGCTCGGACGTGAGGGCGCGAGCATGCAGATCGTCACGCCGTCCGGGACACAGGCCACCCATGGCCAGTACGGTGCCGAGGGCTTCGTCTATCAGGAGTTCTGGCCGTTGCCGGAGTTCGACAACCAGCGTCCGGTGCTGGGCGCCTGGGTCGTCGAGGACGAGGCCGCCGGGCTGGGCATCCGCGAGACGACCGGCCTGATCACCGACGACACGTCCTCCTACGTTCCCCACCGAATTCTTTCGTCCCAATGAGAGGCAGCATGGCCACCGACGTTGTTTTGGCGCTCGACAGCACGTACTGGAACGCGGTCGGCAAGGGAGCCGGCTCGATCGTGGCGTACGCGGCGCTGGGCCTCGTGCTGCTGGTCGTCGGCTACTACTCGATCGACCTCGCGACGCCGGGCCGCCTGTCGACGATCATCCGCGACGAGCGGAACATCAACGCGACGGTGCTCGCCGGCTGCGGTGTGTTCGCGGTGGCGCTGATCATCGTCGCGGCGATCTGGTCGTCGGGCGGACGGCTGGTGGAGGGCCTGATCTCGACCGCGATCTTCGGGTTGATCGGCATCGTGTCGCAGGTCGTCGCTGCGTTCGTGTTCAACATCCTGACGCGGATCGATGTGCGTCGGCTGGTGCACGAGCCGACCGTCTCGCCGGCCGCCGTGCTCCTGGGCATCACGAACATAGCGATCGGTCTGGTCACCGCGATGGCCGTAATCTGAGCCCATGGACGGGTACCTGGGTCAGTACGCGAGCTTGGGGCTGCTGCTGATCGTCGGCGTGGGGTTCGTCGCGGTGTCGTTCGGCGCGAATCGCGTGCTGGCGCCGTACCGGCCGTCGGCGGCCAAGCTCAGCACCTACGAGTGCGGTGTCGACCCCGTCGGTGGCGACTGGGCCCAGGCGCAGATCCGGTACTACGTCTACGCGTATCTGTACGTGCTGTTCGCGGTGGAGAGTGTGTTCCTCTTCCCCTGGGCGGTCGTGTTCGACCGCCCAGGGTTCGGCGTGGTGACTCTCGTCGAAATGGGCATTTTTGTTGGGCTGTTGGCGCTCGGCCTGCTCTACGCCTGGCGCAAGGGCGTACTGCGCTGGACGTGATGTGGATCGTCGGCGGTCGCGATTCTGCGTGAAGGCCCGAACGGGCTGCTGGCCGAGCCTCGTCCAGGCCGGCCTCGATCGGTGACCGAACAGCAGGTCGAGCAGGTAATGGTGACGACGCTGGAAGAGACACCTGTCGACGCCACTCATTGGTCCACCCGGTCGCTGGCGGCGCGGACCGGGATGAGCTAGTCGGCGGTCTCCCGGATCTGGCGGCGTTCGGCCTCAAACCGCACAGGGTCTGTATCTCGACCCGCCCGAACGGGCGCTGGTGCTCTGCGTGGACAAGAAGTCCCAGATCCAGGCGCTGGACCGCTCAGCGCCCGTGCTGCCGAGGCTGCCCGGCGTGCCAGCCCGACAAATCAGGAATCCTGCAGTTCATCCGCGCCATCGACCGCAACAGCCCAGCGGGCCTGGATCTGCACCTGATCCTGGACAACTACGCCACCCACAAACACCCGCCGTCCGCGCGTGGCTGCTGGCCCATCCGCTTCCACCTGCACTCATCTGCCGCGGCGTCCACCGCTCAGACACTGCACTCGAAACTGACATCCGCACCTGGATCGAGCACTGGACACTAGGTGTCCGCCAGCACATTCGCCAGACCTGCCACTGACCGCTGTTCATAGCTTCCTTCCGTGGCTCCGGCGGCGGCGATCGCGTCGCGTGCGGCATCGAGGAGACACCCAGCGAGCCGCACTGATTCGTCGTCCGGCTCGAGGAGACCGGTGCGGACTGCGCCCGCGAGCGGCGGCAGCGTCCACTCCGCCAGCTCGACCAACGCGAACGCGGGCTCCGACCGGGCGCGCACCGCATCGATGTCCAGCGCGCGCAGCGCCAGCAAGGCGTGATCGAGCGCGCCGTCCGCGGTGTCGTCGACATCGGTCCGGCGGTAGTAGCCCAGGGCGGCGACGGCGTGCAGCCGGGCACGGGTGAGGGGCGCCTCGGGGCCGTTCCGGGGTTCGACTTCCAGGATCATCTCCTGCAGCCGGATCAGCGGCCCTAGCTCGTCACCGGCCGATCGGCTCATCCGGTAAGCCGTGTAGTGCGACAGCGCCGCGAGTTTCGCCGTACCGATCGTCCGCACCGCGCCGCTGACGACGAGATCGTCGGTCAACTCGCGGCTGGACAGCGCGTCTCTCCAGCGACGCTCCAGACCGACCTCCACCTGTTCCGGCCTCCCGAGAATCGTGCTCGCGCGGTCCAGCGTGAGGCACACCGTCTCGAGCAGCATCGACGCTGTGCCTGCGCTCATCCGGTCACGGCGCCAGCGATCGCCCAGCAGGCGGTGGAAGCGATCGAGGCGCTGCACCCGCTCCTCCAGCTCGGCGTCGTTCCGGGCGGGATCCGCGCACAGGCCTGCTACCTGTTCGGTGATCCGGTGGCAGTCCAGCAACAGCAACGCCACGTCATGGCGATCGCAGTACTGGGCGGCGAGACTCGCGGTCTCCGTCAGGTATGGCGAGTTCCACCCGAACGGTGTGTCGCCCGATCGTGCCGGATGCGTCACCCGGGTGTACTCGGCGGCCGCGTAGGCGGCGACGGCGTACGCACTTCGAGCGGTTGGTGTCAGCGCTCGGAACAGTTCTGGAGTGGGCAGATTGGGTGCCGACGGCGACGGGAGGTGCCCGCCGGTCAGGCGACTCCACCGGGAGACGAGCGGAACCGCGACGTCGGCGACCCGCAGGTGAGCCTGCATCGTGCGGTGGTCGGTCGGGCGCTCCCGGACCCACAGCATGCCGTGGCCGGACGATCCAATCGACAGCAGCAGCCGAGTGAGGTAGTCGACGAGGTCGTTGCGGATCTCGTCCCCGTCAGCGGCGCCGTAGTCATCGATCGCGCCGACGGCCCGCACGCTCACATCGAGCAGGTTGAACTGGTCGGGTTGATTGCTGTCGGGGTCGGCGTCGGTCGGTCCCGCGTACGGTTCCGGCTCCTCGGGCTCACTTCGAGCGCCGTCCGCCAAGCCACGCGAATCCATCCGGTCGCTCCACGACAGCAGCAGAGCACGCTGAATAGCTCGTGCTTGGAGTGCGGCCGATACCAGAGCTGGTTGCGCGCGGTAGGTCTCGACGATCATCCCGGCCCACATCGCCATCCGTATCGCTGGGTCGACGGCGGCATCGCGCGAGCGACGGCAGACATCCTCGATCGCGGCCGTTGCGGTCTCGAACAACCGGTTGGCCCCGGCGAGGACCACGGCGGCCTTGGTGTCCGGGCCGAAGCGGTTCACGGTCGCATTTGCCAGGCCGGTCGGTGTCTGTGCGCGATTCGGCGTCCAGACCGCCCGGTCGCGGAGCGCCCAGCCGGCACCGTACGTGCCTGCCTTCATCGCTTGCGGATCGTCGCGGTTCTGCGCATCGAGCGCCGACTGCTGTTCCCGGGACGGGAACGGGGCGCCGCGTGCGATCTCCGCCAGCGTGATGCGCCGGAAGTCGGAGACCCATGTGCAGTCGTACGGGTTCTGGTCCCAGACGACGCCAAAGAGGGGTGCCACCTTCCGGGCCACTCGCGCGATCACGACTTCGGATCGACGCACCTCGGCGTCGGGCACGGACACGGCGAAGGGTTCCACGGCATCAGCCTAGCTGCGAGTTCATGAAAGAGAATCCTCTCAGTAGCAAGATCCCAATTTAGATATTAAAGTAATCGACTATGAAAATCTCTCCTCAGCTGTCTTACGAAGCGATCGAGGTCAAGCGCTTGGCGGCCACAGTGCCGTCTCTGTCAGCGGTGGCGGCGTCGGATCCTCTCCGCGGGCGGGCCATCCGCGCTGGTCTGTACGCGGTGAGCTGGTCTCTCGTCTTCGTCCGGCACACCCGTCCGCTCGAGTACCGGCGAGGCCACCCTTGGTGTGCTTCCGCCGTCGAGCGGCTCGTGCCCGGCTGCGTCGACCGATTCGAGGACGACCTGGAGGCGGTCGTCGATTACACGATGCGGTACGCGGGAGGTCCGATCGGCAACCTGGAGGGCTTCATCGTGCGGAAGCTGCCGTACGCCACCGCAGACGGCAACCGGCATCGCCGGGGTGCTCGTGGGGCGATCCAGCGGCCGCGTCTCCCCGCCTGGCTCGGTACGCGCCTCGGCGGCGACCCCTGGCTCTGCGACTTGGCGCTCTACATCATCGATTGGGTCGGCGGTGCGGAGGCGGTGGGCCTCGATCCGTGGCCGACACCTGCCTGGGCCGAGCGTCGCATGTGGCGGCTCGGTGACATGCGGCCCGACCCCGCCGCCACCGCCGCGGATATCGAGCGGGTGCTGCAGGCCATGCGCGCCCGGGCGAATTGGTATGAAGCGCACATCGCCGGTCCGCTCGACCGTCGGGACGTACGGGCCGTAGCGCTCTCGCCCGACCAACTCATGGCTAGCCTCGCCGACCGGGTAGCAGAACCGTCCCACGAGGACGACCTGACGCAGCGCGCCGCCCTGGCTCTGCAGCGACTGGGCGCACACCGGGCCGCGGTCGGCGGAGCGGAGGACGCCGTCGACGGCGGCTTCGTCTCGGCGGTCGCGGACACCGTCGACGCGCTGTTCGGCTCCGCGGCCGAGGTCCCCACCGAAGCGGCGGACTGGATCACGGAGCAGCTTCGTGACCCGTTCTACCGTCGGCGCATCGCCGGGCAGGCGCGTCAAATCCTGCGTGACAACGGAACCCATGGAATGTCCTGGAAAGACGCCGGATGAGGAGGGCCCGGTCATGACGGTGTTGGGGTTGAGCGCGGATTGGTGGGAAGCGCTCGGGGGAATGTTGGGCGGCATCGGTTCGGTCGCTGCGTTCTTCACGGGGCTCGTACTCATCTCGCGGGAGAGCAAGGCGCGTCGTTCTGCCGAGGAGATCCGGCAGAGCGTTCGGCGGGACGAAGAGGCCAGGCAGGCCCGCTTGATCCGCGTCCGGTTCGGCGAGGTTTGCCCGACTAGGGTGCCGTGCGGAATGTCCGAGCTGGGCACGACGTGGACGGACGGGGTCGAGGTCACGGGGGAGCTGTTCAACTTCAGCGAAGCGCCGGTATTCGACGTCACCGCGGGGATCGACGGCGCGCGGCAGCCGGTTCAGCGCGCGATGCTCGGTCCGACGCAGAGCGTCGCTGTGCGGTGGGAGCTGATCGGCGTCGAGGCGGAAGCGCTGCTGGCAGCGAGCGTTCAGTCCGGAGCGCCGGGCGCTCGGACACCGGTGCGGTTGGAGTTCTGTGACACGTACGGGCGGGCCTGGCAGCGCCGCGGCGAGATCCTGTCGCGCCGGACGGTCATTCAGCCGGCTCTGCCCCCCGAGTGACGGAAAGGGAGGTGCCGGCGAGGGCGGCGGGCTCCCTCTCGACCGACCGACGAGCGACGCCGGATCCAACGGATGTTTCTCGCTCGACGGTGCCCTCCGCATCGATCACGACGACGACCGCGTACTCGGTGCGCTTGGTGAGGGCGGTCCGCAGAAGCGCGTATGCGGCGAAGATCGGATCCGTGAGGCCGGCGTCTTCGGCGGCCAGTGAACTCTCTCCGGCGAGGCGGTGGCCGGCGACCAGGATGAGGCGATCGTTCGGTAGCACAGACAGTGCCATGTTGGTCGGCCGGTCGTCGATGCGGTCCGCGATCGGCGACTCCTCTCTCGGATTGGTCAAGCCGAGGTATCCGTCGGCCAATCGGTAGATCCGGGTGGCAGTGGTGTCGAGCACCGCGACCTCACCGGTGACGTCCATGGTGAGACCGGTCGCAGCCCTGTTCGGGTCCGAGTCGGCGGGCGCCCGCCGTTTTCGTAATTTGGTGGAGGGGCTCGTGAGCTGACGGACCAGCGCCGCGGGGCCACGTCCACCGTTCGACAGCGTCGTGGCGAGCGCGAGCCGGAGCGGTGTTCTCCCGTCGACCGGAACCCAGAGGCTGACGGGGGTGGCGTGGACGGCTGTGATAGCCCAGCCGTTGAGCCCGACCGCATAGCGCGGAGAATCGTCGGACGGGTCGTCGCCCGCCGCCGCGATACCGATCCGGAAACCGCTGACCTGTACCTTCATAGGGTACTCCTGCTTCGTCGCGAGTGATCTGTCGAAACCAGGCCCCGGTCGTGCTGGGCTGCTCGACGGCTGCCGTTGACCCCGCCGAGAACGGTCGTGCCGAGCCAGACCAACCAAAATGCCGGCCAGCCGACGGCCGGCCCGAGAGGGATCGTCAACCACGACGCGATGATCGCCGCGGCGACGAAACCGATCCAGGCGCCGATCGTCGTGCCGAGTGCGATGTCGGCCCCCCGCGCACTGGAACTACTGCGCGCGACGCCGATCGCACCCCCGCAGACGGCGAGCAGAGCGCCGACCACCAAGCCCACCGCGAGTCTCGTCGAGATCGCCACGCCGACCGCCGTGAGCACCGTCAGGATGCCGTGGAATATCCCCACCCACCGATTCAGCTGCGAGCGCCACCGGTTGAGCTGCACCTCGCGAATCGCCTCCCGGAGGGTGCGACCGGCGAGGCGCCTGAACGTCCGGAACGTTCGCAGGCGTTGTTCGATGATCGCGCGCCGGTCTTCGATCGCGCGCCGTGCCTGTTCGAGCGTCGCGCCGCCGACCCGCCACTCGCGCTCGAGGATGACGTTGCGAAAGACCAGCGCGGCGACGTAGTGCGCGACGGCGCGCTCGGGATCCTGGGCCCGCTCGGCTCTCTCGGCTTCCTCGCAGATGGCTCGGAACCAGCCCACTCGGAGGTTCTGCCGAGTCATGAGCTGCGCGGCGTCGGCCCGCAGCACCGTGACGTGCTGCTCGTCCAGCGCCGCGTTGAGCAGTTCGGCGCGAATGAACGCGCTGCTTCCCGGTAACGCGCTCTCCAGGGCGCCGAGCGTGGCGTCCGAGCCGTCCTCTGCGTCGGACCGCGCCCGTGGTCCGTGCGACACCGCGAGGGCAGCCGCCTCGCCCGCGAGCATGCACAATCTCTGCCATCGCACGTCGGCGATCGATAGACCGCGGTAGTCGTCGAGGTGGCGGAATGCCAGCAGACTGCCGGAGTCGAACAGCGCGTCGAGGAACTCGATCGCTTCCGCGTTCCCACGGGCGGCCCAGCGGGCGGTGTCGACGAGATCCGGTTGAGTCACCTGGTACTCGCGGAAGACAGGGTGGCCAGAGGGGTTCAACCGGGTGATCACCTCGGTGATGCTCCGGTCGACCGGTTGCCTCGTCTGGACGTACTGACGATCGACGTCGTCCAAGGCGTCCCCGAGCGTCGCGGACACGGACCGGGCCCAGGTGCGAATTCCGTCCCACTCCAATGGGCTGAGCAGCAGCCCGGCCGCCGCATCCCACCGCCGGGCCATCGCGGCGGCCAGCGCGGCGGGGCTGTCCAGCACGTCGCCGGCGAAGAAGACGGGCTCCTCGCGCAGATCGCCACCTGTCTCCCGGACACGCGGGTTACCGTCATCCAGCCACTCGGCGACCTGGGCGGCGCCCCACCGTTTGCTCTTCGCCCTGGTCACCAGTCCGCGAATGGCCTGCGTCCATCGAGGGTCGGAGAGCCGGACCTCGATCGGCCCGGCGTGGAATCGGTCCACGATGGCCTGGCGTTCCATCCAGCCGTCGTTCTTCCTGAACGGGTGTCGGTCGAGTGCTTCGAGCAGGGTGATGCCGACGCTCCACCAATCCGCAGCCGGCGAGGACACTTTCGATTCGAAATCGGGTGGGGCGTAGGCCGCGCTGCGCATGTTCCAGTTCTTCGCTTCCACCTCCATTCCGGGCTGTAGGTTGGCGATTCCAAAGTCGGCGAGACAGACGCGTAAGGGATCGAGGCCGGTGACGAGCAGATTGTCCGGTTTGATGTCGCGATGGATCAACCGATAACTATGTCCGTCCGCTGGTTGCAGATCATGAATGTACTGGAAAGCGTCGTACAGGCTCTCGAGTAGCGATTTGGCGTCCGCAAAGTCGAGATTTCCCCCGCGCCTAGCCGCATATTCTTTCAACGACCCGTGTGGCAGATACTGCGTGATCTCGTACGTCGTATCCGTTTCGTTGACGTAAGCGAACTTGATCAGGGGAACGGCGCATTCTGGGGGCAACGCACGCCACGGCTCCCAAACGTCCTCCTTGGTGCGGCGCCCTTCGTCGTAGACCTTGACGACGACCTCGTGGTCACCGTCGGCGGCCAGAGCCGTCGGCCAGGGGCCGTGCCACCGTGCTTTCCAGAGGACCGCCTGGCCCCCCTTGGCGAGATACTCCGGACCGGACAGGTTTTCGCGGACCTCGACCGGGAGCCGGTCGTAATCTTCCTCGTACTCCGGCACGACTCACTCCGCCTGCGTCATCGGCCGGGCGGGACGAACGTAGGAAGCTCCAGGTGGAGTAGCTGCGTCTGGCCGAGGCGGATCTCGGTCGGGAGTGAGAACCAGTACGGCTTGAACGGCACGAGCAGCCGGCCGTTGACCCAGGTGCCGTTCCTCGATTTCAGATCCTCAACCAGCACCTGCGAGTCGTTGATCGTCACAGCGACGTGCAGTTTACCGATCTTCTTGGAGGTAAGGCGAGCGGCGATCCATTCGTTCTCGCAGTTGCGTCCGATGACGATACGCTCGTATCCCTTGAGCCAGTAATAGCCGCTGCCGCCGTCGATGCGCAGCCAGGCGCCCACGCCGTCTCCGTCTGTACTAGTCGTTACGTCGCGCGGGGAAACGTTGTCCGTCATCGTGCCTCCGGAGGATGTGGATAGGGGAGCGCTGCGGCCCGAACCCTGATTATGTTTTGACGGACAGAATGGCGGGGGTGCCAGGCGCGGACGGTGTGGGGAACTGTCCGTCACTTTTCCGGCGAGAACATCGAAGGTCGTTGTCGGTACGTCTGTGATCGGGGGTCTTCCGCGTGCCACCGTCCGGGAATTCCGCGACCTTGCCCGAGGCGGAGGTCAAAGCCTTGAAACGCCTCGGCCGGACGGACGGGCGTTACGGCGTTCCTGATCTCACGGTGTCGGATTCGGCCGTGACAACGCCTGCCCGGGCGTTTCTGGTCCACGCGTTGTACGAGGAATGCGCCGGGTTGAGGGCGACGTGGGACACGCGACGCATCGACATCGAGCAGCGCTTCTCGGTCTCGTCGGATGAGCGGGCCGCGATCGAGCAGGATCTGAAAGAGGTACAGGCGGAGATCGACCGCGAGGCGGCTGACCGGTCCCGGTCGACGAACTGGTCCGACGAGCGTGGATGGCGTGACCGCAACACGCCGGAAGACGTGGTCAGGGACCGCTACCGACGTCGTCGTGACCGGAACCGGAGCGCACTTCTGAACGAACGGGACCGCTTACAGCAGGCGCTCAAGAAACACGATGGAGCGAAGGCTGCTCGATCCGCCGAGTTGGGCAAGCTCGGTGCCGAAACCGTGCGGGACGCCGAGCGGCAGTACCAGCTATTCCGCGCTCGGCGCGCCGCGTATGACCACGCTCTGATCGCTCGGCATCCGGATGGCCTGATGCTCGCTCACCAACTCGACACCTCCGATCCGCCGAAGCCGGACTGGCTGACTGACCTCAAGCGGACCATGGGAGACGGCGCGTGACGACGTATCCGCGGTCCTGGCGGGGAACGATCCGGCGGGACCTGACCGGCGGGTTGCGGCGCTGGCTGAACTACCTGTTCCCCGACCGCCCACCGGAGCCCGCTCCCGAGAGTGTCGGGGACATAGCCGGGCTCGATCACCTCACGCACGAGTCGGGGGTTCTGGTGCCGAAGCTCAACCACTCCAGCGCCGTGATCAGCAGCCTGGTGGCGGAGCTGCTGACGAAGGACGCGATCGACACCTATCACCTCCCGGTGTTCGAGCCGACGATCCAGCTGTGGAGCCGGCACCTCGCGAACTCCATCGACGGCGACCACCTGCGAGCGCGCATGTCCATCCAGCGTGCGCGCCTCGAACAGAGCTATCGGCTACGTCGTCGGGAAGACCAGCTGGCGGCGACCGGCGACGAGTTGATGTACGTCGAGGAACAGATTCGTGCAGTTCACGCGGCCTGGCCGCAGGCGCAGCGGTGGATCCGGCTGGACGGCGGACCGGCCGAATCCGCCGAGAAACCCGCCGCCTCCGGACGATCGGCCACCACCGAAGAAGAACAACGTGAGGAAGACCCGCGATGAGTGACGGTCCGACGGACGGGCGCCCGGCCTGGGCGCCTGGGGAGTCGATTCCCAGGGCGAGGGCGCGCCGCGAAACTGACCCCCGGGCAGCGCAGGGCCGGGTTCGCGACGAGGGCAACGCCACCGGACGGCGCTCGGACTCGTCGAGGGAGACGCCGACCTCGGGCGCGCCCGCTCCGGGAGCGTCCTCCACCGACGCACCTCCCTCAGCCGAGCCGGACGGCCCCTCGCGTCTCCGGTTCCAGAGCCCCCGGGACGACATCGCTCCGATCATCGGCGTGGAGCGGCGTTGGACGTCGTCGATCGTCATCTATCCGCTGTTGGCGGTCATGGCGGCCGCCGACGCCTACGGGTTCTGGAACACCCTGGTGGAGATCTTCGGGCGCGACAGCGCGCTCCTCATCGTCCTCGTCGTCGCACTGGGGATCGGTGCGGTGACGGGCCCGCACGTCGCCGGCCAGATCGCCAGGTCGATCAAGGATTCGCAGGGCGGCAGCTGGGCGTGGGTGGGAGCGCTGGTCGTGGCCTGGCTGGCCCTCGGAACCTCCATCGCCTACATCCGGTTGTCGCACGGTTCCGATGCCGGGTCGGGTGGTAGCAAGAGTTCTCTGCTCGGCAATCAGGAATCCGCGGTGAGCACCAGCGGAGCCGGTGACATCGGCATCACGGTGCTCCTGGTCTCGCTCTTCCTCATGACCGGCCTGCTGGCGATGTGGCACGCCTATCGAACTTCCGATCCCCGCGGCCGCGAGCTGCGGGCCTATCTCCGTCGGCGACAGCGGCTGATGCGGCAGCTGGCGCTGGATCGAATCGCGGTAGCGGAGGAACGACGCCGGCTCGAGCAGTTCGACGCCCTGCAGAAGTTCAACGACGACGACCGCGACCTCCGGCACGAGGGGCTCGAAGTCCACGAAGGAATCCTCAATCAGGAAGTCAAGATGGCGTTCGCCCGCAGCCGGCCCGATCCACGGAATTCCGACGAGATATTCGGTCTCAACGACAAGTGACGGTGGGTCATGTTCAGCCGAAGATTACTGTCTGCCGCATGGGTGACGGCCGGGGTGCTGGTTCTCACCGGGTGCTTCGAGGCGCCGGATGCTCCGCACGAGCCCGGTGCGCTCGCCCTAGTGATCGGCAATCGGAGCAACATGCCGCTCCCGGTACTGCCAAAACGCGTGGTCGACATCATCGAGGACTCGATTTTGAGTAAGGACACCGTCTACCTGGTTGCGGTGTCCGGTGAGCCGAAACTGGTCCGTCAGCTGAAGATCGAGCACGACTGCGACTCAAAGAAGGCCTGCGATACCGAGGTCGGGAAGCAGACGCAGGCGATCGCTCGGGCTATCGAGGACGCCAAGGCCGAGGCGCCCGAAGCGGACACACTCGGGGCGATCGGCATCGCGGCGGATAACCTGTCCGCCTTCACCGGGAGCGGCCCCAAGCAGCTCGTCGTCGTGGACAGCGGCCTCCAGACGGCCGGAGAGATGCCGTTGCAGGACCCCGGCGCGATGGCCGCCGATCCGAAAGCGGTCGCGACCGCCCTCAAGAAGGCCGGCTCTCTGGACTCGTTGAAGGGCGTGAACGTTCTCTTCACCGGCCTCGGATCGACCGTCAAGCCGCAGACACCACTGCCGGCAGGAAAGAGAAGCACGCTGAAGAAGCTGTGGCAGACGGTGCTGGAGGCCGGCGGCGCGAAAGTTCAGATCGACACCGCGCAGCTTGTCGACAACCCGCCGTTGGGCGGTCTACCGGCCGTTACCGAGGTTCCGGTGGAGGAACCCAAGCCGCCCGTGCCGCTGCCGTGCATTCGCGTCCGCGAGGACCAGATCGGCTTCCTCCCGGACGAGGCAACCTTCCGCGACGACGCCGCAGCCGAAGACGTACTGCGCCCCACCGCCGAGAAGCTCAAGGCGGAGTCGGCCTCCGCGACGCTGACCGGCACGACCGCGGTGCCGGACCGAACCGGTCTGTCGCTCCGACGCGCCGAGGCGGTGAAAGCCCGCTTGGTCAACCTGGGGGTCCCCGCCGACTCATTGGAGACGCGCGGCGTCGGCATCAACTTCGACGGGTTCGTCCCCGACACCGACAAGAACGGGAACCTGATCGAGACCAAGGCCGTTCAGAACCGGCAGGTCATCATCGCGATCGACGGCAGGTCCTGCTGAGCGCGGGCCTGCGTCGGGCGGTACTACGCTCACTGTCATGGAGAGTCGAAAGCTGGGGCGTACCGGACGGAACGTCAGCGTGGTCGGACTGGGCTGCTGGCAGCTGGGCGCCGACTGGGGAGACGTCGACGAGCAGGACGCGATCGGCGTCCTCGCGGCCGCGGCCGACGCGGGTGTGACGTTCTTCGACACCGCCGACGTCTACGGCGACGGGCGCAGCGAGCGGCTGATCCGCTCGTACCTCGAAAGCGGCGCCGCAGTTCCGGGCATCACCGTGGCCACGAAGGCCGGCCGCCGGGCCGACCCGTTCGTGCCCGAGGAGTACACGGCGGCGAATCTGCGCGCGTGGATCGACAGGTCACGGCAGAACCTCGGCGTCGATACGCTCGACCTGGTGCAGTTGCACTGCCCGCCGACGCCGGTCTACTCCGACGACCGGGTGTTCGAGGTGCTGGACACGCTGGTCGAAGAGAAAGCGATCGCGGCGTACGGCGTCAGCGTGGAGACCGTCGACGAGGCGCTCACCGCGATCGCGCGGCCGGGTGTCGCCACCGTCCAGATCATCCTGAACGCGTTCCGGCTCAAGCCGCTCGAGCGGGTGCTGCCGGCCGCGGCCGAGGCGGGCGTCGGGATCATCGCGCGAGTGCCGCTGGCGAGCGGGCTGCTGTCGGGCAAGTACGACGCGAACACGCAGTTCGCGGCCAACGACCACCGCAACTTCAACCGGCACGGCGAGTCGTTCGACGTCGGTGAGACGTTCTCGGGTGTGCCGTTCGAGGTCGGGCTGGACGCGGTTCGCGAGTTGCAGGGTATTGCTCCTTCGGGGTGGACCACGGCGCAGCTCGCGTTGCGCTGGATCATCGACCAGCCGCAGGTCAGCACCGTGATTCCGGGCGCGCGCAACCCGGAGCAGGCGCGCGGCAACGCCGCGGTCGGCGAGCTTTCGCCGCTGCCGTCGGAGGCCCACGCCGCTGTCGCCGAGGTGTACGACCGCCTGATCCGCCCGCACGTCCACGACCGCTGGTGAGGCCTGCACGCGTTGGGGGGTCATAACCCACCAAGGCGTGCAACGCTCAGCGCGCGCGGAGGCCGTCCAGGAGGACGTCGCAGACGGCCTCCAGCCGCGCGTTGATGTCGTCCGCGAGCCAGGCCTCCGCGAAGGCCGGGTAGTGGAACAGGGCTGTCGCCTCGAAGACCGTGCGGGTGGTGGCCGCCCCGTCCCGGGCGGAGAAGTCGCCGGAGGCGATCCCGTCGTCGACGATCGTCCGAAGCTGCGCGATCAGGCCACCGGCGAACTCGGCGGCGACCTCGCTGTGCTCCTCCGCCAGCCGCTTGTACGTGGCGAACAGCTCCGGCTCCTCGCGGACCTTCGCCTGTTTCGCGGCACTCATCGCGACGAGCCAAGCGCGCAGCCGGGCCGGCGGCGGCACCCGCGGATCCTCGGCGATGCCGACCAGGTGCTCGAGGCCGCGTCCGAGCCACCGCCGGATGACGGCCTCGCGCAGTGCCGCTTTCGACGGGAAGTGGCGGTAGACAGCGGCGTGGCTCACGTCGAGTGCGCGGGCGACGTCGACGACGGTGGCCTTCGCCGGTCCGTAGCGGCGAAGGACGTCCTCGGTCGCCGCGAGGATCGCCTCGGCATCCAGCATCAACGCTCGCTATCAAGCAGTCTCATCAGGGGAGCAGCGTAACGGGTACCGGCGACGGCGGACGGCGGCACCGCTGCCGCGATCGCGGCCAGGTCGTCGTCGGACAGGTGCAGTTCCGCGGCGGCTACCGCCTCGGGAATCCGCTCCGGTCGGCTGGCGCCGACGAGCGGGACGATGTCCTCGCCCTGCGCGAGCACCCACGCGATCGCGAGCTGCGCCACCGAGACGCCCTTGGTGTCGGCGATCGTCCGGAGCGCGTCGACGAGCGCGAGGTTCGTGGCGAGGTTCTCCTCGTGGAACCACGGCAGGTGGAACGGCGGCTGCCCGGTGGGCCGGTAGCTGCCGGTCAGCAGACCGTGGGCCAGCACGCCGTACGCGGTGATGCCGATGCCCAGCTCGCGGCAGGTCTCGAGGATGCCGTTCGTCTCGATGCTGCGGCTGAACAGCGAGTACTCGATCTGCAGGTCCACGATCGGGTGCACGGCGTGGGCGCGGCGAATCGTTTCGGCGCCCACTTCGGACAGGCCGATCCGGCGCACGTAACCGGCCTGGACCATCTCGGCGATCGCGCCGATGGTGTCCTCGATCGGCACTGCGGGGTCGAGCCGGGCGGGACGGTAGACGTCGACGTGGTCGGTGTTCAGCCGCTGGAGCGAGTAGGCGAGTGAGGCCTTTACGTGCGCGGGTCGGCCCTCGATGCCGACGAAGTTGCCGTTCGGGTCGCGCAGCCCGCCGAACTTCACACTCAGGACGGTGTTCTCGCGGTCGCCGAGGTGCCGGCCGAGGAACGCTTCGTTGCTTCCCATTCCGTAGAAGTCGCCGGTGTCCAACAGGGTGATTCCGCTGTTCGTGGCGGCGTGGAGGGTGGCGACGGACGTCTTTTCGCCCGACTTGCCGGTGAGTCCTTCGCAGCCGAGGCCGATTCGTGGGTTCATGGCGGCACCGTAGAGGCTGTGGGTTACAGATTTCAAGTTCTGTAACTTGAAGCCTGTCGTAGTCTCGTGCGATGGCCACTGACCTGCCGATGCCTGCACGCCGGGAACGCAGCGCGGGGCCGACGCTGCCCGATCCGATCAAGTTCGTCCTGAACTGGGGCCGGAAGTACTCGCTCTGGGTGTTCAACTTCGGGCTGGCGTGCTGCGCGATCGAGTTCATCGCGACGTCGATGGCGCGGCACGACTTCATCCGGTTCGGTGTCATCCCGTTCGCGAACGGGCCGCGCCAGGCCGACCTGATGGTGGTGTCGGGCACTGTCACCGACAAGATGGCGCCGGCCGTGCGGCGGCTCTACGACCAGATGCCCGAGCCGAAGTACGTGATCTCGTTCGGGTCGTGCGCGAACTGCGGTGGGCCGTACTGGGACTCGTACAGCGTCACGAAGGGCGTCGACCAGATCATTCCGGTCGACGTCTACGTACCGGGCTGCCCGCCGCGGCCGGAGGCGCTGCTGCAGGGCATCCTGCGGCTCCAGCAGAAGATCGCCGACGAATCGGTCTCGCTACGGGGTGGCGCCCGCCCCGGCGCCGCTGAGCTCACCGCGCCGCTCGTTCGTCCGTAGCCGCGCGTCCATCGCGCGGGAGACGAAGGTGAGGGTCAGAGCGCCGAGCAGGAGGGCCACGCCGACCCAGATCGGGGCGCGGAAGCCGAGGCCGGCCGCGATCGCGGTGCCGCCGAGCCACGGTCCGATCGTGTTGCCGACGTTGAACGCCGACGTGTTCACCGCACTGGCCAGCGTCGGTGCCTCCTCGGCGAGCCGGAACACCCGGCCGTTGAGCGCGGCCGCCGCCGAGTAACCGGTGACGCCCATCGTGAACAGCAGCGCGACGACGGCGACCGCGGACCCGGCGGCGAGGCCCAGCGCGACCATCGTGGCCAGCAGCGCGACGAACGAGATGTGCAGGTTCATCAGGATGCCGCGATCGGCGACCCGCCCGCCGATCACGTTGCCGAAGAACGCCCCGAGTCCGAACAGGAACAGAATCGCGGGCACCGCCGACTCCCGCATTCCCGCGACGTCGGTGATCAGCGGCGCCGCGTAGCTGAAGATGCCGAACACCGCGCCGCCGTAGAGCACGATCGTCGTCAGTGCGACCCAGAGCCGCGCGCTGGTGAACGTGCGGAGTTCGTCGCGCAGGCGCGGCACGGCCGTCTCGCGGCTGTCGCGCGGCACGGCGACGACGACGCCGACCAGCGAGAGGACTGCGACGATCGCCACCGCCCAGAACGTCGCCCGCCAGCCGAGCCACTGGCCGATCCAGGTGCCGGCCGGCACCCCGACCACGTTCGCGACCGTCAACCCGCTGAGCAGGACCGACAGCGCACGGGAGGTGCGGTCGGGCGTCACCGCCCGCACGGCTGTCACGGCCGCAACACCCCAGAACGCCCCGGTCGCGACAGCGGTGACGACACGCGCGACCAGCAGCAGCGCGTAGGTCGGTGCGAGTGCGCCCAGTACCTGCCCGGCGATGAACAGGGTCAGTGCGGCGATCAGCGTCGTCTTGCGCGGAAGCCGGAGGCTGGCGGCGGTCAGCGCGGGTGCGCCGACGACCATGCCGATCGCGAACGCGGAGATCAGGCCACCGACGGCCGGAACGCTCACCCCGAGGTCGTCGGCGATCAGCGGCAGGAGCCCGGCGATCATGAACTCGGTGGTGCCGAGGCCGAAGATGCTCAGGCCGAGAACGTAGACGACGACGGGCATTCCGGTCCTCTCACGTGCGAAGCGCGGAGCAGGTCACGTCGACGACGTCGACGAGGAGATCGCGCGGCGCCGCGGCCCGGCCCTGGACGCGTAGGCCGCTGATCGCGCCGTGCACGAACCGGGCCAGCGTCCGCGCGCTCTGCCGGGTGGTGATCGAGCCGTCTGCCTGGCCTTCGGTGATCACGCCCGTCAGCCGAGCGACGAAAGTGTCCATCAGGCGTCTGACAGTTTCGGTCGTGGCCTCGTCGTCGCGCTCCACCGCGGTGCGGGTGACCAGGCAACCGGTGGAGTTCGGGCGGTCCTCGTCGTCCACCGTGGCCATGAGCACGGCGCGGATGCGGTCGTAGCCGGTGCCGGGGCCGTCGAGGAACTGGGCCTGGCCGAGGGTCTGGAGCTCGGCGAACCGGTCGAGGCACTGGGAGTACAGCGCCTCTTTGCTCTCGAACGCGTTGTAGAGGCTGGAACGGCCGAGGCCGGTCGACTCGCACAGGTCCGCAGCGGAGGTGGCTTCGTAGCCGCGGGCGCAGAACGCCTGCATGGCGGCGTCGAGCGCCTCGGCCGGGTCGAACCCCTTCGGGCGTGGCATGGGGACACGATAACTGAATCTGGAACGGTCAGTCTAAAACATTCTTGACGGGGGCTGCCCGTAGGATCGGCGCTCGTGACGGCGGAGGAAGTGGGGGCGAGGCTCGCCGAGGCGATCGGTGCGGACGTCTCCGTGTCCGCCGGCGGCTCGTTCGCGCGGCCGTGCGCCACGGTGCCGGTGGCGTCGTGGGTCGACACCGTGCGGACTGCCCGCGATGCGCTGGACCTGCAGTACTTCGACTGGCTCAGCGGTGTCGACGAGGGCGACGAAGGGTTCGCTGTCGTCGTGCACCTGTGGTCGCTGACCGAGCGGTTCGGCGTTCTGCTGCGCACCGTCGTGCCCCGCGAGACGCCGACGGTGCCGACGCTGACCGGTGTGTTCCCCGGCGCCTCGTGGCCGGAGCGGGAGACCGCGGAGATGTTCGGTGTGGAGTTCACCGGGCATCCGAACCCCGGCAAATTGCTGCTGCCGGACGAGTTCGAAGGCCATCCGCTGCGCAAGGAGTTCGTGCTCGCCGCCCGGGTGGCCAAGGCGTGGCCCGGCGCGAAGGAACCGGGGGAGAGCGACACCGGCGCCCCCAGCCGTCGCCGCGCCCGCCCGCCCGGCGTCCCCGATCCGAACGAGTGGGGCCCCGACAAGGGGAAACTCCCGCCGGAACCCGCCGGTCGCCGCGAACGGCCGGCTCGCGCTGCGCGTCGGCCGAGGGAAGAGAAGCCCGACGGCGGGAGTGAATGATGCCTGCCTGGTTGGAATTGGTGTTGCGGGTCGTGGCGGCGCTGGGGGCGTTCCTCACGTTGCCGTTGCTCGTCGGGCAGCTCGAACACAAGGCGATGGCCCACATGCAGGGCCGGCTGGGGCCGATGTACGCGGGCGCGTTCCACGGCTGGGCGCAGCTGATCGCCGACGGCGTGAAGTTCGTCCAGAAAGAAGAGATCGTTCCCGCGAACGCCGATCGCCCGGTCTTCCGGCTGGCGCCGGCGGTGAGCCTGCTGCCGTACCTGTTCGTCTTCCTCGTGCTGCCGCTGGGCCCGAACGGCCTGGTCGCGCAGCCGCTGGAGATCGGGCTGTTCCTGGTGCTGGCGGTCGTCGGCGTCGGTGTGGTCGGTGTGCTGATGGCTGCCTGGTCGTCGGCGAACAAATACGCGCTGCTCGGGGGCGTCCGCGGTGCCGCCCAGCTGCTCGGCTACGAGCTGCCGTTCGTGCTCTCGGCCGCGAGCGTCGCAATGGCCGCCGGGACGCTGAGCCTGCCGGGCATCGTCGACGCCTGGCATCCCCTGTGGCTGCTCTGGCAGGCACCGGCCGCGTTCGTGTTCTTCGTCGCGGGCCTGGCCGAGATCCGCCGCCCGCCGTTCGACATGCCGATCGCCGAGTCCGAGCTCGTCGCCGGCTACTTCACCGAGTACACCGGTCTGCGGTTCGCGTTCTTCCTGCTCGCCGAGTACGCGGGCATCGTCGTCATCTCCGGTCTGACGACCGTGCTGTTCCTCGGCGGCTGGCGCGGCCCGTTCGACGACGCCCACTTCGGGTGGCTCTGGACGCTGCTCAAGGTGTTCGCGATCGCGTTCGTCGTCATCTGGGTGCGGGTGTCGTTCCCGCGCCTGCGCGAGGACCAGCTCCAGCGCTTCTGCTGGCTGGTACTCGTCCCGCTCGCCCTCGCCCAACTCGTTCTCACCGCCGTCGTGAAGGTGGCGCTCTAGGATGCGGCGCATGGGTGTTCCGGGAGCAGGGCTGGCGAAGGGTCTGGCGGTGACGCTGCGGACGCTGTCCCGGCGCGCCCACACCCATCAGTACCCGGACGTGAAGCCCGACCTGCCGCCACGCAGCCGCGGAGTGATCGCGCTGCTGGAAGAGAACTGCACGGTGTGCATGCTCTGCGCCCGGGAGTGCCCGGACTGGTGCATCTACATCGACAGTCACAAGGAGACCGTCGAGACGCCCGGCGCCGCACGGGCCCGGCAGCGCAACATGCTCGACCGGTTCGCTATCGACTTCTCGCTCTGCATGTGGTGCGGCATCTGCATCGAGGTGTGTCCGTTCGACGCGCTGTACTGGTCGCCGGAGTTCGAGTTCTCCGAGTACGACATCAAGGACCTGCTGCACGAGTCCGATCGCCTCCGCGAGTGGATGTGGACGGTGCCGCCGCCGCCGGCGCACGACCCGCTCGGCGAGCCGGCCAAGGAGGTCGTCGCTGCCGACCGCGCGGTGGCCGCCCAGCGCGCCGCCGACGCCGCGCGCGATGAGGCATCAGAGATCCGCGAAGAGCAGTGACCGGAGTTTTGACCACCCGCCTGTCGGTGGGGCCTGACAGGATGCCCCGGTGACCCTGACCGACTGGCTCGTCGCGGCGCTCGGCGTCGTCGTGGTGGGCGCTGCGCTGGCGGTGGTCACCACCACGCACGTGGTTCGTGCCGGTCTGTGGCTGGTGGTCACGCTCGGCGGGCTGGCCGGCGTCTACCTGGTGCTCACCGCGGAACTCGTCGCGTGGGTGCAGATGCTCGTCTACGTCGGCGCGGTCGTCGTGTTGTTGCTGTTCGCGGTGATGCTCACCCGGGCGCCGATCGGCGCCAGCCCCGATCTCGACCGCGCCCGGTGGCCCGCGTTCCTGGTGGGTGGCGGGTCCGCTGCCGCGCTGATCGTCCTGCTGATCGACGCCTACCGCTGGTCCACAATCGATCTGGACGACGTTCCGGCCGGTACCGCCGAGCAGGTGGGTACCGAGATCTTCCGGCAGTGGGTCTTGCCGTTCGAGGTGCTGTCGGTGTTGTTGCTGGCCGCGCTCGTCGGCGCGATCGTGGTGTCGGCGCGGAAGGAGCGCGCCTGATGCATCCGGTAGTGCCCTACCTGCTCGCGGCGGTGCTGTTCGGGATCGGTCTCTACGGGGTGCTGGTCCGGCGCAACCTGATCCTGCTGCTGATGGCAGTCGAGCTGCTGCTCAACGCCGTGAACCTGATCCTGGTCACCGCGGACGTCTCGACGGTTGGCGTGCCGCGGTCCGGGAGCGTGTTCGCGCTGTTCGTGATCGTGCTCGCGGCGGCGGAGGTCGGCGTCGGCCTGGCGTTGATCCTGCAGCTCTACCGGCTGCGCCAGACGGTAGCTGTCGACCACGTCGACGCCCCGGCGGACGCGGCAGCCGCAGCGGCGCCTGCGGCGGATGCGGGGGAGAGCCGGTGAACGCGAACGTGGCGCTCGCGGCGGCGCTGCCGGTGCTGCCGGGCGGGGCGGGGTTGCTCGGGCTGCTGGTGCCGCCGGCGCGTCGGCGGTGGGCTGCTGCGCTGGGGGTGGCCACCGCGGGGGTGGCTCTGGTCGCTGCTGTCGTGCTCTGGTGGCGCGTCGTCAGCACCAATGCGATGCCCCGGCGCTATGCCGATTACATCGCGACCTCTGACGCCTCGACCCGCCTCGCCGACTTCGGCCCGCTCCACGTGGACCTCGCGGTCCGCATCGACACCGCGGCGGCGGTGGTCGCGATCATGGTCTGCCTGGTCGCGCTCGCCGTGCAGGTCTACTCGATCGCCTACCTGCACGACGACGACCGGTACGGCCCCTACGCCGCCCAGGTGTCACTGTTCACCGCCGCGATGCTGCTGGTCGTCGTCAGCGGCGACCTGTTCCTCCTGCTGGTCGGCTGGGAGGTCATGGGCCTCTGCTCGTACCTGCTGATCGGCCACGACCGCAGCCTGCCCGAAGCGCCGGGCGCAGCGGTCAAGGCGTTCCTGGTCACCCGCGTCGGTGACGTCGGATTCCTGCTCGGCATCGTGCTGCTCGGCGTCGGGGCCGGCTCGTTCCGGATCGCCGACGTGCTGAGCGCCGACTACAGCCGGGGCACGCTGCTCGCCGCGTGCCTGTTGCTGCTCGCGGGCGTCGCCGGCAAGTCGGCGCAGTTCCCGCTGCACACCTGGCTCCCCGACGCGATGGCCGGCCCGACGCCGATCAGCGCGCTGATCCACGCGGCGACGATGGTCGCGGCCGGCATCTACGTCGTGTTCCGGCTGTACCCGCTGTATACGGCGACGCCCAACGCGCTCGCGGTACTGGGTCTGATCGCAGCGGTGACGATGGTGCTGGCAGCGTTCGCCGCGCTCGCCCAGGACGACCTCAAACGCGTACTGGCCTGGTCCACCGTGAGCCAGCTCGCGTACATGAGCGGGGCGCTCGCCGTCGGACGCTCCGGCGCCGCGCTGCACCACCTGCTCACGCACGCCGCGTTCAAGGCGCTGCTGTTCCTCGCAGCCGGGGCGGTGATCCACGCGGTCGTGTCGAACTCGATGGGCTCGATGGGTGGCCTGCGCAGAACCATGCCGGTGACGTTCTGGGCGACGACGATCGGCCTCGCCGCGCTCGCCGGCATCCCGCCGTTCTCCGGCTTCTGGACGAAGGAGGGCGTGCTGGGCGCGGCGGAGGAGGCCGCGTCCGGGCACGGCGGGGTCGAGCCGTGGGTGGGCGGGGTCGTGCTGGTCGCGGGGCTGCTCACCGCGGCGCTCACCGGCGCGTACGCGATGCGGCTCTGGCTGCGTACGTTCTTCGGCCTGTACCAGGGCAGCGAGCCGCCGCACGACCCACCGGCGCTGATGCGCTGGCCGGTGGTGCTGCTCGCGGTGCCGGCGGCGCTGGGCGGTGTGGTCGTGCTCTGGACCGTGCCCGACGACGTGGGCTGGTTCGGCTACGTCGCGAGCGACCAGCTGGCGCAGCTGACGGCACCCGGCGCGTTCACGCTGCACCCCGTGCTGGCGATCGGGGCGACCGCGCTCACGCTGCTGGGCGCCGGCGCGACGTGGTGGCGGTGGCGGCGGAGAGATCCCGCGCTGCCCGGCGCCGAGCTGTACGCGACCGGCTTCGGCCTGGACGCCGTCCAGCGTGCGCTGGTGGTGCGGCCGGTGACGGTGCTGGCCGGTGTGGTGCGGAGTCTGGACGCCCGCGTGGTCGGGGGAGCGGTGCTGGGCACTGGCCGGGGTGTGGTGCGACTCGGGCGGGCGCTTGCTGGTACCCACGCCCGTGGCCTGGGCGGATACGTGACCACAGCGCTGGCCGGGGGCGTGCTGCTGGCCGTTCTCGCAGTGGTGGGGAGCCGCTGGTGAGCACGGTGCTGGTGGCGGTGCTGGTCCTCCCGGCGCTGGGTGCGGTCGCGCTGGCGCTGTGGCCCGCACGTGCGGAGCGGGCGGCCGGATGGTTCGCCGTGGCGCTCAGCGCGGTGGTGTTCGCGCTCGCGCTGGTGCTGCTGAGCGGCCGTTCCCCCGGCACGTGGCACGAGGTGGACGTCGCCTGGATACCGAGCCTGGACGTGCGCCTGCACCTGGGTGTGGACGGGATTTCGTGGCCGCTGATCGCGCTGACGGGGCTCACCTTCCTGTTGTGCGCCCTGTATTCACTCCGGCACACCCCATCGCCGGGGAATCCGCGCAAACTTCTGGCCCTGCTCAGCGTCTTGGAATGCGGTGTATTCGGCGTATTCATGGCGCTGGATGCAGTCGTATTCTTCGTATTCTTCGAGGTCACGCTGCTGCCGATGTTCGCGGTGATCGCGGTCTGGGGCGGGGCGGGTCGGCGGGCCGCCGCGCGGCAGTTCCTGCTTTACACGCTGTTCGGTTCCGTGCTCCTGCTCGTGGGCGTGATCGCGGCGACGATCGGTCGCGGCACCGCTGACCTGGCCGCATGGGCCGAGGCGGGCTCGCGGATGTCCGAGCGCGGGCAGATCGCGGTGTTCGTCGTGCTGCTGGTGGCGTTCGCGGTGAAGAGTCCGCTCTGGCCGCTGCACAGTTGGCTGCCCGACGCCCACACCGAGGCCCCGACCGTCGGGTCGGTGGTGCTGGCCGCCGTGCTGCTGAAGATGGGTACGTACGGGCTGGTGCGGGTCGCGTTGCCGGCGGCGCCCGAGGGGGCGCGCGCGGTCGCGCCGGCGCTCGGCGTGCTCGCGGTGGCGGCGATCGTCGTCGCGGGGCTCGTCTGCCTTGCGTCCGTCGAGCTCAAGCGGTTGATCGCGTACTCGTCGGTGGGGCACATGGGGTTCGTGCTGCTCGGTATCGCCACGCTGAGCGTCCCGGGGATCCAGGCGGCGCTGTTCGGCAACATCGCGCACGGCGTCCTCACCGGGTTGTTGTTCTTCCTCGTCGGGGCCGTGAAGGACCGGTACGGGACCGGTGACCTCGACCGGCTGGGTGGCATCGCGACCGTGTTCCCGGCGCTCGCCGGGGTGCTCGCGTTCGCGGCGGTCGGCAGTCTGGGGTTGCCAGGGCTCGCCGGGTTCTGGGGTGAAGCGTTCGCTGTGGTCGGCGCGCTTGCGCGGGGTGGGTTCTTCACCGCACTCGCCGTCGTGGCTGCGCTGGGTGCGGCGCTGGCCGCCGCGTACTTCCTGCGCCTTCTGCGGCGGACGACGGTGGGCCCACTGGGGTCCGCCGTCGTTGCCGACGTACGGCGGATCGACGCCGCCGAGGCGGTCGCGTGGACACCGCTGATCGTGCTGGCGCTGGCGTTCGGGTTGGCGCCGGATCTGCTGCTGTCGCTGACGGTCGCCCCGGTCGAGGCTCTCGTGGCGGTGGTCAATCCGTGACCGTCCAAAGTGTGGACCATGCCGCGTTGGCGCCGGTGTACGCGATCGTGGCAGCCGCGGTGCTGGCGCTGCTCGTGGATCTGGTGCTCACGCCGGGCGAGCGGCGCCCTGCGGCTGGTGGGCGCCCGCCGAGCGGTCCCGTTCCGGCGGGCTCCGGGGCGTCGGAACGGGACCGCTCCCGGTGGGGACGCGGTGCCTTGCTGCTCGGAGTCGGGGCGCTCGGGCCTGTTGCTGCGATCGTTGCCGCCTTGGTGGTCGGAACCGGGCGGCGGGGGACGTTCTGTACGCCTGGGGGTGTGTTGCCTGGCGGGGTGTCCGTTTCGCCGTCGTGTTCGTTCGTGGTGGACTCCGCGTCGGTCGCGGTGACCGTGTTCGGGTGTGCGCTCGCGCTGGTCGTGCTCGGGATGTCGGTGCCGATCGTCCGCGACAACACGGTGCCTCCCGGCGAGTACGTGTTCCTGCTGCTCTGCTCGCTGGCCGGGCTCGTCGTCCTCGCGTCGGCCCGTGACCTGCTGACGCTGCTCGTCGCGGTCGAGACGCTGACGCTTCCGGTCTACGTCCTGGTGGGGCTGGTGCGGCGCCCGGCGTCGGCGGAGGCCGCGGTGACGTTCTTCGTCACGTCGGTGGTTGCGACGACGCTCACGCTGCTCGGCATCGGGCTGCTCTACGGCATCGTCGGGGCCGTGCACCTGGACCGGGTCGCGGCGGCGCTGGCGGCCCGACCCGACGCCCGCGACCTGCCGCTGGTTGGCGCGGCGGCGCTGCTCGTGCTCGCCGGGCTGCTGTTCAAGCTCGCGGCCGCGCCGTTCCACGCCTGGGCGCCGGCCACGTACGACGGCGCGCCGCTGCCGATCGCCGCGTGGCTCGGCACCGCGTCGAAGCTCGGTGGGGCGATCGCGGTCGTGGTGACCGTCGGTATCGCGCTGCGTCCGATGCTCGACGTCGTGGGGCCGGTGCTGGCGGTCGTCGCGGTGGGCACGATGACGGTCGGCAACCTGGTCGCGCTGCGGCAGCGCCGGTTGCTGCGGCTGTTGGCGTGGTCGTCGGTGGCGCAGACCGGGTATCTACTGGCGCCGCTGGCCGTTGCGCGGGGGGACGAACTCCGGGACGCGATCGCCGGGCTGGCCGGGTTCACTGCGCTGTACCTCGTGGCCAGCGTCGGGGTGTTCGCCGCTGTCGTCGCGCTGCGGAGCGCCGGGGACGGCGGGACGCTCGACGATCTCGCCGGATCCGCTCGGCGAGCTCCGTGGGCCACTGCCGCGTTCGTCCTGGGCCTGGCCGGGCTGGCCGGGTTGCCGCCGGGCCTCGCCGGGCTGTTCGCGAAGGTCGTCGTGATCAAGGCCGCGCTCGACGGCTCAGCGGGCTGGCTCGCCGTCGTGATCGCCCTCAACGCGGTCATCGGCCTCGCCTACTACGCCCGCGCAGCCACAGCCTGCTTCGCGCCACCCGCGGAGCCCGCGCCCGTGGCGTCCGCGCCCGCGCTCGAGCCGGCGGTTGCCGCGGCCGCGGTCACCGAGCTACCGGCGGGCAGCGGCCGGGCGTCGACAGCGGTTGTTGGAGCAACGGTGGTGTTGACGGCGACGGCGGGTGTGACGCTCGGAGCGTGGCCGCAGTGGGTGTTCGACGTCGCTGAGCGGGTCGCGAACGCGCTGGCGTGACGCGCCGTAGTCGGGTGTGAGCTGGGTTAACGACGGGAACGTCCGAGCTGTACCTCGCGTTCTACGGACTGACGGAGCTTTCCCACTCCGTGCTACCACTCGCCTGGAGGAATGGTGCACCACCACTTCAACGGGCTGAAGACTGCGCTACTGCTCGGCGTCCTCAGCGGCCTCATTCTGGCCGTGGGGTACGTGTTCGGCGGGTCGACCGGCCTGGTGATCGCTGGGATCATCGCGATCGGCATGAACGGATTCAGCTACTTCTACTCCGACAAGCTGGCCCTCCGCTCGATGCGCGCTTACCCGGTGAGCGAGGTCGACCAGCCCGCGCTGTACGCGATGGTCCGCGAGCTCGCGACCGTCGCCGGGCAGCCGATGCCGAGGCTGTACGTCAGCCCGACCAATCAGCCCAACGCGTTCGCGACCGGACGCAACCCGCGGAACGCGGCGGTCGCCGTCACCGAGGGGATCACGCAGATCCTCACCCCGCGCGAGCTGCGGGCGGTGATCGGGCACGAACTGTCCCACGTCTACAACCGCGACATCCTGATCTCGTCGGTGGCCGGCGCGCTCGCCACGATGATCACGATGATCGCGAACCTCGCGTTCTTCATCCCGCTCGGCGGGGGCGACGACGACGACTCCCCGAACCCGGCCGTCCTGCTGTTGACGCTGATCGTGGGGCCGATCGCGGCGTCGCTGGTTCAGCTGGCGATCAGCCGTAGCCGCGAGTTCCAGGCCGACGCCGACGGCGCGAAGCTGTCGAGTGACCCGCTGGCACTGGCCAGCGCCCTGCGGAAGATCCACATGGGGACGCAGACGCTGCCGCTGCCGCAGG
Organism: Cryptosporangium sp. NPDC048952; assembly: GCF_043197895.1. Taxonomy (NCBI): domain Bacteria; kingdom Bacillati; phylum Actinomycetota; class Actinomycetes; order Cryptosporangiales; family Cryptosporangiaceae; genus Cryptosporangium; species Cryptosporangium sp. NPDC048952. The sequence continues at coordinate 357,587 of NZ_JBICTY010000006.1, read as the reverse complement.
AGTCGCGGCTGCTGTCGTCGAGCCACCTGATGATCGACAACCCGTTCCGCAAGTCCGGCGTGGCCAACCTGTTCAGCACCCACCCACCGATGGAGCAGCGAGTCGCGCGCCTGGAGGACATGGCCAGGTACATGCCCGCCCGCTGATGGCCTGCTGTCGAACGCCCGCCCGGGGTACGCCGGGCGGGCGTTCGCGTGTCCGGGGCCGACGACGGCCAACCGGGCCTTCGACGAGTTCCCGGGCCTACGGCGGGCGACTGTAGGCCCGGGAAGCCGTCGTAGGGCCGGTTAGGCGTTCTTGGCCGCGCCAGCCTTCTGGCGTTTGCGGTAGGCGGACACCGTCGTGCGGGAGGCGCAGGTTTCGGAGCAGTAGCGGCGCGAGCGGTTGCGGGACGTGTCGACGAACACATCGGCACAGTCGGTCGCGGCGCAGATTCCGATCCGATTCCGCCCCTGCCGGACGATGACGTTGGCGAATGCCATCGACACGGTGGCGCCGAGCTGCTCGGTGAGCGGGGCGTCGTCGTCGGAGTAGTGGAGGTGCATCCGCCCGTCGTGGTTCGTCGCGCGCGGCGCCGGCCTGCACTGGTGCAACAGCGCGTTGAGCCGGTCGACCGACTCCTGGTCGGTGCTCGCCTCCGCGACGTCACGCAGACAGTGCGACAACTCCGCGATCTCGACGACCTCGACGTCGGTCATCGGCACGTCGGCGAGCTCGGAGAACCAGTCGACGTGCGTCGCCACGAACGTTTCGCACGTCGCCCGCAGTTCTTCGCTGGCCGGAGTCAGATCGGCCACCGCCACGTCATCCGCCGAGGTGAGGTTGGCGAGGTCCACCGCGAGCTGCACGGCGTCAGCGTTGTAAGTGTCGTATTCCATTTGGCCACCTACCGCTTCCAGAGGTAGTGTCGGGAGCAAGTGTAGGGGGCTAAATCATTTATGCCCATAACAGCTTCGAGTGCGAAGGCAGGTTCGACGCGTCATGCGCCGCTATGCAGAACTCTGGCGCCTACCGTCGGCCCCGCTGCTGATCGTCGCCGGAATCGTCGGCCGGTTACCCGCAGGCATCGCCCCGCTGGCGATTCTGCTGTTCCTGGCTGACCGCACCGGCTCGTACGGAGTAGGCGGGATCGCGGTCGGTGTGTACGGCTTGTCCACCGCGGCGGTCGCGCCGCTGCTGGGTCGCTTCGCCGACCGGCGCGGCTTCACCGCCGTCCTGATCGGCACCGGCGTCGGTTATCCGCTCGCCGTCGCCGTGCTCGTCTTCACTGCGTTGTCCGACGCCCCGGTGATCGCGGTGTACCTCGCTGCCGGGCTCGCCGGAACGGTGGTTCCACTACTCAATTCGACGCTGCGCGCGATCTGGACCGACCTGTCCGGCACAGACTCCACCCGGCAGACCGCGTTCGCGCTCGACGCCATCGCGCTCGAGCTCGTCTGGATGATCGGCCCGGTGCTGGTGGCCTTCGCCGTGGCGACCACCTCGGGAACGACGGGCCCGGTGCTGGCGCTGTTCGGCGCCGCCACTGCCGCGCTGGTCGGCTCGCTGGCCGTCGCCGCGAGCCGCCCGAGCCGTCGCTGGCGGCCGCGGCCGACCGAGCCGGGCACCGTGCGGCGCACGCCGCTGCGCGCCCGTGGGATGGCCCCGGCGCTGCTCGTGGCGTTCGCGCTGTTGTTCGGCACCGGTGCGATCGAGGCCGCGGTGGCCGGCTTCGCGGATGCGCACGGCACTCCGGCGCTGTCCGGCGTGCTGCTCGCGGTGTGGAGCGTCGGCAGCGCGATCGGCGGCCTGTGGTTCGGCGCCCGGCGCTTCGCGGCACCGATGATCCGGCAGTACCGGTGGACGCTCGCAGCGTGTGCGGTGGGCTTCGCCCCGCTCGCGTTCCTCGGCAACGCCTGGCTCATCGGCCTGGTGCTGTTCCTCGGCGGCACTGCGTTCGCCCCGGCCATCACCGTGCAGAACTCGCTGGTGGCCGCGCTCGCTCCGCGCGGCTCGCTGACCGAGTCGTTCACCTGGCTGTCCACGATCACGTACGCCGCCGTGGCGTCCGGCACCGCCATCGGTGGCCTGCTCGTCGACCGGCCCGGCGGCGTGACAGTGGCCCTTCTTCTCGCCGCGCTGACCGCGGCGATCGCCTGGGCGGTCGCCACGGTGCCCGGCACCGGACTGACTACTACGTCGGAGGTGGAAGCGTGAGCGCGGGTCTGAGCCGCTACGCAGAGGTGTGGCGGCTGCCCGGAGCCCGGACGATGCTCGTCGGCAGCATTCTGGGACGGCTCCCGATCGGCATGGCGCCGCTGCTGCTGGTGCTGTTGGTCGAGCGGTCCACCGGCTCGTACGCGGCAGCGGGTATCGCCAGCGCCGCGTACGCCGTCGCGAACGCGATCGTCGGCCCGGTGCTCGGCCGGCTCGCCGACCGGTTCCGACCGGCTCCGGTGCTGGTCGCGACCGGGGTGGCGTGGCCGGTGGCCACGGCAGCGGTGTTGGTGGCCACGGCGGCCGACGCCGCCGCGCCCGTGCTCTGGGCCGTGTCCGCGCTGCTCGGCGCATGCCTGCCCCCGCTGACCGCGACCGTGCGCAGCGTCTGGGCCGAGCTCACGGCCACCCCGGAGACGAGCCGGCTGCGGGAGTCCGCGCTGGCGCTGGAGACCACGGCGTTCGAGCTGGTGTTCGTGCTCGGCCCGATGGTCGTCGGTGCGCTGGCGATCGTCACCGAGCCGTCGGTCTCGCTGGTCGTGGCCGCGGTGCTGGCTCTCGGCGGCACGCTCGCGGTGGCGGCCGGCAAGGCGACGCGCGCCTGGCGTCCGGAGCCCGGTCGTGCCCCCGCGCGCGGTCTGGGCCCGGCGGTCGCGCTCGGCATGCCGCTGCTGCTCGCGGTCTCGTCCGGTCTGGCGTTCGCGTTCGGCGTCGTCGGGGTCGCGATCCCGGCGTTCGCGGCCGAGCGGTCCGCTGCCGACGCCGACGGGCTGGCCGGCCTGCTGCTCGGCCTCTGGGGCGTGGGTAGCGTCACCGGCGGGCTCTGGTACGGCACGCGTTCGTTCCGACGGTCGCTGCCGACGCAGTGGGCGGTCGCGCTCGGCGCGGTCGCTGCGGGTCTGGCGACGATGGCGCTCGTGCCGTCGGCGGGCTTCATGGCCGTGGTGCTGGTGGTCGCCGGACTGACGCTGGCTCCGGCGCTGACCGTCGAGAACAACCTGGTCTCGCGGATCGCGCCGGCCGGAATGGTGAACGAGGCTTACACCTGGGTCGCGACAGTGGTGTTCGCCGCCTCGGCGGCGGGTGCTGCCGTGGCCGGTGTGCTGGTCGAGCGGGAGTCCGGTGTGGCGCTGGCGTTCACGCTGGCCGCGCTGACGACGGCCGCCGGGGCGATCGCCGCCGCGGTGCCGCGCAACGCGCTGCGCCGGGTGGTGACACGCTCCGCATAACGGCGGACGCTCGGGGTACAGGTAGCCCGTCGACAGGAGGTGGACGTGCGAGCGGAGCAGGTGACCGACGCGTGCACGGAGCACGGCGAGGGACCGGTGTGGGACGCGGCGGAGGGAACTCTCCGCTTCGTCGACATGCTGAAGGGTGCCGTTCTCACGTACGACCCGTTCACCAGCAGAGTCACCCGCCGTCTGGTGTCGGACGTCGCGGCTGCGCTCCGTCCCCGGCGCGACGGCGGCTGGGTGCTCGCCACCGAGCGGGGCTTCGCCCTGCTCGACCCCGGTGACCTGGACGCCCCCGACGAGGCCGAACCGGTCTGGATCGAGGCGTTCAGCGAGGACGGGATCCGGATGAACGACGGGGGAGCCGATCCGCGGGGCCGCTTCTACTGCGGCACGATGTCCTACGGCCAGGAGCCGGGCCGCGGCACCCTCTACCGGCTCGACCCCGACCGCAGCGTGCACCCGGTGCTCACCGATCTCACGGTCTCCAACGGTCTGTCCTGGACGCCCGACGGCGCCCGCGCCTACTTCGTCGACTCGCCGACCAAGCGGGTCGACGTGTTCGACGTCGACCCCTCGTCGGGGGACCTGCACGAGCGGCGCGAATTCGTCGCGATCGACGAGGGTACGCCGGACGGCCTCACGATCGACGCGGACGGCGGCGTGTGGGTGGCGCTCTACGGGGCCGGCGCGGTGCACCGCTACGACTCGTCTGGTCGGCTCGACCTCGTCGTCGAACTGCCGGTGAGCCAGCCGACGTCCTGCGCGTTCGTCGACCGGGACCTGTTCGTCACGACGACGCGCGAGAACCTGCCGTCGGACGCCGAACCGCAGGCGGGCGCGCTGTTCCACGTCCGGCCCGGCGTCCGTGGGCTGACGCCGTTCGCATTCGCGGGTTAGGTTCTCCCGAGACGGTCCAAGCGGGTCCCGGTGGTTCGGGCAGGGTGCCCGACGAGTCGGGACAGCCGTCTCTGTCGACCGGGTCAGCGGACCCACCAGGGTGGAGTGCAACTCCCCCGAAGGGACACCGCATGCTCCCGCAGGTCGTTCGCTCAGAGTTCCTCCCTCTGGTCGAGACCCAGGTCAAATACCAGGACGCATTGCTGGGCCGCCCGAACGTCGTCGGTGTGGGTCTCGGCCACCGCTACAGCGGCGGCATCAACACCGGCGAACGGGCGATCACCGTTCTGGTCCACCGGAAAGTCGACGCCCGCTACCTCTCACCCACCGCGATCGTTCCCGCGGAACTCGACGGCATCGCGACCGACGTGCAGGAGGTCGGGCTCATCCGCGCCGGCGGCGGTCCGCAGCCCTGGGCCGATCGGGGCAGCGCCACCGCATCGCTCGGGGTCGGGCCCTTCCAGTTGGGCCAGCGGGTGCGGCCCGCGTTCGCCGGCGTCAGCGTCGGCCACTTCCGTGGCAACGCCGGCACGTTCGGCGCCGGCTGCTTCGATGCGCAGCCCGCGACCGACGAGGCTGGCCGCTACTACATCCTGAGCACGAACTACGCGCTCGCCGACTGCAACGCCGGTCGCTCGGGTGATCCGGTGCTCCAACCGGCGCTGGTCGACGGCGGCCGCTACCCGGCCGACGTCATCGGCCGCTTGGTGCGGTTCGTTCCGATCCAATTCCACGACGGCTCCAGCAAGCCCGTGAACTTCGTGGACGCCGCGATAGCCGAGGGCGTGCACGACACCGACCGCCGCGTCTACTGGGCGGGCGAGGTGACGACGCTCAACGCGAAGCCGAACATCAACGACACCCTGCAGAAGTGGGGCCGTACCACCAACTTCACGACCGGGTTCGTGCTCAACGTCAATGTGACGGTCGACGTCCACTACGACCGGGGCCGGATCGCGCGGTTCGGCCAGCAGATCGTCACCACGAACATGTCGGCCGGCGGAGACTCCGGCAGCCTCGTCACCGACCCCGACGAGGGTGCGGTGGGTCTGCTGTTCGCCGGATCCGGGCGGGTCAGCGTGTTGAACAACATCGTCGCCGTCCAGTCGCTGCTGGGTGTTCGCGTGACGGATGGCTAGACGATCCGCACGCGAACTTCCGCACGCCTACGGACGTGAGAGCTGGGGGGCTGGTGAGGACGGTGTCCTCCGGGTGCGAGCCGGGATCCGAGGGGGATCTCGGCTCCCACTCGTGGGCGCCGACAGCCCCGCATACCCCACCATTGACCTATCGACGGAGCGACCGCTCCGTCCACAGTGCGAAGGACTTCTTGTGACCATCTCGGACCACGAGACCATCTCGACGGAGACCGTCTTCGTCATCGACGTCAATGACCGGTTCGCCCACCTGTTCTGCAACGTGAGCGACTTACTCGACACGCACGAGGGCGCCCACCTCAAGCCGCCGCGCGGGCTCGACTTCTACGACCAGGACGGGCAGCGCCTGGCCCCGGTGTTCGACGAGGCCTGGACGCTGCGGGGCCTGGTGAAGACGAACGAGAAGCCCGACCCCGCGGCCGTGCAGGCGCGGATCGCGGCGGTCTTCGCCTACCTGGCCGAGTACACCTCGTCGCACCCCGACGAGATCTCGGAGGACTACGGGCTCAGCGTCGACGAGGCTCTCGGTGAGCTCCCGGCGCTGGACGGCAAGTCGCTGACCGAGAGCATCGCGGTGCTGAGCGGCATCACGCACGGCGCCGGCGTGGCCGGGGAGGCCCAGGGAGACCCCGGAAACTGGTTCCACAACCTGATGCACAAGCTCTGACCTCCTCGCGAACGGTAACCGGATGCCTAATCCCTTCCTGACCAGACCGTCTCCCCGCGCCGTTGCGGGGGCGTCGGTCGTGGCCCTCGTCGTCGCGGCCGTTCTGGTCGGCCAACTCGTCGGCGACCACGACCCGGACGCCGGGCCGGTGGGGATCAGCATCGCGGTCGCCGTGTCGTGCACCGCGTTGGGTGTTCTCATCCTCGTCGCCGTGCCGCGCCACCTGGTCGGCCGGCTGCTCCTGGCAGCCGGCGCCACCGCGGCGCTCGGCACGGTCGCGGTGAGCTGGACCGAGTGGACGCCGGTCGCGTGGCTCAGCCAGTGGTCGTGGTGGCCGGCATACGGGCTGCTGTTCCTGGCGCTGCTGGTCTTCCCCGACGGCCGATTACCGGGTCGTGGTTGGCGGCCGCTGGCGATCGCGCTGGGGCTGTTCACCACCGTCGGCGCGGTGGCGCTGGCCGTCGCCGCGTACGACGAGCCGCGGACGCTGCTGAGCCGGGTCGACGAGCCACTGACGCCGTTCTCCCACCTGTTCGTCCGGATCTTCGCGGTCGCGCTGTTCCTGACGATCCTGTCGGCGTTCGGAGTGCTGTGGGCGCTGTGGTCGCGCTGGCGCCGGGCCGACAGCGACACCCGGCAGCAGCTGGCGTGTCTGCTGCCCGCGGTCGTGCTGCTCTTGCTCGGCTGGGGGCTCTCGTTCTTCAACCTCGACGGCGGGTACGTGCTCGCCGCCGTCGCCGTGCCGCTCGGGATGACGGTCGCGATCGTCCGCTACGGGCTGTACGACCTCGACCGCGTTCTCAACCGGACGCTGGTCTGGCTGGTCATGACCGCGCTGGTCGTGGTCGGCTTCGTCTCCATCGTCACGGTGCTGCGCGAGTTGATCATGCGCAACACGTCAGCGGACTCGATCTCGCTGGTCACCACCGGGGTGATCGCGATCGCGTACGCGCCGCTGCACCGTCGGGTGCAGCAGGGCGTCAATCAGTTGCTGTACGGCGACCGGCACGATCCGTACAAGGTCATCGCCGAGATGGGGGACGTGCTCGGGCAGACCGCGGAGCCGAACGCCGTGTTGCCGCTGCTCACCGGCACGATCGCGAGCTCGTTGCAGGTGCCGTACGTGGCGGTGGAGGTGTCCGAGCAGCAGGGGTCCCGGTTGCTGGCCTGGTACGGGCAGGTCGGGCCCACTGTGCAGGCGTTCGACATGATCTCGCGTGGTGAGCACATCGGACGGTTGCTGGTGTCGCCGCGGACCGACGGGGGGCACTTCACGCCGCGCGAGACGCAGCTGCTCGCCGACATCGCGTTGCACGCCGGGGTGGCCGTCGAGGCGAGCCGTCTCACTCGCGACCTGCAGGAGTCGCGCGAACGGTTGGTGCGTGCGCAGGAGGAGGAGCGGCGGCGGCTGCGTCGTGACCTGCACGACGGGTTGGGGCCTTCGCTTACCGGGATGTCGATGCAGGTGCGGGCTGCGCGGAAGGTCGCGGGGCCCGGGCGGGTGCGGGACATCCTCGACGCGCTGGCCGGTGACCTCGCGGCCTGCACGGCCGAGGTGCGGCAGCTGGTCGACGAGCTACGCCCGCCGGCGCTCGACCGTGGGCTCGCGGTCGCGCTGCGGGACGAGTGTCGTCGGTTCGACAGCTCGGCGCTGTCCGTCCATCTCGATCTGCACGACGACCTCGACCGGCTGCCTGCCGCGGTGGAGGTGGCGGCGTACCGGGTCGTGGCCGAGGCGCTCAACAACGTCACCCGGCACGCCGGGGCGCGGAACTGCCGGGTCACCGTGCGGCGGGGGCGCGATCTGACGATCGAGGTCACCGACGACGGGGTGGGGATCGCCGGCCCGGTGCGGGGCGGGGTGGGGTTGGCGTCGATGCGGGACCGGGCCGGTGAGCTCGGGGGCGAATGCGAGATCGTGCCGGCGCAGCCGACGGGCACAACGGTGCGGGTTCACTTCCCCGCCGCATCGTTGCTGCTCGTCGAGCCCGCCGCCCCGATACCCACCCCCCGAGCCGCCGACGCCCCCACCCCAACCCTCCCCCCTCGATCCTCCGCGCCCCCGCTCGCCGCACCCACACCCGTCGCGCCGAGCGGCGCCCCCACGCCCTCCGCGCCGGATGGCGCGCTCGAGCCCGCGCCGCTGGGTAGCGCCTTCGCGCCGGCGGCTCCGCGTACCGCGCCCACCGGGCCCTCCGTGCCCTCCGCGCCCGCGCCCGCGGCGCCTGCCGCGCCCTCCGCGCCCGCGCCCGCGGCGCCTGCCGTGCCCTCCGCGCCCGCGGCGCCCGCCGGGCCCGCGCCCGTCGGGCCAGGTGGCTTGTTTGCGCCTGCCGCGCCGGGGGGCGTTCCCGCGCCTGCCGTGCCCGGAGCGCCTGCGGCGGGGCTCGGGGTGGGGGTCCGGTTGTGGCCGGGGGGAGTGGTTCCGTTTGAGGTTGCGGGGGAGGTGGGGGCGGAGGAGCACGTTGCGGAGGCGATCGCGCATCTGCACAGCCGCACCCGGATTCGGTTCGTGCCGCGGGCGAGCGAGCACGTCGACTACGTCCGGTTCGTAATCGGTGAGTCATTCGCGTCCCGGGTCGGACGCATCGGCGGCGAGCAGCTCATCGAAATCCTCGCGGGCGGAGAGATGGGCCGCGTCCTGCACGAGATGGTCCACACGCTCGGCCGCTGGCACGAGCACTGCCGCACCGACCGCGACGAGTACGTCACGATCCACTGGCAGAACATCACCACCGAGGCCCGGCCGAACTTCCTCATCCAGGCGGTCGGCCCGGAATCCGGCCCCTACGACTACGAGTCGATCATGCATTACCCCCGGGTGGCCTTTTCGCTGAACGGCGAGCGGACCCTCGACACCGTGATGCCCCCGCCCCCGGGCGGCCTCCCGCTCGGGCAGCGGCGACAACTCTCCGACGGCGACTGCCGCGTACTCGAGCGGATGTACCAAGACGCGCCGGCCGAAGAACCGGCGCCCACGACGGCACCCACCGAGGTCGGCGCACCCACCGCGGCGCCCACCGAAGTCGGCGCGCCCACCGCGGCGTCCGCCGGAGTCGGCGCATCCGCCGCGGCGCCCGCCGCCGCGGGGGCGCCCGCTGTCGTGGGGGCGCCCGCTGAAGCGCCAGGCGACGTCGACGCGGTGACCGGGGTGCTGCGTCTGCCGGACGACGGTCCGGGCGGCCGAGCCGCGAGTGTCGTGGTCAGTGTTCGGGACACGACCACGACCGGCGGACCGATGACCCCCGTCGGCGAGGTGACGATGACCAACGTCCCACTGAGCGGCGGCGCCGGAATCCCGTTCCGGGTCCCGGTCACCGGCGTCGACCCCGACGCCGTCTACACGGTCGAGGCGCACGTCGACGTCTCCGGCGACGGCACGATCGCCACCGGCGACCTCGTCACCGCCGCCGCCTGCCCGGTGCTCACGGGTGGCGCGCCCACCACGGTCGCCGTCCCGATGACGAGCGTGGTGTGATTCCGGTGAGCGGCGCGTGGTCGTTCCAGGGAGGCACACCGGTGGACGAGCCGAAGCGGGTTCTCATCGTCGACGACCATCCCGTCGTCCGACGTGGACTCAAAGTGATGCTCGAGGACGAACCCTGGGTCAGCGAGGTCGCCGAGGCCGCCAGCGTCGAGGAAGCCGTGCGCGAGGCGATCACGTGCCAGTCCGACGTCATCGCGATGGACGTCGCACTCCCCGACGGGGACGGCATCGACGCCACCCGCCGCATCCTCGAGGCCTGCCCCGACGCCGCGGTGCTGATGCTCACGATGGCCGACGACGACGACATCGTCGCCAAGGCCCTCAATGCCGGTGCCCGGGGTTTCCTGCTCAAGGACACCGACCCCGACATGGTGATCGACGCGTTACGCACCGTGGCCAGCGGCGGCGTGGTCCTCGGGCCGCGGGTGGGGCCGACGGTCCTCACCGCGCTCCGCCGCGCACCGGCAGTGCTCCCACCCCCGTTCGACCAGCTCACGACACGCGAGCTGGAGATCGTCAACCGGCTCGCGATGGGTGACACCAACGCGCAGATCGCCCGCCACCTGAACGTCAGCGAGAAAACGATCCGTAACCAGATGTCAGCGGTCTTCAACAAGCTGTCCGTGAGCGATCGTGTCCAAGCCGCACTACTTGCCCGGGATGCCGGAATCGTGCGCTGACTGCACAGAGTGACGTTTCGAGAACGTGTTTCTATCAGGTTTCCACTGGGGACTACCCGAAGACCGGATTTATCCGGTGGGGATTGCGAACCGATCGTCCGGAGCGATCGGCGCCGGAAGGGCCAGGAGGTAACCGTCATGTTCGAACTTCACTGTGGAGCCTGCGCCCAGCCAGGAGCGTCGAGTGACAACCGAGCCGAGGTACAGGCCCTTCTCGAACTCCACAACAGCCTGGTTCACCGCGGAAGCCCGGTAGCTGTGCTCCGTCGCCGCATCTTCGGCCGCCCCGGCGGTCTCGCTGCCTGAACCTCGTCGATCTGCCACGGTGGCCTGGGCTGCCGGTGTGGCCGCCCACGCGGCGGCGAACACTCCGGCCCAGGCCACAGCTATGAGCAGCGCCGCCACGGTGCTGCTCACCGATCCCCAGCCCAGATAGATCCGGCCCGCGGCCAGCAGGGTGACCGCTGCGGCGCCGATCGTCCACGCCGAACCCCGGCGCAGCAAGGTCGGTTGTTTCCGGGCGACCGTCCAGGACGCGAGCACGATCGCGGTGGTCGAGGTCGCGTGTTGGATCGCGAAGAGACGCTCGCTGTGTGCCACTGCTTCGGCGACGTTCAGCACGATCACGAGCAGGACGAGGGGTACCACGGCGCCGCCCGAGGCGAGCAGGCCCAGCGCGCCGCGCCGGCGGGGTGAGCGCACGGGGCGAAGTAGCACGACGACGGCCGCGACGGCGATGACGCTGTACGACGGCGTGGACGTCAGCAGGACTTCGGCGGCGAGGTCCAGGCCGCCCCATGAGAGGGAGTCGAGCGCGGCCGCGACCGGTTCGTCGACCCGCGGGAGCCCACCGGCCTGGACGGCGAGCACGACCAGGGCGGTCAGGGCGCCACCGATCATCGTCAGTGCGGCGACGAGCCGCGGGGTGGACGTGCCGCCGAGCCGACCCAGTCGACGTCCCGCGACGATGCCGGCGACCATGGCGACCAGTGCCACGACGAGGCCGAGCGTGGCCTGTCCCGCGACCGCCGAGACCTGGCGGTACGAGCTCCCGGCGAGTTGCCCCGCGCCGACCCAGCACACCGACCACAGCACGCCCGCCGGGACGCTGTACCGGAGGAACGTGCCCAGTGGCATCTCGCCGGTGCCGGCCAGGCGGGGCACCAGCGTGCGCGCGCCGACGATCCAGCGCGCCAAGAACACCGACCGCCCGCCGTGCCGAGCGGTCAGCCCCGCCGCACGACCCATCGCCCCCTCGAGCCGCCGCTCGACGAACCGCCTCCGCCACGACCCCGAACCGCGCCCTCCGGCAGAACGGCCCCGGCGGCCGGCGAAGAAGGCGCAGGTGTCGCCGGTGATCACTGCTGCGATGGCGGTGGCGATCGCGGTGGGGAGGTTGATCGTGCCGTTGTCGGCGAGGAATCCCAAGCCGAGGGCGGTCGAGACGCTCGGCAGGAGTACGCCGGCGAGCAGGGCGGGCTCTCCGGCCAGGATCAGAAAAGCGAGAACGACGACGACGGGCGCCGGGAGACCGAGGAGGTTGTCCAAGACGGTCTGCATGAGGCGACCTCCGCGTCACCGGCTCCACCGGCCGGGCGCCTGCAGACTCTCGCTTTCGGACGATTCGATACATCGGGGAGAGCCCTGGGAGGCCACCCTGAGATTCAGCCGTGCTGCATCCTGAGACCCGTCCTTCCCGTGCGCCTTCATGACCAGCGGTAGGTACACGGCGACGGAAGGTGGATGGTTCGCTCACGTAAGGCGATCCTGTGGATCCTCAGGTTTTCTGCCGTTTCACGATGCGTTCGCCGTCAATTGTGGCAACGATGGAAACCTAGGTCGCGTTGGGCATAGCTCTGGTGAGGATGTGCGTTTGCGTCGATCAGTGCGCTTGGTGAGGACTGGGCCGGTGGCGGCCCGGGTACTTGGTGACGCGATGATCGGGCGACGCAGGACTACCGCAGCGGTGTCGGTGCTGGTCACCGCCGGGTTATTGTTTGGTTCAGCGGGCGTGGCGCGAGCCGATACCCCGGTGCCACCCCCAGCGGCCGAGACGACGCCGACCACCACGCCGACCGCGGAGAAGACCGCGGAGAAAACGGCGTCCGACGAAGCGCCGGCCGCAGGGGAGACCCTCGCGCAGCAGGTGAAGAAGAAGCAGATCGCCGCCGAAGCAGTCGCGGAGCGGCTGGAAGAGGCCAAGGGCGAGCTGGCCACCGCGCGCGGTGACCAGGCGAGCGCGGAAAGCCGCCGGGCCACCGCCGCCGACGACGTCGTTTCCGCGCGGGCGGACTTCGACGAGTGGGCGCGCAAGACGTACATCGAGTCGGCGGACCAGCCGTCCGCGTTACCCGGCGACCCCCGCCGTCGCATGTTCGGTCACCCCGACCCGGAGACCGACACCGCCGAGGCTCTCCTCGCCCGGGCCGAGGCCGCGGAACGCACCGCGATCAGCGACGTCAACGTGACGACCGCGCTCGCGGAGGCGGCGGCGGATCGCGTCGAGCAGATCGGCGCGGAGCTGTCCCGCCGGGCTACGGAGATCAAGAAACTGCGGTCCGGCCGCGAGCACGTGATCGACGCCGCGGAGGCGGGGCAGGAGGCGGTGGACGCCGCGCGGTCGTCGGAGTACATCCGGGACGCGAAGGGGGTTGCCGCGCCGGCGGTGCTGAACGCGATCGAGTTCGCGTTGGCGCAGCGTGGGAAGCCTTATGTGTGGGGGGCTGAAGGTCCCAGCACGTATGACTGTTCGGGGCTCGTGCAGACCGCGTTCGCGTACGCCGGGGTGTCGTTGCCGCGTACTGCCCGGCCGCAGTTCCGGGCTACGCAGTTGGTGCCTACTACCGAGTTGCTCCCCGGTGACCTGTTGTTCTTCGCGACCGACAAGTCGAATTGGGACTCGATCCATCACGTGGCGATTTATCTCGGTGACGGGAAGATGCTGCACGCGCCGACCACCGGGGACGTGGTGCGAGTTGCTCCCGTGTGGTGGGAGGAGTTCTACGCCGCTACCCGCGTTGCGCCGGGGAGCGTGAAGCCGCGGCCGATCCCCGTCCCGGCCCCGGCTCCCGCGCCATCCCCCACAAAGCCGACCCCGTCCCCGTCGGCTTCCCCCTCCGGCTCGCCCTCGGGTTCCCCGTCGGGATCGCCCACAGGTTCGCCATCCGGATCGGCCTCCGGCTCGCCGTCGGGCTCGCCATCGGGTTCGGCCTCCGGATCACCGACAGGTTCGCCGTCCGGGTCACCGACGGGTTCGCCGTCCGGGTCGCCGTCCGGGTCACCGACAGGTTCGCCGTCAGCGACCGCGTCGGGTTCGCCCTCCGGGGCGGCGTCGGGCTCGCCGTCCGGGTCGGCCTCCGGATCGCCGTCCGGGGCGGCGTCGGGTTCGCCGTCAGCGACCTCTTCGCCGACCGGAACGCCCTCGCCGATCGGGCCGCCCTCGCCGTCAGCGAGCCCCAGCAAGGCGACCCCCAGCAAGTCGAGCTCCGCCGCGAAGACCTGCGGCGCCAGCCCGTCCCCGTCGACGTCGCCGACCCCGACCGGCTCACCGAGTCCGAGCCCTAGCCCCAGCCCTTCCAAGGTCGCCTGTTAGATCATCAGAACGTGCTCAGCGACCACGAACTGCACGCCATGGCGCAGCGACTGGTCGACGTACCGGGGATCATCGGCGTGATGCTGGGCGGTAGCCGCGCCCGCGGCGCCCACACCGACTCCTCGGACGTCGACCTCGGCCTGTACTACCGGCCCCCACTCGACGTCGACGCTCTCGGCGCGCTCGCCAGAGAACTGTCCGGCCCCGAGGCAACCGTCACCGCGACGGGCGCCTGGGGCCCGTGGGTCGACGGCGGCGGCTGGCTTCGCATCGCCGACACCCCTGTCGACTGGATCTACCGCCAACTCGACCGCGTCGACACCGCCTGGCACGACGCCCGCGAGGGCCGGTTCAGCTTCCACTTCCAGGTCGGGCACCCGTTCGGCGTCCCCGACTTCTCCTACGTCGGCGAGGTCGCGCTCGGGCAGGTGCTCGCCGACCCGTCCGGGGCACTCACGGACTTTCGGCAGAAAGCACAGGACTACCCGCCCGCGCTCCAGGAGCGCGTGGTCACCGCCGCGCTCAACGAGGCCGAGTTCGCGCTCACGATCGCGCGCAAAGGCGTCGGCAGGCGCGACACCGCGTACGTCGCCGGCTGCCTGTTCCGGGTGGTCGGCCTCTGCGCACACGCGTTGCACGCGAACGCCGGTGTGTGGCTGATCAACGAGAAAGGCGCTGTCGACGCCGCAGCCGCGCTGTCGGGCGCGCCGCTGGACTTCGCCGAAGCGGCCCACGGTGTGCTGGCCGGGCTCGGCCGGTCGGAGATCGACCTGCGAGCTGCCCTGCACACCGCGGGCCGACTGATCAGCGCCACGTCGGCGACCTGCGGTCAGCGGTGGCGGAAGTAGTGCACCGCCAGCGCGATTCCGCTGGCCAACGTGACGACGCCGAACGCGGTGTGGACGACCATCGAGCCGCCGACCAGCGACACTGCCATGTTGCCGACCAGGCCGATCGTCAGCAGGACCCAGAGGAGGGGGCGGAGGATCTGCGAGTTGCTCGAGGTGGACTGCTGGGACATCGTGGGCTCCTTCGTCGGTCGCGGTGACGAGATGAACGCTAGGCACGGCGGGAGCGCGCGCCGAGCCCCTCAACTGCCGTTTCGAGGTACAGCAGGCTGTACCGACCGGTAGACCGGCACGCTCTAGGGTCGTCGAGCATGAGCACAGAGCGGAGCAGCGTGCGCGCGGCGCTCGGCAGAGCCGCCAGTCGAGGGCTGACCGGCCTGGAGCAGTTGATCGGCGGGTTCGGCACCGCGGTGGTGGCGCTGTTGTTGCTGATGGTCATCGTCGTCACGGCGGTCGCCTCACTGGCCGGCGTCGGTCTGCTCGCCGTTCCGGTGGTGGCCAGGACGGTGCGCTCGCTGGCGAACCGGGAGCGGCATCGGCTGGCCCGCTACGACGTCGACCTGCCCGAACTCGATCCGCCGACGCGTGGGGTCCGTGGGGCGCTGGCCGATCTGTCGCTCCGGCGCGAGCTGGGCTGGATCGCCGTCCACGCGACGCTCGGGTTCCTGATCGGCCTGATCGGCGTGCTGCTGCCCCTCTTCGCGCTGCGTGACCTGACGTTCTTCCTCTGGTGGTGGATCGGTCCGGAGACCCCGTCCACCACGTCGATCGGCATCGGCCACGTGGACAGCCCGTTCGAGGCGCTCTGGGCCACGCTGCTGGGCGTCGGCTGGGTCGCGTTGATCATCGGCGTGGTGCCGAACATCGCGCGGGTGCAGTCGTGGCCGGCGCGCAAGCTGCTCGTCCCCGACCCGAGCGTCGACCTCTCGATGCGGGTCGCCGAACTGACCTCCACCCGCGCCGCCGCGCTCGACGCGCACGCCGTCGAACTGCGACGGATCGAACGGGCCCTGCACGACGGCAGCCAGAACCGCCTCGTCGCGGTGAACGTGCTGCTCGGCGCCGCTCGCCGAGCCTTGACGCGTAACCCGGACGAAGCCGAAGCGATCCTGGCCCGCGCACAGGACGCCGCCGAAACCGCACTGGCCGAACTCCGTGCCGTGGCCCGCAGCATCCTTCCGCCCGTACTCGCCGACCGCGGCCTGGCCGGAGCTCTGACCGGCCTGGCCAGCGCGTCCGCCGTCCCCTGCGAAGCCGAGATCGACGTGTCGGGCAGATGTGCGGCGTCCGTCGAGGCCACGGCGTACTTCGTCGTCGCCGAAGCGTTGACGAACGTTGCGAAGCACAGCGGAGCGCAGCAGGCCAGAGTCACCGCCGCGCTGCGTGGCGGAAAGCTGCTCGTCGAGATCACCGACGACGGCCACGGCGGCGCCAACGCCGAGAACGGGTCCGGATTGGACGGCATCCGGCGCCGGATCGAGGCGTATGACGGAGTCCTGCGTCTCGACAGTCCGAAGGGAGGCCCTACGATCCTCGCCGTGGAGCTCCCGTGCGGATCGTGATCGGTGAGGACGACCCCCTGCTGCGTGAGGGGCTCGCTCTCCTGTTGAGGGCCGAAGCGCTCGACGTCGTGGCGACGGCCGGTGACGCGGCCGAGTTGCTCGAGGCGATCGACACCCATCGGCCGGACGTCGCGCTGGTCGACGTCCGGATGCCGCCGACGCACACCGACGAGGGGATCAAGGCCGCGGTCGAGGCGCGCAAGCGCCACCCGAAGCTGTCGATCCTCGTGCTGTCGGCCTACGTCGAGCAGGCGTTCGCCACCGAGCTGCTGGCCGGCGGCAGCAACGGCCTCGGATACATGCTCAAAGAGCGCGTCGGACGCGTGGAGCAGTTCCTGGAGGCGCTGTACCGCGTCGCCGACGGTGGCACCGCGATCGACCCGGACGTCGTCACGCAGCTGCTGTCCCGGACGAGAACGGATCCGCGGCTGGAACGGCTGAGCCCACGGGAGCGCGACGTGCTGGCGTTGATGGCCGAAGGGCTGGGCAACGCCGCGATCGCGGAGCGGCTCGTCGTCACCGACGGGGCGGTGCACAAGCACATCCGCAGCATCTTCGCGAAGCTCGACCTGCCGCCCGACGACGAGAACGACCGCCGGGTCACCGCGGTGCTGCGGTACCTCGAGGACGTCCGCCGCAAGCAGTAGTGCAGGCGGGGTACAGCAGGCGCTACTTCAGCACGGCAATGAGCGGGAGTGTTCGGAACGCCGCGGAACGATGAACTCTTCCCATGCTGAAAAACCTGATCCGACGCTTTCCGCTCACGAGCTTCTTCGCACTGGCCTTCGGGGTCAGCTGGATGTTCTGGATGCCCTACGTGCTGGGGGATCACGGCACGAACGTGGAGCCCGACATCCACATCCCGGAGATCGGCGGCTCCGGTCAGCTCGTCGGGTTACTCCCCGGCGCGTACCTCGGGCCGTTGACCGCCGCGTTCATCGTGACGATGGTCGCGGAGGGCAGGGCCGGGCTGCGGCACTGGAAGGGGCGGCTGTTCCGCTGGCGGGTCGGGTGGGGCTGGTTCCTCGGAGTGCTGTTCGGTGTGCCGGCCGCGATCCTGCTCAGCACGGCTGCTCTGCCCGCGGCGTGGGAAGAGGTTCGGGCCCCGTCGGTTCTGATCGCTGTCGCGTTCATCCCGATGGTGATCGTGCAGTTCATCACCACCGCGACGGCGGAGGAGCCCGGCTGGCGGGACTTCGCGCTGCCCCGTCTGCAGCGCCGGTTCGGTCCGGTCGTCGGTACCTGCGTGCTCGGGTTCCTCTGGGGTTGCTGGCACCTGCCGCTGTTCCTCACCGAGTGGGGCGGCTACCCGGACGTCGACTGGATCCAGCCGGTCGAGTTCGTCGCGTCGTGCATCCCGCTGAGCCTCGTGATGACGTGGGTGTTCAACCGCAGTGGGCAGAGCCTGCCGCTGGTCATGTTGCTGCACGCGCTGATCAACAGCACGTACTCGCTGGTGTGGCCCGAGGTGTTCCCGAAGCTCGACCACGCCAAGGACACGCTGCACGGCCTGATCATCGTCACGACGATCGGCGCGATCATCCTCATCATCGCCACCCGCGGCCGCCTGGGCCTCGACACCGCCGAAGCTGCTTCCGATGCCGACGCCGCCCCTCGGCCGACCCCGGCGTCCGCGCCCGCAGGCCCCGCGCCACTGGCCTGACGGCCCCCGCACCCGCGGGCTGCGCTTCGCTGGCCGACGGCCACCTGCGGCGGTGCTCGCCCTGCGGCGCCGCGCTCGCGGCGGACCAGCGTCCTGGACGCCGAGAAGGCCCCCGGTCGGGGGCCTTCTCGGCGTTCGGAGGCGGATGATCTGCAACGGGAGCAGTCGTACGCTGGGGGCATGACCGCGATGGCGCCCAACCGCACGAGCCCGGACCTCTCGTACCTGCTCGACCACACGAGCCACGTTCTGCGGACCAGGATGGCGGCGGCGCTGGCGGAGATCGGCCTCACCGCCCGGATGCACTGCGTCCTCGTCCACGCGCTGGAAGGAGAGCGGACGCAGGCCCAACTCGCCGAGATCGGCGACATGGACAAGACGACGATGGTCGTCACTGTCGACGCCCTCGACGAGGCCGGCCTCGCCGAGCGCCGCCCGTCCAGCACCGACCGCCGCGCACGCATCATCGCGGTCACCGAGAAGGGCGCCGAAGTCGCACGCCGGAGCCAGGAGATCGTCGACCGTGTGCACGCGGACGCCCTCGGCTCACTCGGAGCGAAGGACCGCGACGCGCTGCTCGCGGTCCTCACCGAACTGGCCACCCACCATCTCGCCGAACCCGCCGAAGGCCCCGCCCGTCGAGCACGACAACGTTCGTAAGGGATTGTCTGCAACAAAACTATCTACTACTGTCCTACCTGTAGCCACTACGGGAGGACCGTCATGTCCCGCTGGATCGCCCTCGGCGTGATCGCCACCGGCCTGTTGATGAGCGTGCTCGACGGCAGCATCGTCACCGTCGCGATGCCGGCCATCCAGGACGACCTGGAGCTCTCACCCGCCGGGCTGAGCTGGGTCGTCAACGCCTACCTGATCGCATTCGGCAGCTTCCTGCTGCTCGCCGGACGCCTCGGCGACCTGATCGGCCGCAAGCGCATGTTCCTGGCCGGGTCGACCGTGTTCACGCTCGCCTCGCTGCTCGCCGGCGCGGCGACCGGCCCCGAGATCCTGATCGTCGCCCGCTTCCTGCAGGGCATCGGGAGCGCGATGAGCGCCGCGGTTAGCCTCGGCATCCTCGTGACGCTGTTCACCGAAGCGAAGGAGCGATCGGTAGCGATCGCGGTCTTCAGCTTCACCGGGGCGGCGGGGGCCTCGATCGGGCAGGTGGTGGGCGGCGTGCTCACCGATGCCCTGAGCTGGCACTGGATCTTCTTCATCAACCTGCCGATCGGGATCGCCGCGATCGCGCTCGCGATTCCGGCTCTGCCCGACGACCGGGGGATCGGCCTCGAAGCCGGTGCCGACGTCGTGGGCGCGGTCCTGGTGACCGGCGGCCTGATGGCAGGCATCTCCGCGGTCGTCACGAAGACCCCGCTCGTCGGCGTCGGAGGCCTCGCGCTGCTGATCGGGTTCGTCGTCCGCCAGGCCACCGCGAAGACGCCGCTCATGCCGCTGCGCATCTTCATGACACGCAGCGTGTCGGTGGCGAACGGCGTGCAAGTGTTGATGGTCGCGGCGCTGTTCAGCTTCCAGATCCTGTTCGCGCTGTACCTGCAGAACGTCCAGGGCTACGGGGCCGCGGAGACCGGGTTGGCGATGCTGCCCGCCGCGCTGACGATCGGCGCTGTCTCCCTCGGGGTCGCGGCGCGGCTCAACGCCCGGTTCGGGGAGCGGGCCGTGCTGCTCGCCGGGATCCTCCTGCTGATCGCCATGCTCGCGCTGCTCACCCGCGTACCGGTGCGCGCCGACTACGTCACCGACCTGCTGCCGCTGATGTTCCTCGCGGGTGGATTCGGGCTCGCGTTGCCCGCGTTGACGTCGCTCGGCATGTCCGGCGCGAAGGCGGACGACGCCGGCCTGGCGTCCGGGCTGTTCAACACGACGCAGCAGATCGGGATGGCCCTCGGTGTGGCCGTGCTGTCCACACTCGCGGCGGCGCGCACCGAATCGATGCTCGACGAAGGCAGGGCCGTCGCGTTGACCAGCGGTTACCACGCCGCGTTCGCGGTGGGGACCGCGCTGCTCGTCGCCGCGTTCGTGCTCGCGTTCCTATTGCTCCGACAGCAGCGCGAGGCCCAGGCGGAGGTCACTAGCCTGAGCGTGTGACCGTCGAGCTCGTCCTGCTGCCCCGGGTGGCCTTTCGCGGCGTGGAGGTCGTCGGCCCCCGGGTGCGGCACCTTCTCGCGCTGCTGGCGGGGGAGTTGCGGTCCGGGCAGAGCTCCGAGCGGCTGATCGACGAGCTGTGGCCCGACGAACGGCCGGAGCATCCGACGAAGGCGCTCCAGGCGCTGGTGTTCCGGGCCCGGTCGGCGCTCGGGCCCGACCTGATCGTGAACACGCCGCGCGGCTACCGCCTCGCGCTCACCGAAGAACAGGTCGACGCCACGGCAGTGCTGCTCAGAGCGTCGGAAGCCGCAACAGCAGCCCGACGGGACGCGCACCCGGCCGCCCTCGAAGCCGCCGAAGCCGGCCTGACCCTCTTCGCCCCCGACCCGGCCGCCGCCACGGGCCGCTCCGCCGGCGCGATCGGCTCGGGCGAGGCAGCCGGTAATCCGCTCGGGCAGCTCCGGGCGGAGCGCGTGGCCACCTACCGGGCGCTGGCGCGGGCGCGGGCGCTCGCGCTGGCGGGGCTCGAGCGGTGGGCCGACGCGGTCGGGCCCCTGACCGAGCTGCACGACAGCGCCCCGCGCGACGAGGAGATCCTGGCGGAACTGCTCCGCGCCGAAGCCACCACCCAGGGCCCCGCGGCCGCGCTCGCCCGCTACGACACCTACCGCCGCACCCTCCGCGACGAACTCGGCGCCGACCCCGGCCCAGAACTGCAGGCCACGTACACCGAGCTCCTCCGACCCAAGCCCCGCACCGAACACCACGGCATCCCGTTCGACCCCAACCCCCTGCTGGGCCGCGACGACGACCTCGCCGCGGTCGCCGCGCTCATC
The DNA here is from genome assembly GCF_043197895.1 of Cryptosporangium sp. NPDC048952. Classification (NCBI taxonomy): domain Bacteria; kingdom Bacillati; phylum Actinomycetota; class Actinomycetes; order Cryptosporangiales; family Cryptosporangiaceae; genus Cryptosporangium; species Cryptosporangium sp. NPDC048952. The sequence goes on along the minus strand of NZ_JBICTY010000006.1, from coordinate 336,664 downwards.
CGCACCTCCCGCGTGACGTCGATCGTCGGCATCGGTGGACTGGGCAAGACGCGCCTGGCGCAAGCGGTGGCGCGCGCCACCGACAACAGCACCGTCCACTTCATCGCGCTCGCCGGCGTGGCGGCCGACAGCGACGTCCTCGGCGAGATCACGACCGCCCTCGGTATCGCCGAGGGCCCCACCGACATTCCCGGGATCGTCGACGCGCTCGGCTCGTCGCTGCTCGTGCTCGACAACTGCGAGCACGTCATCCACGGCGCCGCCGACCTGGTCCACCGCCTGGTGGCGGGCAGCCGGAACCTGCGTGTGCTCACCACCAGCCGCACTCCGCTCGGCCTGTCGTCCGAGGCGATCCATCTCCTGCCCGAGCTCAAGGCCCGGGACAGCGAGGAGCTGTTCCGGCAGCGCGCCCGCGCCGTGCGTCCCGGCGCCTATCTGCCGGACGACGTCGTCAGTGAGATCTGCGGGCACCTCGACGGTCTGCCGCTCGCGATCGAACTGGCCGCCGCGCGGATCCGGGCGCTCCCCGTGCGCGAGATCGCCGACCGGCTGCAGGAACGGTTCACGCTGCTCCGAGGCGGCTCGCGGGACGCGCCGGAACGACACCGGACGCTGTCGGCGGTCATCGACTGGAGCTGGCACCTGCTGACGCCGTCCAGCCAGGCCGCGATGCGGGCGCTGTCGGTGTTCCCCGGCGGCTTTCCCGGTGAGACCGCCGAGGATTTCGGCATCGAGAACGACACGCTCGCCCACCTCGTCGACCAGTCGCTGCTCACTGTCGTCGAGACCGGCTCCGAACTGCGGTTCCGCATGCTGGAGACCGTGCGGGAGTTCAGCGCGCTGCGCCGCGCGGAGGCCGGGGAGGACGACAGCGTCCGCGACCGCTTCCTCACCTGGGCCCGCGACTTCGGCACCGCCCACCACGAGGGGCTGTTCGGCCCCGACTTCGTGCGGACGGTCCACCAGGTCCGCGCCGAGCAGGACAACCTCGCGTTCGCGCTCCGGCTCGCGATCGAGCGGTCCGACGGGCCGAGCATCGCGGCGACGGTCGCCGCGCTCGGCGGCCTGTGGATGGTCGAGTCGAACCTCACCAAGCTGCTGACGCTGCCCGACGAACCGGCCTGGGCGCTGTCGCACTACCGGCCCGAACCGGACGGCGTCGAGGTCGCGCGCGTCGCGGCGGTGCTCACCGCGATCAGCGTCGGCCTGCTCCAGCCCGAACGGGCGGCCCGGTCGCTGGTGACCGCGCGGCGTCTCCCGCCGACACGCCCGACGACGCTGGTCAGCGCCGCCGACGCGGTGCTGCGCTGCCGCGACTTCGACGAGATCCGGGAGCTCGCCGGAAGGCCGGAACCGATGCTCGCCGCGGTCGCCAACAGCGTCCTGAGCTACGCCGCCGAGTCCGCCGGTGACCGCGAGACGGCATTGGCCACCGCCGAACGCGCGCTCCGCGTGCTGGGTGACGCGGGCAACCGCTGGATCCGCGCGGCCGCGCACTCCCGGGTCGGCGAGCTGCTGGGCACCGACCGCACCGAGGAAGCGCGGATGCACTTCACCGTCGTGCTCGACGTCTTCACCGAGCTGGGCGCCTGGGCGACCGCGACGCGGATCCGGTGGGCGCTCGTGTTCGCCAATCTGAGTGCCGGCCGGCTCGACGAGGCGGAGCGCTGGCTGGCGGAGTGCATGCGCCACGATCCCGACGAACGCACCACCATGTACGGGTTCGACCTCGCGCTCCGGGCCGAGCTCATGCTCCAGCGCGGCGACGTCGACGCCGGGCTGCGGCTCTGGCGGGAGGTCGTCGAGATCGCCAAGGACTCCGACGACGCGACGTCCTCCGGGCTGTCGTGGGCGGCCGAGGCGCAGTCCGCGGCCCTGCTGGCCCACGCGGGGGCCGACCGGCTCGACCTGATCCCGGACATCGACCCCGCGACGCTGCTGGCGGGGAACCCGTCACCGAGCATGTCCGCCTGCGGCGCGGTGCTCACCGCGCTCGCGGCGGTGCGACCCGACGGCGATCTGATCGCGCTGGCCGAACTCTGTAGCCTCGGCGGAGGCGGCTTCCCGTCGTCGATCAGCAGTGGTGAGCGGATCCGCGACCGGGTCGCGGACACGGACGCCTATCGGGCGGCGGTCGAGAGCTACGCCACGCTCGCGCGTGACGAGATCCCGGCCGCCGCCCTGGCCCTGCTCGCCGCCCATGCGGCGGTCAGCGGACGCGAATCCGTCGGAACGCCCTCCGTGCCCACACGTAGCCTGCCAGCGTGAGCCCGACGGACCAGGCGACGGAGACCCACCCGTCGGACCCGACCGGAGCGCCGGAGAACAGCGCCCGGATCGCGTCGATCATCACCGTGAACGGCTGATTGCTCGCGAACCATCGCACCGCGCCGGACATCGTCTCCGTCGGGACGAACGCGCTGCTGATGAACGGCAGCAGCTGGATGATGATCAGGAAGCCACCGGTGGAGTCCACCGTCGGTGCGGCGAGACCGACGGCGACCGACAACCACGCGAGCGCCAGCGTCATCAGCGTCACGATTCCCAGGACGGCGAGCCACTCCAGCGGGCCGGCGTCCGGCCGGAACCCCAGTGCGAGCGAGACGCCGAGCACGAGCGCGACGCTGACCAGGGTCCGGATCACCGCGGCCAGCACGTGTCCGGTCATCACCGACGACGGTGCGATCGCCATCGTGCGGAACCGCTGGATGACGCCCTCGGTCATGTCCTGGTTCACGGCCAGCGTCGTCGACTGCACGCCGTACGCGATCGTCATCAGCAGGATGCCCGGGACCAGGTAGTCGATGTAGTCGCCACCGCCGGTCGTCGCGGCCTGCCCGAGAGCGCGGAAGACGCCGACGAACAGCAGCAGCAGGAACACCGGGATGAGCACCGAGACCATGATCGCTGTCGGATTTCGCCGCAGGTGCGTCATGTTTCGCTGGAACATCGCTGCGGAGTCACTCAGTGCGTACGTCATCGGACGATCTCCTTGGAAGCGGTGAGGGCGAAGAACACGTCGTCGAGGTCCGGGGTGTGCAGCGACAACTCCTCGACCTCGATCGAGGCGGCGGAGAGTCGATCGAGCAGCGACTGCAGGGCACGGACGTTGCCGTTGCCGGGCACGGTCAGCGCCAGGCCGTCCCGCTCCGCCTCCGGCAGCACGGCGGAAGCGGCGTCCAGCGCGGCGAGGTCGGCGAAGACCAGGCGGACGTGACCGCCCGAGACCTGCCGCTTCAGCTCGGCAGCAGTGCCGACGGCCACGAGCTTCCCGTGGTCGAGGACCGCGATGCGGTCCGCGAGCTGGTCCGCTTCCTCGAGGTACTGCGTGGTGAGGAAGATCGTCACGCCGTCGGCGACCAGCCGCCGGATGACCTCCCACATCGTCTGCCGGCTGCGGGGGTCGAGCCCGGTGGTCGGCTCGTCGAGGAAGATGATCTTCGGGTCGCCGATCAGCGTCATCGCGAGGTCCAGGCGACGCCGCATGCCTCCCGAGTACGTCGACGCCTGCTTGTTGGCGGCCTCGGTCAGTTCGAACCGCTCCAGCAGTTCCCGGGTGCGCTTGCGGCCCTCGCCGCGTCCCAGGTGGTGCAGCTTCGCCATCAGGTTCAGGTTCTCGGCGCCGGTCAGCATGCCGTCCACCGCGGAGAACTGGCCGGTGACGCCGATCGCCCGGCGGACGGCGTCGGGGTTCTTCGTGGGGTCGGCCCCGGCGACGCGGACCTCACCGGCGTCCGCCGAGTGCAGCGTCGACAGGATGTGCACCGTCGTGGTCTTGCCGGCACCGTTCGGGCCGAGCAGGGCGAAAATCGTTCCGGCGGCTACGTCGAAGTCGATGCCGTCGAGCACGACCTGCTCGCCGAACGACTTGCGCAGCCCGGCGACTGCGATCGCCGGCTGGGGACTGGTCACGGTTCCTCCTCCGTCAGGGGCTTGCCAGAACTGTGAGGGGCCGTGGATTCACGGCGGTTCCACCGTGGTTCCGAGCCTGGTTCCGAGCGGTTCCGGGGTGCGTCGGCTCAGCGAAGCCGCTCGCGGACGACGGTCACGGCGACGGCCGAACCGAGGAGCACCAGCGCCGTGGCGGCGATCTCCCAGGAACCGGGACCGCCGGCCACCACACCCAGGTAGTCCAGCCCCGCGAACTCGTTCACGACGCACCACCACAGCGTCAGGTACCCGGCCTGGAACAGGCGGGGCGCACCACTGACCAGCCCGAGCAGCAGTGCGAGTGACGGGATGAACACTGCGCCGATGGAATCGGACAAACCCAGCCGCACGATCGCCGCACCGCCGACCACAGCCGTGAACGCCACCCCGGCGATCCACTCGGCCAGCAACCGCGCCACCGGCCCCGGGCACGCGGCGAGCAGCGTGTCGACGCCGACGTCCCGGCCCCGCATCCCGAGCCGCGACCAGACGAGCACCGGCCACCCCCACGACGCCAGCAACAGCGGCGCGACGGCCCGCTGCGGTACGACGATCGCCGCGACGAACAGCACCACGGCGACCGGCCACCACCAGCGCGAGATGCCGGAGAGCAGGATCCGCGCCTCCCCGACGACCAGCCGGCCGAACGTCGAACGAGCCAGCACGGCGCCGCGCGGATAGGCGACCGGCGGAGCATCCGGAGTCGTGAGATCACCGGTGGGCCGCGCGGGGCCATCCGACGACCGGAGCGGACTGAGCCGCCCGAACCAGAGCGCGGGCACCAGCGCCACCACGACGGCGCAGAGCACCAGCAGCGCGCGTTGCGAGACGAGCGACGCGGAGAGCGGCAGACCGTTCCAGCGGAACGTGGTCGGCGGTGTGTCGAGGTACATGAACCCGATCGCGCCGTCCTCCGGCCGCAGGCCCTGCGAGGTCATTGCTGCCTGCAGCGAGTCGGTGAGCAGACCGGTGCCGAGACCACCGAGCGGGGCGGTCGGCGACTGCGCGGCGATCATCCCTACCAGCGCGACGCCGAACCAGACGACGTTCCCCAGGCCGCCGCGCAGCCCGGGAACGGTCTCCCAGAACACCGCGAGCGCGGCGGTGACCGCCAGCACCGGCAGCGTGAGCAGCACGAACGGCTGCAGCAGCGCACCGGGCGCGATCGAGTGCGACTCACCGCGCGCCAGCTGCATGAGCACCGCCGTGAGCGCCAACGCGCCGGCCATCGACGCGAGCACGAGGAAGTTGCCGAGGAACGTCCCGATCAGGTACGACGCACTGCGCAGCCGGGACGTGACGAGCAGCTCACGCACGCCGGTCGCCCGGTCCTGCGCGAGCGCCGTGCGCACCACGTAGAACCCGCCGACGCAGAGCCAGAGCGCGCCGGCGAGTGCGGCGACAGTGCCGGTGTACGCGCTGTTGTAGACCCCCCGATAATCACCGAGGCTGACGATCGTCCAGTGCGAACTCGTGGCGGGGACCGCCAGGTATCCCAGGCCGACGGCGGCGAGCAGCACGATCGCGTAGGCGGGGCGTCGGCGGCGTTCGCGGAAGCCGGCCAGGGCTACGGCGAGGATCATCGGACCAGGCCCAGGTAGGCGTCTTCCAGGTCGGGCACGGCTTGCTCCGCGTGGGGACTCGGCGAGGACGGCGCGAGCACCCGCACGCGAACCCCGGACGGTGTCCGGATCAGCCGGGTCACGGGGTAGCCGGCCTGGAGCCGGGGCACGTCGGCCGGGGCGACGGTCAGCTCCCACACCTGCCCGGCCACGGTGTCCAGCAGCCGGTCGAGGCTTCCGCGGTGCACCAGCCGGCCTCCGGCCAGCACCGCGATGTCGTCGGTGACCGTCTCCAGGTCCGACACGATGTGCGTCGACAACAACACCACTTTGTCCGACGCCAGATCGCTGAGCAGCGTGCGGAAACGCACCCGCTCCTGCGGGTCGAGGCCCGCTGTCGGTTCGTCGACGACGATCACGCGCGGGTCCGCGAGCAGGGCCTGGGCGATCCCGACGCGACGCAGCATGCCGCCGGAGTAGCCGCCCAGTGGCCGCTTGGCGGCGGAGCTCAGGTTGACCAGCTCCAGCAGTTCCGGGATCCGCGTCCGCGCCGTGCGCCGCGACAGGCCCTTGACCGCGGCGAGATAGGACAGGAACTCGAGCGCGGTCAGGTGCGGATGGACGCCGAAGTCCTGCGGCAGGTAGCCAAGCGTGCGCCGCAGCGCGTCCGGCTTCTTCACGACGTCGACGCCGTCGAAGCGCACCTGGCCACCGGTCGGGCGCGTCACGGTGGCCGCGATGCGCATCAGCGACGACTTGCCGGCACCGTTCGGACCGAGCAGACCGAGCACACCGGCGTCCAACCGCAGCGTGACGTCGTCCACAGCGCGTTTCTTGTTCCGGTAGTCCTTCGTGAGGTCGACGAGTTCCAGCATCATGCGGCCTTCCGATCTGGGCATGCGTCGGAGCACACCAGCGGGACGGCTCCTCGCACACGGACCGCAGCCATCGACTCGGAGTAGAGCTGGGTCTACCGACATCGGCCTGCGTGGGCGGTTCACTGGCGTCGGTGAACGTTTTCGACCGTCGTTTCCTGCTCAGCCTGTGGCCGTGGCGCGCGACCGCGTTCGTCGCGTCGACGGTGCCGGTCGGTGTGGCGGCGGCGGTGCCGTTCGGGGTGCTCGGGCTGCCGTTCCTGCTGGCGCTTACCCGGCACGAGCCGGTGTGGATCGTGCCGGGAGCAGGGCTGGTCGTCGGGCTCGGGCCGCTCGTGGCGCTGCCCCTCGCCGACGTGGAGCGGGCGCGGCTGCGGTTGCTCGGCTACAGCGTCGTCCGTTCGGGGCACCGGCCGGTGTCGCCGGGCAGCTGGCTCCGCACCCGCTACACCGAGGCGGCGACCTGGCGCGAGGTCGCCTACGCGCTACTGCTCCTGACGGCGGGCGCTGTGCTGTACAGCGCGTTGGCCCTCGTCCTCGTGCTGACGGCGAGCTGGCTGGTCGCCCCGTTGGCGGTGGGGGACGGGCCGGTCGTGCTCGGCTTGGGAGCGGTGACCACGGTGGCCGAGGCCCTGCCGTACGCGGTCGCCGGCCTGGTGGTCCTCCTGCTGCTCCCGTACCTGGTCACGCTCACCGCCTGGGCGCACGGTGCCGTCGCCAGGGCGATGCTCGGGGAGTCCGAGGAACTGATCGAGGTCACGCGGTCGCGGTCGCGGCTCGTCGACGCGTTCGAGGCCGAGCGCACCCGGATCGAGCGTGACCTGCACGACGGTGCCCAGCAGCGGCTGGTCAGCCTCACGCTGCAGCTCGGCGTCGCCAAGGTGTTGCTGGACGACGAGACCCCGGCGGCCCATGCCGTCGCCGACGCCCATCAGCAGGCGAAGAACCTGATGGTGGAGGTGCGTGAGCTCATTCACGGCATCCGCCCGCAGCTGCTCACCGAGCTCGGTCTGCCGGACGCCGTTCGGGAGCTGGCCGATCGCAGTCCGGTGCCGGTCGCCGTCCACGCGTCGCTGCCGGGTCGGCCGGCGCCGCACGTCGAGATCACCGCGTACTTCGTGGTCGCGGAGGCGCTGACGAACGTCGCGAAGCACAGTAACGGGCACACTGCGACCGTCACCCTCGCGCGGGAGGGGCCGACCCTCACTGTCGCCGTCAGCGACGACGGACGCGGCGGCGCATCTCCCGACCGCGGCACCGGACTCACCGGCCTGGCCGACCGCGTCGCAGCAGTGGGCGGTCGGCTCCTGCTGTCCAGTCCGGACGGAGGCCCGACCAGGCTGCGAGTGGAGCTGCCGTGGAACTGATCCGGACCGTCCTCGCCGAGGACGGAGTGCTGCTCCGCGAAGGGCTGGCCGGTGTGCTGGGCCGCTTCGGGTTCGAGGTGGTCGCTGCCGTCGGAGATGGCGACGCTCTGCTGGACGCCGTCGCGCGCGTCGACCCCCAGCTGGTGATCACCGACGTCCGGATGCCGCCCGACTTTCTCGACGAAGGGCTACGCGCGGCCCTCACGCTGCGGGAACGCCATCCAGGGCTGGCGGTGGTAGCGCTCAGCCAGTTCGTCCAGCACGCCTACGCGACCGACCTGCTCGAGTCCGGCGACGGTCGGCGGGTCGGCTATCTGCTCAAGGATCGAGTCGTCGACGTCGCGGACTTCGTCACCGCGCTGCGTCGGATCGTCGCCGGGGACACGGTCGTCGACCCGGACGTCGTCCGGCAGCTCCTGCGGCGGCGCAACGACCCGGTCACCCGGCTGTCGGACCGGGAGCGGGACGTACTCGCGCTCGTCGCCGAGGGGCACTCCAACGCCACGATCGCCAAGAGGCTGTTCCTGTCGGAGGCCGCCGTCGGCAAGCACGTCGGCAACGTCCTCACGAAGCTCGACCTACCGCCGACGACGGACGGCAACCGCCGCGTCCTGGCCGTCCTGACCTGGCTCCGCAGCAACCGCTAGGGGGTGAAGGTCACCTCCGGGTAGTCCGGGGACGGGCCGGTCAGTAGTGGTGAGGGGTGGCGGCGGAGGTGCTGGTCGAAGAACGTGGTCACGTAGCGGCGTTCGATCTCGACGGCGCGCTCGCCGTCGATCGTGCCGATCGGCTCTTCGAGCTCCTCCGGTGTGCGCCCGAGGTACGGCGCCGCCTGGCGCAGCAGGACGACGAAGTCGTGGAACGTGCCGTGGCCGGAGTCCGCGAGATTCAGCTGGAGCTTCGGCCCGCGGTGCTGGGCCCAGAACTTCGCCCAGGTGGGGTCGGTCGTGCGGGTCTGGTCGTCGCGGCCGAACAGCAGCACCGGCCGGTCGGAGCCCCGCTGTGCCGCAGGTGTCCACAGCGTTCCGTCGAGGTTCACCCCGGCGGCGATCCGGCGGTCGACGTCCATCGCCGCAGCGGTCGTGGCGCCGCCGTCGGAGTGGCCGAGCATGCCGATCGCGTGCTCGTCGATCACACCTCGATACCTCGCGATGAGCTGATCGAGAACGAATCGGACGTCAGCGACCCGGGAGTTGATCGCCTTGGTGGTGACCGCGAGCTCGTTCGCCGGCGTGAGCGCGGGCAGCCGGGACGGCTCGACGTGCCCGTCCGGCATCTCGACGACCCGCGAATCGTGCACGTGGTCGATCGTGACGACGAGGTATCCGTTCGCGGTGAGGCCTTGGACCAGTGAAGTGGCCTCACCCCGGTGACCCCCGAGGCCGGGGGAGTAGAGCAGCACCGGCCACCCGTGCGGCGCACGCGCCACCGGGGCACCCTCGTGACCGGCGGTGATCGGCCAGTCGAAGACCGGCAGCCCGTTCGCCTTCTCGTAGGCGCGAGCGGCCGCCGGGGCCAGCCACGGCACCGCGGGATATCCCCGGACGGTGGCCGTCGGGTACCAGAGTTGGACGATCAGGTCCCGGGAGCGATCGGTGGGCACCCACGGATCGGCTCGATGGACGTCGACCAGGTGCAGTGACGTGGTACCGACCGCGTACGGGCCGGTAGGCGCGGGAAGCGTGAACCGCGGCGGAGCCGCGGCCCCGACCGCGAACAGAGCGAGAGCGACGAGTACGGCGAGCAGTCGTTTGGACATGCGGTCCAGCGAAGCGGTTGGGGATCGCTCGGCGCAGTGGGCGGCGACCCCGTTCTGATCGGGGAGCAAGCCCCACCGACAAGGCCGCTCCGGATGCGTACCGTCACCGTCGTGAAAGGAATCCGGGCGCTGGCCTACGTGGTTTCCGGCGTGGGTGTCGGCCTTCTCGCGGTGTTGTCGCTGCTGCTACCACCGGCGATCCGGCCGCTGCTCGCGCTGGAACGGCGACGGTTGGGGTTGTTGGGACGGTCGGTGCCGCCGGAGGCGCGGGTCACGCGGCGCGAGGTGGCGTACGTGGCGCTGCTGGCGAGCGTGCTGCTCGTGGTGAACGTGCTCGGTACGTGGGTGGCGGTTGCGGTGCCGGGGCTGCTGCTGGTGATGATGTGGGTGGGGGAGCCCGGGTTGTTCCTGGTGTTTCCGCTGGCGCTGGTGCTCGTGATTGCGTGGGGTGTGGTCACTGGTGTGGCATCCGGTGCTGGGTGGGTCGCGGAGTCGCTGCTCCGGCCCGGGACGCTCACCCGCTCGCGCGTCCGGCTGATCGACGCGTTCGAGGTGGAACGACGCCGGATCGAACGCGATCTGCACGACGGGGCTCAGCAGCGGCTCGTCGCGCTGAGCATGACGCTGGGGCTCGCCGAGCTCGAGCGCGACGATCCGGAGACCGCCCACGCGCTCGTCGTCCAGGCCAACGAGCAGGCCTCGGCAGCGCTGGCCGACCTGCAGGCGCTGGTCCGTGGCATCCACCCCCGGGTACTCACCGACCTGGGCCTTTCCGCTGCGATCGCCGAGCTGGCCGAGGGCTGCGGTGTTCCGCTGACCGTGGCGGTCGACGTGCCTGACCGCCTTCCCGCTGCCGTCGAGTCGACCGCGTACTTCGTCGTCGCGGAGGCCCTGACCAACGCGATGCGTCATGCCCGGCCGAGCCACATCTCGGTCACCGGCGCGGTGCAGCGCTCGACGCTGACGGTCGAGGTCCGCGACGACGGCATCGGTGGGGCCAAGCCCGGCGACGGCTCCGGGCTGATCGGTCTCGTCGACCGCGTCGACGCGCGTGGCGGCCGCCTCACGCTGAACAGTCCGCGCGGCGGCCCGACCGTGCTGCGGATGGACCTGCCGTGCTCCGCGTAGTGCTCGCCGACGACGCGGTGCTGCTCCGCGAAGGGCTGATCGCCGTGCTCACCCGCTTCGGTCATTCGGTGGTGGCCGCCGTCGGTGATGTCGACGCTCTCGCGCGTGCCGTCTCGGAGCACCGGCCCGACGTCGTGGTCACCGACGTGCGGATGCCGCCGTCGTTCACCGACGAGGGGCTGCGTGCCGCGCTCGACCTGCGACGCGAGCACCCGGGGCTGTCGGTGCTGGTGCTCAGCCAGTACATCGCCGTGGGATACGCCGGGAAACTGCTCGAACCGCCGGATTCGGCGGGCGTCGGCTATCTGCTGAAGGACCGCGTCGGCAAGGTCGCCGAGTTCGTCGACGCCGTCGAGCGGGTCGCGGCCGGTGAATGCGTCATCGATCCGCAGGTCGTCCGCCGGTTGCTCGCGCGGACACCGCTGGACCGGCTGAGCCCGCGCGAACGGGAGGTGTTGGCGCTGATGGCGGAGGGCCGGTCGAACGCCGCGATCACCACGGCGCTGACGGTCACCGAGAAGGCCGTGAGCAAGCACATCGGCTCGATCTTCCTCAAGCTCGGGCTCCCCGCGGAGGGCAGCACCGACCACCGCCGCGTCCGAGCCGTCCTCGCCTATTTGCAGGGCTGAGCCTCCTCCGAACGGACATTTCCATGTGCACGTAAGCGGTCGTGTCGCCTAGGAACGAGGCATGGCCGACGAAGTGACTGTGCCTCTGCTGCCCTGCTCCTCCATCGACGACATCGAGACGTTCTACGTGGCGCTGGGCTTTCGCACCACGTACAAGCAGCGCAAACCGAACCCGCACGTGGTGGTCGAGCGAGAAGCGATCGGGCTGCACTTCTTCGAGATAGCAGGCTTCGACCCCGAGCAGTCGTACGGCTCGTGCCTGGTGGTGACGCCGGACGTCGAGGGCCTGCACCGTGCGTTCGCGGCGGGCATGCGCGCCACCTACGGCAAGGTGCTGGTTTCCGGCCTGCCGCGGATGACCCGCGCCCGGCCCCGGAAGAACTACGGCGGCGTGACCGGGTTCAGCGTCATCGACCCGGGCGGCAACTGGATCCGCGTCGTGCATCGGACGTCACCCGGGTCCGCGCCGGATGCCGAACGTCAGCCGCGAGCGGCGAACGTCGCCGGCGGCCGGCTGACCACGGCGTTGGCGAACGCGGTCGTGCAGGCGGACTCGCGGGGTGATACCGCGCAGGCGGTGCGGATCCTGGACACCGCGCTCGCCCGGCCGGACGCGACCGACGACCCCGTCGCGCTCGTCGAACTGCTGGCGTACCGCGCCGAACTGGCCCTTGTGCTCGGTGACAGCGCGACCGCATCGGCCCTGTTCAACCGCGTCGCGGCCGTCTCGCTCACGCCGGAGGAACGCGAACGCGCGGCCACCGCACTCGAGAACGCAGCAGATCTCGTGCAACCCGATTCGCCCCCACCTACATCTGCAGGGTGAGACCCGAGAGCAGGAGGTTCGGTGGCCACCGACGACGAGGCGTACCTGGAGTACGTCGACCGCGTCTTACCGAGTTTGCGACGCGTCGCATACCTGCTCTGCCAGGACTGGCATCGGGCCGACGACCTCGTCCAGGGCGCACTGGAACGGGTGTACCTGCACTGGGGAAAGGCCGCCCAGGCGCGGGAACCGATCGCCTACGCGCGGACGGTGCTGGTCCGTGTCTTCCTAGCCGAGCAGCGCACCGCGTGGACCCGCCGCGTGGTGCTGCTCGACCGGCCGCCCGACGTGGCCGGCGTCGCGTCCCCCGACGTGGCCGAGCGGCTCGTCCTGACCGACGCGCTCCGCGACCTGCCGCCGCGCCAGCGGGCCGTGCTGGTGCTGCGTTTCTACTGCGACCTCTCGGTCGAGCAGACCGCGGAGACGCTGCACTGCAGCCAGGGAACGGTGAAGAGCCAAGCCGCCCGGGGACTGGACAAGCTGCGCGAAGCCCTGACGGAGAACAACGCCGCCACGGCGTCGAGGAGTTGAGATGGACGACTACGGAGCCGGCTCGCTGCTGCGGACCCTCGTCGCCGACGAACCACCGCCCAGCCGGATCGACCCGCGACAGGTGATCGCGGGGGCGAAGCGCCGTCGGCTGCGGCGCCGGGTCGGCTGGCTGACGTCCGGCGCGGCGGTGATCGCGCTGGGGTTGGTCGTGGCCCTGCTGCCGCTGACGCGGACCGAGGATCCCGCCCCGGTCGCCACCGTTCCCGGGCAGTACAACCCCACAGCGCAGCACGTGTTCGACCCGACCAGGTTCACGATCGATCTGAACTGGCGCCCGGACGACGTGGTCGGCGAGGTGCACGAGTCCGCTACCACGTACCAGCGCATCACGCTGCTCCGGGACGACCTCGAGCCGCTCGCCTCGATCAGCACCAACGGAACCGGTCAGGTGCTGCCGGGCGACGAGTGGCCGTCCAAGAACGCGAAGAGCATTTACAACGACGGGAATCCGAGCCACTGGCTTCTCCCGGACGGAGCCTCGGACCGCAGCGGCCAGCTCTGGTGGTTCTGGGGGCCGACCGCCTGGGCGACCGTCGAGGTCTACGACTCGGAGAACCCCGTCGACCTGGCCGTCCGGCTGGCGCAGGCACTGCACACCGACGCGGACACGCTCGTGCGGATGCCGTTCGCCGTGCCGAAGCCGGCCGGGCTGAAACTGTCCCGAGCGGCGACGATGAGGGGCCCGGACGGCGTCTACGCGGGCGTCGTGAAGTTCAACGGCGACGGCCGGTGGCTGGGCGACGCCTGGGTCACGGTCTCGGCGACGAACGACCCCAAGACCGTGAAGTCGCGCGTCCCGTTCGTCCTGCCCGGTGACTCCGAGTACGACGCCGGAGCGGCGAACGCGGTCCCCGACGACCTCGCCACGGTGAAGAAGGGCGACGACATGGTCGGGGTGCTGTCGGTGGCCAACCCCGGGGCCGCGCCCCTGCTCGACGTCGACGGGCCGCGCCGGGTGGCGTCGACGGTGACGCTCGTCAACGACCCCGACGACCGAAAGAACTGGACGCGCCCGTTCGTGCGCTAGGGACGCAGCGCGAGGTGCGGTTTTTCGCAGTGAGGACGGTGGTCGACCGCATTACCGTCGGCCACCGTCCTTTTTAGCGTTCGGACGTGCGATTTCTCTACTTGGCCGGTGGCGCCGCGCTGTCGCTGTTCGCGATCAACGCCCGCTGGGACGTGGCGCTGGCGGCCTGGCTGTGCAACGTGTTGCTGCTCCGATTCGCCCGGCAGAGCCGCTGGTGGGTGGCGTGGCTCTGGCTGTGGCCGGTGATGGCGCTCGACGTCGTCGTCTGGCTGTGGCAGGCGGACCTGGCGAGCCCCGCGCTCTTCGCGATCGCCGGTGCGCTGAGCCTGGCGTTCACGCTGCCCTACCTCGCCGACCGGTTGGTCACGCCGGGCCTCCGGCGGTGGACCCTGCTGAGCACGCTCGTGTTTCCCCTCGCGAAGGTCGTCGTCGAGTTCGCGGTGTCGACGATGACGCCCGTCGGTGGCCTGTACGGCGTGCTCGGCGCCACCCAGCACGGCAACCTGCCGCTGGCGCAACTGTCCTCGGTGACCGGGATCTACGGGGTCACGTTCGTCGTGGCCTGGTTCGCCTCGGTGGTGGTGACCTGCTGGGACCGGCCGGCCCGAACCACGCTGCTGACTTACGTCGGAGTGATGGTCGTAATTTTTGCTGTTGGCGGGATCCGGCTGATCGGCGAGTCGCCGGGCGGGACCGTACGCGTCGCGGGAGTCGCGCCCGCACCGGCCGCGTGGAAGCAGACGATCGACGGGATCGCGCCGTACGAGTCGGTCGAAGAGATGAACGCGGCGGATCCCGCCGTGCTCCGGCGCGCGTTCGACCACGTCGTCGACGATCTGCTGGCCCGAACCGCCCGCGAGGCCGACGCGGGGGCGAAGCTGGTGGCCTGGCCGGAGTCCGCCGTGGTGACGATGGAACGTGACGAACCGGCGATGCTGGCCAGGTTCCGGGCCTTCGCCGAGCAGCACGGCATCTATCTGTCGGTCGGGATGACCGTCTACACCCGGGCCGCGCCATACGTGGACAACCAGTCGGCGCTGATCGCCCCGGACGGCACGCTGCTGTGGACCTATCGGAAGGCGCACCCGATCCCCGTGCTCGAACCGTACGAGCCCGGCGACGGCGTGGTGCCCACCGCGGACACCCCGTTCGGACGGTTCTCGGCGGTGATCTGCTTCGACGGGTACTTCCCCGCGCTGTTGCGTCAGGGCGGCGAGAAGCGGGTCGACGTCATGCTGGTGCCGTCGAACGACTGGCGGGGGATCGCGTCGCCGAACGCCCGCACGGCGCGGTTCCGCGCGATCGAAAACGGCTATTCGATCGTCCGGCCCGCGATGGAGGGGACGTCCGAGGTCGTTGATTCGCGGGGTCGGGTGCTCGCGTCCACCGACTACTTCCGGAGCGGCGCCGATCCGACGCTGGTCGCGTACGTGCCTACGCGTGGGACGCGGACGGTATACGGGACGGTCGGCGACACTTTCGCGTGGCTGTGCGTCGTCAGCGTGGCTGGGCTCGCAGTTCTTGGCCGTCCACGTCGGCCTGACCGTTCGTCGCCAGCCACGACAGGGCCTCGTGCAAGGCGTCCAGCGCGGAGTACCTCGGTGCGTAGCCGAGAACCGATCGCGCCCGGGTGATGTCGGCGGTGATGCTGCGTTCGATGTGGTCGCGGGTGATCGCCGCGTGCTCCGGCCCCACCCGGTCCTCGAACTCGTCCCATTCGACGAGGTCGAGCACCGGCTCACGACCGAACCAGGCCGCTGCCCCGGCGGCGAGCCCCCGCGAAGTCATCGCCTGCGGAGCCACCACGTGGAAGCTGGAACCGACTGCCGCCGGCGTCGTCAGGGCCTTTTCAAACGCCTGGGCGACGTCATCCGCGTGCACGTGGTGCAGCACGCCCAGCCCGAGCGCCGGGAGCGCGAGCGGCTCGCCCGTGGCCAGTCGTCGCCACACGTCGGGGTCGAGGTTCCCGGCCGGTGTGATGACCGGCCAGCCCGGGCCGGTGATGTGACCGGGGTGCAGCACGACTGTCGGAACGCCCGTGTCCTGCAGCAACAGCGCTTCGATGGCTGCCTTGCCCGCGCCGTACTCCCCGTAGCCGGTACGCGGTTCGTCCTCGGTGACCGGCACCCGCGCGACCCGTCCGTGCACCCAGATCGTTCCGCAGTGCAGCAGGAGCGGCCGGGTCGGGCGCAGCGCGTCGACCAGTTGCTGCGCCGACTCGGGGGTGAAGCAGATCAGGTCGACGACCGCGTCCGGGCGGAGCCCGGCAACGCGCCCCACGAACGTCCCGGCCGCATCCTCCGCGTCCCGGTCCACGGCCAGCCGCTCGACCGACTGCCACTCCGGAGCGTCGTGGTACGGCGCCCGCTCACCCCGGCTCATCGCGACGACCTCGTACCCGGCCCGCACCAGCCGCGGCACCAGGTAGCTGCCGATGTGCCCCGTCGCCCCGATCACCACTACTCGCCGTATGCCGCTCACGAGCCAGAGCGTAGAGCCTCGCCGCTCCAAGATCGGCGCGAAGGGCCGCGGGGAGGTCGGCGGCGCCTAAATTGTTGATATCTGTCGTCGGAAAGCTTCATCGCCTTCCAGGAGTGACTAATGGTGCGGAAGAGGCCAGTTTTTTTTCGGAGTTCTCGTCATTATCATCGGGTTTTGGCTGGTAGCGGCCTCACCATTGTTGCTCGAGGCCCTCGCGCGCTGGTTCCCGATCGACTGGGGTGTGGCAGGCAACATCGGACAAGCCTACGGTGTGGCGTCTGCTCTCTTGTCGACTTGCGCACTCATCGGGGTGATCGCAACACTTTCCGAGCAGCGCAAACAGACTGCGCATCAAGATCGTCAGCGCGAACTCACGATGGTGCGGATCGAGCGCGATCTGCACCATAACTTGTTGCATACGTCATCGACGGTCCGGCCACCTTCGCCCCGGTTATTTCCGGGTCCAAGTCTCTCGACCGTCGTGCGGTGAAGCGGCGAGTCTACACACAACTCTGGTTCAATTACGCCGCATCGAGATTCACCGTGGGCCAGATGGATCAAACAGACTTACGGGAGGAGTTTCTTCGCGGGATCTTCGCCGGAGAGTACGGGCGCGCATCGCGCCGACCGTACAAGCCGCGGGGGTTCCCGAAGCAGCGCGCTGGATGATCGATGGCGCGTTCGGAGTATGTCGAGAAACTCTGCCCAGCTCTCCGGACGAAAGGTGAGATGCAGATCAGGGTTCTGTGAATTCCGCAGCAGATCTTGTGTCGAATCAGCGTGCGCGCATATGCGCGCGGATCCTCCAGTTCTGCCCACCGACGACAGACGTCCAGGAAGGTGTCGTTGGCGGCGTCCATGGCGACGTCCTGGCTCGCGCCCATGGATAAGCCGATCTGAACAAAACGGCGCCCGATGTACTGAAGTCCCTCGATGCTGTCGGAAGACGATGCGGGCGGCGCGAGACAGCGGGGACACGACGAATGGCCGGCCGTCACGGGGCGGTCGGCTACCGGATCAGGGCGCCTGATAGCAGCGAGTTCTCGGGCCTACGACAGATTCCCGGGCCTACGACGCCCGAGCGTAGGCCCGAGAAGGCGGCGTAGGCCCGAGAACCTGTCGATATCAGGCGGCTGCGCGCGCCTGGTGCATCAGAGCCACGTAGCCGTCCTCCAGGTTCGGCGTGACCCGAACGGCGTCCGGAGTGGGCGCTTCGGCGGCGACGACGCGGTAGGTGACAGCGGAGCCGAGCGCGACAGCGGACACCACGGTGCCCGCGCTCGGTGGGAGCGGTCCGGCCTGCGTGACCTCCCAGGTACGGCCCTCACCGGCGGCGACCAGGTCCGACACCGGTCCCGTGTAGACGACCCGGCCCGCGGCCATCACCGCGGTCGTACCGCAGGTCTGGGCCACGTCCTCCACGATGTGCGTCGAGAGCAGCACGGTGCGGCCCGCGGCGATCGTGGTGAGCAGCGTGCGGAACCGGATCCGCTCCTCGGGGTCGAGTCCGGCGGTCGGCTCGTCGACGATGATCAGCGCCGGGTCCCCGAGCAGCGCCTGGGCGATGCCCACGCGTCGGCGCATACCGCCGGAAAAGCCCTTCAGCCGACGTCCGGCCACGTCGGACAGCCCCACGGTCTCCAGCAGTTCCGAGACCTGCCGGCGCCGGGCGGCGGTGTCGTCCAGACCTTTGAGCAGAGCGACGTAGTCGAGGAACTGCGCGGCGGACAGGTCCGGATACACACCGACGTCCTGCGGCAGGTACCCCAGCCGACGCTGGACGGCGAGCCGCCCGTCCCGGCTCGTGACGTCGTGGCCGCCGACGATCACCGTCCCCGACGTCGGGCGGATCACGCCGGCCAGCGTGCGCATGAGCGTCGTCTTGCCCGCGCCGTTGCTGCCGAGCAGCCCGAACATTCCGCCGGGGACGGTCAGGTCGACACCGCGCAGGGCTTCGACGCGGCGGAAGCGCCGGGTGAGGCCGGTGATCTCGATGGCGTTCACGGGAGGTCCCTCCAGCGGATGGCGGTCCGAATGACGAGCGGCAGCACGCCGCCGAGGACGAGAAGAACGACGCTGAGCGCGACGGTCGCGACGCTGACGTCGGGACGCAGGGCGCCGCCCGCCCCGGTGTAGAGCGCGGGAGCACCCATCAACCAGCTCGCGGCGTAGTCACCGACCGGCGCGAGCGGTGTGCCCGAGAGCGTCGGCATGAGTTCGGGGAAGGTCAGGTTGCCCCAGAACCAGTAACCGAGGAACAACACCCGGAACAGCGGCGCGGAGATCAGCAGCGGGCACACCAGCGCGAACCCGCCGACGAACAGCAGGCCGGGCAGCGTCACCAACACGAACGCGACGACCGCCCAGCCAAGGGCGAGCGGCGCGCCGCGGGTGACGGCCTCGTAGGCGCCGGCGGCCAGCAGCACTAGCAGCGACGGGGCCGCGGTGGCCGCGACCGACCCGAGGTACTTGCCGGTCAGCCGCGTGCCGAACCCGACCGGGAGGCTCTCCAGGATCGGTTCGACGTGCAGCCTGCGGTCGCGGACGCCCCGGTCGGCGAGGACCATTCCGGCGGCGATCGGCACCAGGAAGCCGAACAGGATCGCCCAGCCGGCCATGACCCGGCGGATGTCGGCGTTGTCTCCGGCGTGCAGCGGTCCGCGGTCGCCCTGCAGGACGACGAGGACGAGCGCGAGAACGATCGGCGCGATCCAGAGCGACACTTTACGGATCTGCATCACGAACTCGTAGCGCGCGCAGGCGATCATCGGTCCTCCTCGGTGAGCAGCTGCTCGGGGCGGCCGATGGCCCATGCGGCGCCGGCGGCGACGACCACCGCGACCGCGAGCAGCGTGAGGCGGCTTCCGGTCCAGTCCGGACCGATCCCGAGCCGCAGGGTGGGGAAGAGATAGAGCCAGGACAGGTGCTCGGTGAACGTGCTGACGAACAGCTGCTCGAGCAGCCAGAGGCCGCCGACCGCGGTGGTGGCCAGTGACACGCTGCGCGTGAGCCCCCCGACGACGACGGCGAGTGCGGTGAGCGCCAGCATCGGAGCGACCCACAGCAGGGCGCCCTGGGGTAGCGGGGGCCCGGCCCAGGCGTCGGCGGCGAGCAGGATCGCGCAGTAGGCGGCGGCGGCCAGGCCGGCGACCAGGAGCAGCAGGCCCAGCCGACGCAGCAGCGTCGCGCGGAAGCGGGTGGGCAGGGTCAGGTGCAGCTCGGTGACCGGATCACGGGCGACGATGCTCACCGCGACCAGCGAGACCGCCAGCGGCAGTACCGCCTCCGGGCCGACGAGGAGAAGTCGGTGCCGGTCGGCGCCGCCGAGCGCGGTGAGGGCCAGCGGGGCGATCAGCGCGAGCGGGGGCGTGACGAGCGTCGCCCAGCCGGTGCGGCTGAGTTCGTGTCGCCAGAGGGGGAGCGGTCTCATGCTCCTGAGTAGCTCCGTGGGTGGCGGAGGTTCACCGGGGCGAGGGCGATTGCTGCCGCGGTGAGGGTTGCTGCCACGGCCAACACGGTGACGTCGGTCGTCCACCAGCGGTCGACGACGGTGACCAGTGGTTCCCAGGCGCCCGGGGTTCTGGTGACGCAGCGCAGTCCCCACAGGGCGACGGCGGCGGACACGCCGGCGGTTGGGCGCCAGAGTACGGCGCCGACGACGCTCACGGCGCTGAGCAGCGCGAAGGGGCCCAGCCAGCTGCTCACCAGGGTGGCCAGCGTGGAGTTGCTGCTCAGGACGAGCGAGGCGAGGAGTGCGAGACCAGCGGTCCAGGTCGAGAGCACGGCGAGCCGGGCGAGGAGCACGGTTCGGGTCGACGTGCCGGAGGCGACGGTGAGCTCCGGGTCGTTGGCCGGGAGCGCGGCCAGCGCCAGTGCCCCGACGAGCGGGGCGATCAGTCCGATCAGGTCGGCCGCCCGCTGGTCCGGGCCGATCGCCGCCAGCGTGACGCCGAGCGCCAGCACCAGCGCAGTAGCGGGCCATACCGCCCGCGGCAAGATCCGCACCTGCGCCCCCACGAGCCGCACCGCCACCCCTGGCCGCCTTCCCAGCCGGCGAGCTGGGACGCCATAGCCGGGCACTGGCTGCGCTGCATCCCCGGCGCCGGGCTGTGCCGCGGCGGGGTGCGGTGTGGTGGCGATGCGCGCGGCAACAGCCGCGAACAGTTCCCGCCCGGGTGGGGGGATGGCTGCGGCTTCGGCGCGGATGGCTGCGGCGGTGACGCGCCAGGATTCGGCGTCGAGATCATCGGTGGGGTGCGTCATCGGCGTGCCTCCTCGGGCAGGGCAGCGGCCAGGGCGGCGCGGGCGAGATGCAGACGGCTCTTCACGGTGCCGACCGGAATCCCGAGCACCTCGGCGATCCCCGCCTGCGGGAGTTCGGCCCCGAACGCCAGCCACAGCACCTCGCGGTGTTGATCCGACAGCCCTCGCAGCGCGACCCGCACCTCCGCGACCTCCGCCCGCGCCAACGCCAACCGCTCGGGCCCCGGCGCCGCATCGGCCACTGCCAGCTCGCGCGTGTCGACCGGAGGCTCCGTCCGCCGCCGTAACCGACCCAGCGCTTGACGTCGAACAATGCCGAACAGCCAGGTGCGGACGGTGGAGCGGTGGGCGAAGCCGGACGCCTGCCGCCAGCAGGCCAGCAGCGTGTCCTGCACGGCCTCCTGCGCGGTCGACGAGTCGCCGAGCATCGAGACGGCGTACGCCAGCAGCGCCTGGCCGTGCCGCTCGTACAGCTCCTCGAGAGCGCGCTGGTCACCGCGGGCAACGGCGGTCAGCAGGGGCAGATCGCGGTCTTCCATCAAGTCCTGAGTAGCAGCCCGGACCGAAAAGGTTCACACCGCAGAGCGCAGACCCCGGTCGAGGAAGTCGACCAGCCAGGCGAAGCTCTCGTCGAGGTCGGTGTCGAGCTGGAACCCACCGGCGGCTTCCAGTACCGCGAAGCCGTGCAACAGGCTCCGGAACAGGCGCAGCGCGTGCACCGTGTCGGCCGGGTCGAGGTGGTACCCGGCCAGCGCCGCCGTCAGGAAACCGAGCGCCCGGTCGTCGTCGATCCGCACCAGCGTGGCGTAGCGGCCGGGGTGCTCGAGTACGTACGCCCGGGTCGCGTGGGCCGCGGCCGCGAGGGCGTCCCGGCCGGAACGGCCCTGCAGCCCGTCACGCAGGGCGTCGCCCACCTCGGTCAGTGCTAGGTCGGCGATCCGCCGGTTGAGGTCGGCCTGATTGCTGACGTGTTTGTACAGCGACGGCGCGCGCACCCCGAGCCGCTCCGCGACGAGGCCCATCGTCACGTTGGTGAGCCCGACCTCGTCGGCGAGCCCGGCGGCGGCCGCGACCACGGCCGCCGGGTCGAGCCCGACCCTAGGCACCGACGTGGGCCTTGAGGAACGGCAGCAGGAGGGCGACGGTCTCGTCGGGGTACTGGGTGTGCGGGTAGTGGCCCGCGCCGTCGATCACCTCGACCGTGCCGAGCCCGGCCGGTAGCGCGGCGACGATCGCCTCACCCTCGGAGCGCGGGTCGGTCCAGTCGGGGTCGAGCGAGCCCTCGATGATCAGCACGGGGCAGCGGACGTTGCCCAGCTGCTCGCCCGCGTCGGTGGCCGGGGTCTGGCCCATCTTCTGCAGCGCCTTCATCCGGCCGGGCTCGTCGAGCATGGCCTTGTTGGTGCGCAGCTGGGCGTTCCAGTCGGCCGGCTTGCGGCCGG
The DNA here is from genome assembly GCF_043197895.1 of Cryptosporangium sp. NPDC048952. Lineage (NCBI taxonomy): Bacteria > Bacillati > Actinomycetota > Actinomycetes > Cryptosporangiales > Cryptosporangiaceae > Cryptosporangium > Cryptosporangium sp. NPDC048952. The sequence goes on along the minus strand of NZ_JBICTY010000006.1, from coordinate 314,823 downwards.
GGAAGGCGTGGTCGAGGTAGCGGTGCCACCACTTCGTGCTGCCGAGGACCGCCATCAGCACCAGCCGGACCATGCCCTTGCGGTACCTCTTCGACCGCAGGGAGCCCAGGCTGATCGCCTGCGCGCGGGTGAACGGTGCGAGCTCGACGATGCCGGCGACCAGCTCGGGCGCCCGCGCTGCGGCGACGGTGGCCGCGCCACCGGAGATCGACTGGCCGACGAGCACGGCCGGGCCGCCGAGCCGGCGCACGACCGCGAGGAGGTCACCGGCGATGTCGGTGCGGGTGTAGGTGGACCAGACGGCGCTGGACTCGCCGCAACCGCGGAGGTCGACGTTGGCCACGCGGTAGCCGGCGGCGACGAGCTGGGGGACGACGAAGCGGTACGACTCGCGGCTGTCGCCCATTCCGTGGGCGAGCACGACCAACGGGCCGGTGCCGGTGACGTCGTAGGCGATCGTGCCGCCGTCGACGGTGAGGAACTCGGTCATGACAACCTCCGTGGTGTTGGCTAATGCGCTTAGCTAAAAGCTAATGCGCTTAGCTTTGGTTGTCAACCGGGCGCGGCGCGATACCCGGCCGCCACCCGCTTCGACTCGCGGCGGAGGGACTGGGCCGAGTCGAGCAGCGCTTCGAGCTCGGTGGACGCCACGGGCGTCACCGGCCCGGCGGCCAGCAGCGCGAGCGCGGAGTCGTGCTCGAACGTGAATACGCCCTCGTGGGCGCGGAGCCGGAGCGGGCCGGCGGGATCCAGCGCAGCGCTCGTATGCCGGTCACCTCCGACGGACGCAGAATCCCGGTGACGAAGGCCGCCAGGAAACCCGGCGCCTTCAGGCGATCGAGGACTTCCCACCCACTCGGGCGCAGCAGGACGCCGCGCGCACGTCGTGGGCTCAGCCACGCGTACGGCCTGACCTGGCGGGCCACGTACGGGCCGAACTCGTCGAAGGACGGTTCGGTGAGCGGCGGCAGCTCCGGCTCGACCGGGCTGTCCGGAACCGGCAAACTCCGGCGAGGGACGCGCCGGTCACCCAGGTCGAACGCGACGCCCACCAGCCCCGCCAGGCCGGCGGGCACCCCGATCAGAGCGCTGACGACGGTCCAGTCCGTATCGACGATCGTGCCGTTGAGTGCCCAGATCGCAGCCAGGTGCCACACGCCACGAGCACGACGACCGGCCACCGACGCCACGCCGGTGGGGCGGGCTCGGCCGCGGGTGCCCAGGCCGCGAGCGCCGCGAGCAGCGTCACCGCGTCTGCGCGCTTGAGGCCGAGCCGCACCCGCCCGCCGTCCGGCAGCGTCAGACGGAGGTCGGTGTCGCCTACCGTCTCGTCGTCGACGACAGTTCCGCTGACCGCGCGGACCCGGGCGCCGGACAGGTCGACCCGGGTCCGGCCGAACATGCTGCGCCAAACGGCACGACCGGGGGAGACGTGCAGCCAACCGACGCGCGTCCGACCATCGTCGCCGAGATGCAGCTCGGTCCGCCAGCGGACCGTCTTCCCGTGCACCACCTGACGCTGCCGTCGATGGGTTCCCACGCGGAGAGTATGGGCCGCCGAGAACCGTTCGGGGCTTTCCTTCGATGAAGGGGTGTCAGCGGTCAACGAAGGGTGGGCCCCATGAAAGGCAGTCTGAACATGGTCGGCTACGGCCTGGCCACCATCGGTCCGGGCATCGCGATCGGCCTGATCTTCGCCGCGTACATCGCCGGCGTGGCGCGTCAGCCGCAGGCCCGCGGCACGCTGCAGAGCATCGCGATCCTCGGTTTCGCGCTCGCCGAGGCGCTGGCGATCATCGGCATCGGGCTGGCGTTCGCGATCCCGAGCTGACCGGCGTCACCACGCCACTTCGCAGCTCTCGAGCCCGAAGATCGCGTGGGACGCCCGGAACTCGGCGTGCACCTCACGCAAGCCCGGGAATCGGCGGAACAGTGCCGGGTAGGCGATCCGCAGCTCGATCCGGGCGAGCGACGCTCCCAGGCAGTGGTGCACGCCGTGCCCGAACGCGAGGTGACCGATCTCGCCGCGGCTGACGTCGAGCTGTTCGGGGCGCTCGGCGGTGGCGGGGTCGCGGTTGGCCGCCGCCAGCGAGCACAACACCATCTCTCCGGCCGGGATCCGGGTGCCGCCGAACTCGACGTCGGTCACCGTGGTGCGGAACGCGCCGGTGTGGACGATCGAGAGCCAGCGCAGCAGCTCCTCCACCGCCGGAGCGACGGCTTCGTCGTCGTTCCGGACCCGCGCGAGCTGGTCGGGGTTGCGGAGCAGCGCGAGCGTACCCAACCCGAGCATGTTCGCGGTGGTCTCGTGCCCGGCGATCAGCAGCAGTCCGGCGATGCCGATGAGCTCGTCGGTCGAGAGGTCGTCGCCGTGCTCGCGGATCAGCGAACCGAGCAGCGCGTCGCCAGGGTTCCGCTGCTCCCGCTCGACCAGCGACGCCATGTACGCGCGCGACTCGTCGCCCAGCCGGCGGCGCTCCTTCGGCGGTTTGCTGACGTCCAGCAGGTCACGCGTGCGTTGCTGGAACCCGTCGCGGTCGCGGTAGGGGACGCCGAGCAGCTCGCAGATCACCAGCGACGGCACCGGTAGCGCGAACGCCTCCACCAGGTCGACGGGTGGGCCGCTGTGCTCCATCGCGTCGAGGTGCTCGTCGACGATCTCGCGCACCCGCGGTTCGAGCGCGCGGATGCGTCGGACGGTGAACTCCGCGGTCAGGAAGTGGCGCAGGCGGGTGTGGTCCGGCGGGTCGAAGCTGAGCAGGTTGCCCGCACGGAGCCGGGCGAGCTCGTCGTCGTCCAGGTCCTCGAAGCCGGGGAAGTCGCGCAGCCGTCGGGCATTGCTGAACCGCGCGGTGTCGGAGAGCACCTCGCGGACGTCGTCGCGCCGGGAGACCAGCCAGGCGTCGACGCCGAACGGGGTCCGGACCTGACACACGCGGGGAGCATCGATCAGGTCGGGGACCGGATCGAAGCCGTTCCGCGCCATGTACATGGGTAGTTCCGGCGGGCGGCGCAGCGTCGACTGACTCATAAGCCAGATTTACACCCTTTGGGGTGCGAATTGCTCTTGGCGGCACGCACAACGCGAAGCGGCCCGGACGATGATCGTCCGGGCCGCTTCAGCGGTAGCGGGGGCAGGATTTGAACCTACGACCTCTGGGTTATGAGCCCAGCGAGCTACCGAGCTGCTCCACCCCGCGCTGTGTGCCCAACGTTAGCTCGCTCTTTCCCGGATGTGCAAATCCGCTTCGGGCGTGGCTGAAAGTCGCCATCCGAATGCACTTGGTTGCCGGAAGCACCTACCGTCTTGCCTCATGCCGCCCGCGTATCCCTCGCCGCCCCCCAACCAGCGCGGAGTGGTGTCGGTCGTCGAGAACGTGCAGTTCTTACTCACCGCACCCTCCGGACCGGTCGCGCCGCGCCCGACCGGCGCCGTCCTGCTCGCCGGCGCGATGGCCTTGAACACGGTGCTCGTGGGTGCCTTCGGCGTTCTAGCCCTGTTCGGCGGGGCGTGCGGGATCTTCATCGGGATCTGCTTCTTGGCACTGGCGGTGATCTACGCCGGCGTCCTGCGCGGTGTGTGGATCGGCGAGGAGACCGCCCTGCGGCTCGTGCCGCGTACCGTCGTACTGGCGGTCGTGGTGGTGGGCAGCGCGATCAACTACACGTTCAAAGTCCTCCCCGGCGGGAACGGGAACGTGTGGGTCGCAGTCGCACTGTGGAGTGCGGCGATCATCACCGCCGCTCCGGTGCTGCTGTTCACGATCCGCCCGTTCGCCCAGCCGATCCGCGAGTTCATGGCGGAGACCGGCCGGCTCCGGGGGCGGTGAAACTGGGCCGGCGTCATGGTCACAGAAACGCATGGGACGAAGTACGGTTGCGGCGTGTCGCTGAAAGCTGATCTGACCAGCACAGACCTTGCAGAGATCCGGCAGTCCGCGCTGGGCGCGGCCGACCCGCTCGGTATCGCCGCCGAGCTGGCCGCCGCCGTGGACGCCGGTCGCCTGTCCGACCCGGACGATGCCGGGCCCGCGCTCGTGCTCGCCGCCGAGATCGCCGAGAGCCGTTCGAAGCTCGACGCCGGTCTGCGGTACGTCGACCGGGCCCTGGAGACCTACGGCAAGAGCGACGACGGCCCCGCCGCGGCCGCGCGTGCTCTCCGGGCCCGGCTCCTGTTCCGCGCCGGCCGCGAGGACGAGGCGCTCGCCGAAATCGAGCCCCTGCGCCCGCTACTGACCCAGGACACGGAAGCGCCGGCCTACATCAGCGTGGCGCTGGCCGTCGGCGGACGCGCCCGGCTGGCCGAGGAATGGCTGACCGAGGCCGTGCAGGAGGTGCTCGCCGAGCGCGAGGGCCCCGAGCCGACCAGCGCGGAGGACGCCGGCCTGCTGTTCTTCCTGCTGCAGCAGCGCCACCGCATCCGCCACGCCCTCGGCCGCCAGCACGACACGCACGACGTGCTCGCCGAGCGGCTCGAGACCAAGCTCGCCAACGCCAACGCGCAGGCGGCCGCTGCCGGGTCGTCCGACGACCTGCTGTTCTGGCCGCAGGCCGAGTTCGAGACGCTGGTGACGCGCTTCCCCGCGCTGACCGAGGTGTACGGCGCGGACTGGGACGAGCACCGCGCCCGCCTGGAGCGCGAGCTGGTCCGGCGCTCGGGTCCGGACGTGGTGCTGGTGCCCGGCACGGTGGCCGGCCTGGAAGCGGCGGGTGACCCGTCCGACGCGAAGACCCGGGCGGACTACGTGAGCGCCAGCACCGACCACATCAGCTGGCCGCCCGAGCGCAACTCCCCCTGCTGGTGCGGCTCCGGCAACAAGTACAAGAAGTGCTGCCTGCCGCGTTCACGCGGGTGAAAGTTCGGATCGGGGTAGGCACCGGCACGCTGCCGGCGGGAGCACTGGCGCGGCTGGTGGCCCGGCTCGAAGAGCTGGACGTCGATTCGCTCTGGCTCTCCGAGCAGCTCTCGGCCCCGTCGGTGGACCCGATGACCGGCATGGGGTGGGCCCTGGCCCGCACCGAGCGGTTGAAGGTTGGCACCGGTGTGGTCGTGCTGCCCGGCCGGAACCCGATCCTGTTCGCGGCGGAACTCGCCACGCTCGCACTGCTCGCGCCCAAGCGGGTGTTACCCGCTGTCGGTCTCGGGCCTGCCCGTGCGAGCGAGCGTGGCGCGTTCCCGGTGCCGCCGGGGAAGCGGGGTGCGGTCTTCGACGAGGCCCTGACCGTGGTGCGGCGCCTGCTGGCCGAGCCCGCCGTCACCTTCCACGGCGACTACTTCTCGTTCGACGACATCGGGCTGGGCGAGCGACCGGTCCGCCCGCCGGACATCTGGCTGGGTGGCGCGGTGCCGGCGGCCCTGGAACGCGTCGGCCGGTTCGGTGACGGGTGGCTCGCCAGCAGGCAGACGGTCGCGGAGGCGGCGGCCGGCATCGGCAGCATCAACGCGGCCGCCGAGCGGGCCGGGCGGGCCATCGAGCAGGACCACTTCGGGTTGAGCCTGCCGGTGGCGTTCGGCTCGCTGCCCGCCGAGACCGCGGCCGCGATCCGTACCCGCCGGCCGGACGTCGATCCGGCCGAGCTGGTGCCGGTCGGCTGGCCGGCGATCACGGCCACGATCGGGCGGTACGTCGAGGTCGGCATCACGAAGTTCGTGCTCTACCCGGTCGTGGCGCTCGATCGGTGGGACGCGTTCCTCGACGAGTTCATGGACTACGCCAAGCCCCTCGAGACCTAGGCGATATCGGTCGTGAGGGCCAGCGCGTGTCCGGCTTCGACGTCGTTGGTGAGCGACTCGATCCTGGCCCTGGCCAGGCCGTAGGAGTCCGAACCGAGCAGCTGGTGCAGCGGCGCCTTGCCCGACACGGCGACGTCGATGATCGCTGCCGCGGCCTTGACCGGGTCACCGAGCTGGGTGCCGGGCATCGCCAGGTGCGCCTCGGTCATGTCGCGGATGGCGTCATAACCGTCTTTGGTCGTGACCGGGAGCCCGATCGAGGAGCCGCGCAGGAAGTCGGTTCGGGTGTAGCCGGGCTCCACGAGCGTGACGTCGATGCCGAACTCGGAGACCTCGGCGGCCAGCGACTCGGTCAGCCCTTCGAGCGCGAACTTGGCGGCGCTGTAGAGGCCCCAGCCGGGGAACGCGGTCAGACCCAGGATCGACGAGATGTTGACGATGTGGCCGCTGCCGCGCGTCCGCATCGCCGGCAGCACTGCGCGCAGGACGTTCCAGACACCGAAGATCTGGACGTCGAACAGTTGCCGGGCTTCGGCGTCGGTGACCTCTTCGACCGCGCCCAGGAAGCCGTAGCCGGCGTTGTTCACGACGACGTCGATCGCGCCGAACCGCTCGGCGGTGGTCGCGATCGCCGCGGTGACAGCGGATTCGTCGACGAGGTCCAGCTCCAGGGCGAGGAGACGGGAGCTGTCGATCGGGCCCAGCGCCTTCTCGAGTCGCTCGATCGAGCGGGTGGTGGCTGCCACGTTGTCGCCGCGGCGGAGGAGCTGGCTGACCAGTTCCAGGCCGAGGCCGCGGGAGGTGCCGGTGACGAACCAGGTTCGTGGATTCATGGTTCGATCGTGCGATCGCGCCGGTTCCCGGACCACGGGTGAGCTGGCCCAGCCGTACCGGGGAACGGCATGCCCACCCAGCCTCTGGGTCTCGGCGCATCGGCGAGCGATCATCGGGGTGTGGCGGATCACCTGGGCGAGTTTCTGCGGACGTGCCGAGCCGGCACGACGCCGGAGTCGGTCGGCATCGCGCGGCTGGATCCGCCGCACGGGCGGCGGGTGCGGGGGCTGCGGCGCGAAGAGGTCGCGCAGCTGGCCGGGGTGAGCGTCGACTACTACACGCGGTTGGAGCAGGGACGGCACCAGAAGCCGTCGGACGCGGTCGTGGACGCGTTGGCCCGGGTGTTCCAGTTGGAGCCCGCGGGGCGGGCGCACCTGGCTGATCTGGCTCGTCCGGGGCGGAGCCGGGCCGGGAAGCTACCGGTGCAGCGGGTTCGGCCGGCGATGCGGCAGATGATCGCGTCGATGACCGAGCAACCGGCGTTGATTCTCGGGCGCCGGACTGATGTGTTGGCGTCGAACGCGCTGGCTGACGCGTTGCTCACGGAGTGGGGGCGGTTGGTGCCGCGGCACCGGAACTACGCGCGGTGGATGTTCCTGGATCCCGCTGCCCGCGATGCGTTCCTCGACTGGCCGGTGGTGGCTGCGGAGGTCGTCGGGACGGTTCGGCTCTACGCCGGGCGGTTTCCGGATGATCCGCAGCTGAACGAGTTGGTCGGTGAGCTCACGATCAAGAGTTCCGAGTTCGCGAAGTGGTGGAGTGATCATCGGGTGCACGAGCGCACCCATGGGGTGAAGCGCATGATGCACCCCGTGGCCGGGGCGATCACGCTTCGGTACGAGGCGCTCGAGTTGCCTGGCGACGACGATCAGACGCTGTTCGTGTACACGGCGGATCCGGGGAGCCCCTCGCAGGAGAACCTGCGCCTGCTCGGCCTGTTCAGCGGGTGACGTGACCACCCCGGTACGCCTAGGACGAACTGTCGAGGATGTCGTCGAGCCGGACGTTCGGATTGTCCTTGGTCACCGACGACAACCGCCACGGCGACGGGAACACCGCGAGCAGCGCTCCGTCCCGCGTCCGGGTGAACACCTCCACGCCGGGTGCCCTCTCCAGCGCGGGCACGCCGGCCGCGTCGGTGCGGCGGGCCAGCTGGTAGGGCAGCGGGTCGAGGACACCGGGTGCGCCGAACTCCTGGGCCAGCCGGTGCAGCGCGACGTCGAACTGCATCGGTCCGACTGCAGCCAGTACCGGCGCCTGCTCACCGCGCCGGTCGGAGACCAGCACCTGGACGACGCCCTCCTCGTCGAGCTGGACGACACCGCGCCGGAACTGCTTCACCCGGCTGAGGTCCTTCGGCCGGAGCACGGCGAAGTGCTCGGGCGCGAACGCGGGCAACGGCGGGAAGGTGACCGCGCGGCCGGTGTAGAGCGTGTCGCCGACGCGGAGCGCGGAGGCGTTGACCAGCCCGACGACGTCACCCGGGTAGGCGATGTCGAGCGTCGAGCGCTCCTGGCCGAACAGCGAACTGGCGTACTTCGTGCTGAACGGGCGACCGGTGGTGGCGTGGACGACCTGCATGCCCCGGTCGAACCGGCCGGAACACACCCGTACGAATGCGATCCGGTCGCGGTGCGCGCGGTCCATGTTCGCCTGCACCTTGAAGACGACGCCGGAGAAGTCCGCTTCGACGGCCCGGGTCGAGCCGTTGGCGGTCGGCCGGGGGCCGGGGGAGGGCGCCAGGTCGACGATGCCGTCGAGCAGGTGACGCACCCCGATGTTGGAGACCGCGCTGCCGAAGTAGACCGGAGTGGTCTTGCCGGCCAGGAAGTCGTCCGGCTCGTGGTCGGCGCCGACGCTGCTCAGCAGGTCCAGCTCCTCGACCGCCGTGCCGTAGGCCGCGTTGTCGCGCAGCGTGGCGGGGTCGAGCACGCTCTCCTCCGCGGCGGTGACGCCACCGGCGGCCCGCGAGAACCCGACGACCTCGTCACCACGGCGACGGTCGATGATTCCGTCGAGCTCACCGGCGATGCCGACCGGCCAGGTGATCGGCGTCGGGCGGATCCCGAGGCGTTCCTCCACGGCATCGAGCAGCCCGAGCGCGTCCTGGCCGGGCCGGTCCCACTTGTTGATGAACGTCACGATGGGGATTCCGCGGTGCCGACAGACGTCGAACAGGCGCAGTGTCTGTGGTTCGAGGCCTTTTGCTGCGTCGAGCAGCATGATGGCGCAGTCGACGGCGGTCAGGACCCGGTAGGTGTCCTCGGAGAAGTCGGCGTGGCCCGGCGTGTCGACGAGGTTGAGGACCGTGTCCCGGTAGGTGAAGCGGAGCGCGGCCGACGTGACCGAGATCCCGCGCTCGCGCTCCATCTCCATCCAATCGGAGGTCACGCCACGGCGACTCGCCTTGCCGTGCACCGCCCCGGCCTGCGTGATGGCGTCGGCGTGCAGCGCCAGCGCTTCTGTCAGCGTGGACTTTCCCGCATCGGGGTGGCTGATGACGGCAAAAGTCCGCCTGCGGCGGGCTTGGATGACGACGTCCGGGTCGGACACCAAATCCCTACTTCCAGAACGTTCGCTGACCAGATACCGAATGGCCAGGGTACGCGGGTGCGGCAGATCCGGCTCATAGCCGGGTCCACAGCGAGGCCAGGGTGGCCGCGCCGGCCAGCAGGACGTCGATCGAGATCCGTTCGTCGCTGTCGTGCCAGCGGTCCTCGGGCAACCCGGTGCCGAACAGGACGACCGGTGCGTCGAGCGTCCTGCCGAGCAGTTCGGTGGGGCCGCCGCCGGCGTTACCCATCCGCCCGGGACGCTTGCCGAACCCGTCCTCCATCGCGTCGGCCAGCGCCAGGACGGCAGGGTGGTCGTCGGCGATCCGGTAGGGCTCCTGCCCGGTCTCCTCCGACACCGTGAGCTCGTACTCGACCGCACTACTGAGGTTCTCGGCGACCCAGCGCCGGATCTGGTCGGCGACGGCCGCGACGGTCTGGTCGGGGACGATCCGGAAGCTCACGAGCGCTGTCGCCTCGGCGGGAACGACGCTGCGGGGCACGCCGATCGGGTCGCCGCCGATGATGCCGATCACCTCGACGGCGGGGCGCGCCCAGAGCTGCTCGAGCACGCTGTAGCCCTGCTCGCCGGCGATCGTGCGGCTCTCCGACCGCGTCAGCCAGTCCTCCTCGGTGAACGGCAGCGCCGCGTAGGCTTCCCGCACCCCGTCGGGCGGCTCGACGACGTCGTCGTAGAAGCCGGGCAGCGTGATTCGGCCCTTGTCGTCGAGCAGGTTCCCGAGCAGTTGCGCGAGAGCGATGATCGGGTTCGGCGCCGGTCCGGAGACCGCGCCCGCGTGGATGTCGCGCAGTGGACCGAACACGCGCAGCGTCGCCAGCACCATGCCGCGGGCGCTCGTGCAGACCGCCGGGTGGTCGGCGCGCCAGAGCATGGTGTCGGAGAAGACGACCAGGTCCGCGTCGAGACGATCCCGATGCTCTTCGATCAGGTCTTCCAGGGTTCCGCTGCCGACCTCTTCCTCGCCTTCGACCAGAAACTTCAGGTTGACGGCCGGCGCGTCCCGTCCGGTCGTGGCGAGGTGGGCGCGGATGCCCCAGAGGTGGGCCAGCACCTGGCCCTTGGCGTCGGAAGCTCCGCGGCCGTAGACGCGGCCGTCGCGCACTGTCGGCTCGAACGGCGGCGTCTCCTCCCATTCGTCGTCCTTCACGGCGCGGACGTCGTGGTGGCTGTAGATCAGCACGGTCGGTGCCCCCGGGGCTGCGCACCACTCCGCATAGACGGCGGGAGCGCTCGGCGGTCCCCAGACGTCCGTGACCGGGAACCCGACGTCACGCAGCGCGCCGGCCAGCCAGTTCGCCGAGCGGCGCAGGTCGATCTCGTGTTCCGGCAGTCCGGCGACCGACCGTAGCCGCACCCACCCGACGAGCTCGTCGAGAATCCGGGCCCGATGAGCACCGAGAAAGTCGGAAATATTGGTCATACCGCTATGTTCCAGCTCAGGCGGGGAGACACGGTCGGATCGGCTCGGCGCGCCGAACGCCACTCCACGATCAGCCAGACGACGCCGATCAGCGCGATCAGCCCGAGGCCCGCCCATTCCAGGACGGGCATCAGCCGGGCCTGCGCCGCGCTCGGCTGCACCAGCCAGCCGCTGTTCGTCGGCGTGTACTGCTCGCCGCGCGTCAGGATCAGCGTCCCGCGGACGGCGATGCTGTGCATGGCGTCCCACAGCCCGTGCAACAGGGCGACGCCGACGAAGGCGGCGAGCAACCGCCCGGTCAGCGTGAAGCGGTGGCGGGAGCTGGCGCGGAAGAGCACTCCGCCGACGAGCGCCGTCCACAGGCCGTGGCCGACCGGGGCGAGGAGCCCGCGGAGCAGCTCGGTCTTGACGAGCGCGGCCAGTGACAGGCCGTCGGTGGTGAAGAGGGCGGTCAGCGCGTAGCCGGCCGACTCGAACGCGGCGAACCCGAACCCCACGGACGCACCGAGGATCATGCCGTCACGCACGCTCTTGTGTGCCAGGTGGCGGGTGACGAACGCCAGCGCGGCGAGCTTCACACCCTCCTCGATCGCGCCGACACCCAGGAACAGCCACCACGAGGGCCGCAGCAGGAACGACTCGAGCACCGAGGCGCCGAGGATGCCGATCACGCCGCCGACCACGAACGTGGAGAACAGCAGACCCGCGGTGAGTTCGCCGGTGTCGGTGTGCTGCCACGCCCAGACGACGAACGTCACCGGAACCAGGAAACTGCCGAGCAGGACGACGGTGGGGATGAGGTTGGTGTTGCTCGTCAGCACCGTGACGGCCACGGTGGCGACCCAGAGCGCGAGGCCGGTGAGCCCCACCCGCACCCACGGCCGCCGGCGGCGGGATCCACGTAACGACGCTGTCATGGCATGCCCTCCTCGGGGTGGTCGAGGGCCTGGCTTCCCGAGGTCGGCCGCGGGAAACGTCGCATTCACTGTCGAAAGTGAGGGCTCCGGCTGCCGTTCGTCCATGGTGGCCGCGGTACGCCGACGGCGAGGTTCGGTGCATGCGAATCTCCACGCTCTTCGCCGCCGCGCTGATGCTCGCCGTCACCGCGCTGCCCGCTGCGGCGTCGGCGGTCCAGCCGGCCACGTTCACGCTTCCGCACCCGACCGGCCGGTCCCCGGTCGGCGTCGTCGATCTGCACCTGGTCGACGAGGGGCGCCCCGACCCGTGGGTGGCCGGCCGGACCCGCGAGCTCATGACGAGCATCTGGTACCCGGCGGCCACCGCGACCGGCCCGCGCGCCCCGTATCTGCAGCCGGCGGTGGCCGCCACCCTGGACAAGTCGGGGGCGCTGGACGTCATCCGGCCCGGCACCGTCGACTGGGCCGGCCCCCGTACCGACGGGTACGTGGCGGCACCGCCCGCCACCACAGTGGGCGCCAGGCCCGTCGTCCTGTACTCACCGGGCTTCGGTGTCCCTCGGGTCCTCGGCACCACGATGGCGCAGGAACTGGCCAGCCGCGGATATGTCGTCGTGACCGTCGACCACACCTACGAAAACGCGCCGATCGCGTTCCCCGACGGCCGGGTGACCGGCCAGCAACTCCCTCCCGCCAGCCCCGAGCGGCTGAAGAAGGCCCTGGCGGTGCGGGTCCAGGACACCCGCTTCGTGCTGGACGAACTCGCCCGGATTCGCCGCGGACACACAGCGCTCGGACGCCTGCTCGACCTGGACCACGTCGGCATGTTCGGGCACTCGGCCGGCGGCATCGAGGCACTCGAGACCATGCGCGTCGACCGTCGCGTCCGGGCGGGCGTCGATCTCGACGGCACGCTGCAGTACGCCGAGGGCGACTTCGTGCGGGTGGCCACCACCGGGCTGGAACGGCCGTTCCTGCTGATGGGCGCAGGGGCTTCGCAGACGCACCGGACCAACCCCTCGTGGCGGTCGCTCTGGACCCGCTCGACCGGGAAGAAGCTCGACGTCAACGCACCGCTGGCCGGCCACTACTCGTACACCGACCTCCAGACGGTGCTGCCCCAGCTCGACCAGGTGCTCGGCATCCCACCGGCTGCCCGGGCGGGCTTCATCGGCACCGTCGACCCGGCCGGGATGCTCGCGGCCCAGCGCGCGTACCTGGTGGCGTTCTTCGACGAGCACCTGCGGGGGATCCGCCGTCCCGCGCCGCAGTTCCCGGACCTGCGGCCCGTGGGCTGAAAGAAATTCGGACGGAGGTGTCCGATCGGGGTGGCCGTGTTCGTAGCGGGGGTGAACAGTCACCCAGCAGAGGGAGTCACACCGTGAGCCGCACCGCCCGTCGCATGTTCGAGCTGCTCGAGCCGATCTGTCTGGTCACCTATTTCGCGGACGAGTGCAACGAGGAGATGGCCGCGCTCGGTCACCGCACCTACTGGGACGGCTACTTCGCCAGCCGCGCCGCGCCGCTGGGGCGGGTGTCGGCGGAGGTCGTGCACGCGGCGTTCTACAGCTTCGCCGAGGGCGAGGCCGCCCGGCACATCCCGAGCGCGTGGGAGACGATCCCGGCCAAGGCGTCGGTCGCCGCGCGGGAGCGGGGGAGCGCGGCGTCGGTGCGGCGGATCCTCGGCGAGGAGCTGGCCGGTTCCCCGGGCCTGGTGCGCGCCGCCGACCTGACCACCAAGGCCGCGACGAGCGCGCCCACCGCGGGCCGGGTCATGTACGCCGGAATGCGCACGCTGCCGCTGCCGAGCGACCCGGTCGCCCGGCTGTGGCACTCCGCGACGGTGCTCCGTGAGCACCGCGGGGACGGGCACGTCGCGGCTCTCGTCGGGGCGGGCATCGGAGGCACGGAGGCGCACGTGCTCTCCGCGCTCGACCTGGGCATCTACCCGGCGGAGACGTTCGGGCGCATCCATCACCTGCCGACGGAGCGCTTGGCCGCGGTCATGGACGGCCTGCGCAAGCGCGGGCTGATCGACGCCGACGGGCGGTTCACCGACGCCGGCCGCGAGACCAAGCAGAGCATCGAGGACCTCACCGACGAGCTTGCCGCCCCGCCGTACGACGCTCTCTCCGCCGCCGAGCTGGACGAGTTGGTCACCGAGCTCGAGCCGATCACCGCGGCGCTGGTGGCGGTCGGGTCACAGTGACGCATAGGTCGGCAGTCGCCGCCCCGGTCCTCGGTGGCGAACCGCGCGGCGAGCTCGGGTCGATTCCCGGCGGGGGAGACTTCGCCCGGGGGCTCCACGAGCTGAATTTCCTCGTCGCCTCCGGTGTGCCGGAGAAGGACGCCCGGATGGCGCTGATCGTCGACGGCCTGGCACGCCGCACCGGGCGCTGACAGCGCGCTGAGAGGGGCTGGCAGCGACGTGTGCGCGAGCTGACGGCGGCTGGGATCAAGCTCATGACCGTTCACCAGTTACCGATAGTCGAATGGCCGTCTCCGAACGAGCGGCGTTCGATACGAAAGGTCCCGACCCGTGACCGCCACGTCTCCCGATGTCGCCGCTCCGTCGCACACCTACCGCTCCCTGGGCGCGGCCTGGATCCCGCTCGCTGCCCTCTGCCTGGCCTTCTTCGTCGAAATGGTCGACAACACGCTGCTGTCGATCGCGCTGCCCACGATCGCCCGTGACCTCGGGAGCAGCACCACTGCGCTGCAGTGGGTCACCGGCGCGTACTCGCTGACGTTCGGTGGTCTGCTGCTCACCGCGGGCTCGATCGCCGACCGGCTCGGGCGCCGCCGGGTCCTGCTCGTCGGGCTCGCCGTGTTCGGCCTGCTGAGCCTCGGCGTCGCCTTCGTGTCGGAGAGCTGGCAGCTCATCGCCCTGCGGGCGGGCCTCGGCATCGCCGCCGCGGCCATGGCGCCCATCACCAACTCGCTGGTCTTCCGGCTGTTCGACGACCAGACGCTGCGCATGCGGGCGATGACCGTGATGATCGTCGTCGGCATGTCCGGGTTCGTGCTCGGCCCGCTGCTGGGCGGCACCGTGCTGGCCCACTTCGACTGGCAGTGGCTGCTGCTCGTCAACGCACCCATAGCGCTGATCGCTGTCATCGGCGTCCGGCTCGGCGTCCCCGCCGACCGCCGCGAGGACCTGACCGACGACGTCCTCGACATCCCCGGCGCCGTGCTCAGCGTCGCCGCCATCGGTCTTGCCTGCTACTCGCTGACCAGCGGTATCGAGAACGGCTGGGCCTCCGGGATCACGCTCGCGTCGATCGTCGGCGCGGTGGTCGCGGGGATCGCGTTCGTGTGGCACGAGCGCCGCAGCGCAGCCCCGATGCTCGACCTGACCCTGTTCTCCAACGGCACCGTCCGCGGCGCGGCCATCGCCCAGATCGGGACGTCGATCGCGATGGCCACCGTGATGTTCGGGCTGATCCTCCACTTCCAGTACGCGTACGGGTGGAGTCCGATGCGTGCCGGTCTGGCGAACCTGCCGATCATCGTGACGATGCTCGCCGCGACACCGCTGTCCGAGTGGCTCGCGAAGCAGTTCGGTCACCGCATCGCCTGCCTGATCGGCGCCGGCTTCCTGGCCGGCTCGCTGGCCGGGCTCTCCTGGGGCGTCGATCACGGGTACGCCGTCATCGCGGCGTGCATGGTGGCGATGACGATCGGTCTGCGCACCGTCATGACGATCTGCGCCATCGCGCTGGTCGACGCGATGCCGGCCAACCGCACGTCGATGGGCACCGCACTCAACGACACCGCGCAGGAGGTCGGCACCAGCGTCGGAACCGCCGTGATCGGCACGTTCATCGCGCTGCTGGTGACCACTCAGCTCCCGGTGGGCGCCTGGAGCGAGAGCCTCGTGGCGTCGTTCTTCCACGGCGAGCGGATCACCTACGCGGTGGTGGCGGTGATCGTCGGGCTGATCGCGGCGGGTGGTGCGCTCACGCTCACCAACTCTCACTCGACCGAGGAACACGCCTGACGTGGCTCCAGCGTGGCGAGGAAGTCGTCGAACGCGCGGTTGGTGCGCTCGGCGTCGCCCGTGGCGTCGAGGTCCATGAGCAGCTCGCGGTCGATGCTGCGCAGGCCGTCGGCGAGCGGTTCGAGCCAGTCGGTCGTCGCGAGACGCGGGAAGCCGGGCCACAACTGCTGCACCGGGTTCTCCCGCCACTGACCGAACATCCGCAGGAAGGGTCGGCCTTCCGGGCCGGCCATCGACGCCCAGGCAGCGCGCAGCGTGGCGGTGTAGGGCTCGCCGGGCCGGGACTGCGATGTCGACGTCCAAGCGCAGGCACCAGCGCACCTGGCTCGACAGAACGTCCAGGTGACGGGCCAGCCGGTCGGGGCGGCCGCCTGGCAGGACGTGCCCACGACTTACCTGGTGTGCGCCCAGGACCGGGGCACACCGGCCGAGCGGCAGCGGGAGTTCGCCCGCAAGGCCGGCCGGGTCGTCGAGATCGAGGCGGGCCACCACCCGTTCCTGTCACAGCCGGTCGTCGTGCGCGACCTGCTGCTGAGCCTCTGAACGAGAGCTACACCACGGCCGGCGTCACCTCGGATAAAAGCGGATTAGGGTGGATCGGCAGCGTCGCCCACCTCTCGAGAGGCGATGCCGCGGTGTCGTCGGCTGAGGACCTCCGCTACAGAGGAATCGCAACCGTATGACCGTCACGTCGCCCGTCGCCACGACCCCGGCCGCAGCGAGCCCCACCCGAGTCGTCCCAGGCCTGTTGGCTCTGGCCGTCGGCGGATTCACGATCGGCACCACCGAATTCGTCACGATGGGTGTGCTTCCGCAGATCGCCGAAGGCCTGCACCGCACCGAGCCGCAGGCCGCGCACGGCATCACCGCCTATGCGCTGGGCGTGGTCGTCGGTGTGCCGATCCTGGCCATCCTCGGGGCGCGCCTGCCCCGGCGTGGGCTGCTCCTGGCCCTGATGGGCACGTACGCGGCGTTCAACCTGGTCACGGCCATCGCGCCGAACTACGCCCTGTTCGTCGGCGCGCGTTTCCTCGACGGACTGCCGCACGGCGCGTACTTCGGCATCGCCAGCCTGGCGGCGGCCGGGATGGTCGCCCCGGCCCGGCGAGGCCGCGCGATCGCGTCGGTGATGCTGGGGTTGTCGGTCGCGAACCTCGTCGGTGTGCCGGCGGCGACCTGGATGGGCCAGCACCTGGGCTGGCGCACCACGTACCTGGCGTGCGCCGTCCTGGCGGGGCTCGCGGTCGCGCTGATCTTCGCGTTCGTGCCGGCGTCGCCGGTCACCGCTCAGAGCAGCGGCCGGGCGGAGGCCCGGATGTTCTTCACCCGCGGCCAGGTGTGGCTGACGATCGCGGCCGGCTCGATCGGCTTCGGCGGTGTGTTCGCGATCTACTCGTACATCGCGACGACAGTGACCGACGTCGCCGGGCTCTCGGAATCCGTCGTCCCGCTGTTCCTGCTCGCGTTCGGCCTCGGCTTGACGGTGGGCACGTGGGCCGGTGGTGAGCTGGCGTCCTGGTCGGTCTACAAGTCGCTGCTGCTCGGCGCGATCGGCACCACGCTCGCCATGTTGACGTTCTGGTTCGCCGCACCGCACGGCTGGTGGGCGCTGCCAGTGGTGTTCGTCTTCGCCGGGCTCGGATCGGTGCTGGTCACGAACCTGCAGCTGCGTCTCATGGACGTCGCGGGTGACGCCGTCACGCTCGGCGCGGCGATGAACCACGCGTCGCTCAACGTCGGCAACGCACTCGGTGCATGGGCCGGCGGCGTCGTCATCGCCGCCGGCTACGGCTACCGCGCCCCGGCCCTGCTCGCCACGGCCCTGGCGATCATCGGCGTGATCATCATCGCCATCTCCGGAGCCCTCTCCCGGTCCCGCTGATCATCAACTCCAGCGGAGTTCGTCAGGGCTCCAGACGCCGACGCGCGACCCCTTCTCGAGCGCTGGGTCGATGAACGCGGCGATCAGATGCGCTGCTGTCGCGGCCGTATAGGTCTGTGCGGAAGGTACCCCTTTGGCTGTCGCCGGGTAGGTGCGGCGCCAACCGGTGGGGATGTCGAAACTGTCGAACGGATCCATACCGCAGGACGCCCGCTTGGCGGAGATCGCGGCTCGTAGCTCCGCTAGATTGACGACCTGCGAGTGCGCGAGGACGACGAGATCCACCAGGTCCTTGACCCGGCTGCTGCGCTCTCCGCCGGGGTAGTTCGTGCTCATGGTGGCGCACACTTTGTCGGCGATTTGGTCAGCGACAGGAAACAGCCGATACGGGTGTGTGACGAGAGGGCGGCGAAGATACAGGCGATTGGCCGGCTCGACGACCTCCGGGGTCCCGACCGGAGCAGGACCGATGACGACGTCGACGGTCACAGTGTCGATCTGCGTGTGATGGTCGGCGTCCAGGCAGGCATAAACGAAGCGTCGCGTCTCGACTCCGGGCTGATTGTCGCCGTGTCCGGTTGGCATCGAGCGGATGAGCCGGAACGTGAGGTGGTCGCCCAGATCAACGCCGACCAGTGCTGAAAGCGCGCGATCGGCTTCATCGAGATCGGCGACGTGTCGGACGGCGAGGTCGACGTCCCTGGTGGTGCGGGAACGGGGGACTCGGGCAAGCATGCTCAACCCGCCCTTGAGCAGCCACTCGGAAGCCTCGCCGTCGGCGAAGACGCGGGAGAGGAACCGGTCGTAGCGAGCTTGGCGAATCTGCGCATCGACGGTGGCGGCGCTGATGCCCCCGCCCTCCTGTTGCGTCCTCTTCTTAGCGGCGTCTTTGATCGCCAGCGCCAGCGAGCGCCAATCGCCGTAACCCGATTCCTCAGTCACGATCGCCCTCGGTCGACAGGTTGACGGCAAGTCGGTCGAGTTCGTTGGTGAGAAGCCGGGCATCCTTGCGTCGCGCCGCTAGCACAGTGAGATGAAATCGAAGGCGCTCGGGCCGGGTGACCTTGCCCTGGCTCACGGCATCACGCAGTGCGTGGGCGACCAGTGACATGTCCATGCCTGTCTCCACCAGATCGGCGATGGTGCGCTCGACGGTCAGCGCCGGTAGGCCGTTGACCGGAATGACATCCTCGGCGGCCAATTGCCTGATCCGTAGTCGAACGTCTGGAAGCCGAGTGCCTTTGCGTGCCGGAACGATGAAGTCGAGCCTGTCGAGGAAAAAATCCCCGATCTCGTGCACCACGGCAGCCGTGACCCCACCGGCAACGAGTGAAGACCCTCCCGACCGGGTGGCAGTCGCGCCGCCGAGCGCGAGCCAGGTGGCGTAGACGGCTTCCTGTGACTGCGGTGGAACCCCTGCCATCCGGTAGACACCGCGAGCGACCCGTTCGATCGCGCCAGCGGCGGCCATACGCACGAGTTGCTTACGTGCGAGCCCGGCGGCCTCGGCCTGGGCTGTCGTGACCAGGCCCCATCGCTGCTCGGCGATAGCGCCGAGTCGTGCGTAAGCTGAGTCTGCCACGACAACGATCGTAGCTCTTCTTGGGAACAAACGTTGTCGTCATTAGCGGGTCAGGAGGGCGGTGATCGCGGGGCGCCAGTGTTCGAGGGCGGGGACCTCGGCGTCGACGTCCTTCGCCAGGTCGTCCCAGCGGCGGAGCTCCACGGCGACCTCGTGCTGCGGCAGGCGCTCGAACTTCGTCACTTCGTCCGACGTCATCGGGCCGCCCTGCAACTCCAGGCTGTGGACCGACGCGGGGGAGAGGCTGCCGAAGTAGGCCGGATCGGTCGCCACCAGGTAGCGCTTGGCCGCGACGTGCAGGGCGACGGGACCGCCGGCCTCCGCGCCGAACCACCGCGTCACGAGCCGGGCGCCGATGATCTCGTGGCGCTGGTCGTGCTCGGCGGACTCGCCGTCCTCGCCCAGCGCCAGGTGCCCGATGTCGTGCAGCAGCGCCGCGACCTGCGCGTGCGGGCCGTAGCCGGCCGACTCGGCCAGCGCAGCGCACTGCAGCGCGTGCTCCAATTGCGTGACCGCCTCGTCGTAGTTCGACTGACCGGCGGTCTCGAGGAACGCGAAGAGTTGATCGCAGAACTCGTCGGCGGTCAGCCGGTCCGCGTCGAGCTGAAGAATGTCCTGCATGCCGGAAACTGTCCCCGCTCGCGGCGTCGTTCCAGGAACTACGTGTCGAACGGTGGCCGAACAACGGCGCAGAGGAGGTGCCGGTCGCCGCGTGTTCGGGGTAATGACAGACCCTCCCTCATCCCGGGGCGCGACCTACGGTGGAGACATGCCCCCGATCGACCAGCGCGCCGAGATCCGCGAGTTCCTGTCCTCGCGGCGGGCGCGCATCACGCCGGAACAGGCCGGGCTTCCCGCCTACGGGGGCCACCGGCGCGTGAAGGGACTGCGTCGGGAAGAGGTAGCACTGCTGGCCGGCGTTTCCATCGACTACTACGTGCGGATGGAGCGCGGCAACCTCTCCGGCGCCTCCGAAAGCGTCCTCGACGCTGTCGCCCGGGCGCTCCGCCTGGACGAAGCGGAGCGGGAACACCTGTTCGCGCTGGCCAAGGGCGCCCGCCCGAGCGCTCGACGTCGCAGTAGCATTCGCCCCGCCGTCCAGCAGGTGCTCGACGCGATCTCCGACGCACCCGCCTGGGTGCGCAACGGCCGCCACGAGATCCTGGCCATGAACCGTCTCGGCCGCGCGCTCTACGCCCCGGTCCTGGAAGACCCACGTCGACCGGCCAACACCACCCGGTTCGTCTACCTCGACCCGGCCGCCCGGGAGTTCTTCGTCGACTGGGACCGGGTCGCCAACGACGCCGCCGCGATGCTCCGGCTGGAAGCCGGCCGCAATCCGCACGACCGGGCACTGATCGAACTGATCGGAGAACTCTCCACCCAGAGCGAGGTCTTCCGCCAGCGCTGGGCCTCGCACGACGTGCAGTACCACCGCAGCGGCCAGAAACGGCTGCGTCACCCGATCGTCGGCCAGCTCGATTTGGACTTCGAGTCGATGCAGCTGCCGTCCGAGCCCGACCTCACGCTCAACATCTACACGGCGGCCGCGGGCACCCCGACTGCCGACGGGCTGAAAATGCTCGCAAGCTGGGCCGCCACCCTCGAAGGGCTCCACCATGCATGAGCTCACGCTCAACAACGGCGTCACGATCCCCGCGCTGGGGTTCGGCGTCTTCCAGACCCCGCCGGACGAGACCCGCGCCGCCGTCGACGCAGCTCTCGCGACCGGCTACCGGCACATCGACACCGCCGCCGCGTACGGCAACGAACGCCAGGTCGGCGAGGCCATCGCCGGCTCCGGCGTCGACCGCAGTGACGTCTTCGTCGAGACGAAGATCTGGATCAGCGACTACGGCTACGACGAGACCCTGCACGGCTTCGAGAAGGCCGCCCGCAAGCTCGGCGTCGACCAGATCGACCTGCTGATCCTGCACCAGGCACTTCCGTCGGACTTCGACAAGACCATCGGCGCCTACCGCGCCTTGGAGAAGCTCTTGGCCGACGCCGACGTGCGCGCCATCGGCGTCAGCAACTTCATGGTCGAGCACCTCACCGCCCTGCTCGACGCGGTGGACGTCGTACCGGCGGTCAACCAGATCGAGGTGCACCCGTACTTCGCCCAACGCGAGGTGCAGGCGTTCGGCGTCGAACACGGAATTGTGACGCAGGCGTGGGCGCCGATCGGCGGCATCACCTTCTACCGCGACAGCGGCCACACCAGCACGCTCGAGGACCCGTCGATCGGCGAGATCGCGACGGCGCACGGGAAGTCACCGGCGCAGGTGATGCTGCGCTGGCACCTGCAGCAGGGCAGGCAGGTGATCCCCAAATCCGTGCGGCCGGAGCGAATCGCCGAGAACTTCGACGTCTTCGACTTCGCGCTGACCGACGCCGAACTGGCGACGATCGACGGCCTGGAGACCGGCAAGCGCGGCGGCCCGGAACCGGCCGACGTCACCCTCGCGGCCTGGGGCCGCCCCGTCCCGGAGGACTGATCAATGCGTACCGCACAACTCGGCGAACTCGAGGTCTCCCGGATCGGTCTGGGCGCGATGGGCATGTCCCACGGCTTCACCGGCGCCGGCACCGACGACGCCGAATCGATCCGCACCATCCACCGCGCCCTCGAACTCGGCGTCACGTTCCTCGACACCGCCGAGATCTACGGCCCCTACGTCAACGAGGAACTCGTCGGTGAGGCCCTCAAGGGCCGTCGCGACGACGTCGTGCTCGCGACGAAGTTCGGCATGGTTTCCCACGACGGAGGCGGCCCGGGGAACCTGGACAGCAGCCCCGACAACATCCGCACCGCGGTCGAGGGCTCGCTGCGCCGGCTCGGCACCGACCGGATCGACCTCTACTACCAGCACCGGGTCGACCCGAAGACGCCGATCGAAGACACGATGGGCGCGCTGGCCGAGCTCGTGAAGCAGGGCAAGATCCGCTACATCGGGCTCTCCGAGGCCTGGATCGACACCGTCCGGCGCGCGCACGCCGTGCACCCGGTCACCGCGCTGCAGTCGGAGTACTCGCTCTGGACCCGCGACCAGGACGAGATGATCCCGGTCCTGCGTGAGCTGGGGATCGGGCTCGTGGCGTACTCGCCGCTCGGCAAAGGCTTCCTCACCGGGGCGCTCAGCACGCCGGCGGACATCGAGGCGCTCGACGACAGCGACTTCCGCAAGTCCAACCCGCGCTTCACCGGCGAGAACTTCGAACGGAACCTCCGGATCGCCGACGAGGTGAGGAAGGTCGCCGACCAGGTCGGAGCGACGCCGGCGCAGGTCGCGCTCGCCTGGGTGCTCTCCAAGGGGGACGACATCGTCCCGATCCCCGGCACCAAGCGTGTCAGCCGCGTCGAGGAGAACATCGCGGCGGACGGCGTCGAGCTGACCGCGGACCAGATCGCGGCGCTCGACGCGCTGCCGGTCGCCGAAGGCGGCCATCACACCGAGGCGCAGATGGCGTGGATCGAGCGGTAGGCCAGGCACAATAGGACCGTGGGAGGACAGGAATTCGGGGTAGCGGTGCGCCAACTGCGTGAAAGCACGGCGCCTGCGACCGTCGGACTGCCGGTAGGCGACCGGCGGGTCCGTGGCCTGCGGCGGGAGGAGCTCGCCGACCTCGCGGGAATGTCCGCGGACTACGTGCGGCGGCTGGAGCAGGGACGCAGCCACCCGTCGGCCGGTGTGGTGAACGCGATCGCCCGGGCGTTACGGATCGGCCGGGCGGAGTACGAGCGGCTCTGCGCGCTGGCGGGGTACGCGGCCGCGGACGGACAGGTGCCGAACGAGGTCGGTCCGGGCGCGACGCGGCTGCTGGAGCGGTTCCCGGACACCCCTATGTTCGTCTCCGACGCGGCGATGAACGTCGTCGCCGTCAACAGCGCATTCATGGCTCTGAAGCACTGGAACCTCACCGGTCACCCGTGGGACTGGAACGTCGCCTGGCGCACGTTCTGCAATCCGTTCGAGCACTTCCGGCAGTCCGACGTCGACGCGTCCGACCACGAAGCGATCCTCGTCGCCCAACTGCGGAGCACGCTCCTGCGGTACCCGGCCGACGCGTCCCTCGCCGCGCTCGTCGACGAGCTGCGGACCCGGAGCCCGCTGTTCGACTCGTTGTGGCGCACCCCGCGGCCGGTGGCCGCCTACGAGAGCAGCGCCGCGTTCGTCCATCCGGACGGTCAGGCGGTCACGCTCGTCGGCAGCCTGCTCGCGGTTCCGGGCGACGATCTGGCGGCGCTGATGCTCACCGCCGCGCCGGGTTCCGCCGACGCGGCGCGGCTCGCCGAGGTCGTCGGCGCCGCCGCAGGGCCGGCCGTCGTCCGGGTGGGCCAACTCGGCCCAGGCTGATCGCGTCGAATCCTGCGACCTTGAGTGGGCACCGGAAACCACTCACGGAAGCAGGCCCAGTAATGAAGGCAGTGCGTTTTTCCGAGTACGGCGGTCCCGAGGTCCTGCGCTACGAGGACGTGGAGGAGCCCACTCCCGGCGCCGGCCAGGTCCGGATCCGCGTCGCGGCGACGTCGTTCAACGGCGTCGACGGCAACATCCGCGGTGGCTTCATGCAGGGTCCGATCCCGGTCGAGCTCCCGCACACCCCCGGCATCGACGTCGCGGGCACCGTCGACGCGCTCGGTGAGGGCGTGGACGCCGTCGCGGTCGGTGACCAGGTCGTCGGCTTCCTGCCGATGGCGGGCACCGGCGCGGCCGCGGAGTACGTGATCGCGCCGGCGGACATCCTGACGGCGGCGCCGAAGACCGTCCCGCTGGCCGATTCGGCCGCGTTGCCGCTGGTGGGACTCACCGCCTGGCAGGCACTCTTCGAGCACGGCAACCTGACGTCCGGGCAGCGGGTGCTGATCAACGGCGCCGGGGGAGCGGTCGGCGGCTACGCCGTGCAGCTGGCGAAGGCGGCCGGCGCGTATGTGATCGCAGTGGCCTCACCGCGCAGCAGCGCCCGGGTCGAGGAAGCCGACGAGATCGTCGACCACACCACCACCGACGTGACCACGGCGGTGACCGAGCCGGTCGACCTCGCGCTCAACCTCGCGCCGGTCGCCCCCGAGCAGCTGGCCGCGCTGGTCACACTGATCCGCGACGGCGGCACCCTCGTCAACACCACGGTCTGGATGCCCGCTCCCTCTGACGAGGCGCGCGGTGTCCGCGGCATCGACCTGTTCGTCCGCAGCGACGCCGACCAGCTCGCCGACCTGGTCGCGCGCGTCAACACCGGTGAGCTGCACATCGAGGTCACCCAGCGGGTGCCGCTGGCCGACCTGCCCGCCCTGCACGCTCAGGCCGGCGCGGGCGAGCTGTCGGGCAAGGCCGTCGTCCTCGCCTGACCTGAATTCTGCGGTGCCGCCGTCGAGGAGCAGTGCCAGTTGTTCGCCGAGCTGCTCGACGTCTTCCTCGTCGGCGACGATGCGCAGGCCAAGGCGGGTGTGGAGGCGTTCGTCGAAAGCCTCGGGCTGCGTCTGCGGGCTGTCCAGGGGCACTGGGAATTCGCTCTCGGCGTCGGCGAATTTCCGGGCTGATCCGCTCGACTTTTTCGAACGCCTGTACGTATCATGCGTCCATGGCTTCAGGCTTGCGCACTCCCGCCGAATACGGCTTCGGTCTCACCATCGATGAGGCGACCTACCGGATCCGCATGTTCGGCCGGGGCGAGGACGATCTCCGAGCGAAGATCGAGCTCGACTTCGGGCGTCAGCTCCCGAAGTACCACAGGTGCCAGGACGAGGAGCGCCCCGCGGTGCGCATCGAGTGGGACCAGGTCAAGGAGTGGTCGATCTCGAAGCCGGAGCTGCTGCGGCGCAAGGCGCCGATCCAGCCGATGGCCGACGACTAGTCGGTGACCTCGTCCGCATCGAGCTCTTCCACGCGTACCGCCTCGCGTCCGTCGAAGAGTACGAGCACGCCCTCCGGATTCGGAGCGCCCTCGGCGAACCGCAGCACCCACTGCTGGCCGGCGTAGAACGTGATCTCCGGCGAGGCCAGGTCTTCGGCCCCCGCGCCCGCCAGTTGCCGCGCTGCG
Organism: Cryptosporangium sp. NPDC048952; assembly: GCF_043197895.1. Taxonomy (NCBI): domain Bacteria; kingdom Bacillati; phylum Actinomycetota; class Actinomycetes; order Cryptosporangiales; family Cryptosporangiaceae; genus Cryptosporangium; species Cryptosporangium sp. NPDC048952. Next base: position 289,838 of record NZ_JBICTY010000006.1, on the reverse strand, counting down.
GCCACATAGCGATCGACGTCGAAAAGAACGTCCCCGAGCAGGAAAAGGTCGATCTCGGAGAGGTCCTGCCCCTGCTCCAGCAGGATGCTGAACCACTCCTCGGTGAGGAAGCGCCACAGCACGATGCCCTCGGGGCCGTCTTCCGGCTCCAGGAGGAATCGCAACGCCTCCACCCCCGCCGCGTCGATGCCCTCGCGGGCTTCGGCGCGGCGCGGGTCCGCGTCGAAGGCGTCGATCGCCTCCCGGGACGGGAAGCTGAGCAGGTGCGCCTCCGCGCCGCCGTCCGCCGACTTCTCCCGTCGCTCGACCAGGGCGCCGTGGCTGGGTAGCAAACCCAGCACCGCGTCCTCGTACCGCGTCAGGTTCTGCGCTTGCTCAGCAGGGACGCGAATGAAAGCCACCATCGTCAGGCCGGTCATGCTCCGAGCCTAGCGTGTAGAGTGATCTCTCTAGAGAAATCACTCTAATCGAGGTGGGTCGATGAGGAGTTCGCGCGACGCGTGCCTCCCGTTACTGGCGGAAGTGTTCCGGGAGCACGGCTACGACGGCGCGTCGTTGAGCGTCATGTCGGCAGCCACCGGGCTCACGAACGGGAGCCTTTACCACTTCTTCCCGGGCGGGAAGGACGAGATGCTGGGAGCCGTGCTCGAGAGCATCGGCACCTGGTTCGAGAGCTCCGTGTTCGTCCCCCTGCGGAGTGTTCCGGCCGGCGACCGGGCGGCAGCCGAGCAGGCGCTGCAGGAGATGGCCCGGTCGGTGAGCGACTACTTTCGATCCGGGAAGCGTGTCTGCCTGGGCGGCGTGATCTCGCTCAGCTTCCACAACGACCGGTTCGCGACCGCGGTGTCGCAGTACTTCACTTCCTGGATCGACGCACTCGCGCACACCCTCACGGCGTACGGGTCCGCGGATCCCACCGGGCAGGCCCGGATGATCGTCGCGACCGTTCAGGGCGCCATCGTTCTCGCCCGCGCGTTCGACGACCCGGAGGTTTTCGACTCCGCGCTCGCCCTCGCCATCCCCGGAGCGGTGAAATGACTCTCGAGTGGCACTCGGGCGAGGAAGCGATGCACCGTCTGCTCCACGTCCCGTACGAGGAGAACCCCACGGTCCCCGGCCTGCCGATGGCCTACGGACACTGGATGGCGCAGAGCCCGCTTCTCGCGCTCGGAACCGTGGACGAGAACGACCACGTCTGGACGACGGTCCTCGGCGGCTCGGCCGGGGTGACGAGGCCCATCGCGGCCGGGGCGCTGGGGCTGAGCACCCCTGCGCATCTCCGGCCCACGACGGGCCGGGTGGGGTTCGACCCGGTACTGGAGGCGCTGTTCTCCGACGACGCCGAGATCGTCGATTACGCCGGACGCGGAAAGTTGGTCGCGGGCCTAGCGATGGATCTGGAGCAGCGGACGCGGGTCAAGATCGCCGGTCGGATGCTCCGCGGGGTGGTCCGGGGGAAGGAGAGCGGTTCGCGGGTGGACGTCCAGATGGCCGTCGCCATCGACGAAACGCTCGGCAACTGCCCCAAGTACCTGAACCGGAAGATCGTGCGTCCCCACGAGGCTTCCCCCGAGCTGATCAGCGACCGGCTCCCGCTGGATCCCGACGCCGTGGACCTGATCGGGAGAGCTGACATCTTCTTCATCTCGAGCCGGCACGGCGCCGAGAGCATGGACACGAACAACCGCGGCGGGAACCCGGGGTTCGTGCGGGTGCTCAGCAACTCCGACGACGAGGGCGTGACGCTGGTCTACCCGGAGTACTCCGGGAACCGCCTCTTCCAGACGCTGGGCAATCTGAAGACCGATCCCACCGTGGGGGTGACGTTTCCCGACTTCGAGACCGGCGACGTCCTGTACGCCACCGGACGGGCCGAGATTCTCGTCGGCGCCGATGCCGCGGCGTTACTGCCGCACAGCGCGGTCGCCGTTCGGATCGACGTCGACGCAGCCCGCTTCGTCCGGGACGGCCTGCCGTTCCGTGGTCGACCGCTCGACCCGTCGCCCTACAACCCGCCGGTCCGCAAACTGGCCCGCGAACTCGACGGTTCGGACCCGGCCGTGAGCCCGACGGGCATCGGGACCGCGACCCTCGTCGGCAAACAATCGATCACGCCGACGGTGTCGCGCTACACGTTCCTCCTCGGGTCGGACTTCCCGCAGCCCGAGCCCTGGCAGGCGGGGCAGCACGTCACGCTGGACTTCTCCGCCCACCTCGACCGTGGCTGGTCGCACATGCGTGACCACGATCCCCGGTCACTCAACGACGATTACGTCCGGTCGTTCACGATCTCGAGCCCGCCTCCTCGCTCCGGCGGGTTGGGCGGAGCGGAGTTCGACGTCACGGCCCGCACGAACGGACCGGTCACCAAGCTGCTCGCGCGGTGGCGGCCCGGTACCACCCTGACCGCTGCGGTTCTCGGGTTCGGGGGTGTCGGATTCGTCGATTCCGCGGACGACGTCGTCGTCGTAGCTGCGGGCGTGGGGATCACGCCGCTGCTGGCGCAGGCGCCGGAGGTCCTGGAATCCGGGCGTGAGCTCAGGGTTCTCTGGAGTCTGCGGGCGGACGACATTCCGCTCGCCGTCGACGTCCTGGAGCGGATCGACGGGCTGGCGGCGAAGACCGACCTGTTCGTCACCGGCCCTGGTCTCGAGCGCGATGCTCTGGCCCGGCTCGGTGCCCGGGTGCACACCCGACGGGTCGAGAAGGCCGATGTGCTGGGCGCGGGCGAGAAGGGGCAGCGACGGTTCTACGTCTGCACCGGACGCGCCTTTCGGGAGTCGGTCCTGGACTGGGTCGGTGGCGAAGACGTGCATTCGGAGGCCTTCGAATACTGAGCCGGGGTCAGTCGTAGTTCAGGCCGCCGGAGCGGGCCCGCTTGAGCTCGAAGAAGTGCGGGTTGCGAGCGAGAGTCAGGGCCGCGTCGAACATCTCGGCCGCCTCGTCGCCGCGAGGGATCGCGTTCAGTACCGGGCCGAAGAACCCGACGCCGTCGATGTGGATGGACGGGGTGCCGAGGTCCTCACCGACCGGGTCCAGGGCCCTGCGGTGGCTGGCCCGTAGGGCCTCGTCGTAGTCGGTGCTGTCCGCGGTCGCCGCGAGCGTCGCGGGCAGGCCGACCTCGGCCAGTGCCTGATCGATGACCTCGGCGTAGTCCTTGTTGCCGCCGTTGTGGATCCGGGTTCCGAGCGCCGTGTACAGGTCGCGAAGCACACCGTCGCGGTGCGCCGCGGCCGCCGCGATACAGACCCGCACCGGCCCCCAGGCCCGGTCACAAAAGGTGCGGTACCAGTCCTCGATTTCGCGGTGCTCGTTGAGGACGGACGGGCTCATCACCTGGAAGCTCAGGTCGATCTCACGCTTCTGTTCCACCTCGAGCATCCACCGGGAGGCGATCCAGGCGAACGGGCAGGCGGGGTCGAAGAAGAAGTCCACCTTGGGGACGGCGAGCATGGTGCTACTCCTGGGTCGGGGAAGCTCACGATCGCCACTGGCCGAATCTGGATCCCGCCCGTAACCGCCGGATCGACTCGGTGCGCTCGCGGTGCCGGCCCTGCTGCCCGGCGCCGCGGACAAGGCGTTCGCCGCGTGGCTGCCAGGCGCACCGCTGACCCCGGTGAACGGCCCGCTGTCGGTGGACACCCGGGGCGTCGCCCACACCGCCGAGGGCTCCTCCGAGTACCGGATCGGCCAACTCGGCGAGTGACCCCGGGCTCAGAGGTGGTCGCGGTAGAAGGCGGCCAGCCGCTCGACGGCCGGGTCGACGTAGCGGGGCTCGTCGTACATCTCGTAGTGGCCCGCGCCGTCGACGACCATGAGGTCGACGGGGTTGGGGGCGATCTCCCAGAGTCGCATCCCGGTCTCGTACTGACGGGTGACACCCTTGCGGCCGGCGATGATCACCTGGAGCGGCTGGGTCAGCAGCTCCTCGACGAGGTGGAAGGCGTCGTAGCCGATGAGCAGGGAGTCGCTTCGCCGGAGGCGGCGGTTGGTGGAGTGTTCGTCGTGGCCACGCGGGGTGCGGTAGTACGTCATCGCCTGCATCGTGTCGATGTCGGTGATCCCCGCGGCCTCGGCTTCGTCCACGGTGTCGGGCAGCCAGTTGACGCGTTCGAGCGTTCCGTCGGCGACGTCCTTCGTGCGCGCCGCGGCCAGTTCGTCGAGTGCGGCGGCCGGGCCGTCGGGCGCGAAGGCGGGGGAGCGCCAGGCGCTTCCCATGTTGGTGCCGACCACGGTGGCGAGGGCCTTGATCCGGTGGTCGGTGCGGGTGGTGTGGACGGCGTAACCGCCGCCTGCGCAGATGCCGAGCGCTCCGATGCGCCCGGCGTCGATCCCAGGGATCGTGGTCAGCGCGTCGATGGCGTAGGAGAGGTCCTCGCCGCGTCGGTAGGGATCCTCCAGATCGCGCGGTTCGCCGCTGCTCTGCCCCTGGTAGGCGGGGTCGAAGGTCAGTGCGGCGAACCCGTGCCGGGCCAGCCGCGAGGCGTAGTTGGCGCCGATCTGTTCCTTGACGCTGCTGCCGGGCGTCGAGAGCACCACCGCAGGGAGGTCGGAGGAGTCGTCGTCAGGCAGGTGCAGGTCGGCGGCCAACTCGAGCGTGTCGCGAGGGATGGTGAGGTGCCGGATCACGGGTCGCTCCTGTTCTCGCTAAAGTAGTTCGGCTCGGGGAAAGTCCCTTCAGCCAACTAGTTCGGTTTGGAACTAGTTCAGAACCGTATCACTTTGGTGGAGGTGTCGATGAGCGACGAGGACTCCGCCCAGTTGTGGAAGCTCAACCAGCGTCTGCTGACGCGGGTGATGAACGCGGCCGAGCCGCAACTGGCGGTGCTGGGCATCGAAACCAAGGAGTTCTACGTCCTCGACGAGGTCGACACGTGCCGCTACCCGGTCGCGATCGCCGAGAAGCTGATGTTGCCGAAGGCCAGCATCACCACCTACCTGCGCAACCTCGTCGCCGCCGGGCTGGTGCAGCGCGAGATCGACGAGGGTGACCTGCGCCGTCACCGGCTCGCGACGACACCGCAGGGGCGGGAGGTGTTGGAGCGCGCACTGGCTGCCCTGGCAAGCGAGTTCGCTGCGATGATGTCGCGTCTCGAGGAGCGGGAGCGGGAGGAGTTCCGGCGGCTTCTGCTCAAGCTGCTGGAGTCCGATTGACACGGTTTTCGTACTGGATACCCTGGCGCCGTGGCCTGGAGCACCCGTGAGCTAGCGGAACTCGCCGACACCACGGTGAACACCATCCGCCACTACCATCGGCTCGGTCTGCTGGCGGAGCCGGAGCGCCGGTACAACGGCTACAAGCAGTACGGCGTCGAGCACCTGGTCTGTCTGCTGCGCATCCGGCGGCTCGTGGAGCTGGGGGTGCCGCTCGCGCAGATCGGCGAGGTCCGTACCAACGGAGCGATCTCCTCGGACGTACTGCGTCAGGTCGACGCCGAGCTCGCCGTGGAGGCCGAGCGCCTGCAGCGAGCCCGCGCGGACATCGCCACCATCCTGCGCGCCGGTGTCCCGGCCGATACGCCGGCCGGCTTCGAGTCCGTCGCGCCGCGCCTGTCCGAAGCGGACACCTCACTCCTCCACGTCCACGCGCAGTTGTACGACGCGGACGCGATGAAGGACCTGCAGAGGATGGCGGAGGACGAGGACGATCCCACCAACGGGGAGTTCGACGCCCTCTCGGCCGACGCGGACGAGGCGACCCGCCAGCGTCTCGCCGAGCAGATCGCGCCGGTCCTCGTCAAGCACCTCGCCGAGTACCCCTGGCTGAGCGACGCGACGGGTCGCACGTCCCACGGCGAGCGCGTCACCCGGGAGACGTTCCTCGACGCCGTGGCCAACCTGTACAACCCCGCCCAGCTCGACGTGATGGGCCGGGCGAGCGTCCTCGCCCGCGAGCTGCGTCAGTCGGGGTCTTGACCCTGTTCCGGCAACACACTGTTGGCTTTCCGCGTCGCTCGCTCGTCGACGAAGGGGATGCGTCATGACCTGGCCGCGCCTGCGGGTCTCGGAGTGGACCCCCACTCGCGAAACCCTGCACATGTGGACGCAGATCGTCGGCAAGATCCGGATGGCCCACGCTCCGCTGGTCAACCACTGGTGGCAGGTGACCCTCTACGTCAGCCCGCGCGGCCTGACGACGTCGACGATCCCGCACCGCACGGGAGCCTTCGAGATCGAGTTCGACTTCGTCGGCCACCAACTGGAGATCCGCAGCAGCAACGGTGGCACGCAGAGTCTCCCGCTCCGGCCGATGCCGGTCGCCGAGTTCTACACCCGCGTCCTGCACATGCTCGACCAGCTCGGGATCGAGGCGCCGATCCGGCCGCATCCCAACGAGGTCGATCCGGCGGTCCCGTTCGCCGAGGACTACGAGCACGCCTCCTACGACGGTGAGGCCGTCGCCCTGTTCTGGAGGCAACTGCTGCAGGCGAACCGCGTGATGGGCGAGTTCCGGTCGCATTTCGTCGGCAAGGTCAGTCCGGTGCACTTTTTCTGGGGTGCGATGGACCTGGCCTGTACCCGCTTCTCCGGGCGGTCGGCGCCGCCGCACCCCGGCGGAGCGCCCAACTGCGGGGACTGGGTCATGGTCGAGGGTTACTCCCGGGAGCTGTCCAGCTGCGGGTTCTGGCCCGGCGGTGGTGAAGAGGGCGCGTTCTACTCGTACGCCTACCCCGCGCCCGAAGGGTTCGCCGATCAGCCGGTCGGCCCTGACGGGGCCTACTACAGCACCGAATTCCAGCAGTTCCTGCTGCCGTACGAGGCCGCGCGTGCCGCCGCCGACCCGGACCGCGCGGTCGCCGAGTTCCTCCGCACCACCTACGAAGCGGCCGCGGACCTCGGACGGTGGGACCGTCCTGCGCTGGAGGACGACCCGTTCCGGTGGCAACAACCGGCGGCTACCGCTCGCTGACGCAACACGTCGAGCTTCTCCGCGTCGGGCGTGCCCGGAGCGGCCCAGTTGAGCACGATGTGCAGGTCGGCGCGTTCGATGGCGAGGATGTCGCAGTCGAGCGTGATCGGTCCGAGTTCCGGGTGCACGACCGTCTTCCGCGAACCGCCGAGCGGCAGGGTCTCGTAGCGCGTCCAGAGCTCGGCGAAGCGCGGGTTGGTTTCGCGTAGGCCGCCGATCAGCTCGGTGACGGCGCGGTCGTCCGGATATCTTTCGGCCGCGCGGCGCAGATCGGACACCATCATGCGCTCGAACGCGTCGGTGTGCGCTGCGTCGCGCTCGATCTCCGACGCACCGGCGGGGACTTCCCCGGCGAAGTGTCCCCAGACCATGTTCGGAGCGAGACCCTCTCCGAACAGCTCTCCCCACAGCGGATTCCACTGCACGACGTCCCACGCGGCGGTGAAGACGGCCACGGGGGTGTCACTCATTCGATCGATCATGCGCTGTACGCCGGGCGGAACCTCGCGCGGCACCGATCCCGACGGCGGGACCATCAGACCCGCCAGCCGGTACAGGGCTTCCCGATCGACGTCGTTCAGGCGCAGCACCCTCGCCAGCGCCTGGAGGACCTGTGTCGACGGGTTGGTCGCGCGTCCCTGTTCGAGCTGGACCAGGTAGTCGAACGAGACGCCGGCCATCAGCGCGAGCTCTTCGCGTCGAAGACCGGGCACCCGGCGGTCGCCGCCGCGCGGCAGGCCGACGCTCTCCGGTCCGACACTCTCGCGCCACGCACGGAGGGCAGTACCCAACTCGGTCACTTCTCCAGTGTGCGCCGGGGCGGCAGAAGTTGGGTGGTACCCGCAGTCATAGCGAGAACGACGCCTGGTACCCCGCCCGATGACGGGAGAGGTTTCGGTCATGACACAGACGATCGGAATCATCGGCTCCGGCCTGGTCGGCGGCTCGGTCGCGCGCCTGGCCGTCGACGCGGGCTACCGCGTCGTGATCAGCAATTCGCGGGGCCCGGAGACGATCACGCGGCTCGTCGACGAACTGGGTCCGCTCGCGAGCGCGGGCACCGTCGACGAGGCGATCGCCGCGGGCGACGTCATCGCGCTCTCGCTTCCCCTCCCGAGCTACGCGGCCCTGCCGGCCGACCAATTCGCCGGGAAGGTGATCATCGACCAGACGAACTACTACCCGGAGTTCTGGCGCAACGCCGAACTCGACAGTGAGGCGCTCACCTCGAGCGAACTCGTGCAGCGGCATCTCGCGAGCTCCCTCGTCGTCAAGGCGCTGCACAACCTCGACTGGAACCACATGTACTCCAACGCCCGCCCGGAGGGCGACCCGGAGAGGACGACCATGCCGATCGCCGGCGACGACGACGAGGCGAAGAAGGTCGTCACCCGGTTCCTGGAGGCGGTCGGCTACGACGTGATCGACGCCGGCCCACTCGCGGAGAGCTGGCGCATCGAACCCAACACCCCGATCTACTTCTGGCCCTACGCCCCCACCGTTCCGGACGGGCTCACCGAGGACGAGGAGAAGAAGCACTACCTCGAGGCGCCCGTCCCGCCCGTCTCCCGCGACGCCGCCCGAAAGCTGATCGACAGCGCCGAGCGTCCGTCACCGGTCGGGGGAACGCTCGCCGCCATGCCTCCGGCCCACGTCGCGATCTTCCTGGCGCTCGCGAGCGCCGACACCGTCCAGCGGTAGAGGGACAGGGCCCCGCTCACCGGTGTGAGCGGGGCTCGACCCACGGAGCCTCAGCCGGCGCGGCGGTAGCGGATGTGCGTCGCCAGTGGCGAGTGGAGCACCTCGACCGGCTCGAACCCGAACGACTCGACGCCGTCGAACATGCTCTCGCCGGAGCCGAGCACGACCGGCGCGATATCGAGGGCGAGCTCGTCGATCACACCGGCGATCAGCGCCTGCCGGACGGTGGAGGCCCCACCGGCGATGTCGACGCCTTTGTCGCCGGCCGCCTCCTGGGCTGCGGCGTAGGCCGCGTCGAAGCCGTCGGTGACGAAGTGGAAGGTCGTTCCGCCTTCCATTTCGATCGGGTCGTGGGCGTGGTGGGTCAGCACGAACACCGGTGCGTGGTACGGCGGTTCGGCGCCCCACCAGCCGGTCCAGTCCTCGTCCCAGTCGCCGCGGATCGGGCCGTACATGTTGCGGCCCATCACGTACGCGCCGCGCGGGCGCATCAGCCACTCGGCCGCGATCTTGTCGGCGTCGTTGGCGCGCGGGTCGCCGATGTGCCAGCTGTGCAGCTCCAGGCCCCGTTTGCCGAGGGGGTTCTCGCGGCTCTGGTCCGGGCCGGCGACGAAGCCGTCCAGCGAGAGCGACATGTGGCAGGTGGTGTCCGACATCGTTCGACCTCCAGAAGTAGTACGACGAACTCTTCCCGGCGGTGGGTCGGAGCGGTTGGCGCCCCCTCGACGTCTCAGATTGTGACGTGAGCCACAGCTGTCCGCTCAGCGGACGGTCGCTGTCGACCGGCACGGACCCGCCCGATGATCGGGCCATGATCGATCAGAAAGTCGCGTTGGTTACCGGAGCGAACCGTGGACTGGGGGAGGGCATGGCCCGCCACCTCACGCGGGCCGGCGTCGCTGTTCTCGGCACCTACCGCCAGGGCGCGGACGAGGCCGAAAAAGTGACCACCGACCTCGGCGACCGCATCGCGTTCCTGTCGTTGGACGTCGCGCGGCCCGAGACGTTCGGCGACTTCGTCGCCTCCGCGGAAGAGACGGTCCGCGACCGTTTCGGCGCGCACCGGCTCGACTACCTGGTCAACAACGCCGGTATCGGGACGTTCGTGCCGTTCGTCGAGACCACGCCGGCGCAGTTCGACGAGCTCGTCGCCGTCAACCTGCGGGGACCGTTCTTCCTGACGCAGAGCGTGCTGCCGCTGCTGGCCCACGGCGCGCGGATCCTCAACGTGACCACCGCGCTGACCCGCGGCGTGGTGCCGGGAATGGCTGCCTACGCCGCGACCAAGAGCGCGGTGGAAGCACTCACCCGGTATCAGGCCGTCGAGCTCGCCGACCGGGGAATCCGGGTCAACACGCTGATGGGCGGCGCGGTGGAGACCGACTTCGGTGGCGGGATCATGCACGCACCGCAGGTCCAGGAACTGGCTGCGCACACGATCGCGCAGGGTCGTATCGCGACGGTCGACGACATCACCGCGGCCGTGCCCGTCGTGCTCTCCGACGCCTTCCACTGGGCCACCGGGAGCATCATCGACCTGTCCGGCGGCCAGAGCCTGTAACCGGAACCGCGGGGGAGATCGCGCGAACGCCGGTCAGCACCACGTCGACGATCTGCTCGGCCACGTCGCGGGTGAAAGGGCGGCGTCGCCGGTTGACGTAGGCGTAGACCGGCCCGGACAGCAATTCGACGAGGAAGTAGCTGTCGACGGAGGGGATCTCCCCGCTTTCGACGGCGCGGTCGAACCGCCGACGGGCGGTGGCGAGCCGCTGATCGTGGGCAGCCCGGACCGCCTCGTCGAGATCGGCGTTCCCGGACGCCGCGACGGTGGCTTGCGCCAATGCCCGGCCAATAGGGCTCGACAGGCCCTCGGCGTAGGCCACCAGGAAGTCGATCAGGTCCCGGCGTAGGTCGCCGGAGTCGTTGAGCGGAACCGAGTCCTCGGCATAGTCGAGCAGCGCGTCGCTGACGAGCTTCGTCCGGTCCGGCCAGTTGCGGTAGACGCTGTTCTTGTTGACCCCGGCGAGGTCGGCGACCTCCTCGTACCGCAGGCCGGCGACCCCGTTCCGGGCAACGAGTTCGGTCGTCGCCGCGAGGATCTGCGCTCGCACCCGGGCGTTGCGACCCCCGGGTCGCGCCGCTGCTCGTGTGCTGTCGTCGGCCACGCCTCATCCTCACATCCCCCTCGAGGAGGACGCGAGCTACTCTTGTAGAGACGAACAGTCTCTTTAAGGAGTGGCATGAACATTCTCGTTTCCGGCGCGGGCGTCGCCGGCCTCTCGCTCGGACGCGATCTCGGGATGCGCGGTCACTCCGTCACGATCGTCGAGCGGGCCGATCAACTCCGGGGCAACGGTTCGCCCATCGACGTCCGCGGCGACGCGATCGACGTCGCCCAGAAGATGGGTCTCTTGTCCGCGATCCGCGACGCGCGCATCCGGATGACCGAGCAGGTGCACTTCGTCGACGAGAACGGTACGGCGGTCGGCCGGTTACCGGACGACATCGGGGACTCGCCCGACGACATCGAGATCGCCCGCGAGGACCTGGCCCGGATCCTGGCCGACGCGCTGCCGGTGACCGTGGCCCTGCGCCTCGGTGAGTCGATCGAATCCGTCGCCGAGCGCGACGACCGGGTGGACGTCGGATTCGCCTCCGGTGGTTCGGAAGGCTTCGATCTCGTCCTCGGTGCCGACGGCATGCACTCGGCCGTGCGGCGGCTCGTCTTCGGTCCGGAGCAGAACTGGATCCGGCACCTCGGTCTCTACGTCGCCATCGCGGATATGCCCGGGGAGGCCGATGCAGAGGCCGAGCGGATCAACCCCATGTACAACTCGCCTGGGCTCCTGGCCGGAATCGCCCGGTTCAAGGACAGGGCGATAGGCCTGTTGATGTTCCTGTCGGACCCCGTCGACTACGACTACCGCGACGTCGAAGCGCAGAAGAACCTGCTGTTCGATCACTTCGAAGGCTGCGGCTGGAAGATTCCCGCGATTCTGGACGCGGTGCGCGCCGATCCCCATCTCTACTTCGATTCGGTCAGCCAGATTCACCTGCCCACCTGGCACCGCGGCCGGTTCGCGCTCGTGGGCGACGCTGCCCACTGTGCGTCCCCGCTCGCGGGTCGGGGCACGTCCCTGGCCCTGACCGGGGCCCAGTTCCTTGCCGAGGAGCTCGAGCGGTCGGGCGACGACTACGCAACGGCGTTCGCGCGGTACGAGGCCCGCCAACGTCCGTACGTGGAATTCGCCCAGGGGACGGTCGCAGGTGGTGGTGCGCTTCTCGTGCCGCCCACCCGGGAAGCGATCGCGTCCCGCAATCAGCTGCTCCAGCCGGTCGGCGCCGGCGGTTGACCTCGACGTGACCGGCGCTGTGGCCGAGGCCACCCTTGCGCTTTAGACAGAGCTGTCTAAATTGGCTTTAGACAGATCGGTCTAAAGAATGAGGTTGTCATGAGCGAGTTGTCCGGTAAGAACGCCCTCGTCACCGGTTCCACCACCGGCATCGGCAGGGCGACGGCCTTCGCCCTGGCTGCGCGAGGCGCGAGCGTGGTGGTGACCGGCCGCGACACCGAGCGCGGGACGGAGGTGGTCCAGAAGATCCAGGCCGACGGCGGCTCGGCCCGTTTCGTCGCCGCCGATCTCCTGGACGCCGAGGACATCGCCCGGCTGGTTTCGGAAGCCGGCGAGGTGGACGTGCTGGTGAACAACGCGGGGGTGGGCAGCTTCGGTCCCAGCGCCGGCATCAGCGTCGAGCAGTACGACGCGATGCTCGACGCCAACGTGCGTGCGGTGTACCTGCTGACCACCGCCCTGGCCCCGAAGATGGCCGAGCGCGGTGGCGGCAGCGTGATCAACGTCAGCAGTGGGGCCGCCCAGCTCGGCGGGGCCTACAACGCGGTGTACGGCGCCACCAAGGCGGCGGTGGGTTCACTGACCCGCGCCTGGGCTGCCGAGTACGGACCGGCCGGGGTACGCGTCAACGCGGTCGCGCCCGGTCCGGTTCTCACCAGCGTCCCGGCCGAGATGCTGCAGGGCTACATCCCGATCACCCCGCTGCGCCGCATCGCTCAGCCGGAGGACGTCAGCGAGGTGATCGCTTTTCTCGCCGGGCCCGCCGGCGCGTTCGTGAGCGGGGCCACCATTCCCGTGGACGGCGGCCTCACCGCGGCCGAAGCACTGCAGCCCTTCTGACCGTAGGCTGGATGCATGACATCGGTGGCCGGTCCGGGCAGGCGCTCCGCACGTGAGCGCCTGCTCGAAACGGCCGACCGGCTCTTCTACCGCGAGGGGATCCACGCGGTCGGCATCGACCGGATCCTCGAGGAGGCCGGCGTCGCCAAGGGCTCGCTGTACTACAACTTCGGCGGCAAGGACGAGTTGGTCCGCGAGTACCTGCTGCGTCAGCACGACCGATGGGTGGCCGCCATCGACGCGCGGACCGCCGAGGAGACCGACCCGCACGACCGGATCCTCGCCGTGTTCGAGGCGCTGGACCGGATCTTCGCCGAGCCCGGTTTCGCGGGATGCGCCTTCCACCACGCCGGGGTCCCCCAGCCCGGAAGCACCGAAGAGTTGGCCGAAAAGAAGTTCCGCGCTTGGCTGCACGAACTGTTCGCGGTCCCGGTGGGGCAGGGCGGTTACCGCAACCCGGAGAGGCTGGTCAACCAACTCGTCCAGCTCTACGACGGCGCCAACATCGCCGCATCGGCGACCGATCCCGACCCGGCCGCCGCCGAGGCCGCCCGGGCTACCGCCGAAGTGTTACTCGCTGCCGCGAAGCCCGCGTAGCTGCTCGTAGGCGAGGCGGTTGGCCCTGGTGAACACGTCGTGCTGTGCGGCGTTGTAGAGCGAGGCCACCGCATCCCGAAACGTCGCCTTCGCAGCGTTCTCGTGCTGGCCCAGGTGCCCGGATGGGCCGGTCAGCCAGGGATAGTCGATCAGGTCCTTGGCGATCATGGCCGCGATCCGTTCGGCCATGCTTTGCCGGGTGGCTTCGTCGGCGTCCGGGGGTAGCGCTTCGAACTCCGCGTTGACGGGGTCGGACCTGCTCTCCGCGATCCGCCGCAGGTCTTTCATGGCGTCCTCGCCGTAGAGGCGACTGTAGACGTGGAGGAGCGACGTGTCGTTCGCGGACAGGCGTCGCGCGATGGACCCGAAGCCCGCCGGGGCGTCGGCCGGTGCACCGTCACGGAGGACGGCGGCGATGTCGGCGCGAGCCTTGTTCAGGCGTTCGACCTCGGCCGCGAGCTCGGCGTCGACCCGGCGCAGCACCTCCGGAGGAACGTCGCTGTCGCGCAACCTCGCCGAGCTGATCTCTGACAGCGGTACCCCGAGTTCGACGAGCCGCCGAATGCGCAGCAGGCAGATGAGGTGCGGTATGCCGTACTGCTTGTACCCGTTGGTGTGGCGCTCCGGTTCGTCGAGCAGTTCGAGCCGGTGGTAGTGCCGGATGGTGTTCACGGTGGTGCCGGCGAGATCGGCGAGTTCCTTGGTGCTCCACGCCACGGCGCGACGCTAGCACCCGGGCTCACTCGTCCAGGCAGAACGGGGCCGGTCCGCCGTCGGTGGGGCGCGGTAGGGCTTTGAAGGCGAGTTGGAGGAGCCGTTCCTGCTCGCGCCGGGAGAGGTGGCCGACCGGGGAGCGCTCGACCACTTCCCGCACGAGTTCCTGCCGAGTTGCCGAGCCGGCCGCGTCGAAACAGGGCCGGAGCGGAGCGGCTAGCGTCAGAGGCTCCTCACGGAAGGCACCTCTGTGGACAAAGATTTCGACTTCGACGAGATGGCGGCGAGTTTCGATCGGTACCTGCCGATCCTCGCCCCGGTGGCTGACGACATCGGCGACCGTCTGGGCCAACTGCAGCCCGCAGCCTTGGTCCTGGACGTCGCGTGTGGAACCGGCGAGCCGGGCCTGACGCTTCTCGGCCGGTACCCCGGGGTGCAGTTACTCGGCGTCGACTCCGCCGACGCGATGACTGCGATCGCGACGCGCAAGGCGAGCGCCCGGGGGCTGGCCGACGCCCGCTACGAGGTCATGGACAGTCAGCACCTCGACCTCGCCGATGACAGCGTCGACGCCGTCGTGTCCCGCTTCGGCCTGCTCTCCTTCGCCGCGGACCCGCGCGCCGAGGCTCGGGAGGTGGCCAGGGTGCTGCGGCCCGGCGGGGTCTTCAGCATCGCCACCTGGGACGCGGGCAGCAAGAACCTCATCTCGTACGCGCTCTCGGTGAGCCTGCGCCGATGGCTCAACCCTCCGATCGCCGCCGCGGTCGAGCGATCGGAACGGTTCGCCATGCCGGGTCGGCGGGAGCGGTGGCTCGCCGACGCGGGCCTCGTGGACGTGCGCAGCGAACTGGTCACCTGGCAGGTCGACTTCGCCGACGAGGTGGCCCTGTGGGAGTTCGCCAACGATCCGATCTTCCTGAGCACGGCCACCGGCGGGCTCGATTCCGCCCAGCTCGCCGAGGTCCGCCGGGAGCTGTTCGAATTACTGGCCGACTACCGCGGGGCCGACGGCTCGTACGCCCTGCCGTACGCCTGCCGGCTGCTCAGCGGCACTCGCTCGTCCGTCGAGGGCTGATCCGGGATCGTGGTGGTTGCCGTACCAGTCGAGAACGAGCAGGGAGGCGTCGTCGGCGAGCGCGGGGCCACCTGCGGAAAGAACCGCGTCGGTGAGCGCGCGAACGACCTCCCGCGGATGGGAGTCCGCGCACGTCAGCAGGGGACCGTTGAGATCGACGACGGACCCTCGACGTTCGAGCATGCCGTCGGTGAGCAGCACGAGGCGGTCGCCCGGCCGTAACGTCAGCTCGGTCGTGCGGTACGTCTGTCCGCTGCGGATTCCGAACGGCAGATCGATCGGAAGCCTCAGCTCCTCGACGGCTCCGTCGCGGACGAGAAGAGGCGGAATGTGCCCGGCGTTCACCAGGTGCAAACGGCCGGTGGGGAGGTCCAGCCGGGCAATCAACCCGGTCGCGAAGCCGAACCCGGCCGGCGCGTTGTCCTTGAGTGTCTGGTTGGCGGCGTTGGCTTGCTCGGTCAACGTCCTGCCCAGCCGTCGGCTGTTGCGGAGGCTCCCGACTCCCAGCGTGGCGAGCAGGGCGCTGTCCACCCCGTGGCCCATCGCATCGGTCACGCTCATGTGCAGGACGTCGCGGGCCAAGCTGTAATCGAAGGTGTCCCCACCCACTGTGGCTGCCGGCTCCAGCCAGGCGGACAGGGTGAAAGCGGCTGCTTCGCAGGTGAACGCGCTGGGTAGCAGCCGACGCTGGATCTCGGCCGCGAGGTTGAACGGCACGGTGCGCTGGCTCCACTCGAACAGGTCGGTGTGGCGCCGGGCGGCGATGACGACATAGGCGAGGACGTGGGCGCCCCGGCCGACCGCGTCGAGAGTCGCCTCGTCGGGGTCGGCAGGGAACGCGAGTTCCAGAACGCCGATGGTCTCCCCCCGCTCGGTGACCGGCGCCGTGACGACGCAGGTGCCGTCCGCGTCGGGTACGACCTGCATGCGTTGAGAACGCAGCGCTTGTTCCTGGGGTCCGCCGTCGAAGGGCAGAACCGTCACGGCCTCCCCGTCTTGACGGCGCGCGGCGACGGTCGCTAGGTCCGGTATGTGTGTCATGCGAACCAACGCCCGGCCGCTCAGATCGGCCACCAGGAACGAGGCCGCCGTTGCTTCGACACCGACGGCCAGTCGCCGGACGACCACCTGCACGGCGTCGTCGGGCGCCGCGTTCTCGACGGCGAAGAGCATCTCCCACAGGTCCGCGTCCGAGACGCCCTCGATGCTCACCTGGCAGAGCATAGGTACGGGTGAACGGCGATGACTGTCATAGCATCGAAGCTCGATCAGTCCGATCAGAAAATCTATGGTGACGGGACTAGACATGCTCTCGCGCGCTGGCTAATGTTCCTCACGTCGCAAGAAGAGAACGCAGAGAAGCTGACGAGCAGGACAGCCTGGCTACCGCAGTTTCCGTCGAACGAGAGGTGGTCTCCGGTCACGCTGATGAAATTCTCGCGCCTGGTGCCGTCGCAGTTCGGCCGGCGCGGATGAGTAAGCCGATGTTGGTAATCGGTAGATGGTGTTTCTAACCCGTTATCCTGGGCCCCGGCGCTGAGTGTGCCGGGGCCCAGACGTGGAGGTGGCATGGCCCAAGAGCCCGACGACATGTTCGGCGACGAGGATTTCCCGGCCTACACGATGGGCCGCGCGGCAGAAATTCTCGGCACCTCGCAGGGATTCCTGCGCAGCCTCGACGAGGCGAAGTTGATCACCCCGACACGGTCGGCCGGCGGACACCGCCGCTTCTCCCGGTACCAGTTGCGGCTTGCTGCCCGCGCCCGGGAGCTCGTCGATCAGGGCACTGCCCTCGACGCCGCGTGCCGCATCATCATCCTCGAAGACCAGCTCGAGGAAGCCTTGCGACTCAACCAGGCGAACCGCCCCGAAGGGTGACGGTGAGCGGCGGTCGTATCTGACGACCGGACGAATCGCTTCTTTTACCCGACTCGGCATATCGAGCCGGACCTCCACCGACTTGAACTTAGTTCGAGAATCTCTTGCACTAAGTTCAAGTCGCGGTCTAACTTGTACTTAGTGCAAGTGGCGGGTGCCTCCGAGCTCCGCCCTACGACCTCGGAGGTCACCATGAACGCCGGCATCGTCATCGCCGTTTCGCAGCTCGCCGTCGCCGCGGCGTTCGTCTCCATGCCGATCGTCCGCAGCCGCTACGGAGCGACCGCGATGGCCGGCGCGCGAGCCGAACTACGCCGCCAGAACGTCCGCGACACTGTGCTGCACGAGAACGGCATGCGTTTCGACGCCGGCGGCCACGAAACCGCCGCGCCCGTCACGATCGCCGCGGTGTTGGTGGTCCTCGCCGTCCTCAATGTCCTCGGCGTTGGCCTCGCGCACCCGCTGACCTGGATCTTTCAGACCCTCGTCCTGCTGGCCAACGCCGTCATCGTCTACAGCAATCTGACCGCCACCCGGTCCGTGCGGGCGGCCTTCGCCAAGAAGGGCGATCCGATGCTCGCCCGCATCGACGTCCCTGCACTGCTCAAGGCAGCCGAAGACGGTTTCCCGAACTGGACCTGGACCCTTCAGACCATCCGCAACACAGTGGTCTTCGCCGGCTGTGCCCTCGTGCTGCTCACCCTGATCTTCGGCTGAGCGCTGCTCACTGCCGCCGCCATCGCCGCGGCCTGACCCAAGCCCTTCTCGTCCACAGCCATAGCTCACCCAACCGGAGGAACCATGAACGCCCTGCTCGACGCCGTACACACGACGGCTGGCCAATTCGACGTCCCCGGCGCGGCTGTCGGCATCCTCGTCGACGGACGGAAGGACACCGCGTCATTCGGGGTGACGAACGTCGATCATCCGGTTCCGATCGACGAAACCACGGTGTTCCACCTCGCTTCGGTGACCAAGACGTTCACCGCGACCGCCCTGATGCGCCTCGCCGCCGAGGGCCGGGTCGACCTGGACGCGCCGGTGCGGAAGTACGTTCCCGAGTTACGCCTCGTCGACGACGACGCCGCGGCCCGCATCACGGTGTCGAACCTGCTGAACCACACGGCGGGGCTGGACTGGAACCTGATTCACACCGACGGTCGGGACGCCTCCATCGAAGGCTTCGTCACCGCGATGGTCGACCTGCCCCAGATCGCGGAGCCAGGAACCAGGGCGTCCTACAGCCAGGCCGGCTACAACCTGGCCGGACGGGTCATCGAGAAGGTCACCGGTGAGTCGTACGAGCGGGCCGTGGCCTCCCTGCTCCTCGAGCCGCTCGGCTTGACCGACACGGTGTTCGACCTGAACGACGTGCTCATCCGGAAGTTCGCCGTCGGACACACCGGTGACGAGGGAGTTCTGCGGCCCGCGCGGCCGTGGAAACAGAGCAACGGCAACAACCCCGGTGGGGGAGCCGCGTCCACCGTGGACGACCTGCTGCGCTGGGCCCAGTTCCACCTCGGCGACGGAGACGGTGTGCTGCCGGTCGAGGCGCTGCGCCGGATGCGGGAGCAGACGGTCGAGCTCCGTGCCAGCTCGCTCGGTGACGGGTTCGGGGTCTGCTGGTTCCTGCGGACAGTGGGCGGAGTCGAAACGGTCGGGCACGGCGGATCGGGCGCCGGACAGTTCGCCGAGTTGCTTCTCGTCCCGGAGCGGAACTTCGCCGTGGTCTCCCTGGCCAACAGCGGCCCGGACGGCTACCTGTTCAACCAGGCGATCGTCCGGTGGGCGCTGGAGCACTACCTCGGGGTGGTGGAGGAAGAGCCCGAGCCGTTGCCGTACGACGCCGCGCGTTCCGAGGAGGTCGCCGGGCGCTACGAGATCGACGCGATGAACATCGACATCGCCACGGACGGCTCCCGGCTCACCCTCTCGGCCGCGATCAAACCTGAGATCCGTGCGGCGTCCGACGACGAGATGCCGCCGGACTATCCGCCGGCGACCATCGCTTTCCTGCCCGACGTCACCGACGAGTACGTCGTCGTCGACGGCGGACTGGCCGGGCAACGCGGATACTTCACCCGCGACGAGACCGGCGCCGTGATCGGGGTCGATCTGGCCGGGCGGCTCTTCAGCCGCTCCTAGTCAGCCACTTCCTGGTCAGCGTCCGAGGCGTACCTGGAACCCGTCCAGGATCGCCCGGAGGCCGAAGGTGAACGTGCTGTCGGGGGCGGCAGCGTAGTCGGATCCAGCGGTGGTGGTGAGCCGTTCGCGTAGCCGTGGATAGCTTTCCGCGATCGTGCCCGCCTCGGTCATCGCGTCCTCGATGGTCTTTCCGGCGTCTTTGCCGGCGCGGGCGAGGCGTCGGGTCAGTGACACCATCGCACCGGGCGAGAGCGCGCTCCCGAGGACGAAGAGCAGCACGGTGGCGGCGGCCTGGTCGGCCTCGTCGGGAGAGAAGCCGGCGCTTTCCCACAGAGCGAGGCTGTGGTCGTCGTAGCGGGCGTTGCCGTGGCCGAAGAGCAGGTAGCTTCCGAAGGCCTGGCCGATCCACAGGTGCCGGGTGAGCATGTCGTGCAGGCCAGTGGCCATCGCGGTGGCGCTGGTCCGCCAGTCGGCGGCGTCGAGACGGGGGAGAGGGATCTCGCTCCACGCTGCGTCGGCGGCGAGCCGCACGAGTTCGTCCTTGGTCTTGACGTGCCAGTAGATCGCTGTCGCGGCGGAGCCGAGCCGTTCGCCGAGGGCACGCATGTTGAGGCCGTCGAGGCCTTCGTCGTCGAGTAGTCCGATGGCAGCACGGACGATCTGTTCGGCGGTCAGCGTGTTCCGAGGCACGTCAACAGCCTAGTAATGGCTTGTACTTAGTTCAAGAATATCTGTCCTGCAGATAGAACGTTCGGTATTGACGATCCGCCCAGGCTGACATAGCGTGATGCGTGACAGAACGTTCGTTCCACCTGCGAGGGCGACATGCCTACCAAGATCACGCTGATCATCGACAATCCCGCGAACCCCGAAGACTTCGAGCACCTCTACGCCGACGTGAAGGCGTCCGCGGAGAAGTTCCCGAAGCTGCAGCGACTCGAGTCGGCCAAGGTGTGGCCGAAGGAGGACGGCACGGCCACCCCGGCTTACCGGACGCTCGACCTCTACTTCGACAGCTACGAAGACGCCTCCGCCGCGGTCACGACGCAGGCCGCCGGTGACCTCTTCGGCGCCCTGGTGGAGAGCAAGGTCCCGTTCAAGGGCTTGTTCTCCGACATCGAAGCCTGATCGCGCCCGCACACCCCGAGAAGCCCAGCCCCTCGAAAAGGATCCCCATGACCACCACTGCAGCACCCGGCGTCCTCGCAACGACGGCGGCAGCCCTCCGGCGCCTCTACTTCGCCCGCGCCGGGTTCGCCGTCGTCTGGGCGCTGGTGACGTTCGCGGTCGCCAAGGACCTGAACCCACTCACGACGACGCTGTTGGTGATCTACCCATTGGTCGACGTGGCCGCTGCCGTCTACGACGCCCGCTCGACCCGCAGCACCGGATCGCCGAACCTGCTCTACCTCAACATCGCGGTCAGCACGCTCGCCGCGGTCGGGCTCGCCGTGGCCGGTTCGTCCGGCATCCCAGCCGTCCTGCGCGTGTGGGGCGCATGGGCCGTCGTCGCCGGTCTGGTCCAGCTCGTCGTCGGTGTGACCAGGCGCAGGATGGGCGGCCAGTGGCCGATGATCATCAGCGGCGGCCTCTCCGTCCTCGCCGGCAGTTCGTTCATCGCCGCCGCCTCCGCGGACGACCCGATGCTGACCAACGCGGTCGGCTACGCCATTCCCGGCGCCGTTTTCTTCCTCATCGCGGCCATCCGTCTGGGCCGCTCTGCGAAAGGCAACTGAAATGACCGACCACACTTACGACGTCGTCGTCATCGGCGCGGGTCCGGTCGGAGAGAACCTCGCCGACCGCGTGATCCAGGGCGGTCTGACCGCCGCCATCGTCGAGCGCGAGCTGGTCGGCGGCGAATGCTCCTACTGGGCCTGCATGCCGACCAAGGCGTTGCTGCGCGGTACCGCCGCGCTGCGGGCGGCGCGCCAGGTACCTGGCGTGGACGTCGGCGGCCT
This sequence comes from Cryptosporangium sp. NPDC048952, assembly GCF_043197895.1. Taxonomy (NCBI): domain Bacteria; kingdom Bacillati; phylum Actinomycetota; class Actinomycetes; order Cryptosporangiales; family Cryptosporangiaceae; genus Cryptosporangium; species Cryptosporangium sp. NPDC048952. The sequence goes on along the minus strand of NZ_JBICTY010000006.1, from coordinate 268,664 downwards.
CGACGTCGCCGCTGTCCTCCGCCGGCGGGACTCGTTCGCCTCGAACTGGAACGACGACGGGCAAGTGTCCTGGCTCGATTCGGCGGGGATCGCGCTCTACCGCGGCCAGGGCCGGATCGCTGGCGACCGGGTCGTCGAGGTCGGCGGCACGATGCTCACCGCCCGACACGCCGTCGTCGTCGCGACCGGAAGCAGCGCACTGGTCCCGGACATCAGCGGCCTGCGCGACGTCGAGCCGTGGACCAGCCGGGAAGCGGCTGCCGCGAGCGCGGTTCCCGGCCGGCTCGTCATCGTCGGAGGTGGAGTGGTGGCGTCGGAGATGGCCACCGCGTACTCGAGCCTCGGATCGACGGTGACCGTGCTCGCCCGCGACGGCGTGCTGCACCTCGCGGAGCCGTTCGTCGGCGAGCGGGTCGTCAAGTCCCTTGAGGAAGCAGGCGTGTCGGTTCGCATCGGTGCCGAAGTGGCGTCGGTGAGCCGCGACGGCGACGGCACCGTGCACGTCACGCAGACCGACGGCGAGCAGCTCGACGCCGACGAGATCCTCGTCGCGATCGGCCGTACACCGAACACGCAGGACATCGGCGTCGATTTGGTCGGCTTGAAGCCCGGCGGCTGGTTGACGGTGGACGACACGCTGCGCGTCGTCGGTGACGACGGCGAGCTGATCGGCGACGGCTGGCTGTACGGGGCCGGTGACGTCAACCGGCGGGCGCTGCTGACCCACCAGGGCAAGTACCAGGCACGCGCGGTGGGCGACGTGATCGTGGCGCGCGCCAAGGGCGAGGTCGTGCAGGACCAGCGCTGGGGGCGGCACGTCGCCACAGCGGACGAGCGGGCGGTTCCGCAGGTCGTCTTCACCGAGCCGGAGGTGGCGTCGGTGGGGCTGACCGCGGCCGCCGCCGAGGCCGCCGGTCTGCGGACCCGGGTCGTCGACTACGACCTGGCCGCCGTCGCGGGTTCCGCGCTGCACGCCGAGGGCTACCAGGGGCACGCCCGGATGGTCGTCGACGAGGACCGACGGGTGATCGTCGGGTTCACGCTGGTCGGTCCGGACGTGGCCGAGCTCATCCACGCCGCGACGATCGCAGTCGTCGGCGAGGTCCCGTTGGATCGTCTGTGGCACGCCGTGCCCGCCTTCCCCACGGTCAGTGAGGTCTGGCTGCGCCTGCTCGAGGCGTACGGCCGCTGATCGGCCGGTCGGAGTACTCCTCCTCCCGCGGTTCGGAACGGGAGGAGGCGCACGTAGACGCGTCAGCGAACGCCGCGCACCCGCGTCACGCTGAGAGCACCGAGGACGCCGAACAGCGCGCCTCCGAGAAACAGGCTGTGGCCAACGCCCTCCACGGCGTCGAACCCGTCGTGAGCGTCTCTGCGGCGTCCGTACTGGTGGAAGCGGTCAAGCTCGCCGAGGACCGATCGGGCGACCTCGTCGTCCGCCTCTACGAGGCGGCCGGAGCGCGCGCGCGATCGACCGTCGTGCCGAACTTCGAGTTCACGGCGGCGTGGCGGACCGATCTCCTCGAACGCACGCTGGGTCAGCAGACCTGGACTCCCCAGGAATGCATCGAACTCGACCTGCGACCTTTCGAGGTCGTGACCGTGCGAATCAGCCCGGGTGGCGGTCAGGACGGCTGACGTGAACCGTGGATCCCGACGAGTCCGTCGACGCCGCGGAGGAACGTCTCGCAGATCACGGCCGGGTCGAACAGGCACCCGGCTGCCATGGCGCCGTCGCGCAGCATGACGAAATGCTGTGCGGCGGCGTCGGCTTGGGTCTCCTCGATGTTCCGCATCAACGTGTGGACGGTGTCGAGGAACCAGGCGCGATGGGCGAGAACGGCCTGGTGCACGGAGCTCGCGGGATCGGGGTACTCGGCCACGGCGTTCAGGAAGGCGCACCCACGGAAGCCGGGTGACTGGATGCCCTGCGCGATCGAGGACGCCAACGCCCGAACGGAATCGGCAGCCGACGTGCCGGTGGCGATGGCAGCCTCCGCCTGGCTGCGGATGGCTTGGTCGACTCCGGCCAGATAGGCCAGGACGAGGTCTTCTTTGCCCGGGAAGTGGCGGTAGAAGGTGGCGCGGGTCACCGCCGCCTCGGAGATGATGCGGTCGACGCCGACCGAGTGGATCCCGTCGGCGTAGAAGATGCCGCTCGCCGTGGTGAGCAGCCGGGTCCGCGCTTCGGACGGGCGGGCTTCGACGGCAGTGTGCGACACGGTTCAATTTTAGCGAAAGAACGTTCGGTCTACCACCGAGCGGCCGACGGCTCTCCGGATCCGGGTCAGCCGAACGCGAAGTACCGCAGCCACAGATAGACGGCGCTGAGCCCAACGGTGACCGCGGTGACGATCAGCCCGTAGCGGGTGAACTCCCAGAAGCTGATCGGTTGCCGGTTGCGTTCGGCGATGCCGAGCACGACGACGTTGGCCGAGGCGCCGATCGCGGTGGCGTTGCCGCCGAGGTCGGCACCGAGAGCCAGTGCCCACCAGAGCACATGGTTGTCGCCTGAGCTTTGCGCGAGGTCGGCGGTGATCGGCGCCATCGTCGCGACGTATGGGATGTTGTCCACGACACCCGACAGCACGGCGGAGCCGAACAGCAGGATCATCGCCGCGCCCGGATCGGAGCCGCCCATCGTGCCGGCGAGAGCTTTCGACGCCGTGCCGATGATGCCGGTTTCGATGAGCGCGCCGACCATGATGAACAACCCGGCGAAGAACGCCAGCGTCGGCCACTCGACCTCGCGGAGCACCTCGGGCGTCTCGACTTTCGAGATCGCGACGAGGAGCCCGGCGCCGAGCAGCGCCACTACGCTGGGCGCGTAGTGGAGCACGGGGTGCAGGACGAACCCGGCAACGACGAGCGCGAGCACGATCAAGCCCTGAATCAGCAGCCGCCGGTCCCGGATGGCCTCTCGCTCGTTCAGTGACATCACTTCGGCGGCGCGCCCGGCGTCGAACACGAAGACGCGGCGGAAGAGGATCCGGCACAGACCGATCAACACGACAGTGAGCACCGCGGAGATCGGCAGCAGGTGGACGAGGAAGTCGTTGAAGCTCAGCCCGGCCCTGCTGGCGATGATGATGTTCGGCGGGTCACCGACGAGTGTCGCGGTGCCGCCGATGTTCGACGCGAACACTTCGGCGATCAGGAACGGGGCGGCCGGCAGGCCGAGGCGATCGCAGACGAGCAGCGTGACCGGGGCGATCAGCAGCACAGTGGTGACGTTGTCCAGGAGCGCCGACGCCATCGCGGTAAGCAGGATCAGCATGACCATGACCCGGAACGGGCGTCCTCGGGCCCGCTTCACGGCCCAGATGGCCAGGTACTCGAAGAGGCCGGTCTGCTTGAGCACGCCGACGATCGCCATCATTCCGAGGAGCAGGAAGACGACGTTCCAGTCGATGCCGGTGCGCTCGTCGTAGAACGCGGCTACGTCGTCGGTGGCGGCGATCGCGAGCATCAGGCCTGCACCGCCGAGAGCGGCGGTCGTGCGGGGGATGCGTTCGCTGATGATCAGGACGTAAGCACCGACGAAGACCGCCAGCGCAGCCCAGGCCTGCCAGCCGCTCACGTGATCGCCAGGAGGCGGTCGAGCAGGTGGGACGAGCTGATGACGCCGAGGGTGCGGCCGTCCTCGACGACCACGACCAGGGGACTGCGTTCGCGGACCATGAGCGTGGCGACCTCCAGCGCGGTGTCGTCCGGCGCGACGACCGGCGGCATCTTGTGCTTCTCGGGCAGGCAGTCGGCGACTCGGCGGCCGGCGAGGGCGTCGCACAGTCGGTCGGCGTGCGGTTCGTCGACGACGGCGGCCAGTCGCGGGTCGTCCAGGATGTAGGCGGGAACGATCAGTTCCAGCAGGCGCGCGGCAGGCAGGACCGCGTACGGTGCGCCGTCGGGTCCGCCGTCGGTGACCAGCACGGCTTGCAGGTCGCGTTCGGCGACGAGTTTCGCGGCGGTGAACGCGTCGCTGTCGGCGGTGACGAGCGGATAAGGGCGGACCAGGTCACGGGCGAGCATCGTCGGCCTCCTTCGGGCGGCGCTCGGGTTCGTCGTCGTCGGGTATCCCCACCAGCCGCTCGACATCGAACATCCGGGCGATCGCCAGTCAACGCGTTTGATAGACGTCCGGGATGCCGTCGTCGTCGGCGTCGACCGCTTCGGCCTGGCGGATGCGCCGGTAGACGTGGTTGCGGACGCGGAGGATCGCGGTGGCCAGAATCGCCGCGAGGACCGATCCGGTGAGCACGGCGACCTTGACGTGTTCGTCGCGTTCGCTGCCGGCGCCGAAAGCGAGTTCGCCGATGAGCAACGAAACAGTGAAGCCGATGCCGGACAACACGGCGAGGCCGAGGACGTCGACCCAGGCCAGACCTTCGTCGAGCCTGGCGCGGGTGAAACGCGCGACGATCCAGGTCGTGAGGAAGATACCGATCGTCTTACCGGCCACGAGACCGACGACAATGCCGATGGCCGCCCGGTCGGTCAGCGCGGTGCGGAGCCCCTCGAGGCCCTCGACGGTGACACCGGCGGCGAAGAACGCGAAGACCGGAACGGCGACCCCTGCGGAGATCGGCCGGAACCGGTGCTCGAAGTGCTCGGCCAGACCAGGTCCGGGCGTCGGCGTCCGCCGCAGAACCGGAACCGCGAAGCCGAGCAGCACCCCGGCGACGGTGGCATGCACGCCAGAAGCGTGCACCAGCCCCCAGGTGAGCACGGCGAGCGGCAGCAGCAGCCACCAGACGCGGACCCGGCGCTGCACCAACACCGTGAACGCGGCTAGCGGGATCAACGCACCGAGCAGCGGCCAGACCGACAGGTGGTCGGTGTAGAAGAGCGCGATGACGACGATCGCCAAAAGGTCGTCGACGACCGCGAGGGTGAGCAGGAACGTCCGCAGCGCCGGGGGTAGCGCGCTGCCGATGACGGCGAGCACGGCGAGCGCGAACGCGATGTCGGTGGCGGTGGGGACCGCCCAGCCGGAGAGACCGTCACCGCCGAGATTGAATGCCACGTAGAGCAACGCGGGCACGGCCACACCGCCGACCGCGGCGGCGACCGGAACGGTGGCCCGGCGCGGGTCACGCAGGTCGCCGGCGACGAACTCGCGTTTGAGTTCGAGCCCGGCGACGAAGAAGAAGATCGCCAGCAACCCGTCGGCGGCCCACTCCCCGAGGGAGAGGTCCAGATGCAGAGCGTGAGGTCCCACGACGGTGTCGCGCACCGAGACGTAGCCGTCTGACCAGCGTGAATTCGCCCAGACCAGGGCGAGGACAGCACCGGCCAGCAGGAGGATGCCGCCGACGGTCTCGTTACGGAGGACCTCGGCGATGCGGCGGGCTTCGACCCACGATCCGCGGCGCAGCAGGTTGGCTTGAGACATGGTGCTCCCGGCGTCGGAAGGGTCGGCAAATGACGTCGCCGACCAGGCTTCCCGGCACACCACGCGCCATAGTACCTGGTTACAGGCTGTACGGATCACCTCGAGCAGCCCCGGGAAACGGCCCGCCGTCGGTGGCGTTTTCCGTCAGCTGCCCGAGCAGCCGGGCCTGACCACCAGTCCGGCCGACATCATCGCCGCCGCACCGTGAAGCGCCCGACGACGCGCGGGGACGGCCACCAGTTCGGCCGTCCCCTGGCCCGTCTATTACGGCCTGTCTAGTACGGCTCTGATCGCCTCGGCGAGTGCGACCGCCGGTGGCGGAACGGCGTCGATCTCGCGTACTGCGTCGGGCCGGAGGTCAGGTCAGTTTCCCCAGAAGATGTAGTTGGCGTTGTAGGGGACGCTGGCCTTCTGACCGTCGGTGCAGGCGGTGGTCGGCGCCACGCCACCGAAGGTGTTCATCCGCTGGATGTGGGTGACATTGCTGAGGATGCCCTGACCGGAATGCGTCTTGACCTCGAGGAGCAGCTCCGGGATGGCGCCCGGCACCGGAGAACTGGCCACCGGCGCGGCGGTGATCAGCGATCCGTCCGACCGGGACTGCCAGGTGGGGCCGGCGAAATGGTGAATCTTGCGGTTGGCGCCGTCGAAGAGTTCCGCCTCCGGAACCGACGAGCCGGTGAACTTGCCACCCGTGCAGGTGTAGGTCTGGGTGCCGCTGCCGACCACGAACTGGCCGAGGATCTTGAGATTGGCTGGTGGCTGTAGGGAGGGAGTTTCAGCGGCGGCGGCCTGCGCCGCACCTGCGGACACGCCGGCCGTGACGATCGCCGCGGCGACGGCGATACCGATCTTCCGAGTAAGACTACGCATATTTCCTGGTACGTCCCGTAACTCGTGATGGTTCACATCTCATCCGGCGAGCAACAGCGACGCTCCTCTGAGGGCAACTCGAACAACTCCAACTGGATACCGTCGGGGTATTCCGCCGGTGCGACGGTGGCTGGACTGTTCTCTAGGTGCCTTTCACCGACGCGAAGCCGCCCCGTCAGCCAGCACTGTCTGGTGCGTCGGCCAGGGTTGGCCGACGCGACGCCTAGGGACGGATGCATGAACGAAACACTGATAATGACCTGGCGGCCGGGCGTGTCCGCCGAGGAGTCCTTCACGGGACCACCCGTGGATGCTGCTCCCGCGCAACTCCAGGCCGCTCTCGACGAGGGCCTCGCCCGAACGTTGCTGCGCCTCGAGAACGTCGCGGAGGAGAATTGATGCCGACTGCTCGAGCTACATTGGCCCTGCTGGCGGCCACCGTTGGCCTGCTGACGGTCGTCGGCGCGCCGGCGACGGCTGCCCCGGCGACCGGCTCCGACCGCGGTGCTCCGCAATGCGCGGGACGAGGTACCGACCCGACCGCGAAGATCCGCTACCGCGCGGAGACGGTGATCGACGCGCCGCTGCGCACCGTGTGGAAGCTGCAGACCGACGTCGCTCAGTGGCCCACGTGGCAGCCGGCCGTCACTACGAGCAAGCGCCTGGATCGGGGCCGGCTTCGTACTGGATCGTCGTTCAGGTGGACGACCCCCGTACCGGAAACCGCTCTCAACCCGGCAACGACGCTGGTGGTCACCTCCACCGTCCAACAGCTGCAGCGCCAGAAGTGCCTGCGCTGGAGCGGTCCTGCGGTCGGTCGAGGCTTACGCATCGACGAGGGCGTGCACGTCTGGGAGTTCCGCGAGGTCGGTGGCCGTGTCCACGTCCGCACCGAGGAGACCTGGCGGGGCGCACAAGTCGAAAAGGACGTCGCGTTCTCGACCGCGGTGCTCGGCGCGGGCCTCGAGGCGTGGCTGAAGGACCTCAAGACGGCGGCGGAGCGGGACTGCCACCGACGCTGAGATCAGTTCCGAGGTCGGGGAGGTTCTTGAGTTGCCGGCGTGAGGTGATGGCGAGCTTGCGGAAGATGTTGCGCAGGTGGGCGTCGACGGTGCGTGGGCTCACATAGAGACGAGCCGCGACCTCGGCCGAGGTGGCGCCGGTGGCGACCAGGCGTGCGACGTAGAGCTCGCGCGTGGTCAGCTGTTCGTAGGTTGGTGTCGACCGGCTGCGCGCTACCTCTCCGGTAGCGCGCAGCTCGTCCGCAGCACGTCGGGCGAAAGCGTTCATTCCGGCGTCGGACAGAAGTTCGTCGGCGATGCGGAGGTGTCGGCGGCTGTCGCGTCGACGTCCGCGACGACGCAACCATTCGCCGTAGAGAAGCTGGGATCGCGCTCGGTAGAGCAGTAGCGGAGATTTCTCCAGATGTTCGATCCCCTCGAGGTAGTCCTCCTCCGCGTCGGTCAGAAGAGCGCGTGCGTAGGCGGTGATACCCAAGGCGGCCTCGGTGCCGCTGGCCTGCGCACGTTCAGTCAGTGCTTCCAGCGCGGTCGCCGCGGTGTCGTGCTCACTACAACGGACGGCGGCTTCGACCAGTTCGGGTAGCGCGGCTCCGGCCAGGAAGAGGTCACCCGATGCGGCGGCCCGGCGAGCGGCGCCGAGAGCGGCCGGGTAATCGGCGAGGCCGTTGTTGAGCACAGCCGCGGCCCACTGCACGTTGGCAACCAGGTGTCCGGATCCGGGCTCGGCCGCTGCGGCCGTGACCGCGTCGAACAGCTCGAACGCGTCCCGGTTCCCGCGGACCGCTGCCACGTACACGCGGTCGTAGTACGCCGGGGCCATCCCGATCGCGTCGGCGATGGCCTCACCTTCGGCCGTTGCCGCGAGGGCACGCGCGAGGTCGCCACTGAGCGCGGCGTTGGACACGATCTGGCCGAGGCCCAACCGGAGCACGAGAGGGGATCCCGACGCGCGCCCGGTCTCGACGAGCGCTTCGGCGATCGTCAGATGGGTCCTGGCGTCCCACAGCTCGGCCGCGAGCTGGGCAGCGAGCGCCGGGCGTCGCTTCCACAACGGCCGCTGACTGTCGTCCAACTCCCTGCGGATGAGCGGTGCGGCCTCTCGATGGTTGCCCGCGGCCAGCAGGGCGAGTGCGTCCAGGAGGTCGGGCGGGCGTGCGATCGACGCCGCGGACCGTGCCGCGGTGAGCACCATGTCCCTGACGCCGGTGGGTCGGCCGACGGACAGACTCATCTCCAGTGCATCGATCAGGCATTCCCGTGCTCGGCGCGGGTCCACGCCCCGCAGCCGGTCGGCGGCACGCAGCATGAACATCGGACCGTCGTCCGCGACGTGCCGAGCAAGGGCGATCCGGCCGCGTAACAGGTCCACCTCGGCGTGCCGACGCGCGTCGAGCGTGTCGGTCCCGACGGTCCGGAGGAGTTCCGCCGCGTTGTCGACCGCTCCCGCGTCGATACCGGCCCGCACAGCCGAGAGCGTCCGCTCGACGCGTGTGTCGGCGTCAATGGTGAGGGCCGCCGCGCGCTCGAGGAACGCCGCGGCGGCGGCGAATCCGCCTCGGGATTTGGCGCGGGACGCGGACTGCTGCAGCGCGGTCGCGACGTCGTCGTCCGGACCGGTGCACGCCTGGGCACGGTGCCAGGCTCGCCGGTCCGGGTCAGTGCTCGGGTCGGTGACCTCGGCCAGCGCTTCATGAGACCGGCGTCGCTGCTCGCCGGACGCGGCGCGGTACACCCCCGACCGGGCCAGGGGATGGCAGAAGCGAATCCGGGTGTCGAACTCGACCAGACCGGTGTCGGTCACCATCGCGCAGAGTCCCGGGTCCTCGAGTCCCAGCCGGCGCGCGGCGGGCCACAGTAGCCCTGGGTCCCCGGTCGGGTCCGCGCTCGCCACCGTCAGCAGCATCCGCGCTGCGTCGGGTAGGTCGGTCAGCCTCTCACGGAAGCCGCTCTCGATCCGGTTCGTCAGGGACGTCGAATCAGGCGGGGCGAAACCGCCCGCCCTCGGAAGTTCGAGGAGCGCCAGCGGATTCCCCTGGGCCTCGGCCACGATCCGGTCGCGCACCTCCTGATCAAGGTGCGCGGCGCCGTTCGTGGCGAGCAGCATCCGCGCCTCGATGTCGGTCAGCCCGCTGACGGTGAGACCTGGGAGCCGGCTCAGTGCATCCTCCGGAGCCGGAGTCCGGACCGCGAACACCATCGCGACGGGCTCGGAAGTGATGCGTCGGGCGACGAACGTGATCACGTTCGCCGAGGCGGCGTCGAGCCATTGGGAGTCGTCCACAAGGCACAGCAGCGGCTGATCGTGGGCCGCGGCGGCCAGGAGGTTGAGCGTCGCCAGGCCGGTACGGAACAGGTCGGAGGCGCCGGGTGCGGACTGGAACACGACGCTCAAGGCGTCGCGGTGCTGGGCCGGTAGGTCCGGCAGGTGCTCGAGGAACGGAGCGCACAGCTGGTGCAGCGCCGCGTAGGGCAGCACGTTCTCGAACTCGGCCCCGGACGCGTCGACGGTCCGGAAGCCCTTGGCGGCCCGGCCGGCGTAGTCGAGCAGCGCGCTCTTGCCGATGCCGGCCTCACCCCGCAACACCAGGACGCCACCCGTCCTGGACCGGGCCGCGGCGATCAGCTCGTCGAGACGTCGGGCCTCCTCGTGTCTTCCCACGAGGAGATCGGCAGCCGCGTCCGTCCACACGATGTGAACGGTAACGCGTTGTACCCAACCTCCTGCGGTGCATGCGTTCGTTCTAGGCGGTCACCACCGACGCGAGCGATGCGCCAGCCGCGGGACGGTCCTCGGAAAGCGACCGGGAGGATTGTCATGACACGTGCACTGACCCCAAAACCGTGGGCGGACCGGATCGGGCGGGTGCTGTTGGGCGTGGATACGCTCGCCACCCTGGGCGCCTTCGTCCAGGGCATCATGATCACATTCGATGTCTCCGACGAACGGATGTTGACCGAGGCTTGGCGGACGCTGGCCTATTTGGTCTTCGCGGGGCTGTGGCTGATGGTCACGATCGCGCCGCGCCGGGCGCCGGGGATCTGGGAGCTCATCTTCGTCCACAAGATCGGCATCACGCTGTTCGCCCTGGCCTACCTCGACAAACCCGACGCCCCGGCGACGGCCGCCATCGACGGATTCGTCGTGGCGACGACCGCGCTGGCCTACGTGCTCTGCCGAGGCTGGCTCAGCTGGCGTTCGGACGCCGCGCCGGCGGCGGCTGCCGCCTCAACGGCCGGGCTCGGCAGCCGATGAGACAGCAGCCGATGAGACAGCGGCCGGCGCAGTGCCAGCGGGGCGCCGTGAACGGGCGGCCCAGCGGAAGCGGCAGGACTGGCCGGAGCGACCGCCTGCGCGGCGACCGACTCGATAGAGTGCCTATTCAGTGACCTACTGGGCACAGCAGCAGACGGAGGCTCCGACTCTCGGAATCCGCGAAGGAGAAGCCTGTGGGTGGGCGCGACGAGGCGCAGGTCGGCCGGGACGGCTCGACAGCCGATGCGGCGACCGCCGCTGATGAGCGCGACCGTGTCGCGGATGAACGTGACCGCCTCGCGGACGAGCGAGACTTGTTCGCCGACCGGCGTGAACGCCTTGCCGACACACGGGAATCGGAGGCCGACGCGCGGGAGAACCTTCTCGCTCAACGGCAGCACCGGCTCGATGAGCAGGCCCGGATCATTCGCGGCTTTGTATCCGGTTCGGCCGATCGCAGTCGCGAGTTGATCAAAGACGCGCGGGAGGCATTGACGCGGTCGGCCCTGCGGCTGGATCGCGCCGAGTCCGCACTGACCGAGCAGGGGCGACGGGCGGATCGCGAGCAGGCTGAGGTCGACCGGGAGGCAGCTCGTAGCGACCGCGAGCAGTAGTGGTCGACGCGGCGCGCCGTCCGGCTCGATCGGACCGGCCGAGCGGACGTTCACGGTCGGACCGCGATCAGTGTTTGTCTCGACCGTACGGGGCTACCCACCGATCACCGAGATCTCTCGAGCGTTGGCAGTCGCGTCGGCGTCGTCTTGGACGAACGACAACCACCGGTCACCGACCGGGGACGGGCCGATGTCATGGACGTCACCGTGCGACTTCATCGTGAACCGACTCTGTCCGGAAAAGGCATGCTCGACGGTGGATGGTGGCCGCGTCGTGCCCGTCTCGAGTCGGAGGGCGCCGAAAATGCCGAGGAAAGTACGTCACGTTGATTCGCGTGATGTTCCCTCGCTTCGTCCGGAGGGCGGGGACGGCGTGAGCCCTGATTCGGACAGGTCTTTCCGGCTGGAAGAAGTTTACGAACCGGTGGTGGCAGCCTCCGTCCGCATTCGCCACCGGTTGGGGACCCTGTTGGCTGACGCAGAGGTCGCAGCACAGGTGATCCAGGACGCCTTGCTGGTCGTCGAAGAACTCGTCGCGAACGTGATCGACCACGCTCGTACCCCCTTCCGCCTGACCGTGCAGTGCGGCGGTGCGACGCTGCGTATCCAGGTCCGGGATCGCGACCGCGCCCCCGCCCGGATCGCGGCCTTAAATCCGGTTGCCGCCCGCGGTCGAGGTCTTCGTCTGGTCGCGGGTATCGCCGACAACTGGGGATGCGAGGAAAGCGAGGACGGGAAAACAGTGTGGGCCGTCCTGGCGATCTAGCGTTCCGGGTCTGGGACCGATGTTCAGCCCGCGAACGCTCCGGGTATGCGGTCCCCCGTGACCGACGAACGATGGCGGGTATCGACCCGGATGTCCGGTGGTGAAGTCCGGGTCGGGCAATGACTCCGGTCCCACGGGTCCCGCATCAAGGCGACGCGTCGGCAGCAGGTCCGCTCACAGAGTGTCTGGTGGCACTCGCGGGCACGCCCGACGATGCGTCGGAGGTGGATGTGCGGCTGACCGAGATCGCCCGATTGGCCGCGGAGACGTTGCCGCCGGTGAGCTATGCCTCGACCACGGCGTTGCGGGACGGCTCGTACACCACGGTCGCGGCGAGCAATCCGTTGGCCGCGGCCGTGGACGACGCGCAGTACGACGACGGCGCCGGGCCGTGCTTGACGGCGCTGGAAACGGGACAGCCCGTGGCGGTACACGACGTCGCACTGACGATGCGATGGCCGGAATTCCGGCGAGTGGCCCAGCAGATCGGCTTGCACTCGTCGTTGTCCATTCCGCTGTTCGCCGGTAGCGGCGAGGCGGTCGCGTCGATGAATCTCTACGGGCACGATCAGCGCGCGATGACGTCGTTGGGGCAACACGTCCGCGCGGCATTCCAGGTCGAGCCGACCCCCTCCGCCGCATCGACGCCCCGGAAGCACACCTCCGGCACCGCCGACCTGGCCGCCGGTGTCGTCAAGGCACTGGCCGTTCGGGACCAGATCCAGCGGGCCATCGGCATGGTCTCCGGCCGTCAGCGCTGCTCGACACGGGACGCGTACCTCTCGTTGCGCGTGCGCGCCGCTGAGACCGGCGTGTCCCTGCCCGACATCGCGATCAGCACACTGCAACGCCTGGCCTGACCATGACGTGAAGGGCTCGACCGCTTCCTCGTCGGGGTGCCGAGCGAGACCTTCGCGCGTGCCGGACGCCGGCGGCAGGTACCGTGTCTCTGCGGGTGCTCCCGGGTCGGGGGTGCCGGTGACGTCAGGAAGCGGCGTCGCGACGGATCCCGGGGCGGGGTGCGTCGGCCTTCGCCGCTGCAGCGGCGAAGGAAGTCAGGCGCCGCTCGGGTCGCGTTCCCGTGGCGGCGTTCGCATGGAAAGCGGACACCGAGGAACATGGAACCCTCTCTGCGTGCGGCCGATGCTGCGGTCGTGCCACCCGAGGCTGCGCTGGCGCTGGTGGAACTTGGCCGGATCGTGCTGGCCGACCGAACCCTCGAAGACGTGCTCGAGCAGGTCGCGGTCCTGGCGCGAGGGGCGATCGTGGGCGCGTCGGAGGTCTCGGTGACGCTGGTCGTGCGGGACCGTCCGACCACGGCAGCGTTCACCGGGCCGCTCGCTCGGGAGCTGGACGAGCGACAGTACGCAGCGGGCTTCGGACCCTGCCTGGATGCCGCTCGCGGCGGCGAGACGATGGTGATCGCGGACATGGCCACGGAGAGCCGCTGGCCACGGTACTGTCCGACGGCGCTGGAGCGGGGCGCCCGCAGCAGCCTCTCGGTACCACTGCCGGTGCAGGAGCATGTCGTCGGGGCTTTGAACGTCTACGGCGCGGTCCCCGACGCCTTCTCGGCGGAGTCGGTGAAGGCCGGCGTGCTGTTCGCCAGCTACGCGGCGGTCGCCGTCGCCAACGCCCACCTGTACGCCACGACGGCGGACCTGGCCGAGGGCATGCGTCAGGCGATGACGTCCCGGGCGGTCATCGAGCAGGCCAAGGGCATCCTGATGGCGCAGCGCGGCTGCTCGGCGGAGGAAGCGTTCGGGCAGCTGACCCGGGTCTCGCAGCACACCAACCGGAAGCTGCGCGAGGTCGCCGCGGAATTGGTCGCGCGCGTCCAGACTTCCCCGGCCAGCCGGCCCTAGCCGCGGAGCCGCACTGCCGACCCAACCCGCTGAAGGCCGCGTTTAGCTGCCAGAGTCGGTCTGCGTCGCGTGCAGCACGCCGCTCATGAGGCCGCCGCCAGGACGACGAGCAGAGCCTGTGCGACCAGGTTGTTGACGACGTGCACCACGACGCCGGGCCAGATCGATCCGCTACGTCGACGCAGCTCGGCGGCGATGAGTCCGACGACGAACGCTGTGATGAAGACGATGTTGAGACCGTGCATGAGGGCGAAGATCGTTGCGCTTCCGACGACGCCGATCACCGCGCCGTAACGCAGCAGGGTCGTGGCGACGATTCCACGGAACAGGAATTCCTCGCCGACAGGGGTGAGCACCGCCAGGAACAGCACCGACAGGACGGCCGCGAGGACTCCGCCACCGGCGGCGTCCGCGTAGCTCTGCTGGATGTTCTCGACCGGGCCGAAGAGCACCAGGACGGCATAGGTGATCGCCCGGGACGCCACCATCGCGACGAGTCCACCGGCAATGCCCACGAGCACCCATCGCCAGGAGGTCCGCCGTACTCCGAAGACGCTCCAGTCGCGAACGCGGATCCGAGCGGCCACCGCGAACGCGATCAACCCCGCCACGCCGGAGACCGCGGCCAGGATCACGCCGAACGCAACCGGCCCCATGGCATCGCTGGCTCCGATCCACCGGAGCAGAACGGGGAATCCGTACGCGAGAACGGCCAGAACGACTAAGCCGACGAAAAACTCGGGCCAGCCCGGCCTTGTCTGCCGAGTGACATCGGAACTGGTCATGGGCTTCTGATCCGCGCTCAAGGACATGGGGGAGTCCTCCATGGAGGGTCGGGATTGGCCTATGTCAAGAACGTGACCTGTTTCGTCCTATGCCAAACAAAGGCTCCTGCGGATTCAGCGATGCCCTGAGCCTGCCGAACCGGATCGTCATGGCACCGATGACCCGCGTTCGCGCAGCGGAGGCGGGCCTGGCGACACCCTCGATGGCCACGTACTACGCCCAGCGCGCCAGCGCCGGGCTGATCGTCACCGAGGGCGTGCAGCCCAGCCTGATCGGGCAGTCCAACCCGGGCACGCCCGGGTTGCACACCGACGCGCAAGCCGAGTCGTGGCGGCAGGTCACCGACGCGGTCCACGCCAACGGTGGACGGTTGTTCGCGCAGCTCATGCACGGTGGTCGTGTCTCGCACCCGACGACCACCGGGCATCAGCCGGTCGGCCCGTCCGCGGTGCCGGCCACCGGTGACGTCTTCACTCCGACCGGTCCACAGCCGGCGCCGCTGCCCCGTGCACTGAGCACCGCCGAGGTGCCCGAACACGCGTCGTCCTACGCCGACGCCGCCCGACGCGCGATCGAGGCCGGGTTCGACGGGGTCGAACTGCACGGCGCGAACGGGTACCTGATCTCGCAGTTCCTCTCGAGCAACGCGAACCTCCGGACCGACGTCTATGGCGGTTCGATCGCCAACCGGATCCGGTTCGCCGTCGAGGCGACGGCGGCCACGGTCGACGCCGTCGGGGGCGCGCGCACCGGCATCCGCTTCTCCCCGGGCGGCGGCATCTGGGGCGTGGAGGAGAACGACACCCCGGAGCTGTACGAGGCTCTGCTCACCGAACTCGTCCCGCTCGACCTGGCCTACGTCCACGTGGAAGCCACGACCCACGACGATGTTCTGCTCGGGCTGCGCAAGGCGTGGCCGGGCACGCTGATCGTCAACCCGGCGTTCCCGATGGGACCGCGGCAGACCGACCGGGAGGCCGCGGACCGCTGGCTGGAGCTGGGTGCGGACCTGATCAGTTTCGGCCGGGCGTTCATCGCCAATCCCGACCTGGTCGAGCGGCTCCGGCTGGGCCTGCCGATCGCCGCGCACGAAGAGAGCACCTGGTACGGGGGCGGTGACGCCGGCTACCTGACCTACCCCTCGTATCAGCACACGTGATTGAGGGAGCGTCGCCCCGTGGAGCTGGCTAGGCAGTCGGGGACGCGCCGCGGTCGGCATTGGATGCGGCCCGAGCTTCGCCGGTTGCGTGCTCGTCGCGGGTGGCCCGACTCAGGACGGGAGCGCTGATCGCCGCGACCACGCACAGCGCCACCGGCAGGAAAAGGGCGATGTTCAGCGGCACCAGGGCCGTGATCGGGCCGATCACGGCCGGCCCCGCGAGCATGCCGAGGTAGCCGAGCCCGGCGACCCGGGACACGTTGCGGCCCGCCGCGTCCCGGTCGGCGTGCCCCGCGGCGCTGAACAGCTGCGGGATGCAGCCGGACAGCCCGAGGCCGAAGCCCGTCCAGCCGAGCAGCGCAAGTGGTAGCCAGCCGGTGCAGGGCGCTCCAGTCGTTGGCGACGCCCTCGCAGAGCATCAACGCGAATGCGAGGGCTGCCAGCACCCAGATCAGGCTCGGCGCCCGTACGGGACCGCGGTGAGCCGGGTCGTCGGGATCGCCGGTAGCGCGGCTTCCGGCGCGAGCAGCGTCGGCGCGGCCAGGAACGTGAGGACGAAGCCGGCAGCAGCGACCGCGAGCAGTGTCGTCGCAGGTGACCATCCCCAGTGCAGGGTCTGCGCACCGATCAGCGCAGCGAGCACACCGCCGACGGAGAACAGCGCATGGAACGCCGACATGATCGGCCGGCCGTAGGCCCGTTCCACGTACCGAGGACAAATCCGTTGAGCAGCGCAGACTGCCTCCGGCGGCTGACCGTGATGCCGCTCTCGCTGCAAGCGGTGAACGCTCTGGTGGGCGCGGCCGGAGTGCGGATGTTGCTGCCCGGCGGCGAGCCCCGCCCCGGTGAGCTCGCGCTCACCGGTCCGCTGACCGAGACCGCGATCGGTTCGCTGCGGTTCGACACCGCGGTGCTCGGGTGTTGCGGGCTGACATCTGCGGACGGCCTGACCGCCTATGACCTGGCTGACGCCGCGGTCAAGCGGGCGGCCTACGCAGCGGCGCGTCGGGTGATCGTGGTCGCCGACGGCTCCAAGCTCCGCCGAACCGCACTCGCCGTGGTCGCACCGGCGTCCGCGTTGCACGCGGTCGTCACCGACGTGAGCGCGCCGACCGACGAGGTCGCCGCTCTGACCGCAGCCGGAGTGACCGTGTTGACGGTCTGACTCGGCGTCGGACGAGTACGGCCTGCCGATCACGTCGGTCGGCAGCACATCCCCGGGAAGGGCATCTGTGACAGTCGTCTTCGTCAACGGGAATCCGGAGACTGCCGCGATCTGGGAGCCGGTTCGGGAACAGCTGAGCCGGGATGACGTGACCTGTCTGTCGCCGCCTGGCTTCGGCGCGTCGATTCCGGACGGCTTCGAGTGCTCCGTTCTCGGTTATCGGGACTGGCTCGTCGCGGCACTCGAGGAGCAGAGCGGTCCGGTCGATCTGGTCGGACACGACGTGGGTGGCAGCATCACGATGACCGTCGCGATGGCGCGCCCCGACCTGCTTCGGACCTGGATCAGCGATTCACTGGGCGTGTTCGACCCGGACTACGTCTGGCACGACTTGGCCCGCCGATGGCAGACGGCAGGAGAAGGCGAGCGGGCGGTCAGCGAGTGGATGGGCGGCCCCGGTCCGCCGCCCAGCCGGCCATGGCTGAACTCGGACGAGATCTTCCTGCGGCAGCCGTTCGTCCGGGGCTCGCCATCATCGGTACCGAAGATCGATTCGTCGGGTCCGAAGCGCTCCGGCGCCGTTCCGCGGCGCGTGCCGGGGCGCGAGTCGCTGTACTCCACGGGCTCGGCCATCGATGGAGGGTGGAGGACGCGACCGCGAGCGCCGAGGCGATGACCGCGTTTTGGGAGGCGGCCGGGAGGGTTTCGTCGGCCGATCGGGGGTAGTCCTTGGTTGCCCAGTCGTGTGGATGCGTCCACGACGGTCGGCCGTCCGGACTCCGCGGCCTGTCCAGCTTTCGTTGCTACGCCCGCCCGGCATCATTCGTTTCCGCGAGTTGAGCTGCCGGTGCGCCGAGGAGCCATTGCATGAGCACTGACACCACCCGGACCCGACCCGCACCGAGCCCCCATCAACGCCCCCGTCAGCCGAAGCCGATCGTGGTGGACGGGGATACGTCTCTGTTTTCGCTGATCACGCTGTGGACGTTCGTGGCGTTGCCGTTTGTTGCGTTGGTCGCCGCGGTGCCGATCGCGTGGGGGTGGGGCCTGACGGCGCTTGATGCCTCGGTGGCGCTGGTGGCGTATGTGGTTACAGGTTTCGGAGTGACTGTGGGTTTCCACCGCTACTTCACCCATGGTTCGTTCAAGGCGCGTCGGTCGGTCCGGGTGGCGTTGGCGGTCGCTGGTTCGCTGGCGGTGGAGGGGTCGGTCATTCAGTGGGTCGCCGACCACCGGCGTCATCACGCGTTCACCGATCGGGAGGGTGATCCGCACTCGCCGTGGCGGTACGGGACCGGTCCTGCGGCGCTGGTCAAAGGCATGGTTTACGCGCACTGCGGATGGTTCTTCGATCAGGGGGCGACGACCAACCGGGAGCGGTTCGCGCCGGATCTGCTCGCTGATCGTGGCTTACGGGTGGTGGACCGGATGTTCGGTCTGCTGATCGCGGTTTCTCTGCTCACTCCTGCGGTGATCGGTGGCCTCGTCACGTGGTCGTGGACGGGTGCCTTGACCGGTCTGTTCTGGGGCGGTCTGGTGCGGATGGCGTTGTTGCATCATGTGACGTGGTCGGTGAATTCGGTGTGTCACGTGGTGGGGAGCCGGCCGTTCGTGAGCAGGGTTTCTGATCGGGCGACGAATTTCTGGCCGCTGGCGGTGGTGTCGTTCGGGGAGAGTTGGCACAACTCTCATCACGCCGACCCGACCGGTGCGCGGCATGGGGTGCTGCGGGGGCAGATCGATCCGTCGGCTCGGCTGATCTGGTTTTTCGAGCGATTCGGCTGGGCGTGGGACGTCCGGTGGCCCGACCCGGTCCGGCTCGCGAACAAGCGCAGCGTGGCACGAACCTGATCAACCCCCAAACGCACCTCCGTGGTGCGTCGGGTTTTCAACGCCGGTCATCGGCCGGCCGATCCTGGAAAGGATTCTCATGGAATCCCGTAACACACTGGTCCGATCAATGCACGACACCGGTCTGGCGAGCTGGTTCGGTGGATCCCTGATGGGGGCGATCGGCGTCAACGGCGCCGCGAACGAGGTCGGGGACGAAAAGGACAGAGTGCGGGTCGCCGCCGCTGGATGGGCGAGGTGGTCGCCGGTGGCGGCCGTTTCGATCGGCACGCACCTCGTCGGCGGCCTGGGGCTCGTCGTCGCGAATCGTGGACGAGTGGCGGGTCAGGCCGGTGTCACGGCGAATACGGTTGTCAAGACCGCCATCACGGCTGCGGCCGTGGCCGCCACCGCGTACAGCGGTGTGCTCGGCGCTCGTGTTGCGACAGCGGGGAAGGTGCCGGCAGAGGGTGGCGTCCTCCCCGGTGAGCAGACCCCGGACGACGTCGCGGCGACGCAACGACAGCTGCGTGTTGTCCAGTGGGTGATTCCGGTGCTGACCGGGACACTCGTCGTTCTCGGTGCGCAGCAGGGTGAGCAGCAGAAGCCCGACCAGCTGTTGATCGGTATGGCGAAGCGGTCCGCCCAGACCGCACGCCGGCTCGCCCGCCGATAGGGCCACCGCACCTCATCGGTGCGGTCGAGGTCTTCGACCGTGTCGCGGGCGACGCCGGGGGAGACTTCCAGTGATACCCGGCCGTCGCGGCCGGAGCGCCGTGCGACCGGGACCAGCAGGTCGCAGGCGTCGGACCATCACCGCCGCGGACGTCCGCGGCGGTGATGGTCCGCAGCGCTTCCTCGACGCTGACCTTCCGGACGGCCATGGGGTGAACCTGGTCGTCGTACGCGTCCGAGCCGCTGGTTGCGGCGGCGAGGATGCCTTCCGGCTCGATGCGATGAGGACGAAAGTTCAGCGGTCGCCGGTGGGCGAGTGGAGGACGCCGACGCTGTCGGGACCGGTTGGCGCGGCCGGCGGAGCCTGCGCGGCGGTGAGGCTTTCGCGTGCTGCGGCCACGACGGCATCGGCGGTGAGACCGAACTGTTCGTAGAGCACGGTGTAGGCGGCGCTGGCGCCGTAGTGGTTGAGGCCGACGATGCGTCCGGCGTCGCCGACGAACTCCCGCCAGCCCTGGGAAATGCCGGCTTCGACGCTGACCCGGGCGCGCACCGTGGGCGGCAGGACCTGCTCGCGGTAGCTGCGGTCTTGGGCGGCGAACCACTCCCAGCAGGGCAGCGAGACGACTCGCGTGGGAATGCCGTCGGCTTCGAGCGTCTCGCGGGCGGCGACGGCGATCTGCACCTCCGAGCCGGTGCCCAGGAGGATGACCTGCGGGGTGCCGCCGGAGGCCTCCGCGAGCACGTATCCGCCCTTGGCCACGCCGTCGGACGAGCCGAACCGCGTGCGGTCGAAGACCGGCAGGTTCTGCCGGGAGAGCGCGAGCCCGGCCGGGCGGTCGCTGTGCTCCAGGATGGTGCGCCAGGCGACCGCGGTTTCGTTGGCGTCGGCCGGACGGACGAAGTCCAGGCCGGGGATGGCCCGCAGTGCCGCGTAGTGCTCGACGGGCTGGTGGGTGGGACCGTCCTCGCCGAGGCCGATGGAGTCGTGCGTCCACACGTAGGTGACCGGCAGTTGCATGAGGGCAGCCAGCCGGACCGCGCCGCGCATGTAGTCGGAGAACGTGAGGAACGTGCCGCCGTAGACCCGGGTCCCGCCGTGCAGGGCAATGCCGTTCATGATGGCGGCCATGGCGTGCTCGCGGACGCCGAAGTGCAGGGTGCGCCCGTAGGGGCCGCCGCTCCACATCTTGGTCTGCCGGTCGGTGGGCAGGAATGAGGCCTCGCCTTTGACGGCGGTGTTGTTGCTTTCGGCCAAGTCGGCCGAGCCGCCCCACAGTTCGGGCAGGACCGGGTAGAGCGCGGACAGGACTTCGCCGGAGGCTTTGCGGGTGGCCACACCCTTGGGGTCGGCGTCCCAGGTGGGCAGTTCGTCGACCCAGCCATCCGGAAGAGTGCGGGTGGACAGACGCTCGTGCAGCGCGGCGCCGTCGGGATTGTCGGTCCGCCACGCGTCGAACCGCTGCTGCCATTGGGCATGCGCGTGCTTGCCGCGCTCGGCGACCTGACGGGCGTGCGCGAGCACCTCCGGGGCGACCTCGAAGGTTTTGTCCGGGTCGAAGCCGAGGACCTCCTTGGTGGCGCTGACCTCTTCCTTCCCGAGCGCGGAGCCGTGCGCGGCGCCGGTGTTCTGTTTGTTCGGCGAGGGCCAGCCGATGATCGTCCGCATCACGATCAGCGACGGGCGGCCGGTCTCCGCCTTCGCGGCGGCCAGCGCCCGGTCGACCGCGGCCAGGTCCTCGCCGTCCTCCACGTGCTCGACGTGCCAGCCGTAGGCGGCGTAACGGGCGCCGACGTCCTCGGTGAAGGCGATCTGGGTGTCGTCCTCGATCGAGATCCGGTTGTCGTCATACATCAGGACCAGGTTGCCGAGCTGCTGCGTGCCGGCGAGAGAGGACGCTTCGCTGCTGATCCCTTCTTCCAGGTCTCCGTCGGAGGCGAAGGCCCAGATGGTGTGGTCGAACACGCTCTCGCCCTCGGGAGCGTCGGGGTCCAGCAGGCCGCGCTCGCGGCGGGCGGCCATCGCCATTCCCACGGCGTTGCCGACGCCCTGGCCCAGCGGGCCGGTCGTCGTCTCCACGCCCGGGGTGTGATTGACCTCGGGATGGCCAGGGGTCAACGAACCCCAGGTGCGCAGCGCCTGCAGGTCGTCGAGCTCCAAGCCGTACCCGGAGAGGTAGAGCTGGATGTACAGCGTGAGACTCGAGTGGCCCATCGACAGGACGAAGCGATCCCGCCCGGTCCACTGCGGGTTGCGCGGATCGTGCTGCAGCCACTTCTGGAACAACAGGTACGCGACGGGAGCCAGGCTCATCGCCGTGCCAGGATGCCCGTTGCCGACCTTCTGCACCGCGTCCATGGCCAGCACCCGTACGGTGTCGATCGCGCGGCGGTCCAGCTCGCCCATCCCCTCGGGGAGGCTCCGATGAGGCTGGGAGGGGTTGCCGGTGGGCGCGTCACTGGCAGCCTCGGCGGGGGCCTCGGAGCGGGTGCTTCGCGTCCCAGCGACAGGATCGGACTCGTTAGCGGTCATCAGGGCCGGTGCTCCTCGAAGTAGGACGAAGGACGTCTCGACCCCTAGCCGGACCTTCTGACGGTCTCGGGCCAGGAGCGTGGGCGTCAGGCGAGCGAGATGCGATCAGAATTTTCGACAAGGCAGCGAGTCGCGCCCGACTCCTGGAGTTCGTTGTCACGATGTCGTCGAGGCGGATGACGATCGCGTGGCATGCGACGGATAGCTATCTGCGCCGATCGCTTCATGTACTGCTTACCTATCTGCGATACCCGTCGTTTGCGCTTCGAAACCGGCCTTCACGCATGCGACGGCTGTCGGCGAGGCCGTAGATCGGTAAAACAACAATGAGCTGGTAGTCATTTGGTTCATCGCGAGCAATCGGCAGAATTCCTTGTCCAAATGAGACTGAGCAGAGGAGGCCCGGGTATCGCCGGGTTGCGATGGCGATACCCGTCACCGTCTGAAAATTTGGAGAAGTCATGACCACCGCCAACCCCACTGGTGACTACGCGGCCGGTACTTCCGTGTCCGACCGGACGGCTCCCCGCCGTTTGACTACTGAGACGAAGGCTTCTTTCAAGACCAGCGAGTTGATTGCCTACGTGGTGGCAGTCGTCGGCGTTTTGATCGCTTCTCAGGTCGTAGGCAGCGATGATGGCCACAGCGACTATTTCCGCGCTGACCGCGCTTGGCTTTACGTGGTCATCCTGACGGTCGGCTACCTGATCAGCCGTGGTCTGGCCAAGTCCGGTAGCCGCGACCCCTACGACGCAAAGTAATGTCCGGTGCCGGGCCGGCGGCGCGAGCCCGCCGTGCCCGGCGCCGAGGCCCGGGGAGTCGCCGGTATCCGTCGATCCGGGTCGGTCCTCGCGGGTGCTGTCAACTGCCCATGGCCCACGGCCCAAGGGGGCCATGGCGCAGTACAGACTTGGGCGTCAAGCCCGGGACTCGGAGGACCATTTCGATTTCTGGTGGGGGTCGCCACAGGATCAGATTGGTGTTCACGGGCACGGCTCCGGAGAGTCGAGTGAGGAAGTTCAGCAGCGCCGAGCCGGCGAAGGTGACCGCAGCGAGGTCGATGACCACGCTGGCCGGCGCGACAGCGGTCAACCAGTCGACCGCTTCGGACTGCAATCTTGATGAGGCCCGATCGACGTCACCGACGAGGCGCAACCGGACAAGTCCCGCAGGCCTCGGAGAGGCCGTTGCGGTTACCGTGAGGCCTGCTTCAGAGCCGCGATACGTGCCGTGAGGTGGCAATGCTCCGCCCTCGATGGGGCTAGTAGCGTGCCGGGTCCGGGGCAGCGGCTCGCGACGTGAGCCACGGCGAAGATCCTAAAGGGCCGCGGCCTGATCAGCGACCCTGGCCGCACCGTCGCGAACAGAACTCGCCTCCGACGAGTAGAGTCAGCCCATCGATCGGAGTCACCGGTCTTGCTGCCCCGGTCCTTGGCGGTTGACGTCGAGGAATTCGGAAGGCGCCCCGTGTCTCTCGAAGAGCACCGCTCGCGCCACTCCGGAGCGTCGCCGTCCCGTGCGGCAGATGACACCGTGCCTTGCCTTGGCTGCCCTCGTGGCTGAGCGAGACATGGCTATCAGGGATCTCATCGACGCTCAACCTGATGCCGTCCCGGGTACGGCGGGATTCCTCACCCAGATGTGCCGGGCGGCGGTGGGCGCGTTGTCGGCGTCGGGCACCGGGGTGAGCGTGTTCACCGCCGATGCCGTTCGCGGAGTGTGCGCCGCGTCGGATCCGCGCAGTGCGCAGGTCGAGGAGCTGCAGTTCGTGCTCGGTGAAGGACCGTGCATCGACGCCTACGACACCCGGCGCCCGGTCCTGGTCGCCGATCTCGGAGACGACGCGGCTCGCTGGCCGATGTATGCCGAGGCCGTGCGTGCGGCCGGGGTGCGTGCGGTGTTCGCGTTCCCCTTGCAGATCGGCGCTGTTCGACTAGGAGTGCTCGACGTGTTCCGCGACACCGTGGGTGCGCTGTCGGATGACCAGTTCGTCGATGCATCGACGTTCGCCGACGTCACTGTCGCGGCTCTGCTCGCTGCCCAGGAAAGTACGGACGAAGCCGGCGACGCCTCCGAGCAGGGCATCGGAGATGCGATCGAACATCGAGCGGAAGTGTTCCAGGCGCAGGGGATGGTCATGGTGCAGATCGAGGGGACAATCAGTGAGGCCATGACTCGCATGCGCGCCCACGCCTACGCGGAGAGTCGTGGTCTGAGTGAGATCGCCCGCGACGTGCTCGCTGGCCGGTTGAGCTTCGACCGGGATCGTCTGTGACCGTGTTGGTTCCACCGCCGGACGCCGGGAGGCAGGCATGACGACCGTTTCCGCTGAGCGGCTGGCGTCGACCTTCGTCGAGTTCGCCGACACCCTGGTCGAGGAGTTCGACCTGATCGAATTCCTGCACATGATCACCGACCGGACGGCCGATCTCGTAGGTGCCGCCGCCGTAGGATTGGTGCTCGCTGACCAGGACGGTCGTCTGGAATTCATGGCGGGATCGAACGAGAACGCCAGACTCATCGAGTTGTTCCAGTTGCAGACGCGGGAAGGGCCCTGCCAGGAGGCCTACCGCACCGGGAAACCGGTCATCAATGTGAACTTGAGTGCAGCCACCACCCGGTGGCCCCGGTTCGCCCCCGAGGCCACCGCCACCGGGTTTCAGTCCGTCCATGCGTTTCCCCTGCGGCTGCGGTCGAGCGTCATCGGGGCGATGAACGTCTTCGGTGACACCAAAGGCGGCGACTTCGACGATCACGACGTGCCGATCGTGCAGGCCCTTGCCGACGTCGCGGCCATCGGGCTGCTGCAGGAGCGGGCCATCCGTCGAGGCGAGGTCCTGTCGGAGCAGCTGCAGGGAGCGTTGAACAGCCGCATCGTGATCGAACAGGCCAAAGGCGCCGTCGCCCAGATCCACCACATCAGCGTCGACGAGGCGTTCACCCGCATTCGCACCTATGCCCGCAACAACAACAAGAAACTGACCGACGTCGCCCACGCCGTCGTCACCAACCGAAGCAGCGTCCCCGGCCTCAGCTGAGGGGACGGACGATACGAGCCATCGCCGCCTGCCGGCCCGGTGCGACCGCTGCCGCGGCACGGTCTGCCGGTTGCGGCCGGATGGAAGTCGAAAGTCCCTTCGGTCGAACGTGAAACGCACCCGGTGGGGAAGACCACCGTGCGGACAGGGCGGCGAGAGGGATGATCAGTGATGTCGCACGGCGATGACGACGCCTCCACGTCGATCGGAAACGCCGACGAGGTTCGTGCGGTGTTCGATGCGCTGCCAGTGCTGCTCGTCGCCTTGCGCGCGCCGGATTTCCGGGTGGCGGCCGCCAACGCCGCGTACCGCGCCTGGATGGGTCGACAGTGGCTCGTCGGCCTGTCCGTGGCCGAGTTGTGGCCCGAAATGCTCGGCCAACAGGTGATCGAGATGATCCAGGAGGCGTTCGAGAGCGGCGAGCCGTACCACCGGCGCGATTGGCGGGTCCAGTTGCGGCCCGAATCGGCTCCGGACTCGATGACCGAGCGGTACGTGGACTTCTCGGTGTTCCCCTGGCGCGACGTCGACGGCTCCGCGCTCGGAGTGCTGGTGCACGCGATCGACGTCAGCGAACGGGTTGCTGCCCGCCGCGCCGCAGAGGAGCGTGCGGCCACCGCTGAGCAGCGCTACGCCCACGCCCGGGACCACCTCCTTCTGCTTCAACGTGAGCTTCTGCCGGATGGTTTGCCGCTCCTGCCAGGGGCTCGGATCGCGGCCAGCTACCTGCTGGCCGACACCGATTTCGCCGCCGGGGGCGACTGGTTCGACGCCGTCCCGTTGCCCGACGGCCGAATCGGCCTGGTCGTCGGTGACGTGGTCGGGCACGGATTGACGGCCTCGGCCACGATGGGACAACTCCGGGTCCTCCTCGAAGAGCAGCTTCTCGAGGGCAACGACGTGATCGCCGCGCTCAGGGCGATCGACCGCGTTGCCCGGCGCCGTCCGCAGGCGCACGCGGCCACCGTCTGCATCGCGGTGTTGGACACTGCCACCGGGGAGATCCAGTACTGCACGGCCGGGCATCCCCCGCCGTTGGTGCTCAGCCCCGATGGGACGGCGCGGTATCTGCCGCCGTCGGGTGCCGGACCGTTGGGTACCGGAGCGACGTTCGAGATTCGGTCCGATCGGCTGACCGAGGACGATGTCGTCCTGCTCTACACCGACGGCATTCTGGAACGTCCTGGTCGGGACCATGCCGCCGGCACCGTCGAGCTGGCACGCACGGCCGGGGACGCGATGGCGGACCACATCGTGCGGAACTCCGGCCTGACGACGGTGCAGCGGGTCACCGATCAGGTGGTGGAGATCCTGGTGCGGGTGACCGGCCACCGCGACGATTTGACGCTACTGGCGGCGCAGCGGGTCCGTCCCGCCGCTCCGTTCCGGTGGCAGGCGCCCGCTGACGACGTCGCGATCCGGGAGGGCCACGTCGCGTTCGCTCGGTGGCTGACCGGACTGGATGCCGGGGCAGAGAACGTGCGGGCCCTGCAGTTGGCGGTCTGCGAACTGATCACCAACGCTGTCAAACACGCTTACCTCCGACGATCGGACCCTGGACCGGTACGGCTCGCGGCCGAGTTGGCCATGGACGGTGTCTTGACTGTCGACGTGCGTGACGAAGGACAGTGGCGGGAGACCCAGCCGGTGCCGAGCGAACGCACCGGCGGCCTGGGTTTGGTACTGGCCGAGGCGATGGTCGACGACCTGCGGTTGGCCACCGATGCCACGGGCACGCAGGCGACCCTTCGTCACCGGCTGCGAGTACCGACCCGCATGTTGAACGCGGAGGAAGTCAGCCCGGCCGGTCCGGCGAGCGAAGCCGCTCCCGAACTGCTGCTGATCCTGGAGCAGCCCGACGAGGGCGGGCCACGAATCAGGCTGGACGGTCCGGTCACCGCGGTGACCGTCGCAAACCTCACCACCGAGCTACAGCGACGCACCCGCTCCGGCACCCGTCGGCTGACCGTCGACCTCACCGGCGTGTCGCTGCTGACCAGCGCGGGAATCGGAGTGCTGACCCGCGCGCAGGCGCGGGGCCAGGCTCACGGGCAGCCATTGCGACTGCATGCCGTGACCGGCAGCCCTGCCGACCAGATCCTCACACTGGTCGCGGTCCCGCACACCACCGGGTTCGAGGAGTAATTTGGTGGGTGGTCGAGCTCACGGCCTGCTCCCACCCCCACGCCGGAGCTCGATCCGGCTCGGTGAGTCGGTTGCCCCGGATTCCCCGTCCTGCGTTCGGCTTCGTTCGCCGAAAAGGCTCTCGATGACGGCCCTGACAATCACCGCGACGACCACCGCAGAGGCGCAGATCTTCACGCTGGCGGGTGTCTTGGACACCGACACGCTTGGCGAATATCACGACGCCATCTACAGGGCACTCCGACGTTCACCGTCACCAACTCTGGTCGTCCTCGACCTTTCGGCGCTGGGCTTCGTGTCCGCGGCGGGTGGCCGGGCCCTCCACTCCTTCGCCGCCGACCTGCGCAGAACCGGGATCGACCTCCATCTGGTCGTCGATCGGGAGAGTTTTCTGAGCCGGATCCTGGACCTGCTCGACGCCGAGCAGCGGTTCGTCCGGTTCTCGACGTTGGAGGAGGCGACCACCCGGGCGGACTAGCTCGCCCTCGACGCGCGCGGGACTCGGCCACGGTGTGTCGGGGCGGTGCGAGCGGGGCCGCGCTCAGTCGATCGCTGCGAGGTAGTCCGTGACGGCCTCGCTGTCTCCGGCGTCGGAGATCAGCCCGATGTAGCCGTCCGGGCGAATCAGGACCAGGGTGTTCCCCGCGGCGGCGTAGGCGTCGGTCAGGTGTCCCTCGGAGTCGGCGAGCTCACCGGCGGCGGTGGACTGCCCGACCACTCGCAGGATTCTCAGGTCCTTGTGGGTCACCGAGGTGGTTCCGAAGGAAAGGACGGTGAAGAGCCCACCGCCGATCAGGGTGAACAGCCGGCGTTCGCCGTCGACCGTCATCAGTTTCGTCGCGTCGGGAGCACGGTCGCCGGCTCGGAGGGAGGTGGCGTCGTCCCGATCGTCGCGGGCGAGGGCCGAGCCGCGGTAGCCGACGTCCAATTGGATGGTGCTGGCATCGCGGCGGATCGGGATGTCGTTCTCGTCGATCATGCGCTTGAGGCGGGTGTCCGAGAGGGCGAGAACGTGGGCGGCGACGGGCCGTCGTTCGGCGTCGTAGGTGTCGAGCAGTGCCGGCGAGGCGCCCCTTGCGACGGCGGCGAGTTTCCAACCGAGGTTGTACGCGTCCTGGATGCCGGTGTTCATGCCCTGGCCGCCGGCCGGTGAGTGGATGTGGGCGGCGTCGCCGGCGAGGAAGACGCGTCCCTCGCGGTAGCGGTCGGCCAGCCGGACGTTGGCTCGCCACAGCGAGGACCACCGCGGCTGGTGGAGGCGGATGTCGGTGCGCTGGGCGCGACGGTTCAGGATGGCCTGCAGATTCTCGAGATCGCGGGCTGGATTTTGTCCAGGTGCGACGCTGGCGCCGTACTGGAAGTGATCGGTCGAGGGCAGCGGGCACAGGGTGACGATGCCCTCCTTGTGCCGCCAGGAGTGCCAAGCTTCTCGATCGAGGCCGTCCACGTGGGCATCCGCGACGATCATCCGTACTTCTTCGCGAGTCTCGCCGACGAAGGCGATGCCGGCCCCCTTGCGCACGACGCTATGACCGCCGTCGCAGCCGACCAGCCAGCGCGCGGTCACGGTCTCGG
This sequence comes from Cryptosporangium sp. NPDC048952, assembly GCF_043197895.1. Lineage (NCBI taxonomy): Bacteria > Bacillati > Actinomycetota > Actinomycetes > Cryptosporangiales > Cryptosporangiaceae > Cryptosporangium > Cryptosporangium sp. NPDC048952. Next base: position 239,973 of record NZ_JBICTY010000006.1, on the reverse strand, counting down.
TCTTGCCGTCCTTGACGATCTCGGCCGACACGGTTCGGCCGGACTGTTCGAAGCCGGCCAGGGTGGTGCCGAATTCGATCACGCCGCCCAGCTCGGTCAGGCGCGCCCGTAGCGCCTCTTCGGTGCGCCACTCGGGGGTGATGAGGCTCGCCGGGTAAGGAATGTCGGGGCGATCCAGCAACGATGCCGGCACGGCACCGCCACGGGTCACCCGGCCGTCGAAGTCAGTCGAGTTCATCGGCATCGCGAGCCATCCGTTGGCGAGTACGCGTTCGATGATGCCCAGGTCCTCGAACACCTCGAGGGACCGCGGCTGCAGGCCCTTGCCGCGGGAGCCCGGTTGTGGGCCCGGGGCGGCTTCGATCAGACGGAAGGGGATGCCGTAGCGGGCCAGCTCGCAGCCGAGGGTCAACCCGGTCGGTCCGGCCCCGGCGATCACGACCGTCGTTCCGTTCATCGCTCGCTCCCAAGAAAGGAATCTCTTTCTAAGACCGTAGACGTTCTTGCTGAGAAAGGAAACCCTTTCTAAGGTGGAGCGATGGGCACCACGGATCGCCGTCGGCGGCACGGCCAAGAACTCGAATCCGCGATCCTCGCCTCCGCGTGGGACGAGCTTGTCGAGGTTGGCTACGCCCGCCTGACCGTTGGATCGATCGCAGCGCGTGCCCACACCAGCGAGCCGGTCCTCTACCGTCGATGGGCGAACAAGGACACGCTGGTGCTCGCCGCGATCGAGCGGCAGCGAAACACCAACCCGATCGACGTTCCCGACACCGGCGAGCTGCGGGGCGACCTGATCGCCTACCTGACGGCCGTGAGCGAGGCTCGCGCCGCCTACTTCGCCATCGCCATGGCTGCCGGTTTCTCAGGCCTGCTCGCGAGCCTCGGCCTCACCCCGGCCCAGCTGCGGGAGAAATTCATGGGCGACGAGGGCCTTCCGCACCGGCGCACCGTCTACCGGCGCGCCCACGACCGCGGTGAGATCGATGTGCACGGCGTTCCCGCCGTGGTACTGGCCATGCCGTTCGACCTCGTGCGCCACGACCTGCTCATGGACCTCGGGCCGGTGAAACCCGAGCGCATCCGCTGCATCGTCGACGAGGTGTTCCTGCCACTGCTCCGAGCCCGAAACGATCAGCCCTAGAGTTGTAACGCTCCGGATCGCGTGCGGCGCGCTGGAACAGGCGCTGAGCCAACGGGCCGGAGGGTTTGGCGGAGTATCGATTTGGGTTGATTTTAGTGAGACGATGATTTGCCGCGCCGCGCCCTCTGAAGCCTGATCCCGGGATCGAGCACCGCTCGCCGGAAGGCAGAACGTTATGGATGCAACGTGCACATGGACGACGAAGGACGCTGCGCTGCTGGTGACTCTCGCTGGAGCGATAGACCTGGCCGTCACCGACCAGCTCGACAACGCCGCTGCCGCGATCGAGGCCGGCTGCAGCCGCGCCATCGTTGACGTTGGCGCCGTCACCTTCTTCGGCGCTCCCGGCCTCAACTTCCTCAGCAGGCTCGCCGCCACCGGTCCCGTACGCCTCTCGAACATTCCTACCCGGTCGTTGCTTCCTCGTCTCCTTCGCGCGGTGGCGCTCGACCGGGCGATCAGCTTGTAGACCTGGGGAGGCGGGAGGTTCAAGCGAATCCTCGTCCGTATTCGTTCGTGGGGTCGCGGTAGACCGTGTGAATGTGGTTGGCACCGCCGGCTTGGACGCCGGTCCCGCCTCCGGGGCCGCCGCCCATCGACCCCTGGTCGGCGTACTCGATGATCAGGGACGGGCCGGTGATGCGGAAGTACACCGAGCTGTCCTCCTTGGTCTCGCCGCTCCAGGCGAAGTAGGTGTCGGGGAGGTCCTTCTCGATCAGCGCGAGTTGCGTCGCGGCTGCGGTGTCGTTGAGCATGCCGATCCACGCGCCGGCCAGTTTGAGCAGCAGCGCGCGCTGGGCGGCGGTCATCGCTGAGCCGGCGATGCCTGCCGCCGCGAGTTTCTGGCCGTCTTTGCCCGGTCCGAGGACGAGATCGGTCACCGCGGGGGTCAGCAGCGCCGTGGCGAACTGGGCATCACTGAGCGCGGTGGACAGCGCGAACGCGGTGTCGGTTTCAATCCCCAGGGGATGCACTGTGGCCCCGTCACCGGTGAACGACGAGGGCTGGCAGCCGGTGAGGGTGGGTGCCATGGTCTGCTGGTCGCCCTCGATGGTGACGTTGAGCCCGAGGTGGTGGCCGCCGAATTCCAGCATCCAGCGGTCGGTCTTCGACGGTGTGCCGACGAAGGTGATCACGTAGTTGTCCTGGCCGCACTCGTAATTGGTGCCGCTGTCGGAGAGCACCTGATCGGCGGCCATGATCCGCTGGACCTTGGTGTAGCCGTCGGCGCTGAGCGCGGATGCCAGCACTGCCATCGCGGCCTTGCGCTGAGCGGCCGAGAGGTCACCGAGCCGCAGTCCCTGCCGGATCACGTCGCTGATCGGGTAGTTCGACCAGACCGCGGTGCCGAATTGCTCGCCGACGCGGCCGGAGAAGCTCTTCGCGGTGGCGGTGGTGTCGCCGGGGTGGTCGAGCACCAGCTTGCTGGTGGCGGAGGAGTCGAGGGTGGCCAGGAAAGCCTCGGCGGCGGTGACGATCTGAGGAGTAGCGCTGCCGGCGGCGGCAGAGGCGCTGGTGGAGGAAGCCGCGGTCGCGGTAGTTGAGGCCGAATCGCTCGTGGAGCCGCACGCGGCCAAGAGAGGAACGCTGACGGCGGCGCCCGTCAGCGTGGCCGCGCGGGCCAGAAACGTTCGACGCGTCAGCGCTCGGCGCTGTTCTTCGGGCGTCGGCGGCGCGGTGGTTGATGCGGTGTGGTGGTGATGACCAACTCGGCACATGGTGGCTCGCTTCGACTGCTGCTCGGATGACTACAGGGCAGCGCCAGCTCAACACCCGACCGTGAGAACCGGCTGGGGGCACACCGAAAGCAGCCTGAGAATCGGCCCCGACACGCCCGGCGGGTGACGCGGGTGCCGGCATCGCAGTTCACGTGTCACTGCGGATCGACCGGGGTGAAAGAGCCGCATGCCGCGGGCAGGCCGAGGAAGTTCGCGGTCACCAGCAGGCGGTGCGACCGCCACTGGGCGGTCACGGCGTCCGGTCCGCTCAGGTCGTATCCGATCAGCGGCATCCGCTCGGTGATCACCGGCCCGATCACTACCGCGTACCGGGTCAGGTACGCCCGCCAGGCCGACGCGATCGATAGCAGTGTCGGTGGCGCAGGCCTATTGCGGTGACGTCGCGGTGCACGTCGCCGAGGAGGCCGTTTAGCTGCACGGCGTTCTCGGATCGCCGGGCCGGCACCGAGCCAGGCTCACCGAACTCGCCGAGTTGCCGCCACCGACGCCCCATAGTCAGACGTTCGCCGCGACGACGCGCGGAAGGACGGTCACATCCAAGTGGTCGCCGCGCCAGGCGATGTGTTGGTCCGGGCGGATCAGCAGGAATTCGTTCTGCGGCCACGCGTCCGGGGCCGGGACCACGGCGAGGGGTACGCCGAGCTGATCCGCCCGGCGCCGGAACACTGCGAGTTCCGGCGCGCTCGCGGATGTCGGATGGATCAGCGCGAATCCACGCCCGAGGTCGTCGTACAGGGCGTGTCCGGGGGCGAGCCAGGCATGCGGCAGCCGCGCTCCCGGTCTCGTCGACGGGGTGTAACTGACCGCGCTGAACGGCGGCGGCTCGTCCGCCGCGACGACTATGCGAGATCCGTGGTACGAGTAGCCGAGCACCAGACCGAGGGAGTTGAACTCCTCGTGCTTAGTCTCCTGGATACGGTCCGCGGTCAGGGCGATCTCCGGCCCGGAGGCCCGGAGGTTGCGCGTCGCGGAGTCGATCGTCTGTTGCGCGACGTCGCGTCGCTCCGATTCGTAGGTGCTCAGCAGCGCCCGTCCGCCCCAGCCCTGCAATACGGCGGCGAGTTTCCAGCCGATGTTGACCGCGTCGCCGACGCAGGTGTTGAAGCCGTGGCCGCCGAAGGGCGGGTTGACGTGTGCACTCTCGCCGACGAGGAAGACCCGCTCTGACGCGAACCGATCGGCGATGAGCATCCGCGGAACCCAGGGATCGGTGGCGAGAAGCTCGATCCCGCTCTCCTCGGCAGGTTGCCCAGTGAGGGCGGCGAGCAGGTGCACCGCGCGTTCGGCCGTGCACGTCGCGTCGACGCCGCCGAGGCCCGCCCACCACAATCCCTGCCGGTCCAGCGGGCCCACCGTCGCCTTCACGTCGGGCCCGAGCACCCAGTAATGGATTGCTTCGCCGACCAGCGGCTTGAGCTGAGGTGCGCGGAACACCGTGTTGAGGTTCGAACTGGGCGACGAGACCCCGGCGAACGTCGCACCGATCGCGTCACGCGTGACGCCTTTCGCGCCGTCGCAGCCGACGACGTAGTCGACGGTGAGCGAGTAGCTCGAACCGTCGTTACGAGTGATCCGGCAGCGGACCGAGTCGCGCGCCTCGACCAGGTCGGTCAGGCGCTCCCCGAACCGGAGATCGACCGACCCGGTCGCCTGCAGACGCGTCCGGAGGACCTCCTCGACGATCGGCTGCGGCACCTGCTGACCGCCTTCCGCGAACTCGTCGCTGGGCTCGGCCCGCATGCCGAATGCGTCGTCGAACTCGGTGATGACAGCACCGTTGAGGGTCGTGCAGAAGATCACCTTCCGGCACCACTCCGGCTGGAGCGGGGCAGCCGCCCGAACGAGGTGCGCGACACCCCAGCGGCGGAACAGTTCCATGGTGCGCGGGCTGGTCGTCTTCGCGCGGGGCCTGGTATGGGAGACGCTCGCCCGTGGTTCGACCAGGATCGAAGGGACCCCGTGGAAGGCCAGCTCCATCGCGGTGGCCAGTCCGGCGGGGCCGCCGCCGGCAATCAGCACGCGAGGCTGTGAAGTGCGCGTTTGGTCGTCGGACATGCGCATATGCTTCGGCAGGCGAGTGCGGCCGAGCAGGAGGAATTCCGATGAGTGGCACGCCGTCGACATCGTCGGGACCGGTGATCGCGGTCGCGATCGACCCGGTGACGAACCTCGGACAGAGCTGACGTCCTCCGCGATCAGCCGCTCGCGTCGGCGGTCCCTCGGCCAACGTCACATGACCACCGGCAGGCCTGACTTCCGCGAGCGCCGGATGAGATTGAGCACGCGTACGCGACGGAGCACCGACGCACGGACCCGCTCGCCTGGCGCTGACGTTCTACCCGAGGTTCGTCACCTGTGAAACGCCCATGTAGTGCGGTTGGGGAATCAAAAGCCTTCCCTAAGAGCCGTTAACTGTTTACAGTTTCCAGTGCACAGCGAGGTGCGGACTGGGAGGGCGAGTGACACTGCACCTATCCGGCAGCTTTTCGCCGAACCCCCGGGTTGCGGCGCTGATGGACGGCTCGGTCCGCATTCCCGGGGTCGAGATGACCTGGCGCACCGGGCCGGCCGGCGAGCTGCACGAGCGGGCCCTGCGAGGCGGGGGCCCAGACGTCTTCGAGTTTTCGATCTCCAACTATCTGGTCACGCGCGAGCGGTCCCGGCCGGAGTGGGACTGGCAGTCGATCCCGGTCTACGCGAGCAAGGCGACGCTCGGCGTGAACACGCTCGTGCACGCCGGGACGGGCATCGAGTCCGGCGCCGATCTGGCCGGCCGGCGGTTCGGCGTCCCGGACTACACGATGACCGCGGGCCTCTGGTTCCGGGCGCAGTTGAACACCCTCTGGAACCTCTCGACCCACGACGTCGACTGGTACGTCGGCCGGCAGGGCGAGCAGAGCCACGGCGTCCAGATGGGTTTTGACGTGGTCCCTCCCCGAGGGGTCGTCCTGCACCGGCCGGGCCCCGGCGGCCTGGCTGCCATGCTCCGGGACGGCCGACTGGACGCAGCGTTCCCCTCGATCGATATACCGATCGACGCTCGGGATGCGGCCGTCAGGCCGCTGTTCCCGGACGGGGGAAGGCAATTCATGGCCGATTTCCGGGCCAAGGCGGGGTTTCTGCCGGTGAACCACGTCGTACTGATCCAGCGCAGGCTGGTCGAGCGGCATCCCTGGTTGCCCGAGGCCTTGTTCGAAGGCTTCTCTGCCGCGAAGGCGTTCGCCTACGAGCGGGATCCGTCCAGCCGGGGCATTTTCCGCGACTCCAATGCGGACGTCGGGTTCCAGGCGGCCGCCTACGGAGACGATCCGTTCCCGTACGGCCTCGCGGCGAACCGGGAGATGCTGGCGACAGCTGCCCGACAATCCACAGTCGACGGCTTGACGACGCACGAGCAGGATCTTGCGTCTTCCGTGCCGGAGTCCCTGCGCGCCACCTGAGCGCGACTCTACCTCGCTGACCAGCAACAATAGATCAAGAGTGCTTTGTACCGTTGACTTGTAACCAGTCATCAGTAATCTGTATACACTTTACGTGGCGCGGCTCACACCGCAGCCGAGCTCCCCGGTTGAGGAGGACTGAGACGTGACAAGCTCATCGGCTCTGGAGGAGACGGGTGCCGTCGCGGACGGCACTCCCGTCGTCGAGTTCAGCGACGTCACGGTGACCTACCCGGGGCGGAACGTGACCCGGCCGGCCGTCGTGGGGGTCGATCTCGTCGTGCCGAAAGGTCGCTTCGTCTGCGTGGTGGGGCCGAGCGGCTGTGGCAAATCCACCCTGCTGCACGTGTGCTCTGGCCTGATCAAGGTTTCCGGCGGCCAGTTCAACTACCTGGGCAAGGAGTGGGGCAAGCTGCACCCGGGCATCGGCTACGTCACCCAGCGGGAGACGCTGCTGCCCTGGAAGACCGTGCTGGGAAACATCGCGCTGCCGCTCAAGATCCAGGGCGTCGGGCGGGCCGAGCGGCGCGAGCGGGCCGGTGCGATGGCCGCGAGCGTCGGTCTCGGCGATTGGCTCGGCCGCTATCCCCGGGAGCTGTCCGGCGGTATGCGTCAGCGCGTCCAGCTGGCTCGCACGCTGGTCACCGACCCGACGCTGCTGCTGATGGACGAGCCTTTCGGAGCGCTGGACGCCGTGCTCCGCGTCCGCATGCAGGAGTTCTTGAAGTCGCGCATCGAGGGCACCGACCTGACGACGATCTTCGTCACCCATGACCTGCACGAGGCCCTGACCCTCGGGGACCAGATCGTGGCGATGGCCGGCGCGCCCGGACGGATCGACCAGATCGACCACCTCGAGGATCTGCCGCGTGGCCTGTCCGCGCTGGAGCTGCGGCAGTCCCCGGCGTACGCGAGCCACGAGGCCAACCTCTGGAAGACCATCGCCGGAAACCTCTCGGACGACGGCAAGGCGCTCAGCAGCGAGTCGGCCTCGTCCGAGCACTCCAGCAGCTCAGCCGATGCTGTCGAGCAGATCAGGAGGAACGCATGACGACGCAGGTGGTGACCGCCCGGCCGAGCGATCCGGAAGACCCGGAGCAGCCCCGGCCGGTGGCGCCCAGGGCCGCCCGGGCCGAGCGGATCAGGGAGGTCGCCGTGCGCAGCGCGATCCGGCTGGTCATCCTGGCCGTGCTGCTGCTGCTCTGGCAGTTCGCGAGCGGGCGGATCTTCCCGGTGTTCGTGATCTCCTCGCCCGGCCAGGTCTTCGAGCGGTTCGGGACGGCCCTGGACGGCGGCCAGCTGTTCAAGGACCTCGCCGCCACGATGAAGGAGTGCATGCTCGGGTTCGTCATCGGCAGCATCGTCGGTAGCGTCTGCGGGCTGGTCTTCGGTATCTACGAGTCGGTCGCCCGGGTCATCTCGCCGTTCGCCAACATGCTCTACGCGATGCCCAAGATCATGCTGTCACCGCTGATCGTCGTCTGGTTCGGCATCGGGCTCACGATGAAGGTCGCGATCGCCACGCTGTCGTGCCTCTGGGTCGTGTTCTACAACGTCTGGAACGCCACCCGCCGGATCGATCGGAACCTGCTCGACCAGTTCCGGTTGATGGGCGCCAACAACGGCCAGATCGTCGCCGGGCTGTATCTCCCCTCAGCCACGACGTGGCTGCTCACCAGCCTGCGGATCGCGTTCCCGATCGCCCTCATCGGTGCGGTCGTCGGCGAGTTCATCGCAGGTTCGGAAGGTCTGGGCCACATGGCCCTGGACGCCGGTCAGAAGTACGACGCGGCGGGCGTCCTGGTGGCCGTCCTGACCGTCACGATCACGGCCGTGTTCATCGACGCGGTCTTGGGCGCCATCCAAAGCCGAGTGGCGCTCTGGCAGGGTGAAGGAGAACGAGGATGACAACCCCCCTCAGCAGATTCCGTGTCCACAACCGACACAGATCCGTTCGAACTGCATTCCGAACGGGGGTGGCGACGGGGCTGGTGGCTGTCGTCGCGCTCGTCTCCGGGTGCACCGACAGCGGCAAAGAGGTCACCGCGTCCAGCGACGGCATGCGGACGGTGCGCATCGCGCAGCCGTTCACGTCGACGCTGAACTCGGGCCTCCTGGTCGCCGACGGCCTGGGCTACTTCAAGAAGAAGAACATCACGCTCAAGTTCACCGACGTCGCGAACGGCGCCGGCCTGCAGACCACGCTCGGTGGCAGCGCCGACGTCGCGCTCGCCTCATCCGTACTGCCGGTCACGGCGCTGACCCAGAGCCAGAAGTTCACGGTCTTCGCGGCGATCGGTAACGGGTTCCCGGAGTCGGTCATCGTCGACGCGAAGGCGTACGCCGCCAGCGGCCTGAAGGACGACTCGCCGCTCGCCGACAAGATCAAGTTCCTGGCGAACAAGCCCTTCGGAATCAGCAGCCCGACCGGCTCGACCGCATACGTGATGAAGTATCTGTTCAAGCTCGCCGGGCAGCCCGCGGGCGCCTTCAAACCGGTCACTCTGGGCAGCGGCCCGGCCATCCTGGCCGCCCTCAAGAGCGGGAAGGTCATCGGCGGCAGCATCGGTTCGCCGTACCCGCAGGTCGCCGAGTCGGAGGGCTACGCCCACATCTTCCTCAACGTCCCCGGCGGCGAGGTACCGCAGCTCACGAACATCCTGACCTCGGTACTGGCGGTGACGCCCGACTTCTACAAGAACAACAAGCCGTTGCTGGACGACTTCGTGGCCGCGCTGCGGGAGGGACAGCAGTACGTCTACGCCCACCCGAGCGAGTCCGACGACTTCGTCTACACGCACTACTTCGCGAAGAGTCCGAAGGCCGCAGTGCTCGCCGGCGTGACCAACCAGCGCAACGGCGGCGCGATCGCGAAGACCCCGGACATCAACAAGGAGAGCGTCGACCATCTGGTCGAGTTCATGCGGGCCACCGGCCAGAAGGTCCCGGACAGCTACTCCGAAATCTTCGTGGGCCTCACGTAACACCCTCGGCCGCGGGCGTCGCCATCCCGGTGCCCGCGGCCGGGACCGAACGACTTAAGGAGTGCAGGTGTCGGATTTCATCGATGGCCGGATGCTCATCGGCGGCAAGCTGGTGGAGAGCCGGAGCGGTTCCTGGCTGGAATCCGTCAACCCGGCGACCGAAGAGGTCATCGGGCGGGTGCCCGCGGCCGGGCCGGACGACGTCGCGGACGCGGTCGAGGCCGCGCGGGTCGCGCAGGTCGACTGGGCGAAGCTGGCGATGGGCGAGCGGGCGTCGCTGCTGCGTGCCTATGCACAGCGGTTGCAGCAGGAAGGGGATCGCATCCTCGATCTCGAGGTCCGCGACACCGGCAACTCGATCACCAAACTCCGCCACGACATCGGTGCGGCGGTCCGCGGCATCGAGTACTTCGCCGGCCTGGGAACCCAGATCAAGGGCGAGACGATCCCCGCCAGCGCGGACTTCCTGCACTATTCCGTTCGCCAGCCCTACGGCGTGGTGGGCCGGATCGTTCCGTTCAACCACCCGATCTTGTTCGCGGCGAAGTTCGCGGCCCCGCTGATGGCGGGTAACAGCATCGTGATCAAGCCGTCCGAGCAGTCGCCGCTGACGTCCACACTGCTGGGCGAGATCGTGCAGGAGATGCTGCCGGCCGGCGTCGTCAACATCGTGACCGGTGACGGCCCGGGTGCCGGCGTCCCGCTCGTGAAGCACCCGCTGGTCAAGCGCATCTCGTTCATCGGCTCGGTGCCGACCGGGTTGGCCATCCAGCGCGCGGCCGCCGAGGTCGCGGTGAAGCACGTGAGCTTGGAACTCGGCGGCAAGAACCCGATGCTCGTGTTCCCCGACGCCGACCCGGACGAGGTCGCAGCCGCCGCCGTCGCCGGGATGAACTTCGACTGGCTGGGTCAGTCCTGCGGCTCGATGAGCCGGATCCTGCTGCCGGACGAGCTCTACGACACGATTCTCGAGAAGATCGTCGCCAAGGTCGAGGCCATCGTGCAGGGTGATCCGCTCGACCCGGCCTCCGGCGCCGGTCCGATGAACTCGGCCCGCCAGCTCGAGAAGACCCTGCATTACATCAAGGTCGCGCAGGAGGACGGCGCCCGGCTGGTCGCCGGCGGCAAGCGTCCGGAAGGCGCGCAGTTCGAGCGCGGCTACTGGATCCGGCCGACCGTCTTCGCCGACGTCACCCCGGACATGCGGATCTTCCGCGAGGAAGTCTTCGGCCCGATCATGTCCGTCGTCCGTTACTCGACGATCGACGAAGCCATCGCGCTGGCCAACGACGTCGAGTACGGCCTGACCGCCGCGGTCTGGACGAACGACCTGAACCTGGCGATGCGCGCCTCAGCCGAGGTGCAAGCCGGGTACGTCTGGGTCAACGGCGTCTCCCGGCACTTCCTCGGGACCGGTTTCGGCGGCTACAAGAACTCCGGCATCGGGCGCGAAGAGGGCTTCGACGAGCTGCTCAGCTACACCGAGATCAAGACCGTGCACGTCCGGACCGGCCGGCGATGAGACCCGATCCGCTCCCCGTACCGGTCGAACCGTCGGCCGAGCCGGCCTGGGGCAGCGACGCGATCGCCGCGCTGCTGTCCCGCCTGAACTTCCCCTACATCGCGATGGTGCCGGGCTCCAGCTATCGCGGCCTGCACGACAGCCTCGTCAACTACCTGGGCAACACCGGGCCGCAGCTGGTCGTCTGCCTGCACGAGGAGCACGCCGTCGCGATCGCCCAGGGCTACGCGAAGGTCACCGGGGAACCGATGCTCGTCGGCCTGCACGCGAACGTCGGGCTCATGCACGCTGCGATGGCGATCTACAACGCCTACGCCGACCGGGCACCCATGGTGATGCTCGGTGCGACCGGCCCGGTCGACGCGGCCAAGCGCCGGCCGTGGATCGACTGGGTACACACCGCGGCCGACCAGGCGTCGCTGATCCGCGACTACGTGAAGTGGGACGACCAGCCGGGCTCGCTGCGGGCCGCGCTCGAGTCGATCGTCCGTGGCAGCGTGCTCACGCGGGCGCAACCGTCGGCGCCGGTCTACGTCTGCCTGGACACCGAGATCCAGGAAGACCCCCTGGAGGAGGGCGTCGCGCTGCCCGACCCGGCCCGGTACCCGGTACCGCTGGCACCGGCTCCCGACGCGCGGACCGTCACCGACCTCCTGCGCCGGATCCGCGAGGCCGAGCGGCCGGTGCTGCTCCTCGGAAGGGCCGGACGCGGAGAGGCCGAGTGGCAGGCCCGCGTCGCGCTCGCGGAAGCGGCCGGCCTGGCCGTGCTGACCGACCTGCGTATGCCCGCGACGTTCCCGACCGAGCACCCCCAGCACCCGGCCCGGCCCGGTGCCGGCCGGCTCAGCCCCACCGGTAAGCAGCTGCTGCAGGCGGCCGACCTGGTGATCGCGCTGAACTGGACTGAACTGGGCGGCACGCTCCACGGTGCTTTCGGCGACGGCCCGCGGCCGACCGTCGTCAACTGCCGTGACACCGGTGCGCTGCTGAACGGCTGGGTGAAGGACCAGTACGGCACGGTCCCGGTCGATCTGGAGATCACCGCCGGGCCCGACCAGGTGATCGCGAGCCTGCTTTCGCAGGCGACCGGCGCACAGGCGCGGGACGACTGGCCGCCGACCTTCGACGCCGCGCAGCGTCCGGAGTGGAACGGCGAGGGTGACCCGATCCTGATGCCGGATCTGGCCGCGGCCATCGCGGTGGCCGCCGGGGAGACCCCGGTCAGCTTCACCACGCTGCCGCTGGGCTGGTTCGGCGACGACGCGCGATTCGCACACCCGCTGGACTACCTCGGCCGCGACGGCGGTGGCGGCGTCGGCTCGGGACCGGGCATCGCGGTCGGAGCCGCGCTCGCCCTGGACGGCACCGGCCGGATCCCGGTAGCGGTGATCGGCGACGGCGACTTCCTGATGGGCAGCTCGGCGCTGTGGACGGCGGCGCACTACCGGCTGCCGCTGCTCGTGGTGGTGGCGAACAACCGCTCGTACCACAACGACGAGGGCCACCAGCAACAGGTCGCCCAGCGCCGCGGCCGGCCGGTGGAGAACCGCACGGTCGGCCAGCACCTGCGCGACCCCGACCCGGACCCGGCGACGATCGCCCGCGGCCACGGCCTGAGCGCCCACGGTCCGGTGCGCGAACCGGACGAGCTCGCGACGGTGCTGGCCAAGGCCTTCGACGAGGTCCGGGCCGGCGGGACCGTGCTGGTCGACGTATTGGTCAACCCGTTCGGCTACGGGCGGGCGTGAGGAGGAGGTCGGAATGAAGCTGTTCATCGACGCCGAGAAGTGCTGCGGCTTCGGCGAGTGCATCGCCCTTGCGCCCGACGTCTTCCGGATGGGCGCCGACAACCGGGTCGAGTTCGTCACCGATGGCACGGTCGAGGACACCGAGGCCGACCGGGTCAGCGGAGCCGTGTACGCCTGCCCGACCGAGGCCCTGGGAATCCTCGAATGAACACCGACGTCCTCGTGGTGGGCGGGGCCATGGCCGGCATCCGGACGGCGGAAGGCCTGCGGCGGATGAAGTTCGCCGGGCGCGTCGTCGTCCTCGAGGCCGGGACCGACCTGCTCTACGACCGGCCCGCGCTCTCCAAGCAGATCCTCACCGACGGTGCGGAGGCCGCGGCGGTCATGCTGCGCACCGCGGACGAGCTGGCCGCGGCGAACGTCGAGCTGGTCCGCGGGCACCGGGCCGTCTCCGCCGACGTCGACGCCCGGACCGTCACCCTGGACGACGGAACGACCTGGTCGTACCGCGACCTCGTGGTGGCGACCGGATCCACGCCCCGCCGCCTGCCCGGCGCCGAGGACCGGCCCGGCGTGCACTACCTGCGCACCCTGGACGACGCCCTGGCGCTGCGCAGCGCGGTGCGGGCGGCGCAGCGGGTCGTGGTCGTCGGCGCCGGGTTCATCGGATCCGAGGTGGCTGCGGCCGCGGCGGCGGCGGCGACCAGCGTCACCGTGGTGGAGCCGTTCGCTCAACCGCTCGGGCGGGTGCTGGGGGACGTGGTGGGGGAGCGGCTGGCCCGACTGCACCGCTCGCGCGGCGTCGACCTGCGGCTCGGCCGGACCGTGACCCGTGTCCAGCCGGATCTCACGGTGCTGTTGGACGACGGTTCCGAACTGCAGGCGGACGTGGTCGTGGTGGGCATCGGTGCGACGCCGAACACCGAGTGGCTCGACGGATCCGGATTGGACGTCCGCGACGGCGTGGTCTGCGACGAGTTCTGCCGGGCGAGCGCGGAGCACGTGTACGCGGTCGGTGACGTGGCCCGCTGGCCCAACAGCCTGTTCGACGAGTCGATGCGGATCGAGCACTGGACCAACGCCGTGGAGCAGGCCGGCGTCCTGGCCTGGAACTTGACGCATCCGCTGGCGCCGCGGGCCTACGCCCCCGTGCCGTACGTCTGGTCGGACCAGTACGGCAGCCGGCTGCAGATCGTCGGCCGGCCGCGCGTGGACGACGAGGTCCGGATCGTCACCGACGATTCGGAGACCGGGTCGCTCGTCGCGCTCTACGTGCGGGACGGCCGGCTCAGTGGTGCGTTCGGGCTGGACGCGCCGCAGGCAGTCATGGCGATGCGCCGGGCGCTCGCCGCCAGGACTCCCCTCGAGGACCTCCTCGAACTCCAGAAGTAAGGAAGGACGACCGATGGTCGAGTACAGCGCGTTGATCGAGCCGGACCGGGTGCATTCCGCCATCTTCACCAGCGACGAGATCTTCGCCGACGAGCTGGAGCGGATCTTCTACAAGTACTGGGTCTACGTGGCCCACGAGTCGGAGATCCCGGAGCCGGGCGACTACGCCACCAAGTGGATCGGCGAGAAGCAGCTCATCGTCTCCCGTTCCAAGGACGGTGAGGTGGGAGTCTTCTACAACCGCTGCCGTCACCGTGGTGCGGCGGTGTGCATGGAGGAGTACGGCAACGCGACGTTCTTCCGGTGCCCGTACCACGGCTGGACCTACAACTCGGCCGGTGACCTCGTCGGCGTGCCCTACCCGTCGCGCTACGCCGAGCTCGACAAGAGCACACTCGGGCTGGCCCAGGTGCCGCGCATCGGGGTGTCGTCCGGGTTCATCTTCGCGTCGATGGCCGAGGAGGGCCCCACGCTCGAGGAGCACCTGGGCCTGGCCGCCGGGTTCCTCGAAGACTTCGTCAAGGCCTCGCCGACCGGGAAGATCACGCTGTCGGCCGGGACGTCGAAGTCGGTGTTCCACGGCAACTGGAAGTTCGTCGGGATGGACGGCTACCACACGAACTTCACCCACAAGACCGTCCTCGACCTGCGGCAGCGCAAGGCCGGACCGAACTTCCAGCGTGGCGCGGGCAACACCGACAAGTCGGCCAACGAGAGCTGGGATCTGGGCAACGGCCACTGCCGGCTCGACCTGACCGGCCGTGACAAGATCGCTGTCGGGGTGGCCGGGAACACCGCGATCGGCGCGGGGATCCCCGACACCCCCGACGGCCACGCCTACATGGACTCGATGGTCGGGAGCTACGGCGACGACGCGGCCGACGTGATCCGGAAGTCGCGCGACGTCCACATTCACGTCTGGCCCAACCTGCAGCTGATCGGCGCCTCGGTCCGGGTGATCCGACCGATGGCCGCCGGCCGCACCGAGGTGCTCAGCTACCCGGCGATGCTCGACGACGTCCCGGAGTCGATCAACACGACCCGGATCCGCTCGTTCGAGTGGTTCAGCGGCGTGGCCAGCTTCGGCACCCCGGACGACGTCGAGGTGTTCGAGCGGAACCAGATCGGCCTGCAGTCGGACTACATTCCCTGGCTCGTGCTGGCGCGCGGGCTGACGCCGGAGCCGGTCGACGACGGCGCGCTGGTCGGCAACGTCACCGACGAGGTGCCGCAGCGGGCCCAGATGTCGGCCTGGCTACGGGCGATGACCAACGAAGGAGACCGGGGATGACGTTGCTGGAGGAAGTCAGCGAGGTCCTGTTCTCGGAGGCGGAGTACGCGGATGCCAGCGCGTACGACAAGTGGCTCGCGCTCTGGGACGAGCAGTGCACCTACTGGGTGCCGTGCAACGCCGAGGACTACGACCCCACGACGCACGTCTCGATCATCTACGACGACCGGGCCCGGCTGGAGGAGCGCTGCTTCCGGCTGACCACCGGTGGGGCGCACTCGCAGGAGCCGGCGTCGAAGTCGTGCCGGGTGGTCGGCAACGTCCGGCTGGTCCATCCCGAGGACGACGAGGGCGTCGTGCGGGCCAGTGCCCGGGTGATGATCGTCGAACTGCGGCTGGGCCGGAAGTCGGTGTACGCGGCGAAATGCTTCTACACGCTGCGCCGGCGGGCCGACGGGCTGCGGCTGGCCGAGAAGAAGGTCGTTCTTCTGGATGCCGACGAGCCACTCGGCAACATGACCTTCCTGATCTGATGAGCGGCCTCTCCGACCCGACCGCGGGTGTCGTCGTGGGGAACGAGTTCGCGTCGATCGAGATCTCGGTGGACCGGAGCGGCCGGGTGCCGCGGGCGATGCTCCGCGACGTCGTCTCCGGGCAGGCCCGGTACATCGACCCGATCGTGCTGGAGGCTCTCGTCTACATGTCGGACGAGGAAATGCAGCGTCTCGCGGATCCGAATCTGATCGTCGCGGACCTCTGACTCCCGGTTTCGGCGGCTCTCGAGCCACCTTCTCCGCGGCCTGTAAACAGTTTTCTGAACACACTTGCTCAGCACGAAGGAGCCCATCATGACCCTGCTGCTCGATGACCGGACCGTGAGCAGCGTGCTCGATCCGTCTTCGCTGGTCGAAGCGATCGAGTCGGCGATCCGGGCCGAGGCGCTGGGGGCCTCCGACGTGCCCGAGCGGGCCAACCTCGCCGGGGGCGGCCGGTTCCTGCGAGTGATGCCCGCGGTCGTCCCCAACCTCGGGGTCATGGGCCTCAAGACGTTCTTCGGCGGCGGTGGGGTCGGCGTTCGCTACCTGCTGGTGCTGATCTCGATCGAGACCGGCGAAGTCCTGTCCGCGATGGACGCCTGCTGGCTGACCGCCGCGCGGACCGCGGCCACGAGCGCGGTGGCGGCCCGGGCGATGGGCGTCAAGACGACGTCGCTGGGTGTTCTGGGCTCCGGACTGGAGGCCGAGGTACACGTCCGGACGTTCGTGGCGCTCGGCGGCGTCCGCGAGGTGAAGGTGTTCAGCCCGAATCCGTCCAGCCGCGCCGGCTTCGCCGAGCGTCTCGCCGGTGAGCTCGGCGTCCGCGTGCGGGTGGCCGATACCGCGGCCGACGTCTTCCGGGACGTCGATCACGCGATCACCGCGACCAACACCGGCTACGGCGGCCCGGTGGCGTGCCGGTCGGAGTGGATCCCGGACGGGCTGCACGTCACCGCGATCGGCTCCACCCACCAGGACCTCCGCGAGCTGGAGCCGGAGACCTTCCGCCGTGCCGACGTCCTGGTGTTCGACGCCGACCCGGCCCAGATCGCCGCCGAATCCGGCGACATGCGCGCGTTCGTCGACGACGGTGGCGACCTGGCAGGCGTCGTCCAACTCGGTGACCTGCTCCAGGGCCGGGCGCAAGCGCCGTCCGAGGTCCGGGGCTTGAGCATTTTCAAATCGGTCGGCACCGCGCTGCAGGACGTCGTCGCGGCGGACCTGGCGTTCCGGCGGGCGCTCGACGCCGGCCTGGGGACGCCCGGCGACCAGCTGGCCGTACCGAAGACCCGACGCTGAATCCGAGACAGGGGAACGATCATGATCAGCAAGCAGGACGCCCGGAGCTGGGCGTGGGAGAACTTCCACGGTGTCAACAACGTCGTCATCCCGAGCTTCACCCGGGACCTCAAGGGTCTGAACGAGGGCGGGATCCGGCACGACATCCGTCGTGAGCTGGAGCTCGGCTTCACCGGCACGCTGATGGTCGGCGAGCTGAACATCACCCTCGACGAATACATCCGGTTCATCGAGATCGCCGACGACGAGGCGAAGGGCAAGCTCAACCTGATCTTCCACGCGTCCTGGAACACGCTGGAGGAGAACATCGACGCGGCGCGGCGGGCGCAGGCCGCCGGGGCCAAGCTCGCGCTGCTGTCCTACCCGCCGGCGTTCTACCCCACGTCGCTCCAGGACGTCTACGACTACACGAAGGCGTTCTGCGACGCCGTCGATCTCGCGGTCATCCTGTTCCCGATGACGCACTGGGGCTTCGAGCGGCTGCACGCGGCGTCGATCCCGGTGGACATGCTCGTCCAGCTCACCGACGAGTGCCCGAATGTGGTCTCGGTCAAGGCCGAGGGCGGGTTCCCCTCGGTCGCCGGGTTCTCGCACGCCTGGAACCGGCTCTCCGAACGCGTGCTGATCACGATGCCGATCATCCAGGAGGCCATCGCGCTGGCGAACCTGGTTCCGCTCCGGGTGATCGCGACGTCCAACACCGAGTACTACGGCGACACCGCCGTGCGGATGCTGGCGCTGGCCCGGGCGGGCAAGGTCGACGAGTCCCTGGACCTGCTCTGGCAGATCGCGCCGGCCTGGAAGGCCAACGGGTCGGTCGCGCCGGTGCCGCACGCCCACTCGGTGAACCGGGCGGCGTGGAAGTACCAGGCGTGGCTGGCCGGATTCAACGGTGGCCCGATGCGCACTCCCGCCACCCGGCTGCACGCCGGCGAGATGGCGGCTTTCCGCAGTGCACTGACGAAGTCTGGGCTCTGGGTGACGGATGATCCCGACGAGCTGTACCTTCAGGGCCGCGTCGAGGCCTGAGGTGAGGCGAATGACCGAAAATCTGCCTCCAGGAGACGAGAGTCAACTGTATACGGATTACGATGTGTGCATGGCACCCGATGCGCGCCCGGCCGGCGGTTCCGGCTTCCAGACCCTTGCCCGCCAGACCATGGGCGACCGTGTCTACGTGCAGGTCCGCGACGCGATCCTGCGAGGCGAGATCGCGGCCGGATCCGAGATCAACCAGGTCGAACTCGCGACCCGGTTCGGTGTCAGCCGGGTCCCGGTCCGCGAGGCGCTCCGCCGGCTGCAGGCCGAGCGTTTTCTGGATGCCAACCCGTTCCAGCGGTTCGTTGTCACGAAGCTCACCGATGATCAGGTTCTGGAGCTGTTCAACCTGCGGGCCGAGCTCGAGGTCTTCGCCGCGCTGCAGTCCCGGCGCCGGCCCGGCCACGAGGCGACGCTCAAGGCGGCCCGTCGTGCGGCGGCCGAACTCGACCTGGCGATGCCGGGGGACGAGTGGATCCAGGCCGACATGGAGTTCCACCGGACGCTCAACGGCCGGGAGGCCGCGGTGACGACGATCATCGACGAGGTCCGGTTCCGCATCTACCGGTATCTGCACCTGGAACAGCCCGACCTCGACCGGCGCCGCGACGTGCTGACCGAGCACGAGGCGATTCTGCAGGCGTACGAGAGCGGCGACGAGGCGGAAATCCGGGCGATGATCGGCGCTCACGTCCAGCACACGCGTGATCGGTTGGCGGCGACCGCGCTGGCCGGCCAGACCGTGCGACCGGCCTGACCTAGTGCTTTTCCGCACTGTAGTGGAGTGCGGCCAGTGACTGAATACAGTCGCCACTTCGAGGAGGAGGTACCCCGTGACGTCGTGGACGACGGTCGGCACGCTGGGCAGCGAGCTGACGTTCGCCGGTCAGGCCACCGCCGCGTTGCTCGCGCAGCGCGGGGACGACCGGCCCCCCATCTATTTCCCGACGATGGACGACGTCGCCGGCGCCGTCCGGGACGGCACCGTGCAGGTAGGCGTGCTGACCTCGGAGACCTCGCACACCGCGAGCACGGAAACGGTCGCCCGGATCCTGTCGCTCGAACCGCTTTTCATCGCGGCCGAGATCGTCGTGCCGTATCACTGCGCGCTGCTCGGCAAACCCGGTACTCGCCTGGAGGACGTCCGGTACGTCGGCGGCCACGGCTCGATCAAACAGTGCCGTCCATTTCTGGCCGAGAAGCTGCCGCACGCGGAAGTCCGCCAGCATCGGCAGAACTCGGTCGTGGCGGCCCGGGAGATCCTGGCCGGCGACGGATCAATGGCCGTGATCGGAACGCTCGCGCTGGGGCGAGCCCTCGGCCTGCACGTCATCGAGCCGGACGTGGACCGCGGCAGCGTCGGCGGCTGGTGGGCGCTGACCGCCGAGTTGCCGGACCCGGACCCGGACGCGCGGATCGTCGCCGTCCGGGTGGAGGGATCCGACGAGCTCCAGCGGGTGCTGACCGTGGCCGCGGAGTCGGGGCTACGGATCCGCAGCGTCACCAACGCACCGACCGGAGAGCTCTTCCGCTACCGCTACCTGCTGACCCTGCACGCACTGGACGACGCGCCACTGACCGGCGACCTCGTCGCGGCCCTGGAGCCCGGCGTGGTGGGCGCTTTTCCCTCGAACATCCTGGAGGAGTCATGACCGACTTCCGCGGCGCGGACCTGCTGCAGCAGTACATCGAGAAGTGCACGAACTGGGGTCGCTGGGGCGAGGACGACCAGCTCGGCACCCTGAACTTCATCGGACCCGAGCAGGTCAGGGCCGCCGCCGGGCTGGTGGAACACGGCCTGACGGTGTCGGTGTCGCTGCCCTTCAACCAGAGCGGCCCGCAGACCGGCAGCCTCCGCGCCAACCCCCGCAACATGATGACCGCGACCGGAGCCGACCATCTGGCCGGTGCGCAGGACATCCTCCCGGCCGGGTTCGGCCCGGCCAAGGGCTACGGCCGTTCCGACGACATCCTGATCGTGCCCAACCAGGCCGGGACGCAGTGGGACTCGCTCTCCCACATCTTCTGGAAGGGCAAGATGTACAACGGGCGGTCGGCCGGGCTGGTGTCGTCGGCCGGTGCGGCCCGCAACGGGATCGAGAACTACGCCGGCAAGCTGGTGATGCGCGGGGTTTTCCTCGACGTCGCGAAGCACCTCGGCGTGCCGGCCCTCGAGCCGGGCTACGCGATCAGCGCCGACGAGCTCGAGGCCACGGCCGAGGCCCAGGGGGTCGAGATCCGGCGCGGTGACGCGCTGCTGATTCGCACCGGCTTCCTTGAGGCCCGCCGGTCGGCCTGGGGTGACTACGCCGGTGGCGCGTCGCCGGGCGTCTCGCTGCACACCGCGCCGTGGGTGCACGAGAAGGAGATCGCGGCGATCGCGTCCGACACCTGGGGCGTGGAGGTCCGGCCGAACGAGATCGACTGTTTCCAGCCGTTCCACGTCGTCGCACTCGTCCACATGGGGCTGGCGATCGGCGAGATCTTCGACTTCGCCGCGCTGGCCGCCGCCTGTGCCGAGCACGACAAGTACGAGTTCCTTTTCGCCGCTCCGGTCCTTCCGATCACCGGTGCTTCGGGGTCGCCCGTCGGCGGCATCGCTGTCCTCTGAGGAGTTTTCATGACCACGATGGTGGAGACCCCGGTCGCGCCGAGCCTTCCCGCCGGGCTATTGATCGGCGACGCCTGGCGGCCGTCGGGCGACGGGTCGACGTTCGCCGTCGACAACCCGGCGACCGGCGATGTGCTGGCCGAGATCGCGGACGCCACCGCGGACGACGCGCTGGCCGCGATCCGCGCGGCGGCCGACGCACAGCCGGCCCTCGCGGCGACCACCCCGGCGTGGCGAGCCAGGCTCCTGCGCCGGGTCGAGAGCGAGCTGCGCTCCCGCGTCGAAGAGTTCGCGCTCCTGATCACGCTGGAGATGGGCAAGCCGCTGGCCGAAGCGCGCGGCGAGGTCGCCTACGCGGCGGACTTCTTCGGGTGGTTCGCCGACGAGGCGCTGCGGGTGAGCGGGGACTATCGGACCGCGCCCAACGGAGCCTCCCGGATCCTGGTCAAGCACCGGGGCGTCGGCCCGTGTCTGCTGGTCACCCCGTGGAACTTCCCGCTGGCGATGGGCGCGCGCAAGATCGCACCGGCGCTCGCCGCCGGTTGCCCGTCCGTGCTGAAGCCGGCCGAGCAGACGCCGCTGACCAGCCTTCTGCTCGCCCAGGTCATCGAGGACGCCGGAGCGCCGGCGGGCGCGGTCAACGTGCTCACGACGACCCGGCCGGCCGAGATCGTCACCGCGGTCATCGAATCCGGGCTGGCCCGCAAGCTGTCGTTCACCGGCTCCACGAGCGTCGGCAAGCTGCTGCTCGCGCAGTGCGCGCCGTACGTGATGCGCACGTCGATGGAGCTCGGCGGCAACGCGCCGTTCGTCGTCTTCGCCGACGCCGACCTCGATGCGGCGGTGGACGGCGCGCTGCTGGCCAAGATGCGCAACATGGGGGAGGCCTGCACCGCGGCCAACCGGTTCCTCGTCGCCGAGGAGGTCGCGGAAGAGTTCACCGCCGCGTTCGCGGCCCGGATGGCTGCGCTGCGGGTCGGCCCGGGCTGGGTCGACGGCAGCGACGTCGGACCGCTGATCGACGACGACGGTGCTCAGAAGGTGCACCGGCTGCTGGAGGACGCCGTGTCCCGCGGCGCGCGCGTGGAGACCGGAGGCGAGCGCTTGGCGGGCCGGTTCGTCCAGCCGACGGTCGTCAGCGGTATCGCGGACGGCAGCGCGCTGCTGACCGAGGAGATCTTCGGGCCGCTCGCTCCGATCGCGACGTTCGCCTCCGAGGCCGAGGCGGTCGCACGGGCCAACGACACCGCGTACGGTCTGGTCAGCTACGTCTATACCCGGGATCTCGACCGTGGGCTGCGGATGATCGACGAACTGGCCAGCGGGATGGTCGGGGTGAACCTGGGCGTGGTGTCGAACGCGGCGGCGCCGTTCGGGGGCACGAAGGAATCCGGGCTGGGTCGCGAAGGCGGCTTCGAGGGCATCCACGAATACCTGGACACGACGTACGCGGCGCTGCGGGCATGAGCGGCGTGCGGATCGTCGGGCTGCGGCGTGCACCCGGCGAGGCGGTCGAGGTCGGTGCGTTGTCGGCCGATGGCAGCCAGGTGCGGGTGCTGACCGCCCTGCAGGAGTTCTGGGCCGCGCCGGCGGAGTGGCTGGCCGCGTCGGGGGGCGAGCCGCTGGCGACCGATGACGTGGAGATCGTGCCGCCCGTGCTGCCGGGTGCCAGGGTGATCTGTATCGGGCTGAACTACCTCAAGCACGTCGCCGAGGGCTCCTACGCCGATGGTGGAGTGCCCGAGTTCCCCACGCTCTTCGCCCGCTGGCCGTCGTCGTTGACCGTCGGTGGCGTCGGCCTTCCGGTTCCCTCGAACGAGGATGGCCTCGACTGGGAAGGGGAGGTCGTGGCCTGGGTGGGGTCGACGCTCGTCGACGCTTCGCCGGAGCAGGCGTTGAGCGCGGTGGTCGCGTATTCGACGTTCAACGACGTCACGGCTCGGCGTGCGCAGAAGCTCACCTCGCAGTGGATCCTCGGCAAGAACGGGGACCGCTCCGGGCCGCTGGGCCCCCTCGTGCCGGCGGGCGAGGTCGGCGATCTGCGTGCTGGGCTGGACGTCGTCACCCGGGTGAACGGGGTCGAAGTGCAGCGCGGGCGCACGGACGAGATGGTCTACCCGGTGGGCGAGACGCTCTCGCTGATCAGCCACACCCTGACCGTGCACCCTGGCGACCTGCTCGCCACCGGGACGCCGTCCGGGGTCGGCTACTCCCGGACGCCACCCTGGCTGCTGCACCCCGGGGACGTCGTCGAGGTCGAGGTCGAGAAGCTCGGTGTCCTGCGCAATCCGGTGGTAGGGAACGAGACGCGATCGGCCGTGCGATGACGTCCGCGGCGTCGCTCGAGCCGACCATGGCCGGTCGCCGGTTCGGTGCGCGGGAGCTGATCGCGGTGACCGTCGACGCCGGATCGTGGACGAGCTGGGACGTCCCGCCGGAGCAGGGGAACACTGCGGCGGATTACGCCGCGGACCTCGAACGTGCCCGGACGAAGGCCGGCACGGACGAGGCGGTGGTGACCGGCCGGGCGCGGATCCGCGGGCACGACGTGGCCTTGATCGTCAGCGAGTTCCGGTTTCTCGGTGGCTCGATCGGCCGCCAGACCGCCGCCCGGATCACCGCCGCGGTCCGCCGGGCGACCGCCGAGCGGCTGCCGCTACTGGCGGCCCCGGCATCCGGCGGCACCCGGATGCAGGAGGGCACGCCGGCCTTCGTCACGATGATCGAGATTTCCCGGGCGGTCGTCGATCACAAGGCCGCGGGTCTGCCGCACCTGGTGTACCTGCGCCATCCGACGACGGGCGGCGTGCTGGCGTCGTGGGGCTCGCTGGGCCACTTCACGATCGCGGAGCCCGGTGCGCTGGTCGGGTTCCTCGGCCCGTCGGTGTACGAGGCGCTCGAGGGTCGGCCGTTTCCGAGCGGCGTCCAGCAGGCCGAGAACCTCGTCGCGAGAGGCGTGATCGACGGTGTCGTGCCGCTGAGCTCCCTGGCCGACGTCGCGGCCCGGACGCTCGCTCTGCTGATCGGCGCGCGGGCGCACGCCGCGTCACCGGCACTGGTGGCGCGCTCCGCGCCGGCCGTTGCGGCCCTCGCGGATGAGGTCGACGCGGCGGAGGCCCGGGACCGGGCGGAGGGCGGGTACGGTACCTGGGCTTCGATAGGGCATACCCGGCGCCGCGACCGACCTGGGGTCCGGGAGTTCCTCCGCTACGGCGCGGACGCGTTCATGCCGGTCGCCGGACACCGTCCAGATGCCCCGGTGCGCGGCCTGCTCTGCGCGTTCGCGTCCATCGGCGGCACCCGGTGTGTGGTGATCGGCCAAGACCGGCACGCCCAGACGCTGCGCGGATCCCTCGGTCCGGCCGATCTCCGGGTCGCCCGGCGGATGATCGAGGTCGCCGGGGAGCTGAGCCTGCCGCTGGTCTGCGTCGTCGATACCCCGGGAGCGGACCTGTCGATCGCGGCCGAGGAGGGTGGCCTGGCCGCTGAGATCGCACGGACCCTCGCCGACCTGGTCACAGCCCGCGTGCCGTCGGTGTCCGTGCTGCTCGGGCAGGGCGGCGGCGGTGCCGCGCTCGCGCTCTTCGCAGGCCGCCGGGTCGTCGCGGCCGAGCACGCCTGGCTGTCGCCGCTGCCGCCGGAGGGCGCGAGCACGATTCTCTTCGGCACGACGTCCCGGGCGGGCGAGACCGCCGCGCGGCAACGGGTGGGCGCCCGCGCGCTGTACCTGGACGGAATCGTCCACGCCGTCGTGCCTGAGCCCCGGCCGGCGCACGAGGACCCGCTGCGCTTCTGCCAGCGAATTGCTGACGAAGTCGCAGTTCAGCTAGCCAGACAACTGTATACACTAACGTAGCGAAACAATGAGGGAGGCAGCGATGGAGCAGTCGACTGAGCGTCTGGGTTATGTGGTCGTCGGTGTGCCGGACGTTGCTGAGTCCGCGAAGTTTTACACCAACGTCGGCCAGCTCACCCTGCACGACCTGTCGTCACGCACCGCGTTCCTCGGTGGCGGTTTCGACCACCACTGGCTCCGGTTGGAACAGAACGCCGTGCGGCCCGGCCTCCAGCGCGTCGGTTTCCAACTGGCGAACCACCAGTCGCTGGACGAGGTGGCCGACCGGCTGGACAAGCGCGGCATCGCGCACGAGGAGTTCGGCGATCTCGACGGCGACGCGATCGATCGCGGCATCCGCTTCACCGATCCGGACGGCATCCAGGTCGACGTCTTCACGCAGATGCTCGCGCGCGGCGTGAAGCCGGTCCAGGATCTGGTGCGGATGGAGACGATGCTGCACGCGGTGTGGTTCTCCACCGACCCGGTCGCTGCCCACGACTTCTACGCGAGCGTGCTCGGCTTCCGGGCGTCGGACTGGATCAAGCGCAACGCCGTCTTCATGCGCGCCGGGAACAACTACCACCACTCGATGGGCATCTTCCGGGCCAGCCCCCAGCGTGCGGGGAAGATGGACCACTTCTGCATCCTGGTCGAGAGCATCGACGACGTCATGCGGGCCCGCAACATCGCGCTTCGCAGCGGTGCACAGCTGCAGAAAGACGTCCTGCGGCACGCGGCTTCCGGCTCGATCAGCGTCTACATCGCCGACCCCGCGGCCGGTATCTCGTTCGAGTTCTGCGTTGAGCACGACATCGTCGCGCCCGACCACCGGCCCCGGATCCTGGAGTCGACGCCGATCAGCCGCGACGTGTGGCTGGCCGGTACGCCGAAGGAGGAGGTCAAGGCGCTGACCGATGCGGCGATGGGCGTCACCAGCGCACCGACTCGGGATGACGAACTCGCCGCAGTGGCCAACCAGCTGGCCTGACGCTGCTCGCGCAAAGCGGTCCCTCCGGCTGTTGGTCATGGTGAACGCGACGGTCGCGGTACCGGTCGTCGCAACGCCTTGATGAAGTCGGCGGGCGTTGACACAGCCATCTGCCGTTGACGCAGCGGTCGTTGCCCGAGGTGCTACGTCGCGGGTTCGAATGCTTGCGTGACGGCGAGGCTGTCTTCGTAGACGTGGTAGCGGGTGATCTCGCCGCTCTCGACCGTCAGGCGTAGCGCATAGTCGGCGGTGTACGCCGTGTCGGTGGCCTTCACGGTCTGACGGATGACACCGACGAGCACGGCGTCGGCACCGTCTACCAGGATTTGGGGTGGGGTCCCGCCCCGCTTGTCGGGATCGTGGAAGGTGTTCAGCGCACGGAAGTGGTCGGCGACGTCGGCACGAGTCGACCGGCGCCGGATCCAGGGCACCGCAGGGTGGTCCTCGTCGGGCCAGTCGAGCCGCCAATCGACGGTGTCCGCGAACAATTCGGCAATCCGCTCAGGCTCGCCGCCACCCAGGCGGTCGAGGAACTCGGCAACGACAGCGCGCGTGTCCGCTTCCTTCCCGGTAAATTGGTAGTCCTGTCGGATTCGTCCCTTCTGGTCCAGAAGAGCGAAGACGACACCGCTCCAGACCGGGAGACCGTCTGTCGTGCGGACCATGTGCGTGGTGAACGTAGTGGCGTCGTGGTGCCGCACAGCGTCGTCGGCCGCAATGAAGCGGAAGGTGCCAGGTGCGACGAACTGCTCGTACGCGGCGGCGATCCTGGCTTCAAGGGCATCGTGACCGAGGTGCTCGGCGGTGCTGGTGAATTCGATCCCGTCCTCGGCCCATAGTTCGGCAACGGTCTCGCGTCGCACGGCGGGGTCCGGCTCGTTCCACACGGCGGTGTACCGGCTGACGAACGTCTCGACATCGGTGGTGAAGGTCATGAGCGCACGCTAGGAAGAGTCCCCTGACATCTTCTGTCAGGGGACTTCGGCAAACTCTGAAGAATGCGTGCGAGTCGACTGGTGTCGCTGCTGCTGATGCTCCAGGCCCGGGAGCGGATGACCGCTCAGGAACTGGCCGACGCGCTGGAGGTGTCGGTTCGCACCGTCTATCGAGACGTCGAGTCGCTGAGCGCCGCCGGCGTTCCGGTGTACGGGGAGCCGGGCCACGAAGGCGGCTACCGGCTGCTCGGGGGATATCGGACCCGGCTGACCGGCTTGAACATCGCTGAAGCCGACGCGCTCTTCCTTACCGGACATCCCGCCGCCGCGGCGCAGTTGGGTCTGGCTGCGGCGAGCACCACCGCGCAGCTGAAGGTGGAGGCGTCGCTCCCTTCGGAATTGCGCGACCGGGCCGCCCGGGTCATCGACCGGCTCTACTTCGACCTCCCGCCGTGGTATGCCGAGGCCGAAGAAGTCCCGCACCTGGCCCTGATCGCGGATGCCACGTGGAACCAGTGCACCCTGCGGATTCGCTATCTGCGGTGGGCCGAGCCGCGCGAGATCACCCGAACGGTGCAGCCACACGGATTGGTGCTCAAAGCCGGCCACTGGTATCTCGTTGCGTGCGAAGACCGCAGCTTTCGCACCTACCGAGTCGCCCGAATGCTGAACGTGGATGTTCTGCCCGATCGGTTCGAGCGGGCCGAAGGCTTCGACTTGGCCAGCCACTGGAACGGCTATCTCGACCACTTCGAGCGTCGCCGGAATGAGGGCACCGCCGTTCTGCGGCTCTCCCGTCGCGGCGTCGAGCGACTCCCCCACTTGCTGGGGCCGACCATGGCCGTCGCTGCCCAGCGTTCGGCGACCAAGCCCGACCGAGCTGGGTGGATCGAGGTCACCCTCCCGATCGAATCCATCGACGCAGCCATTCCGGAGCTCCTCAAACTCGGCGGCGACGCGGAGGTCGTCGCTCCCGCCGATCTACGCGCGGAAATGATCCGGGCGCTCCGAGCGATGAGCCGGATCTATACCGACGACGCGTCGTCTGCCTCGCGAACCACGGTATAACGGTTGTGCGCGAGTCCCGAGGCGCAGATCTTGCCGCAGACAGCGCGATCGACCTGCGTGAACGTACCGGAGTGGGCCACCGGTCAGGGCGTCACCCGGTTCGCTGCCCCGACGGCCGGTGCGAGGGGCTGGTCCACACCGGCGACCTGCTGCCGACCGCCTCGGCACCGACATCACCTTGCTCGGTGTCCACACCGCGGACCCCACTGGACGGTTTCACCGGCAAACCGCCCCGCCGCCAGCCCACGCGCTGACCCTGACACCAACCGAGTCCCAGCAGCCGTTGTGGCGCTTCTCGTGAGGGCGACGAGGGTGCGGCTTCGTGCCCGCGGTCAACGTCCGGCCGAGATCTGGACCGCGGCGCCCGCTCCGGCCAGATAGCCCGAGGCGACAGCGGCCGCCATGGACGGGGGCACCGCGGTGGCGGCGTCACCGGCGGCGAAAAGGCCCGGAATATTAGTACGGCACATCGCATCGACCTTGATCGCCTCGACACCGAGATTGTCGTCCGACATGGTCACCGTGGCGCCGAGGTCGCGGGCCAGTGGTGAGCGTTGGTGCAGGAAGGCCTTGACCAGTACGGCGGTGACGGCGAGGTCGGCGCCGTCGGTGAAACGCATGGCCTCCAGACTCGTCCCCGCGCCGTCGGCGGCGGCCAGCGGGCGCTCGTCCCACTTGATCCCGCCTGCCGAAAGCTGATCCTTCTGGGCGCCGTCGAGGGCGGCACCGTTGGTGAGCAGGGTGATGTCGTCGGTGTAGCCGCGCAGGTTGAGGGCACCGTGGACGCCGACCGCACCGGTCGCCAAGACGGCCGTGGGCCGGTCGCGATTCTCCCAGCCGTGACAGAACGGGCAGTGGAACACATCGCCGCCCCAGCGCTCGGCCAGTCCGGCCACCGGCGGGATCCGGTAGTCCATCCCGGGCGTGAGCACGACGGTGCGGGCGTGCTCACGACGACCGTCCGCCAGGGTCACTGCGTACGTGCCGTCGTCCTCCCGGACAGCGTGCTCGGCCTCGCCGTCAAAGAGTTCGACCGACGGGTACGCGTCGAGCTCCGCGCGGGCCGCGGCGTAGTACTCCGCAGTCGGGCGCCCGTCGTGTCCGAGCAGACCGCCGATAGTGGGCGCCGTCAGGTTGCTCGGGCGGCCGGCGTCGACGACCAAGGTCGTACGCCGAGCCCGCGCGAGCGTGAGAGCGGCGCTCAGACCGGCCGCGCCACCGCCGATGACAATGCATTCCTTCATGCCGTCCACTGAACCGCGGGCCCGGCCCGGCAGAAATACTGCGACGTCGCCGACCTTTACGCGTAGGTAGCATGGCTCCGATGGACGCGATCAGTAGCGCGATCGCCGCGTTGCGGGTCGGCCGCGGCACGGTGCGACGGTTCCGGCAGTCCGGAGCTTGGGGCCTGAACTACTCGGGGCTGAGCGGCAGCGGCTTCCACGTCGTTCTCCGAGGGACCGGTTGGCTGCTGACCGCGGACGTGCCGCCGGTCGAGCTCGGACCAGGTGACATCGTGCTGATCACGTCAGGCGCCGACCACGCGCTCGCCTCCGAGCCACACCCGCTACGAAATCTGCCGCCGGTCGACCTGGGGCAGGCCGAACCGGATCCCGGTCCGGCCGACTTCGAGTTCCTCTGCGGCGCCTACCGGCTTGCCCCGGGCCGGCACGTGCACCCCTTCCTGGCCGCCCTCCCCGACCCGATCGTGGTCCCGTCGAGCGGGCGGCTCGACTCGGTGATCGGATTACTCGACGAGGAGCAGGCCGTCGGGCTGGTCGTCGACGCCACCCGTCACGCGCTGCTGGATCTGATGCTCGCGCGGGCCTTGCGCCGGTGGCGCGAGACGGCGGATTGGACCGACCCGACCGATCCGGAGATCGCCGCGGCCGTGCGGGCGATCGACACCCGCCCCGAGACCCGCTGGACGGTCCAGGAACTGAGCAGACAGGCGGGCCTGTCCAGGGCCACGTTCACTCGGCGTTTCGCCGCAGCGGTCGGCCGCACCCCGACGGCCTACCTGCTGGCTCACCGGCTCGACCAGGCTGCCCGCCTGCTCGTGGAGACCGACGCGACGCTGTCCACGATCGCACGCCGCACCGGCTATTCCACCGAGTTCGCCCTCGCGGGCGCCTTCCGCCGCGAGTACGGCATCGCCCCGGGCGCCTACCGCCGCGAGCACCGCTGAGCGGGAGGGCGCCGTCGACTGCCGCTGCCACGAAGGACCGTTCTTGTCGTGTGGTGAACGTTCCGGACGGCGAGGACGAGGTGTTCCGCACGAGAGTGGTCGGCTGATCTTTCACTCACTGGGCTGGTCCAGGAGGAACGTTCTGCCTTCCGCGGTGATCACGGCTGGGCCGCGTAGGAAGGCGGACTCCGGGGTGAGAAGCACGGTCAGCGCGCCGCCGGGCACGTCGATTTGCCACTCGCTGTGTGATTCACCCATCGTGCGGGCGGCTGCGACGGCGGCGGCCACGACGCCGGTTCCGCAGGAAGAGGTCTCCCCGATGCCGCGTTCATGCACCCGCACCTGCGCTCGATGGGGGCCGGTCAGCCGGACGAGTTCGACGTTGACGCCATCGGGGAAGCGACCCGGGTCCACGTCCGGGGCGGTGGTCAGGTCGAAATCCTCGACCGGATCGGCCACGACGCACGCCAGGTGCGGATTGCCGACGCTGACGTGCGCACCCTCCATGGTCCGGCCGCTGAGCTGGGCGGTAGAGACTCCGAGTACGGCGGCGGGGCCCATATCCGCAGTGACGTCGCCGTCGGTGTCGAGTTCGACGGTGCGCTGACCGGCGCGGGTGGCGATGTCGAAGCGTCCGGGAGCGGCCAGGCCGTACTGCACGAGGTACCGGGCGAATACTCGCAGGCCGTTGCCGCACATCTCCGGGACGCTGCCGTCGGCGTTGCGGTAATCCATGAACCACTCGGGGCGCCCGCCTCGGACGACGCGCAGGAGGCCGTCGGCGCCGATCCCGGTGCGGCGATGGCAGAGGGCCGAGACCTGGTCCGGGGTCAGATCCAGCCGGTCGTCGGGATCCGGGACGATGACGAAGTCGTTCTCGGTTCCGTGTCCCTTGGCGAACTGCACCCGGCCACCTTAGGGCCCGCGCGGCGAGGCATCTGCACGACGTCGGGCCGCTTCGGCCGTCACCAATTGTGACGCGCGTCGCGGTGTCCGGCCGGCGTGTGGCGCTCGAATCGCCGCGGACGTTGTCCGCCGTGCGTCCGGCCCCAGTGATCGCCACTGGAACACAGTGGGACACAACCGGACACCCCGCCGCGGACGAAGCCAGCGGACACGAAACGGCCCCCGGTCAGCATTTCTGCTGGCCAGGGGCCGTTTTCCCTAGGCGTGGCGGGTGAAGGATTCGAACCTTCGTAGGCTGAGCCGACGGATTTACAGGGCGTCCGCTGGGACGCCGCCGCAGGCCTGTGATCTGCGGAAACGCTAGACTTCCTGGTGTTGCGGATGCGTGGCGTCCGTCGGGCGTCCGTACAGCCACCCGGTAGCCGCGTGGCGGGGTTACCGATCTCGAGCGACCGTATGGGGGCCACGCCCCAAGATTCTTCCCTACTCGTCCTTTCCATTGTGGGCTGTCCTCGGCCAGACTGCACTGATGCGAGTCGCAGGGGGTGACGGCTCGGCTACGACCGGGCCCAGGGTGGTGGTCGCGCAGCCTGGGGACGAGAATGTCGCGGCGGCGATTGAGTTAGGGCGTAAGGCCCGCAAGACGCTGGGCTTCCTCCCTGACGGTGCTTACAAGGACGCTGCCGCAAACCGGACACTACTGGCGGTCCGGCTCCAAGACGACGTCGTCGGGTACGCGTACTTTGGACTGTCTGCTGGGAGGATCAGGCTGAACCACTTATGCGTAGATCCGGCCTTCCGAGGACACGGGATCGCGCGACTGCTGGTCGAGGAGATCAGCAAACGCCACGCCGACTACGCAGGTGTTCTCGCGAAGTGCCGGTACGACTACGGACTCGGGCCCATGTGGATCCGGCTGGGATTTACGCAAGTTGCAGAGAGCCGTGGTCGGAGCGCGGAGGGACATCCCCTCATCACGTGGTGGCGCGATCACGGACACCCTGACCTGTTCAGCCGAGCGGAGGACGACGTCTTCGTCCGCGCGGCGATCGACATGAATGTTCTGCGTGACTTGGCGCAGGCCGACCGAAGCAACACATCCGAGTCGCGTGCCCTGCTGGCCGACCAGGTCGCTGACCGGCTCGGCCTGGTTCGTACGGCAGCTCTCGATGCGGAGATCGACAGCATCGAGGGGTCTCTCAGGGCGGCCTGCATCACTCAGGCGCAGCGGCTGCCGCGGATAAACGCTGAGCCGGCCCAGGCCGACGCAGTCCGCAGTGCTCTCGTCGCGGGAGCGCAACAGACCCAGCCGGGGTACCCGCAGTCGCCACAAGATCGCTTCGATCTCGAGCATCTCACCGAGGCCATCTCCGGGAACGTCAACGTCTTCGTCACCTATGACACGGCTTTGACTCGGACGCTTGGCACGACGGCAACCCACGAAT
Organism: Cryptosporangium sp. NPDC048952; assembly: GCF_043197895.1. Classification (NCBI taxonomy): domain Bacteria; kingdom Bacillati; phylum Actinomycetota; class Actinomycetes; order Cryptosporangiales; family Cryptosporangiaceae; genus Cryptosporangium; species Cryptosporangium sp. NPDC048952. Next base: position 207,921 of record NZ_JBICTY010000006.1, on the reverse strand, counting down.
ACGGCCTACGCATCATGAGGCCGTCAGATGTGGTCATTCACATCGATGAACTAGCCAGAGCGGAGGCTTACCGCCCGGGAGCGCTCATGGATACGCACTTCCAGCGCCAGCTACTCGGAGTGGGGAGGGACGCAGAACTCGTCGGCCTGCGTAACAACACCGAAGGCGAACGCCCCGGTGACCTTCAACGACGCCTCCGTGCACTCGCGCAGGCGGGCCACGAACGTGTCGGGATCACCGGCCCCGACGGATCGTTGATCGCCGCCTTCGTAGTAGTCAAGGAGGCGTTCGCCCTACAGGTCCCGCTACTTAGGGTGCGATCTCACCCGCTTGCGGATACCTTGGCGCGCCAACTGCTCTTCCTACTCCGATCGGAGGCCCGTCAGGCCTCACTGCCGGTCCTGCAGTTGACGGACCCCCATATTTCCTCGCCGGTAAGACTCGCGGCAGAGACCGATGGGTTCATACACGCCGATGACCATCGTTATGCATTCGTCTTAGACCTTTGTGCCGACGCGGCGGACGTAGAACATGCTGCGGTGCGCGCAGCGGCTGCGGCCAATCTCGCGCCGCCGGTCTCGTTGGTGGCAGGAATGTCCGCGCTGCCTGCCGCGAGCATGGAGCGGGCGTGGTGGCCCGCGAAGTTGAGCGACAGCGACCTGCCGAGTTATCTGATCTCCATACGGCAGGCCTACTCGAGCGACCTGCTCGGCATTCCACCTGGTCTGTTGCCTCGCAGCGACGCGCTGGGGATCAGCCGGGAGCACGTCTACTACCGCGCGCCGACTGGACCATTACTTCGTGCGCCGGCGCGAGTGCTCTGGTACATGAGCGCTGGAGGCAAGACGACGCCGTACGAGCCGGCAGTGATCGCCTGTTCGCAGGTAGATGCGGTGCTTACTGGCGAGGCCGACGACCTTCATAGCCGCTTCCAGCACCTCGGGGTGTGGAATCTCACGCAAGTACACCAAGCTGCCAAGGACGGCCAGGTACAAGCAATACGGTTCACTAACACTGAGATACTGCCCAAACCGATCGTCTTGACCAAGCTTCGGGCGATCGGCGCGGAACTGAACCACCATGTCGTACCCCAGGGCCCGCTACGCATCTCGAACCGCCTGTTCCAGAGGCTCTACGAGGAAGGCCGATGACGTGACGACAAGCCGAGTGCTCCTGCTCTCTCTGCGTCCTCGCTTCGCAAACGCCATCTTGAGCGGCGAGAAGACTGTTGAGGTTCGCCGCCGTCCGATCAACGCGCAGGCAGACTCGCGCGTGATCCTCTACGCGAGCTCGCCGGTCATGGCGGTCGTGGGCACAGCGCGGCTGGCAGGAATCGACGTTTCCGACCCCGACATCGCCTGGCGCCGACACCACGCAGTGCTGGGCCTTGGGCGCGAAGAATTCGACCGCTACCTCGATGGCAGCTCAGCTGCATACATGCTGCAGCTTCGTGACGTTCAGCGACTCGATGAGCCGCTATTGCTGCACAGGCTGCGGGAAGACGCCGCATTCCAGCCGCCGCAGAGTTTTCGTTATGTCGCGCCTTCAGACCCAGCGAGGTTGCGCAGGCTAGCTCGCCTGCAGGAGCAGAACGACGCGCTAGCTCTCTGGTAGCCCACCAGGAGTCGGCATCAGCTCGTAGTGCTGTTCGAGCACATCGAAACGTAGGGCCTCTTGGGGTACCGCCTGACCTGCAGTGATCAGCGCGAATACGGTCTCCTGTACCGAGGCGGGTAACCAGGCCACGAGGCGCCGCGCGTCTACCTCGCTGACCTGCGGGCCCCGACGGGATGGCTGCCTGATCAGAAGCTGCCAGAGAGAGTCGGCTGGCCCTGCAGTGATCCCAGTCTGCCGTGCCACCTCGCAGGCGGTCGCGGCGATCTCTAGCCCGGCGGGATCGAGGTCGCCGAGGTAATCCAGGTGCGAGACGGTGAACGGCAAGTCCTTCAGGGAGCTCAGCGGTGCGGTATTCCGTCCCTGCACCCAAGCAACTGCTCTCCAGCGAGGTTGAGGTTGGGCGCGTAGTACCCGAAGGAGGCTTCGGAAGGTGGCGTGGTTCTCTACACACAACACGGGACCTTGGAGTCCAATCACTGTGGTGGTCGGTTCCCAGGTCAGCGGCGTCGGGGTTCGGTGGCATCGCAGGAGTTCGAGCGTCAGCCTGCCGGGCGACCACAGGGTGACTCCGCCACGCGGTGGGGTGGAATCGAAGGCTTTCTCGTCGCCGAGGAGCTGGTAGGCGCGTTCTGCGGCTTCGACGATGGGAACGTTGCCTCCGTCGGTCTCGCGCAGCCACTGGTTGACCGCCTGCAGCACCTCGCGTTGGGCTCGGGACAGCGGCAGCGTGGCAGCCCAACTCGCGAGTTCGTGCCGCAAAGGAACGGTGATCGGCTGCAGTCGCTCGCCAGATACGGCTGTTCGCGGGAGGTTGATGGTCTTCGGCAGGCTCGTCCGGCCGCGGAGGACCATCGTTCGTGCACTTGACCAGAGTCCGCGCTCCACGCCTGCCTGAACGGTTTTCAACACGAGGCCGGGTAGGTCGGCAGCATCAATGTCGGGCGTGAGGAAGCGGATGGCGTCGGCGACCGCGTCGATCTCATGTCGTCCGCCGCGGCCTTCGGGATCCAGCGCGGGGAGCAGGTCGGCGGGGTCGATGTTCATCCGCCGAGTACAGCGGTGACGTCGCGCTGGATCAGGGTCAAGTCCACGAGCTCTTGGGCACCGTCGCTGAGGACGATGACGTTCTCCTTCGACGAGGGGCGATGACGGCGCGCGAGGGTGATGACCCGGTCGAACATGGACAGGGCGCTCTTGTCCTTCGGGGCGGCGGTGAAGAGCAGCTGGAGGCCTAGTTGGTCGGCGGCGCGGCGCATGGTGCGGATGAACTGGTCGGCGGATGCTTGACCGAAGGGGTTGTCCAGCCAGAGCCAGCCGATCGAGGTGGCGTCGCCGGAGGCCCGCACGCGTGTCATGGTGGCGTAGAGCAGGACGCCGGCGGTGACGCGTTGCCCACCGGAGAAGTTCTTCAGGTCGCCGACGTCGACACGGTCGAGGGACAGGTCGATGTGGGGCTTGAGGATCCTGACACGGAACGGGGCGTCGACCAGGGCGCGGGCGGCGGCGAAGAGGAGCGCCTGCGCGTCGGACTTTGTGGTCTTGCCGCTGAGCAGAGCGTGGACGACGCGTGCGACCCGGTCGACGGCGACCGATTCGTCGGTAGGCAATGGTTCGTGGTCGATGGTGACGAAGTGGCGTTGTGACCAGTCGCCCAGGCCGTCGGGTAGCCGGGACTGGTTCTGGTAGGAACGGAGCCGGTCGATCGCGGTGGCGGCTTGGACGTGCAGCATCTTCGCGCAGGTGCGCACGTTGGCATCGTGGTGATCGAGGTCGTCGCGCAGGGAGGTGGCGCGCTGCTCGAGCTGTTCGGCAAGGCGTTCAGCGTCGGCGGGCAACCTTTCATCAGCGCGGAGCCGGGTGAGCAGGTCAGTGACTCGCACGTCGCCGGCGTCTTCGACGCGGCGAGCGTGCACACCGTTGGCGTGGGCGCGTACCGCACCGGCGGCGGCCTGTTGCGCTTGCTCGCTGGTCGTAACCGCCTTACCGTGCTCCTGGAGTTGACCGGCAATGTCGGTGATGCGGTTGATGAGCTCGTCGGGATCGGACCAGCGGCGACCGCTCAGGCTCTCGTCGCGTTGGCTGCGCAGCTGTTTGACCGAGGCGTCGACCAGCCGCAGGGCGATGTCGAGTTTCTGTGTCTTCTCCCGTTCTTGGCTTTCTCGTCCGGTAGCGATGCGCTGCGCTTCCAACTGTTCGCTGGCGAGCTCATCAAGGCGTGCGGCGTATCTGTCGGCGTCGTCGGGATCGGTCACGGAGAACGCGGCGGGCACACCATCGGCGTCCGGTGAAGACCGGTCCGCTGCGTCCATTTTCTGGCTGCGGAAGGTCGCGGTTGCTTGGTCGGCGGCGGCGCGTGCCCGGGCGTACTCCTCGCGGGCTCGTGCCTCGTCCTCATCGGCAGCCTTGACCGCCGCGGTGAGCGCGACAGCATGACGGGCGGCGTCGGTCTCGGAGAGCTCTTCGGCGAGTCGCCGGCGCGCAGGGTCCGCATCCAGAATCGCGTCGAGATCCGACAGCCGCTGGCGGGTCTCGATGATGCTGTCCTGTAGCTCGGGATCGACCGCCGCAGCAGTGAGTGCCTCTACGACACTGTCCCAACGCGCTCGGAGGACGTCCTCGTCCTCGACCGGAACAGGGCCAGCGGCGTTAGGAGAGAGTCTACTGCTTCGGAGAGCTTCCGCGGCGTTCTCCAGCTTGCGAGTCCGGGCGGCTACCTCGAGAGAAGTAGCGGTCACCGCGGCGACGAGTCGTGGGCGGTCGCCATTGAGTGTGTCCACCCGGCGTCGGGCCTCTGCCCGCGCACCCCGAAGACCAGGAAGTTCTTGACGGGTGCGAGTCCGGGTGGTGTGGGCCGCGATAACCGGTACGAGAAGGGGACGCTTGTCGGCGGCCTCGTCAAGGAGGGCTTGCGCGGCGTCTCGCTCGTTCTCGTGCTCGCGCTGCAACCGCGCAAGATCGACTAGCAGAGCAGTGGCGTTCGCCTCGGCGGTCTCGGCCTCGGCTCGCCGACTGTTGGCGGTCTCCAGTTGCTGGGCGTAGCCGGGCCGGGGGTCGTCTGGTAGCTCCGTCCAGAGGCGGTTGAGGGAGGCGAGGGTCTCTCGGATGCTGACGGCCTGTGATTGCGCGGTGTCCAGTAGGTCGGTGGCGTCGGCGAGTTGCTGATCGGCTGCGGCGAGCATGCGGCTCGCGGAGTCCCGGTCGTACATACCTGAGGGCGGTAGGAGGACCTGGGCGCGAGTGCCCTCGGCAGCGAGGGAGTCCCTCGCGGCTGTGCTGTCATGGACAGCGCCCACCCAGAGAGCGCTGTCGATGGCGAGGTCACCGATAGCGGCGACGGCGTCGTCGACCAGATCGGGGTGGGCGACGACCACCCCGGAGACGATGTCGGGTCGGGCGAGGGCAAACTCTGCGGCGGCCTGCGGAGTCATGGTGTCGGCCAGCCAGCGCCAGCCGGGCCAAGCGGGTATCTCGAGGTCGGCGTTCTCGCGGCAGCGCCGGGCTGCCTCCTCCACTGCGGTTGGGGCGGGCAGCAGCCCGTCGGCCCCGATGGACGAGCGAATTCGCTTCGCCGCAGCGATTTGCGAGCGGGCTTGGTCGGCGTTGCTGTCGGCCGATGCTGCGTGTGTCTTCAGCGCGTCGGCCAGGCTGTGACGCTGCTGCCAGAGATCAATGGCTGCGTTGCCGCCCAGGGCGTCAATGACGTACCGGTTTTGAGCGAGCGACTCCGTGCGGTCGTCGGCCTCCCGCAGCAGTCCCGCTACTCGATTCGCGTCCTCGCGTGCGGTTGCCGCCTTTCGACGCGCGTCGGATTCCGCTTTCTGGGCGGCGATGGTCCGTAAGTTGAGTCCGCGCAGAGCTCCGATTGCGGTCTGTCGTGCGGCCCGCGAGTCTGTGATGACCTGTTTGATTGCTTCGTCAACGGCGGTCGGGTCGTCGTCCTCGTCGATAAGACCGCTCTCGATGGCTGCGATGAGTACCTGTTCGGCTTCTGCCGATTCCGCCTCGGCGCGTTGGGTCTTCGCCTCGGTAGTGGCGCGTTCGCCGAGGGCGCTGGCCAGTTCCTCGTCGGCTTTCGTCAGTGCCTTTTCGGCGGCAGCCTGCTCGCGCTTACCTGCAGCCAGGTGGGCGCTGGCCTGCTCACGTCGCTCAGTGAGGAGACGCGCCAACGCGTTGCGGTGCTGCTGCTCTGCGCGTTGGAGGTCGGCGGTTTCTCTTTCGGCCGCTGCCAGGCGTTCGGTGAGGCCAGCAAGCTGGCTGGTAGCCACGCGAGCGGCCAGGACGTTGGCCACGAGCCGCCACGCGGCGAGTTTCTCGGACGCCGCGTCCCTCACGTGAAGCAGTTCCCCGGCGACTGCCTCGGCTTCGTCGGCGCGAAGATGGACAGCGCGGTGCTGCATGCGCAGCCGATGCGCCTGGGCTCGCCGCAGCAAGGCTCCAGCGTCCTTGCGACGCTGCTCGTAGTACTCCAGCTGTTCGGTGGCTGTTGCGTGGTCCTGCCGTAGACCGGCGATCGTGGCATCAGCGTCCGCCACGATCGCGCCGGCGTTAGCCTCGGTCGCGCTCAGAGCACGCCGTCGGGCGGTGACGTCCTCGTAGGCCACCGCAAGGCCCAGCATCGGGTGGATGAGCCGCTGCCAGAGTTCGAGCTCGTCGGTCCAGCGCGGACGCGCAGCGGCGTTGGTCCGCAGTACGTCGATGCTCTTACCGATCTGATCGACGGTGGACGTCGGCGTGATGGCACCGATGAGCCAGGCGGCGAACGCGTCTGAGTCTCGGAAGCGCATCACACGGTCGACGCCGCCTTCAGAGGCATTCATGACGGTCTGGAAGCGGACCTGCTCAAGGTCGACTCCTGCAGCGATCAACCAGTTTCGCCAACCCTTATGGCTCTTCTCGGCCTTGTGCGGTGGCAGTGCCCCACCGCTGGGCATGACCCCTCGCAGTGTGTCGAGAAACTGGATGCTGGTCGCCCAGCGTGCGGTTGGCGCGCGGAAATGCAGGTCGTCGATCGTCGGACCGTCTTCGCCGGTGACCCAGCCGTAATAGAGGCGTTCGAGCCGCGATGGGTTATCCAGGTCCTGCGTTCCATCAGCCCACGCCGCCATGAGACCGACGACGATGCGTTGTACCTCGCCGTTGGCCACCCGGGTGGCCTGCTCGACGACATGGCACACCTCGTTCGACCGGACGAGCTTGGCCAGCGATCGATCGGAGTCGCCGCGGATGAAGTCGCGCGTATCGGGGAGGTAGAGCGCGAAGCGGAGCGCGGTGATGGTGGTCTTGCCCGTCCCGTTGTCCGCCCAGAGCGCCGCGTGCCCGGTGGGTTCCATCGGCTCGGACCAGTTGATGTCGAGGCCTTCAAGCCGGGATTCGTTGAAGCCGGCACCGGCGAAGTAGGTGCGTTCGAGTCGCCATCCGGTCTGCATGAGCGGGTTCCTCGCTGACGTCAGTTGGCGGCGTGGCCGTTGTGGAGTTGCTCGGCGATGCCGGAGCCGGTGATGGTCTGCCAGACCAGCGGGCCGCCGCCGGCCGCGACATGAGCGCGGAAGCGGTCGGTGGACCGCCAGACCCGGATGCCAGACCTCGGCGAGGGAACAGAGCGGTCCTCGATGAGCAGCCCGAAGAAAGCGAGCAGGGTGAGAGCCTCCTCGCACATCCTCAGCGTGCAGTCGCGTTTGAGCTGACCGGTGGCCGTCAGCTCGATCTGCTTACGGCGTTCGATGTACTCACGTCGTGCATCACTGAGCGCATCGTCGGACTCGGCTTCCCCACGCTCGATGGCGTCTGCGTGCTCGCGGATTAGCCGGTCGACATCGATAGCTGTGATCCGGCGGGTGCCTGGCTCGCGGACGGCTCGCGCGGTGGGGTAACACCAAGCGGCTGCGCCGCCGAGCGCCAACCCGTACACCAATCGGTCCGGGACCCCACGGATACGCAGCCACGCGCTGGTGTCTTTGACCCCGAGCGGAGAGTCGGGCTCGACGCTGAGCACCAGCCCGACGGTGCGATCAGCCGCGAGAACGCGGGCACCTAACGCGGTGATCGTCTCATCGAACGCGCCCCGCAGTTCCGGGTCGGAGTGATAGCGGTCTAGCAAGCGGCCGTAGACCTCGAAACGGCTGGGCGTCGCGGTGTGGTCGAGGGCGTAGCGCAGCAGCAGCCTGACGTCGCGCGCATCATCACGGACGGACATTCTGCGGTCCCTTCCGCTGGATCAGCAGATCAGGTACGTCCAAGTCGGGGTAACGGGCGCGCACGCCGTCGTCGATCGCCCACCAGTCGCTGTGCAGATCAGGATGGCCGTCCGGTCGCCAGAGCATCATGGCGTCGAGCGCCAGCAGCAGCCGTAACCGCCGACGCGCCGTTTCGTGCGATCCGGCGAGCGTGGCGAGTTCGACCACCAGCGGCAGATCCGGCTGGACAAAGAGCTCGTTCACGTCGGCGAGTAAGTCCGACAGCCGCGCCTTGGCCCCCGGCGCGATGCGGCGCTTGCGTAGGACGTCGGCGACGTTGTGGAACTGTTCCGGGAACTGCTCGTAGACGCCGTCCTGGTCTTCCAGTTCTTCGGCAGAGATGGGCGCGCCGTCGTCCTGACGAGGGGCTCGTGGCGCGGCGACCAGGCGGTCGGCGAGTCCGGTGAAATCGAGCAGCACGGCGGACGCGGGCGGCCCTAAACCGGCCGCGCTCATGGGCAATTCGATTCCGGTGAGAAGTGCGGTCAGGACATCTTTGGTGGGGTCGATGTCGCCGGCCGGAACCGCGGTGAAAGCTTGTGCGGCTTGAGCGTCTCGCCAGCGGGGCGCCGCACTGATCACATCCGTCTGCAGCTCAGCCAGCGTCTCTACCGCGTCACCCAGTCGGGACGTCGCACGAGTCAGCTGCCGGACCGCCACCGGATCCTGATCTTCGGAGGCGTCGGCCCGTAGCTTCTCCAGGTGCCGCAGAAACGTACCGTCGATCCGGATACGTCGGTCGACGTGCGCGGCCGCCGCTACCAGCTCGGGACGCAAAGTGTGCAGGTAGTCGACGCGGGTGACATCCCGCTCGGCTTCGACGATCATCCGCCGGACGTTGGTCGCGTACGCGCGTGACAACGTCAGAGCATCATCGGCGGACTCGATCGCGGCATCGAGGCGACCACTGTCGGCCTGCGCTTGCATTACGGCGATGACCGCCTCGTGCTCGTCCTCCAGCGTGCGGTTCGTGGCGATCAGCAGCAGGGCGACAGCGGTGTTATCCACGTTGACGTGAACGGTCGTACCGTCAGCTCCTAACGTCTCGAACAGCAGCCGGACCGGAAGCGTCTCCGTTTTCCACGACGCGTCGGGGTCCGCGTAATCGACGAGAAAGTACGGGCTGGGCTCGCCGTGCCGTAGGAGATGGTCCAAGACCCTCACCGCGACGTGTGCGTGCTCGTCGTCCGGCCGATCCGGTGCCATGGCAGCCGCGTTGCGCTGCATCTCAGCTAACACCAGATCGCGCGGGACCCCCAGGTTTCCGTCCAGTCCTGAGGAGAGAGCAACGACATCCACGGTGGTTTGGATAAGGGCGATCACGTCGTAGACAGCCCAAGCCACCGCGGAGGGGTTTCGGGCCCGACCCAAATGCAGGTCGAAGATCGGCGTCAGGTGGGCCAGCGTGCGCCGCCGCCGTCCAGCCGACCCGACCAGCGGTGGGATACCGGTACCCCTCACTTGCCCCCCTCGCGCACAGATGCTGTGAGCTGCGGGATATGCCGACGAATCGCACTGAAATGCCGACCCCCGGTCGCCGGATAAACCGCGCTATCACTGTAGGTCAGGGGTACGACACAAAGAGGCGTCGTACGCGAGCAGGGGTAGATAGACGGTGATCTGATGGCCATCCGCCGTGCCTGCCTCTCGAGACTTGCCCGGCGGATGGCCGTCCTGCAGTGCTGCTAGTGGCGTCGCCGGTCTGTCTGAGACTCGCGGCCGGTGCGTCGGCGGGTGCGGATAGAAGTCGTCACACGGGACTGGACGTCCGGCCGGCAGCGGAGCCGGTTGCGGTCGTTCACTCGCAGGTTCGCGCCGAGGAGCAGCTCTGCGGCGGCGTCGGCGGCCGCGAACTGAGCGTCGGGCAGGACCGTCGTGTAGGTGTCGGCGGTCAGGGCGATGCTGGCGTGCCCGAGCTGGTCCTGGATGGTCTTCAGGTCAGCCCCGGCGGCGTGGGCGATGGTCGCGGCGCCGTGCCGGAGGTCGTGGAGGCGGACTGGTGGGAGTCCGGTGTCGGCGACAAGGTCGGCGAACCGGTGGCTGACATAGGTCGGCGCGAGTGGTTGGCCGTCGCGGCGGGTGAAGACGTAGCCGGTGTCCTGCCAGGTATCGCCGAGGGTGAACCGGTCGGTGTACTGCCGCGAGCGGTGCGCGCGCAGCGTCCGCACGGTGGTGTGGTCGAGCGCGACCGAGCGCCGGCTGGCTTTGCTTTTCGGAGGCCCGACGACGATTTGCCCGCCGGCTTCGGTGCGTTGCTGGGTGATGTGGATCTGGGCGTTGCCGAGGTCGACGTCGCACCAGCGCAGCCCGATGCCTTCGCCGCGGCGCAGGCCGCGGAGGGCGTAGAGGTGCCACAGCGCGTACAGCCGGTCGGTCTTGACCTCGTGCAGGAACGCAGCGAGCTGGTCGGCAGTCCAGACCATGACCTTCTCGCAGGTGCCGTCACGCCGCCATGCCGCCACCCGCGCCGGGGTCCACAGCGTGGGGTGCGGCCGGTCCGCGGGCGGCAGCTCAACCAGCCGCGCCGGGCTGTCGGGGATGGCACCGTAGCGGACGGCGCTCTTGAGCGCGGCACGCAGCGTGGCGTGGATGCGCTGGATCGTCGCGGCGCTCAGCGGTTGCCCGTAGCGGTTGCGGCGCCGCCGGAAACCGGCGTAGGCGGTGGCGATGTCGGTGGTCGTCAGCTGACGCAGCGGGATACGGCCGAGCGCGGGGATGAGGAAGTCGTCGCAGTGCTGGGTGTAGCTGCGCAGCGTGCTGGGCCGGATCGACGCGCGGGTGGTCAGCCAGTGCCGCAGCCACGTCCCGGTCGTCCATCGCGTCGCGTCGGGGTGCGCTGATGGCAGGCGGAGCTGGGACATCGCGAGACGGGCTGCGCGTTCGGACGGAAATCCGCCGCGGCGAATCTGCCGGCGGACGCCGTTCGCGTCGAGGGCGCGGCAGTCGAACTGCCAGCTGCCGTGACCCCGTCGCGCCAAGCGCAGGCAGTAGCGGTTACGGCTACGCCCGCCGCAGGCACAAGCTTCGAACACCACACCCTGACCTGCCATGAGTGTCCCCCTGATGGTTCAACGGACCAGACGCGGCGTCTGACCGGAGGGAACTTCGGCGGCTATCCGCTGGTCTCAGATGAATCCTGTGTACGCATTCCTCTGCGGACTGTCAGGGGGCGAGGGTGCCGCCTGTCGGCAGTGCCGCTGACCTGAGGCGATGAACTCGCGTGTATTTACCCCACGTCGGATCGGAATGGGGGCGCGGGCCGCGCACAGCACACCCGGCACCGGGCTCATGGGCCCCGGATCGGGCGGGACGGGCATAGGTCCCGTCCGTTCCCGGCTCGAAATCTGCAACTGCGGAGCCGCAGCTTCCTTCCAGAGAGGCCGCCCTTGACCCGTCGTTCGTCGGGTGCGGTAGCGCCTCGAGCTGTGTTATGCGTGCTCAAGTCGTGGCCGGCCGACGGTGGTGCCCCGCCGCTGCCGGATCCCGGTGCCGCGCCCGGCGCAGACGCAGGCCGAGCATCATCAGCGTGATACCGAACGCGATGGCAGCGATGCCGATCAGCACGACCAAGGTCAGAACTCCGGCGGTCGGCCAGACGACCAGCAGGACGCCGAACAGCACGGACAACGCGCCGCTCAGCGCAAGTAGCCACTCGCGTCGCATCTCCTCGCGGAGTTGGAACGCGGCGACGATCTCGAGCAGGCCGGTCACCATGGCCCAGAGGGCGATCACCCAGAGCAAGGCGAGCGCGGTGATCCCGGGCCAGACGACCGCGATGATGCCGGCCAAGACACCGGCGATACCGCGGGCCACGAGCCAGGTACGGCGGCCACGTGTGCGGCGCCCGGCCCGGTCGCCGAATGCGGTGATCAGGGTGAACGCGCCGTCCACCAAGGCGTAGGCGCCGAAGACGATGACCAGCGCGAAGACGGTGATCCCGGGCCAGACGAGCGCAAGCACACCGAACACGACTGCGGCGACGCCACGGAGCGCCACCGCCCACCAGCGACGGCTGAGTGTCTCCAACATAAAGGTTCCTTTCCGGACGTCACGGGTTGGACCGCTCCCGATCGATGGCCGGTCCGAACTTGGCCAGGTGGTCGTGAATGAGGCGGACGGCCATGGAACCCTCGCCGACCGCGGACGCGACCCGCTTGATGGAGCCGCTGCGGACGTCGCCCACCGCGAGGACGCCGGGGCGGCTGGTCTCGAGCATCACCGGCTGCGGTGCGTCGGTGCGCACCTGCGGACCGGTCAGGACGTAACCGCGCTGGTCCAGGGCGACGCTGGACGCCAGCCAGTCGGTGCACGGCTGCGCCCCGATGAAGGTGAACAACACCGTCGTCGGGATCTCCTGCCGCTCACCGGTTCTGGTGTCGTGCACGCCGAGCGCCTGGAGCTGCCCGTCGTCGCCGATCAGGTCGGTGATCTCGGTGTGGCGCAGCACCCCGACGTTGGGCAGTCGCTCGATCTGGTCCACCAGGTACCGGGACATGTCGCGGCTCAGATCGTCGTGCAGGATGATCAGCCGTACCTGCGCGGCGTGCCGGGCCAGGAACACCGTGGCCTGGCCGGCCGAGTTGCCGCCGCCGACGATCGATACCGGCTGTCGCTCGCAGAAAATCGCCTCCATGAAGGTGGCGGCGTAGTACACGCTGGTGCCCTCGAATTCCGCCAGGCGGGGCACGTCGAGTTTCCGGTACCGCGCGCCGGTGGCGATCACCACGGTGCGGGTGCGCAGCTGGGTTCCGTCATCGAGGTGCACGACCTGATCACTGTCGTGCCATCGGAGCCGTACCGCCTTGACCGGAACGCTGAGGTCGGCGCCGAACTTCTTCGCCTGCACCACAGCGCGGTCGGCCAGTTCGGCCCCCGAGATGCCGGCCGGAAATCCGAGATAATTCTCGATCCGGGAGGAGGTAGCGGCCTGGCCCCCCGTCGCCACCGCGTCGAGGACGATCGTCGAGAGTCCCTCGGACGCGCCGTACACGGCGGCGGCGAGGCCGGCCGGCCCCGCACCGACCACGACGACGTCGCACCTCACCTCGTCCGGGCCGGAACGTCGCAGGCCGGCGACGCGGGCTAGCTCCGCGTTCGAGGGGTTGCGCCACACCTTGTCCCGCCAGATCACCACCGGTGTGTCGTTCGGGCCGATGGACAGCCGACGCAACAGCTCCTCGGCGCCCGGGTCCTCCTCGAGGTCGATCCAGGTGTGCGGCACCCGGTTGCGCGCGGCGAGTTCGCGCAGGCGGCGAGTGTCCGGGCTGAACCGCGAACCGACGATCTTGATGCCGGTGATGCCGCCGATCAGCAGTTCCCGGCGGCTGAGGAAGCTGCGCAGGATCAGGTCTCCGAGGTCGGGCTCCTCCTGAACCAGGGCGTGCAACCTGCGCACGGGCACCGCCAGAATCCGGCAGGGTTCCTGCGCGACCATCGAGACGAAGGACGGCTGACCGGTGAGCAGGCCGAGTTCGTCGAGAAACCGGCGCGGACCGTGCACCCGGACGGACCGAGCTTTCGGGGCGCCGTATCCCTCGATCACCGCGACCTTGCCGGACAGTACGACGAGGAAGTCGCGGTCCCGCTGGCCTTCGGCGACCAGCACGTCGCCGCGCCGGACAGGCCGTTCCTCACCGTTCCGGCTCAGCAGTTCGAGCTGCTCGTCGGACAGGCGGGGATAGGCTCCGCCGATGTCGGGTGTCTCGGCGAGCAGGTCCGTGTCCGGGTTCATGTTGCGCTCCGCAGAGCCTCGTCCAACCAGCCGCGCAGTGCTGCTGCGGGAGCGGCGCCGGCGCGTCGGGCCACCACCGTGGCGCTCCGCATCACGATCAGGGTGGGGACGGCTTGCACCGCGAGCCGCTCCGACACTCGTGGCGCCTTGTCCACGTCGACCTTGACGAGCTTGACCCGACCGGCCAGGTCGCGGGCCACCTGCTCCAAGGCGGGGCTGACCTGGCGGCACGGGCCGCACCAGGGCGCCCACATGTCCAGCAGGATCGGGATGTCCGCCCGCTCGGCCACGTCGAGGAAGTCGTCGTCGCCGGCCTCGGCCATCCAGGGCAGCGGCTGAGCGCAGTGGCCGCACCGCGGAACACCCTCGGCCACCGCGGGGACCCGGTTCTTGCGCCCGCAGTTCGGGCACGCGATCACGCGGGAGTCCACGTCATTCCTCCGGTGGGTTCTCATGAACGACGGTCAGCTCACCGTTGATCGCGTCCACCCGGATGACCGCGCCGTCCCGGGCGTCCCCGGCGAGCAGCGCCCGGCCGATGCGGGTCTCGACTTCGCGGGCGATGAAGCGGCGCAGCGGCCGGGCGCCGTACACCGGATCGAAGCCCTGACGGGCGATGAACCGCTGCGCCTCGTCGGTGACTTCCAGCGTCATCCACCGCTCGTCCAGCCGCTCGCGCAGCTCGTCGAACATCAAATCGACGATGCGCTCGATCTCCGGCTGGGTGAGCGGCTTGAACAGCACGATGTCGTCGACACGATTGAGGAATTCGGGCCGGAAATGCTGGCGCAGTTCGCCCATTACCAGCTCGCGGCCTTCGGGCTTGATCTCACCCGCGTCGGAGATGCTCTCGAGCAGGTACTGCGAGCCGATGTTCGACGTCATGATGATCACGGTGTTGCGGAAGTCGACGGTGCGGCCCTGTGCATCGGTGAGCCGCCCGTCGTCGAGCACTTGCAGCAGCGTGTTGAACACGTCGGCGTGGGCCTTCTCGATTTCGTCGAAGAGCACCACCGAGTACGGCTTGCGCCGGACCGCCTCGGTGAGCTGCCCGCCCTCTTCGTAGCCGACGTATCCGGGCGGCGCTCCGACCAGCCGGCTCACGGTGTGCCGTTCCTGGTACTCGCTCATGTCGATCCGGACCATGTTGTCCTCGGTGTCGAACAGGGCCGCCGCCAGCGTGCGCGCCAGCTCGGTCTTGCCCACGCCGGTGGGGCCGAGGAACGTGAACGACCCGATCGGCCGGCGCGGGCTCTTGATGCCTGACCGGGCGCGGATGATCGCGTCGGTGACCAGTTGCACGGCCTCGTCCTGTCCGATCACCCGCTCGTGCAGGATCTCGTCCAGGCGCAGCAGTTTCCGACGTTCGCCCTCGGTCAGGCGGCTGACCGGGATGCCGGTCCACCGGGAGACGATGCCGGCGATCTCGGCCTCGGTGACGACCTCGCGGAGCAGGCGGTTGCCGCTCTGCTTCGCGGCGAGCCGCTGCTCTTCGGCCTGCAGCCGGCGTTCCCGCTCCGGTAGCGCGCCGTGCCGCAGCTCGGCGGCCCGGCCGAGGTCGTAGTCGCGTTGCGCCTGTTCTGCCGCGTGCCGGATCTGTTCGATCTCCCGGCGCAGCTCCTGAACCCTGCGCAGGGCCTGCCGTTCGGCGTCCCACTGAGCGCGCAACGCGTCGACCTCGGCGCGGAGGTCGGCGAGTTCTTTGCGGAGCTGGTCAAGCCGAGCCAGGCTCGCGGAGTCCTCCTCCTTGGCCAGGGCCGCTTCCTCGATCTCCAGGCGGATCAGGCGCCGGGTGCGCTCGTCGAGTTCGGTCGGCATCGAGTCGATCTCGGTACGCAGCATGGCGCAAGCCTCGTCGACCAGGTCGATGGCTTTGTCCGGAAGGAACCGGTCGGAGATGTACCGGCGGCTGAGAACCACCGCGGCGACCAGCGCCGCGTCGTGGATCTTCACGCCGTGGAAGACTTCGAGCCGCTCCCGCAGCCCGCGAAGGATCGAGATGGCGTCCTCCTCCGTCGGCTCCTCCACGAGCACTGGCTGGAAGCGCCGCTCCAGCGCCGCGTCCTTCTCGATGTGCTTGCGGTACTCGTCGAGCGTCGTCGCGCCGATCATGTGCAGTTCGCCGCGGGCGAGCATCGGTTTGAGCATGTTGCCGGCGTCCATCGCTCCCTCGGAGCCGCCCCCGGCGCCGACGATCGTGTGCAGCTCGTCGATGAACAGCAAGATCCGTCCCTCGGCCGCCTTCACCTCGGACAAGACGGCTTTGAGCCGTTCCTCGAATTCGCCGCGGTACTTCGCGCCGGCCACCAGTGAGCTCATGTCCAGGGCGAAGACCACCTTGTCCCGCAGCCCTTCGGGTACGTCGCCGTTGGTGATCCGCTGGGCCAGGCCCTCCACGATGGCGGTCTTGCCGACGCCCGGCTCACCGATGAGCACCGGGTTGTTCTTCGACTTGCGGGACAGGATCTGAATCACCCGGCGGATCTCGCCGTCACGTCCGATGACCGGGTCCAAGGCGCCGCCTTCGGCGTCGGCGACCAGGTCGCGGCCGTACTTGGCCAGCGCCTCGTAGGCGACCTCCGGCATCGCCGAGGTCACCCGCTGGTTGCCGCGGATCGCCGTCAGCTCCTGGAGGAAGCGGTCCCGGGTGAGTCCCGCACCGCTGAGCAGCCGTCCGGCGGTGGAGCGCGGTCCCTCCTGGAGCATGGCGATGACGAGGTGCTCGACCGAGACGTACTCGTCCTTGAGCCGTTTCGCTTCGCGTTCGGCCGTGTCGAACAGCCGGGATAGCCGCTGGGTGACGAAGACCTGGCCGGGTGCGGAGCCGGGCCCACTGACCCGGGGACGCCGGCCCAGTTCCGCTTCCACCTGTTCACGCAGTACGCCCGGGTCGACGTCGGCCGCCGTGAGTAGCCGCGGCCCCAACCCCTCGGGCTGCTGGACCAGGGCGAGCAGCAGGTGCTCGACGTCGACCTCGGTGTGGCCGAAACGCAGCGCCGCGGTCTGGGCGTCGTGCAGGGCCTCCTGCGATTTCTGGGTCAGGCGGTTCAGGTCCACGAACTGCCTCCGGTACGTCGAGAGGTCGGAACGCGAAGTTCACGCTCGAGGGCGGTGATGCGGTCCAGGAGGTCGATCACCAGGCCGATGGCGGCGTAGTTGACGCCCAGGCCGGTGCGCAGGCGCCGGATACGGGCCAGAGCGAGCAACTGGTCGCGCTCGAACCACAGGTTCCCGGCAGCGTCGCGTTCGGGGGCGAGGAGGCCGAGCGTGACGAGCCGCTGGACCATCTCCGGGTGCACACTGCCGGTGGAACTGAACGAGGTCAGGCTGAGCCACCCGATCGCGTGTCCCGGTGTCCGGGTCAGGGGATAGGTCATGGTTGCCTCCGAGGGTCGAAGGTGGAGACCGCGGCGAGCTGCTCGAACAGGCTCCGTTCGGAGTCCGAGAGCCCGGGCGGGACCGTGATCCGGGCCTCGGCGTACAGGTCACCCGGCCGGCCGCGGGGATTGGGCAGGCCCCGCCCCGTGAGCCGCAGCCGTCGGCCGCTGGATGTTCCGGGCGGAACCCGCACCTTCGCCTCGCCGGGCGGGGTGTCCACCGCGACGGATGCGCCGAGCGCGGCCTCCCACGGTGCCAGCGGCAGGGTGACGGTGACGTCCCGTCCGTCGACCCGGTACCGCGGGTGCGGTGCCAGCCGCACCACGAGGTACAGGTCTCCGTCCGTGGCGCCGTCGTCGCCGCGGCCGCCTTGGCCGCTCAGCCGGATCCGCTGGCCGTCGGTCACCCCGGGCGGAATCGTGACGTTCAGCGTGCGGCTGCCGTCTCGGCCGGACAACGTGACGGTCCGGCGCCCGCCGGTGTAGGCCTCCTCCACCGTGAGTTCGATCTCGGCCTCCTGGTCGGCGCCCGGCATCGGGCCGAACGCACCGCCGCGGCCGCCGAACATGCCGCTGAACACGCTCTCCAGGTCGATGTCCTGGAAGCCGCCGGACCGGGTGTACCCCTCCTCTGCCGGGCCGCTGCCGCCGCGGCGTCCGCGTCGCCCCGAGCCACCGCCCGCCCGCGCGCGTGCCCAGGCCTGCGGATCCACGTCCGGCGGCACGTCCCGGAAGTCCAGGCCGAAAGCGTCGTACCGGCGCCGCTGCTCCGGATCGGAGAGCACGTCGTACGCCTCGGAGATGCCTTTGAACCGTTCCTCGGCACCCGGATCCTTGTTGACGTCCGGGTGGTAGGTCCGGGCCAGCTTGCGATACGCCCGCTGCAGATCGTCCGCGCTGACGTCCCGGGCGACGCCCAGCGTGTCGTAGAAGTCGCGGCGCGGCGCCATTCAGGCGCCTTTCGCCACGACCACAGCGGCGGGCCGCAGTGGGCGCGCGTCAGTGCCGTATCCGGGCCGGACGACCTCCAGGATCGTGCCCGGTGCGGCGTCGTCGGCCGGCAGCACCGCTACCGCCTCGTGCCGGCTCGGGTCGAATCGCTCGTACAGGTCGGCGCGGAGCGGATACCCCAGGTCGGCCAGGACGGCCAGCGCCTGCTCGCGGACGGCTTCCAGCCCGGACACGATCGACGCCGGGTCGGCCCTGGCGTGCCGGAGCGCAAGTTCCAGATTGTCGAGGACGGGTAGCCACCGCGCCGCCACGCGAGCGCGTTCGTCCTCGCGCTCCCGGTGGGCGTCCCGCGCCATCCGTTTACGCAGGTTGTCGAAGTCGGCCGTCGCGCGTCGGTAGCGGTCGTCCAGTTGCGCCACCTGGGCGCGCAACTCGGCGATCTCGTCGCGGACCGGAGCGGCCGTGCCATCGGCGACCGGTTCCGGGCCCCCGGACGAAGCGGCCGCCACTGACTCCCTCGCCTGATCGGTCATCGTCGCTCACCCGGTCGTGAACTCGGCGTCGATCACGTCGTCGTCTCGGCCGTCGGACGAGTCGCCCCGTGTGGATGAGCCGCCTTCCGGACCGCCGTTCGATGGGCTGCTGCCGGCACCCAGGCTCTGGTAGACCTGTTGCAATTCGCCGGTCAGCGAGCGGAGACGGTCGAGCGGCGCGTCGTTTTCGAGCGCCTGACGCGCGTCGCCGACGAGCATCTCGGCGCGGCCCTTCTCGTGCACGGGTACGGCGTCGCCCAATTCCTTCAGCCGCCGTTCCACCTGATAGGCCGCTGAGTCGAGGTTGTTGCGGGCGTCGATCATCTCGCGTAGCCGGGCGTCTTCACCGCGATGGCGTTCGGCGTCCTGGACCATCCGGTCGATCTCACCGGTGTCCAGGTTGGAGCTCTCGCTGATCGTGATGCGCTGTTCGGCGCCGGTGTCCTTGTCCGTGGCCGACACGTTCAGGATGCCGTTGGCGTCGATGTCGTAGGTGACCTCGATCTGGGGCTCGCCGCGGGGCGCGGGACGGATGTTCTCCAGCCGGAATCGTCCGAGCACGCGGTTGTCGCTCGCCTTCTCTCGCTCGCCCTGCAGCACCACCACGTCCACGGCGGGCTGATCGTCGGTCGCGGTGCTGAACGTCTCGATGCGACGGGCCGGAATGGTGGTGTTGCGTTCGATGACCTTGGTCATCACGCCACCCATGGTCTCGATACCCAGCGACAACGGGGTGACGTCGAGCAGCAGGACGTCCCTGACCTCACCTTTGACGATTCCGGCCTGCAATGCGGCGCCGAGCGCGACGACCTCGTCGGGGTTGACCGTCATGTTCGGGTCCTTGCCACCGGTGAGGCGGCGGACCAGCTTCTGCACGGCCGGGATGCGGGTGGAGCCGCCGACGAGGATGACCTCGTCGATGTCGTTCGCGGTCACCTTGGCGTCAGCCATGGCGCGCTCCACCGGACCCAGGCATCGCTCGACGAGGTCGTTGGTGAGGTCCTCGAACTTCGCCCGGGCGATCGTCATGTTGAGGTGCTTGGGACCGTTGGCGTCCGCCGTGATGAACGGCAGGTTGACCGTCGTCTGGGTCACCGATGACAGCTCGACTTTGGTGCGCTCGGCGGCCTCGAAGAGCCGCTGTAGGGCTTGCGGGTCGCTGCGCAGGTCGATGCCGTCGGTCTTCCGGAACTCGTCGGCCAGATGGTCGACGAGCCGGCGGTCGAAGTCGTCGCCGCCCAGATGCGTGTCGCCGGCGGTGGAGCGGACCTCCACCACGCCGTCCCCGACGTCCAGCAGGCTGACGTCGAAGGTGCCGCCACCCAGGTCGAAGACCAGAACGGTCTCGTGTTCGTTCTTGTCGAGGCCGTACGCCAGTGCCGCCGCCGTCGGCTCGTTGACGATCCGCAGCACCTCGAGGCCGGCGATACGGCCGGCGTCCTTCGTCGCCTGACGTTGCGCGTCGTTGAAGTAGGCCGGCACGGTGATGACGGCTTCGGTGACCCGCTCACCCAGGAACTTCGACGCGTCGTCGACCAGCTTGCGCAACACCAGGGCGGAGATTTCCTCGGGGGCGTAGAGCTTGTCGCGGACCTTGAACCGCACCGCCCCGTCGGGCCCGGGAACCACGTCGAACGTCACCGTGTTCAGCTCGCTGGACACCTCGTCGAAGCGGCGTCCGATGAATCGCTTCGCCGAATAGATGGTGCCTCTCGGATTGAGGATCGCCTGACGGCGGGCCAGCTGACCGACCAGCCGCTCGCCCTGCTCGGTGAAGGCGACCACCGAGGGAGTGGTCCGTGAGCCCTCCGCATTGGCGATGACCGTCGGCTGCCCGCCTTCCACGGTCGCGATCACCGAGTTCGTGGTACCGAGATCGATGCCGACTGCTTTGGGCATGACGCTCTCCTCCAACATCGCGGGTGGGACTGAGATGTCCGCGGGCGCGTCGCCCGGAATACACACGAGTTCGGCGCTGCTGCCTCCAGCGCACCAGCAGACGCCACGGGTGTCGATTGGCAGATCTGCCAATTCGGGTGATCCGCCGGCCGCAGAACCGCCCCGCATACTCACTGGACAGTTGCGCCCGCGGCCGTCGCCCGGCGCTATCCTGCCCCCGCTGCACCGAGGCATGTGCCCCCGAATCGGGGCACGTCGACACGCGAATCGCGCACGACTACCGGTGAGGACTTCAAATGATCCACAGTGAACAGCGTCGGCCGGAGATCGTCGTCGGATTGGTGGCGACCCCACCGGACCACCCCGCCCGCGTGACCGCCCAGCTCGCCGCCGAGCTGACCGACCGGCTCACCGAGCGGACGAACGCGGAGGTGCGGTGGACCGTCCGTGAGGGCTGGGGGGAGGTAGCCCCACGCCGCGACGGCGGTGCCGAGGCCCTGCTCGACGACGTCGCGCGCCGGCGCACCGACGAACGGTGGGACATCGCGATCTGCCTGACCGACCTGCCGCTGCACACCGAGCGGGTGCCACTGGTCGCACAGACCTCCGCCCGGCGGCGGGTCGCTCTGGTTTCGTTGCCCGCGCTGGGACTACGTCAGCTGTCCGCGGTCCGCGCCGTCGTACCGGACCTGGTGGACCGGCTACTCACCGACGCGTCCGACGAACGGGTCCCCGCCGCCGACTGGGAACCCGCCGAGCTGGCCCACCGGGTCTCCGCGGTACGCCGGGCGGTCGGCGACCACAGTTCCGGGGAGCTGGGCTTCGTCGCGTCGGGGCTGGTCGGCCCGGTGCGGTTGCTGGCCGGAATGGTCCGGGCCAACCGCCCGGGGCGTGCCCTGCTGGGCCTGTCCAAGCTGCTCGTCGCGGCATTCGGCACGGCGGCGGTCGGGCTCGCCAATTCCAGCGTCTGGCAGCTGGGGCATGCGCTCAGCGCACCCCGGCTCGCGGTGATCATGGCCCTCGGGTTGACCGCGTTGGTGACCTGGCTGATCGTCGCGCACGACCTGTGGGAGAAACCCGACCAGGACACCTCGGCCGAACTGGCCCGCCTGTTCAACGTGGGAACGATTCTCACCCTCGCGCTGGCCGCGGCGGCGTCTTACCTGGTGCTGTTCGTCGGAACGGTGCTCGCGGCGGCGCTGCTGATCGACCCGTCCGTGCTGGAAAGAATGCTGCAGCAGCCGGTCCACTTCACCGACTACCTGACGCTCGCCTGGCTCATCAGCTCGCTGGCCACCGTCGGTGGGGCGATCGGCTCCGGGCTGGAAGACGAGGAGACGGTGCGGGCGGCCGCTTACGGTTACCACCCCGAACCCGACGGCTGGCGGGACGAACAGGACGAGTGAACGCGCAGCGGTGAACCCGGATCGGCGCGCAATATTGGTAATGATGCCAATCGACGCGGACTCCTGAGCGGGCCAACCTAGGACATCCGGAACGTTGGCAGCCGACGCGGGAGGGCCCGTGGTGTCCGAGGTCGCAGGTACCCAGGAGAGCGCCCTGTCTCGGACCCGCCGGCTGTGGCTGCGCTGGTTCTTCGTCGGGTTGGGGCTGTGGATGGCCACGTTGGTGGTCGTCCTCCTCACCGGCAACCCGAACCTGATTCCCACCCTGGTGCTGCTCGGCAGTTTTCTCGTGCCGGTGACTTTCGTGGCGTGGGCCTTCGAACGCCGGGGCACCGACGAGCTGACGTCGGGCCTGGTGTTCTCGACGTTCGTCACCGGCGGCGTCCTGGGTGTCCTGGGCGCCTCGGTCCTCGAGGCCTACCTGCTGCATCCGTCTGCCTGGTTGTTCTTCGGCGTCGGTCTCATCGAGGAAGCAGTCAAACTCCTCGCGCTGATGGTGCTGACCCGGCACCTCCGAACCCGGTCACTGCGAGACGGGATGATTCTCGGCGCAGCCGTGGGCTTCGGCTTCGCCGCGTTCGAATCCGCCGGCTATGCCTTCACCGCTCTGTTCACCGTCGACGGCCTGTCGATCACCCAGCTCGTGCAGACCGAACTGATCCGCGGCGTGCTGGCGCCGGTGGGTCACGGCCTCTGGACCGCCGTCCTGGGCGGGATCCTGTTCGCCGGCACGCGGCAGGGCCGGTTCGCTGTCACCGGCAGGCTGATCCTGGCGTACCTCGGTGTGTCCGCACTGCACGGTCTGTGGGATTCGATGCACAGCATCTCCTTGTACTTGACCCTGGTGCTCACCGAAGGTGAGCGTCTGCGTCCCTCGATGCAGGGCTGGCTGATCGAGCCCAGCGCGGAACAGGTCCGGCTGTTCTCCGTCCTGGAATGGGTCGGTTTGGCGCTGATCTCGATCGTCGGAACCGTCTGGCTGGTTGTCCAATGGCGATGGTCGGCTCGGGCATCCGCAGGATTCCGCGTCCGCCGTCGCGCGTCTCCGGTCGTTCCGAACATCTGATACCGGGTCTATCCCGAGGGCAGCGGGGAGGAGCGGCATGACTGTTTGTTCGGCGCCGGTCCCGGTCGACACCGACTGGCTGCTGCAGGTCGCTCGGGTCGGCTTGGTCAAGTCCGTCGACAAATTCGATCCCGACCGCGGCGTCGAGTTCCTGGCGTTCGCTATTCCCACCATCACCGGCGCGATCCGGCGACTTTCCTCGACACCGGATGGGATGTCCGCCCTCCGCGCAGGCTGCAGGCGCTGAACCTGCGGATCACGATCCTTCGACTCCGTTTCTGCGAGGACATGACGCAGACACAGATCGCGAAGGAGATCGAGGTCTCGCAGATGCACGTCTCGCGGCTGCTCGTCGCAACCTTGAGTCGGCTGCGCACACAGCTGCTCGCAGAAGTCTGATCAAGGGACGGGACCGACGGATCGCGACGCGAGACGCGGCCTAATCTGCGACCAAATTGCTGGGTTTAGGCGGATTCCCGCAGGGTAGTCGGGGCCGCAGTTGGCGCTCCAGGCCGCCGTGAACCGGGACGCTCGGCCGGGTGCAATTCGATACCGGAGGCTAACCGTGACTCATGCCGCAAGTCGAGAGGCAGTAACGGCCACCCACGACGAGGTGCAGCGGCGGGGCCGCAGACTCGGCTGGATGAGTCTCGGCCTGGGCGTGGCGCAGCTGGCGGCGCCGGATGCGGTGCGCCGTTTCAGCGGCGTGGACGACTCCCGGACGTCGCGGGCAGTCGTGCCGCTGGTGGGCGCGCGGGAGCTGGTCCACGCGGCCGGGCTCCTGACGAGCCGGCGGAAGGGCGCCTGGGCGTGGACGCGGGTCGCCGGCGACGCGATGGACCTGACCTCGCTCGCGGTGGCGATCGCCCACCGGGGCGGCCGTCGCCGGCGGCGGCTGCTGGGCGTCACCGGGGCCGTCGTCGGGATCACCGTGGTGGACGTGCTGACGGCCGTGCAGGCCACCCGCGGTAACAGGATCACCTCCGTGTCGCCGGCACGGAGCTCACGCAGAGGAGGATCCATGGAATTGACGGCTACGACAACCATTCGCAAACCCGCGCCGGAGGTGTTCGCCTTCTGGCTCGCGCTGGAGAACCTCCCGGTGTTCATGGCGCATCTGGAGGAGGTCCGCGTCACGGGTGACCGGACGAGCCACTGGGTTGCCAGCGCCCCCTTCGGCGAGAACGTCGAGTGGGAGGCGGAGATCATCCACGAGACGCCCGCCGAGAAGATCGCCTGGCGCTCGACCGGCGACGCCGACGTGCCGAACGCCGGCACGGTGCGGTTCGTGCCCGCTCCCGACGGCGTGAGCACCGAGGTTCACGTCGCACTGACCTACGACATCCCGGGCGGCGCGGTCGGGAAGGCAGTCGCGAAGTACTTCGGCGAAGAACCTCACCAGCAGCTCGACGACGACCTGCGCCGGCTCAAGCAGGTGCTGGAGACCGGCGAGGTGGTCCGCTCCGACGGCGCGCCGTGGGGCAAGCGGGCCCGCAAGGAGTTCCCGCAGCGTCCGGCGCAGCCGCTCTCGGACGCCGAACTTGAGAAGGGAGTGGACGCATGAGGGCGAACACCTGGGCCGGACGCAACAAGGTGAAGGTCCGGGACGTGCCGGATCCGAGAATCCTGAACAACCGCGACGCCATCGTCCGGATCACCTCCACCGCGATCTGCGGCTCGGACCTGCACCTGGTCGACGGCTACGTGCCCACCATGCAGGACGGTGACGTCCTGGGCCACGAGTTCATGGGCGAGGTCGTCGAGGTCGGATCCGGGGTGCCGGCAGAGAGGTTGCGCGTCGGGGACCGGGTCGTCGTGCCGTTCCCGATCGCCTGCGGTGCGTGCGCCGCGTGCGCCGCCGAGCTGTACTCGTGCTGCGAGAACACCAACCCCAACGCCGGGATCGCGGAGAAGATGTTCGGTCACCCGGTCGCCGGGATCTTCGGCTACTCGCACCTGACCGGCGGCTTCGCCGGTGGTCAGGCGCAGTATGCGCGGGTACCGTTCGCCGACGTCGGCCCGCTGAAGATCGAGTCCGATCTGGCCGACGAGCAGGTGCTGTTCCTGTCCGACATTCTGCCCACCGGCTACATGGGTGCCGAGATGTGTGACATCCAGTCCACCGACGTGGTGGCGGTGTGGGGCGCCGGTCCGGTCGGGCAGTTCGCCATGGACAGCGCCCGGGTGCTCGGCGCCGCGAAGGTCATCGCCATCGACAAGGAGCCCTACCGGCTGGAGATGGCCGAACGGGCGGGACACCTCCCGGTGAACTTCGACGAGGTCGACGTCCGGTCGAGGCTGCTGGAACTGACCGGGGGACGGGGGCCGGACAAGTGCATCGACGCGGTCGGTCTGGAGGCCACCCACGGCAGCGCGCACATCGGCGCGTACGACCGGGTCAAGCAGGCCGTGCGGTCGGAGACCGAACGTCCGCACGCGCTGCGTCAGGCGATCCTGTCCTGCCGCAGCGGCGGCGTGGTCTCGGTGATCGGCGTGTACGGCGGTTTCCTCGACAAGTTTCCCGCCGGCGCGTGGATGAACCGGTCGCTGACCCTGCGCACCGGACAGTGTCACGTGCAGCGGTACATGAAGCCGCTGCTGCAGCGCATCGAACGGGGGGAGATCGATCCGACCCGGATCATCACCCACACCCTGCCGCTCGGCGAGGCGGAACGCGGCTACGAGATGTTCAAGAACAAGCAGGACGACTGCGAGAAGGTCGTCCTGAAACCCTGAGCGCGGATTGCTCCGGAACGGCCGGTCAGGGAGGCAGAGGGGGCCTCGCTGACCGGCTTCCGTTCGATAGCACCAGGATTCAGCACGATAAGAAATTCCGCTTCGCCGTGAATGAGACTCCGGCGGCCGGGAAAGCGCGGCCATGGCCAAAGAGATGGAAGGCGACAACCGTAAGCGGCGAGCGCTCGCCCGCGAGGCACGCTCGGAGGACAAGAGTCCCAGCGAGAGCGGGGTGACGCTGGGCTCCTCCAAGCAGCGCGAACACACCCGGAGTGGTCGGAGGGACGGTCCGCCGCCGGCCGGCGCGCACAAGCCGGGGCCGCACGCACCGGTCACGCACCGGCCGCACGAGGACATGGAACCCACCCCCGGGGAGGGCTCCGGCGATCGCGCCACGCCGGACGAAGGTTCGTTACGCCTGCGCTATCGCGAGGTGGTGAGCGAGGCCGCCGCCCGGGCCGGCGTCGAGTTCGACGTCGGTAAGAGTGCTGCCCGCGCGACGATCGCCGTGTTGGCGGGGACGCTCGACGCGGACGACCGGCGGCGGCTGCTGGCGGCGTTGCCGACGGAATTGACCGACGGGCCGCGTTTCCTGGCGCCGTCGCCACCGGCCGGGGAGAGCGACTTCGTGCGTGCCGTGGCGCGTCTCGCCGACTGCCCACCCGAGCACGCTCAGCGGCGCGTGCAGGCGGTGTTCGCCGCGATCAATGGCGAGGACCCAGACGTTCTGCGGGCTCTGAGCGTGCCTGCCGGGATCGAGGATCTCGTGCTGTCAGCGCCGTGAAGCGCACCGAACCTCGCTCTGTCGGGCCCAGGTATCAGGCGTCTCCGCAGGGGCAGGCTGGGGTCGTCGTCGCGGGAGTTCTCTCGCGCCTCCGGTGGAGCGGGTCGCCCATGTGCGTCACCGGTACGCGCGGCGCGGCGTTGTTCGGAGGCTCCGGCCGGCGGCGGCCCGAGAGGGAAAGGAGCGACGAAGCACGTGTCGTCGTCAGCTGGTCCGTTTCCCCCGGCAGGGACGGGCCGGTCGGCACCTGTGGGGATATCGCTGCCCCGCCGGCCGGAGCCTCGCCCGGCAGCCTTGCGGCCTCAGCGCGTGAGGCGGATCCACCGGTAGCCGTAGCCGTTCAGCGCGACCGCACCGAGGTCGACGTCCCGGCCGTAATCACTGTCGCCGAACAGGTTGAGCGGGCGGTACTGGCCCGCCACCGTGGCGCGGAGATCCAGGCGGCAAGGCACGTCGTCGAGGTTGTGGAGGAACAGCGTTTCGGCGCCGTCCAGAGCGGCGAGGTGGGCGAGCACACACCGCTGCTCAGTGGTGAGCATTTCGTGATCGCCGCAGCCGATCTCCGGGCACTCGCGCAGCGTGTGCAGGATCCGCTCGAACCAGGACAGCACGCTGGTCTCGTCGAGACGCTGATCGGTGACGTTGACCTGCTGATAGGCGTACTCGCCGAAGTCGATCACCGGCGCGATCACCCGCTCGGCCGGTGCGGTGGAGAACCCCGCGCCGGGACCGCTGTCCCACTGCATCGGTGTGCGGATGGCCTGGCGCTCCGGTAGCTGCAGGTCTTCGCCCATGCCGATCTCGTCGCCGTAGCGCAGCACGGGGGTGCCGGCCATCGTGAGCTGGAGGCTGTAGGCCAGCTCGATGCGGCGACGGTCGCCGCCCAGCATCGGGGCCAGACGCCGCCGGATGCCCCGGTCGTAGAGCTGCATGTCCGGCTCCGGCCCGAACGCAGCGAACACATCGGCGCGTTCGGTGTCACTCAGGCCGCCGAGGTCCACCTCGTCGTGGTTACGCAGGAACGTCGCCCATTGCGCGTGGGCCGGAAGATCGGGTAGCGCCGCCAGCGTGTCCCGGATCGGCTGCGGATCGCGGCGCGCCAGCGCCAGCATCATTGCCTGGTTGAGCCGGAACGCGAAGAGCATCGTCGTCCGACTGGAGGTGCCGTCGGCGCTGCCGAAGTATTCGAGCAGTTCCGCGTCGGCGACGTTGGCCTCGGCCAGCAACACCGCGTCACCGGCCCGCCAGGACACCCGCTCCCGCAGGTCGCGCAGGAACCGGTAGTCCGGCAGGCGCTGCTGCCCGGTCTCGATCAGGAACGGAGCGGCATCGATTCGGAACCCGGCGACGCCGAGCCGCAACCAGAATTCCGCGATCTTCCCGATCTCCCGGCGCACCGCCGGGTGGTCGGTGTTGAGGTCCGGTTCGGTCCGGTAGAACCGGTGCCGATACCAGGCGCCGGCCTGTTCGTCGTAGGTCCACGTTTCCTTCTCGACGCCGGGGAATACCTGACCGCTGAACCGGTCGGGTGGCTCGACCGCCGACCAGACGTACCAGTCCCGGTGGTCCGACGCCGGATCCTCCCGAGCGGCGCGGAACCAGGGATGCTGGTCGCTGGTGTGGTTGACCACCAGGTCCATGATGACGCGCAGCCCCCGCTCGCCGGCCTCGGCCAGGAACAGTGCGAAGTCGCCGAGGTCTCCCAGACACGGGTCGATCGCGTAGTAGTCGGTGATGTCGTAGCCACCGTCGGCGCCCGGCGACGGGTGCACGGGGTTGAGCCAGAGAGTGTTGACGCCCAGGCGGGACAGGTAGTCCAGGCGCTTGGTCAGTCCGGGCAGATCGCCGATGCCGTCGCCGTCGGAGTCTTGGAACAGCCGCACGTCCACGGAGTAGATGACCGCGTTGCGATACCACCGTCCAGGCATTACTCCTCCACGAGCAGGCCCGCGCGGAGCCGGCTCAGTGTCGCCGAGAGCAACCGGGACACCTGCATCTGGGATACACCGATCTCCTCGGCTATCTCGGCTTGGGTCTTGTCGAACACGAACCGTTGGTGAAGTACGTACTGCTCCCGGGATGGCACGTCCTCGAGCAGCGGAATCAGCGATTCGTGATTGTCGACGGCCTCCAACGCTCGATCGTCGGCGCCGAGAGTGTCGGCCAACCGAGGCGCGCCGGCCCGACCGCGGACCGGGGTCTCCAGGGAAATCGCCGCGAAGGCGCCACCGGCCTCGAGACCTTCGAGCACCTCCTCTTCCGACTTGTCCAGATAGGAGGAGAGGTCGCAGACGCTCGGGGCGCGCCCGTCCCGCTGAGTCAGTTCGTGTCGCGCCGCGTTGACCGCGAGGTACAACTCCTTGACGCGCCGCGGCACCCGGACGGCCCATTTGCGATCCCGGAAGTAACGCCGGACCTCACCCATCACGGTCGGCACCGCGAACGCGAGGAACGCGGACCCGCGGTCCGGGTCGAACCGGTCGATCGCCTTGATCAGACCCACCCGAGCGACCTGGACGAGATCGTCGAATTCCACTCCGCGCCGCGAATACCGGCAGGCGACGTGGTCGGCGAGCGGCATGTGGACGACGATCAGGCGCTCACGCACGCCGGCGCGGCGCGGATCGTCGGTCGAGAGCGCAGCCAGGCGCCGGAACAGTCGCTCGGCGGTCGCGTAGTCGTCGTAGCGGGGATCAAAATGGGCTGGTGCGGCATCACGGTCGCCGGCCTCGACGGAGCTCGGCGGGCGACGAAGTTCGAAAGGGCCTGACGGTCGTGGGGACATAGGCCATCACTCCTTCCAGGAAGGACGAGGAAGCCAGAACGGTCGCAACGCACGTTCACAGAGCCGATCAGGACGCGCGTGCGCCTGAAAGGCCGAACTATCGCCGGTCGTCTCGGCCCGGCAGAGCAGACTTTTGGGCTTTGGTTTCGAGCCGAGCGACCAGGGCAGGGCAGGAACCAATGTGTTGATTGAGGCCGAGGAGACGGGGGTACACATGTTCCCCGATAAGCCGGACGTGAGAGCCGGTGATTCGGAACGCCCGGACGACTGGTGGCGAGAACAGCTGTCAAATTTGTACGGCCTGTTCGTCGTGTCGATGATGATGTTCGACGGTCGGGACCCCGACGACATCCTCCGCCTGGCGGCCACATCCCTGCCTTCGCTCTGCGAATGCACCGTCGACACCGTGTACCTGCGGGTCGATCGGGCACTGATCCCCGCACGCGGCGGCACGCCCGATCCGGCCCTGGTGGAGGCTCTGGAGAGCCTGGACGGCCAGAGCGGGCCGG
Organism: Cryptosporangium sp. NPDC048952; assembly: GCF_043197895.1. Classification (NCBI taxonomy): domain Bacteria; kingdom Bacillati; phylum Actinomycetota; class Actinomycetes; order Cryptosporangiales; family Cryptosporangiaceae; genus Cryptosporangium; species Cryptosporangium sp. NPDC048952. The sequence goes on along the minus strand of NZ_JBICTY010000006.1, from coordinate 178,294 downwards.
TCCCGACCAAGGACAGTGGTTGGCGCTGGGCAATGGCGCTGGGTAGTCCGGCTGAACTGCTCGGCTACCTCGTCGTGTGCTCTGCGGCGGCACCGTCCACCGACGAGTTCTTCCTCGTCAAGGCACTCGCGCAGCAGACGTCCGGCGCGTTGGCGAGCGCGCGGTTGCATCAGCGGGAACGCGAGCAGTCCGCGGCATTGCAGACCCTCAACAGCGAGCTGCAGTCGCTCAACGGCCGACTCGCCACGTCGGTCGCGCGCCTGGAAGCACAGACCAGGGTGCACGAACGGCTCAGCGAGGTCACCGCGTCCGGCGCGGGAGAGGCCGGAATCGCGCTCGCCCTGCACGAGCTGACCGAGCTATCGGCGGCGGTGGAGGACCGGTTCGGCAATCTGCTGGCCTGGGCCGGCCCCCACCAACCCGACCCCTATCCCAAAGCGGTTCCGCATCGGCGGGAGGAGCTCCTCCGGCAGGCGGCCGCAGTGCCGCATCCCATCCGCGTGCAGTCCCGCGTGATCTCGCTGGCCAAGCCCCGGCAGGAGGTGCTCGGCGTGGTCGCGCTCGTCGATCCCCGGCACACCGCCGGCGGCCACGAGGTGTTCGCGCTGGAATACGCCACCACGGTTCTGGCCCTGGAGCTGTCACATCGGCGCAGTCTCGCCGAGGCCGAACTGCGGCTACGCCGCGACCTGGTCGACGATCTGATCGCGGGCACCGACGAACCCAGCGCATACGCTCGGGCCGACGCGCTCGGCCATGACCTGCGCGGCACGCACCACGTCGTCGTCGCGAAGTGGAGCCGGACCCACACCGATGACGCGGTGGCCGCAGCCTCGACGGCGGCCGCGGACGTGCTGCAGCTGTCGAGCCTGATCTCCCGGCGGGCGGGCAGCGTGGTGCTACTCGTGCACGGACCACTGGACGGCGCCGCTCTGCATCGGACTCTGGCCGAGAAGCTGGGCGGGACGGCCGGAGCGATCGGGATCGGCGGCCGCTGCCGTGGGCCCACTGACGTTCCCCGCTCGTATGCCGAAGCGGTACGCGCGGCTGACGTCCGGCGCGACTCCCGTTCTCCCGACGGCGCGACCTTCTACGACCAGCTCGGGCTCTACCGCATCCTGGACATCGGTACCGGGAGCGGCGAGGTCGAGGCGTTCGTCCAGGAGTGGCTGGGCGAGTTGCTCACCTACGACCAGCGCAAGAGCACGGACCTCGTCCACACGCTCTCCCAGTATCTGGAGTGCGGCGGCAACTACGACGAGACCGCCGCCGCGCTCCTCATCCATCGAAGTACGTTGCGTTACCGACTGGGTCGGATCCGTAAGATTTGCGGACACGACCTCAACGACGTCGACGATCGGTTGAATCTGCACGTGGCCACGCGGGCATGGCAAGTGCTCCAGCGGCCGGAGTAAAACGGAGACCCAGGTGGACCTTGCGCCGGCAGAAACCCTGACCGTGACGTTCGGCGGCGCGACGCTGCATGCAGGTGACCACGTCTGCGTCTTCTACCGCGGCCAGGAAGAGCGCGACCGGTGTCCTGGGCGAGCACGGCAACTTGGAGGTGGCTGAGCCGGAGAACGGTCACCTGCAGATCGGCCGGAACTCCCCGGATGCTCTGTTCGCTCGTCTCAACGACTGGGTCGGGCGCAACATGATCTCTGCGGCCGCGCCGTTTGGCCGGCTCGTCGGCGACATGAGCTGGGCGGGCCGGCTGATGTCGCCAACGCCGTTGCCGGAGCTGGTCGGCGAGGAGATCGCGGTCACCAGTTGGCTGCGTCAGTACCCCCAGGTCGTGCTCTGCCTCTACGACCTCGAGCTGTTCGGCGGCGATCTGATCATTCCGATGGTCAAGGCTCACCCCAAGGTCTGGATGGCCGGCTCGCTGATCGAGAACCCCTACTACCTGAGGTCGTCGGAGAACGGCTTCCGGCACTAACGAGCTCCGCATCGATGCGTCTTCGACGCGGCGCGAGTTCGCACCGTTTCGGCGGCACCGGCCGGGTAGCCCAGCGCACGCCAAGCCGCTGCCGACCGATCGGAGACGCCGTGTCGTTCAACCCGCTGGCAGAAAAAGGGATCCCCCTCGACCAGCAGTACCGCAACTGGCGTGAGCTCAACGTTCTGCCGCTGGATCCGGAGCCACCCGACCGCTACACCATGACCCGGGTGATCGCATTGAACGCGATCGAGATCGAGTCGATCGGATTCAAGCACGCGTTCTTCCGGCGCTGCAGCAATGACGACGTCCGGCGCACGCTGGCCGAGATCCGCTATCTGGAGAACCAGCAGCAACGGGTGGTCAACTGGCTGGTGCCCGGCGTGGCCAGCGTGCTGGAGACCACGTTGGGCTATGAGCAGAACGCCGTGGACCTGACCGCCTGGGTCGCGCGGATGGAGCCGATCCCAACCTCAAACAGGCGTACGAGTTCGGAGTGCTGGAGGACTTCGACCACCTCTACCGGTACGCCAACCTCTACGAGCTCGTCGAGCACCGGAAGGCCGAGAAGATCGTCGACGGTCTCACCGAGGTGATGCCCGGCCGGCCGACGGTTGCTCAGCACCGCCACCCGTACGAACACGTCAACGTGCACCCGGCCGCCCGGCAGATCCTCCACGACGAGCAGGTCGTCGTCGACGCTCGACTTCGGGAAGAACTGGACGCGAAGGAACTGCTGGCGACACTCGACCGGGACGGTCCGAACGTGCCGAACTTCCGCCACCGTCTTCTGGTGCTCCGCGCCGCGGTCCTCAGTCATGCCCGCAACGAAGAGCTTGACGAGTTCCCCCGGTTGCGACAGGCTCTCCGAGATCCGGGCAAGGCTCGTCTGATGCCCGCCGTGCCTGCCGCCGAGGAAGTCGCGCCACCGAGTTCGCAACCCGGCGTGGCCACGGCCACCGAAAATTTCCCGGTCGGATCGCTTGCCGCCGTCATCAACCGTACACGCGAGGTGATCAGACTCGCGGCGACGAGGGATTGAATCAGCGCAGGGACCCGAACACGGGAGGAAGCATGAATATTCTTTCGCCTCGTAGGGCCTTCGCGTCGCTGGGCGCCGGTGCGGTCGTGGCCATCGCCGCGGCCGCCTCGGGCGCTCCGGACGTCGCACCGCTGGCCGGCTGGACCGTGGCCGCTACCACGATCCTGGTCTGGGTCTGGCGGACGAGCTGGCCGCAGGACGAAGCCGGCACCAAGCGCCTGGCCGAAGCCGAAGCCCGCACGCGCTCCACCGACACCTGGGTGCTGCTGGCCGCGGTGGCCAGCCTCGCGGCCGTGGTCTGGGCTCTGGTGCGCTCGTCCGGTCAGCAGGACGCGCAGGGCGTTGCGGCGGTGATCCTGAGCGTCCTCGCGGTCGTACTGTCCTGGGCGTTGGTGAACACAGTGTTCGCGCTGAAATACGCCCGGCTGTACTACCTGGACAGTGACGGCGGCATCACCTTCAACCAGCCCGATCCGCCGACCTACAGCGACTTCGCCTACCTAGCATTCACCATCGGCATGGCGTTCGCGATGGCCGACAACGAGCCGAACACCAGCGCCATTCGGAAGGTGGTGCTCGCTCACGCGCTGCTCTCCTACGCGTTCGGGACCGGCGTGATCGCGGTCGCGATCAACCTGGTGACGAATCTGGGACAGAGCTGAAGCCTTCGCGGCGTCGTCAGTGGACCACCGGCAGGACTTCGGCCAGCCCGGTCACGGCCAGAATTCGCCGCAGCATCGGCGTGGGCTCCGCGAGCTCCAGCGAAACGCCAGACTCGCCGAGCAACGCCTGCGCGTACAGCAGCGCGCTCAGCCCACGAGCGTCGATGAACGACAGGTGGCCACAGTCGAGGACGGTCCGGTCACCGGTGGCCGCCTCGAGGTGCTCAACGCAGCCCAGCAGCACGGGTGTGCTCTTCTGGTCCAACTCTCCGATGAGGTGGAGGCGGTGCCCGCTACCAGTCCGCACCACCCGAATGAGCAACGGCAGTTGAGTGTCTTCCACGGTTCGGTGCTCTCTGCGAATCTTGACGCCCGTATGAACGGCAAGGGCAGGGCGAACGAACGACGACCGCCTCGACAGCTGCAACGCGAATCGCAGACGGTGGTCCCGGGAGATGGACTTCGTTCGCCCTGCCTCGACGTCGATCGAATCAATTGCGCTGGCCGCCGTCTATTGGCAGTCCTGCCGATGCCCGTCAGGTGTTTCCGCGCCGGTCGATGAGCGAAGACGGCAGGTACAGGCCGTGCCGGACGGCGTACAAGGCGGCCGCCGTCCGCGTCGGGGCGTGAACCTTCGAGCGAATGTGCTCCAGGTGGGCCGCGACCGTGCGTTCGGTGATGAACAGGGCGGAGGCGATCTGCTGGTTCGCGCCCCCGTCCACCAACAGACCGAGAATCTGGAGCTCGCGCGGCGTCAGGCCGTGCGTGTCCCTCACCGGTTGGAGCAGGATCAGGCCGGACGGTCGGGCCGGCGGTGAGACGTCGCACGCGAGGCCCGTGATCCGTACGTAGTTGTCCCGTGCCGGTCTCGTGTGCGATGACGCGGACCGCCAAGGCCAGAGGAACGCGGTATGAGGCTGGTCGCCGATCAGTTCAGCCACTGCGAGCTTCACCACGGGCGATTCGGCGGAGAGCAGCGGATGGCCGGCGATCCCGGGCAGGGAGGAGACACTCCCCGAGGCGTCCACCGTTACGGCAGCATGCGGCTCGGAGAAGACACCGGCCAGGTGGCCGAGCCTGTCGACTGGGTCAAGCGTCACAACGGTCACTGTCATCGCTACCCGCTCCTTGTGGACGAGTGCCGGCCGAATGGGACACACGATCACAGCGGCGACGAGGGGCCGCGTGAGCACGGCAGGTCGAAAGCCCCGCGGTTTGTCGGCCTGACGAATCGAGGCTCGTTCAGCCGGGTTTCAGATCGGGTCGCTGGGGGAGCCGGGCGGCGTTCCCGATCGTCCGCAGCGGAGGAAACCGATGACGACCGCACCATCCCGACCGCTCGCTCCCACCCGGCCGTTCCCGGTCGGTCGGCGATCCCGCGGAAACTTCCTCGCGAAGGTACTACGGACGACTGACGCGAAGATGATCGGTCTTCTGTACACCGCCAGCTCGCTCGGTTTCTTCGCGATCGGCGGATTGATGGCGCTGCTCATGCGCGGCGAGTTGGCCCGGCCGGGACTTCAGTTCCTCTCCAACGAGCAGTACAACCAGCTGGTCACGATGCACGGCACGATCATGATGCTGCTGTTCGCCACGCCCATGGTGTTCGGGTTCGCGAACTTCCTGGTTCCGCTGATGATCGGTGCGCCGGACGTCGCTTTCCCGCGTTTGAACGATTTGTCGTACTGGCTGTATCTGTTCGGCGGTCTCATGGTGCTCGCCGCTGTCCTGACTCCCGGCGGCTATCCGGACTTCGGGTGGTTCGCCACGGTGCCGCTGAGCGACAGCGTCAACTCACCGGGGGCCGGAGCCAACCTTTGGATCGTCGGCCTGATGATCTCCGGACTCGGCACGATCCTCGGCTCGGTGAATATCCTGACCACGATCGTGACGATGCGGGCACCGGGCATGACGATGTTCCGGTTACCGATCTTCGTGTGGACAATGCTGGTCACTACCGTCCTGGTGCTGGCGGCCTTCCCGATCCTGACCGCCGCTCTGGCCGGACTGCTGGCCGACCGGCACCTCGACGCCCACGTGTTCGACTCGCAGACCGGAGGGCCGATCCTGTGGTTCCACCTGTTCTGGTTCTTCGGTCATCCCGAGGTCTACATCGTCGCGCTGCCGGTCTTCGGGATCATCACCGAGATCATTCCGGTCTTCGCCCGCCGGCCGGTGTTCGGCTACAAGGGCTTCGTCGGCGCGTCGATCGCGATCTGCGCGCTGTCGCTGACGGTCTGGGCGCATCACATGTTCGCCACCGGCGCGGTCCTGTTGCCGTTCTTCAGCTTCATGTCCTACTTGATCGCGGTGCCGACCGGCTTGAAGATCTTCAACTGGATCGGCACGATGTGGCGCGGCCAGCTCACGTTCGAAACCCCGATGCTGTTCGCGATCGGCTTCCTGGTGACGTTCCTGTTCGGCGGGCTGACCGGCGTGCTGCTGGCCAGCCCGCCGGTGGACTTCCATCTCCACGACAGCTACTTCGTCGTCGGGCACTTCCACTACGTGCTGTTCGGGACGATCGTCTTCGCCGCGTTCGGCGGAATCTACTTCTGGTTCCCGAAAGCGACCGGCCGGATGATGAACGAGCGCCTCGGGAAATGGCACTTCTGGCTGACGTTTCTCGGCTTCCACACCACGTTCCTGGTCCAGCATTGGCTCGGCGAGCAGGGCATGCCCCGCCGATACGCCGACTACCTGCCGAGCGACGGCTTCACGCTGATGCACACGATCTCGACGATCGGCGCCTTCATCCTTGGGGTCTCGTTCCTGCCGTTCCTCTGGAACCTTTGGTGGTCCTACCGGACCGGCCGCGTCGTCGAGGTCGAGGATCCGTGGGGGTTCGGCAACTCGCTGGAATGGGCGACGTCCTGCCCGCCGCCGCGCCACAACTTCACCAAGCTCCCCCGGATCCGCTCCGAACGGCCGGCCTTCGACGCGCATCACGGGAAGGGCACGTCCGATCAGCAGCGGGAAGCCGGCGAAGCATCCGACGCCAGTGCCCGGCCCTGAAACGATCGGGTCACAGTCCGCGGCCTTCCGGCAGTTGCCGCCGATCGCGCACGCGAAGCACCTGGTCGCTCCACCTGGCACCGGCAATGGCGGTCCGCAGTCGTTCGGCAACCTGGGTAACCCGGTGCTGGCCGATGCGCGCGGCTGCGGCAGGCGCTGCAGCAGGCCACGGACGACGACAGCGCGGGCCTCGGTAACTCCGGCCGGCCTCGGGATGCCGGTGTTCCCGGATCCGTACGCCAGCCTCGACCTGCGCTGCCGCATCTGGCGGGACCACGCCTGAGCCCTTCCGAGTTCACATGATGGCCGTCGGCCAACTCCACGAGGGACGTCCCGGTCACCGGCGACCATGGCCGGCTATGCGGGCACGTAGGGATGGTTTCCGGCAAGGTCGCCCACCGCGGGAGGAGGCGGTCGGTGTCCGGTGACTGGCCGATGACGGTTGCCGACGTCAGCAGCAGCCGGCGCGACCAGCAGCTTCGGCTTCGGGTCTCCCGCGCGCGCGTCACGGCTTGATCGAAGCCCGACAAGCACGCGATGCCGGCGCGGGCGCCCCATGATCATGCTTCCCGCAGACGCGCCTGGGCTCCACGTGCAAGAAGTCTTGGCGGGTGGAGTTCGGCGCCGCTATCGGACGTGCAGTTTCCGGGAATATGGGTGTTCGCGAACAGTCTGGATTCAAAGGCCGATGCGGTGGCGCTCGGCGATGGCGCGGGCGGTGAGCTGAGCGGTGAAGGCTTCGGCTGTCGTGCGGTAGACGCCGGCTGCCGGACCGTCGTCGGCCGTCGCGTCCACGGTGATGCCGTCGGCTTCTTCGAGGAAAAGCAGCTGGCAGCCGCGGATGCCTTCAAGAAGGTCGTTGAGGAGGTCCTGCGCGGGGCGTTTCGGGTCGAGTGGGGTGAGCCGGTGGGGTGGTGGCTCGGGGTCGGCGCCGCGTTCGGCCAGTCCGGTGGGGTGTTCGAGGTCGATGTCGTCATCAGCGTGGTCGCTGAGGCGATCGATGATCTCGTCGGGGTAGCGGGTGATGCCGTCGGCGACGTCGAGCGCGTCGCTGATCAGGTCGGTGACGACGTCGGTGGCGGTGTTGTCGCCATCGTCCATCGTGACGACGACCAGCGTGGGCGTCTGATACGGGATCGTTTCGATGTCGTCGGCGCGCGCGAGCACGACATCGGCCGCGTGGCCGGTGGCTTCGGCAGTCAGGTGCACTGCCGTCCAGAGCCAGTGGGCCGCGGCGACCGCTGCGGAGGCGGGGTCCAGGTGTGTGACCCCGTCGGGCTCGACCGGGTTCTTGATGAGCGTGTCGTGGGCGGCAGCGACCTGCAGCGGGGACGCCTCTGGTCGGCTGAGTGCGGTGGCTTGGGCGGCGCGGCCGGTGAGGTCGCCGAGTTCGGTGCGTTCGACGGCGTCGATCTCGGTGCGCAGGTCGGCGGCGATGGCGTCTGTGAGGGCCCGGTCGGCGAGGGTGTGCAGGCGGCGGCCGATGCGGTGCGCGGCTTCGGCCACGGGCTCGTAGGCGTGGGTGAGCGTGCCGCCGCGGGGCAGGTTCGGGTTGGTGGGGGCGGTGGCGACCGCGACGAAGGTGGCACGGTGCTGTTGGCGGCGCCAGCCTTCGGTGTTCTTGGCGAGGCTGGAAGCCGCGCCGGCCGGGTGGGTGTAGGCGCGCCAGAGGCCGGCGGAGAGCGTGGTGAGTTCGGCCGCGAGGCCGAGGTCGGTGGTGGTGAGGGTCGTCGATGTCGCGACGGAGTGGAAGATGGGTCCGTCGCCGGTGTCCCAGACGGCGATGAGTTCGCCGCGGTCGGTGTTGAGCGCGTAGCGCGTCACGGTGCTTCCTTCGTATGTATGGGGTTGTTGGGTGTTCACCGAGTGTCCGTCCATGAGGGACATTCGCTCGGTATCAACTCGTTTTGCGTTGGCTGTGAACTGCTTGATCTCCGGCGGCCGCGCGGTTGTCGGTGTCGAAGGCGTCGCTGATGGCGTTGTCGGCGGTGGTGTAGGCGATGAGCAGGAAGCCGGCGTAGACGCGCATGAGGACTTCGACGCCTTGGCCGGCGCGGCGGGCAGCTTCGGTGATGGGCAGGCCGTTGGTGATCCAGACGGTGATGCCGCCGTGCCGGAAGTCATACGCCCGGCGCGCGACCGGGGACGCGGCTTCTTCCGGGGTGAAGGCGATGGCGCGGGCCTCATGCAGAGCACGCCCGTAGCCGGAGTCCTGCAGCGGGTTACCGCGCATGTTCGTGAACACTCGGCCGTCGCGGCCCGGGCCGTAGCGCTTGAGGTGGTCGCGCAGGATCGTGACCAGAATCGGCGGGATCGGGACACGGCGGATCTCGGTGGCGGGGCGGTGTTTGAGGCCGCGGGCTTGGCGGGGTGTTCCGGTGTCGGTCCACGCCGATCCGGCTTTGGCTTCGCTGCCGAGCAGGTCGAGCCATCCCCACCCGGAATCGGGCAGATAGCAGGTGTTCTCCCGCAGTGCCACGGCCTCGGATGGGCGCAGGGCGGCGTAGTAGAGCGTGGCGAAGAACGCCTGCAGCCGTTCGGCCCAGGGCCCGACCTGTTCGAGCGCGGCCAGCAGATCCCGGACTTGTTGCGGGGTGGGGACGACGCGCCGGTCGATGGCGTCGGCGACTGCGGGCGGCCGCCACCGCACGGATTTCAGCGGTGGAGTGGTGAGCAGCCCGCGTTCCAGGGCGTAGCCGCACGCGCCGGACAGGGCGGCCCGTTTGCGCGATATGACGCTGGCTGCGGCCGGGGCGCCGTCGAGTTTGCGGGCACACGCATCCAGGACGGCGCGGACGGTCGCGGGGTTGCTCAGCGCGTGCACGGGCAGGGACGCGGATTCGAGCCAGGCGAGCGCGGCCCGCGCGTCCGCTGAGGGCTGCTCCTTCCATGCGGTGTTTGGCCGGAACGCGTAACGCATCAGCGCCCGCCGGCACTCGGTGTCCGGTGGGGCGCCGCGACGGCGCCGATCGAGCAGGGCCATGGTGACGGTGGTGAGGCCTTCGGCCTGTGACCGCCGCCCGTTCGGGGACAGCCGCGGCCATTGCAGGAGCGTGTAGTCGCGGGCGTGCGACAGCCACGTGGTCGTCGTTTTCGCCCGCGCCATGCTGGCCGGGAGCCCGGTGTGGACGTCGAACGGCTCGCCTTGCCGGTAGGCGGTTTCTAGGTCGGTGAGGTAGTACCCGGCCGGGGTTTTGTCGCGGAAGGATTCGTGGAATTCGTGACCGTCGACGGTCCATCGGATCCGCCACCGTCCCCGCGCAGGGATCTTCTTCGCGTTGGCGGTGGTGGCTTTTCGGGGTTTCGGGGCGAGGAACTGCAGTTTCTGGAACCGGACCTGAAACGAGGTGGTCGCGGTCGGATCGGGCGACGCAGTGGTTTTGCGGCGGGTCATGGATGGTTCTCCGGAACGGGCTCGATGTGGTCGCGGATCCAGGCGTCAAGATCTGTGCGGCGGAACCGCAGCTGACCGTTGGGCAGGCGGATTGTCGGGGGCGCGTCGCCGAGCGCCCGCCACCGGAAGAAGGTCGAGCGGGGCACGGCGAGCTCGGTAAGGACTTGGGGCAGGGTCAGCAGCGGCTCGTTGGTGGAGCCGGCGGGGTCGGGGGTGATGGGAGCGGTGTCATGGACGCTCGGTGTCCGCCGACCGGTCAAGTCGCCCCGGGCCGGGTGACCGGCCGGACGCGCGGGTGTCGAATCTCGGGGATTGCGGTGCGGCACAGCACAGCCGCCTTTAGGTGAGGAAGAAGCGGGAGGGTCGGCACCCACGAGTCGGCCTGGCCGGATCGGATAGGTGCTGCACCCCCTAAACCGCTTTTGTGATCGCTGGCGAACGACCCCTCCGCTCACACGCGCTCACACGCCACGCCCCGCGACTCGTGTGAGCGGCGTAGTCGCCTTCTCTACCTGCGCAAACGCGCTGCGAGGGCTTGGTCGGAGGCGATGCGTCGTTGTGAGCGAACATCTCAGGATGTGGACCCTCACACCGCGAGCCGGGCGGGTGTCCCCCGGACCCGGCGCGGGCGCAGTACGTGGGTGAGAGCGACTCCGGGGGTCCGTCGACGACGTCCGCGACGCGTTGCGGGCAGTTACACGCCGGACCTCGAAAACGATCCTCCCCGGGGTGGAACCAGCCAAAACGGGTCGCTCACACACGCTCACACGGGTCCCCCGAACGGGCATTTCCCCAGCACATGAGACCAGCGGACTTTTAATCCGCGGGTCTGTTAATCAGTGCTATCTAGTGTGATCTTTTGTTAGCCCGTGAAGGTCAATAACCTCATTTCGGGCACTAGGCTGGAGCCTCTTTCGGAATCCGCGGGCTTGCGGGTGGCTTCGTGCGGCCGCGATGGGCTGCGTGACCGGCGCGGTGCCCGCAGATGTTCGGGGCAGCGGTGCGGACCACGTCCGCGCCAACCAGCGGGACCCAGCCGGGAGATCCATCGCGAAGCGGTCTGTCATGTACGCGGGGCGGCACATCGAGCGCTGGTCAGGCGACCGGACTCATGCGGGGGCGAGTCCGGGACCCGCGTCGCGAACCTCCCACGTGATCGTCACTTCGGTGCGATCGTGCCCGTACCCGCGCCCGGAGTGCACGTCGTCGACGCGGACAAGGCAATAGTCGTCGCCGCTGCGGTAAATCACAACCTGACCAACTCCTGGGCGTTTGAAGTGGCCAGTGAATTCGTACGCTCGTGGGTCGTCGATTTTGTCGATGTCCGCGTAGCGAGCAAGCGCGAGGGAATTAGGGGCAGCGTGCGCGATTACAGAGTCGGCGCCTGATTTCGACCAGCGTGTAGGAAAGATGCTCTCACCGTAGGTGATCTGGAACTCCCCGTTGTTCTGCTCATAGTCAAACGTTGCTGACCCACTGACTCCGCACCCGCGCTGAAAACGGTCGATGAAGGGGCGGTTCAACTCGACGATCCGCTCTCGTGTGTCTTGGGTGAAGTCGCGCACGTCGATGCCGGCCTCGGTGAGGCGCTGCCATCCGACCTCGCGAATGCGGGGGTCTGGATCGAACATGCCGACGTATACGACGGCGACTCCTTCATCTATGAGCCTGGTCGCGCACGGCGTCTTGTTGGCTGAGCGAGACGTGCAGGGCTCCAGAGTTGTGTAGATGGTCGCGCCGCGAAGTCGGCCGGTTGCTGGGCCGATCTTCTTGATGAGGCTGTACTCGGCATGGTCGCCCGGGTGCTGGGGGTCTTCACCGCGGTGGGCTTCGGCGATGAGGGTGCCGGAGGGATCCGCCGCGACGGCTGCGACACGAGGCGATTCCTCGGTGCGGCCGGGCTCGGTCTTGCATAGCCTCGCCAGGTCGGCCGCTCGCGACATCCACTTCTCGTCGTCCGGTGACGGTTGAGTACGCCGGGTGCTCATAGCGCCAGCGTTCCACGGGCGATTGGGTCACGAGCCAGTTCAGGGTTCAGCGCGCACGTGTCGCGTCAGGAACTGGCGTTTCGTCGGGTCGGCGAAGTGGCGCCTTCGCTGCCGGAGGCCCGGTCGGTGCCACCCGTGGGTCTGGTGACGCTCCGTAGATCAGCGGGCGGATGTGAGCCTCGTCGCTGCACGCGAGACGGGCTCGAACGGCCGTCGGTCGCCACGGACGTTGTCCGCCGTGCGTCCGGCCCCAGTGATCGCCACTGGAACACAGCGGGACACAACCGGACACCCCACCGCCCCCGGCGCCCGCGAAGCCGACGGACACGAAACGGCCCGCTACCAGCGTTTCCGCTGGTAGCGGGCCGTTTCCCCTAGGCGTGGCGGGTGAAGGATTCGAACCTTCGTAGGCTGAGCCGACGGATTTACAGTCCGCTCCCTTTGGCCACTCGGGCAACCCGCCTAGGGTCTTGCACTTGCTGCACTGCCAAGAGGGAGGATAGCCAATGACCTAGCCCGGGCACCAATCAGGTACCCGACTCAACCGGGAGGAGCAGCACACAGTGGCGGACTCGTCGTTCGACGTCGTCAGCAAGGTCGACCGGCAGGAGGTCGACAACGCCCTCAATCAGGCCGCCAAGGAGCTCAGCCAGCGGTTCGACTTCCGCGGCACGAACGCGTCGGTCAACTGGGCGGGCGAAGAGGCGGTCACGTTCCAGGCCGACACCGAGGAGCGCCTGCTCGCGGCGCTCGAGGTGTTCAAGGACAAGCTCGTCAAGCGGGGCATCAGCCTCAAGGCGTTCGACGCCGGTGACCCGCAGCAGTCGGGCAAGTCCTACAAGCTCAGCGGGACGATCGTCCAGGGCATCGAGAGCGAGAAGGCGAAGAAGATCGCGAAGGCGATCCGGGACGAGGGCTTCAAGGGCGTCCAGGCCCAGATCCAGGGCGACCAGCTCCGGGTCAGCGGCAAGAAGCGCGACGACCTGCAGGCCGTGATCGCCCTCCTCAAGAACGAGGACTTCGGCATCCCCCTCCAGTTCGTGAACTACCGCTGAGCCCTGAGCGCCGGGGAGCGGTCCCACTAGGGCACCTTCGAACCCGCCCAACCGGGACCGCTTCCGCCGCTCGAGCAGATCATCAAGGCCGCCATCCCGGCTCGACGAGCGCACGACTATCGATCCGAGGGGCGATCTACCTGGTCGACCTCGGATCCGAAAAGCGCGGGCACGAGCAGCGCGGGCAAGCGGTTGGGACTCGTCCCCAGGGACCGTCGCCACGATCGTGCCCACGTCGACCAGCGCCGGGCCGACGGCTCTCCGCCCGGAGGTGGAGATCGGCGGCACGATGACGCGGCTGCTCGTCGAGCAGATCCGCAGTACCGACGTCGACTACAGCCACGGCGAGCCGGTGCACCATCTTGACCGCGACGAGATCGCGGAGGTCGAGCACGCCGTGGTGCGCGAGGGGCTCTAGGCGAACCAGCGGCGGGTTCGGCCGAGTAGGACGCGGCCGAACTGCAGTTCGGGGAAGTGGGCGCCGGCGCCCAGCGTCGACGGGTCCTCGAGCTCGCGGAACAGGCGGTCGCGGACCCGTGCGGCCAGTGCTGGGTCGAAGTCGCCGATCGACTGCCACGTCGGCTCGTCCAGCTGGACCGGGCAGATGACCGCGTCGCCGAGCAGGAAGGCCCGCCGGCCGCCGGACGCCACGATCACGCTCAGATGGCCCGGGGTGTGCCCGGGCGTCATCGTCACCGAGACCCCGGGCGCGATCGTCGAGTCCTCGGAAATCGGTCGCAGTCGCGACGAACCGCGGAACCCCGCCCGGATGTGATCGAACATCCAGACGTCGGAGTTCAGCACGAAGTGGTCCCACTCCGGCGCGCCGAACCAGATCGTCGCGTTGCCGAACGTCGGGGAAGCCGTTCGGTCGAAGAGCCAACCGGTGTGATCGGAATGCAGGTGCGTGCAGACGACGTCCGTGACGTCCGAGGGTGCGACTCCGAGCGCGCGCAGCCCCAGCGGGAGCTGCCCGCCGATGAGCAACCGACGAGGGCCGCTGTCGCGCAGCTGCGGCCCCATCCCGCAATCGACGAGGATCGTCCGGTCGCCGGTGCGCACCAGGAAACACCCGATGGGCAGGAACGCGAACCCGTCGGAGCCGAAGAGGTCCTCGTGGCCCTCCGCGCGCACGTGGTCGCCGAAATACTCCGGCGACGCGCGGAACGTCCCGTCGGCGAGCGGATGGACGTCGATGTCGCCGATGAGCACGCGCTCAGCCGTTCGAGTAGATCCGCGAAGGGCTGACCAGCACCGCAGTGCGCCGTTCCGCCGCCATCACCCGGTCGTACTCGTCGAAATCCTCGTGCGTGCCGCCGGCGGCGGTGAAGACCTCGCGCAGGAGCAGCCGCAGCCGCTCGGCGTCGACGCCACCCACCGGATCGTCGGGCCCGATCAGCTGGGCGGTTCCCTCGACCGCGGCCCACTCCCAGCCGACCCGGAACACCAGCGTGGTCTGCGGTCGCTGCCGCAGGTTGGCGAGCTTGCGCGTACCTCCGGCGGCGACGTATCCGACGACGTCGTTCCCGCCGAGCGGATCGGAGAGCACCCCCGCGTTCACCACCGAGGACTGAATGCTCCCGTCGGCCCGCGACGTCGAGACGACGACGAGTCCGTGCTCCCGCGCGACGAGGCGCGCCACATCCGTGAGGTCGGCCATGGCCCGACTGTATGCCCCACGACCGACACCTCCTACGCCCCGCGGCAGACGAAAATGTCGCCCCTTCCACCTACGCTCGGCGGCGATGAGCGCGTGGGTCGAGTCCTGGTTGCGCCGGCGTCCGGTGGTCGCGGACACCGGCGTCGCCGTGCTGCTCTGGTCGCTCGATCTGCTGCTCCAGCCGGGGCCCGGGCTGATGCTGTTCGCCACGCTGCTGACGGGGGCGCTCGTGCTGCGCCGCACGTATCCGGTGTGGTCGGCCGCTGCCGTCGTCGGGATCGCGTTCGCGCAGTGGGTCACCGTGTCCGGCGCGGGCCTGCTGGTCACGGACATGGCGGTTCCGCTCGCGGTGCACGCCACCGCTGCGTACGCCCCTCGCTGGGCGTCGCGCGGGATGCTGGCCGCGGCGCTGCTCGGCGTCGGGCTCGGCGCGCTGACCTGGCCACCCGTCACCGGGGCCGGCGTCGGCAGCCATGCCCTGTTCGCGGCCGCGATGGCCGGGTTCGTGTTCGCCGGGTGGGCGCTCGGTGGATTGCGGCGGGCCCGCGAGGAACGCGTCGCGGCGCTCGAGGTCGAGCGTGACCAGAAAGCGCTGCTCGCGGTGTCCGCCGAACGCACCCGCATCGCACGGGAGATGCACGACGTCGTCGCCCACTCGCTCGCGGTCGTGATCTCGCAGGCCGACGGCGGCCGGTACGCGGGCTCGCCCGAGGTCGCGCAGGCGGCGCTGGCCACGATCGGCGAGACCGGTCGTCGGGCGATGGGGGAGACCCGTCGGCTGCTCGGTCTGCTCCGAGAGGAGCCCGGTCCGCTCACCCCGCAGCCCGGCCTCGACGACGTCCGCACGCTCGTCGAACAGGTCCGCGCCGGTGGCCTCGACGTGACGCTCCGCCTCGAACCCCCGCCCGCGCCGGTCGGGAGTGGGCTCGGCCTCGCGGTCTACCGGATCGTCCAGGAGAGTCTCACCAATGTGGTGAAGCACGCCGGGCCTGCGGCCCGCGCCTCCGTCGAGGTGCGCTGGGCTTCCGACCAACTGCAACTGCGCATTATCGACGATGGGCGCGGCGCCATCGTGGGCGACGCCAGTGGGCACGGCGTCGTCGGGATGCGGGAACGCGCCGCGGCGTACGGTGGCACGATCCGGACGGGACCGGGTCGGGTGGGAGGGCACGAGGTGTTCGCGCGGATACCGGTGCCCACGTGATCTCGGTGCTGCTCGTCGACGACCAGTTGCTGGTGCGGGCGGGGTTCCGGCTCGTCATCGACTCGCAGCCGGATCTCACGGTGGTGGGCGAGGTGGGGGACGGGCTGGCGGCGGTCGCCGAGACTGAACGCGTAACACCCGACATCGTGCTGATGGACGTCCGGATGCCGGTTCTGGACGGGATCGAAGCGACCCGACGGATCACCGCGCTACCGGATCCGCCGAAGGTCGTCGTACTGACCACCTACGACCTGGACGAGCACGCACTCGCCGCGATCCGCGCCGGGGCGAGCGGGTTCCTGCTCAAGGACGGTTCGCCGGAGGACATGCTGGCGGCGTTGCGCACAGTTCACGCCGGGGACGCGGTGATCGCGCCGTCCACGACGCGGCGGTTGCTCGACACGTTGGCGCCCGGGTCGGATCCGGTTGCGGTGCGGGCGGTGGAGTCGCTCACCGAGCGGGAGCGGGACGTGCTCGTCGCGATGGCTCGGGGGTATTCGAACGCCGAGATCGGCGTGCGGTTGCTCGTGTCGACCGGCACGGTCAAGACGCACGTCGGGCGCATCCTGCAGAAGCTCGATGCGCGCGACCGCGTGCAGGCGGTGGTGGCCGCCTACGAGTCCGGCCTGGTTCGCCCGGGACGCTGAGCGGCGCGCGGTCTGCCAGGAAATCGCACGGGGCGTGGCCCCTCGCGCGACAGCTTCCTGGCAATCCGGGTAGGCCTCGGGGCCGATCAGGTCTGGCCCGAGGGCAGACGCGGCGCTGGTGCTCCGAAACCTAGCGTCGGCGGCGCCCGAGGCCATCCCGGTCTCGGCTCGACGCGAAGGAACCGGATGCGAATCTCTGCACCTCGCACCGCGCTGGCTGTCGCCATCGCGGCGACCACCCTAGCCACCGCGGCCGCCCCAGCCGCCCCAGTCGCCGCGGCCACTCCGGCCGCTCCGGCCGCTCCGGCCGCTCCGGCCGCTCCGGCCGCTCCGGCCGCCCCGGCCGCCCCGGCCGCCCCGGTCACCGCGGCCGCCCCGGTCAACGCGGTCAACGCCGCAGCGGCGGCCGCCGCGGCCGTTCGGGCCGCTAGCCAACCGGCCCGGAACCCGGCGGCGGCGTTGCTCGTGTTGCCGGAGGTGAGTGGGAAGTACTCGGTCGGCACCCGGGTGCTGCACCTGGTCGACAACCACCGCGCCGACCCCTGGGGCGACGGCAAACAGCGCCGCGAGCTGATGATCAACATCTGGTACCCGGCCCGCACGACCGCCGGCCACCCCCGCGCCCCCTGGCTCACGCCCGCCGAAGCCGGCCCGGTCGGCAGCGACTTCGTCCAGACGCTCACCGGCAAGCCCGGCGTCGTCGGTGGCGTGGAAGCAGTGCGAACGCACGGTGCGCTCCGCGCGCCGGTCGCGAACAAGCCGGGCGGCCACCCGGTAGTGCTCTTCTCACCGGGCTTCGGCGCGGAACGCAACTCCAGCGCCGCGCTCGTCGAGGACCTCGCGAGCCAGGGCTACGTCGTCGTGACGATGGACCACCCCCACGACGCGATGGCGGTCGAGTTCCCGGGCGGCCGGGTCGTCCCGAACACGATCAACGCGCTGATCGAAAAGGACCCGAACCAGGCCGAAAAGATCATCGTCAAGGCGCTCGAGACCCGCGTCGCCGACACCCGCTTCGTCCTCGACGAGCTGCAACGACGCAATACCGGCTGGATGCGGCTCGACCACGTCGGCATGGTGGGGCACTCGCTCGGCGGCGCGACCGCCGCACAGGTCGCGCACGACGACCCCCGTGTCGTCGCGGGCATCAACATGGACGGCAACCCGTACGGCTCGGTGGTCCACGACGGCCTCGACAAGCCGTTCCTGCAGGTCGCGTCGGGCAACACCACGGCGGAAAACACCCCGGCCTGGGGCACGTTCACGGGCAACCTCCGCGGCTGGCACCGCGAGGTGAAGGTCGCCGGTACGGAGCACCTGAGCTTCCACGACGTCGTCCTGGCCAAGGCGAAACTCGCGAAGCTCCCCGGCGTCGCGCCGTCGATCATCAAAGAGGCGTTCGGAACGCTCGACGTTCGGCGAACCGTCACCGTGGAGCGGGCCTACGTGAGCGCGTTCTTCGATCTGCACCTGCGCGGCGTCGACCGGCACCTCCTCGACGCAGCCTCCCCAGCGTTCGGCGAGGTCACGTTCATCTGAGGGCCATCTCAGGGGTGATCTCCGGTGCTTCCCCGATGGGCGGCGGGCCGCCGCGGCGCGACGCTGGTGGAACATAACCTCGTCCATCGGAGAGAGCCGTGGAGATCGACGGAATCATTTCTGCCCTCATCGTCGGCACGATCATCGGTGTGCTCGGTCGACTGGTCGTCCCGGGCAAGCAGCAGGTCGGCTGGCTCATGACGTTCGTCGTCGGCATCGTCGCCGCGCTGGTCGGCACCGGTGTCGCGAGCGTTCTCGGCGTCGCGGACACGTCCGGCGTCGACTGGATCGAACTGGCCGCGCAGGTCACGCTCGCCGGCATCGGGGTCTCGCTCGTGGCCGGCTCCTCGAAGGACCGTCCGAAGATCACGTCCGGACGCTGAGACCCCTGGCCGCGCGCCCGACCCTCGTTGCGGCCAGGTAGACCACTCCCGTTCCGGCGGGAGTGGTCGTCCGCGGTCCGGCAGACCCCTTCATCCCGCCGGACCGCGGACTCCGGGCATAGTTGCCCGGGTGTCGTCGACGATGATCGAGGTGGGGCCGCGGCTCGCGGTGGCGTTGGTGGTCCTGACGCTGGTGGCCGCGCTCGTCGCGGGCTTGGGACGACTCGGACCGTGGCGTTCGATCCCGGTCGCGGCCGTCCGCGCCACGCTCCAGCTCGGTGCGGTGTCGCTGCTGATCGCGGCGATCGTCGCGTCGCTGTGGTTCACCGCGCTGTTCGTCGTCGCGATGGTGGGAACCGCAGCCTGGACGTCGGGTCAGCGGATCACCGGATCCGGTGACCGCAGGCAGAAGCTGTGGGTGGCCGCCCCGATCGCGGCCGGCAGCCTGCCGGTCGTCCTCGGTCTGATCGCGGGTGGGCTCGTCCCGGTGAAGGGCATCGCGATCGTTCCGATCGCGGGCATCCTCATCGGCGGCGCGATGACCGCTACTTCCCTGGCCGGACGACGTGCGCTCGACGAGCTGGAGACCCGCCGCGGCGAGGTCGAAGCGGCACTGTCGCTGGGCTTCCTGGACCGCGACGCCGCACTGGAGATCTGTCGCCCGTCGGCCGGGCAGGCGCTCGTACCCGCGCTGGACCAGACACGCACTGTCGGCCTCGTCACGCTGCCGGGTGCGTTCGTCGGTGTGCTGTTGGGCGGCGGCAGCGCGGTGGAGGCGGGCGCGACGCAGCTGCTCGTGCTCGTCGGGCTGCTCGCCGTCGAGTCGATCGCGATCGTCGTCGTCACCGAGCTGGTCGCCCGCTCCCGCCTGGCCCGGTCCGCCTGATGTCCACCCGCCGTGGCGGGTCGAGCTGCACGCCGAGACGCGACAGGAAGCGCGACGTCGGTGCCGTCGACCTCGACGTGGAGCAGTTCGCGCGTAGCTGATCCGCTCGGAATTGTCGGGGGTGGGGCCTAGCGTTCGGGGCATGGAGATTCGCGGGGTTGCTGCCGGAGTGCCGTTCGTGGCGGTGCCGCCCGCGCACGGGGGGCCGGCGCCGCTGGTCGTCGTCTGGCACCTGATGGATGCGCCGCGCACCGAGGTGGCGATGGCGGCGGCGCTCCCGCTGGATGACGTGCCGGCGTGGCGCGTCTACCTCGGGCTGCCGCTGATGAGCTCCCGCACCCCGGCCGGTGGGTTCGAGGAGATCATGGCGCTCGTCCGCGACGACACGTTGCTCAAGTGCCACGGGGCGGCGATCACGCAGGCCGCCGCGGAGCTACCCGACGTGCTCGAGGCTCTCCGCGAACAGCTACCCGACACCGCGCTGATCGACGCCCCGCTGTTTCTGATCGGCGGCTCGGCCGGTGGGGGAGCGGCGCTGCTCACGCTCACCGAATCAGAGCGTCCGATCGCCGCGGTGGTGGCGATCAACGCGGCGATCCGGGCCACGTCGGTGGTGGCGCTGGTCGAGCAGGGCATGGGGATCGAGTACGCCTGGAGTCCGGAGTCCCGCGCGCTCGCCCAGCGGCTCGACTTCGTCGAGCGCGCCGACGAGATCATGGCGCGGCGGCCGCAACCCGATGTGCTGATCGTCAGCGGCAAGCACGACCATCAAAGCTTTCAGGACGACGCTTTCGCGCTGCGCAAGGCCCTCGGGGAACGCCGAAACGGGGGAGTCGTCGTCCTCGCCCCGATCGACGGCCTCGCCCACCCCCTGGCCCTCGAACCAGGCCTGGAAGCCGCCCCGCAAACCCCCCACGCCGCAGCCGTGGAAGCCCCGGTAGCCGCCTTCCTCAAAGCCCGAATTTGAGCTTGTCGAGCCGGGTGTCGAGGCTGAAGCCGGTCATCTCCGCCTGGCTGGGGCGAGATGCGCCTACCCAACACCCACGTCGTCGAGCTCGGGAACGACCTCGCGGGCGTCCCCGCCGCGCTCCAACGGCAGCCGCACCTCGAAGCGCGCCCCCTCGCCGGGCGCCGTTTCCACCCGCACCGAACCACCGTGCGCAGCCACCAGCGCGGCGACGATCGACAGCCCGAGCCCGGAACCACCGTGCGCCCGGCTGCGCGCCGGGTCGGTGCGGTAGAAGCGCTCGAACACCCGCTCGGCCTGGTCCGGGGCCAGCCCGGGCCCGGCGTCGACCACCGCGACCACCGCATCGGCACCGTCCACGGCGAGCCGCACCTCCACCGAGGTCCCGGCCGGCGTGTGGATCGTCGCGTTCGACAGCAGGTTGTCGACCACCTGACGCAACCGCGCGCTGTCCCCGGTGACGTTCAGCGGCTCGTCGGTGTCGATCCGTAGCTCGATCGGATGCGTGGACGCGACGATCCGGGCACCTTCCACGGCGTCGACGGCCAGCTGCAGCAGGTCCACCGGGCGCATCTCGATCGGCCGCTGCTGGTCGAGGCGGGCGAGCAGCATCAGGTCGTCGACGAGCAACCCCATTCGCATCGCCTCGAGCTCGATCTTCTCCATCACCCGGTCGACCGCGTACCGGTCGTCGGGTACGGCTCCCTGCCGGTACAGCTCGGCGAACCCGCGGATCGACGTCAGCGGGGTGCGGAGCTCGTGGCTGGCGTCCGCGACGAACCGGCGCATCCGGTCCTCGGACGCCCGGGCGCTCGCCTCGGACGCCTCACGCTCGGTGAACGCGGTCTCGATCTGTTCGAGCATCGAGTTCAGCGCGGTGGCCAGCCGCCCCACCTCGGTGCGCTCGCCGCCGGGCCGGACACGTTGGCCCAGATCGCCACCGGCGATCGCGGCCGCGATCGTCTCGACCTCACGCAGCCGGCGCAGGCTGGAACGCACCACGACCCAGCCCACCCCGGCGAGCGCGAACAGCGTCACGGCGCCGGTGCCCACGTCGATCGCGATCAGCCGGTTGACCGTGTCGTCGACCTCGTCGTAACTGATGCCGACGACGAGCAGCCCCTCCTCGTCGGAGAGGTACCGGACGATCATCCGCCACTTGTGCCCGGCACCGGTGGCCTCGGCGTCGAAGTACCCCTCGTCGAGCCGCTGCAGCGTGGCTTCGTCCTCGAAGTCGGGCAGGACGGGCGCGGTCTGATCGCTGTCGGAGGGACGGCTCAGCCGGGTGATCGGATCTTCCCCCGGGGGCACGTAGTAGATGTACTGCGCATCGTCCGCGGTGCGCTCGGTATCGGTGCCGGAGGTGGTCGGAAGACGATGCTCGGCCCGGTTGGCCGTGCCGCGCAGCTGACCGTCAAGGCGGTCGATCAGGTAGCCGCGGAGCGCGAGCGTGCCGGTGACACCGGTGACCACCAGTGCGATCGACAGCAGCGTGACCAGCGCCGCCACCAGCTTGACGCCGAGCGGCAGCGCGTCAGGGGCCGCACGGACCGCCGCAAGCACTCCTGGGCGCTTCACGATCAAGTCCGCGGTACTCGCAACGCGTATCCCACGCCGCGAATCGTATGGATCAACCGCGGTTCGGTGGTGTCGACTTTCTTACGCAAGTACGAAACATATGACTCGACGATGTTCGAGTCACGTCCGAAGTCGTAGTGCCAGACGTGATCGAGGATGACGGCCTTCGACAGCGCCTTGCCCGGGTTGTCGAGGAAGTACTGCAGCAGGCGGAACTCGGTCGGCGACAGCGTCACCGGCTTGCCGGCCTTCCAGACCTCGTGGGTCTCCCGGTCGACCTCGATGTCGGCGAACGTCGAGCGGGCCGACGCGTCGGGGACGCGCTCCTCCGGGGCCGCCGAAGCCGGTGCGGCCTCGGCCGTGCGCCGCAGCACCGCACGCACCCGGGCGAGCACCTCGCCGAGGCTGAACGGCTTCGTGACGTAGTCGTCGGCGCCGAGCGTGAGGCCGCTGATCTTGTCGTCAGTGCCGTCGCGGGCCGTGAGGAACAAGACCGGGATCTTCGTGCCGCTGCCGCGCAGCAGCCGCAGCACCTCGAACCCGTCCATGTCGGGCAGCATCACGTCGAGGACGATCAGGTCGGGCGTGAACTCGCTGGTCGCCGACACGGCCTCGCGGCCCGTCGTCGCGGTTCGCACTTCGAAGCCCGCGTAGCTCAGGCTGGTGTCGAGCAGTTCGACGATGTTCGGCTCGTCGTCGACGACCAGTAGCCGTGCTTCGGGTGCCGCGTCCTGGCGCTCGGCCATGGGGCTCCTCGGCAGAGTGGGCGAACTGGTCAGCGTGGCCGTGCGAGCAGCCAGCCAGCTCATCATCCCACCGGCCGTGAGGAGCGGCGCGGAAGCGTCGGCGGTAACAGGGCAGTCACCCTGACAACAGTGGCACCAACTTTCCGCATTCGTGCTGGTTGTTAGGGGCTTTGGTACTGACGTACAGCGACTTCCAACGTTTCTCCGACGGTTTGCACATGTCCGTATCGCGGTGTTTCAGTCGGAATGTCTTACCGAGACTCGTTCGGGGGTTAACTGATGGTCACGAAGACGAAGTTCGCCGTTGGCGTGGTGCTGGGGGCAGCGCTGGCCGGAACACTCGCAGCTACTCCGGCGGTCGCTGCTCCGGCCGCGCAGGCCGCGGACCGGCACGGCCGGGTGGAAGGGACGTACCGCAGTTACGACGACTGCCAGGACGCCGGTCGGCGCGGACAGCGCCACCACCAGTGGCGGCGGTTCGACTGCGACCGCCGCGACGACCACGGCCGGGGCGGCCGCCACCACGACCGCCACGACCGCGACGACTGGGTGCTGAAGGTCTACCGCTAGGCGTGCCGTCCAGGTGCGGCGTCGACCGCCTCGACCTCAGGGTCGGGGCGGTCGGCCGTGCGCACCGGGGCGTGTGACTATGACGTTCATGAAGTTGCGCGTATTCACCGAACCCCAGCAGGGCGCCGACTACGAGACGCTGCTCGCGGTGGCCAAGGCCGCCGAGGATCTCGGCTACGAGGCGTTCTTCCGTTCCGACCACTACGTCTCGATGGGCGACGTCGACGGTCTGCCCGGACCGACCGACACCTGGATCACGCTCGGCGCCATCGCCCGCGAGACGTCCCGGATCCGCCTGGGCACGCTCGTGACGTCCGCGACGTTCCGGTACCCCGGTCCGCTGGCGGTCGCGGTCGCGCAGGTCGACCGGATGAGCGGCGGCCGCGTCGACTTCGGCCTCGGTGCCGGCTGGTTCGAGGCCGAGCACAAGGCCTACGCGATCCCGTTCCCACCGGTCGGCGAGCGCTTCGACCGGCTCGAGGAGCAACTCGAGATCATCACCGGTCTGTGGGGCACGCCGGAGGGCGAGAAGTACTCGTTCGACGGCAAGCACTACCAGATCGTCGACTCGCCGGCGCTGCCGAAGCCGGCGAACGGTCGCCCGCCGATCGTCATCGGTGGCAAGGGCAAGAAGCGCACCCCGGCGCTGACCGTGAAGTACGCGGACGAGTTCAACGTCCCGTTCGACTCGGTCGAGGCCGTCGGTGCGCAGTTCGACGTCGTGCGTGCGGCGGCGCAGGCAGCCGGGCGTGACCCGAAGGACCTCATCTTCTCGGCCGCGCAGATCGTGGTCTGCGGCAAGACCGACGCCGAGATCGCGCGCCGGGCGGCAGCGGTCGGTCGTGAGGTCAGCGAGCTGCGCGAGAACGGCCTGTGCGGCACGCCGGACGAGGTCGCCGCGAAGCTCCGCACGTTCGGCGAGGTCGGCGCCGAGCGGGTGTACCTCCAGTTCCTGGACCTGGAGGACCTCGACCACCTGCAGCTGATCGCGGAGGAAGTCGCTCCCCAGGTGTGACGAGGGGCGGGCGGCCGAAAGCCGCCCGCCTTTCAGCCCAGCTTCTCCCAGAGGAACGCGAACGACAGCGCCCGCATGAACGCGCGCTGCTCGTTGTTGCTCGCGCCGCCGTGGCCGCCCTCGATGTTCTCGTAGTAGTCGACCGGGTAGCCCAGCTCCTCGACCCGCGCGACGAACTTCCGCGCGTGCCCCGGGTGCACCCGGTCGTCCCGCGTCGACGTCGTCACCAGCAGCTGTGGATAGGGCCGGTCGGCCGCCAGCAGGTGGTACGGCGAGAACGTACGGATGAACTCCCACTGCGCGGGATCGTCCGGGTCGCCGTACTCGGCCATCCAGGACGCCCCTGCCAGCAGCTGGTGGTAGCGCCGCATGTCCAGCAGCGGCACCTGGATCACCACCGCCCCGAACAGCTCCGGGTACTGGGTGTACATGTTCCCGGTGAGCAGGCCGCCGTTGCTGCCGCCCGAGACGCCGAGCTTTTCCGGCGTGCAGATCCCGCGCGCGGCCAGGTCGGCCGCCACCGCTGCGAAGTCCTCGTACGCGCGGTGCCGGTTCTCCTTCAGCGCGGCCTGGTGCCAACGCGGCCCGTACTCGCCGCCGCCGCGGATGTTCGCCACCGCGTACGTGCCGCCGCGCGCGAGCCACGCCCGGCCGAGTCCGCCGTCGTAGCCGGGCAGCAGCGGCACCTCGAACCCGCCGTACCCGTTGAGCAGCGTCGGGCCGGGCTCACCGGTGCCCACCACGAAGTACGGAACCTTCGTGCCGTCCGCCGAGGTGGCGAAGTACTGGTTCACGGTCAGGCCGGTCGGATCGAACCGCGCCGGCGATTGCTTGAGCACCTCCGCCGGCTCGTCCGTGCCTGCCACCAGCCGGTGCAGCTCCGGCGGCGTGAGATACCCGTCGACCGCGAGCAGGTACTCGTCGCCGTGGAACCGGTCGGTCGAGAGCACCCGGACCGTGCTCCAGTCCGGCACCGGTGCGGACGGTGTCCGCGTCCAGCCTTCCGCACCTACCTGCAGAACTTCCAAGCTCGGTTTGACGTCGATCAGCGAGCTGAGCAGCAAAGCGTGCTCGGTCCAGTGGTACGAGACCAGTGCGGAGCGATCGTCGGGCGTGAACAGCGGCTGGAAGTCCCGTGCACCGCCCTGAAACCGTTCGAAGTCGATGACGAGCAGCGACCCGGCGGGATACGAGTCCCACGCGGTACGCAGCTCGACGGTCAGGTGCCCGGCGTGGACGCTGATCTCGGCGTCGTCCGGCACGTCCAGCGGCTCGGGAACGCCGTCGACCAGCAGGTACCGCTTCCGGTGGTAGAAGTCGGTGCTGCGGGTGAGGAAGTCCAGACCGGAGAGCGGGTCGCGCCAAGCGTGCACCGACACGTCGGTCCGCTCGCCCTCGAACACGGTCTCCGCGTCGTCGAGCGGGGTGCCGCGCCGCCAGCGCTTCACCACCCGTGGGTAGCCGGAGTCGGTCATCGAGCCTGGCCCGAAGTCGGTGCCGACGAACAGCGTGTCCGCGTCCACCCAGCCGACGCTGCTCTTCGCCTCCGGCAGCGTGAAGCCGTCCTCGACGAACTGCTTGGTCACCGGATCGAACTCCCGGGTGACGTCCGCGTCCGAGCCGCCGACCGACAGCGAGATCAGGCACTTGTCGTAGCCGGGCGCGAGAAACGACGCACCGTGCCACACCCAGTTCTCACCCTCGGCCGCCGCCAGCGCGTCGACGTCGAGGATCAGCTCCCAGTCGGGCTTGTCGTTGCGGTACTGCTCGAGTGACGTCCGGCGCCAGAGGCCGCGCGGGTTCGCCGCGTCCTGCCAGAAGTTGTAGAGGTATTCGCCGCGCCGGGTGACGTACGGGATGCGGGTCTCGGCATCCAGCACCTCGCGGATCTCGGCTTGGATCGCCGTGAACCGCTCGGAACCGGCGTAGGCGTCGACGGTGTGGGCGTTGTGCTCACGGGCCCATTCGAGCGGACCGTCACCGGTGACTTCCTCCAGCCAGAGGAACTGATCCTGCGAAATGTCGGTGGATTCCACGCCTTCAGTTTGCCTCGTGTCCGCCATCGAGCACTTCCCCGAAGATGTCGCTCCTTACCCACGGGTAATGGCACAATCGCCCGCATGGGTGGGCACACCGTCGCGCCGGAAGAAGCCCCAGCCGAGCAGACCGTCGCGGGTCCACTGGACACCGCCCGGTCCTCGGTTGCCGAAGGACAGGTCTTCAGCCGTCCCAGAGCCGGAACCGGTCACCAGTACAGCCCCGCGCTGGACGGTATCCGCTCGATCGCGGTGCTCGCCGTGCTGCTCTACCACGGTGGCGTCACGTTCCTGCCCGGTGGGTTCCTCGGCGTCGACGTGTTCTTCGTCCTTTCCGGATACCTGATCACGACACTGCTGCTCACCGAGCACGACCGCACCGGCACGCTGCGGCTGCAGAACTTCTGGATCCGGCGCATCCGGCGGCTGATGCCCGCGCTGGTGCTCATGGTCGCGGCCGTGCTCGTGCTGTTCCCGATGCTCGGCGTCGAGTGGCCACCCAGTACCCGCGGCGACGCGCTGGCCGCGCTGTTCTACGTCTCGAACTGGTGGTTCCTGCTGCGTGGCGAGTCCTACGCGCAGGCGTTCGAGGACCCGTCGCCGTTCCAGCACACCTGGTCGCTGGGGATCGAGGAGCAGTGGTACCTGTTCCTTCCGCTGGTGCTGATCGTGCTGTTCAGCTCGCGTATCGGTCGACGCTCGCTCGGCTGGTTGCTGGGGATCGGCGCGCTCGGTTCGGCGGCGATCATGGCTGCGGTGCAGTCCACCTCGGACGGTTCGCGTGCCTACTACGGCACGGACTCCCGGCTGCAGGGGCTGCTCGTCGGCGCGGTGCTCGCCTGCCTCATCGCGTCGAAATTCGGCAGGCGTCTCGTCGACAATGCCGTTGTTGCCGTTCTGGGGTGGGTGGGGCTGGTCGGGCTGGCGGTCGCGTTCGCGGTCGCGGCGCAGGCCGACCCCCGGATGTACCAGGGCGGGTTCCTGGTGCTCTCGGTGCTGGCCGCGCTGGTCGTGGCGTCGGTCGTCGGGTCGAGCCGGCTGTCGCCGAACGCGGTGCTCAGCTGGCAGCCGCTGGTCGTGGTCGGCGTACTGTCCTACGGCCTGTATCTCTGGCACTGGCCGATCTTCCTGGTGCTCAGCCCCGAGCGCACCGGCATCGACGGCATCCCGCTGCTCGTCGTCCGGCTCGCGCTGACCGGGCTGGTGTCGGTGGCCAGCTTCATCATCGTCGAGCGTCCGCTGCGGATCGGGGCGCCGCCGAACTCGCTGGCGTCGCCGCAGGTCGCGGCGCCGATCGCGGTGATCGCGCTGGGGGCGGCGCTGATCGGGGTGATGGTGCCCGGCGTCGCCGGGATCAAAGAGAAGTCGGCCGACTCGGTCGACTCGCTGGCCGAGGTGGCGGCCGAGGTGACCCGGGGCGGCAGCGGCACCAACAAGATCCTGCTGGTCGGCGACTCGAACGCGCTGAGCCTGTTCGCCGCGGTCCGCGACGACCCTGGCCAGAACGTGAGCCTGTCGATCGCCACGCGATTCGGGTGCGGGGTCGTGCCGTACACGGCGTCGGTGGAGGGCAAGCCGCTCTCGCCCGAGCAACCGCTCTGCACCGACTGGGCCGCGGCGCGGGAGATGGAGATCGAAGCGGCGACACCGTCGGTCGGGGTGCTGTTCGCCGGCTCCTGGGAGCAGTACGACCGGTGGATCGGCGGGCGCACGGTGCCGTACACGTCGGCTTCGTGGCAGAAAGCGACGACGGCGGACTACACGCAGGTGCTGCGCGAGATCCTGAAGTTCGCGCCGCGCGCGGTCGTCGTGCTCAACCACTGCCACCAGGTGCCCGACACCGGCCTGCCGGCCGCCACCATGTTCGCCGCCGGTCGGTACCCGCCCGTTCTGAACGACGCCAAACGCGTGGCCGCGACGAACGCGGCGGCACGGGCGGCAGCGGCGTCACTCGGGAACAAGGTGTCGATCGTGGACCCGAACCCGTTCCTGTGCCGGAGCGGATACACGAACGAGATCAACGGGGTACCGCTTCGCACCGACGGGCTGCACCTCACCACCGCCGGCGGGAAGCTGGTGTGGAACTGGCTCGAACCGAAGCTCATCGCGGCCCGCTGAGCTCGCGCCAAAATCTGCACTTTCGCCGCCGGTGAAAGTGCAGAATTTGGTGAGCGCGTCGGCGATCAGGAGCTAGCGGGCTCGCCCGGGGCGGCGACACCGACGGCCGCGTAACTGATGCAGAGGCCCGCGGACTTCGGCGCGTTGTCGAGCGTGATCCACCCGGCCGGACCCTGCACCTTCACCCAGACCGTGTGCTCACCCTTCTCGAAGGTGACCTTCTTCCCCCGGGTGTTCGCCGAGTTGAAGACGATCGTCGTCGTCTCCTTCGCGGTGTAGCGCAGCTCGGCGTACCACCACCAGTTGAAGAGCTCCTTGTCGAGGAAGATCGGCACGCGCTTGCCCTGGATCCGGTAACCGCAGTTCTTCGCGGTGCCCGCAGGAGCCTTCGCCGACGACACCAGAGCATGCGAGAGCTGCCCGTCCGGGTCGAGGACGTACAGCTCGTCGCTGACCTCCGGGTCAGGGTTGATCGGCAGGTCGAGCGGTGCCATCAGCCGCGACGGGAAGTTCGTCGGATTGAGCACGCCCCACGCGACCTGCTCCGGCACCGCGCCGTCGTAGAGGTCGACGGGGTGACCCATCGCGGTTATCGACTTCTGCGCGGTCGTGATGAAGTCCTTGGCCGGGTTGTCGTGCCAACGGTTGCTGTACTTCACCGTCGACACGAGGCTGCTCACGAACAGGGCGACGACGAGCGGCAGCACGAGCGCATTGGCGTTCGCGAGCGCGAGGCGGGTGCCGCCGACGACCGGCGGCCACTGGATACCGGAGCGCTGAGGCCAGGTCGCGGTCCAAGCCGGGGGGCCGAGGAGCGCGAGCATGAGCGCCACCGCCCCGATCGGCACCAGGTCGGTGAAGTAGCGGTACTCCATCGCGGCGCCGGAACCGAGCTGGAGGCGCCCGACCGCGAGCACGAGGACGTCGAACAGGAGCGTGCCGCCGAAGAACACCCAGGCCTGGTAGGCGAGGGGTCGTCGGTACACCGTCACTGCGACGACCGCGAGGATGATGACGACGGCCGCGATCCGGAGTCCGATCGGGGGGTTCGCGCTGGCGTCGACGGCGCCGATGGCTTTCCAGGACCACGGGCCGCCGAGCAGGCCCGAGGGCACCGAGTTCGTCGCCGCGTTGCCGAGGAGGCCGCCGAGGTCCACTGCGGACTCGGAGCGCTCGTCGAGCGGGCGGGTGACGTAGATGCCGGCATAGGTGAGTCCCACGACGACGAAGGCGCCCCACTGGTACTTGAAGCGGAGGATCGTGGCCTTGATGCGGTCGGGGAGGTCTGTCTGGGGTTGCAGGATGACCGTGAAGACGAAGATCAGGGGGACGATCAGCGCGGCCTTCTCGTAGAAGGGGAGCGCTAGTGCGGCGGTGACTACCGCGATGGCGCCGTAGCGCGCTTTGTTCGTGCGGATGTAGGCGAGCTGGGCCAGGAGTGCGCCTGGGATCGCGATGAGCATCGCCAGCTGGTTGATGCTCACCGCCCACCAGAGGGTGGCGGGAAGGGTGATCGGGGAGAAGAGGGCGATCGCCAGCGGGATCAGCGCTATCAGTCTCGGACCGGCCAGGCGGCGGATGAGCAGCCAGATCAGCGTGTAGCTGATCGCTACGCCTGCCAGGGCGACTCCCGCGACCACGCGGTAGTCGAGGGGGGCGATCGTGGTTTCGGCCCAGACCATGAGGTAGGCGCCGGGCATGAAGTGGGAGTTGTACGGGGTCAGGAGGAGGTCTGACGTGAGGCCCTTTTCGGCGGCCAGGCGCGCGAAGGTGAAGTCGTCGAGGGAGAAGTAGCCGCCCCAGGCGGCCCAGGCCCTGATCAGCAGCTCGGTCACGATCAGCGTGACCGCCGCAGTGTCCACGAACCGCCGACCAGGCGCCCCTGCCCCGCCCGACGCCCCGCTCCCCTCGGCCGAATCCGCCTCACTCGCCTCGGCCGGGCTCGCAGCCGGGCTCGCAGCCGGGGGTGCGACGGGTGCGCTAACCGGACTCGGTGCCGCCGTCGCAGCGACCGGGCTCGGCGCAGCGACCGGGCTCGGCGCAGCGACCGGGCTCGGCGCAGCGACCGGGCTCGGCGCCGTGGCCGGCCCAGGGGGCGTGCTCGGCGCCGCGGCCGGTGCAGGGGGAAGGTTCGGCGCCGCGGGCGGTGCGGTGGGCGGGTTCGGCGCCGTGGCGGGCGCAGTGGTGCCGGGATCTCGGGGCGTGGTCTCGGCGGGGGTCGCGGGCGTGCGAGTGCCCGCCGTCTCGCGGGGCGCTGGTTCGGGCTCCCGGGGGGTGACTACGGGGTCGCTGGCCGATGCGGTGGGGGCTGGGCGCGCCGGGCGGGTCGACAGCGGTGACACGCCGTTGACCTCGCCGGACTGCTCCGGCTCGTCCCGCACCAACGCCCCGCGTGGCGAGATCGCCTCGCGCTGCGGCGCTGGCTCGCGCGGCGGCGCTGCCTCGCGCGGCGGAGTGGGCTCGCGGGGTGGGGTGGGCTCGGGGGGTGGGGTGGTGAAGTTGGTCAGCAGGGCGTTGGTGTCGGACCAGGTGTCGGCTGGGGCTTCCCACCACGGGTCGGCCGCCGGCTGGCTGATCGGCGGCCCCTGCGCGTAGCGGGCACGCTCCGCCGCAGCCCAGCTGGGCTCTTCGCGGGGCCCCCACCACTCCCCGTCCGACGCCCGAGGCGCGGGCACCCCGCGCTCGCCAGCGCCGCGCTCGCCAGCGCCGCGCTCGCCAGCGCCGCGCTCGCCAGCGCCGCGCTCGCCAGCGCCGCGCTCGCCAGCGCCGCGCTCAGGGGCGGCGGGATCAGGGGCGGCGGGATCAGGGGCGTCGGGATCAGGGGCGTCGGGGTCAGACATGGAGTACGCCCAAACCGAAAAGGACCAACCACACCCCACCGAGTGCGAGCAGCACCTTGTCCCGCAACACGATCTCCTCCGGCTCCCCGGTATGTCCACGATCGACGTCCCGAGCGTATTTCAGCAGCCCGAGCACGAGCGGCGCGATCGACAGCGACGTCCACGGCGCCGTCGTCTCACCGGCGCGCTCGTCCGCGACCTCGAACGCCCACAAGCAGTACGCAGCGATCACCACGCCCGCCGACGTACTCCACACGAACCTCAAATAGCTGGCCGAGTATTCACGCAACGACGGACGCGTGCCCTGATCGTCCCCGACCGTCACGATCTCCGAATACCGCTTCCCGGCAACCATGAACAGGCTCCCGAACGCGGCCACGATCAGGAACCACCGCGACAACGGGATCCCAGCTGCGAGCCCACCGGCCATCGACCGCAACAGGAACCCCGCCGCGACCAGCGCCAAATCCACCACCGGCTCGTGCTTCAACCAGTTGCTGTACAGCGTCGTACACGTCACGTACACGCCGATGCAGATCGCGAGCCGCCCGTACCCGGTCACCGCGGGCACTGCCACCGCGATCACCTGCAGCCCGATCCCGGCGACGAACGCCAACACCACCGGCACGTCCCCGCGCGCGATCGGCCGGAACCGTTTCGACGGGTGCGCCCGGTCGCGCTCGACGTCCCGCGCGTCGTTGATCAGGTAACCCCCGGCCGACGCGACCACGAACGCACTCAGCGCCACCAGCGAGTCGAGCAGGATCGGCAGGTCCCACAGCCGCCCGGCCGCGAGCGGCGCGGCGAACACCAGCACGTTCTTGACCCACTGCCGCGGACGCAGCGACAACACGAACGCCACGCCGCGAGCGGATGCACCTAACCGCTCCGGCGCATCGGGCAGGGGCAGCGACGTGTCGGAAGCGGTAGCCGTCTCCCTCACTAGAACTCCTTCGCTCACCCCCGTGCCGCCGCAGATTCCGGACGGTACGAGCAGCGTATGGGCCACGTTGCCGTTCAGCGATGGTAAGTGGAACGCGAGTTATTCAGACCGGGAGTCTGCGGAAGATCGGGCGAGGAACCGCCTTCAGAGCGCTCATCACGAACCGCATCGTGCCGGGCACCCAGATCGTTTCCCGGCGGCGTCGCAGCCCTTGGACGATCGCGGCCGCGACCTCCTCCGGTGTGGTGGAGAGCGGCGCGGGTTCGAGGTGCGCGGTCATCTTCGTCCGCACGAACCCGGGCCGGACGACCATCATGTGCACGCCGGTGCCGTGCAGGACGTCGCCGAGACCCGTGGCGAACGAGTCCAGCCCCGCCTTCGACGAGCCGTACGCGAAGTTGGTCTTCCGTGGCCGTTCACCAGCCACCGAGGACATCACGACGATCGCACCGTGCCCCTGCTGACGCATCGCCTGCGATACCGGAACGAGCACCGACAGCGCGGCGACGTAGTTCGTGGTGGCGATCTCCATCGCGTGTGCAGCGTCGACTTCCGCCTGGGCTTGGTCGCCCAAGACCCCAAACGCGACCACGGCGAGGTCAATATCGTCGATGAAAGCTTTTTGGACGGTCGTGGGGTGGTCCGACGGATCCGACGCATCGAACGGGAGTACCTCGACTTGGGCGCCGGCCGACCGGAGGTCGTCGGCGGCGGAGTCGAGCGCGGTGGACGGACGTCCGGCGAGCACGACGCGGCGGCAGCGGTCGGCGACGAGCTTGCGGGCGAGCGCGAGCCCGATCTCGGAGGTGCCGCCGAGCAGGAGCAGGGACTGCGGCGAACCCAAGGCGTTGATCAAAGCCCGAGCCTCCTCGAGAGATCGGACGCGAAGGTGCCGGCGGGGTCGAGTGTGGACCGGATGGCGCGCCACTCGTCGAGCCGGGGGTACATCGCGGGGAGCAGTTCCGGGCGGAGCCGGGAGTCTTTGGCCAGGTAGATGCGGCCGCCGGCGCTGACGACGAGGTCGTCGAGCGTGTCGAGCAGGCGGGGCAGACCGGGCATGTTCGTGGGTAGGTCGAGCGCGAGCGTCCAGCCGGGGGTGGGGAACGACAACATCCCGGGGCTGCCGGCACCGAACCGCTTCAGCACCGCGAGGAACGCGGGGGAACCGGCGGCGCTGAGGCGGTCGACGGCGGTGCGGACGACGTCCTCCGCGCCGTAGGGCACGACGAACTGGTACTGCACCAGGCCGGGGCGGCCGTAGATGCGGTTCCAGCGTTCGAGCATGTCGAGGGGGTGGAAGAAGGCGGCGATGCTCTGGAGCTGACCTGTTCGGGAAACCGGCGCTTTGCGGTACCAGAGTTCGTTGAACGCGGCGACCGTCGCCTTGTTCAACAGCCCCGGCGGGACGACGCCCGGCGGCACGGACGCCAGCGGATGCGGGCCGAACGCGAATGGCTCGGCACGCTTGCGTTCGGGCAGCTGTGAGAGGCGGGCGTGGTCGCCGCGGGTGATCACCGCGCGGCCCATGCGCGGGCCGCGGGCGAGCAGGTCGATCCAGGCGACCGAGTAGCGGTAGTCGTCGTCGGTGGCGGCGAGGCGGTCGAGCAGCGCGTCCACATTGGTGGCACGCTCGGTGTCGACGGACATCAGGCTGGTCTCGACCGGGAGGAGCTGGATGGTGGCCGCGGTCACGATGCCGGTGAGGCCCATGCCGCCGGCGGTGGCGCGGAAAGCGTCGTCCCGGTGTTCCAGCTTTCGGATCTCGCCGCTCGCGAGCAGCAGGTCGAGGCTGTGGACGTGCTGGGTGAACGAGCCTTCGACGTGGTGGTTCTTGCCGTGGATGTCCGCGGCGATCGCACCGCCGACGGTGACGTAGCGGGTTCCGGGCGTGACCGGCACGAACCAGCCGAACGGCAGCACCTGGCGCATCAGCGTGTGCAGGCTGAGTCCGGCTTCGACCTCGATGACACCGGCCTCGACGTCGAAGCGGCGCACGCGGGTGCACTGCGTCAGGTCGACGACCAGCCCGCCGGCGTTCTGCGCGGCGTCGCCGTAACTGCGGCCCAGGCCGCGGGGGAGGACGCCCCGCTTCGGAGCGTCGCCCACCGCTTTGACGACCTCGTCGATCGAGGCCGGAGACGTCACGTCTGCGGCCGTCGGGGCGGTAGCGCCCCAACCGGCCAGCAGTCGACGCTGAACGTTCACGCGGGCTACCCTGCCACAGGTTTACCCGCCAGTAGGGTCAGAATGGATATTGCGCCGGGGTGGATCGCAGCGTCACCCACTGCGTCTCGGTGAACGCCTCGAGGTTGGCTCGGGTACCTCCGTGGCGGGAGCCGGTTCCGGACTCGCCGACGCCACCGAACGGGATCGTCGCCTCGTCGTTCACGGTCTGGTCGTTGATGTGCACGGCGCCGGACGGGATCTGGGCGGCGATGTCGAGCGCCTTGGCCACGTCCTTCGTCATGATGCCGAGCGAGAGCCCGTACTCGGAGTCCGCGGCCAGCGCGATCGCCTCCTCGACGCCGTTGAAGCGGCGGATCGGCGCCACCGGTCCGAAGATCTCCTCGGCCCAGCCGGGGGCGGTCGTCGGGATGTCGGCGAGCACCGTCGGCCGGTAGAACAGGCCCTCGTACGTGCCGCCTGCCGCGAGCCGCGCGCCCTGTTCGACGCTGGCGGTGACCCGCGCGTGGATGTTGTCGCGCTGACCGGCGTCGATCACCGGGCCGAGCGCGACCTGCTCGGTCGCCGGGTCACCCACCGGCAGGTGGTTGGCCCGCTCGGCGAGCGCGGCGATGTAGTCGTCGGCGATCCCGGCCGCGACCAGGTGCCGGCCGGTCGTCATGCAGACCTGGCCCTGGTTGAAGAACGACCCCCACGCTGCCGCGGAGACGACGTCGGCCGGGTCGACGTCGTCCAGGACGATCATCGCGGAGTTGCCGCCGAGTTCCAGGTGCGTGCGCTTGAGGTGCTTGCCGGCGAGCTCGCCGATGCGCCGGCCGGCGCGGGTGGAGCCGGTGAACGCGATCACCCGGGTCAGCGGGTCGGTGATGACCGCCTCGCCGACGTCGACGCCTCCCGGCAGGTACGAGAACAGCCCGGCCGGCAGACCGGCCTCCTCCAGCACCCGCGTAATGCTGACGCCACCGCAGATGGCCGTGCGGGGGTCGGGCTTGAACACGACCGCGTTGCCCAGCGCCAGCGCGGGCGCGATCGCCCGGATTCCGAGGATGATCGGCACGTTGAACGGCGCAATCACCCCGACGACGCCCACCGGCAGGTGCCGGGCCAGGCTGTAGCGGGGCAGCGCGGAACGCAGCATCTCGCCGTACGGTGCGGACGCGAGCGCCGACGCCTCGTAACACTCCTGGGCAGCGGTGTCGATCTCGAACCCGGCCCGGCCGGGGATCGCGCCGCCCTCCCGGATCAGCCAGCCTGAGATCTCCTCGGCGTACTGCGTGAACAGGTCACCGGCTTTCCGCAGCACCGCGGCCCGCTCGGTGTAGGGCCGTGCGGCCCAGTCCTTCTGCGCTTCGGCCGCGCGGGCGGCTGCGCGTCGGACGTCTTCCGGCGTGGCCCGGCCGACGAGGGCCAACTCCTTGCCGGTGGCGGGTTCGACGGCGGGCACGGGGTCCGCGCCACCGGCCGTCCAGCCGTCGAGGTAGATCTTGCCTTCCCAGACCGCGGTGTCCAGCAGGCCCATGGTTGCTCTCTCCTTCGACGGTCATCGCACTTGTGAACAGATGTAATGCCCCGAGGTGGCGTTGTCACGCGGCTCGTTCCACTCGGTGTAATCCGATCCCCTTCGGGGAAGGTGGACGGCATGGAGCACTTCACGATCGCAACCGAAGCCGAGAAGAGCCCGGATTTCCGCCGCGTGCTCTGGACCGGCGAACACACGCAGCTCGTCATCATGACCATCCCGCCGGGTGGGGAGATCGGCGAGGAGGTCCACGAGGAGAACGACCAGATCCTGACGTTCGTCAGCGGCGTCGGCGAGGCCAAGGTTTCCGGCCAGACCCGCAAGGTCGCCCAGGGAGACCTCGTCGTCGTACCGGCCGGGCGGAAGCACAACTTCGTCAACACCGGCCCGAACCCGCTGGTGCTCTACACGATCTACGGGCCGCCGGACCACGCCGACGGTGCCGTCCACAAGACGAAGGAAGAGGCCGACCGTCTCGAAGAGGCGGGGAAGGACGAGCCGCCGCAGTCGTAGGTCTTTGCGATGTGCGTCACACTGCCCGGACGAACCTGAAGCTGAGCGAGGGTTTCCGTCTGTGAACTCGCGTGACCGGGGTGTTACGCGGGGCTCATCGGTCATACAGTCGCATTTCAACTGTCGTCGGACGCCTGCCCGGGGTCGCCTTCCCGGGCAGGGCGCGGAGGACGGGGGGACTGTATGCGTCTCGGCTGGCTCGTGGTCCTGAGCGTGGCGTTCCAAGTCGTGCTCGTGGTGCTGCCCGCCGGAGCGCTGCACGTCGAGATGATCGGGCTGCTCGTCGTCACGGTCTGGGCCACCCGGCTGTTCCTGCTGCGCGCGCGTGAACTGACCGGCGGGCAGCGGCGCTGGCGCCTGTTGAGCGTCGTCGCGCTGGGGTTGTGGGCGCTCGCGCTCGTGTGCAACGAGGCGGGGTTGCTGGCCGGGGCGTCGCTCGGTGTACGGATGTTCCTGCTGGCCGCGGTGGCGCAGGCCGCACTCGCGTGCGCGGTCGTGACGCTGCTGGCCGTGCCGGGACTGGAACTCACCCGGGCGTCGGCGACGCGGATGCTCATCGACGGCGCCGCGGTCGGGTTGTCGCTGGCGAGCCTGGCGTGGGCGGCGCTGTTCGGCGTCGATCCACGGGTCGATGTGGACGCTCCGGGGGCGCTGGCGCTGATCACGCTGTCGGGATCGCTGCTCGTGCTCCTCTCGGCGGCGCTGCCGATGCTGCGCGGCCGCTCGCAGAACGGTCCGACGTCACTCGGGTCGTTCGCCGGCGGTATCGCGGTGATGTCGTGCGGTGCGGTGGCCGCGGGGTTCGCGGCGCTGGCCGGTGACCCGGCGCCGGAGACCGTGGCCGGTGGAGCGCTGCTGCTCGGCACCGCGCTGATCGGCCGGGCGGCGCTGCTGCCGATGCCGACGTTCGTCCGCCGGACGTCGTGGGAGTACCCGTCGGCGCTGCCGTACCTGGGGCTGCTGGCGCTCGCCTTGATCGCCGCGGTGCACCAGGCGTTGGTGCGGCAGGTCAACCTGGTGCTCGTCGGGATGCTGTTCCTGCTCGCGGTGGCGGTACTGACCCGTCAGTTCCTCTCGTTGAAGCGGAACGCTCGGCTCGCGGGGGAGCTGACCCGCGAGCGGGCGAAGCTGGCCTACCAGGCGTTCCATGATCCGCTCACCGGGTTGGCGAACCGGGTGCTGTTCGGCGAGCGGCTCGCGGCAGCGGTGACGCCGTCGGTGCTGCTGATCGACCTGGACGGGTTCAAGGCGGTGAACGACTCGCGCGGGCACGCCGCCGGGGACCAGCTGCTGGTGACGGTGGCCCGGCGCCTACGGGCCGCGGTGGGGAACGCGGACACGGTGGCCCGGATGGGTGGGGACGAGTTCGCGGTGCTGGTGCCGTCGGAGGACCCGGTGCCTGTCGCCGAGCGGGTTCTGCAGCGGGTCGCGGGCCCGGTGTCCCTCGCGGAGTCGACCGTCGAACTCCGGGTGAGCGTCGGCGTCGCGACCGGTCCGCCCGACTCGGTGCTCCGCGACGCCGACCTGGCGCTCTACCGGGCGAAACAAGAGGGCAAGAACCGGTACCGGATAGCCGACCAGGAACTGGCTCAGCGCGCCCTCGACCGGTTCCGCCTCGAGGAGGAGCTGCGCGGCGCCGACGACTTCGAGGTGGCGTACCGCCCGATCGTCGAACTGGCGACCGAGCGGGTGGTGGGGGCCGAGGCTACGTTGCGGTGGCGTCATCCCACGCGTGGTCTGCTCGAACGCCATGAATTCGCGGACGCGGCAGTGGCGGTGGGGATGCTCACCGCGCTGGACCGGCGGCTGCTCACCTTCGCGTGCGCGGACGCCCTGCGCTGGGAGGACCTCACGGTCACCGTGCCGGTGTGCGCGGCGTGCGTCGCCGATCCGTCGGTCGTCGGCGCCGTCGTGCAGTGTCTGGGCCCGCTCCGGCCGGGTGCGCTGGAGTTGGCCGTTCCGCAGGCCGCGCTGGTCGCGGACGTCGCCGCGGTCGAGCGTCCGCTGCGAGGGCTTGCCGACCTGGGCGTCGGGCTCGGCGTCGCGGACTTCGGCGTCGGCGCGGTGGACCTGCGGTGCCTGCGGGCGGTGCCGCTCCGCACGCTCACCCTCCACCGGACGCTGGGCGGCGACCCGACGCTCGTCCAGGCGCTGCTGGGGTTCGCCGCCACGCTCGGGCTGCGTGCGGTGGTGCCCAGCGTGACGTCCGGGGCCGCCTACGCGTCGCTGGGCCCTCCCGTCCCGGCCACCGAGTTCACCGCCCTCCTGGACACCCCCCGCGTCGCCTGATTTCTTGATCGGTGCTGATCAGGGCCGATGAGGGAGGTATGCGAGGGCGGTGGTGGGCCTGGATCGCTGCGGCGGTCGGGTTCGTCGTGTTCGCCGTCGTGGGGCCGGTGCTGGGCCCGCTGCACGAGCCCGTCGAGGACGCGCTGATCGTCGCGCTGATCGGCTGGGCGATGCTGCGCTTCCTGCGCAGCGGGCGGCACGTACTGGGCCGCATCCGGGTCGGCCGGCAGTTCGGTGCGCTGGGGATGGGCTTCTGGCTCGTCGCGCTGGTGTGGCACGCGGTGACCGAGCGCCTCGACCTGTCGGTGTCGTTCCGCGCCCTCACGCTCACCGCGTTCGTGATGCCGGCCGCGATCTGCGTCGCGATCGCCATGCTCGCCTTGCCGGTGGCCCCGCCGACAGTGATGGGCAAGCTGCGCCTGGTCTGCGACGGCTCGATCATCGCGTTCTCGCTGTCCGCGCTCGTCTGGCTGTTCATCGGCGACGACTGGTACGCCACCCCCGACTCGGCGTTCGGCGACGTCAGCGTCGCCGTGCTGTGTCTGACGCTGATGACCGTGGTCGCGATGGTCATCCTGCTGCTGATCTACGGGCAGGTCGCCTGGCGGTCCGCGTTCACCGGACTGGCCGTCGGTGCGGCGATGCTGTCGACGTCGATCGTGCTGCAGCTCATCGCCGTCCTGCGGGAGACGGAGTGGAACTGGGGACACGCGGTGGCCCAGCTCGGCCTGCTGGCGATCGCGTGGTCGGC
The DNA here is from genome assembly GCF_043197895.1 of Cryptosporangium sp. NPDC048952. NCBI lineage: Bacteria > Bacillati > Actinomycetota > Actinomycetes > Cryptosporangiales > Cryptosporangiaceae > Cryptosporangium > Cryptosporangium sp. NPDC048952. The sequence goes on along the minus strand of NZ_JBICTY010000006.1, from coordinate 138,811 downwards.
GGGCAGGCGGACGGACTCCGTGCACGTCCGGGACCACGGCGCCTCGCTGCTGGCCCAGGCCTGGTCGTACCTGCCGCTCCTCGTCCTGGTGATCTTTCTGATCCGGCAGCAGACGACGGCCGGGCGGATCGACCCTGTCGTCCTGTGGCACGAGATCGGAGTCGTCGTCGCAGTAGTGGGGCGGCAGTTCCTGACCCTGCGAATGACCGCGTCGCTCACGACCGAGCTCGGCGCGCAGCGCGAGCGGTTCGCCCACCAGGCGTTCCACGATCCGCTCACCGGGCTGGCGAACCGCGCGCTGTTCGGCGAGCGGCTGGAGGAGGCGCTCGCGGGTCGTCCCGCGCTGCTGCTCATCGACCTCGACGGCTTCAAGGCCGTCAACGACACCCGCGGGCACGGCGCCGGCGATCAGTTGCTGGTCGCCGTCGCCGGACGTCTGCGGGGTGCGGTGCGGGCCACCGACACCGTGGCTCGCCTCGGTGGCGACGAGTTCGCCGTGCTCCTACCGGGCGCTTCCGCTTCGGCCGACGCCACGGGCGTGGCCACCGTCATCCTGGAACGCATCGCCGAGCCGGTCGCGCTCGGCGAGGGCACCCCGGTCTCGGTGCGTGCGAGCGTGGGGATCGCGCTGGCCGACGGTTCCGCGACCGCCGAGACGCTGCTGCGCGACGCCGACCTGGCGCTGTACGAGGCAAAGGAGAGCGGGAAGAACCGGTACCGCGTCGCTGATCCGGAGTTGTCCAGCTCGACGCTCGGCCGGCTGCGGCTCGAGGAGGAGTTGCGGGTCGCGCTCGAGGTGGGGGAGTTCGAGGTTCACTACCAGCCGATCGTCGAGCTGGCGTCGGAGCGGATCACCGCGGTGGAGGCGTTGTTGCGGTGGCGGCACCCGACCCGGGGGCTGCTCGGGCCCGGAGCGTTCCTGGAGACCGCGGAGAGCGTGGGGTTGCTGCCGGCGCTGGACGGATTCGTGCTGCGGACGGCGTGTGCGCAGGTGCGGACGTGGCGCGCGTCGCGGCCGGAGTTCGTGGTGAGCGTGAACGTGTGCGCGGCGCATCTCGTCGATCCGGGGCTGGTCGACGAGGTCGCGGCTGCGTTGGCGGCCGCGGACGTTCCGCCGAGCGCGTTGATGCTGGAAGTGACCGAGACGGCGTTGGTCGCGGATCTGGCGATGGCTGCTCAGACGTTGCGGGAGCTGTCGTCGCTCGGGGTGCGGATTGCTCTCGACGACTTCGGGACCGGGTACTCGTCGCTGACGTACCTGCGGACGTTGCCGATCCACGCGATCAAGATCGACCGGTCGTTCGTGCGGGATCTCGACGGGAACGCGACCGACGAAGCCGTGACGCGGGCGATTCTCGGGCTCGCCGAGACGCTGGGGTTGCGGCCGGTGGCCGAAGGAGTGGAAGGGGTTTCGCAGGCGGATCGGCTTCGCGATCTGCGGTGCGGGCACGCGCAGGGGTTCTTGTTCGCGAAGCCGATGCCGGCGGAGGAGCTCACGGAGTTGTTGGGGGCGCCGGTGCGGGCTTAGGGGCGCGCGTTTGTGGGCTCAGCGGTCTTCCTATCGGGGGCTCCACCGTCAGGGGGCAGCGCTTAGCGGTCCTCCCACCAGGGGGAGTCGTCGTCGTCCCAGTCGTTGTCCCAGTCGCCGTCACCTTCGTCTTCGTCCTCATCCGGGGACGCGGACGTCGGCTTCGGGGCGGGAGGGACGTACGGCTCCACGTACTCGCCGCCGGCGGCGGATGCGCTCGGGCGGGGAGGGGTGGGGCTCGGGCTCGCTGAGGTGGGGGCGGCGGTGGGGGTCGCTGCCGCGGGGGAGGGTTTCGTCTCGTCGGCGGAGTCGCCGGCGAGGGCCGGGAGGACGAGCACGAAGCCCACGATGAGGACGGCGATCAGCACGCCGCCCAGGACGATGAGTTTGTTGCGGGCCGTGGTCTTGGGGTTGCGTGCGCCGAGGACCGGCCCGCCCGCTGGGCCGCGTCCGGCGTTGAGGGCCCACTTGCCCTGAGTGCCGTCGTCGTGAGGCGCGGCCTCAAACACCGGAAAATCCATCGTCTCGCGCGCGCCCCCAGGCGCCCCGGCCGCACCCGCAGCCCCGGCCACGCCGGGCGCCCCGAGGGCTCCGGGGGTTCTGGGGGTGCTAGGCGCCCCGGGGGTTCCGGGGGTGCTAGGCGCCCCGGGGGTTCCGGGGGTGCTAGGCGCTCCGGGGGTTCCGGGGGTGCTAGGCGCTCCGGGGGCCGGCGTGTTCGCCGCTCCGAGGGCTCCGGGCCTACCTGCTGGCCCGGAGGCTCCGGGCTTGCCCGCCCCCAAGGCTCCTGACGCGCTTGGCGCCCGAGAAGCTCCGGGTGTGCTCGCCTGGCCGGGCCCGCTCGGCGCCGGGACCGCCGAGGTCGGCTGCGCCGCAGCCGCTGCGACCGGCGCGATAGGAACCGCCGAGGTGGGTCGGGCTGCTTGACCCGGTGCGGCTGGAACCGCGGAGGTGGGCCGCGTCGCTTGACCCGGCGTGGCCGGAACCGCGGAGGTTGGTCGGGTCGCCTGAGCCGGCACCGCGGAGGTGGGTCGGGCGGTCTGGCCCGGCGCTGCTGGAGTCGCGGAGACGGGTCGGCCCGCCTGACCCGAGGCGGCGGGAACCGCCGAGGTGGGTTGGGCCATCTGAGCCGGAGTGGCCGGGACTGCGGAGGTGGGTCGGGCGGCCTGGCCCGAGGTGGCCGGAGCTGCTGAGGTGGGGCGGGTTTTTTCGGGGTCGGAGGCGGCGGGGATCGTCGGCGGGGTGAGGGGCTTCGTGGGGGCGTCCTCGAAGCTCGGCGCCGGTGGGTCCGGGATGCCTGCCTTGCGCGGCGCGGGCTGGAGGCCCGGACTGCCCGGGTAGCCAACTGTGGCCGGCGGCCACGCGGCAGGCGGCGGAGGTAACGCCCCGCGCTGCCCACCGGGCGGCGCCGAACTGGGCGCGGGCGCGCCCACGGCAGGAGCCCGCTGCGCGGGCGGGCCGCCCACGGCGGGGGCCTGCTGCGTGGGCGGGCCGCCTACGGCGGGAGTCTGCTGCGTGGGCGGGCCGCCTACGGCGGGAGTCTGCTGCGCGTGCACGCCGCCTACTGCGGGGGCCTGCTGCGCGGGTGCGCCGCCCGTGGCGGGAGTCTGCTGCGTGGGCGGGCCGCCCACGGCGGGGGTCTGCTGCGTGGGCGGGCCGGCTGCGGCCGGGATCCGCTGTGCGGGGGCGCTCGCGGTGGGGGGTTGCTGTGCGGGGGCGCCGCCCACGGCGGGGGTCTGCTGCGTGGGCGGGCCGGCTGCGGCCGGGATTCGCTGTGCGGGGGCGCTCGCGGTGGGGGGTCGCTGTGCGGGGGCGCCGCCCACCGCGGGGGATCGCTGCGCGGGTGGGGCAGTGGGTGTGCCAGTCGGGGCGGACCCGGGGGTGCCTGTAATGGCGCTGGAGGGGCCTGGAACGGGCCTTGCGGGCCGGCCGCCCTGCGGCGGTACGCCCGCGCCCTGCGGCGGTACGCCCGCGCCCTGCGGCGGTACGCCCGCGCCCTGCGGCGGCTGCGCGCCCTGCGGCTGCGCGCCCTGCGGCTGCGCGCCGCGCTGCGGCATCGGGGCACCGGGGGGTGGGGGGAGCAGGGGCATGGGTTGGGTGGGGGACGCGGAGCGGCCGCGGAGCCGCGACGTGAGCTTCCCGCGGTTCGCGGCGTTCGGATCAGGACGCTTCGCTGCTGCCGCAGCACGCGCCATCGCAGCAGCGACGGTCGGCTCGTTCTCCGGCGTGGGGCCGGTGGCTGGAGGATGTTCCGGCGCCATCGTTCTCCTCGGGTCCGGTCGCGCTGCATCATTCCAGTGCCTCGCGCAACAGGGAAATCCGACCGTCTCACCAACCCCGGTGAATCCCCGACGAACCGTACCCGTCTAGAACATCGAGAAGGTACAAAAACTGTTATATGCCGTATCGTTACGTTTCATGCGGGTGCGCCTGGCGGTCAACGACCTGTTCTTCGTCCTCGACCAGAAGATGTGCGAGAAGACTCTCGAAGCGAACATGTCGGAAGTTGGCCCGCTCACCCGGCAGGACGCCGGCGACTACATGATGAACACGCTCAGGGCCAGGCTCTCTACCGGCCACGACGCCTGGATCATCGGTCACCGCGCGATCCCCGACCCGTCGCGCCACACCCTCGACCCCTACGGCGACCCGGGTCGCCACTGGATCCGGGCCGCAGCCGTGTACTACCTCGCGAACGTACCCGGCTAGTCCGTTCGGTCAGAGATTCACGACGCCGGGGGTAACCGCCGTAGCTCCGGCGGCAGCATCCGAATCTGCGAGAGCCGCTCGCCACCCAGCGGCGCCGACGCCGCCCGCCGCGCGTTGAGCGCAGCCGCGACCGGCGGCAACTGCGTCGCCAGGTGGTAGAGCGCCTGCTCGGTGAGGATCCCCAGCTCCATGCGCCGATCCGCGCGCAACTCCGCCGCGGTGTCGTCGCCGAGCAGCGCCCCGAGCCCGAACAGCTGACCCGACCCGAGTTGCGCCACCTGCACCGACCGCCCGGTCGGGTCCGGAGCGAACACCCGCCCCTGCCCCCGCACGACGACAGCGAGCTGCCCGCTCCGCGCCGGGAGCGTGTCGCCCCGTTCGAGCCGGATCTCCCGCAGCGCCCCGGCCGCGATGGCCAGGCCCGTGGCGTCCAACTGAGCGAAGAAGGGCACCTGAGCCAGCGCACGCGACGGATCCACGACCTCGCCGGACACGTCCTGCGGTCGCGGCAGGCCGTTCTGCTCGGCCCACAGGTCGGCGTAGATCCCGCCCTGCGCGACCAGCTCGTCGTGTCGTCCCTGCTCGACGATCTGCCCGCTCTCCAGTACGTAGATCCGGTCGTAGTCGACGATCGACGTCAGCCGGTGGGTGACCGCGATGAGCGTCCGGCCGCTGGAGACCGTGTCGAGCGTCTCGGCGACCAGCCGCTCGGTGCGCGGGTCGAGCGCCGACGTGGCCTCGTCCAGCAGGAGCACCGCCGGGTCGCGGAGCAGCGCCCGCGCGATCGCGAGTCGTTGCCGCTGACCACCGGAGAGCCGCACACCCCGCTCGCCGACCGGGGTGTCGTACCCGCGGGGCAAGGTGGTGATGTATTCGTGCAGCTGCGCTGCCCGTGCGGCCTTCTCGATGTCCTCCGGTGACGCGCCCAACCGGCCGAGACCGATGTTGTCGCGTAGCGTCCCGTCGAACAAAAAAGTCTCTTGGAAGACGACGCCCAGCTGGGCGCGGAGCGAGGCCATGGTCGCGCCCCGGATGTCGCGGCCGTCGAACAGCACGGCACCGCGGTCGGGGTCGTAGAAGCGCATGAGCAACTGCAATGTCGACGACTTGCCGGCGCCGGTCGGGCCCACGAACGCGACCTTCGTGCCCGCCCTGATCGTGACGTCGATGCCGCGCAGCGTCGGGCGGTCGCCGTCGTAGGAGAACGCGATGTCGGCGAGCCGGATCTCGTGCCGCAGCGGCGGTAGCGGGGTGGCCTGCGGGTGATCGTCGATCTCGGGCTTGGCGAGGAGAATCTCGTTGACGCGCTGCAGCGCACCGGTCGAGGTCTGGATCTGCTGGCCGATGTTGGTGAGCCCGGTGACCGGGCCGACCACCTGGCCGACCAGCGTGATCGCCGCGGCGAACGCGCCGATCGAGAGCCGGTCGCCGATCACCAGGTACGCGCCGACCACGAGCGTGATGAGGCGCAGCGTCGTCACCACGGCGTCGACCGAAAGATCGAACAGGCCGCTGAAGAGCTGCAGCGACAGCTGACGCTTGAACAGCCGGTCGGCGGCGCGCTTGAAGCGCGAACGCTCCTCGTCCTCCAGGCCGAAGGCCTGGACGACCGAGTGCGCCTGGTAGCTCTCGGCCGCGACCGAGACCAGCACACCGACGTTCTCCTGGACGGCCTTGCTGCGCTTGAGCGCGGGCGCGTCCATGCGCCGGTAGATGAACGCGACGATCGGGGCGCCGATCAGCACGATCAGGCCGAGGATCCAGTTGAGGATCAGCAGCGTGCCGGCCGCGACGATCAGCGAGAGCAGCTGGAAGAGGCCGTCGCGGATCGTGTTCGAAAGGCCCTGCTCCAGCTGGCCGACGTCGGAGAGCAACCGGGAGAGGATGTCGCCCTGTTTGCGGCCGGAGTACCAGCGGGCGGTCAGTCGCTGCAGACCGCTGAACATCTGTGTTCGCAGTTCGCGGACGATCGACTGGCTGACGTAGGCCGACACGTAGTTGCGGCGGAGCTCGGCGAGCAGGCTGATCGCGAACGTGCCGGCGAGGAGCCCGACCAGTTGCAGGATGAACTGGAGGTCGGCGGTGCCGTTGGTCAGGTTGTTGATCAGGCTGGTGAACGCGAACGGGAACACCGCGACGAAGCCGAGCTCCATCAGCAGGTAGATCGCGATTTCGATCTCGCGCCGGATGTGCGGGCGGAGGTAGCGGCCGGCCAGCTTCAGGAACGCGGTGATCCGGACCGGCTCCTCGTCGACCTCCAGCGAGCGGAGCCACTGCTCTTCCAGGGCGGAGAGACCGACGCCGTAGATCTCCTGGATGGTGGAGTCGGTCGCGCCCGGGCGGGCGGTCGTGAAGACCTTCCAGAGGTCTGCTTCGCTACCCCGTTCGAGCAGGAAACGGACGAAGGAGAGCGCCATCAGCGTGCGAAGCTCGCCGTCGGCGCGGACCAGCGGCGGGAGGCCGCGTTCCTCGTCGATGTCGGCGAGGTAGGAGTCGGCTGACGGGACGCCGCACAGGTGCAGGCCGTAGCCCTCGATCAGCAGCTCGACGTCTTGGGCGGCGGGGAGTGCCGCGCCGAAGAAGAGGGCGAGCGGGCGCTCGGGGGGTTCCGGAGGTGACTCGGCGGTGACGACGACGAAGATCTCGCCGCGGACGGCGTCGACGACGGTGCCGGAGGTGAGGACGTTGGCCGGGTCGTCCGGGTCCGGGAACGGGTCGACGAGGCAGATCTGGGGTTTGACGCCCCATGGTTCGGAGCCGAGGCCCGCCAGGCGTTTGCGGGCGCGCTTCACCGCGGCGGCGTAGTTGTTCGCTGCGGCTTCGCCTGCGCTGCCGGGGCGGTAGCGCAGGACGGCGGCGTCGGTTTCTTTGGCGACGAGTTCTTCGAGGGCTGGGCGCAGGGGGAGTAAGGGTTGCCCGGTCTGGAACGCCCTGCCCTCCGCGGAGGCTGGGCGTTCGGCGTCGAAGCGGGTGCCGCCGGGGATTCCGGCGGCCCTGCCGCCGGGACCTGCGGGAGGTCCGCCGGCGACGCCCACCGGCGCGCCACCGGGGGCCGCAGCCGCCCGCCACCCACCCGGAGCCGCCCCGGGCACCTGCGCGGTCCCGGGCACGGCGGCCGGAACCGGCCGCGCCGACCCCACAGCCGGCGCCTGCACGCCCGGCGCCTGCACGCCCGGCGCCTGCACGCCCGCCGCCGCCCCGCCCGGCTGCCCACCCGGGGGTTGCACGCCGGGGGCGTACCCGCCGGGAGGCTGCCCGCCCGGCGGTTGCACGCCGGGGGCGTACCCGCCGGGAGGTTGGCCGCCCGGAACCGGACCGCCGGGAGGTTGGCCGCCCGGGACGGGACCACCCGGGGGCTGGGCAGCGGGAGGCTGCGCGACCGGTGCGTGGCCCACCTGGGCGGAGCCGACTGCGGGGCGCTGGGGTGGCTGGGCGGGTGGGACGGGTACGGAGGCTCGTCCGGCTGGAGCCGGGGCGCTCGGGCTCGCGACCCGGGCGCTCCCGTGCGCCGGCGGCGGCTCCACCGGAGCGACCGGCGCCACCGGAATCTCCGGCAGCGAGTCGGTGTCCGGCACGATCTCACCGGTGGGGGCATCGGTCAGGGGGCCGACGACCAGGATCCGGGCATCGCCCATGCCGACGACGTCGCCGGGATTGAGCAGCGTCTCCGCCTGGATCGCGGCACCGTTCACCGTGGTGCCGTTCGTGCTCCCGAGGTCACGAACGGTCAGGAAATCCTCGACGCTGGTGAGCGCGGCGTGCCGGCGCGACGTCTCCGGGTCGGACAGCAGGATGCCCGCAGCGTCCCGCCCCACCTCGACAACGCCGTCGATCACCGCCGTCCGCGGCTCCAGTCCGGCTTCCCGGACCTCGACGAGCTGGGCCATCGTCACCCACCCAGCCGCAGAACGACCGAGCGTGCGCGGGCTGCGGAGATCACGTTGCCCTTTCGTTCGTACCGTTGCAGTGCGTCGGCGGCCGCGTTCCGGGCGCCGATCGGGTCTCTCAAGGTTTCCAGCACTTCCGCGAGGTCGAGCAGGACATCGGCCTCCACGGTGGACAAACCAGTGCCTCGAACCGTATCGACCGCCGACCGCACCGCGGTCACCGCCTGCTCCACCCGGCCCAATCGGGCAAGGGCCTTGCCCCGCGCGGCCCGCGCGGTGGCCTGCGCGACGACCTCGTCGGACGGCGCCGCCCGCTCGGCGTCGCTGGCCAACTGCGCCGACTCAGCCAGCACCCCCTGGGAGTACCGCGCCTGCGCGAGCAGGGCCAGCAGGTTGGACAGCACGTACCGCTCGCCCATCTGGGCACATTCCTCGGCACCGGCGTGCAGCTTCTCGGATGCGCTCGCCGGGTCACCGGCCAGCATCTCCACGTACCCACCGAGGTACGCGAGCGACACCGCCCGCACCCGCAAACCGAGCCGGTCGGTGATCGCCTGCGCGGCCACCAGGTGCTCGCGGGCGTCGTCGAACCGCCCGGCCATCGCGTTCAGTCCGGCGAGCGCGCCGCGCAGCCGCACCTCCGACGTGCGGTTCGTCGTGACGTTCGTCAGCTCGGCGCGGTACTGCGCGATAGTGGCCTCGACCGGGGCATCACCCAGCACCGCGGCCAGCGCGAACCCCTTCGCGATCGCCTGCCGTGCACCGTCGCCGCCGTCCCCGGCGCCGCTCGCGCCGGCCTGCGTGTCGGCTTTCCCGGCGGCACCGCTCATCGCCCGCGGCAGCCACCGCACGTCGCGCAGCAGCGTCCAGTTCGCCGCGACCGAACCACCACCGGAGCCGAGCTCGACGGTCGTCGACAGGTCGGGGATCGGCGGCCGGTCACCGGTGCGGACGAGTCCGGACGTGTCGTCGGCCGACGGACCGGACAGCAGCCGGAGCACGGACCGGACCTTGTCGGCCTCCGCGCGCAGTTCGGCGTCCCCGGTGCGGTCGGCCGCCGTCGAGGCTTCGCTCAACAGGTCCGACGCCCGGCTGAACTCACCGCGCTCGACCAGCGCGGCCGCGAACTGGGGCAGCAGCCCCACCCGCCCGGGGTGCTCGGCGGGCAGCAGCGACGTGGCACGCCCCAGCAGCGTGATCGCCGCGGGCATGTCACGCCGGGCGAACGCGCGCCGACCGGCCCGACCCAGGTGTTCGGCGGCCCGCCGGGACAGTTCCTGCGTCTCCGGGTCGGCCGGGCCGATACCGGTGCGGAAGCGGGCGGCCTGCTCCAGGTGGTAGCCGACGATTTCCTCGAGCTCGGGCAGCCGCCCGGCGAGCGTCTCCTCCATCCAGCGACCGGCGACCTCGTGCAGGTGCGCTCGTTCCCGCTTGGACAGCGAGTTGTACGCGGCGTCGCGGACCAGCTGGTGGCGGAAGCGCAGCGCGCTCTCCCCGTGCAGCACCGACCCTTCGGGGCGGAGCAGCTCCTTGCGCACCAGCGAGAGCAGCGCGCCGGTCACTTCCCGACGCTGCTCGGGAGGCGTGAGCGCGACGACACCGTTGCGGTAGAACACGTCACCGATGACGCTCGCGCGCTCCAGCACTCCGCGTTCGCCCTTCGGCAGGCCGTCGAGACGGGCGGCGAGCAGCGCCCCGACGCTCGGCGGCACCGCCAGCCGGTTGATCTCGGCGGTGAGCGTCCACCTGCCGTCGACCCGGTCGAGCAGACCGTCGTCGAGGAGCATGCCGACGAGTTCCTCGATGTAGAGCGGGTTGCCTTCGGCGGCCGCGACGATCCGGGAACGGACCTCCTCGGCCCCCTCCGCACCGTCGAGCAGGTTGTCCAGCAGCGCGGCCGACTCGTCGGCGGCCAGCGGCTCGAGCATCAGCGTCACCGTGCGGCTGCCGCCGCGAGCCCACTCCGGGCGGTCCTCGAGCAGTTCGGGCCGGGACAGACAGCAGATCAGCACCGGGCTGTCCCGAAGCCACTCGGCCAGCTGGTCGATCAGGTCGAGCAGCGCGGGCTCGGCCCAGTGCAGGTCGTCGAGCACCAGCACCAGCGGACGCCGTGCCGCCAGCGTCGCGGCGAACCGGTACATCGCCTGCGGGAGGTTCTCGACGCTGCTCGTCGTCGTCAGCGTCGTGGACGTCGACGGCGCGGTGGGCTCGCCCAGCAGTCCGGCGAGCACGTCGATCGTGCGGTCGTCGCCGGGCAGCAGTGCGGCGAGTTTCCGGCGGACCGCGGCGGCGTCCTCCTCGGGCCCGGCGCCGGCGGCCTGGCGCACGACGTCGGCCAAGGGCAGGTAGGTCAACCCGTCGCCGTAGCTCAGGCATTCACCGTGCAGGACCGTCGCCCGATCGCCGATCTGAGCCAGCAGCTCGTGCAGCAGCCGGGACTTCCCGGCGCCGCCGGTGCCCAGCACGGTGACGGTACGGACGGAACGCTCGGCGACCGTGCGGTCGAACAGCCGGCGCAGCTCGTCGAGCTCGCGGGTGCGGCCGACGATCGGCGCGTCCAGCCGCCGGGCGTGCCCGGACGCGCCGGGCTTCACCGCGAGCAGCCGCCAGGCGTCCACCGGCACACCGCGACCGCGGACGGTCATCGGCGGGAGCATCGTCGCGGTGACGGCGTCCCGCGACAGCCGGTACGTCGAGTCGCCGATCAGGACGGTGCCGGGCTCGGCCGCTGTCTCCAGCCGGGCGGCGACGTTCACGACATCACCCAGCGTGATGTCCTGCCCGAGGAACGCGCGGCCGATCACCACTTCACCGGTGTTGACGCCGGTGCGCAGATTCAGCGTGACACCCCAGTCACGGTCGAGCGTCTCGTTGAGTGCCTCGAGCGACGCGTGCAGTTCCGCCGCGGCACGCACGGCACGCAGCGCGTCGTCCTCCCGGGCGTTCGGCAGGCCGAAGACGGCCATCACCGCGTCGCCGATGAACTTCTGGACCCGCCCGCCGTGCTTGACGTGAATCGCCGTCGCGTGCTCGTAGTAACGGGTCATCATCCGGCGCAGGACCTCGGGATCGAGGCGTTCGCCCAGCCCACTGGAACCCACGACGTCGGTGAAGACGACGGTGATCGTCTTTCTGAGTTCGCGGGTGTCCTCGGAACTGATCGCGTTTCCGCAGGAAAAGCAGAACCGAGCCTGCGGCGGGTTGTTTTCCTCGCCGCAGTTCGAGCACCGGAGCACGGGTGGCACGGAGGTAGCGTAGGCGCCCGCCGCTTCCCGGCCCACCCGGACTGACGGAAGCCTGACTTCGTGGGCCACGTCACGCAGAGCGCGCGTGACGGTTATTGCAGTCCGTGCCGGAAGTGACGGAGTCACCGAGCCTTACGGACGAGTGCCGCGGGGTTGAGAATTTCGATCTTCGACCGTCCGATCGCGATGATCCCAGCCTCTTCCACGGCCCGCAATGCCTGGTTCGTGGTGGGACGCGAAGTACCGGCGAGACTGGCGATCACTTCCTGCGTCAGCGGTACCGCGACCGGCCGGGTGACGCCGTCGTCGTAGGCCCTGGCGAGCGTCGCGAGGCGCCGCAGCACCCGCTTGTCGGCAGGCAGGTAGAGGAACTCCAGCAGCCGTCCGTTGAGCCGGCGCACTTCGTTCGCCAGCAGCTCCGCCAGCACCCGGTCGACGCGCGGGTACTGCTGACGCAACGCGTCGAACCGGTCGCGCTGCAGGGACAGCGTCTCGCAGCCCTCCAGCGCCGTGACGGTCGCCGAGCGCACGGCCTTGGCCGGGTCGGGGTCGAGGAGCGCGAATTCACCGACCGTCTCGCCCGGCCCGAGCACCGCCACCGTGACGCTGTCACCGGCGTCGGTGGTGACCCGGACGCTCACGTGACCGGACTCGATCAGGTGTAACGAGTTGGCCGGGTCGCCCTCGTGGAAGAGCACCTCGTTCCGGCGGAACTTCCGTCGCCGGGCGACAGCGAGCAGCTCACGCCGCTCTTTGTCGCTGATCATGGACAGCGTCGACCACTCCATCGACCGGGAGTCCTCCTCTTAGCTGAACTTCACCGAGTCGAGCAGAGCCTTGAACTTGCCCTCGTTCTTGTTCCACGCGTCCTCGGACGAGAAGAACACGAGCACAACGGTCTGGTTCGACGTCGGGTCGGTCGTGACGAAACAGCGGATCCGCAGTTCCCCGCTTCCGCCGTCCTGCCGCAGCGTGCCGTCGTGCAGCGTGGAGTCGCGGCCGTCGACGACCGTCGTCTCCTGCGGATCCAGGGACAGCGTGGTCGGCATCTGAGCGACGAGCGATGCCCGGCGCTCGTCGGCCGTGTTGGGGAACGCGGTGGTGGCGAACAGTGTGTAGACGCCGACGACGGAGTCCGAGTCGCTGCGCAGTTCCCGCTCGAGCTGCGTCCAGCCGGCGCTCGTCCCGGTGGTGGTGAACAGCGTGGACGCCTCGTCGGCGTGCGGTGAGAACACGACGTTCGTGCCCTCGCCGTGCGTCTGCCACGTCTCCGGGTAGTCGAACGAGACCGGGACGGTCGTCGTCGCCGTGAAGTGTTTGGTGCCCTCCTGGAAGGGCTTCACCACCAGGAACACGACCAGCGCGATCGCCAGCACGAGCAGGCCGGCGAGCCCGCCGATCAGCAGTTTGCGCTTCTTGTCGTCGTGCTGGCGGGCCGGCGGTGCACCGACCCCGTGCGGTGGCGCGCTGATGCCCTGCGGTGGCCCCGAAAACGGATGCGGCGGCCCGGAGTACTGGTACGGCGGGCTCGAACCGGGATGCGGCGGGCCGGAGTACGGGTAGGGCATGCCCTGGCTCGGCGGCCCCGACTGCGGGGGCGCGGAGTGCGGGGGTGCGGACTGCGGCGGAGCCGAGTGGGGTGGCGCCGAGTGGGGGTACGCCGTCGGCGGGAACTGCGTCGGCGAGTACTGGTTCGGGTAGGTGCCCGCGGGCGGCCCGCTCTGGGGCGGGTAGGTCTGCGGCGAGTACTCGCCGCCGGTCCACTGCGCGGTGGGCAGCGGCGTCCCCTGCTGCTGCGGGTTGGCGCCCGACACCGGAGGCGCTGTCCACGACGGCGGCCCTGACGCGGGCGGCGTCGTGGGGGACTGCGGAGTCGGTGGTTGAGGCGCAGGCGGAGCGCTGCTCGGGCTGACCGCGGTGCCGGTGGCAGCCGTCGGCAGGTTCACCGGCTTGCCGCTGAACGCCGCTCCGAGCGCGGCGATGAACTCGCCGCAGGACGCGAACCGGCCCTCCGGCCCCTTCGCCATCGCGGTCGCGATGACCTGGTCGACCTCGACCGGCACCTCCGGGCGCAGGGAGCTGACCGGTGTCGGCATCTCCATCAGGTGCGCCCAGAGCAGCGCCGCGTCGTCGTCCCGGATGAACGGCACCTTGCCGCTCAGCGCCTGGTAGACCACGCAGCCCAGCGCGTACACGTCGGTGCGCGCGTCGACCGGCTTGCCGCCGATCTGCTCCGGCGCGACGTAGTCCATCGTGCCGACGACGATGCCGGTGGCCGTGACGCCGGTCAGCGACGACGCCCGCTTGGTGAGACCGAAGTCGCTCAGGTAGACGTGGTCGCGCCCGGCCGGCGTGCTGGCTGCCGACACCAGGATGTTGGCGGGCTTGACGTCCCGGTGGACCAGCCCGGCCTGGTGGGCGGCGTCGAGTGCGGCGCCCACCTGACCGAACAGCGTCATCGCTTCTTCGACGGTCAGCGTGCCCCGCCGTTTCAGCACGACCTTGAGGTCGGCGCCCTCCACGAACCGCATGGCCAGGTAGAGGTGGCCGTCGACCTCGCCGGCCTCGTAGATCGGAATGATGTTCGGGTGATCGAGCGACGCCGCCAGGCGTGACTCGCGCAGGAACCGTTGCCGGAACTCGTCGTTCTGGGCGAGTTCCGGCGCCAGGACCTTCACAGCAACGATTCGACCCAAACGGGTGTCTTCGGCGCGGTAGACGTACGCCATCCCACCGCGCCCGATGAGCGAGTGGATCTCGTAGCCCGCAGCGCGAAGCCCGTCCAGGCGCGCGGACTCGACTGGATCACTCATCGCTGACCACCGGTTGGTTCGACACGGTTCAGTGCACCCGGTTCCCGCAGTATCCGCAGAACTGCTGCCCCGGCTGGAGCGGCTGCCCACATTGGTCACAGCTGCCGGCCGCGTGGTCGCCGTGGGTGGCGAGAGCCCCGGCCAGCGGCCCGGCCTGCGCACCCGCACCCTCGGCGCCCTGGCCGCCGATCACCGCGGTGGCGCCGGACGGGTTGCTCCCGCCCGGGACCGCCGGCCCGGTGATCGCCGGCGCTCCGCTGACCGGCGGGGGGTTCGTCGGCGAGTACCGGAGGACGGTCTGTGCCTCCGAGTTCGGATCCGGTGCCCCGGCGAACGGTGTCTCGCTGTACGCGGGAACCCCGGGGTACGGCTGCTGGCCGGCGTACTGCTGGTAGCGCGGATCGACCCACCCCGGCGGCGGACCGGCCTGGCCGGGGTAGGGCGCGCCGTAACCGGGCATCAGGTTCGGGTCGTGGCTCGACCCGTCCGGAGCCGGTGTGCCCTTGCCGCCGCGGCCGCGCAGCAGCACGACGCCGAGCAGCAGCGCGAGCACGGCGACAGCACCCAGACCACCCCAGAGCAGGATGTTCGTGGAACCACCGGAGTCGCTCGAACTGCCGTCGTCGGTGTTGCCGAAGCCCGACGTGTCGGTGGCGCCGTTCGTGCCCTTGTCTGCCGACGTGCCCTTGCGCTGCTGGGCGGTCGCCAGCTTCTCGGTGGCCAGCGCGTGCCCCGGGTAGAGCTTGAGCACCTGCTCCAGGTTCGGCGCCGCCGCCGTGTACAGCTGGTTGTTGTAGTTGTGCAGCGCGTTCTCGTAGGTGAGGTCGGTGGGGCCGCGCTCGGGCTCGACGCCGACGGCGGCCAGCGCCTCGGAGATCGCATCCGGCCCGACCAGCTTGATGTCGTTGCCGCTCTGCGCGAGGAAGCCGACGACCTCGCCCTTCTCGGAGACGACCGGACCACCCGACATGCCGCTGGTGAATCCGGTCTTCAGCTGCGCCAGGTAGTCGTCGTTCGGGCGGACCAGGCCGCTGCCCTTCTTCGTGAAGTGGGCCTGGGTGAGCTTGAGCGACTTCTCGTCGCCCGGCGTGTTCGTGAAGCCGAGCGAGCTGACCGCTTCGACCTCGTCGGCCGACGAGCCGAGCACCACGGACGGCATGCTGCTCGCGCCGACCTTCAGAACCGCCACGTCGGACTTCTTACCGGCCGTGGGGTACACGACCTCGGCCGGGAGGTCACCGAACTGCTTCTGGTCGGCGACGAACGGCTGAACGGTGACGACGGCCTGCGTGAAGATGACGCATCCGCCGGTCTCGTCCGTGGTGTTGCCCGAGTAGCAGCGCTGCAGCCGCTTGCTGACGACGTCGCTGGTGTTGGCCGACGGCTTGGCCTTGGCGTACGGGTCGGCAGGCATCGGAGCGCCGTCGCCGTACCGCTCGTTGAAGATCTTGTTGACCGCGAAGATCGCGGCCCGGTTCAGGTCGACGCCGGTGACGGTGGGAGACGTGACGATCGTGCCGCTCGGGTTGACCACCGAGCCGCTGCCGGTAGCGAGCAGTGGCTGGTAGGAGCGCTGCACGAGCGAGATGTCGTTACCGGTGGACCCGCGGAAGTTGTGCTCGATCAGCGAGATGCTGACCTTGCCGTACGTCATGATCCGGACGACGGCCGGGGAGATGAGCTCGACGGGCGTCGGGTGCTTGTGGGCCTCGGCGGGAGTGGCGATACCGAGTGTGAGAGCCGTGACGCCTACAGCGAGTACGGCGGCGGTCAGTCTGAGACGAGGCAGACGCATGGGGAGTTCCTCCACTCGGAGGGTGAGAAAAGCGTCGATCATCGGCGGCGGCCGGCGCCTGTGACTGGACCATGAATCCGGAGAAAGTTATCACGGGGCCCAGGGCGGCGTAACCGGACAAGTGGCCGGTTCCGGCGGGGAGTCGGAAGCCCGACAGTGCCGTCGATTCACCGGCTGAGCTGCACTGTCGCATCGCGACAGCGAGCCCGCGTGCGGGTCAGAGCGAGGCCGGGGTTCCCGGGTCGTTCTCGGTGAAGTCGGTTCGTCCGACACAACCGCTCGTACCAGGGCAGGCAGCCCCGTCCAGGCGGTCGAACGGGCAACGTCGGTCGGTCAGCAGCTCCAGCGAGATGGTCATCGTCCCGGTCCTTTCCGGTCGTGTCGGAAGCGTGTAACCAGGGTCGGTGTCGGCCGCTGAGTTCGTGATCGTCACGGGAACGCCCGGAACGTTCGCCTGCGAACACTGACCGGTTCCATCTGACGGCCGCGCGGAGAGCCCGTCAGTCGATCGCGAGGAGATCCCGTGCTGGCCCGGAGTGGGTCTGCCGATCCGGCCTGCGAGGTCTGACCCTCCGGTTCGTACGAACTCGACCGTTCGGTGGGTCAGTTGACGGGGTGACGACAACCGCGCTCGTCGATCGAGCCGACCGCCGCGGTGCTCACCGCGTTCCGCGGCGCGATGAGCGTCCCCGACGTGACCGCCGCCGCGAAGGACATCGCGTGCGCGATCCCGAACCTCCACTTCGGGGAGCTTTTCGACGGGTTGAAAGAGGTCGGGCCGCTGCTCGCGACAGCGATCCCGCTCGGCGTCTACAACTTCACCGAGGGCATGGACAACGCGCGGGTGGCCGCGGTGGGTGTGGTGCTCTCGTTCATCGGGCTGATCCACGCACCGGAAGTCGGCTGGAACATGAACGGGCCGGTGGCGCTCGGCTACTTGTTCGTCGCGGTCGTGTGCGGGGCGTTCGCGGCGACGCGTCCGGAGCCCCGGGTGCCGGACGCCGAGGAGGTCGAGCTCGACCGGGTGCACGGCGGTTAGGCTCCCCTGCATGGCTGTCGTGAAGATCAACGCGATCGAGGTTCCCGAGGGCGCCGGCCCCGAGCTGGAGAAGCGCTTCGGCGCGCGGCACGGTGCGGTCGAGGGTTCGCCCGGCTTCCTCGGGTTCGAGCTGCTGCGTCCGGTGAAGGGGGAGACCCGCTACTTCGTCTACACCCGCTGGGAGACCGAAGAGCACTTCCAGGCATGGGTGAACGGCCCGGCCATGGAGGCGCACTCCGGCGAGCGCGCCCGCCCGGTCGCGTCCGGCTCGTCCCTCCTCGAGTTCGAAGTAATCCAGAGCGCGCGGCCCTAGACGGGCTCCAGGTCAGGACCAACCGCGCCTGCGGCGCGGTTGCGGACAGGGTGCGGTTCGACGCTGCCCTTCAGCGGCCGCTGGTGCGGCCGACTGGACGAATGTGTCGAACAACTACGAAAGCCTCGACGAGCTGCAGCACCAGCACGAGATCCGTCAGGCGCTGACGGCCCGCGCGGCCTACAGCCTGCTCCGGATCACCGCCGCGGTGCCGCCGGACATCCGCACCGTTCTGGGCGCTGCCGACGCCGGGCAGCGCGCGAGCGCGTGGCTCGCCGGTTCGTCCACCAACCCCGGTCGGTGGACGAACCGCACGGTGCTCGCCGAGGAGCTGGCCGAGCTCGACCTCCTGCTCGTGGACCTGCGCGCCCACCTGGTCGTCGTCCTCGACTGGCTGGCGGCGCACCTGGGCAGCCAGGTCGGACGCGCGGGACACCAGCAGACGATCCGAGTACCGCGGACGCTGATGGCGGAGTGCTCGACGCTCGTCGACGACCTGAGCGTGCTCTCGCCGGCAGCCGCCGCCTGAGTTCCCTTGTCAGCGGCCGGCAAAGCTGCTGAGGTGGGCGGCATGCCTTCCGACCGGGCCGCCGTGCGCCGGGCCGTGCTCGCAGTCGAGGGCCACATCGGCGACCTGGTCGTCGAGCGGATCGTCGCGGAGATTCCGGCCTACCGGTCCCTGGACGTCCGGCAGCTCGCCGAGGTGCGGGCGATCGCGCTCTGGGTGTTACGGCGGTTCCTCGACCTCTGGGTGGACCGGGCCGAGCTGAGCCCCGACGACCTGCTCCGGGTGCGGGGCATCGGCGCCGCGCGGGCCGCGGACGGGCGGCCGCTGCCGAGCGTCCTGCGCGCCTACCGGGTCGCGGCGAACACCGCTATCGACCGGATCGTGGAGCTGGTCGAGCCGATGCTGACGGTCGCCGACGCGATCGCGTTCACCCGGCTCTGGCTGAGCAGCTTCGACCAGCTGACCGAGTCGATCTACGAGGGGTACAGCGTCTCCGCGGAGCGGCTGACCGCCGACCGCGACCGGGCCGTCCGCGATTTTTTCGACGACCTGCTGGCCGGACGTCAGGCCCACCCCGGCGCGGCCGCCGACCGCTCCCGCGCCCTGGGGATCACCCTGCCCAGCCCGGCGACCCTCCTGCTCGCCGAACGCAACGAAGGCGCGCGGCTCGCGAAGGAGCTCGGCGTCGGGGAGAGCGCGCTGGTCACCGCGCGGGGGCCGCGGGCCGTACTGCTGATGCCGGCGCTCGACGACGCCGTCGTTCGGAAGGCGCTCGACGCGGTGGGGTGTCGTGGTTGCGCGATCCGCCCGCCGCGGGCGGACACCCTCGTCGACGCCTACCGCCTGGCCACGCTCACGCTCGACCTCGCCCCCGCGGACGCCTACGAGGGCGGCCCACTCCTCGGCGAGTCCGACGGGCACGCGCTCGCGCTGCTGGCCGGACACCCGGCCGAGCCGGAGATCGTCGCGCGGCACCTGCTCGGCGCGCTGCTCGACCCGGGCCAGGAGCACGTCCGCGAAGGCCTGGACGCGTTCCTGGCCGCCGGGTCGGCCACCACCGCCGCCGCGAACGTGGGATTGCACCCGCAGAGTTTGCGGTACCGCCTACGCCGGGTGCGGGAGTTGACCGGACGTGACCCGCGCCGGAGCTGGGACCGGTTCGTGCTCGGCCTCGGCTCCCGGATCGCCGCATCGTTACGCACGACGGAGGAATAGATGACCGACGAGAAACTGGTCTCCGGGCGCGGCATCACGGCCGGGGAGCGGTTCAGCGACCCCGAACTCTGGGCCGACGTCGACGGCGAGGGCCCGCACCTCTGGCGGACGCTCGGCTACCGGCAGGCCGGATGGGAGCCGGGCAGCAGCACTGTCGAATGGGACGCCACGCCCGACTACTGCTTCCCGTCCGCGGGTGGCCCGATCGTGCAGGGCGGGCTCGTCACCGCGCTGCTCGACGCCGCGATGGGCGGCGCGTGCTGGACCGTGCTCGACAACGACCAGGCGTTCCTCACCGCGGACCTGCGGGTGGAGTTCCTGCGCAGCTCCCGGCCCGGGCTGCTGCGCGCCACCGGAGAGGTGATCCGGCGGACGCGCCGCGTGGTGTTCTGCGCGGCGGAACTGCACGACGCCGAGGGCGTCCTGCTGGCCACCAGCCGGTGCACGCAGGTGCTGCTGCCGGCGGACGGTCGGGCAGGCCGCTACGGCCCTCCGGAACCGGACGGTGCCCCTCCGCGCGACGCCCGCGGCTAGGCCGTTCCGCGCACCCCCGCCAGAACCAGGTCGACGAGCTGATCGAGGTACTGGTCGCTCTGCTCGCGGGCGACGTCACGCAACTCCACCGGCGTCACCGCGACGTGCATGATCGTCGCGCCGAGGATCGCGTCGAGCACCAGCGCGGGCGACGTGCCCGCCGGCAGCTCGCCGCGGGCCGTCGCGCGCCGGACGATCTGCCGGGCGGCGAGCATCGTGGGATGCGTCAGCCGGTCGCGGTGCTCGGCGAACTCGTCGTGCACCGCGCCCTCGACGACCAGGCGCATGTAGGTGACACCACCGTCGGCCCAGAACATGCCGAGCAGTTGCGAGCCGAGGTTGCGCAGGTCGGAGCGGATGTCGCCGGTGTCGATCGAGACGTCGACGGTCGCGCGCGCGGCGAGCGCGTCGAAGAGCAGTTGCTGTTTGCTCTCCCAGCGGAGGTAGAGCGAGGCCTTGCCGACGCCGGCGGCGCGCGCGACACCGTCGATCGTGAACCCCGCCCAGCCCTTCTGGCCGAACAGCTCGATGGCCGCACGGAAGACACGGTCTTCGAGTGCGGGATCGCGGGGTCGGCCCCGGGGCGCGGGGGTTCTGGCGGTCGAGGTCGTGGTCACTGGCTGTTCCCCACAGCTCGGAGTCGGGGGTCGTGGGCCTGGGCGGCAAACGAGCCTATCCTTGCCCGACTCGCCGCGAGTCACACTTGTCTGGCGACAGGAGTTTATTCCGGTTGTCATCGTGAGTTAATCGGCAACCTCTGGACTAGACGGACGTAATTTGGTGCCTTCGCTACTCCTGTGGGAAGAATCGCAACGTGGCTGTCAGTTCCTGGTTCAAGCTCCGCAGGCGCCAATCGTCCCGGGTTGGTGGTCCGGTTCGCCGAGCGACGGTCCACGATGCGCTGACGCCGCTCGACGTCGTCGTCGTGGGCGCCGGCATCGGCGGTCTCACCACGGCACTCCTGCTGGGGCGTCGCGGCCACCGTGTCGTCGTGATCGAGCAGGAGCGGATCGCCGCGCCCGCGGGTCTCGCCGACGCCCGCTGGTGGTGGCGCTCCAGCGCGCCCCAGGCGGCGCACGCGCACGTCTTCCCGGCGCGGTGCCGGGAGCTGCTCGCGGCCGAGGCGCCGGACGTCCTGGCCGCGATGCGCCGGGCCGACATCGGTGAGGTTCGGCTGACGCAGCACGTACCGTCCACGTTGACCGGTCCGGTCGACGACGACCCGCGGTTGGTGGGACTGGCCGCCCGGCGGTCGGTGTTCGAGTGGGTCCTGCGCCGCGCGGTGCTGGCCGAGCGTGGCGTCACGCTGCTCTCCGGGCTGTCCGCGGTGGGCCTGGTCGTCGGCAAGGGCGAGTTCCCGCGGGTCACGGCGGTCCGGCTGGCCGGTGGCCAGTTCATCCCCGCGGACCTGGTCGTGGACGCGGCGGGCCGGCGCTCACCGGTGCCCGGCTGGCTGCTGGCGGCCGGTGGCGCCCCGCTGGACGTCGAGGAGACGCCCGGCGCTGTCACGTCGCACACCCGCTTCTACGAGACGCACGGCGGCAACCCCGGGCCGGCCGTGCCGCTCGTCGGTGCCCACGACGGCTACACGAGCCGGTTGGTGCCGGCCGAGGCCGGGGTGTTCGCCGTGACGTTCGAGGTACCGGCCGACGAACGGGCCTTCGACGCGCTCGTCGACGGTCGCGCGTTCGACCGGGCGGCCGCGCTGGTCCCGGGCTTCGGCGAGTGGGTCGACGAGAGTGCCAGCCGGCGGCTGACCCGGGTCGCGCGCCTCACCAGCGCCGACAACCGCCTCCAACGGCTGACGAAGAACGGGCGCCCGCTCGTCGTCGGGTTGCTGCCGGTCGGGGACGCGGTCTGCGCGACACCACCCGGTCACGGCCGGGGCATCACGCTGGCGATGCTCTCCGCGGTGCGGCTGGTGCAGGCCGTCGACGCCCACCCGGGCCTCACCCCGGCCGACGCCGCCGCACGCACGCTCGCGATGGACGCCGCGATCGGGGCGGAGATCGCACCCTGGTTCCGCGACTCCGTCGTCCTCGACGGGGGGTCCACCGCGCACGCCGAGCTGGCGACGGCGGCGCAGCGCGATCCGCAGGTCTGGTCCGCCTGGACGCGGATGCAGAACCTGCTCGTCGTGCCCTCGGCGGTGCTCAACGACCCGGACGTGGTCGGGCGCGTCCGGGCCACCCAGGAATCGGGCTGGCGCGCCGGGACCGACGACGCCCCCACCCGCGAGGACGTCCTCGTGGCGCTGGCCGGCCCCGTGAAAATTCCCGCCCAGCGCGTCGCGGTCGAGCTCGCGTCAGTGTGAGTTCAACAGTTCCCGCAGCGACGCGCACGACGTCCGGAGCGCCTTCTCGCACGCCGGCGACGTGACCGCCATCGCGAAGAACCCGTGGATGAGCCCGTCGAAGCGGTGCGCGACGGTCGGTACGCCCGCTGCGGAGAGAGCCGCCGCGTACGCCTCGCCGGCGTCGCGCAGCGGGTCGAACTCGGCGGTGACGACCACCGCCGGCGGCAGCCCCTCCAGCCGCCCGCGCAGCGGCGACAGCCGCGGGTCGGCCGGATCGACGGTCGGCGGAAAGTAGTTGGCGCTGAACCACGCCATGTCGGACGCGGTGAGGAAGTAACCCTCGGCGTTCTCCGCCATCGAGGGCCACTCCTCGACGAAGTCCGTCGCGGGGTAGAGCAGCAGCTGCGCCGCGATGGCCGGGCCACCGGCGTCCCGGGCGTCCTGTGCGACGACAGCGGCCAGGTTGCCGCCCGCGCTGTCCCCGGCGACAGCGATCCGGGTCGCGTCCCCACCGAGCGAGTCGACGTGCTCGGCGGCCCACCGGACGGCCGACAGGGCGTCGTCCACGGGCTCCGGCCACCGCGACTCCGGTGCCAGCCGGTACCCGACGCTGAGCACGACAGCGCCGACCTCGCGGCAGATCCACCGCGCGTGGTCGTCGTGGGTGTCGATGTCGCCGAGCACGAACCCGCCGCCGTGGAAGAAGACGACCGTCGGCACCGGCCCTGCGGTGGAAGGCCGGTAGATCCGCCCGGGTAGGGGTCCCACGGACACGTCTTCGATCGACGCAACCGGCACCAGCGTCGCGGGATCACGAAGGTCGACCGTCATGGCGCGGAAGGTCCGCCGCGCCTCGTCCGGCGCACCCGCACCGAGTCGGGGCATTCCCGGTGAGTTGAGGAGCGCCAGTAACGGCTCGATGGACGGGTCAACGGGCATCGTCGCCTCCCAAAGCTGTGCTGTGGCTGCCGAAGAAGCGGCCGCTCGCCGCCACTTCGGCTTCGAACTGCGGCACCATGGTCTTCGCCCGGGCGCTGACGGCCCGGTCGAACAGCGGCCCCAGGGACAGCGTCCGGAGCGCGGAAAGAACGGCCACCGACCGCGGGACGTACACCCTCCGCGCACGTCGGAGGATGCCGTCGAGCAGCGCGGACGCGCAGTCCTCCACCGAGACGGTCCGGCCCAGCGGGCCGGGCACCCGGCGCAGCCCGTCGCGGAACGTAGCCAGGTCCGACGCGAGCGAGCGCACCATGTCGGTGTCGATCCAGATCGGATGCGCGGAGCCGACGGTCACGCCCTTGTGGGCCACTTCGAGCCGCAGGCAGTTCGCGAACTGCTCGACCCCGGCCTTGGCCGCCGCGTAGGGCGCCAGTCCGGGCAGCATCGCGAACGCGGCCGCGGAGGAGATCAGCAGGTAGTGCCCGCGGCTGGCGGTGACCGCCGGCAGCGTGGCCGTCACCGTGCGGACGACGCCGAGCAGGTTGACCTCGATCACGCGGGCGACGACCTCGGGCGGCGTCACGGCCACCGTGCCGTGGTTGGCGATCCCGGCGTTGGCCACGACGACGTCGATCGCGCCGTGTTCGGCCAGCGTGCGCTCGACCGCGGCCTCCAGAGCGCGCTGGTCGGTGACGTCGCACTCGACCCAGGTCGCGCCCGGCAGCGATTCGGCGAGTTCGGACAGCAGGGCAGGCTCCAGCCCGACCAGCGCTACCCGAGCCCCCACGTCGGTGGCCTGTCGGGCGAGTTCGGCACCGATGCCACGGGCGGCACCCGTGATCAGCACGGTCGGCCGTCGTGTCACAGCGCGCCTCCGTTGTGGTACTAGCCCGTACCAGAATGGGGGTGACGGTACCATTTCGGGCGAGGAGGGTGAAGCGTTGACTACTGCGGCAATGCGGCAGACGAACCTCGACGACACCGCGGGTGGCCACCGGGGCCGCCTGCTCTCCGGGATGGCCACGGCACTGGTCGAGAAGGGGTACGGGGCAGTCACAATCGCCGACGTCGCCCGGCACGCGCGCGTCTCGAAGCGGACGTTCTACGAGCACTTCGCCGACAAGCAGGAGTGCTTCCTCGCGGTGTACGCCGCGGCGAGCGATCGGCTGCTGCACGTGGTCGGCGAGGCCGCGCGTCCGGAGCTGGACTGGCGCGACCAGGTGCGGGCGGCGGTGTCGGCCTACCTCACCGCGCTGCAGAGCGATCCCGCGCTCACCCGCGCCATGCTGCTCGAACTGCCGTCGGCCGGGCCGGAAGCGCTGCGGCTGCGGCGCCGGGGCCAGCAGGATTTCGCCGCGATGCTGGTGGAGCGGGTCGAGCTCTCGCCCGCGATGGCCACCGCGGTGATCGGCGGGCTCAACGAGTTGGTGCTCGAAGCGGTGGAGGACGGCCGGGCCGACCGGCTCACGGATCTGGCTGACGAAGCCACCGACTTCGCGAGGGCCGTACTTGGGTCCGGGGCGGCGGGATCACCGCCCCGGACCCCTTAGAACTCAGACTTCCAGGTCACTCTCGACCCGCGAGAGCATGTGCCTGGCCATGGCCAGGTTCGCCCGCCCGCGGTCAAGCGAGAGGTAGAGGAACAACCCCTTGCCCGACCGCGACTGCACCGGGCGGATCAGGTGGTACTGGTTCCGCAGCGTGATGAGGATGTCCTCGATGCTGTCGCCGAGGTTCAGCATCTCCATCGTGCGCATCTTGGCGCGGACGACGTCGGTGTTCCCGGCGGCGGCGACGTTGAGGTCGAAGTCCTTCGTGCCGCCTAACGTGCCGAGCGCCATCCCGCTGTTGTAGTCGACGAGCGCCACGCCGATCGATCCCTCGATCGTCATGGCCTCTTTGAGCGCGGTGTCCACACTTGCCATTGGTTTC
The DNA here is from genome assembly GCF_043197895.1 of Cryptosporangium sp. NPDC048952. NCBI lineage: Bacteria > Bacillati > Actinomycetota > Actinomycetes > Cryptosporangiales > Cryptosporangiaceae > Cryptosporangium > Cryptosporangium sp. NPDC048952. Next base: position 114,061 of record NZ_JBICTY010000006.1, on the reverse strand, counting down.
TCCTTCGTCTGGTGATCGATGTGGTGGTGCGGGTCGCGGTCAGGTCAGCGACCACCTCCCGCCGAGCCGACGGCGTCCAGCAGGTCCGCGAGACGGTTCGCGACCTGCCGGGCCTCCAGGTGGAGCCGGCCGATGTTGGTCTCTTCGCCGGTCACGACGGTCAGTACGGCGCGCGGACCGGCCGCGTAGGTCGCCACGTAGCCATGCGTGCCGCGGGTGACGGTCTCGGCGAACTGCCCCGGCCCGACCGTCTCGATCAGACGCTGGCTCAGGCCGAGTACCGCTGCCGACAGGGCCGCCATCCCGTCCGGCTCGATGCCGTGCGTGTCGTGCGCCACCAGCCGTCCGTCGACGCTGGCGACAAGGCTCCCCGCCACGTGGCGCACGCGGTCGCGTAACCCCCTGATCTGGGCCAGGACGTCCGCTTCGATCTCCACCGCACTGCCTCCGTCGAGTCCGAACACTTTCTTGCCGATGAGCCGTCTGGTCGGGATCGCTCCGTTGAGACGCGGACCGGGTCCGATCGGTACGCGGCGGGGGCCGAGCGGCCAGCGAGCGCTCACCGCAGCCCCTCGAGGGCGTTGCGCACCCGCGACAGCAGGCTGTGGTCCGGCTCCGGGACGTCGAGGATCGACGGTTCCCTGGCCGCCTCGGCGCGGGGTTGCATCGGCACCACGCCCCGCAGCGCTGCGCCGGGTTGGCGGCGCGGCAGCGGCATCGGATGGGCCGGGTCGGGTCTGCGGGTCGGCAGCTCGGGCTTGCGGGTCGGCAGCTCCGGCTTCCGGCGGCTGCTTCGGCCGGCGCCGCGCAGCCCGCTCCGCCAGCCTTCACCCGACTCCCCAGCCGCTTCGGTCGGCTGCGGGTCCGCGGTGGTGCTGTCCACTGCCTCGGTCGACGTCGGGCGAGCGGTCGGTTCGGGCGCGGGCTCCTGGCGGGCCACCTGGATCAAGCCGGCCGTGACGAGGCGGCGGGATTCGAGGATCGTGTTGAACGCGGATCGGCCGAGCAGCCGGGCCAGTTCGCGGGGCGTGCGCCGCCCGTTGGCGTGGACGATCAGTTCCCACTGCAGGTCGGTGAGCACGACGTGGTGCCGCCCGAGCCGCATGGTGGCGACCACCGGCTGGTCGTCCACGTTCGCCGGTGGTGTCCGCTCGAGCAGCCGTTTCCGTTTTCGGATCTGGACGTCGAGCGCGTCGGCGCCGATGCGGCGCACCGGGCCCCACCAGTGTCCGTCGCCGGCCGCGAAGCGCACCGGCCCCGTGTCGGCCGGTGAGGCGGTGAGCAGCGCGTACGCCCCGTCGGTGATCGCGGACGCCGTGCACAACTCGGCCTCGCCGCGGCTGAGCGCACCGGACTTGACCAGGACGTCGCCGACCTGTCCGGATGCCGCGCCGGTCGTCCACGCGCTCTGGAACGCGGGTGTCGCCACCGTGCCGGACGCCTGTAACAGGCAGTCGACCCCGGGCGCCGCAGGGGTGTGGACGTAGTACACCTCGCCGTCGATCAGGTAGATCGACCCGCTGATCACGCCGTCGACGTGCAGCGCGCCGGTCGCGCGGTTCGTCGTCGACTCGTCCAGCGCCTCGACGAGGGTGCGCCACGTGCCGGAGTCGAGCCCTTCCCGGTGTGTGGCCGTCGCGTGGGTGGCCATCAGCCGAGCACCAGGTCGGCGGCGAGCCCGGCGAGCCGGTGCCGGGCGATCGCCAGGTTGGCGTGCTCCCGGTCGAGCCATAAGTAGAGGAACAGCCGGCTGTCCAATCGTGTGTTGAGGAAGCGGAGCACGTGATAGCGGGCGGCCGACGCCACCACGATGTCTTCGACGACGTCGCCCGCGGCCGAGACCGCGAACGTCGCGTTCTCCAGCGCGGCCCGGGCCACCTCCGTGGCACCGGCGGCGGCCGGCTCCTCGCCGCAGGGCCAGTCGCCGGCGCTGCCTACCGCGAGCCCGGAGGCGTAGTCGACCAATCCGGCGCCCAGCACGCCCGGAATGGACATGGCGTGGCGGAGGCTCTCGTCGATCCCGGGCACACGTCACCTCTCCCTGCCGGTGAGGCTGGGCCGCGCGGGAACTGGTGAGCAGCCAGTAACCGAACGGGGCCAGCCGGTCGTGCGCCCCGGCACGGATCTTACGACTACAGCGAGCGCTGGTGTGGGTGCGGTACGTATTCTATGAGGTTCGGGTTTATACCTTCAGGTATGTATTGCCGCCGTGTATTTGAGCGACACCTGTCCGGCTGGTGTCGCACCTCGGACGGACGCCCGGTACCGGCTGTTCCGTACCGCCCGTATGCTCGGCGGTCGCAAGGCAAGTCCGACGGAGCACAGCGGAGGCTCGCGCGTGGCGGTACGCGCAGGCGGCACCGGGGTCGTAGTGGCTCCGGCAGTTGTCGACGCCGTGGCCCATCGCTGGTGGCAGATCGCCAACGAGACCTGCTTCGTCCCGATGAGCTCCGCCGAGATCGAGGCCGAGCTGCGCGGGCACACGGCCCGTCTCCTGCGGTCGCTGTCGACGGTGCCGTTCCAGAGCCAGCCGGGCCGTGAGGTCGGCGCCGCGCTCGTCGCTCGGCACTTCGCGTCCCCGGCGTTCATCGGACGCACGATCGAACTGTTCGACGACGCCGTGCTCGCGCCGCTGGGCGTCCCGACCGCGTCGCGGGCGCGGCGGCCGACCGAAACTCCGTCCGGATCGGACAGCCTCGTGCGCCCCGGCGCCGTCGACCGGTCGTCCCGGCTCTCGGCCCTGCGTGCGGCGCTGGTGGCCGGGTACACCGAGGCGCTGCGCTCGCAGACGCTCACCCAGCAGGAGGAGCTCCGCCGCGCCGACCTCGCTGCCCGCGCCGATCTGGAAGCGGCGTCCAAGGCGCACGCGGCCCGGTTCCGCGCGGTGTTCGACAACGCGGGCGTCGGCATCGCGATCAGCGAGTGGGACGGCACGATCCTGGAGGCCAACCCGGCCCTGCGCACGATGCTCGGCTACACGCTCAAACAACTGCGCCAGCGTCGGCTCGACGACCTGGTGCACCGCGACGGTGCGTTCGCCGGCCCCACCGAGGTGGGGTTGCGTGGGGACGCGCCCGCGCCGGTCACCGGCGAGCGGCCGCTCGTCGTCAACGGTGGCGGCGTCATCTGGGTGCAGTTGACGACGTCGGTCATCACGCCGGGGGACGGCTCCGAGGGCGATCCGGCGGACGAGCCGGGAACGTCGCTGGCCCGCCTCGACGATCGGACGCGCTACCAGCTCACGGTCATCGAGGACGTCACCGAGCGGCGCCGGATGCGGGCCCGCCTCGTGCACCAGGCGCTGCACGACCCGCTCACCAGCCTGCCGAACCGGGCGCTGTTCTTCGACCGGCTCCGCGAGGTGCTGGTGCGCACCGGGCCGCGCGACCCGGTCGGCATCCTCGTCATCGACATCGACGGGCTCGCCGCGGTGAACGACAGCCTCGGGCACGAGGCGGGTGACCAGATCCTCGCGTCGGTCGCGGACCGGCTGAGCGAGGAGGTCGCCCGCGCCGGTCACCTGGTGGCCCGCATCGACGGCGACGACTTCGGGGTCCTGGTGGGTCCCGGCGGTTACCGGGGCGCCGCCGACGCGCTGGCCCGCCGGGTGCTCGCGGTGCTCGCCCGCCCGTTCGCCGTCGGCGCGCACGCGATCCCGGTCACCGCGACGATCGGCGTGGCCGAGGTCGACGCGGCCGGTGCGGACGCCTCGGGGGTGCTGCGCGCCGCCCAGACCGCGCTGGAGTGGGCGAAAGCCGACCCCACCCGGTCCTGGGCGGCGTTCGAGGCCGGCCGCGGCGAACGGGAGACCGCCCGCCGGCGCTTGGCCGCCGCGATGCCCGCCGCGCTGGAGAGCGGGGCGTTCCAGCTGGAATTCCAGCCGATCGTCGGGTTCCCGGACGACTCGGTGCGCGCCGCCGAGGCGCTGGTGCGCTGGAACCACCCGCGGTTCGGCGTCCTCGAGCCGGCGCAGTTCATTCCGCTGGCGGAGGAGACCGGTTTCATCGTTCCGCTGGGGCGGTGGGTGCTCTCCGAGGCCTGCCGCCAGGCGGCGCGCTGGCGGACGGTCGGCACCGAAGCGCCGCTGGTGAGCGTCAACATCGCCGCCCGCCAGGTGGCCGACCCGTCGCTGCTCAACGACGTCGCCGTGGCGTTGACGCGGTCCGGGCTGCCGCCGGAGGCGCTCCAGCTCGAAATCACCGAGAGCGCGATCGTCGGCGGCGCCGAGGCTCCTACCGAGGTGCTGCAGGCGCTGGCCGGTGAGGGCATCGGCATCGCGATCGACGACTTCGGCTCCGGCTACTCGAACCTTTCGACGCTGCGGCACCTGCCGGTGCGGGAGCTGAAGCTCGCCGGCACCAGCGGCATCGGCGCCGACCTGGACACGGGCATGGATGCAGAAGTGGTGGGCGCCCTGGTCGGGCTGGCCCACGCGCTCGGCCTGAGCGTCACCGCCGAGGGCGTGGAGACGGCCGGACAGGCCGACCGTCTCCGTGAACTCGGCTGCGATGCCGGGCAGGGCTGGTACTTCGCCGGGCCGATGGCCCCGGACGAGTTCGCCGCCTCGCTCTCCTAGGCGGTATCGCCCTCGACGGTCGCCCGCTGCCACGTGACCAGCACCACGGTGGTGATGCGGGTGGCGTGCAGCCGTATCCCGCGTCGGGCGTCGTTGCCGTCCTCGTCCGGCGCGAGCCACGGACCACCCACGGCCGTGCCGGTCGCCAGCGTGCGGCGACACGCGTTGACCAGCACCGTCGCGGACGCGGCCGGAAAGAGCTCGGTCGTCGTGCCCCGTACCACCCGCTCCCGCGGCCGGCCCATCCAGCGCAGCGCCGACCGGTTGGCGTGGTCGACCTGGAAGTCGGCCACCGTTCCCCGCTCGGTCGGCACCGGGCTCAGGACGAGCGCCGGTTCGCCGAACGCGTCCAGGGCACGGTCGATCCAGCTCGCCCGGCCGTTGTCCGCGTTGCCGACGCCCGATCGCGCCACCACGTCGGCCGCGATCTGCACGAGCTTCACGTTGGTGCTCTGCGAGAGACTCACGAGCCGGGCGAACGCACCCTCGTCGTCGACGCCGTACCGCTCCATGAACACGCCCTTGGCCTGTTCGATCACCGCCCGGCGGCTCATGGCCTCACGGAGGCCGTCGAGCTCGGCCCGGACTTTCAGCAGTTCGTCGCGCAGAGACGTGACGTCCATCGGGATTGCGGGATCGCCCGCAGGACCCGCTGATACCACTACCCAGCCACCCCTCCCCAATAGGGCGGCTGGCTGCTCAACCGTGTTCCCGAAGATGTGCGCTGCCATTATGCCGATCGACCGCGAGTGGTGGTGCAACTGTCCCCGGTCGACGGTCGCGGGCCTCAGGTCAGCAGCCAGCGAACCCCGAGCAGGAGGCAGGTGAGCGCGACGAACGCGAAGAGCGCGACCCAGAGCAGGGGGTGCAGCCCGGTCAGCCTGGCGAGCTGATCGGCGTCGGAGTGCGGAGCCTGTCCGCGACGGCGGAGCCGTTGCAGCTCCACCACCGGGCGGGCGCCGCCGACCAGCAGGAACCAGGTGAACGCGTAAGCGAATCCCGCCTGGACCTGGGGCGTGCCGAACCAGGACACGACGAACACCAGGCCGCCGGTGACCGCCACCGAGAGCACACCGTAGAAGTTGCGGATCATCACCAGCAGCGCGGCGAGGCCGGCGATCGCGAGCCAGAGCATCGCGGTGATGTGCCCGGCGGTGAGCAGGGCGGCGCCGAGCAGGCCGAGCAGCGAAGGTGTGATGTAACCGGCGACGCCGGTGGCGACCATGCCCGGACCGTAGGGCTTGCCCTTCGACACCGTGACGCCGGACGTGTCGGAGTGCAGGCGGATGCCGGTCAGGCGGCGGCCGGACAGAACGGCAGCCAGCGCGTGGCCACCCTCGTGGGCGATCGTCACGATGTTGCGGGAGATCCGCCAGACCGCGTGGGGGACGACCGCGACCAACGCGAGAACCGCGGCCGCGAGCACGATCCAGTTGGCTGGCTCGGGCTGCGTTCCCAGGACGTTGTTCCAGACCTCGCTCAGGCTCCGCTCGTCCACGCGGGGAGGGTCGCACATGCCCACCACTCTCAGGTGAGCGCCCTTGGTGACCGTGGGGCAAGAGCGTGAGACAATCCCTTATTGGTGGTATTGGGTTTTTTGTAATGCCAAGGGGGAAATGATGCGGGAACCTTCCGCCGGTGGCGCGATCGGCGGCCGGCTGGCCGTCGTAGGGCTGTTCGCTGCCCTCGCCGGCGGCCTGTTCTGGTCTCCGGCCGCAGTGGCAGCCGAGCCGGCGCCCGACGTTGTCACCGTTTCGCGCAACACTGGCGGGACGCCGGAGACGAATGCCGGAACCGTGTCCGGGACGGTCGATACCGGCCTGCCCATTGGGTCCAGCTGGACCTGACCGTTGCGCCGAATCTGTGCACCGTTCCGCGAAGAGCGCTCAGCGGGTCCGGCATGATGTGATCGCCCAAGCTGGACTGATACTGCCTGGGATGGCACTGCCGGGGAGGTGCGCGTGGCCGAAGTGACGAGGCGGCGCATCGCCGGGGTTCCCACCCGGCTCTGGCCGCTGGTTCTCGTCACGGCCGCGGTCGGCCTCGCCGGCACCGAGGCGGCTATCACGGTCACCGGTGCTTCGCTGGCGCCGGGCTGGCTGATCCCGGTGTTCATCGGCCTGTTCCTGGTCGGCGAAGCCACCCAGCTGCACGTCCAGCTGCGCCGCGAGACGCACTCGTTCTCGATCTCCGAGATCCCGCTGGTGCTCGGGCTCTACTGGCTCTCCCCGCTGGCGCTGGTCATCAGCCGCCTGACCGCAGTGATCGTGGTCAACGCGGTCAGACGCACGACGCCGCACAAGTTCGTCACGAACTGCACGGTCGCGGCCGCCGAGACCGGCGTCGCGGTCGCGGTGTTCGCGTACATGAGCCCGCTCGACACCACGAAGCCGCTGCTCTGGGTCTCCGTGCTGCTCGCGGTCGGCCTGGCCGACCTGGTGAGCTTCGCCGGCATCCTGGCGGCGATCACGCTCTACGAGGGGCGTCCGGCACCGGTCGCGGTCACCCGCCTGGTCATCGCGTCGATCTCGGTCGGTGTGCTGAACACCACGGTCGGGCTCGTCGTCCTGATCGTGCTCAAGGTCAACATGGCGGCGCTGGCGCTGCTCGTCGTGCTCGCGGTCGTGCTCGTGGCCGGATACCGCGCCTACGCGCAGTTCCTGGCGCAGCACAAGAGCCTGGGAGAGCTGTACGCGTTCACCCGGGCGGTCAGCACGGCCCGGCAGGAGAACAGCCTCGCCGACACGATGCTCACGCGGGTCCGCGAGCTGCTGTCGGCCGAGTCGGCCACGCTCTGGATGCCCGCCCTGGGACGTCATCCGGAGACCGCGCTGGTCGCCCGCGTCGATCAGGCCGGCCTGATCGACGAGCAGATCGGCGAGGACCCGATCCGCCGCCGCGTGCTCGACACCGGCGTCACCGTGCACCTCGGCCCCCGCGGCGCCAACGCCGACCTCCGGTTGCGCCGCGCTCTGCGCGGCCGCGAGGTGAAGGATCTGATCGTCGTCCCGCTGCGGTCGGGCACCGCCGTCGTCGGCTGCCTCGAGGTCGCCGACCGTCTCCACGACCTCGCGACGTTCGGCGCGGCCGACGTGCGGCTGCTGGAGACGCTCGCCGCGCACGCCGCAGTGGCGGTGGAGAACTCGCGGCTGGTCGAACGGCTGCGGTACGACGCGTACCACGACACGACGACCGGGCTGCCCAACCGGCGGCGCCTGGTCGAGGCCGTGGAGGCCGCGATCGCTGTCGACCCGGTGCCCGACGAGGTCGTCGCACTGCTGGAGTTCGACATCGACGCCCTGCGCGGCGTCAACGAGACGCTGGGACACAAGGCGGGCGACCGGCTGCTCGCCGAGGTCGGGAGCCGGCTGCGGTCGCACGCCCCCGACGGCGCCCTGGTGGCCCGGCTGGGCGGCGACGAGTTCGCCGTCCTGCTGCGCGCGTCGGGCGTCGACGGCGTGGTGTCGCTCGCCACCGAGCTGCGGCGGGTCGCGATCGAGCCGTTCCCGCTGGAGAACTTCACGATCGAGGTCGGCGCCGCGGTCGGCGTGGTGCTGTTCCCCGACCACGGCGACGACAGCGAGTCGCTGTTCCGGCGCGTGGACGCCGCCACCGATGCGGCCAAGGCGCTGCCCCGGGGCGTCGCGGTTTACGCCACGACGATGGAGTCGCGCAGCGTCCACCGGCTGAGCCTGGTGCCCGAACTCCGCCGGGCGATCGAGAAGGACGAGCTGACGGTCCACTACCAGCCCAAGGTCGCGCTCTCCACGCGGGAGCTGATCGGGGTGGAGTGCCTGGTGCGGTGGGAGCACCCGGATCAGGGTCTGCTGATGCCGGGGGAGTTCGTACCGGTCGCCGAGCACACCGGGCTGATCGGGCCGCTCACGCGCTGGGTGCTGCGGGCGGCGCTCGCGGAGTGCCGGCGCTGGCAGGACCGTGGGCGTCCACTGGGGGTGTCGGTGAACCTCTCGGCGCGGACGCTGGAGGATCCCGACTTCCCGGACGACCTGGACCAGCTGCTGGACGAGGCGGGCGTGCCCGCCGGGCTGCTCACGTTGGAGATCATCGAGGGCGGTGCGCTCACCGACGCCGAACGTCCGCTGGCGACGCTGCGTCGGCTGGCCGACCGCGGGGTGCGGCTCTCGCTAGATGACTTCGGGGTGGGCACGTCGTCGTTCAGCTACCTGCGCACGATCCCGGTGCACGAGATCAAGATCGACCGCTCGTTCGTGCTCGGGATGAACACCGACGCGGCCGATCTGGGCATCGTGCGGTCGATCGTGGGGCTGGGACAGCACTTGGGACTCTCGGTGGTGGCCGAGGGCGTGGAGAGCGAGCGGGTGCTGGCGCATCTCGAGGAGATGGGCTGCGACATCGCGCAGGGGTTCCTGTTCGCGCGGCCGCTGCCGGCCGACCGGCTCGAGTCGTGGGTCGCCGCGCGGACGTCGTCCTCGCCGGACGCCTCTCCGGATGCGGATGAGGCGACGCGCCGGTTGCGGGTCGTGGGGCAGCACGGATAAGTGCTGGTCGGCGCGGTTTTTCGGCGTATCGGGGATACCGATTTCGCATGTGCGGGGCGGGCCGTGTAATCTTTGCAGCGGCTCGCAAGGCCCCCTTAGCTCAGTCGGCAGAGCGTCTCCATGGTAAGGAGAAGGTCTACGGTTCGATTCCGTAAGGGGGCTCCGATTCGCCTAGGTTGGATGCCCGGCAGTGAAGCTCGCTGCCAATGGCGGTGTAGCTCAGATGGCAGAGCAAGCGGCTCATAATCGCTGTGTCGCCGGTTCAAGTCCGGCCACCGCTACCGTGCCAGGTAAGCTCGTAGGTCGAGCACCGAACCCGATTACGTAGAAAGAGGCACTTCCGTGGCCGCCACCGACGTCCGACCGAAGATCACGATGGCTTGCGTGGAGTGCAAGAACCGTAACTACATCACCAAGAAGAACCGGCGGAACGACCCCGACCGGCTCGAGGTGAAGAAGTTCTGCCCCAACTGCGGCAAGCACCAGCCCCACCGCGAGACCCGCTAAGAAGTTCTGCGCCGGTCCGGCTGCGGCAAGCACCAGCCCCACCGCGAGACCCGCTAAGAAGTTCTGCGCCGGTCCGGCTGCGGCAAGCACCAGCCCCACCGCGAGACCCGCTAAGA
>NZ_JBICTY010000006.1:0-104244 GCF_043197895.1 Cryptosporangium sp. NPDC048952 | reverse complement strand
GAAGTTCTGCGCCGGTCCGGCTGCGGCAAGCACCAGCCCCACCGCGAGACCCGCTAGTTCTCGCGCGGTCACCGCGCACACGCTCCGAAAGCGCCGCCCTCAGGGGCGGCGCTTTCGCGCGTAGCGGGCACCGGGCCCGTGAGGCTGCGCTCCCACGGGCCCGGCGCCCGCAGCGGCGCGCAAGGCGGCCGGGGCGCGGAGGGTCCGAGGTGCGGAGCCGAGCACGTAGGGGTGTGGGGGCGCAGCCCCCACGCCCCTCCCGCGCTGCGCGCTTGGCGCGCCCCTCCCGCGTGGGCGGCGCGCGGTGTGGGGTGCGCCTCCGTTGGGCGGCGTAGCGGGCGTCGGGCCGCTGGTTACCGGTAGGTTGCGGGAAATCCAATCGAGGAGGCGCCGTGGCCAGTCCGACGGATGCGATCGGGCGCAAGTACCCGAAGACCGCCCCCTACGAGGTCGGCCGCGAGAAGATCCGCGAGTTCGCCGAGGCGATCGGCGACCCGAGCCCGGCGTACGTGGACCAGGCCGCCGCCCAGAAACTCGGCCACGCCGACGTCATCGCCCCACCCACCTTCCCGATCATCTTCACGATGCAGTCCACCCGCCCGGCGGTCTTCGACCCCGAGATCGGCATGGACTACGCCCGCGTCGTCCACGGCGAACAGCGCTTCGTCTACACGCGCCCGGTCCGCGCCGGTGACCGCCTCGTCTGCGAAACCGAGGTCGAGGACGTCAAGCTCCGCGCCGGCAGCGTCTTCCTGTCGATGCGCACCGACGTCACCACCGAGGACGGCGAGCCGGTCCTCGCCGCCTACGCGCTGATCGTCTCCCGCGCCGCCGAGAAGGAGAGCTGATGGCCGCCACGATCTCCTACGACGACGTCGAGGTCGGCACCGAACTGCCGCCCAAGACCTTCCCGATCCAGCGATCGAACCTCGTCCGGTACGCGGGTGCGTCCGGCGACTTCAACGTCATCCACTGGAACGAGCGGGTCGCGAAGTCCGTCGGCCTGCCGAACGTCATCGCGCACGGCATGTTCACGATGGCCGAGGCCAGCCGCATCCTCACCGAGTGGGTCGGCGACCCGGGCGCGGTCGTCGACTACGGCGTCCGCTTCACCAAGCCGGTTCCCGTCCCGGACGACGACCAGGGCGCCACCCTCGAGGTCACCGCCAAGATCTCCGAGAAGCTCGACGACCGCCGCGTCGCCGTCGACATCACCGCCCGCGCCGGTGACGACAAGGTCCTCGGCCGCGCCAAGGCCGTGCTCCAACTCGCCTGACGGAGGGCCCCGCCACGGCGGGGCTTTTTCCGGTCTTGACTAAGTAGTGATTGGTCAATAACTTAGGCCGCATGGCAACGCGACTGAGCGCCGACGAGCGACGCAAGATGGTGCTCCAGGCCGCGGTGACCGAGTTCGCGAGCGGTGGCCTCGACGGAACGAGCACGGAGACCATCGCGCACCGGGCCGGCATCAGCCAGCCCTATCTCTTCCGGCTCTTCCCGAACAAGAAGGCCCTGTTCGTCGCCGCCGTCGAGCAGTGCTTCCAACTCGTCCTCGACACGTTCGAAGAGGTCACCGACGGTCTCGCCGGTGAGGACGCGATGGTCGCGATGGGGGAGGCCTACCAGAAGCTCCTCGCCGACCGCGCCCTCCTGATGCTCCAGATGCAGGCCTACTCGCGCTGCGACGACCCGGAGATCCGCTCCGCGACCCGGGACGGCTACGGCCGGCTCTGGTCGACGGTGGAGCGCATCGGCGGCTGCGACCAGGACCAGATCCGCGAGTTCTTCGCCTACGGCATGTTGATGAACGTCGTCGCGGCAATGGGCCTCGACAGCTACGACGCCGCGTGGGCCCAGATGTGCCTTCCCGAGGACATGCGCGGCAAATTCACGCCGCCGAACTGACGTGACGCCCGGCAGAGACGCCGGGCTTCTTTTTGACCACAGAAGTTAGTGACCAATCACTACTTGGAGTCCGTCATGCCACCCAACACCACCCGTTGGACGTTCGTCGTCACGACGCTGGCCGCATTCATGGTGTCGCTCGACAACCTCGTCGTGACCACCGCGCTTCCGGCGATCCGCACCGCGCTCGGCGCCGGCCTCGAAGACCTCGAATGGACCGTCAACGCCTACACGCTGACGTTCGGCGTCCTGCTGCTCACCGGAGCGTCGCTCGGGGAACGGTTCGGCCGCCGCCGGATCCTCGCGCTGGGCATCGCGACGTTCACTGTCGCGTCCGCATTCGCCGCGCTGGCGCCGAACGTCGGCACGCTGATCGCTGCCCGCGCCGTGCAGGGCGTCGGTGGCGCGATGATCCTGCCGCTCACGCTGACGATGCTCTCCGCCGCGGTGTCACCCGAGCGGCGTGGCGCGGCGCTGGGTGTCTGGGGCGCGGTGTCCGGGCTCGGTGTCGCGTTCGGGCCGCTCGTCGGCGGTGCGATCGTCGACGGTTGGGCCTGGCAGTGGATCTTCTGGATCAACGTCCCGGTGGGCCTGCTGCTGGCGCCGCTCGCGCTGCGCCGCCTCGCCCCCGACCGCCCGCTGGCGCAGCGACTCGACCTGCCCGGCCTCGCGCTGATCACCGTCGGCCTGTTCGGTCTGGTCTGGGGCCTCGTCCGGGGCAACGCCGCCGGTTGGGGGAGCCGCGAGGTCGTCGGCTCGCTGATCGCGGGTGGCATCGTCACCGCGCTGTTCGTCGCCTGGGAGGCGCGCACCGAGCACCCGATGCTCCCGCTGCGGCTGTTCCGCGACCGCGGGTTCGCCGCGAGCAACGTCACCGCGCTGCTGTTCAGCTTCGGGATGTTCGGATCGATCTTCCTGCTCGCGCAGTTCCTGCAGACCGTGCAGGGCTCCGGGCCGTTCGAGGCCGGTCTGAAGATGCTGCCGTGGACCGCGATGCCGATGCTGGTGGCACCGCTGGCCGGGCCACTGTCCGACCGCATCGGTGGGCGTCCGCTGCTGGTCGTCGGGTTGTTGATGCAGGCCGCCGGGCTCGGGTGGCTGGCCGCGAACATGTCGGCCGACACCGCTTACTCCATGCAGTGGCCGGCGTTCGTGATCTCCGGCATCGGGATGGCGCTGTTCTTCGTCCCGATCGCGAACGTGGTGCTCGGCTCCGTGCCGCAGGAGGACACGGGCGTGGCGTCCGGCGCGAACAACGCGATCCGTGAGATCGGCGGGGTGTTCGGGGTGGCGGTACTGGCCGCGGTGTTCTCGCACACCGGCAGCTACGCCTCTGCCCAGGAGTACTCGGACGGCACGAGCATCGCGACCTGGGTCGGCGCCGGCGTCGTCCTCGCGGGCGCGATCGCCGCCCTCTTCGTGCCCGGCCTGAAGCGATCCACCGCCGAGCCGGTCGCGGCGCCGGCGGCCGGTCCCGTCCCGGAGCCGCTCCCGGCCTGACCCGGACGCGGAAGTGGCCCCGCCTCGGGCGGGGCCACTTTCAGCACGTGCGGTGGTCAATCTCCGGCGGTGGTGCGCCGCATGGCGTAATAAGGCGCGTCAGCGCGCTTCGGCGAGAAGCTTCTGCAGACGGCTGACACCCTCGACGATGTCGTCGTCGCCGAGTGCGTACGAGAGCCGCAGGTAGCCGGGCGTGCCGAACGCCTCGCCGGGAACGACAGCGACCTCCGCCTCGTCGAGCACGACGGACGCGAGCTGCGCCGACGAGTCGATCTTCACGCCGCGCAGCTCCTTGCCGATCAGCCCCTTGACCGACGGGTAGGCGTAGAACGCGCCCTTCGGCTCCGGGCAGAACACGCCGTCGATCTCGTTGAGCATGCGCACGATCGTCTGACGGCGCCGGTCGAACGCGGTCTTCATCTCGTCGACCGCGGAGAGGTCACCCGAGACGGCAGCCAGAGCGGCCCGCTGAGCCACGTTGCAGACGTTCGACGTCGCGTGCGACTGCAGGTTCGAGGCGGCCTTGACGACGTCGGTCGGGCCGATGAGCCACCCGACCCGCCAGCCGGTCATCGCGTAGGTCTTCGCGACGCCGTTGAGGATCACGGTCTGGTTCGCGAGCTCCGGAACGGCCTTCACGATCGAGACGAACTCGGTGTCGCCGTAGACGAGGTGCTCGTAGATCTCGTCCGTGATCACCCAGATGCCGTGCTCGAGCGCCCAGCGGCCGATCTCCTCGACCTGCGCGGCGGTGTACACGCTGCCGGTCGGGTTCGACGGCGAGCAGAACAGCAGCGCCTTCGTCTTCTCCGTCCGGGCGGCTTCGAGCTGCTCGACGGTGACCAGGTAGTCCTGGGTCTCGTCGGCGATCACGTCGACCGGAACACCGCCGGCCAGGCGGATGGCCTCGGGATACGTGGTCCAGTACGGCGCCGGGAGGATGACCTCGTCACCGTCGTCGACCAGCGTGGCGAAGGCCTCGTAGACGGCCTGCTTGCCACCGTTGGTGACCAGGATCTGGTTCGCGGCGACCTCGACGCCGGTGTCACGCAGCGTCTTCTCCGCGATCGCGGCCTTGAGCTCGGGAAGGCCGGCGGCGGGGGTGTAGCGGTGGTTCTTCGGGTCGCTGCAGGCGGCGATCGCGGCCTGGACGACGTAGTCGGGGGTGGGGAAGTCGGGCTCGCCCGCGCCGAAGCCGATCACCGGGCGCCCGGCCGCCTTCAGGGCCTTGGCCTTGGCGTCGACGGCGAGGGTGGCGGATTCGGCGATGGCGCCCACCTTGCTCGAGATGCGGCGGGCGGGCGAGGTGTCTGCTGCGGTCATGGTCCCTACTCTGGCAGACGCGTCACATGCATTGCGGGGCACCGGTTTGGGATAAACGTCGGCCACCCCGTAGACTCGTCGTTCTAGGGCGTGCTGACCCCTGACCCGCCACCCGAGGTTGGACGGCGGGTTGTCGTCGCGCTCGCTCTTAGGAAGTATGTTGCAGGTGCACTGTGTGCCACTTTGGTGGGACACAAAGGGGTGTAGCTCAATTGGCAGAGCAGCGGTCTCCAAAACCGCAGGCTGCAGGTTCAAGTCCTGTCACCCCTGCGCAGAACACACGTGACGACGGACTTGGCTGGGCACGACCGACGACGGAAGAAGGCAGATCCGGTGGCGGACAGTAAGGGCAGCGCCCAGGATGTCGCTGCCGCAGAGCGGTCTGCATCGAAGGTCGCTGCCAAGAGTGACGGCCCCCCGAAGCTGCCCAAGGGCGGCGGCAAGGGCCCGACCGACAAGGGTCCGCGCAAGGGCACCAAGGAGCGTCGGCCCAACCCGATCTCCCGGTTGATCCGCTTCATCCGCGAGGTCGTCGCTGAGCTGCGCAAGGTCATCTGGCCGACGCGCAAGGAGCTGATCACCTACACGTCGGTCGTCGTCGTTTTCGTGACGGTCATGACCGCGATCGTGTGGGGCATCGACGCCGGTGTTGCCAAACTGGTGATGTGGGCGTTCGGAGCGAACAGCGACTCCTAGGTAGGTTCGAGGCCGGCCCGCTGTTCGGGTTGGCCTCGTCTTGCGTCCGCGTGCGGAACAATGGATCAACACCCACAGACAGAGAAGAGCCATCGCGTGCCCGACTACGACGAGGAATACCGCCTTCCCGAGGGAGGCGAGACCGAAGCCCTGTCCGATGACGCCGAGGCGTCGGCCGACGTCGAGGCGGTCCCGGCTCAGAGCGTGGCCACCGCCACCGTCGAGGACGATGAGGACCCGGTCGAGGAGCTGCGCCGCGCCCTGCGGATGGCCCCCGGCGAGTGGTACGTCGTGCACTCCTACGCGGGCTACGAGAACAAGGTCAAGACGAACCTCGAGAGCCGCATCAACTCGCTGAACGTCGAAGACTTCATCTTCCAGATCGAGGTGCCCACCCAGGAGGTCACCGAGGTCAAGAACGGCAAGCGGCAGCAGGTCCAGTCGAAGGTCTTCCCCGGCTACCTGCTGGTCCGCATGGAGCTGACGCCCGAGTCCTGGTCCGCGGTGCGCAACACACCCGGCGTGACGGGATTCGTCGGCGCCACCTCGCGTGCCGACCGTCCGAGCCCGCTGAGCCTCGAAGAGGTCGTCAAGATCCTCGCGCCGACCGTGCAGAAAGAGGTCAAGGCGCCGGTCAAGGTCGTCGACTTCGAGGTCGGGGATTCGGTCACGGTCACCGAGGGCGCGTTCGCCACGCTGCCGGCGTCGATCAGTGAAATTAATCCGGACGCCCAGAAGTTGAAGGTGCTGGTCTCGATCTTCGGTCGGGAGACCCCGGTGGAGCTCAACTTCAACCAGGTCTCGAAGATCTAAGTTTCCTCCGGAGATACCGGGGGTCTGCAGTAAAGCCCAGGAAGCCCAGGAAGATGCCTCCCAAGAAGAAGAAGCTTTCCGCGATCATCAAGCTCCAGATCAAGGCTGGCGCCGCGACGCCGGCCCCGCCGGTCGGCCCCGCGCTGGGTCAGCACGGCGTGAACATCATGGAGTTCTGCAAGGCCTACAACGCGGCCACCGAGTCCCAGCGGGGCGACATCGTCCCCGTCGAGATCTCGGTGTACGAGGACCGGACGTTCACGTTCGTCACGAAGACCCCGCCGGCTGCGCGGCTGCTGCTCAAGGCTGCCGGTGTGCCCAAGGGTTCGGGCGAGCCGCACAAGACGAAGGTCGCCACGGTCACGCAGGAGCAGGTCCGGCAGATCGCCGAGACCAAGATGGTCGACCTCAACGCGATCGACATCGACCAGGCCGCGAAGATCATCGCCGGCACTGCTCGGAGCATGGGCATCACCGTTCAGGACTGACCCAGTAGTCGTGGGAGAGCCGGGCGCGGCTCATTCACCACGGACTCCATAGCTTTCAGGAGAAGCGAAATGCAGCGCAGCAAGGCGTACCGCGCAGCCGCGGACACCATCGACAAGACCAAGCTCTACAGCCCGCTGGAGGCGGCGCGGCTGGCCAAGAGCACCAGCACCACCAAGTACGACGCGACCGTCGAGGTCGCGATCCGGCTCGGCGTCGACCCGCGTAAGGCCGACCAGATGGTGCGCGGCACCGTCAACCTGCCGCACGGCACCGGCAAGGTCTCCCGGGTCATCGTGTTCGCGGTGGGCGACAAGGCCGCACAGGCCGAGGCCGCCGGCGCCGACGCGGTCGGCTCGGACGACCTGATCGAGCGGATCCAGGGGGGATGGCTGGACTTCGACGCCGCCATCGCGACCCCGGACCAGATGTCCAAGGTCGGCAAGATCGCGCGGATCCTGGGCCCGCGCGGCCTCATGCCGAACCCGAAGACGGGAACGGTCACGCCGGACGTCACCAAGGCCGTGAACGAGATCAAGGGCGGAAAGATCAACTTCCGCGTCGACAAGCAGGCCAACCTGCACCTCGTGATCGGCAAGGCGAGCTTCGACGACACGAAGCTGGTCGAGAACTACGCGGCCGCGCTCGACGAGATCAACCGGGCGAAGCCGAGTGCGTCGAAGGGCAAGTTCCTGAAGAAGGTCACCTTCACGACCACGATGGGCCCGGGTATCCCGGTCGACCCGAACCGGGCTCGTAACCTCACCGAGGAAGACCCGGCGGTCTGAATTTCCTGACGTTCTGACGAGAGAGGCGGCCCTTCGGGGCCGCCTTTTTCATGCCAGTTTGGGGGCATGTTCGGTTCGGGGATCCCATCGGTGGGTGGCACGCTGATAGCTTTCTCGATGCAGGGTGGGCCGAGCCAGTATCCGCTCCGCGCGGCAGTCGCCGCGCGGAGCGGGGTTGCCGCTGCGGTCGCCCGCTAACGGATTGGGACCTCCGTCGGAGGTCCTGTATCGTGGAGAGCGACATTCCACCGAAGACCGCTGGTCGCTGCGTTCGCGCAGCCGAAGGTCCCGCTGAAACGCGGGCGACCCGCGCAGGCCGGACGGTCGCCAGATGTGTCAAAGCTCTGTGCTGCCCCGTGCGCCCTGCGCCGGGGCGTCTCTCGTTTCACGGCGGGTTCACCAGCCCGAGTTACGAGAGAGGAGGCCCATGGCTGACACGCAGGTTCGCCCCGACAAGGCGTCCGCGGTGGCTGAGCTCACCGGCGGATTCCGCGACTCGTCCGCAGCGGTGCTCACCGAGTACCGCGGACTGACGATGGCGCAGATGACTGAGCTGCGTCGCTCGCTCGGTCGCGAGACGACCTACGCGGTGACCAAGAACACGCTGGCCAAGATCGCCGCGCGTGACGCCGGTATCACCGACCTCGACGAGCTGCTGAGCGGTCCCACCGCGATCGCGTTCGTCAAGGGCGACCCGGTCGAGGCCGCCAAGGGCCTGCGGGACTTCGCGAAGGCGAACCCGCTGCTGGTCGTCAAGGGTGGTGTGCTCGACGGCAAGAAGTTGACCGCCGAGGAGATCACCAAGCTGGCCGACCTCGAGTCGCGCGAGATTCTCCTCGCGAAGCTCGCGGGCGCCATGCAGGCGAAGATGGCACAGGCTGCCGCGACGTTCAACGCGCTGCCCACTCAGCTCGCCCGGCTCGCCCAGGCGCTGCAGGAGAAGAAGGCCGCCGAGGGTGGCACGGACGCTCCCACGGCTCCGGCCGCCGATGCTTCGGCCGACGCCGATGCTTCGGCCGATGCCGACGCTTCGGCCGAGGCTGCGCCCGAGGCTTGAGCCTCGCCCCGCACACACGTAAATCAAACCCTGAAAGGAACCGCCTGACATGGCGAAGCTCAGCTCGGCCGACCTGCTCGAGTCGTTCAAGGAAATGACGCTCATCGAGCTCTCCGAGTTCGTGAAGGCCTTCGAGGAGACCTTCGACGTCAAGGCCGCCGCTCCGGCTGCCGTCGCCGTTGCCGGCCCGGCCGGCCCCGGTGCCGCTGCCGACGCCCCCGAGGAGCAGGACGAGTTCGACGTCATCCTCGAGGCTGCTGGCGACAAGAAGATCCAGGTCATCAAGGAGGTGCGTGCCCTCACCAGCCTCGGCCTGAAGGAGGCCAAGGACCTGGTCGACGGCGCGCCCAAGCCCGTCCTGGAGAAGGCCAACAAGGAGACCGCCGAGAAGGCCAAGGCCCAGCTCGAGGCCGCTGGCGCCTCGGTGTCGGTCAAGTAAGTCTCTGTACGAAAACGCCCGCCCCGGCTCTCCGGGGCGGGCGTTTTTGTGTCTGTCAGCTTTTGCGCCAGCGATCGGTCAGCGCGCCGTAGACGAAGATCGGGTTGCCGACCAGGTACCGCTTCCAGAGCCGCCGCGGCTCGGTAGCGAGCCGGTACGCCCACTCCATCCCGTACTTCTGCACCGCCGCCGGCGCCGACGGCTTGTTCCCCGCATGGAAGTCGAACGCGGCCCCCACCGGCACCACCGTGCAGTTCAGCCGCTTCGTGTACGCGGCCACGAACTCGTCCTGCCGCGGCGTACCGAGCCCGACCCAGAACACGTCGGGCTTGGCGGCCTCCACGCGCGCCACCAGCTCGTCGGCCTCCTCCGGGTTCAGGGGCCGGAACGGCGGGGACTCCACCCCGACGAACTCTGTCCCCGGGAAGCGCTCGGTGAGCTTCTCCGCCAGCTGGGCCACCGTCGACGGCGACGCCCCGTACAGGTAGTGCTTGAGCCCCTTCGCGCGCCCCTGGTCGATCGTGTCGGCCATCAGGTCGGGCCCGTAGGTCCGCGCGTGCATGTCGGGGTACCCGCGACGCCGCCCCACCATCGCCACGTAGTGGCCGTCGGCGAAGTTGATGTCGGCGTCATTGAGCAGCGCCCGGAATTTCTCGTCCCGCACCGCGAGCGACAACGTGTACGCGTTGCAGAGGTGCGTGCTGCGCGGCTGGCCGTACTGCGAGGCGACGACAAGCTCCGCTGCCGGCTGCCGGGTGACTGCTTCGATATGGACACCGCAGCACACGAACGTGCCCGGCCGCGTAGACGTCGTCATAACTCGGTGAGCTTAGTTGCAGCGGGCTCAGCGACGAAAAGTCGCCTGGTGCTCCAGGAACCAGTCGTAAACGCTGCGAATGCCGTTCCGCAGTTCGACCGTCGGTTCCCAGCCCAGCGCCTTGATCCGGGACACGTCGAGCACCTTGCGCGGCGTCCCGTCGGGCTTCGACGTGTCGTGCGTGAACTCGCCGTCGTAACCGACGACGTCCGCGATCATCTGCACGAGCTCGTCGATCGTCACGTCCTCGCCGACACCGATGTTGATCGGCGCCGGGTCGTCGTAGTTCTCGAGCAGCACCAGGCAGGCGCGGGCCAGGTCGTCGGTGTGCAGGAATTCGCGCTTCGGGGTGCCGGTGCCGTAGATCGTGAAGGTTTTCTCTCCGGCTTCGACCGCTGAATGCAGCCGCCGCATCACCATCGGCATCACGTGCGCGCCGGGGATCTCGAAGTTGTCACCGGGGCCGTACAGATTCGTCGGCATCGCGGAGATGTAGCTGCGTCCGTACTGCCGCCGGATCGCCTGCACCTGCATCACGCCGGAGATCTTCGCGATCGCGTACGCGTCGTTGGTTTCCTCCAACGGCCCGGTGAGCAGCGAATCCTCCCGGATCGGCTGCGGCGCGAACTTCGGGTAGATGCACGAGGAGCCGAGGAACAGGAACCGCTCCACGCCGAACTCGCTCGCGGAATCCAGCAGGTTCGTCTGGATCCGCAGGTTGTCCGAGAGGAACTCCGCGGGGTACGTGGAGTTCGCGAAGATGCCGCCGACCTTCGCGGCGGCGTCGATCACGTACTGCGGGCGCACCTCGTCGAAGAATGCCCGCACCGACTCGCGGTCGCGCAGGTCGAGCTCCTTCGAGCGGCGCCCCACCAGATTGGTGAAACCGACCGACTCGAAGTGCCGCCAGAGCGCGGAGCCCACGAGACCGCCGTGACCGGCGATGTAGACGCGGGCGTCACGGGGCACCGGGTGGTGGAACAAGGCGTGTCCTCTCCGGGTAGTAACGTCTGGCGCCAGCGTATCCAAGCCTGTGGAGAGCCCCCCGCCGTGAAGATCGTGATAGCGCACAACCGCTACGTCTCGGCCAATCCGTCGGGTGAGAACACGGTGGTCGACCTCGAATCGCGGCTGCTCAGCGAGGTCGGCGTCACGGTGCTGCCGTTCCAGCGGAGCTCCGACGAGATCGCGACGCTCTCCACGGGCCAGAAGGCACTGCTGCCGATCTCACCGCTCTACGCGCGGCAGGCGCAGCGCGAACTCGCGGCGTTGCTGTCCGCCGAGAAGCCGGACGTCCTGCACCTGCACAACCCGTACCCGCTGCTCTCGCCCTGGGTGATCCGCACCGCGCACGCACACGGCGTCCCGGTCGTCCATACCGTGCACAACTTCCGCCAGGTGTGCGCGAACGGTCTGTATTTCCGCGACGGCCACGCCTGTCACGACTGTCTGGGCAAGTCGTTCCCGTACCCGGCCGTCCAGCACTCCTGCTACCGCGGCTCCAAGGCGCAGAGCGCGCTGATGGCCACCACGCTGGCCGCGCACCGCGGCACCTGGCACTCCGTCGACCGTTACCTGGCGCTCACGCCCGCGATCGCCGAACACCTGCGGTCGTTCGGCGTCGCCGACTCCTCCATCACCGTGAAACCGAACGGCGTCCCGGACCCGGGCCGGCACTCCGAACCCGGCAGCGGGTTGCTGTTCGTCGGCCGGTTCTCGGCCGAAAAAGGCCTCGATCTCCTGCTGGACGCCTGGCAGCGGCACGCCGACGGTTCGCTGGGCACACTCCGGCTGATCGGCGACGGGCCGTTGGCTTCGTCGGTGGCCGCAGCGACGGCCGGGCGCCGGGACATCGAGCTGCTGGGGCGCCGTCCACACGCCGAGGTGCAGGAGGTCATGCGTGCCTCCGCCGCACTGGTCACGCCGTCGACCTGGGACGAGGTGTGCCCGATGGTGGTCGTGGAGGCGCTGGCCAACGCCCGGCCGGTGCTGGCCACCGCGATGGGCGGGCTGCCCTACCTGGTCGGCGCGGGGGCCGGCGGAGCGGCGGCTGCGGGGTGGACCGTGCCGCCGGACGTCGACGCGCTCGCGGCGATGTTGCCGCGGGTCGTGGCGGAAGCGCCTGGGCTGGCCGGCGCGGCACGACAGCGGTACGAGGAGCACTTCTCCACCACTGTCACCACGGCAGCGCTGCTCGGCGTCTACGAAGAATTGGCGTCGAAGTTTTCTTCGAAGTTCACAGGATAAGAGTTGTCGTAGCGGGCGAGTACGGTTCGGCCGCGCCCAGCAAGGAATGCGAGAATCAGGTCCACTGTGCGGTGGCGCGACGGGGCAACAGCGTGGCCGTCCAGCAGTAAGAGGTACGCACAGCGACCGGAGGACACAGCACAGCCGTGGCTACCCAGCGCGTCAGCCCCAAATTTCCGGTACTCGATCCCGATCGGTGGACGAGCCGGCACACCCGCTTCGCCTCGATAGGCGCGGTGATCGTCGCGATCGCCTGGCTGCTGGAAGCAGCGCAGAACAACGCGCCCAACGGCACCCGTGCCGCGATCGGTGCTGCGCTGGCTGTCGCCGTCGCCGGGTTCGCGCTGTCCCTGCGCGGGGTCACCTGGTCCGGGCTGGGCGTCGGCGGATTCGTGGTGTTCAGCGGGATCATGTCGTGGACGTGGACCACCACCCGCGAAGTGACCTGGTCGGTCTACGTGATCGGCGCGCTGCTGCTGATCGCGTGGACGTTTCCCTGGTTCCGCGACGCGGTGCGGCTGCCCCGGTTGGGCGCTGCCTGGCTGGGGCTCGCGTACTGGCCGCTCGGCATCATCTCGGCGCTGCTGACCGCCAACGTCTCGATCGCCGGGCAGCGGGTCGCGTACTTCGGGGTCTCGGCCGTCGCCGCGCTCGGCATCCTGGTGGCGCTGCGGCGCTCGGGGCGTGACCCGTCGATCGGCGTCGTCACCGCGTTCCTGTTCGCGATCGCCGCGCTGTTCCTGGTCGGCTCGGGCAACCTCCTCGACGACGCCCACGCGGTGCCCGACGGGCCGTGGGGCTCGGCCATGACCGGGAGGTTCTGGGGTGGTCCCGGGCTGCTCTACCACCCGAACTCGCTCGCGTTGATCGGCGTGCTGGTCACGCTGCGGATCGCACCCGACCGCGCGTTCGCCCGCTGGCAGCGCTGGTCGGCGATGGGTCTCACCACGCTGGTCATCCTGCTGACCAACTCCCGCACCGCCTGGCTGTTCCTGGTCTGCGCGGCCGGTGTTCACCTGCTGGTGCTGGCCCGCAGGCAGTGGCGCGTGCGTCGCGGCAGCGACGTTCCCGACGACGGCCTGCCGGTCCACTCGTCGTTCCGCGAGACCGCGATCGCCGCGGTCGTGCCGCTCCTGCTCGTCGGCATGGTGTTCATCGGGATGGGCGGCGTTTCGTCGCTGTTCCAGAGCCGCTACGACAACACCGTGACGACGCCGAGCACCACCACCGAGGTGAAGGACTACACCAGCGGCCGGTTCGACACCTGGAAGCAGGTGATCGACGAGTTCGAGTCCGACGCCGTCATCGCGAAGATCTTCGGCAACAACGCCGATCCGCGGGGCGCCGTCGTCCGCGACGACACCGGCCCGGTGGGGGAGCGGCCGGAGCTCACCACCGACAACTCGGCGATCGGTTCGCTGCGCCGGGCCGGCATTCTGGGCTGTGTCGCGTTCCTGTTCGGCCTCGGGCTGCTGCTGTGGCGCGGCCTGCGTCGCGGGGCGCCGGCGTGGTTCACGATCACCGTCGTGTCGTCGCTGGCCACGATTCCGTGGGCCGACTGGCTGCTCGGCGGCGTCGGCGGCACGTTCTGGATCTTCCTGCTGGCCGCCGAGGCCTGGATCGCGTTCGGTTCGGCCGCGCGAACCGCTGAACCGACTCCCACCACACCGCCGGAGGCCGCGACGCCGCCGCATGCTGACGCGCGGCCCCCGGTGGTGGAAGGCTCAGCGGTCGTCTAGGCGCACGGAGCGGCCGGAGAGCTGGTCGTCGAGCTGCTTGATGTCGGCGTCCACCATGATCTGGGCCAGCCGGCGCCAGTCGGTGCTCGCCTTCCAGCCGAGCCGCTCCTCCGCCTTGGCGGGGTCGCCGATCAGTGCGTCGACCTCCGCCGGGCGCTCGTAGCGGGAGTCGTGCTTGACGTACTTCTCCCAGTCGAGGCCGACGTGCGTGAACGCCGCCGCGACGAAGTCGCGCACGGTCGCCGGCACGCCGGTCGCGAGCACGTAGTCGTCCGGCTCGTCCTGCTGGAGGATTCGCCACATGCCCTCGACGTACTCCGGCGCGTATCCCCAGTCGCGCACCGCGTCGAGGTTGCCGAGGAACAGGTCCTCCTGCAGGCCCCTGGCGATCCGGGCCACCGCCCGGGTGATCTTGCGCGTCACGAACGTCTCGCCGCGGCGCGGGGACTCGTGGTTGAACAGGATGCCGTTGGTGGCGTACAGCCCGTACGACTCGCGGTAGTTCACGGTCAACCAGTACGAGTACATCTTCGCGACGCCGTACGGGCTGCGCGGGTGGAACGGCGTCTGCTCGTTCTGCGGCGGCGGCGTCGAGCCGTACAGCTCGGACGTGGACGCCTGGTAGAAACGCGTCTCGATCTTCGCCGCCCGGATCGCCTCGAGCAGCCGCGCGGTGCCCAGCCCGGTCGTGTCGCCGGTGTACTCCGGGATGTCGAAGCTCACCCGCACGTGGCTCTGCGCCGCCAGGTTGTACACCTCGGTGGGCTGCACGTCGCGGATCGCGTTGACCAGGCCGCTGGCGTCGGTGACGTCGCCGTAGTGCAGGAACAGCCGCCGGTGGGCCTCGTGCGGGTCCTGGTAGATCGCGTCCAACCGCTCGGTGTTGAACATCGACGCGCGGCGGATGATGCCGTGGACCTCGTAACCCTTCGCGAGCAGCAACTCGGCCAGGTACGAACCGTCCTGCCCGGTGATGCCGGTAACGAATGCCACACGCCTGGGGGTCGGGTCGGTCACTTAGCTGTCCATTTCTGTCATCGAGCGGTCGCGCTCATCGTATTGGTGTCCACCGGCGCGAGCTGACGGTGCGCATTCCGGTACAGCACGATCATCGCCACCAGCCCGATGGCGGAGCCGACCATCATGCCCCACGCGGCGCCGCGCAGGTCGTACGCCAGCGTGCCGACGATCAGCGCGGCCGCCTGCGCCACGACGAACACGACGTACTGCACGAACAGGCTGCGGACGCGCTGCATCCCGCGCAGGGCCGCGGTGAACGGCACCTGCACGAGATAGATCAGGGCCTGGATCGCCACGGGCAGCGCGATGGTGCCCGCCTGCGCGTACTTGGGCAGGATGACGTCGAGCAGAGGACCGGCGAGCGGGGACAACGCGACCGGAACCAGACCGCAGAGCGCGGTGGCGGTCAGTGCCCTGCGGAGCAGCCGGCTGACCCCGGCGGCGTCCCCCGCGCCGGCGAGCCGCGACATCCGGGGCGTCAGCAGGCTGGAGACGGCCATCTGCAGGTTCTGTGCGGGCATCAGCAGGCCGTACTGGGCGGCACGCAGGAGTGAGAGCGCGGCGGGCGCCAGCAGGCCGGTGACGAGCGTGTAGACGAACTGCACCTGGGCCTGGCCGAGTAGCGCGGTGACCGTCAGCCAGCTGGACAGGTGACGGGTCTCGCGAATCCACCCGCGCAGGTCGCCCCGCAGCGGGCTGATCCGGGCGCGAAGCAGGAACGAGGCCGTCCCCGCGATGCCACCGATGCCCCACGCGCACAGGAACACCGCACCGTCGCGATAACCGAGCCCGAGCAGCACCGCCAGAACCACTGCCTGCACACCGACGTAGGTCAGGTCGGCGACGAGCGCGCGGTCGGGGCGGCGAGCCGCGAGGAAGACGTAGCGCCCCGCGTCGTGCGTCAGGACGAACGGCAGGAACGGCGCCAGCCAGATCAGCTCGTGCAGGAAGTGGGGCCCGGACGCCCAGGCGATCACCGCCAGCAGCGACGCCAGCAGGCCCAGCGCCCCGGCCGTCTTGGTGGCGTCGGAGGCCTGCCGGGCCCGGTCGGCGTCGCCGTAGCGGGCGGAGTAGGTCAGTAAGACGTCGCCGACGATGGCGCGCGCGATGCCGACGGCGAAGTAGCCGACGCTGATCGCGAACAGCACCGCGCCGGCCTCGGACGGGGCGAGGAACGGCAGGACGAGCAGGCCGGTCGCGGCATTCGCCCCGGCGCTGACCAGCTGATCAGCGAGGCCGGCGGCAGAGCCCCGGTGGTTACGGAGCCCCCGCAGCTTCTTCACCGGGGATCGTGCGGGGGTGCCACCAGGCCGGCCTTACGCGCCGACTGACCGATGCTGGCGAGCAGGAACAGCCCGTTCACCACGGTGAATGCCGCCATCAGCCACGGCGTCAAGCCGGGGACGAACGCGATCACCACCCCGCACACGGTCACGACTGCACCGTAGTCGCGGACCAGCTTGACGATGCGCACGGGCAGGGAGGTCGACGTCATCAGGCTCGCGGACGCGGTGTTGGACGAGGCCAGCACCGACGTGACGAGGTTGATCATCCAGGTGCCGGCGAACACCGCGACCAGCCAGATCGGCGTCTCCGGGGCGTGCGCCAGCGCGGTGGCCGAGATCGCGGCGACGAGCGAGATCTGCACCGCGACGTCGCACAGGATGTCGACGCGGGCGCCCGCCGGACCAGCCATGCCCGTCACCCGGGCCAGCTGACCGTCGGAGCAGTCGAGGCTGTACGCGAGCTGCCAGAGCAGCAGCGCGCCCAGGCCCAGCGCCCAGGCCGGGACGTCGTCCCGCGCGGCTGCGGGGGCGAGCACCACGACGGCGATCGACGCCGCGAGGCCGAGCACGAGGTTGATCAGCGTCAGCGCGGACGGCGCCAGCCGCAGGCGGTGCGCGGCGACGGCCAGGTAGGAGCCGATCCGCTGGTTCACGGTCTCGGTGAACAGGCCCCCACCGCGGTGGCGGGCCAGGAAGTCGGCGGCGGTGGGCCGCCCACCCGGGCGCGGCGGGGTAGCCGGCGCGCTGGAGTCCGCGGGCACGGTGGCCGGGGAGATCGGCGGGTTCATCGGGTCTCGACGTCCAATTCGTTGGCGCGGGCGAGGTCGGCGTCGAAGTCGACCTCCACCACCCCGAAACGGGAGATGTCCACGGCACGGAACCTACTGCCGGCGTCGGCGATCGCGGTCTCGACGCCACGCTCGAAGTAGTCCTGGTCGTCGGCGGCGTCCAGGTGCTGGATCAGCGTGGCCTTGTCGGCCTCGGTGACGTAGTTGATGCCGACCGCCTCGCCGAGCGCACCGACGCGGACCTGCTTGGAGAGGTCCTTGACGAACCCGTCGCCGTCGAGGGTGTACTTGACCTCCTCGTCCGCGACCGACTCGGTGTTCACGCAGATGAAGCTCTCGTCGGCCGCGACCTGCTCGGCGACGTGCTCGAGCAGACCGTCGACGAACACGACGTCGCCGTTGAGCCAGAGGACACCGCCGGACGCGGACAGGCGCAGGGCCTTGAGCAGGCTCTTGCTCGTGTTGGTCTGGTCGTAGACCTCGTTGTAGGCGAACAGCGCCTCGGGTGCGGCTTCCATGATCAGGTTCATCTTGAAACCGACCACGATGGTGACGCGGGTGTCGGCGCCGAATGCCGCGCCGATCCGGTCGAGCTGGTGGCGCAGGATGCTCTTTCCGTCCCGCAACGGAGTCAGGGTCTTGGGGTGCGGTCGTCCGAGCCGCGTGCCCAGCCCGGCCGCGAGGATCACCACCTGCGGCGACATCAAGCCATCAACTCCTCGTTCATCTCTCCGCTACCCCGCGGGAGGATAGCGTCCCGTGATCGATCCACCGGCGGTCGGGAAGCCAGGCTGTGGATACCCGGTGGTCATCCGCCCGTCGGGTACCGATCATCCCGAGTTCCCGCCGTGTACACCCGCGGAACGGTCAGGTCGAGTGGATCGGGGAGGAGTTCGTCACCCTCGGCGGCGGTGCCGTCCCACGTGGTCGGCGGGACCGCGGTCGGCCGCGGCGGCCGGGGTGAGGGGAACGAGGGGGCTCGTCGTCACCGCGGGGAACGGTGTGCTTTCCCCGGAGCGGGGCGCGAACACGTTCGGTGCCGGGGACTCCGGCTCTTCCGGTTCGGGGGCCCGCCGGGGCTCCGAGGGGGCGTCCGCGGCGTGGGGCGCCACCTGCAGCGTCGTCGGCCGGAAGTCGAGGGAGATCGGGCCGGGTGGGAACGGTCCCTCGTCGCTCGCGCCGTCCGAACGCGGGGGTTCGGGCGCGGGGCGGGGAACCGGCGCCGGCGCCGGTCGGGCGGCGGGCGTCGGCGGCCGGAAGCTGGACAGCGTCGGCATCGGCCGGGGTTCCGGGGTCGGCCGGGGTTCCGGCGGCGGCCGGTCATCCGCAGGCGGCGGTGGGGGCGGTGCGGCGGCCGGAGCCGACGGCGCAACTGGGGTCGATGGGGCAGGCGGGGTGGCGTCGAACGGTCGTGAGGGCTCGTCGAAGGCGCGGGGCGCGTCGTCCGGGTCGTCGTCGTACGGGCCGTAGGGGTCGCCGCCGAACGGGTCGTCGGCCGGCAGGTCCGGCCGGGCCGGCCGCACGGGCGCCTGCTCGCCGTACGGCGTGTCGTCGGCCAGGCCGTCCAGCGCCGTCGCACCGCCGAACGAGCTGAACCGCCCGGTGTCCTCGTCGATCGCGGCGGAGACCGGCGGGGGAGCCGGTGGCCGCGCCCCGTAGTGCCGGTAGAGCTCCATCTCCTGCTCTGGCGTCAGGGCACCGAACGGCCCGGCCGGATCGAGATCGGGCGCGTTCTTCACGAGATGCTTCTCGAACGGCAGCAGCAGCCGGTCGCCGTCGAGCTCGGCGTCCCGGACCGGCACGAACGACTCCTTCGTACCGAACAACCCCGTGTGCACCGTGACCCACTCCGGTGCCTGCGTGCGGTTGTCCAGGTAGACCTGGCCGATCTTGCCCAGCTTGCCGCCGGTCGCGTCGTACGCGATCGCATGCACGAGCGCTTGCGCATGCTCCTGTGTCAGCACGGTCCTTGCCTCCGCGGTCTTCGTCCCGTCCAGCCGGACAAGCTACCCATCCTCGGAAAGTCCAATCCGTGAGCCCCGTGTGAGGTGAAACGCTCACTGAGCCCGCATGGTTCGCGTGAGGCACACGGTGAGTCAGGAGTCATCGCCAGTCACTCATGTCACAACCGTGTCGAACCGGTGCATCACCCACTCGCAACCCGCGGCTCGCGGATGACTCGCGGTGTCCCACCAGCTCATCCTCCACCTGGCCAGGGCGGCATTCATCCGGTGAGGTATCCCCCCACCTGGGGCGCGCCTCTTGACGTGGCGGACCCACACAGGCACGCTCTTCTCGTAGCGCGCAGCCAGTGCACATGCTTGGTGGCTGAGCGTGACGAGTACCTGAAGTACGGGCTTGTAATTCGAGCCCGGTAATTTCGGCCTGCCGAGGTGCGCGGCAGGACGCGTGGTCGGGCCGGCTCCCGTCGTCCCCCCGATGTTTCAGCGAGTCTCTCGCGCGGAAACACGGTTCAACCGGGAGTGTGGTTCGAGGTGGCTGATTTACGGGGTGTCAAGCCGCCTGCCTGGGGATTCGACAGTAGTGTGCCTTGCGGCTACACTGCTAGTTTGCGCTGCCTTCTGCCTTTCGCACCTCCATTTGACTGGGGGTCGATAGGAGTGCGCGCACGACGACCGTTCGGATCCGCAGGTCCTCGGAAGGACGCATCTTGGCAGTCTCCCGCCCCGGCACAAACACTCCTCCCCGCACCGCCGCCGGCAAGCCGCAACGCATCTCGTTCGGGAAGATCGCCGAACAGCTCGAGGTGCCGAACCTGCTGGCACTCCAGACGGACTCGTTCGACTGGCTGGTCGGAAACGACGCCTGGCGGTCGCGGGTAACTGGTGACCCGTCGTCGGTCGCCGGTCTGGATGAAATTTTGACGGAGATCTCCCCGATCGAGGACTTCTCGGGGTCGATGTCCCTTTCCTTCTCCAACCCCCGCTTCGAAGAGGTCAAGGCCTCGATCGAGGAGTGCAAGGAGAAGGACCTCACTTACTGCGCTCCGCTGTTCGTCACCGCGGAGTTCACCAACAACACCACTGGCGAGATCAAGAGCCAGACGGTGTTCATGGGCGATTTCCCGATGATGACGCCCAAGGGCACCTTCATCATCAACGGCACCGAGCGGGTCGTCGTCTCCCAGCTCGTGCGTTCGCCGGGCGTGTACTTCGACCGGCAGCCCGACAAGACCTCGGACAAGGACGTCACCAGCGTCAAGGTGATCCCGAGCCGGGGCGCCTGGCTCGAGTTCGACGTCGACAAGCGCGACACGATCGGCGTCCGTATCGACCGGAAGCGTCGGCAGGCCGTCACGGTCCTGCTGAAGGCGCTGGGCTGGACGCCGGAGCGGATCCGCGAGCGCTTCGCGCACTCGGAGATCGTCCTCGCGACGCTCGAGAAGGACCACGTCCAGACTCAGGACGAGGCGCTGCTCGACATCTACCGCAAGCTGCGTCCGGGCGAGCCGCCGACGCGTGAGAACGCCCAGACGCTGCTCGACAACCTCTTCTTCAACCCGAAGCGGTACGACCTCGCGAAGGTCGGTCGCTACAAGGTGAACAAGAAGCTGGAAGTCGGGATGCCGATCACGACGGGCGTCCTCACCGAGGACGACATCGTCGCGACGATCGACTACCTGGTGAAGCTGCACGTGGGCGATGCCGACTACGAGTCGGACGACATCGACCACTTCGGCAACCGGCGCCTGCGCACGGTCGGCGAGCTGATCCAGAACCAGGTCCGCGTCGGCCTCTCCCGCATGGAGCGCGTCGTCCGCGAGCGGATGACCACGCAGGACGTCGAGGCCATCACGCCGCAGACGCTGATCAACATCCGGCCGGTCGTCGCCTCCATCAAGGAGTTCTTCGGCACCAGCCAGCTGTCGCAGTTCATGGACCAGACGAACCCGCTGGGTGGTCTCACCCACCGGCGCCGGCTCTCGGCGCTGGGCCCGGGTGGTCTGTCCCGTGAGCGCGCGGGCTTCGAGGTCCGCGACGTGCACCCCAGCCACTACGGCCGGATGTGCCCGATCGAGACGCCGGAAGGCCCGAACATCGGTCTGATCGGTGCGCTCTCGACGTTCGCGCGGGTCAACCCGTTCGGCTTCATCGAGACCCCGTACCGCAAGGTCGACAACGGCGTCGTGACGTCGCAGATCGACTACCTGACCGCGGACGAGGAGGACCGGTACGTCAAGGCGCAGGCCAACGCCATCCTCGACGCGTCGGGCCGCTTCACCGAGGACCGCGTCCTGGTCCGCCGTAAGGGCGGTGAGATCGACTACGTGCCCGGCGCCGAGGTCGACTACATGGACGTCTCGCCGCGGCAGATGGTCTCGGTCGCGACCGCGATGATCCCGTTCCTCGAGCACGACGACGCCAACCGCGCGCTCATGGGCGCGAACATGCAGCGTCAGGCCGTGCCGCTGCTCCGTAGCGAGTCGCCGCTGGTCGGCACCGGTATGGAGGCGCGTGCCGCGCAGGACGCCGGTGACGTCGTGCTGGCCGAGCAGGCCGGTGTCGTCGAGGACGTCTGTGCCGACTACGTCACGCTGATGCACGACGACGGAACCCGCCGCACCTACCTGCTGCACAAGTTCCGCCGCTCGAACCAGGGCACCGCGATCAACCAGCGCCCGCTGGTCGAGGAGGGGCAGCGGATCGAGAAGGGCGGCGTCATCGCCGACGGTCCCTGCACCGACGAGGGCGAGATGGCGCTCGGCAAGAACCTGCTCGTCGCGTTCATGCCGTGGGAGGGCCACAACTACGAGGACGCCATCATCCTGAGCCAGCGTCTGGTTCAGGACGACGTCCTCACCTCGATCCACATCGAGGAGCACGAGGTCGACGCCCGCGACACGAAGCTGGGCGCCGAGGAGATCACCCGGGACATCCCGAACGTCTCCGAGGAGGTCCTGGCCGACCTCGACGAGCGCGGCATCGTCCGCATCGGTGCCGACGTCACCACCGGCGACATCCTGGTCGGCAAGGTCACCCCCAAGGGTGAGACCGAGCTGACCCCGGAGGAGCGGCTGCTCCGCGCGATCTTCGGTGAGAAGGCGCGCGAGGTCCGCGACACGTCGCTCAAGGTGCCGCACGGTGAGTCCGGCAAGGTCATCGGCGTCAGCGTGTTCAGCCGGGACGAGGGCGCCGAGCTCTCGCCGGGCGTGAACGAGCTGGTCCGGGTCTACGTCGCCCAGAAGCGGAAGATCCAGGACGGCGACAAGCTCGCCGGCCGTCACGGCAACAAGGGCGTCATCTCGAAGATCCTCCCGGCCGAGGACATGCCGTTCCTCGAGGACGGCACGCCGGTCGACATCGTGCTCAACCCGCTCGGTGTCCCCGGTCGAATGAACATCGGCCAGGTCCTGGAGACCCACCTCGGGTGGATCGCCTCCCAGGGCTGGAAGGTCGAGGGTGACGAGCCCTGGTCGAAGGAGCTGCGGCGGATCGGTGCGGACGAGGCCGAGCCGAACGTCAACACCGCGACCCCGGTGTTCGACGGTGCTCGCGAGGAGGAGATCACGGGGCTGCTGGCCTCGACGATCCCGAACCGCGACGGCGACCGCATGGTCGGTTCCACCGGCAAGGCGCGGCTGTTCGACGGCCGCTCCGGCGAGCCGTTCCCGGAGCCGGTCAGCGTCGGTTACGTCTACATCCTGAAGCTGCTCCACCTGGTCGACGACAAGATCCACGCTCGCTCGACCGGCCCGTACTCGATGATCACGCAGCAGCCGCTGGGTGGTAAGGCGCAGTTCGGTGGCCAGCGCTTCGGTGAGATGGAGTGCTGGGCGATGCAGGCCTACGGTGCGGCTTACGCGCTGCAGGAGCTGCTCACCATCAAGTCCGACGACGTGCTCGGTCGCGTGAAGGTCTACGAGGCCATCGTCAAGGGCGAGAACATCCCCGAGCCGGGCATTCCGGAGTCGTTCAAGGTTCTGCTGAAGGAACTCCAGTCGCTCTGCCTGAACGTCGAGGTTCTCTCGAGCGACGGCGTGGCGCTGGAGATGCGTGACTCGGACGACGAGGTCTTCCGGGCCGCGGAGGAGTTGGGCATCGACCTGTCTCGTCGCGAGCCGAGCAGCGTCGAAGAGGTGTAACGGTTACGAGCCGGCGGCGACAGCAGCCGCCGCCGGCCCGTGACGAGGGTCAGAGCTACACCAAAGGCAGTAACGAACCTCTAGAAGAGGGACTGAAACACGTGCTAGACGTCAACTTCTTTGACGAGCTGCGTATTGGCCTCGCGACGGCCGACGACATTCGCCAGTGGTCGCACGGCGAGGTGAAGAAGCCGGAGACGATCAACTACCGCACCCTCAAGCCGGAAAAGGACGGGCTCTTCTGCGAGAAGATCTTCGGCCCCACCCGGGACTGGGAGTGCTACTGCGGTAAGTACAAGCGCGTCCGGTTCAAGGGCATCATCTGTGAGCGCTGCGGCGTCGAGGTGACCCGGGCCAAGGTCCGCCGTGAGCGGATGGGCCACATCGAGCTGGCCGCTCCGGTCACCCACATCTGGTACTTCAAGGGCGTCCCGAGCCGGTTGGGCTACCTGCTCGACCTGGCCCCCAAGGACCTCGAGAAGATCATCTACTTCGCGGCCTACCTGATCACGCAGGTCGACACCGAGGCACGTCACCGCGACATGTCGACGATCGAGGCGGAGATCGCCGTCGAGCGTCGTCGGGTCGAGGAGCGTCGTGACGCCGACATCGACGCCCGCGCCAAGAAGCTCGAGGGCGATCTGGCCGAGCTCGAGGCCGAGGGCGCGAAGAGCGACGTCCGCCGCAAGGTCAAGGAGGGCGGCGAGCGCGAGATGCGCCAGCTGCGCGACCGTGCGCAGCGGGAGATCGACCGTCTCGACGAGGTCCTCGACACGTTCCGCAAGCTCGAGGTCAAGCAGTTGATCCCGGACGAGCTGCTCTTCCGTGAGCTGCGCGACCGGTTCGGCGAGTACTTCGTCGGTGGCATGGGCGCCGAGGCGCTGCAGAAGCTGCTCGAGGGCTTCGACCTCGACAACGAGGCGGAGAGCCTGCGCGAGACCATCCGGTCCGGCAAGGGCCAGAAGAAGATCCG
This sequence comes from Cryptosporangium sp. NPDC048952, assembly GCF_043197895.1. NCBI lineage: Bacteria > Bacillati > Actinomycetota > Actinomycetes > Cryptosporangiales > Cryptosporangiaceae > Cryptosporangium > Cryptosporangium sp. NPDC048952. The sequence goes on along the minus strand of NZ_JBICTY010000006.1, from coordinate 80,264 downwards.
GGCGCTCAAGCGGCTCAAGGTCGTGGCGGCGTTCCTGAACACCCGCAACTCGCCCATGGGCATGGTGCTCGACTGCGTTCCGGTCATCCCGCCGGACCTGCGGCCGATGGTCCAGCTCGACGGTGGCCGCTTCGCCACCAGCGACCTGAACGACCTGTACCGCCGGGTGATCAACCGGAACAACCGGCTCAAGCGCCTGCTCGACCTGGGTGCGCCGGAGATCATCGTCAACAACGAGAAGCGGATGCTGCAGGAGGCCGTCGACGCACTGTTCGACAACGGCCGCCGCGGCCGGCCGGTCACCGGCCCGGGTAACCGCCCGCTCAAGTCGCTGTCCGACATGCTCAAGGGCAAGCAGGGCCGGTTCCGCCAGAACCTGCTCGGCAAGCGCGTCGACTACTCCGGCCGTTCGGTCATCGTCGTCGGCCCGCAGCTCAAGCTGCACCAGTGCGGCCTGCCGCGCTACATGGCGCTCGAGCTGTTCAAGCCGTTCGTGATGAAGCGCCTGGTCGATCTGAACCACGCGCAGAACATCAAGTCGGCCAAGCGGATGGTCGAGCGTGCGCGTCCGGTCGTGTGGGACGTCCTCGAAGAGGTCATCTCCGAGCACCCCGTGCTGCTCAACCGTGCGCCCACCCTGCACCGTCTGGGTATCCAGGCCTTCGAGCCCCAGCTGGTCGAGGGCAAGGCCATCCAGATCCACCCGCTCGTCTGCACCGCGTTCAACGCGGACTTCGACGGTGACCAGATGGCGGTGCACCTGCCGCTGTCGGCCGAGGCGCAGGCCGAGGCCCGGGTGCTGATGCTCTCCAGCAACAACATCCTGTCGCCGGCGTCGGGTCGTCCGATCACCTCGCCGACCCAGGACATGGTGCTGGGCCTCTACCACCTCACCGCGGTCCGCGAGGGTCGCATCGGTGAGGGCCGGGTCTTCGGGTCCGACGCCGAGGCCGTGATGGCCTACGACCTGGGCGAGCTCAACATCCAGACACCGGTGAGGATCCGGATCGACGGTGCCCCGACGGTCGACAACGGCCCTGGCGCCGAGCCGTGGGTCGCGCCGGAGGACTGGGAGCCGGGTGCTCCGCTGCTGGTCGAGACGACGCTCGGCCGGGTGTTCTTCAACGAGACGCTCCCGACCGACTACCGCTTCGTGAACTACGAGGTGCGCAAGCCGCAGCTCTCGGCGATCGTCAACGACCTCGCCGAGCGGTACCCGAAGGTGCAGGTCGCCGCGACGCTGGACGCTCTCAAGGAGTACGGCTTCCGGTGGGCCACCCGGGCCGGTGTCACCATCTCGATCGACGACGTCGTGACGCCGCCGACCAAGCCGGAGATCCTCGACCGGTACGAGAAGGACGCCGACAAGATCGAGAAGCAGTACCAGCGCGGTGTGATCACCGGGGAAGAGCGCCGTCAGGAGCTCATCGAGATCTGGACCAAGGCGACGAACGAGGTCGCCAAGGCCATGGAGGCGAACTTCCCGGAGACGAACCCGATCTGGATGATGGTCAACTCGGGTGCCCGAGGAAACATGATCCAGGTCCGGCAGATCGCCGGTATCCGTGGTCTGGTCGCCAACCCCAAGGGTGAGACGATCCCGCGTCCGATCAAGTCCTCGTTCCGTGAGGGCCTGTCGGTGCTGGAGTACTTCATCTCCACCCACGGTGCCCGTAAGGGTCTGGCCGACACCGCCCTGCGTACCGCCGACTCGGGTTACCTGACCCGTCGTCTGGTGGACGTCTCGCAGGACGTGATCATCCGCGAGGAGAACTGCGGCACCGAGCGTGGTGTCTCGGTCCCGATCGCGACCGAGAGCCCGGACGGTTCGCTCGTCAAGCACCAGCACGTCGAGACGAACTCCTACGCCCGGACGCTCGCGACCGACGCGAAGAGCCCCGACGGCGTCGTGGTGGCCCCTGGTGGGTCCGACCTCGGCGACGTGCTGATCGACGCGCTGGTCAAGGCCGGCGTCAAGGACGTCAAGGTTCGCTCGGTGCTGACCTGCGAGTCGGCGATGGGCGTCTGCGCGTACTGCTACGGGCGTTCGCTCGCGACCGGCAAGCTGGTCGACGTCGGCGAGGCGGTCGGCATCATCGCGGCCCAGTCGATCGGTGAGCCCGGCACCCAGCTGACGATGCGTACCTTCCACACCGGTGGTGTGGCCGGTGACGACATCACGCAGGGTCTGCCGCGTGTGGTCGAGCTGTTCGAGGCCCGTGTCCCCAAGGGCAAGGCCCCGATCGCCGAGACCGCCGGTCGGATCCGCATCGAGGAGACCGAGAAGTCGCGGAAGATCGTCATCGTCCCGGACGACGGGTCGGAGGAGATCGCCTACGACAAGCTCTCGCGCCGCGTGCGGATGCGGGTGGCCGACGGCGAGCACGTCATCGTGGGCCAGCAGCTGACCGACGGTGTGGTGGACCCGCACGAGGTGCTCCGCATCCAGGGCCCGCGTGCCGTGCAGCTGCACCTGGTCAACGAGGTGCAGAACGTGTACCGGTCGCAGGGTCAGCCGATCCACGACAAGCACGTCGAGATCATCGTCCGGCAGATGCTCCGCCGGGTGATCATCATCGACTCGGGTGCCACCGAGTTCCTGCCCGGTGCCCCGATCGAGCGGCCGATGTTCGAGAACGAGAACCGTCGGGTGGTGGCCGAGGGCGGCGAGCCGGCTTCGGGTCGTCCGATCCTGATGGGTATCACCAAGGCGTCGCTGGCGACCGAGTCGTGGCTCTCGGCGGCCTCCTTCCAGGAGACCACCCGCGTGCTCACCGACGCGGCGATCAACGCGCGCAGCGACTCGCTGATCGGTCTCAAGGAGAACGTGATCATCGGAAAGCTGATCCCGGCCGGTACCGGCATCTCCCGGTACCGCAACATCCGGGTGGAGCCCACCGAGGAAGCACGGGCTCAGGTCTACTCGATGACGCCGTACGACGACGTCGAGTACGGCGGTTTCGGCACCGGCTCCGGCCAGGCCGTTCCGCTGGACGACTTCGACTATGGGTCCTTCAATCGCTGACGCGATGGTGAGGTCAGTCAACCGCTGACCTCACGTTCAGCACAGCGGGCCGCCCGGGTTCTCCCGGGCGGCCCGCGCCCGTGTGGTGGTCGTGTCGGGGGATGATGGCACGATGCAGTTTCGGGTGTTCATGGTCGGTGGGAGGTGACGATGACCGAAGGCACGTCGCCGTGGGCGCGTCCGGCCCCCGGCCAGGCTCCGGCCGAGATCGGCTTCGCCACGCCGGCGACGCCGGAGGTGCTCGCATCTGCGCAGGCCGCTCCGGTCGCGCCGCCGCCGCAGCCATCGGCGCCGGCTCAGCCGGCGCCGCGCACGGTCACCGAACGGCACCCGGCCGATCCCGACGAGGCGCCGTCCAGCAAGGCGTGGGCCGTTCTCGCGTTGGGCGTCGTCGGTGTGCTGTTGATGTTGTGCGGGGGAGGGTTGGTCCCGGGTCTGGCCGGGCTCGCTCTCGTGCGTCCGGCCCGTAGCGAGATCGCCGCCGCGGCTGGTTTTCTCACCGGAGGAAAGGCGCTGCGCACCGGGGAGATCCTGAGTTGGATCGCCGTGGCGGTGAGCGCGATCGTGATCGTCGTGGTCGTGATCGGGCTGCTGATCGGGTCCGTGGGTAACGGGCCGAGCTACGACGAGAACGTCAACTGACGAGGCAGCACGGAGCCGCGTCCGACGAGGAGAGAGATGACCGACCGACCTGGCTCTGAGCCGGCCCAGCCCTACGACCCGCGGGATCGCCAGGGTCGCCCTGGGGAGGAGCCGCCGAGCGGATTCAGCTTCCCCGACTACAACAACCCGTCCGGGGCCCCGCAGACCCCCAACTTCAGCACGCCCGACTACGGGCAGGCTCCCGACAGCCCGTACGGCCAACCGGCGACCCCACCGCCTTCGGGCTACGGCGACCAGTACGGTGCGCCGGGTGCCGGGCAGTACGGCAACCCGCCGTCCGACCAGTACGGCAGCGGTCAGTACGGCGCTCCGGCCGACCCGTACGGCACGCCGCAGGGAGGCCAGTACGGCAGCACGCCCGGTGGTGGCCAGTACGGCAACCCGCCGTCGTACGACCCGCCGCCCTACGGGCAGCAGCAGCCGCCCCCGGCCGCGCCGACGTCGGGTTACGGCTCGCCGTGGGGCGCCGGTGCCGAGCAGCCGCCGAGCTACGACCCCAACAACCCCACCTCGGGCTACGGAGCCGCTCCCACGTCGGGCTACGGAGCCGCTCCCACGTCGGGCTACGGGCCGAGCGACCCCACCTCGGGGTACGGCGCGAGCAACCCGACCTCGGGCTACGGCGCGCAGCCGTCGTACGGCTACGACCCGAACAACCCGGCCGCCCCCACCTCGGGGTACGGCTACGGGGCCGACAAGCCCACCTCCGGCTACGGCGCCCCCGGCTACCCGACCCCCGGCTACCCCCCGGCCGGTGCGTACGGAGCTCCCGGGCAGCCGCAGAAGGAGCAACTCGCGCTGGTCTCGATGATCGCCGGCATCGTGTCCGCTGTCGCGTCGCTGCTGGCCTGCTGCAGCCCGTTCGCCGCGTTCCTGCCGATCATCGCCGGTGGTGTCGCGATCGCGACCGGCGTCATGAGCAACAACAAGATCAAGGCCTCGGGTGGCGTCCTCGGCGGCAAGCAGCAGGCGACGACCGGTCTCATCGCCGGTGGCGTCGGCATCGCGCTGGCCATCGTGTTCGCCATCGTGAACGTCGCGATCCTGGCGGCCAGCACCAGCCCGTGACCCGGTAACCGTCCGGACACAACGGCCCGGCTCCCGTCCTCGGGGAGCCGGGCCGTTCGGTTGTGGTCGATCCGGCAGTACCGAGGTACCGTTATGAGCGGTGCCTGCCCGCGGCGAGAGTCACGGGCCGGCGGGGCCAGGTAACACGCACTACCTAGCCGCGGCAAGAGCAGCGGCGGTAGTCGTTTTGACCTGTGGTCGGGCCGTAGGTAGTCTTGCTTTTCGTGCCTGGGTTACGCCTGGGCATGCACGTGCGCCCACTACTGGGGGCACGGCCTCCCCGGGGTTTGCATCTCGCAGACTCTTGGCCTGCGGCTGGCGCGACACGCCCGACCGCGGGGGTCGGAGGAGCCGGACATCTGGCTCAACACGAGGACATTAGTCGAGAAGAAAGCGGAGACCCGGTGCCCACGATCCAGCAGTTGGTCCGCAAGGGCCGGCAGGACAAGGTCGAAAAGACCAAGACTCCTGCGCTCAAGGGCAGCCCGCAGCGCCGTGGCGTGTGCACGCGCGTCTACACCACCACGCCCAAGAAGCCGAACTCGGCTCTGCGGAAGGTGGCGCGTGTCAAGTTGAGCAGTGGCGTCGAGGTCACCGCATACATCCCGGGCGTTGGACACAACCTCCAGGAGCACTCGATCGTCCTGGTCCGCGGCGGTCGTGTGAAGGACCTGCCCGGCGTCCGCTACAAGATCATCCGCGGCTCGCTGGACACCCAGGGTGTCCGCAACCGCAAGCAGGCCCGCAGCCGGTACGGCGCGAAGAAGGAGAAGAGCTGATATGCCCCGCAAGGGTCCCGCTCCGAAGCACGCGGTGGTCATCGACCCCGTGTACAACTCGCCGCTCGTCACTCAGCTGATCAACAAGGTCCTGATGAGTGGGAAGCGGTCGGTCGCGGAGCGCATTGTCTACGGGGCTCTCGAGGGCGCCCGCGAGAAGACCGGCAACGACCCGGTCGTCACGCTGAAGCGCGCGCTCGACAACGTGAAGCCGGCCCTCGAGGTGCGCAGCCGCCGTGTCGGTGGCGCCACCTACCAGGTCCCGGTCGAGGTTCGGCCCGGTCGTAGCACCACGCTGGCGCTCCGCTGGTTGATCCAGTACAGCCGCGCCCGCCGTGAGAAGACCATGACCGAGCGCCTCATGAACGAACTGATGGACGCGAGCAACGGTCTCGGCGCGAGCGTGAAGCGCCGCGAGGACACGCACAAGATGGCCGAGTCGAACAAGGCCTTCGCGCACTACCGCTGGTAATCCGCGTCCCGCACTCGAAGCTGAAAGGCAAGATTGATGGCTGGCAACAACGCCGCCCTGGCCAAGGTCCGCAACATCGGGATCATGGCCCACATCGACGCGGGCAAGACCACCACGACCGAGCGGATCCTGTTCTACACCGGTATCAACTACAAGATCGGTGAAGTCCACGATGGCGCAGCCACCATGGACTGGATGGAGCAGGAGCAGGAGCGCGGCATCACGATCACGTCCGCCGCGACGACCTGTTACTGGCACGACCACCGGATCAACATCATCGACACGCCGGGCCACGTCGACTTCACGGTCGAGGTGGAGCGGTCGCTGCGGGTGCTCGACGGTGCAGTGGCGGTCTACGACGGTGTTGCCGGCGTCGAGCCGCAGACCGAGAACGTCTGGCGACAGGCGGACAAGTACCACGTCCCGCGGATGTGCTTCGTCAACAAGCTCGACCGCACGGGAGCGGACTTCTTCCGCTGCGTCCAGATGATGATCGACCGGCTCAACTCCACCCCGGCCGTCCTGCAGATCCCGATCGGGCTCGAGGGCGACCACATCGGTGTCGTCGACCTGGTGGGTATGCGTGCGCTCACGTGGCGCGGCGAGACCCAGAAGGGTGAGGACTACGCCGTCGAGGAGATTCCCGCCGACCTGGTCGACCAGGCCAACGAGTGGCGCGAGAAGCTCCTCGAGACGATGTCCGACGTCGACGACTCGATCGCCGAGGCGTACCTCGAAGGCGAAGAGATCTCGGTCGAGACGCTGAAGGCCGCGATCCGTCGCGCCACGCTGGCCGACAAGGTCAACCCGGTCGTCTGCGGCTCCGCGTTCAAGAACAAGGGCGTCCAGCCCATGCTCGACGCGGTCGTCGACTTCCTGCCGAGCCCGCTCGACCTCCCGTCGATCGACGGCACGAAGATGGACGGCGAGACCCCGGACTCCCGGCACTCGGACGAGAAGGAACCCTTCAGCGCCCTGGCGTTCAAGATCCAGTCCGACAAGCACCTCGGAACGCTGACCTACCTCCGGATCTACTCCGGCCGGTTGGACTCGGGCACCCAGGTGATCAACTCGACCAAGGACCGCAAGGAGCGGGTCGGGAAGATCTACCAGATGCACGCGATCAAGCGTGAGGAGCTGCCGAGCGTCGGCGCCGGCGACATCGTCGCGGTGCAGGGGCTGAAGCAGACCACCACCGGCGACACCCTGAGCGACCCGTCGAACCCGATCATCCTCGAGTCGATGACGTTCCCGGCCCCGGTCATCGAGGTCGCGATCGAGCCGAAGACCAAGGCTGACCAGGAAAAGCTGGGCACCGCGATCCAGAAGCTCGCGCAGGAAGACCCGACGTTCAAGGTCCACAACGACGAAGAGACCGGTCAGACGGTCATCGGCGGCATGGGTGAGCTGCACCTCGAGGTGCTGGTCGACCGCATGCGGCGCGAGTTCAACGTCGAGGCCAACGTCGGTAAGCCGCAGGTGGCCTACCGCGAGACGATCCGTCGCACGGTCGAAGGCTACGACTTCACCCACAAGAAGCAGACCGGTGGCTCGGGTCAGTTCGCGAAGGTGAAGATCAACATCGAGCCGATCCCGCAGGACGGGGACGCGCCGAGCTACGAGTTCGAGAACAAGGTCACCGGTGGTCGGGTGCCGCGGGAGTACATCCCGTCGGTCGACGCCGGCGCCCAGGACGCCATGCAGTACGGCGTACTGGCCGGTTACCCGCTCGTCGGCATCAAGTTCACGCTCGTCGACGGTCAGTACCACGAGGTCGACTCTTCGGAGATGGCCTTCAAGATCGCCGGTTCGATGGCGCTCAAGGAAGCGGCCCGCAAGGCCGACCCGGCACTGCTCGAGCCGATGATGGCGGTCGAGGTCACCACGCCCGAAGAGAACATGGGCGATGTGATCGGCGACCTCAACTCGCGGCGCGGCCAGATCCAGGCGATGGAAGAGCGTGGCGGTGCCCGCGTTGTCCGGGCACTGGTTCCGCTCTCCGAGATGTTCGGCTACGTCGGAGACCTCCGGTCGAAGACCCAGGGCCGGGCGAGCTACTCCATGCAGTTCGACTCCTACGCCGAAGTTCCCACGAACGTGGCGAAGGAGATCATCGCGAAGGCCACCGGCGAGTAGTTCGCCGGCGGCGAGAGCGATACCCGACCCGAAACAGACCCGGACGCACGGCGTTCCAGTTTCACTCCACAGGAGGAAAGACCAGTGGCGAAGGCGAAGTTCGAGCGGACCAAGCCGCACGTCAACATCGGCACCATCGGTCACATCGACCATGGCAAGACGACGCTGACCGCGGCGATCACCAAGGTCCTGCACGACAAGTACCCGGACATCAACCCCTTCACGCCGTTCGACCAGATCGACAAGGCGCCGGAGGAGCGGCAGCGCGGTATCACGATTTCGATCGCGCACGTCGAGTACCAGACGGAGTCGCGTCACTACGCGCACGTCGACTGCCCCGGGCACGCTGACTACATCAAGAACATGATCACCGGTGCCGCCCAGATGGACGGCGCGATCCTGGTCGTCTCCGCGACCGACGGCCCGATGCCGCAGACCAAGGAGCACGTGCTCCTGGCCCGCCAGGTCGGCGTTCCGTACATCGTCGTCGCCCTGAACAAGGCCGACGTCGTGGACGACGAGGAGATCCTGGAGCTCGTCGAGCTCGAGGTGCGCGAGCTCCTCAGCCAGTACGAGTTCCCGGGCGACGACACCCCGATCGTTCGTGTCTCGGCGCTGAAGGCGCTCGAGGGCGACGCCGAGTGGGGCGAGAAGATCCTCGAGCTCATGAACGCGGTCGACGAGACCATCCCGGAGCCCGAGCGGGACCTCGACAAGCCGTTCCTCATGCCGATCGAGGACGTCTTCACGATCACCGGTCGCGGTACGGTCGTCACCGGCCGTGTCGAGCGGGGTGTGCTGAAGGTCAACGAGACCGTCGACATCGTCGGCATCAAGGAGACCAAGCAGACCACCACGGTCACCGGCGTCGAGATGTTCCGCAAGCTGCTCGACGAGGCGCGTGCCGGCGAGAACGTCGGTCTGCTCCTCCGCGGCATCAAGCGCGAGGACGTCGAGCGCGGCCAGGTCATCATCAAGCCGGGCACGACGACTCCGCACACGGAGTTCGAGGCGACGGTCTACATCCTCAGCAAGGACGAGGGTGGCCGCCACACGCCGTTCTTCAACAACTACCGGCCGCAGTTCTACTTCCGTACCACGGACGTGACCGGCGTCGTGACCCTCCCCGAGGGCACGGAGATGGTCATGCCGGGTGACAACACCGACATGTCGGTGAAGCTCATCCAGCCGGTGGCCATGGAGAACAACCTGCGCTTCTCCATCCGCGAGGGTGGTCGGACCGTCGGCGCCGGCCGCATCACCAAGATCAACAACTAGTTGTCCGTAGTGCGGCGGTCGGGTCGCTGAGATCCGACCGCCGCGCCGCGCGGACGACCATCCGGCAGCCACCAGACCCCCGGCGTTAGAGACAGGACTGAAGGTTCCATGGCGGGACAGAAGATCCGCATCCGGCTCAAGGCCTATGACCACGAGGTCATCGACAGCTCGGCGCGGAAGATCGTCGACACGGTGATCCGTACTGGTGCGTCGGTTGCTGGCCCGGTGCCGCTGCCGACCGAGAAGAACATCTACTGCGTGATCCGCTCGCCGCACAAGTACAAGGACTCCCGCGAGCACTTCGAGATGCGGACCCACAAGCGGCTGATCGACATCCTCGACCCGACGCCGAAGACCGTCGACTCGCTCATGCGTCTCGACCTTCCGGCCGGCGTCGACATCGAGATCAAGCTCTAAGGACGTAATAGCGCTCGGGTTCGGACTCAGGACCCGACAACGTATTACGCACCACATCGAAGACAGCGTCTTCAAGAAAAGGACACGCCGCGCCGAGCACGTGGGCGCGGAGAGGATCCGGACCCAAGAGAGTCGGAAAGAAGAGATGGACAGGCAGATCAAGGGGATCCTGGGCGAGAAGCTCGGCATGACCCAGGTCTTCGACGAGAACAACCGGATGGTTCCGGTGACCGTCGTTCAGGCCGGGCCGAATGTCGTGACCCAGGTGCGCACCCCCGAACGTGACGGCTACTCCGCGGTCCAGGTCGCTTTCGGCGCCATCGACCCGCGGAAGGTGAACAAGCCGGAGAGCGGCCACTTCAAGGGCGCCGGCGTCACCCCGCGGCGCCACCTGGTCGAAATTCGCACGACTGACGCGGCCGAGTACGAGGTCGGGCAGGAGATCTCCGCGGAGATCTTCGAGCAGGGCATCAAGGTCGACGTCGTCGGCACCAGCAAGGGCAAGGGCTACGCGGGTGTCATGAAGCGTCACGGCTTCAAGGGCCTCGGCGCCGGCCACGGTGTCCAGCGCAAGCACCGCGCGCCGGGCTCGATCGGCGGCTGCGCGACCCCGGGCCGTGTATTCAAGGGCGTGCGGATGGCCGGCCGGATGGGTGGCGTCCGCACCACGACGATGAACCTCAGCGTCCACCGCATCGACGCTGAGAAGGGCCTGATCCTGGTCAAGGGCGCTGTGCCCGGGCCCAAGGGCGGCCTGGTGCTCATCCGCACCGCCGCCAAGACCCAGCTCGGTAAGGGCGGAGTGGCGAAGTGACGACCATTGACATCGTCGACGCCGGCGGCACGAAGACCGGTACGGCCGATCTGCCCGCCGAGATCTTCGACGTGACCACGAACATCCCGCTGATCCACCAGGTAGTGGTGGCCCAGCAGGCGGCGGCCCGCCAGGGCACGCACAAGACCAAGACCCGCGCGGAGGTGTCCGGCGGTGGGGCCAAGCCCTACAAGCAGAAGGGCACCGGCCGCGCCCGTCAGGGCTCGACCCGCGCACCGCAGTTCACCGGCGGTGGCGTCGTCCACGGCCCGCAGCCGCGCGACTACTCGCAGCGGACGCCCAAGAAGATGAAGGCTGCTGCCCTCCGGGGTGCGCTCTCCGACCGGGCTCGCGGTGGCCGTGTGCACGTGCTCGACGGACTGGTCTCCGGCGACGTGCCGTCCACCAAGGACGCCGTCAAGGCGCTCGCGAACGTTTCCACCTCCCGCCACGTGCTCGTCGTGGTCGCCCGCGGCGACCGCAACAGCTGGCTGTCGGTGCGCAACGTCGCCGAGGTGCACGTGCTGGCTCCTGACCAGCTCAACACCTACGACGTGCTGATCAGCGACGACGTGGTGTTCACCAAGGACGCATACGACGAGTTCGTGGCGGGCCCGATCTCCGGTCGCGGCGCGACGGCGAAGGCCAGCTCGGCCGAGCTCGACACCGAGGAGAACGAGAAGTGATTCCCGACCCGCGCGACATCCTGCTCGCTCCGGTCGTCTCGGAGAAGAGCTACGGCCTGCTGGACGAGAACAAGTACACGTTCTTCGTCTCGCCCGACGCGAACAAGACGCAGATCAAGATCGCGGTCGAGCAGGTTTTCAACGTCAAAGTCACGGCGGTCAACACGCAGAACCGGCAGGGGAAGCGTAAGCGGACCAAGTTCGGCACGGGTAAGCGGAAAGACACCAAGCGCGCGATCGTGAGTCTCGCGCCGGGCGACCGCATCGAGATCTTCGGGGGGCCGGTCTCCTGACGGGGGCCGGACCACTCTGAGGATCGAGAGCTGAGGGATACAGATGGGCATCCGCAAATACAAGCCGACTACGCCGGGCCGGCGTGGGTCGAGCGTCGCCGACTTCGCCGAGATCACCCGTGACCACCCGGAAAAGTCGCTGGTCCGCCCCCTGCACAGCAAGGGCGGCCGTAACGCGCACGGTCGGATCACGACCCGCCACCAGGGTGGTGGACACAAGCGTGCTTACCGGCTGATCGACTTCCGCCGGGCCGACAAGGACGGCGTGCCGGCCAAGGTCGCTCACATCGAGTACGACCCGAACCGCACCGCGCGCATCGCGCTGCTGCACTTCGTCGACGGCGAGAAGCGTTACATCGTCGCGCCGAACAAGCTGAAGCAGGGCGACCGGATCGAGACCGGTCCGGGCGCCGACATCAAGCCGGGCAACAACCTGCCGCTGCGCAACATCCCGGTCGGTACGGTCGTGCACGCGATCGAGCTCCGGCCCGGTGGCGGCGCCAAGATCGCCCGGTCCGCCGGCGCGAGCGTCCAGCTCGTCGCCAAGGACGGCCCGTACGCCCAGCTGCGTATGCCGTCCGGCGAGATCCGCAACGTCGACGCTCGCTGCCGTGCCACGGTCGGCGAGGTCGGCAACGCCGAGCAGTCGAACATCAACTGGGGTAAGGCCGGCCGTATGCGGTGGAAGGGCAAGCGCCCGACCGTCCGCGGTGTCGCGATGAACCCGATCGACCACCCGCACGGTGGTGGTGAGGGCAAGACCTCTGGTGGTCGTCACCCGGTCAACCCCAAGGGCAAGCCCGAGGGGCGTACTCGCCGGGCCAACAAGGCCAGCGACCAATTCATCGTCCGCCGCCGCAAGACCAACAAGAAGCGCTGAGGTTGTAGGCCATGCCCCGCAGCTTGAAGAAGGGCTACTTCGTCGACGACCACCTGATCAAGAAGGTGGACGCGCAGAACGCCCGGGGAACCAAGAACGTCATCAAGACCTGGTCGCGTCGTTCGACCGTCACGCCGGAGATGATCGGCCACACGCTGGGTGTCCACGACGGACGCAAGCACGTGCCGGTGTTCGTCACCGAGGCGATGGTCGGGCACAAGCTGGGCGAGTTCTCGCCGACCCGTACTTTCAAGGGTCACGAGAAGGACGACCGCAAGAGCCGCCGCCGCTGACGCGGACCACGCACCCGGTGAACCGGCGCGTTCGGTTAGTACCCGGGCGCGGATGACACGAGAGAGCAGACAGATGGCAGTGATCGACGGCAAGCGCGTGAATCCGCGACGCGTGGCGCTGCTCGGGGACGCCCCGGGCGCATTCGCCGAGGCGCGGTACGTCCGGACGACGGCGATGAAGACCCGGCGTGTGGTTGACCTCATCCGTGGTCTCCCCGCCAAAGAGGCGCTGACCGCGCTCAAGTTCGCCCCCCAGGCCGCCAGTGAGCAGGTCTACCGGGTGGTCGAGAGCGCGATCGCGAACGCGGAGCACAACGAGCGGCTCGACCCCGACTCGTTGCTCGTGACGAAGGCCTTCGTGGACGAGGGCCCGACGATGAAGCGGTTCCGGCCGCGCGCCCAGGGGCGTGCCTACCGGATCCGGAAGCGCACCTGCCACATCACTGTCGTGGTGGAGAGTGTGGCCCCGACGGCGAAGCCGAAGCGGGCGCCGAAGAAGGCGAGCGGCGGCCGGTCGGCAGCCACGAAGGGAAGCGCCGAGTAATGGGTCAGAAGGTCAACCCGCACGGCTTCCGACTCGGCATCACGACCGAGTGGAAGTCCCGCTGGTACGCGGACAAGCTGTATAAGGACTACGTCGGTGAAGACGTGGCGATCCGGAAGATGATGTCGCGCGGTATGGAGCGCGCCGGCATCGCCCGGGTCGACATCGAGCGCACCCGTGACCGGGTCCGCGTCGACATCCACACCGCTCGGCCGGGCATCGTCATCGGCCGCCGCGGTGCGGAGGCCGACCGGATCCGTGGGCAGCTCGAGAAGCTCACGGGCAAGCAGGTGCAGCTCAACATCCTCGAGGTCAAGAACCCCGAGGCCGACGCCCAGCTCGTCGCTCAGGGTGTCGCGGAGCAGCTCTCCAGCCGCGTCAGCTTCCGTCGCGCCATGCGTAAGGCCATGCAGTCGGCGATGAAGTCGCCGGGCGTCAAGGGCATCCGGGTGCAGTGCGCCGGCCGCCTGGGCGGTGCCGAGATGTCGCGGTCGGAGTTCTACCGCGAGGGCCGGGTGCCGCTGCACACGCTCCGCGCGAACATCGACTACGGCTTCTACGAGGCCCGCACCACGTTCGGTCGCATCGGCGTCAAGGTGTGGATCTACAAGGGCGACGTCGTGCAGAGCCGCGCCGAGCGCGAGGCGGCCGAGGCCGCGCTGCGCCAGCACCGCGGCAACCGTCCGGAGCGTCGTCGTGGCGCCGGTGGCGGTGGCGGCGGTCGTAACCGCGGTGAGCGTCAGGGCGGCGGTCGGGGTGCCGAGCGCACCACCGAGGCCGAGGCTCCGGTCGCGACCGAGGCCAAGGCGACCGAGGCTCAGGTCGAGGCGCCAGTTGCAACTGAGCCGGCTGCCACGCCGGCCGTCGAGGCGCCCGAGGCTGCCCCGACGCAGGTCGACAACGCAGGTCAGGAGGGCTGACCCATGCTGATTCCCCGCAGGGTCAAGCACCGGAAGCAGCACCACCCGACGCGCCGTGGCGCGTCCAAGGGCGGCACCGCGGTCACCTTCGGCGAGTACGGCATCCAGGCTCTGGAGCCCGCCTACGTGACCAACCGGCAGATCGAGTCGGCGCGTATCGCGATCAACCGCCACATCAAGCGTGGTGGCAAGGTCTGGATCAACATCTACCCGGACCGTCCGCTCACCAAGAAGCCGGCCGAGACCCGCATGGGTTCCGGTAAGGGTTCGCCGGAGTGGTGGATCGCCAACGTGAAGCCGGGTCGTGTGCTCTTCGAGCTGCAGTACCCGAACGAGCAGATCGCTCGCGAGGCCATGCGCCGCGCGATCCACAAGCTGCCGATGAAGTGCCGGATCGTGAAGCGCGAAGGGAGTGAGGCAGCATGAGCAGTGGCCCGAACGACAAGGCTGCTGAGCTGCGCGAGCTCGACGACGAGCAGCTCGTCACCCGGCTGCGGGAAGCCAAGGAGGAGCTGTTCAACCTCCGCTTCCAGAACGCGACCGGTCAGCTGGACAACAACCGCCGACTCCAGGTCGTCCGCCGGGACATCGCCCGGATCTACACGATCATGCGGTCGCGTGAGCTCGGCATCGAGCAGGCGCCGAGTGAGGTGACGGCATGAGTGAGGAAGCTGTGAGCGAGCAGACTGCGGAGAGCCGCAGTGACCGCAAGACCCGTGAGGGTTACGTGGTCAGCGACAAGATGGACAAGACCGTGGTTGTCGAGGTCGAAGACCGCGTCAAGCACCGCCTGTACGGCAAGGTCATCCGTCGCACCAACCGGCTGAAGGCGCACGACGAGCAGAACGACTGCGGCGTCGGCGACCGGGTCCGGCTGATGGAGACGCGGCCGCTGTCGGCCACCAAGCGGTGGCGCGTCGTCGAGATCCTCGAGCGCGCCAAGTAGCTTGGGCTGCTGCCGGAAGGTTCGGGAGAACCTTCCGGCACAATTGAGAAAGTTCCGTTCCGCCAGGCTCTCAATGAGAGAACCGGCGCGACATCTATGGAGTTGACGTGATCCAGCAGGAGTCGCGACTGCGTGTCGCCGACAACACTGGGGCCAAAGAGATCCTGTGCATCAGGGTCCTCGGAGGCTCCGGCCGGCGGTACGCGGGTATCGGCGACATCATCGTGGGCACCGTCAAGGACGCCATCCCCGGCGCGGGCGTGAAGCGCGGTGACGTCGTGAAGGCCGTCGTCGTCCGCACCGTGAAGGAGAAGCGGCGGCCGGACGGCTCCTACATCCGTTTCGACGAGAATGCCGCGGTCCTGATCAAGGACGGTGGCGACCCGCGCGGGACCCGTATCTTCGGCCCGGTCGGGCGCGAGCTGCGCGACAAGCGGTTCATGAAGATCATCTCGCTCGCCCCGGAGGTGCTCTGACCATGGCCAAGCTCAAGGTGAAAAAGGGCGACACCGTGCTGGTCATCGCCGGCAAGGACAAGGGCGCCAAGGGCAAGGTGATCCAGGCCTACCCCGACACGCAGCGCGTGCTCGTCGAGGGTGTGAACCGGATCAAGAAGCACACCAAGGTTTCCTCCACGCAGCGTGGCGCCAAGACCGGCGGCATCGTGACGCAGGAGGCCGCCATCCACGTCAGCAACGTGATGGTGATCGGTAACGACGGCAAGCCGACTCGGGTGGGCTACCGGACCGAAGAGGTCACCGGCGACGACGGCCAGGTCTCGCGCAAGCGGACCCGCGTCTCCCGGCGGACCGGTGAGGACATCTGATGACTGCCCCGGCCACCGAAAAGATCCAGCCGCGGCAGAAGCTGCGGTACCGCGAGGAAATCGTCCCCGCGCTGCGTGAGCAGTTCGAGTACTCGAACGTCATGCAGGTCCCGGGCGTCGTCAAGGTCGTCGTGAACATGGGCGTCGGCGACGCCGCCCGCGACTCCAAGCTGATCGACGGTGCGGTCCGCGACCTCACCGCGATCACCGGCCAGCGCCCGCAGGTGCAGAAGGCCCGGAAGTCCATCGCGCAGTTCAAGCTGCGTGAGGGCCAGCCGATCGGCGCGAAGGTCACCCTTCGCAACGACCGGATGTGGGAGTTCCTGGACCGCCTGCTGTCGATCGCGCTGCCCCGTATCCGCGACTTCCGCGGTCTGAACGGCAAGCAGTTCGACGGTCACGGCAACTACACGTTCGGCCTGAACGAGCAGTCGATGTTCCACGAGATCGACGTGGACCGCATCGACCGCCCGCGGGGCATGGACATCACTGTCGTGACCACCGCGACGACGGACGAGGAGGGTCGGGCGCTGCTCAAGCTCCTCGGCTTTCCGTTCAAGGAGAACTGAGCATGGCGAAGAAGGCCCTCATCCAGAAGGCGGCCGGCAAGCAGAAGTTCAAGGTCCGTGCGTACACTCGCTGCCAGCGTTGTGGCCGTCCGCGCGCCGTCTACCGGTCGTTCGGTCTGTGCCGCATCTGCGTCCGTGAGATGGCGCACCGCGGCGAGCTTCCCGGAGTCACCAAGTCCTCGTGGTGACGCGCCGCGCGCAGATCGCCACCTCGTATGAAGGACCTGTCACCAGGTCCGCTGCTTCGCCGAAGGCCTTTGGGAACCGCGGCGAGAAAGGCATGAACCCATGACGATGACCGACCCGATCGCAGACATGTTGACTCGTCTGCGCAACGCCAACTCGGCGTACCACGACCGGGTGGTGATGCCCCACTCGAAGCTCAAGGCCCACGTCGCCGAGATCCTCCAGCAGGAGGGCTACATCTCCGGCTGGAGCGTCGCGGACCCGGCCGAGGGCGCCGTTGGCAAGGTCCTCACCGTTGATCTGAAGTACGGCCCCAACCGGGAGCGGAGCATCGCCGGCCTGCGGCGTGTCTCGAAGCCCGGCCTGCGGGTGTACGCGAAGTCCAACAGTCTGCCCCGCGTTCTGGGCGGCCTCGGCGTGGCGATCATCTCCACGTCCTCGGGTCTGCTCACCGACCGGCAGGCGACCAAGCGTGGAGTGGGCGGGGAAGTCCTCGCCTACGTCTGGTAGGGGAGAGCATGTCACGCATCGGTAAGCTGCCGATCCAGGTGCCTTCCGGCGTCGACGTCGCGATCGACGGTTCGACGGTCACTGTGAAGGGCCCGAAGGGCACTCTCACCCACCAGGTCGTCGAGCCGATCACGATCGGTCGCGGCGACGACGGTTCCATCGAGGTGACGCGTCCGAACGACGAGCGTCGCGCCAAGGAGCGTCACGGGCTGACCCGGACGCTGGTGTCGAACATGGTCGCCGGCGTCACCTCCGGGTACAGCAAGACCCTGGAGATCCAGGGCACCGGTTACCGCGTCACGGCCAAGGGTTCCGACCTCGAGTTCGCGCTCGGGTTCAGCCACCCGGTCGTCGTCCGGCCGCCTGCGGGAATCACGTTCCGCGTCGAGAAGCCGACCCAGTTCGTGGTCGAGGGCATCGACAAGCAGCTGGTCGGCGAGGTCGCCGCCAACATCCGCAAGATTCGTCCGCCGGAGCCCTACAAGGGCAAGGGCGTCCGATACCAGGGCGAGAACGTCCGGCGCAAGGCCGGAAAGGCAGGTAAGTGATGGGTGCGAATCTGCTTCACCGGAAGTCTGGCGCCGGCGTCTCCGCCGTCCGCCGGGTGGGCAAGTCGCGCCGCCACTTCCGCCTGCGGAAGAAGGTCGTCGGTACCGAGGCGCGTCCGCGTCTGGTCGTCACCCGGTCGACCCGCCACATCTACGCCCAGATCATCGACGACGACCTCGGCCGTACGGTCGCGTCGGCGTCGACTCTGGACGTGTCGATCCGCGGCGGGGACGGCGACAAGTCGGCCCTGGCCAAGAAGGTCGGTTCCCTGGTCGCCGAGCGCGCCAAGGCGGCGGGTGTCGACGCGGTCGTGTTCGACCGTGGCGGCAACAAGTACCACGGGCGGATCGCGGCTCTGGCCGAGGCCGCTCGCGAAGGTGGGCTGGAGTTCTGATGATCACCAGCACCGACAAGAGCTACGAGGGGAACGTCTGATGCCTGGTCAGCAGCGCCGAGGCGGTGGAGGCGGCGAGCGCCGGGACCGCCGCGACGGCGGGCGGGGCGGATCGGCCCCGGAGAAGTCGCCGCACATCGAGCGCGTCGTCGCGATCAACCGTGTCGCGAAGGTCGTCAAGGGTGGTCGTCGCTTCAGCTTCACCGCGCTGGTCGTGGTGGGCGACGGCGACGGCACCGTCGGTGTCGGCTACGGCAAGGCGAAGGAGGTGCCGGCCGCCATCGCCAAGGGCGTCGAGGAGGCCAAGAAGCACTTCTTCAAGGTGCCGCGGATCGGCTCGACCATCGCTCACCCGGTTCAGGGTGAAGAGGCTGCCGGTGTCGTCCTACTGAAGCCCGCCAGCCCCGGTACCGGTGTCATCGCCGGTGGTCCGGTGCGCGCGGTGCTGGAGTGCGCCGGCATCCACGACATCCTGAGCAAGAGCCTCGGCTCGTCCAACGCGATCAACATCGTGCACGCCACGATCGCGGCGCTGAAGATGATCGAGCGTCCCGAGGCGATCGCGGCGCGCCGCGGTCTGCCCCTCGAAGACGTGGCGCCGCGGGCGCTGCTGCGGGCTCGGGCCGGAGGGGAGTGACGTGGCACGCCTCAAGGTCACCCAGATCCGGTCGACGATCGGCACCAAGCAGAACCACCGCCACACGCTGCGGTCGCTCGGCTTGAAGCGGATCAACGACGTCGTCGTGAAGGAAGATCGCCCCGAGATGCGCGGCATGGTTCAGACCGTGCGCCACCTCGTGACGGTCGAGGAGGTCGAGTAACGCCATGGCCCTCAAGGTCCACCACCTGAAGCCGGCCCCGGGCGCGCGCACCGCGAAGACCCGTGTGGGTCGCGGTGAAGGCTCGAAGGGTAAGACGGCTGGTCGCGGTACCAAGGGAACCAAGGCCCGCTACCAGGTTCCGGCTCGCTTCGAGGGTGGGCAGATGCCCATCCACATGCGACTGCCGAAGCTGAAGGGCTTCAAGAACCGCTTCCGCGTGGAGTACCAGGTCGTGAACCTGGACCGCCTCGCTGAGCTGTTCCCCGACGGTGGCGAGATCGGACCGGAGGAGCTCGCGCTCGCCGGTGCGGTCCGTCCCGGCCGCCTGGTCAAGATCCTGGGCGACGGCGATCTCGGTGGCGTCAAGCTCACCGCGACGGCGCACAAGTTCTCGGCCACCGCAAAGGAGAAGATCGAGGCTGCCGGCGGTTCGGCAACCCCGATCGAGCAGTAACAGGATTTCAAGCCGGCCCGGGCGGAACTCGCCCGGGCCGGACTCCGTTGGTCCCTATGGCTTCCTCAGCGCCCTCTCAGGGGCGTTGTGCTCACGGCAGAGTTCGGCGTGGGCCATGGGAGACCAACTGGCTGTTAGAGTCGCACCACAGGCCCGCGCCTGACGGCGGAGCGGGCTGCCCCGACCACACTGGGCCGCGGCCGACCCCCAAGGGTCGCCGGCCCTGACCGATCAGCGGGCCATGACCATGGGTCCGTGCGCAGGAGGACTTGTGCTCGCCGCCTTCGGTAGGGCGTTTCGTACGCCCGACCTGCGCAAGAAGATCTTCTTTACGCTGTTCATCATTGCGATCTACCGAATCGGCGCCACGCTGCCGTCGCCAGGCGTGTCGGTCACGAACATCAACGAGTGCATCCGGCAGCTGAACACCGGTGGTGGCAGCGAGGTACTCACGCTGCTCAACCTGTTCAGCGGCGGAGCGCTGCTGCAGTTGTCGGTGTTCGCGCTCGGCATCATGCCTTACATCACCGCCAGCATCATCCTGCAGCTGCTCGTCGTGGTCATTCCACGGCTGGAGCAGCTCCGCAAGGAGGGCCAGGCGGGACAGGCCAAGATCACGCAGTACACGCGTTATCTGACGATCGGCCTGGCGATCCTGCAGTCGACGGGCTACATCGCCCTCGCACGGAGCGGCAACCTGTTCCAGGGCTGCACGCTGTCGGTGATCCCGAGCAACACCGCCCAGCCGCAGTGGTTGACGCTGACGACGCTGGTGCTGACCATGACCGCCGGTACGGCCGTCGTGATGTGGCTCGGTGAGCTGATCACCGACCGCGGCGTCGGCAACGGCATGTCGGTGCTGATCTTCACCTCGATCGCGGCGCGCATGCCGTACGAGGGCAACAACATCCTGGAGACCAAGGGTGGTCTGGTCTTCGGCATCGTGCTCGTGATCGTCCTGGTCGTCATCGGCCTGGTGGTCTTCATCGAGCAGGCGCAGCGCCGGATCCCGGTCCAGTACGCGAAGCGGATGATCGGTCGCCGGATGTACGGAGGCACCTCCACCTACATCCCGCTGAAGGTCAACCAGGCCGGTGTCATCCCGGTGATCTTCGCCTCATCGCTGCTTTATCTGCCGCAGTTGTTCAGCCAGTTGGGCAACCCGGACGACCCCGGATCCGTACAGCGGTTCGTCGACAAGTGGATTACGCCGGCGGACTCGTGGGTCCATATCGCGCTGTATTTCGGCCTGATCGTCTTCTTTACGTACTTCTACGTGGCGATCACGTTCAATCCGACTGAGGTCGCGGACAACATGCGGAAGTTCGGCGGATTCGTGCCGGGCATCCGGCCCGGTCGGCCGACGGCCGAGTACCTCGGCTACATTCTGAGCAGGATCACTCTTCCCGGGTCGATCTATCTCGGTATCATCGCGGTTCTTCCGAACTTGTTCATCTCCCTACTCGATGACGGCGGCAACAACACGCAGAACTTCCCCTTCGGGGGTACGGCGGTACTGATCATCGTCGGTGTCGGTCTCGAGACCGTTAAACAGATCGAGAGCCAGCTCATGCAGCGCAACTACGAAGGTTTCCTCCGCTAGTGCGGCTGGTACTGGTCGGCCCCCCGGGTGCGGGCAAGGGGACTCAGGCCGAGTTCATCGCAGCGAACCTCGCCGCGCCCAAGATCTCGACCGGCGACCTGTTCCGCTTCAACGTGGGGCAGGGCACGCCGCTGGGCGTCGAGGCGAAGAAGTACATGGACGCCGGTCAGCTCGTGCCGGACGAGATCACGATCAACATGGTGCGCCAGCGGCTGGCCGAGCCGGACGCGGTCGACGGGTTCCTGCTCGACGGGTTCCCGCGCAACGTCCCGCAGGCCGAGGTGCTCGACGACATGTTGAAGGAGCTCGGCGTCAAGATCGACGTCGTGCTCGAACTCGTGGTCGAGGACGACGAGGTGATCCGCCGGCTGTCCGGTCGGCGCACCTGCCGGGGCTGCGGGAAGATCTGGCACGTCGAGTTCGACCCGACGACCGTCGACGGCGTCTGCGACCGATGCGACAGCCAGCTGTTCCAGCGTGACGACGACAAGCCGGAGACGATCGCCAAGCGGCTCGAGGTCTACCACGAGCAGACCGAGCCCCTGGTCGACTTCTACAGCGCTCAGGGCAAGCTCGTCGGCATCGACGCCACCGGTCCGGTCGAGGACGTCACCGACCGCGCCATCGACGCGCTGGCGCCGTTCGAGTAGGTCTCAACGAAGGGCCGGGCTGAACGCCCGGCCCTTCGTCGCGTTAGTGTCGAGAACGTGTTCAGGACGCAGGAGATCCAGCTCAAATCGCCGGCCGACATCCTTCTGATGCGAGAAGCCGGTCTCGTGGTCGGGAAGACGCTCGAGCGGCTCCGCGCTGCGGTGGCCCCCGGCGTCTCGACGGGTGAGCTCGATGCCATCGCCGAGGAGTCGATCCGGTCGATGGGTGGGATCCCGTCGTTCAAGGGCTACCACGGCTTCCCGGCGTCGATCTGCGCCTCGGTTAACGACCAGGTCGTCCACGGCATCCCGAGCAAGGGTCAGGTCCTCGAGGACGGCGACCTGATCTCGATCGACTGCGGTGCGATCGTCGAGGGCTGGCACGGCGACTCGGCGATCACGGTCGGCGTCGGCACGGTGGATCCCACCTACCTGGAGATGACCAAGGTTTGCGAGGACGCCATGTGGGCGGGCTTCGCGGCAGCGAAGGTCGGCGGGCGTCTCACCGACATCAGCCACGCGGTGGAGAAGGCCGTGCGTGCCGGTGGCGACTTCGGCATCGTGAAGCACTACGGCGGCCACGGCATCGGCACCGAGATGCACCAGGACCCGCACGTGCTGAACTACGGCAAGGCCGGCCGCGGCCCGAAGCTGCGCATCGGTATGGCGCTCGCGATCGAGCCGATGATCACGATGGCCGACCCCGACACGGTCGAGCTGGAGGACGGCTGGACCGTCGTCACTGTCGACGGCTCGCGGGCAGCACACACCGAACACACGTTCGTACTGACCGAGGACGGCCCGTGGGTGCTGACCGCGATCGACGGCGGCGTCTCCCGCCTCGGTGACGCGGTCACCCAGCAACAGTCGCGCGAGTAGCCCCGGCGAGCGACACTGGACGTATGTCCGCGCCCTTACCCGAGGTCCCCGAGCCGAAGCAGCCTTCTCTCCGTGTCGGGGACGCCGAGCGTCAGGTGGTCGTCAGCCGCCTCAAGTCCGCTCTCGACGAGGGCCGCCTCGATCTCACCGAGT
Organism: Cryptosporangium sp. NPDC048952; assembly: GCF_043197895.1. Classification (NCBI taxonomy): domain Bacteria; kingdom Bacillati; phylum Actinomycetota; class Actinomycetes; order Cryptosporangiales; family Cryptosporangiaceae; genus Cryptosporangium; species Cryptosporangium sp. NPDC048952. The sequence continues at coordinate 57,456 of NZ_JBICTY010000006.1, read as the reverse complement.
TCGACGAGCGTGCGGCGCTGGCCTACGCGGCCAAGACCGAGGCGGACCTGGTGCCGCTCACGGCGGACCTGCCGGCTCAGCCGGGGAACACCCCGCGGCCGCCGGTGGCCGGCGGAGAGGCTCCGGTTCCCGCCAAGCGACGACTGGGCGACTCCGAGGCCACCTGGCTGCGCATCGGCATCATCCTGACCGGGATCTGGGCCATCACGAGCATCACGCGCGGCGAGTTCGTGTTCTTCTGGCCGATCTTCCCTCTCGGTATCTGGGGCCTGTTCATCCTCGGCAACCGCCTGACGGGTCGGCGCGACTAGGCCGGTTTGGCGGGGCGGGCGTCGACGACGTAGACTTCGTAGCTGGCGCGTTGCGTCTGTTCTCTCGGCATGCTCCGAGGGACGCGGCTGAAGACCAACGAGCCTCACTTGAGTTTTACCGCCGGTGCCTCCGGGCCCGGAACGACGTCACGATTGCGGAGGACATGCCCAAGAAAGACGGGGCCATCGAAATCGAAGGCCGGGTAGTCGAGGCGCTGCCGAACGCGATGTTCCGCGTGGAGCTGCAGAACGGCCACCTCGTCCTGGCTCACATCTCAGGGAAGATGCGGCAGCACTACATCCGCATCCTGCCCGAGGACCGGGTGGTCGTGGAGCTCTCGCCCTACGACCTGTCCCGTGGGCGCATCGTCTACCGCTACAAGTAATCGACAGCAGCGCGCTGGTCCCTCACGGCTGGCGGCGTTTTCTAGGAGATGGCGAACAGCCGTGAAGGTCAACCCGAGCGTCAAGCCGATCTGTGACAAGTGCAAGGTGATCCGCCGTCACGGCCGGGTCATGGTGATCTGCGAGAACCTGCGCCACAAGCAGCGCCAGGGCTGACAACGCACCGTCGCCCTCTCCTCAGGGCGGTGCAGAAGCACTCGCACGACACTCTTCAAAGCGTTCGAAGCGCGTAATGCGCTCACCCCCGGTCGGAGGCCGGGGCCCGCCCGGGCAGGCGGGAATTCGAAACGCTCAGACCTCCGCAAGCAGAAGGAGTACGCCCACCCATGGCACGTCTCGTCGGCGTAGACCTCCCCCGCGAAAAGCGGCTCGAGATCGCGCTCACGTACATCTTCGGTATCGGCCGGACCCGTTCGCTGGAAACGATCAAGGCGACCGGGCTCAACCCGGACACCCGCGTTCGTGACCTGTCGGACGAAGACCTGGTGACCCTTCGTGACTACATCGAGGGTCAGTTCAGGGTCGAGGGTGACCTGCGCCGCGAGGTTGCCGCCGACATCCGGCGCAAGATCGAGATCGGTTGCTACCAGGGCATCCGGCACCGCCGCGGCCTTCCGGTGCGCGGTCAGCGCACGCACACCAACGCGCGCACCCGTAAGGGCCCGCGCAAGACCGTGGCCGGCAAGAAGAAGCCGGGCAAGAAGTAACAGCCCCGCTGCCCAGCTAGCTACCGCATTTTCTCGAGGAGACTTTTAGTAATGCCACCGAAGAGCCGTGGCGCCGGGGTCAAGAAGGTCCGGCGCAAGGAAAAGAAGAACGTCGCGCACGGCCACGCGCACATCAAGAGCACGTTCAACAACACGATCGTGTCGATCACGGACCCCCAGGGCAACGTGATCAGTTGGGCGTCCGCCGGCCACGTGGGCTTCAAGGGCTCGCGTAAGTCGACGCCGTTCGCCGCGCAGATGGCCGCCGAGAACGCTGCCCGCAAGGCGCAGGAGCACGGCATGCGCAAGGTCGACGTCTTCGTGAAGGGTCCCGGCTCCGGCCGCGAGACCGCGATCCGTTCGCTCCAGGCCACCGGCCTCGAGGTCGGATCGATCTCGGACGTCACCCCGATGCCGCACAACGGCTGCCGCCCGCCCAAGCGCCGCCGCGTCTGATCAGCACCACGTAATAGGAGACTGAGGAGAAATGGCCCGTTACACCGGTGCTGACTGCCGGCGCTGCCGGCGCGAGAAGATGAAGCTGTTCCTCAAGGGCAGCAAGTGCGAGTCGCCGAAGTGCCCGATCGAGGTTCGTCCCTACCCGCCGGGCCAGCACGGCCGCGGGCGCACCAAGGACAGCGAGTACCTGCTGCAGCTTCGTGAGAAGCAGAAGGCCAAGCGCATCTACGGCGTTCTGGAGAAGCAGTTCGGCGGCTACTACGTCGAGGCGAACCGCAAGCAGGGCAAGACCGGCGACATCCTGCTCCAGATCCTGGAGTCGCGCCTGGACAACGTCATCTACCGCGCGGGCTTCTCGAAGTCGCGCGACATGGCGCGCCAGGTCGTCCGCCACGGCCACGTTCTGGTCAACGGCGTGAAGGTCGACATCCCGTCGTTCCGCGTCAGCGAGAACGACATCGTCGAGATCCGGGAGAAGTCCCGCGAGCTCACGCCGTTCGTCGTGGCGCGCGCCGAGGCGGGTTCCCGGGGCATCCCGGCCTGGCTCGAGGTCCTCTCCAGCCAGATGCGGATCCTGGTCCACGCTCTCCCGGCCCGGCAGGTCATCGACACGCCGGTCCAGGAGCAGTTGATCGTCGAGCTCTACTCGAAGTAATCGGTGACGGCCGACGCCTCGGCGTCGGCCGTACCATTGTTGTGTCTGTAGTTTTTTTGGCGGGCGTCATATAGCGGACGCCCTGACCGACAGGAGTAGGTAGTGCTCATCACCCAGCGCCCCGCGCTGACCGAAGAGCAGGTCAACGAGCACCGTTCCCGGTTCGTCATCGAGCCGCTGGAGCCCGGATTCGGCTACACGCTGGGCAACTCGCTCCGGCGCACGCTGCTGTCCTCGATCCCCGGTGCCGCTGTCACCAGCATCAAGATCGACGGCGTCCTGCACGAGTTCACCACCGTTCCGGGGGTGAAAGAGGACGTCACCGAGCTCATCCTCAACATCAAGCAGCTCGTGATCAGCTCCGAGAACGACGAGCCGGTCACGATGTACCTGCGCAAGCAGGGCCCGGGCACGGTCACCGCCGCGGACATCGCTCCGCCGGCCGGCGTCACCGTGCACAACACGGACCTGCACATCGCCACGATCAACGCGAAGGGCCGGCTCGAGATGGAGCTGACCGTCGAGCGTGGACGTGGTTACGTCTCGGCTGTCCAGAACAAGCAGCCCGGGCAGGAGATCGGCCGGATCCCGGTCGACTCGATCTACTCCCCGGTGCTGAAGGTCAAGTACGCGGTCGAGGCCACTCGTGTCGAGCAGCGCACGGACTTCGACAAGCTGATCATCGACGTCGAGACGAAGAACTCGCTCACCCCGCGGACGGCTCTCGCCTCGGCCGGTTCGACCCTGGTCGAACTGTTCGGGCTCGCCCGCGAGCTGGACGAGACCGCAGAGGGCATCGACATCGGCCCGTCGCCGCAGGACGCCGCACTCGCGGCCGACTTGGCGCTGCCGATCGAGGAGCTCGACCTGACGGTCCGTTCCTACAACTGCCTCAAGCGTGAGGGCATCCACTCCGTGGGTGAGCTCATCTCCCGCAGCGAGGCCGACCTCCTCGACATCCGCAACTTCGGTGCGAAGTCGATCGACGAGGTCAAGATGAAGCTGGCCACGATGGGTCTCGCGCTCAAGGACTCCCCGCCCGGGTTCGACCCGGCGAACGTCGTGGACACCTTCTCGGACGCCGATTACGACGGCGCCGACTACGCCGAGACCGAGCAGCTGTAACCCGCTGGCCGGGGCCGGTTCCCGTTGGGGACCGGCCGCGGAGCGGCCAACCGAGGAGCAAGGAAGATGCCCACGCCCACCAAGGGTCCCCGCCTCGGCGGTAGCCCGGCGCACGAGAAGCACCTGCTGTCGAACCTGGCACGGGCGCTGTTCGAGCACGGCCGGATCACCACCACCGAAGCCAAGGCGAAGCGGCTGCGCCCGTACGCCGAGCGGCTGATCACCTTCGCCAAGCGCGGAGACCTGCACGCCCGTCGCCAGGTGCTCAGCCTGCTGCGGGAAAAGGACGTGGTCGGTCACCTGTTCGCCGAGATCGGCCCCCGGTACGTCAACCGCCCCGGCGGTTACACCCGGATCGTCAAGCTCGAGCCCCGCAAGGGTGACAATGCTCCGATGGCGCTCATCGAGCTGGTCGAGGCGCTGACCGTGGCGCAGACGGCCGTCGGTGAGGCCGAGCGCGCTCGCGGCACCAAGTTCGCCAAGGACGACAAGGCTGCAGCCCTGTCGGGCGAGACCGGGGCCGACGAGACCCCGGCTGCTGACGAGACTGCTGACACGGACGTCGCCGAGGCCAAGGCCGACGCTGCCGAGGCTCGTGCCGAGGCCGCTGAGGCGAAGGCCGACGCTGCCGAGGCGAAGGCGGAGGCCGCCGAGGCCAAGGCTGACGTCGCGGAGGCCAAGGCCGACGACGCCGCCGAGTCTGACTCGACTGACAAGGCCTGATCCTGATCGCAGACGAGCCCGCTGTTCCCGGTGATGCCGGGGGCGGCGGGCTCGTTCGTGTCCGGCTGGACCTGAGTTACGACGGCACGGACTTCGCCGGGTGGGCGATCCAGCGCGGTCAGCGCACGGTGCAGGGTGAGCTGACCGAGGCGCTCGCGCGGGTGACCCGAACGGACGTCGCGCTCACCGTCGCCGGCCGCACCGACGCGGGGGTGCACGCGGCCGGTCAGATCGCCCACTGCGACCTTCCCGTCGAGGTCTGGGAAACCCTCGGGCCGTCCCTGGTCCGTCGGCTCTCCGGTGTTCTTCCGGGCGACGTCAGACTGCGTGCCGTGACCCGCGCGCACCCGTCGTTCGATGCGCGGTTCGGCGCGATGCGTCGGCGCTACCTCTACCGGGTCACCGATGCCCGGTGGGGCGCCGAGCCGCTGCGGCGGCGCGACACGCTGGCCTGGCCCCGCGAGCTCGACCTGGAGACCCTTCGCGAGGCCGCCGCCGGCCTGCTGGGCGAGCACGACTTCGCCGCGTTCTGCCGCCGCCGTGAGGGCGCGACGACGATCCGTGCGCTGCAGGAGTTCCGCTGGGAGGTGTCTCCCGAGGGCCCGGGCCGCGTGCTCGAGGCCCACCTCGCGGCGGACGCGTTCTGCCACTCGATGGTGCGCAGCCTGATCGGGTCGTTGCTCGCGGTGGGGGAGGGACGGAAACCGGCGTCCTGGCCGGCGTCGCTGCTCACGCTGGCCGACCGGGCCGGCGGGGTCCACGTCGCGCCACCGCACGGGCTCACGCTGATGGCGGTGGAGTACCCACCCGATGAGGAGCTCGCGGCGCGCATCGACCTGACGAGGCGGGTGCGGACCCTCCCCACGTCCTGAGCGGACGGGACGCGAGGATGTCCGTGTGCCCTCCACGGTTGATTGGTCCTCGCTCACGCATGCCTACGGCACCGCCGAAGACGTGCCCCGCAACATCGCCGCACTGCGCTCGGACGACGCGGAAGTCCGCTACGAGGCGCTGGGTGAGCTGTTCAACAGCATCGTCCACCAGGGCACCCGCTACCCGGCCAGCGCGTACGCAGTGCCTCTCCTGCTCGACCTGCTGGCCGACCCGTCGGTGCCCGACCGCGCGTTCATCGGGCAACTCGTCGCCCTGATCGCGATCGGTGGCGACGAGGCGTGGCTGCCCGAGCTGTTGCCGATCGAGGACCTGCGCCTCGAGGCGATCGGCGGCGAGGAGGTCATGGCGCGCTTGCTCCGCGAGGGCTGGGACGGCCTGAGCATCGACGAGGCGGCCAAGGTCGACGCGCTGGCCGAGGAACGTGCCTACGACGCCGTCGCGGCCGGGTTACCGCTGCTGCGCCGCCTCGCCGCCCGGCCCGCAGCGGTGGCGTTCGCCGCCGAGGGACCCAATGTGCTGGCTGGGGCGACGCCGCTGGGCGCGCTGCCGGACGACGACGGCGTCGCGCTCGTCGCCGCGTACACGATCGGCTGGTTCCCGGACGACGACCCGGACGTGTCGCTGGCGGCGCTGGACGCGCTCGCGGCGGTCGGCGACGAGGCCGAGACCGCGGCGGCTGTCGTCGCGGCCGGGCTGCTCGGTGCCGCGGGCAGCGAGCGGATGGCCGCTCGCGCGCTGGTCGACGAGCGGCCGGTGGTCCGGTGGGCCGGTGCGATCGCGGCCGCCAAGCTCGACGGGCCCCGGTCCGGGGACCGGGTCGCCGCGGAGTTGCTGCACTGGGCGGGCGGTGGCAGCGCGCCGGACGTCCGGATGCCGTATCTGGACGGGGACCTGGCCGGCTACGCGGCGCTCGCACTGCGGCAGTTGGGACGGGAGCACGACACGGCTGCGTTCAACGCGTTCCTGGCGCGGCTGCCGCAGGTGCAGGGGTCGCCGGCGCTGACCATCGCCGGGGAGGCGCTGCGGCTGGCGTGCCCGCACGGGCCGGTGCACGAAGGGACATCCTTCGCGGAGCTCGACGACCGCCAGCAGCGCTTGGCGCAGGTGCTGGCGGCCGCCCCAGGGCCGTGGCTCTGGGACGACACGCGCTTCGGCAACTTCTCGATGCTGCTGGGCGAGTACGGCTTTCCCGACTCCCCGGAGGCGATGAGGGAGTTCGTCAGCCCTTGAGAGCCGCGCCGACCACCTCGCGGGCTTCCTCCTGGATGCGCGCGAGGTCGTCGGCGCCCTTGAACGACTCGGCGTAGATCTTGTAGACGTCCTCGGTGCCCGAGGGTCGCGCCGCGAACCAACCGGACTCGGTGACTACCTTGAGCCCGCCGATCGCGGCACCGTTGCCGGGTGCCTCGGTGAGCTTCGCGACGATCGGCTCCCCGGCCAGCTCGGTGGCGGTCACCTGCTCCGGCGAGAGCTTGCCCAGCCGCGCCTTCTGCTCGCGCGTAGCGGGCGCATCGACGCGGGCGTAGGCCGGTGCACCAAAACGCTCCGTCAGGGCCGCGTAGTGGACGCTGGGCGTCTTCCCGGTCACCGCGGTGATCTCGGCCGCGAGCAGGTCGAGGATGAGCCCGTCCTTGTCCGTGGTCCAGACCCGCCCGTCCCGCCGCAGGAACGACGCCCCGGCGCTCTCCTCGCCGCCGAACGCGACCGACCCGTCGAGCAGCCCCGGCACGAACCACTTGAAGCCGACCGGCACCTCCACCAGGCGCCGGCCGAGCGAGTCGGCCACCCGGTCGATCATCGACGACGACACGAGCGTCTTGCCGATCGCCGCGTCGGCCGGCCACCCCTCGCGGTGGGCGTAGAGGTACTCGATCGCTGTCGCGAGGTAGTGGTTCGGGTTCATCAGCCCGGCGTCGGGCGTGACGATGCCGTGCCGGTCGGCGTCGGCGTCGTTGCCGGTGGCCAGGTCGTACTCGGACCGACGGCTGATCAGCGACGCCATCGCCGAGGGCGACGAGCAGTCCATCCGGATCTTGCCGTCCCAGTCCAGCGTCATGAATCGGAAGTCGCCCTCGACCAGCGGATTCACCACGGTCATCGCGAGCTTGTAGCGCTCGGCGATCTCTCCCCAGTAGGCGACGCTGGCCCCGCCCAGCGGGTCGGCGCCGATGCGCAGCCCCGACGCGGCGATCGCCTCCAGGTCGACGACGTTCGGCAGGTCGCTGACGTACTTGTCGAGGTAGTCGTACTTCGACGTGGTGTCGGCCTGCAGCGCGCGCTGGAGCGGGATGCGCTTGACGCCGCGCAGGCCGTCGGCGATGAGCTCGTTCGCCCGCTCCTGGATCCACTTCGTGGCGTCGGTGTCGGCCGGGCCGCCGTGCGTCGGGTTGTACTTGAACCCGCCCTCGTCCGGCGGGTTGTGCGACGGGGTGACGACGACGCCGTCGGCGAGGTGCTGGGTGCGCCCGCGGTTCCAGGCCAGGATCGCGTGCGAGAGCGCCGGGGTGGGCGTGTAGCCGTTCCGGGAATCGATCAGCACCGTGACGCCGTTCGCGGCGAAGACCTCCAGCGCGGTCGTCCAGGCCGGCTCGCTCAGCGCGTGCGTGTCACGACCCAGGTAGAGCGGGCCGTCGGTGCCCTGCTGGGCCCGGTACTCGACGATCGCCTGGCTGGTGGCGGCGATGTGGTCGTCGTTGAAGGCCCGTTTGAGGCTCGAACCGCGGTGCCCGGACGTGCCGAACGCAACCCGCTGCTCGATCGCGGCCGGGTCGGGGTGCTCGGCGTAGTACGCCGTGATCAGGTGGGCGACGTCGACGAGGTCGGACGGTTCGGCCGGTTGTCCGGCACGGGGGTTGTTCGACATCGTGCACTCCTCGAGACTGTGTGACCGAAAACCGGGATGACCGAAAACCGGGATGACCGAAAACCGGGGTGACCGGCGAGCGGGGTTCCGGGAGAATCTTCCCCCCGTGGGCTATGTAGAAGCATCGGGGCTGGGGCACACGCTGCCCGACGGACGCGAATTGTTCCGCGAGGTGTCGTTCCGGGTCGGTGAGGGAGCGACAGTCGCGCTCGTCGGCGCGAACGGCGCCGGCAAGACGACGCTGCTGCGGATGATCTCCGGCGACCTCACCCCGCAGGCCGGATCGGTCGTGCGGGTCGGAGGGCTGGGCGTGATGCGTCAGTTCATCGGCTCGGTGCGTGACCAGACGACCGTGCGCGACCTGCTCGTCGGGTTGGCGCCGGGTGCGTTGCGGGCGGCCGGCGAGGCGCTGGAGGCCGCGGAGCTCGCGATGATGGAGCGCGAGGACGAGCCAACGCAGCTGCGCTATGCCGACGCGCTGGTCGGCTGGGGTGACGCCGGAGGCTACGACGCCGAGGTGCTGTGGGACACGGTGACGGTCGCCGCGCTCGGCGTCCCGTTCGACCGGGCGCAGCACCGGATGGTGCGCACGCTCTCCGGCGGCGAGCAGAAGCGGCTCGCGCTGGAGGCGCTGCTCCGGGGGCCGGAGGAGGTGCTGCTGCTCGACGAGCCCGACAACTACCTCGACGTGCCGGGCAAGCGCTGGCTCGAGGACCGCCTGGTGGAGACGCCGAAGACCGTGCTGTTCGTCAGCCACGACCGGGAGTTGCTGGCCCGTACGGCCACGCACGTCGTCACGCTCGAGGCGCACTCGGCCTGGGTGCACGGCGGTGGCTTCGCCAGTTACCACGACGCCCGCACGGCGCGCCTGGATCGGCTCGACGAGCTGCACAAACGCTGGAACGAGGAGCATCAACGACTGAAAGACCTCGTCCGGACGCTGCAGCAGCAGGCCAAGAACAGCGAGGCGATGGCGGCGAAGTACCACGCCATGCAGACGCGGCTGGCGAAGTTCGAGGAGGCCGGTCCGCCGCCGGAGCGTCCGGTGACCGAGAACGTGAAGATGCGGCTGGGCGGTGGGCGCACCGGCGTCCGCGCGGTGACGTGTACGGGGCTGGAGCTCACCGGGCTGATGAAGCCGTTCGACCTGGAGGTCTACTACGGCGAGCGGGTGGCCGTGCTCGGCGCGAACGGCAGCGGCAAGAGCCACTTCCTGCGGCTGCTCGGCGGTGATTCGGTCACCCACACCGGGGCGTGGAAGCTGGGCGCCCGGGTCGTCGCCGGGCTGTTCGCGCAGACGCACGAGCACCCGGAGTGGGTGGGGAAGCCGTTGGTCGACATCCTCGGGCGGGGGGAAGGAACCCGGCGGGGACTCGATCGCGGACGCGCGATCTCCGCGCTGCGGCGGTACGGGCTGCAGTCGCAGGCCGACCAGGACTTCGCGACGCTCTCCGGTGGCCAGCAGGCCCGGTTCCAGGTGCTGCTGCTCGAACTGTCGGGCTGCACGCTGCTGCTGCTCGACGAGCCGACCGACAACCTCGACGTGCAGTCGGCGGAGGCCCTGGAGGAGGGGCTGGCGGCGTTCGACGGCACCGTGCTGGCGGTGACGCACGACCGGTGGTTCGCGCGGAGCTTCGACCGGTTCCTGTCGTTCGCCGAGGACGGCCGGGTGCGGGAGACCGCCGAGCCGGTGTGGGATTCGGGTCGCGTCGAGCGGACGCGCTAGTTGCACGGCCCGTCGAGAACGACGGGCTCCACCGCCGTTGTTAGGCGTCTCGTTTCTGCAGGTTGACGTACCCGGCGATCAGCGCGGCTGCGGCCCAGACGGCCAGTAGGGCGAGGCCGGTCCAGGGGCCGTAGTCGCGGGCCCAGCGGGGGTCGTCCTGCGGCCCGGCGAGGTGCATGACCACCCACCCCAGCTGGTCGGGCAGGAACTGGGTGACGACCTTGACACCGGGGACGTTGCCCAGCCCCTGTGAGCCGAGCAGCATCAGCGGGAGCAGCACCCCGAGGGCGACGGTGGAGCTGCGCACGAGCGTGGCGATACCGAGCGCGAACAGCCCGATCAGCGTCAGCGAGAGCCAGGCTCCGGCGGCTGCCGGCAGTAGGACGTCGAGCTCGGCCCGGCGCCGGCCGAGCGTGAGCTGGGCGGTCACGGCGCTGGTGGCCACCGTGGCGAGCGCCGCGACGACGAGGACCAGCAGCGTCGCGCCGACTTTCGCGCCGAAGAACCGGCCGCGCCGGGGAAGGGCGGCCAATGAGGCCCGGATCGTGCCGGAGCGGTACTCCGAGCCCACCGCCAGCACGGCGAACACCACCAGCGGGAGTTGCCCGACCGTCAGGCCGTAGAACGCGGCGAAGACCGGATCGAACTCGCCGCGCACGGTGCCGTTGCGGAAACTCAGGCCGACCAGGGCGCTCAGCCCGCCGCTGACGAGCAGCGCCAGGCCGAGCGTCAACGGTGTGGAGCGCAGCGTACGTAACTTGATCAGCTCGGCGGCGATCATGCCTCGCTCACCGCCTGCAGGAACGCGTCCTCGAGGGCGGTGGCGCCGCGGAACTCGTCGAGCGGGGCGTCGGCGAGCAGCCGGCCGCGGGCCAGGACGAGCAGGTGATCGGCGGTGAGCTCCATCTCGCTGATCAGATGGCTGGAGACGAGCACCGTGCGTCCCTCCTCGGCGAAGGACCGCAGCGTGTCGCGCAGCCACCGGACGCCCGCTGGATCGAGCCCGTTCGTCGGTTCGTCGAACAGCAGCACCGGTGGATCGCCGAGCAGCGCTGCGGCGATGCCGAGGCGCTGCTTCATGCCGAGCGAGTAGCTGCCCACGCGTCGGCGCGCGACGTCGTCCAGGCCGACGGACGAGAGCAGCTCGTGGACCCGCGCCGTGGGGACGCGGTTGGAGCGGGCGAGCCAGAGCAGGTGGTGATACCCGCTGCGCCCGCTATGCGCCGACGGCCCCTCCAGCAGCGCGCCGACGTGCCGGAGCGGCTCCCGGAGGGCGCTGTAGTGCACACCGTTCACCAGGACCTGGCCGTTCGACGGCCGGTCGAGGCCGACGATCATCCGCATCGTCGTCGACTTGCCCGCCCCGTTCGGGCCGAGGAAGCCGGTGACCCGGCCGGGGTGCACGACGCACGAGACGTCGTCGACGGCGAGCGTCCGCCCGTAGCGCTTGGAGAGGTTCCGCAGTTCGAGCACGCCCCGCACGCTAGGGACGCCGACCCGGCGCGTCAGCTCGCGAAAGTCGCACCCGCCGGAAACCAAAGTAGGCGGTGACGCCGGCTCGTAGCCTGCTGGGCATGGGACATCGCATCGTCGCCGCCCTCTTACCGCTGGCTGCCTTCGCCGGTGAACTGCTGACGATTCCTGCGGTCCATACGTCGGCCCTCGGCGCAGCCCTGCACGCGCTCGTGGCCGGAGCGGCGATCCTGGCTTCGCGCCGCTGGTCCTCCGCCGCGTTCGTCGTCGCGGTGGTACTCGCGACCGTCACCGGCTGTGCGTACGTCCTGTTGCTCTGGACGGCGTTCTGCGCGGGCCGGCGCGCGCGAACGCGCGCGGACGCGATGCTGACCGTGGGCGCGGCGGTCGGTGGTCTCGGCGTCCCGATCGTGGCCGCGTTCACCGAGCCAGTTCTGCAGGCGATCACGCCGTACCTCGTCTTCGTCGTGTTACCGCTGGTCGCCGGGCGCTATCTGCGCCAGCACGCGGACCTGCTCGCGGCGCTCCGCGGGCGCAACCGGGAGCTTCGTCGGGCCCGGGAGCTGTCGGCCGAGCGGGAGCGGCTCCGGGAGCGGCTGCGGATCGCGCGCGACATGCACGACGCGCTCGGCCATCGGCTCGGCCTGGTCTCGATCCAGGCTGCGGCGTTGGAGGTCGGTGACCTGCCGACCGGGCAGCGGGAGGCGATCACCCGGCTCGCGGATTCGGCCAGGGAAGCGCTGGGGGAGCTGCACGAGGTCGTCGGCTCGCTCCGGCACGGCGACGACCTCGACGCTCCGGGGCTGGACGAGCTCGACGCGCTGGTCGCGGGTTACGTCCGAGCCGGTGTGGCCGTCACCGTCTCGGGCAGCGGTGCGGCGGGCCGGTTGGGCCCGGACGCGGATCGGGCGGCGTACCGGGTCGTCGAGGAAGGTCTGACCAACGCCGGGAAGCACGCACCGGGCCGTCCGGTGGCGGTGACGCTCGGCTGGGAGTCGGACGCGCTGCTGCTGACGATCGTCAATCCGGTTGACGACGCCGCTCTCTCCGGTGGCGGCCACGGTGTCGTCGGGATGCGGGAACGCGTGGAGGCGCTGGGCGGATTCGCGGACCTGCGCTGCGAGGGCGGCGAGGCCCGGCTCAGCGTGCTGTTGCCCATCGAGGAGCCCGAGCCCGAGCCCGAGCCGGCGCCGGTGACCGGCGGCCCGCGCCGGGTCGCGCTGCTGGGCGCGGTGACCGCGGTCCTGTTGTTCGGCGTGCTGCCGGCCGCGATGCTGGTCGGTGGCGGATGACGATCCGGGTGCTGATCGCCGACGACGAACCGCTGATCAGGGCCGGTATCCGCACGGTGCTGGAGGCCGCCGACGATCTCACCGTCGTCGCGGAGGTGGCGGACGGGCGCGGGGCCGTCGAACGGGCGAGTGCTCCCGGCGTCGACGTAGTGCTCGTCGACATCCGGATGCCCGAGCTGGACGGCCTCGGCGTCGTCGAGGAGCTACGACGACGCAACCCCGCGGTACCGGTCGTCGTGCTGACGTCGTTCGGCGCCGAACCGAACGTGCTGCGGGCGGTGCACAACCGCGCGGCCGGCTTCCTGCTCAAGAACTGCTCACCAGCGGAACTGACCGCCGCGGTCCGGGCCGCACACGCCGGCGAGGCGTACCTGTCGCCCTCCGCGGCCCGGATCGTCCTCGAACACGTCATGCCCGACGACTCGGACCGACGCCGAGCCGCCCGCGAGCGGCTCGCGAACCTCACCCCGCGCGAGCGGAACGTCGCCGACCTCGTCGCCGAGGGGCTCTCGAACGCGACGATCGGCGAGCGCCTCCGCACCAGCGAGACGACGGTCAAGACCTACGTCAGCCGTGTCCTGACGAAACTCGACTGCACGAACCGCGTCCAGGTCGCGCTGCTCGTGCAGCAGGCGACCTAGCGGCGCTTGTCCAGCGCGTCGATCACGTAGTACAGGAAGTCCTGCGAGCAGGTGTCGATGACCGGGTCCTTCTCGGCCTTCTTGCCCGAGGTGTACGCACCGCTGGAGAACACCAGCCAGTGGCCGTACGCCTTGCGGTAGAACCACCAGTCCTTCTTGCCGGACTGACCCTCCGCCGCGACGTTGTGCCGACGCGGCACGAAGCTTCCGGCCGTGCTGCCCTTGATCGCGGTCTCCGCCTGGGCGGCGGTCGCGGCGTCCGGGAAGTTCAGCGCGCCGAACGTCACCGCGCAGCTCGTCGTGGTGTTCACGGCGGTGACGCTGGTCACCTCGGAGCACTTCAGCTTCTTCACCAGCGCCACCGCACCGCCGTCGACGGACTTGCCGCAGTCGGCGGCCTTGTCCTGGCCGGTGCGGGTGTAACTGCCGCTGGTGGAGAGCGTGTACTTGGGCAGACTGATCGCCGTGAGCTCGAGCGGCGACGGGTCGGTGTCACGGGACGCGAGCTTGTCGCCCGCGCCGCTCGCCGACGTGGTCGGACTCGCGCTCGCGGGTTCGCTCGGCGACGGGGCCTCGCTCTTGTTGCTCGCGGAAGGTGCGGGTGCGGCCGCCTTGTCGGTCGAGTCGTCGTCCCGGAAGAACAGGAAGCCGCCGATGCCGACCAGCACGAGCACCAGCACGGCCGCGCCGGCGATGATCGCGATCAGCTTGCCGCGGCCACCGTTCTCGTCCGCCGGGGGCTCGTCGAGCCGGGGGCGGGTCGGGGTCACCGACGTGTGACGATCGCCTTCCGCGCGGGCCGGTAAACCGCTGCCGTACTGGTAGGAGGAGCCGTACGGGTCGCCGCCCGGTCCCTCCAGCGGTGGGTACGCGGCCGGTGCGCCGCTGGAGGGCGCACCGGAGTACGGAGCGCCGCTGGCCGGTGCCCCCCCGTACTCCCCGTAGCGGGGGTCGGTCTGCTGGTAGCGCGGGTCGTTGTACCGGGTGTCGCCGTACTGCGGACCCTGCTGGCCGCCGTACTGCTGCTGCTGCTCACCGCCGTACTGCTGCTGCCCACCGCCGTACTGCTGCTGGTCGGAGTACTGCTGGTCCGCGTACTGCTGCTGGCCGCCGTACTGCTGCTGGCCGCCGTACTGCCCCTGATCGGGGTACTGCTGCCCGCCGCCGTACTGCCCCTGGTCGGGGTACTGCTGCCCGCCGCCGTACTGCTGCTGATCCGGGTACTGCTGATCCGGGTACTGGGGCGGCGCGTACGGCGCCTGCTCCTGATAGCCCTGCTGACCCTGGTAGCCCTGCTGCTGGTAGCCCTGGTCCGCATAGCCCTGCTCCGCGTACCCCTGATCGGGATAGCGCTGGTCGGGATAGCCCTGCTCCTGGTACCCCTGCTGCTGCGCGGCGTGCTGCCCCGACGGGCCCTCCTGGTAGCCCGGAGGCTTCGGCGAGGGCTCGAACCAGCTGCGCTCCTGCTCCGGGTACTCCTGCTGCCCGTACCCTTGCGGCTGCGCTCCCTGCTGGGGGTAACCCTGCTGCGGATAGTCCTGCGCCGGCGGGTATCCCTGCTGCTGCTGGCCCCCGTACGGGTACGCCTGGTCGCCCGACGGCGGCTGGTTCGCGGTGTCGGGCTCGTCGGCACCGGGCCGACCGTGGGGTGGGCTGTCCCAACCCGGGTGGCCCGGAGGCGGCGTGGTCATGCCGCCGAGCCTACTTACCCTCCGCAGCAACCGTGCGTCGCATCTCCTAGGCTGTTCAGCAAAGCCCAGCGCACGCCGCTTTTGACCATGCTCGAATTTGCCGGGTATCCTTAGCTGCTGTTGCGCGCTTTCTGCTTCCGCGGGGTTGACTCGCCCGGATCACTTGCGCGCTCAACCGCCGGTGAGCGGCCAGCGGACCCGAGAACTGACGAGACAAGGTAGACCCGTGCGTACGTTTAGCCCGAAGGCCGGAGACGTCCAGCGTCAGTGGCACGTCATCGACGCGAACGACGTCGTCCTCGGACGGCTCGCGACCCACGTAGCGCAGTTGCTGCGCGGCAAGCACAAGCCGATCTTCGCGCCCCACGTCGACACCGGTGACTTCGTCATCGTCGTGAACGCGTCCAAGGTCGCCCTGACCGGCAACAAGCGCGAGACGAAGGTCGCCTACCGGCACTCCGGTTACCCGGGCGGCCTCAAGCGCGTCGGTTACAACGAGCTGCTGGAAATGCGGCCGGAGCGGGCCATCGAGCTCGCGGTTCGCGGCATGCTGCCGAAGAACAAGCTCGGTCGCCAGCTGCTGAGCAAGCTCAAGGTCTACGCCGGCCCGGAGCACCCGCACAGCGCTCAGAAGCCGGAGCCGTTCGAGATCAACCAGGTCGCTCAGTAATCCGCGACACCGCAGCCAGCAGTAGGAGACTTTCAGCGTGACCATCCCTGTCGTCGCGGAGAAGCCGATCCAGACGGTCGGCCGCCGCAAGGAGGCCATCGTCCGGGTCCGGCTCGTTCCGGGTACCGGCCAGTTCAAGCTGAACGGCCGCACCATCGAGGAATACTTCCCGAACAAGGTGCACCAGCAGCTCATCCGTGAGCCGTTCGTCACCCTCGAGAAGACCGAGCAGTTCGACGTCATCGCGAGCCTGCGTGGCGGCGGCATCACCGGCCAGGCCGGTGCGCTCCGGCTCGCGATCGCGCGTGCGCTGATCACCGTCGAGCCCGATGACCGTCCGTCCCTGAAGAAGGCCGGCTTCCTCACTCGTGACCCCCGGGTCAAGGAGCGGAAGAAGTACGGTCTCAAGAAGGCCCGTAAGGCGCCTCAGTACAGCAAGCGCTGATCTTTACCAGGGTTTGACCCGGCCGGTGGCGGTCCTCGCCACCGGCCGGTGTGTTACACGGGGGCGGCTTGGTCCGGGCACTGCGACGTCGCACACCCGACAGGTTTGCGTTTCTCGACCCGCTACGGTCGGGCCCGTGAGGCCATTTCACTTCACCCGTACCGCTCGGAGCGAGCGGTCGTGACCTCCGCGGAGTGGCGGGACTGATGGGTCGTCTGTTCGGTACCGACGGAGTTCGAGGCCTCGCCAACGGCGACCTCACGCCGGAACTCGCGATGGCGGTCGCCGTCGCCGCGGCACATGTGCTTGCCGGGGTCGAGGGACCGCGTCCGAAGGCCGTGGTGGGGCGTGACCCCCGGGCCAGCGGCGAGATGCTCGAGGCGGCGGTCTGCGCCGGTCTCGCGAGCGCGGGCGCCGACGTCACCAGAGTCGGCTCGCTGCCGACACCGGCGGTGGCGCACCTGACCGCGGAGCTCGGCGCCGACCTCGGCGTGATGCTCTCGGCGAGCCACAACCCGATGCCCGACAACGGCATCAAGCTGTTCGCCCGTGGCGGGCACAAGCTTCCGGACGAGATCGAAGACGCGATCGAGGAAGCGATCCGGCACAACGCGGCCCGCGAGTGGACGCGTCCGGCGGGCGCAGGAGTCGGCCGGATCGGTGACTACCTCGACGGCGGCGAGGTGTACGTCGAGCACCTGCTGACGACGCTCCCGCATCGCCTGGAGGGCATCACGGTCGTCGTCGACTGCGCGAACGGCGCTGCGTCCGCGGTCGCCCCCGAGCTCTACCGGCGGGCCGGCGCGACGGTCATCCCGATCGCGGCCGAGCCGGACGGCCTGAACATCAACGAGGGCGTCGGCTCCACCCACCTCGACGTGGTGCGGAAAGCCGTCCTCGAGCACGGCGCCGACATCGGCATCGCCCACGACGGCGACGCCGACCGTTGCCTCGCTGTCGACGCGGACGGCAACACGGTCGACGGCGACCAGATCATGGCGATCATCGCGCTGGCGATGAAGGACGCCGGGACGCTCATCGACGACACGCTCGTCGTCACCGTGATGAGCAACCTGGGCCTGACGATCGCGATGAAGGAAGCCGGGATCGCGCTGGTCACGACCGGCGTCGGCGACCGGTACGTGCTGGAGGCGCTGCGGGCGCGGAACCTCGCGCTGGGCGGCGAGCAGAGTGGCCACGTCGTGATGCCGGCGCACGCCACCACCGGCGACGGTCTGCTCACCGCGCTGCACCTGATGGCGCGCATGGCGTCCAGCGGCAAGACGATCGCCGAGCTGGCGAGCGCTGTCACGCGGCTGCCGCAGGTACTGATCAACGTCCGCGTGCAGGACAAGGCCGCGGTCGCCGCGGCCGAGTCGGTCGCGGCGGCCGTGGCCGAGGCCGAGCGCGAGCTGGGCGAGACCGGGCGGGTGCTGCTGCGCCCGTCGGGCACCGAGCGCCTGATCCGCGTGATGGTGGAGGCCGCCAGCCAGGAGGACGCGGAGGCCGTCGCCCACCGCATCGCGAAGGTTGTCGCCGACGTCGGGTAGCGCGGAACCCAGAGCGGACCGGCGGCTGCTGGTCCGCTTCGGGGTCGCGCTCGCGGTGGCGTGCGCCGTCGCGGTGCCGGTCGCGCTGCTCGCCGTCGTCGTCAAGAACGTCGACGGGCCGGTCGCGGGCCTGGACCTCGACGTCGCGCAGGCGCTGAACGGCCTCGCCACCAAGCACCCGGCATTCGTCGACACGCTCGAAGCCATTTCGACGGTCGGGCGGCCGGAGACGTTCCGCCTGGTCGCCACGATCGTGGCGATCTGGCTGCTGGCCGTCGACCGGCCCCGGCTCGCGATCTGGGCCCTGGTGACGACGTGGGGCGGCGCGCTGCTGGGCGTCGTCCTGAAAGAGGTGGTGGAGCGGGCGCGGCCCACGCTGCCGGAGGCGGTCGCGTATGCGGACGGGTATTCGTTCCCGTCGGGGCACGCCCTCGGGGCGTTCGTGGGCTGCGCGGTCCTGGTGCTGCTCTGGCTGGACCGGGGGCGCGTGCCCAAAGCCGGCTGGGCAGCAGCGGCGGTGATCGTGCTCGCGGTGTGCTTCTCCCGGATCGCGCTGGGCGTGCACTACCTGAGCGACGTCGTCGGCGGCTGCCTCGTCGGCCTGGGCTGGGTGACAGCGACGACGATCGTGTTCCAGATCTGGCGACGCGAGGCAGGCCTGGCGCACACCGACGTGCTGACCGCAGGCATCGAGCCCGAGCGCAGCGAACCGGACGCCGACCCGCGGCCGCTGCCCGGATTCCGCGCCGCGGTCACCGAGACGGCGCACTGGTTGCCGCGCCTGGTGCTGCCCTGGGCCGCGCTCGTCGCGGTCACGCTCGGTGCGGGATGGCTCGTCACGAAAGCGCCTCCGGACGCCGCCCTGCCGGGTTGGTTCGCCCAGCGCCGCACGCCGGCGCTGGACGACGTTACCGCGTTCGCGACGCTGCTCGGCGAGACGTCGACGGTCACGACCGTCACGGTGGTCAGCTGGCTCGCTGCCCGGTTGGTGTACCGGCGCTGGCTCGAGCCGACCGCGATCGTGCTGGCCGTCGTCGGCGAGGTATGGGGTTTCCTGCTGGTCTCCTCGCTCGTCGATCGTCCGCGGCCGTCCGTGCAGCACCTCGACATCGCGCCTCCGACCAGCAGTTTTCCGTCCGGACACACGGGCGCAACCGTCGCCTGCTACGGCATCCTGGCCGTCCTGCTGTGCCGCCGGACCGGCAAGCACCCGGGCCGCTGGCTGGCCGCCGTGTTCACCCTCGCGGCGGTCGTCGGGCTGTGTCGCGTCTATCGCGGTATGCACCATCCGACCGACGTAGTAGCCGGCGCGGCCTATGGGGCGTTGTGGCTGGTGATCGTCGTGGTGCTGATGTTGCGGAAATCACCGACCTCCGACCGGCTTACTGTCCGAAAGGTCGAGAGTTAACGCCGAACGTCGCTCTGTGTCATCCCGCCATAGGGGGTCCGGTAGTCGCTTGGGTAATCTCGGCACCATGTGTGGAATCGTTGGCTACACCGGCCCCCGTCGCGCGGTCGACATCGTCGTAGAAGGTCTTCGGCGCCTCGAGTACCGGGGCTACGACTCCGCCGGGATCGCCGTGGTCGACGGCGGCCGGATCGCCCTGGAAAAAAAGGCCGGCAAGCTGGCCAACCTGACGGCCGTACTGGCCGAGGCCGACAGCACGGTCGGCAGCACCGACGCGTCCACGGCCATCGGCCACACGCGCTGGGCCACCCACGGCGGGCCCACCGACCGCAACGCGCACCCGCACCTGTCGGCCGACGGCAGCATCGCGGTCATCCACAACGGCATCATCGAGAACTTCGCGGTGCTCCGCGCCGAACTCGAGGACCGGGGTGTGGAGTTCCGCTCCGACACCGACACCGAGGTCGCCGCGCACCTGATCGCCGAGGCCTACTGGTCGCTGGACGGCCAGAACTACGCCGCCACCAGCACCGACGAGACCACGGGTCGGCTCGCCGAGGCCATGCGCACCGTCTGCCGCCGGCTGGAGGGCGCGTTCACGCTGCTCGTCGTCCACCGTGAGGTGCCGGGCGTCGTCGTCGGGGCGCGCCGCAACTCGCCGATGGTGGCGGGCCGCGGCCAGGGCGAGAACTTCCTCGCCTCCGACGTCTCCGCGTTCATCGAGTACACCCGTGACGCCGTCGAGCTCGGCCAGGACCAGGTCGTCGAGGTCACCGCGGACGGCATCATCGTCACGGACTTCGCCGGCGCTGCCGCCGAGGTGCGCGACTACCACGTCGACTGGGACGTGTCGGCCGCCGAGAAGGGCGGCTACGACTACTTCATGCTCAAGGAGATCGCCGAGCAGCCCCAGGCGATCGCCGACACGCTGCGCGGCCGCCTGACCGAGCACGGCGAGATCTCGCTCGACGAGGTCCGGCTCACCGACCAGGACCTCCGCGACATCGACAAGATCTTCGTCATCGGCTGCGGAACGTCGTACAACGCCGGCCTGGTCGGCAAGTACGCGATCGAGCACTGGACGCGGATCCCGGTCGAGGTCGAGCTCGCCAGCGAGTTCCGCTACCGCGACCCGGTGCTCGACCGGTCGACGCTGGTCATCGCGATCAGCCAGTCCGGCGAGACGATGGACACGATCATGGCGCTGCGCCACGCCAAGGAGCAGAAGGCGCGCGTTCTGGCGGTCTGCAACACGAACGGTTCGACGATCCCGCGCGAGTCCGACGGTGTGCTCTACACGCACGCCGGCCCGGAGATCGCTGTCGCGTCGACCAAGGCGTTCGTCACCCAGATCATCGCGGTGTATCTGGTGGGCCTGCACCTCGCGCAGATCCGCGGCATCAAGTACTCCGACGAGGTCGCGGCGATCGTCGACCAGCTCAAGGCGACGCCGGATGCGGTCGCCGAGGTGCTCCAGACGATGGAGCCGGTGCGCAAGCTGGCCCGGGACCTGTCCGGCTCGCAGCAGGTGCTGTTCCTCGGTCGGCACGTCGGCTTCCCGGTGGCGCTCGAGGGCGCGCTCAAGCTCAAAGAGCTGGCGTACATGCACGCCGAGGGTTTCGCCGCCGGCGAGCTCAAGCACGGCCCGATCTCGCTGATCGACGACGGCGTGCCGGTGGTCATCACGGTGCCGTCCCCGCGGGGGCGCAGCCTCCTGCACGACAAGATCGTGTCGAACATCCAGGAAGTGCGGGCGCGGGGTGCGCGGACGATCGTCATCGCCGAAGAGGGCGACCACGCGGTCGAGCCGTACGCCGACCACATCATCCGGGTGCCGCGGACGACGACGCTGCTGGCGCCGTTGACCACCGTGGTGCCGCTGCAGGTGCTGGCGTGCGAGATCGCCGCGGCCCGCGGCAACGACGTCGACCAGCCCCGCAACCTGGCCAAGTCCGTCACCGTCGAATGAGTGGTGCGGGACTCAGCCCCGCACCAACCCCCATCCGCCGTCGGAACTGATCACCTGGCCGGTGACCCACCCTGCCTCGGGGCCCACCAGCCAGGTGATCAAGCGGGCGGCATCATCGGGCTCACCCCAGCGTTTGCCCGGGTTCTTTGCCGCAACCTCTTCCTTCAATTCCTCCGTCGCCCACCCGGTGTCGGTCGGACCCGGGTTCACGCAGTTCACGGTCGCGCGGGGCGCCAACGCCGCCGCCAGGCTCGGCGTCATGCCGGCCAGCGCGGCCTTGCTCGACGCGTACGGGATCTCCAGGGGCATCGGCCCCTGGCCCTGCCCCGAGGTCAGCAGCACGACCCGACCGTCGGTCGGCTCGGTGGCCGCGAACTCCTTCACGAGCAGTAGCGTCGCCCGGGTGTTGACCGCGTAGGACTTGTCGATCTCCTCGGCGGTCACCTCTTCGAGCGGTCCCCACGGCACCGACCGCGCGTGGTTCGCGACGACGATGTCCAGGCGCCCGAACTGGTCGAGAGCCGACCCGACGAGCATCCGGGGCGCGCTCGGATCCGCAAGATCAGCCGCGGCCGTGGCGACCCGGCCGCCGTCGGTGGCCAGGTCCATCGCGACTTCGCGGAGCCCGCCGGCTCCCCACGGCTGCTCGGCGTCGTGGGCGTCCCAGCCGTGGAGCAGCACGGACGCCCCGTCGGCGACGAGACGGCGGGCGATCGCGGCGCCGATACCGGCCTGACGGCTGGCTCCGGTCACCAGGGCTACTCGACCAGTGAGAGGTGGCACGGGAGCCACGGTGCCATTGATCCGGGCGGACATGCCAGGGTGTTGGGGTGATCGTTAGTGTCGGAATCGACGTGGTGCTCGTCGAGCGGTTCGCCGCCGCGGTGGCACGCACCCCGAATTTCGCGGAGCGTCTGTTCACCGACGCGGAGCGTGTCAACCAGGACGGCCACCCGCGCCCGGCGGACTCGCTGGCCGCCCGGTTCGCGGCGAAAGAGGCCGTCGCGAAGGCACTCGGCGCTCCCCGCGGGCTGCAGTGGCACGACTGCGAAATCGTTCCGGACGCCGCCGGGCGTCCGTGGCTGGAAGTCAAGGGCACGGTCGCCGAAGCCGCGGCGAAAGCGGGCATCGACCGCTGGCACCTGTCCCTGTCCCACGACGGCGGCATAGCCTCGGCGATGGTCGTGGCGGAGGGCTCGTGACCTCCGGCCCCTGCGTCCCCCACCCTGCCGCCCGAAACCGGCCTGAAGACGGTGTTCTCACCGGCGCGTGGTCGGTCGAGGCGATCCGGGCCGCCGAACGCGAGGCGATGGCGCACGTCCCGCCGGGTGGGCTCATGCGACGAGCCGCCGCCGGGTTGGCCCGGCGATGCGTCGACGTGCTCGACCGCGTCTACGGCGCACCCGTCGTGCTGCTGGTCGGCAAAGGCGACAACGGCGGGGACGCGCTCTACGCCGGTGCCGCGCTGGCCCGCCGCGGTGCAGTGGTGCGAGCGGTCGCCGGAGTCCAGGACGAACGCGTCCACCGGGCGGGTCTGACGGCGCTGCGCGCGGCCGGCGGCCGGCTCGTCGAGCTGGAGGACGTCCGCGAGCGCCCGGCCGTCGTCGTCGACGGGCTGCTCGGCATCGGTGGCCGGGGCGGTCTGCGTCCGGACGCGGCACGGCTCGCCACGGCCGCCGACGAGTGGCGCGCACAGGGGTCGATCGTCATCGCCGTCGACCTGCCCAGCGGCGTCGACGCGGACACCGGTGAAGTGGCCGGTGCGGCGATCACCGCCGACATCACCGTCGCGTTCGGGAGCCTCAAGGCCGGTCTCCTGGTGGGCGAGGGTGCCGTCCGGGCGGGGCTGGTGGAGCTCGTCGACATCGGGTTGAGCTTTCCGGGCGCACCGCTGGCCCGGCTGGTGACGGCTGAAGCGGTCGCCCGGTGGTGGCCTCGCCCCGGCCCGTCCGACGACAAGTACACCCGCGGTGTCGTCGGTATCGCGGCCGGTTCGGAGCAGTACCCGGGTGCCGCGATCCTCTGCACGGGCGGGGCGCTCTCCGGGCCGTCCGGCTACGTCCGGTACGCCGGTGCGGCCCGCGATGCGGTCCGCACCGCCCACCCCGAGGTCGTCTCCGCGCAATCGGTGGCCGACGCCGGTCGGGTGCAGGCCTGGGTGGTGGGTTCCGGTCTCGGTACCGACGACGACGCGGTGGACGCCGTGCGTCACGTGCTCGGCACCGACCTGCCCGTGCTGCTGGACGCCGACGGCCTGACGATCGTGTCCGAGCACCCGGAGTGGCTGCGGGAACGCACCGCCCCGACCGTGCTCACCCCGCACGACCGCGAGTTCGCGCGGCTCGCGGGTGACGTCGGCCCGGACCGCATCGACGCCGCGCGCCGAGCCGCCCGCGACCTCGGGGTCACCGTCCTGCTCAAGGGCTACCGGACGGTGATCGCAAGCCCGGACGACGCGCCGGTGCACGTCGTCAAAGCGGGTGTGCCGGAGCTCGCGACCGCCGGCACCGGTGACGTCCTCTCCGGAGTGATCGGCTCGCTGTTGGCCGGAGGCCTCGCACCGGCCGACGCCGCGGCCGCGGGGGCGTTCGTGCACGGCACCGCGGGGCGGCTGGCCGCCGAGGCCGGTCCGGTCGTCGCGTCCCGCGTGCTCGACCACCTCCCGACCGCCGTTCGCCGAGTGCTGGGAGAATAAAACGCATGGCGCAAGCGGAAGTGGTGATCGACCTGGACGCGATCCGGGCGAACACCGCACACCTGGCAGAGCGTGCGGCCACGCGGTCCGCGGCGACGATGGCCGTGGTCAAAGCTGACGGGTACGGGCACGGCGCGGTGCCCGCTGCGCGGGCCGCGCTCTCCGGCGGAGCCACGTGGCTCGGCGTCGCCACGGTCACCGAGGCCCTCGAACTCCGCACCGCAGGCTTCGACGCGCCGATGCTCAGCTGGCTCAACGCACCGGGCACCGACTTCACCGCGGCCGTTGCGGCGAACGTGGACCTGGGCGTCCCGAGCATCCGCGTGCTGGACGACGTCGTCACGGCGGCGAAGGCGGCCGGACGAGCGGCCCGCGTGCACCTGAAGGTCGACACCGGACTGGGGCGCTCCGGCGCGACGCCGGCCGACTGGCCCGATCTGCTCACCGCCGCCGCCAAGGCGCAGGCCGAGGGCACTGTCGAGGCGGTCGGCGTCTGGAGCCACTTCGCCTGCGCCGACGAGCCGGGGCACCCGTCGATCGCCGCGCAGATCGCCACGTTCCAGCAGGGACTCGAGACCGCCGAGAAGCACGGCATCAACCCGCAGATCAGGCACATGGCCAACTCCGCGGCCACTCTGACGCTGCCGGACGCGTACTTCGACCTGGTCCGGCCCGGTGTGTCGATCTACGGCCTCTCGCCGAATCCGCAGCAGATCCGGACGGCGCTGCGCCCGGCGATGACACTGCGCGGCGAGGTCCTGATCGCCAAACGGGTCCCCGAAGGGCACGGCGTTTCCTACGGGCACACGTACCACACCAGGGCGGAAACGACGCTGGCCGTGATCCCGCTCGGTTACGCCGACGGCATCCCGCGGCACGCGAGCAACAAGGCTCCGGTGCTCCTCGGCGGAAAACGCCGGACGATCGCCGGGCGCGTGTGCATGGACCAGTTCGTCCTCGACGTGGGCGACGACCCGGTGTCCGACGGTGACGAGGCGATCCTGTTCGCACCCGACGGACCCACCGCCGACGACTGGGCCGAAGTCGTCGGGACGATCAACTACGAGATCGTGACACGAATCGGTGCACGTGTTCCGCGCCGGTACATCGGGGCGGGGGCATAGCGGTGGGATTGGCGAAGGGCGCGTTCGGCCTCGCCGGGGCGCTGGTCGGTTCGATGGCCGCCGGCGCGGCGGCCGGAGTCGCCGCGGAACGGTTCGCGACCCGCCGCCGCCGACGCATCGGTGATCCGTACGCCGACGAGCCGTTCGGCGCGCTGCCCTACGACAGCGCGCAGATCGTCACCGCGGACGGCGTCGACCTGTACGTGGAAGTGGTCGAGGCGGACGGCGAGCCGGATCTCACAGTGGTCTTCGTGCACGGGTTCGCCCTCGACATGGGCACCTGGCACTTCCAGCGCCGCGTGTTCACCGGCAACGACGACCCCAAGCTGCGGATGGTCTTCTACGACCAGCCCGGCCACGGGCACTCCGGGCCGCGCCCCGACGGCGACTACACGATCGACCAGCTGGCCGATTCGCTCGCCGAGGTCATCACGAAGATCGCACCCGACGGGCCGCTGGTGCTGGCCGGGCACTCGATGGGCGGCATGACGCTGATGGCGCTCGCCGAGCGTCATCCCGGTCTGGTGCTCGACCGGGTCGTCGGCGCCGCGCTGATCTCCACGTCCGCGGGGCACCTCGACGACGTCGCGCTCGGGTTCCCGCCGATCGTGGCCTGGCTACGCGGCGCGCTGACGCCCACGCTGACCAAGGTGCTGCGCTGGCAGCCGATCATGGCCGAGCGTGGCCGCCGTTCGGGCAGCGACCTGGCGTACCTGCTCACCGAGCGGTACGGGTTCGGCACGTCGAACCCCAGCCCGGCGCTGGTCGAGTACGTCGAGCGGATGAACGACGGCACGAAGGTCGAGGTCATCGCCGGCTACCTGAGCACGCTCTCGCAGCACGACCGCTATGCCGCGCTGGAGGCGTTCGCCGACGTCGAGACGCTCGTCGTCTGCGGTGACCGGGACCAGCTGACGCCGGTGGAGCACACGCGGGAGATCGCGAAGCTGCTGCCGGGAGCGGCGCTGCTGGAGATCGCCGACGGCGGTCACTGCACGCTGATGGAGCACGCCGACGCGACGAACGGGGCGCTGGCCGAGCTGTTCCGCCGGGCCGCGCAGGTCGCGGGCGGAGGACGTCCGACCGAGGCGCCGCGCCGCACCGAGGTCGCGGCCGCGAGGCAGCGCCGCGGCTGGGCGCGCCGGGCCGGCGAACAGCAGCGGCGTGCGTTGGATCGAATTTTGCGCCGAAAGGGTGCCTGATGGAACTGAAGACCCCGGAGGACACCCGGGACCTCGGCCGGTCACTTGCCCCGCTGCTGCGGGCCGGTGACCTGATCGTGCTCGTCGGCCCGCTCGGCGCCGGAAAGACCCAGCTCACGCAGGGGATCGGTGCCGGTCTCGGCGTCCGTGGCGCGGTCACCAGCCCGACGTTCGTGATCTCGCGCATCCACCCCGGTGGTCGGCTCCCGCTCGTCCATGCCGACGCCTACCGGCTGGGCGACGTCGCCGAGGTCGACGATCTCGATTTGGACGCCGACGTCGACGCCGCCGTGACGGTGGTGGAGTGGGGCGCCGGACTCGTCGAGCAGCTCACCGACGCTTACCTGGAGATCCGGCTCGACCGCGACGACGACTCCGACGTGCGCACCGCGATTCTGGTGCCGCACGGCGGCGACTGGCCCGAGCGGCTACGCGCGCTCGGTGAGCAGCCGGAACGTCGGTAGCGAACCGATCAGCCCCGCGGCCCACGCGAGCACGAACACCCAGCTGGCCGACGTCTGCGCGACGATCGCCCCGGCGAGCGCAGCGCCGGTGGAGCTGCCGACGAGGAACGCGGTGATCAGCCAGGCGAACGCCTCGGTCACCGTGCCCTCGGGTGCGAGTCGGTCGATGACGAGGAACGTCAGCGTCAGCAGCGGAGGCAGGAACAGACCGCTGACCAGCGTCAGGGCGAGCGCGAGCGGGAACACCCAGGATGCAGTCGGCAGGAACGCCAGCGGCAGGTAGCCGAAGCCCAGCGCGACGAGCAGCCAGGGCAGCACCCGGCCGGGGGAGTAGCGGTGCGAGCGTCCGGAGAACCACACACCGCCGATCAGCGCGCCGCCCGCGTTCGCCGCGACCAGCCACGTCGTCCAGCCGCGGTCGCCGGACGCCTCGCTGAACGCCGCCGCGGCCACCGGGAACGTTCCGATCGCGAGCCCGGCCAGCAGAAGGCCGAGGTAGAGGCGGCGGAGCCGCGCCGGACGCAGCGCACCGGCCCAGTGACGTTCACCGACCTGCACCGGACGCCACTCGCGGGACTCCGGTGCCGCCGCGAACCAGAGCGCGCCGAGGAGCCCGATCGCCGCGGCCGCGTAGAGGCCACCGGCGGGGCCGAACGTGTTGGCCAGTAGCACCAACAGCGGCCCGGCGACGAAGACCAGCTCCTGGGCGGCGGCGTCCAGGGCGTAGATCCGGGGCACGTCGGGCCCCGAGAGCACGTGGGGCCAGATCGCGCGCAGCCCCGGTTCGAGCGGTGGCGTCGCGGCACCGGCCAGCGCGGCGATGACGATGCCGCCGACGACACCGCAGAACGGCAGCGCGGCCAGACCGAGCGAGCTGATCACACTCCCGCCGACGATGATCCGGGTCTGGCCGGTGCGGTCCATCCAGCGGGCGAGAAACGGCTGGCCGACGGCCCCTCCGGCGGTGTAGGCCGCGGCGAACAGGCCGGCCACCCCGTAGCCGACGTCGCTGCCCCGGCTGAACAGGACGAGCGAGACCGGAACCATCCCGGTCGGTAGGCGTCCGAGCAGGCTGGACGCGAGCAGCCGGGCCACGACGGGCCGCCGCAGCAGTGCGAACGGAGACACGTGGCCGAAGTATGCCGCACCGGTGCGCAACCGTTGCGACAGGGCTGCGGCCTGGGGAAACCCTCTGCGATTGGCTGGTGGCGGTGGCACGATCGAGGGACGTCGTCGCTGCCGCCGCCCGGAGGTCCCCCTTGCCCCTCTCCGTCGCCTCGATCCTCGCCGAGACCGCCGCGCGGCGTCCGGACCACCCCGCGTTGGTTCTGGGCGATCTCCGGTTGCCGTACGCCGCGGTCTGGGACCAGGCCAAGCGCTATGCCGCCGTGCTCAGAGCCCAGGGTGTCGGCCCCGGTGACCGCGTCTCGATCCTCATCCCGAACACGCCGCACTTCGTCTTCGCGTACTACGGCGCGGCGGCGCTGGGCGCGGTAGTGGTGCCGGTGCACGCGCTGCTGCGTGCCGAGGAGATCGAGTACGTCCTCAAGGACTCCGGCTCGAAGCTGTTCGTCTGCGCCGGCCCGCTGCTGGGTGAGGGTGCGAAGGGCGCCGAGCTGGCCGGAGTGCCGCTGTTCACAGTGCTCAGTGCCGACACGGAGGCTCCCCGCCTCGACGAGCTCGCCCAGCAGGCCGAGCCGATCGCCACCTACGAGCAGGCCGAGCCCGACGACGTCGCGGTGATCCTCTACACGTCGGGCACCACCGGAAAGCCCAAGGGCGCGATGTTGACGCACCTCAACATCGTGATGAACGTCGACACGAGCGTGATCTCGTCGTTCGACACCACGCCCGACGACGTCGTCCTCGGCTGTCTGCCGCTGTTCCACTCGTTCGGCCAGACCGTCTCGTTGAACGTGACGTTCCGCGCCGGCGGCACGCTCGTGCTGATGCCGCGCTTCGACGGCCCCGGCGCTCTCGCGCTGATGCTGAAGGAGAAGGTCACCAACTTCATCGCGGTGCCGACGATGTACATCGCGCTGCTCGACGCGTTGCGCGACGCGGAATCGGACGACAAGCCGCCGCTGCGCCTCGCGATCTCGGGTGGGGCGTCCCTGCCGCTGGCCGTCCTCGAGCAGTTCGAGCAGGTCTTCGAGATCCCGGTCTACGAGGGTTACGGCCTCACCGAGACCTCGCCGGTCGCGACGTTCAACCAGAAGGACTGGCCGACGAAACCGGGCACTGTGGGCCGCCCGATCTGGGGTGTCGACGCGGAGATCGCGCGGCCGGAGATCGAGGAGCGGATCGAGTTCCTGCCCACCGGTGAGCTGGGCGAGATCGTCATCCGCGGCCACAACATCATGAAGGGCTACCTCAACCGGCCGGAGGCCACCGCCGAGGCCATCGTCGACCGCTGGTTCCGCACCGGTGACCTCGGCACCAAGGACGAGGACGGCTACATCACGATCGTCGACCGCAAGAAGGACATGGTCCTGCGCGGCGGGTTCAACGTGTACCCGCGCGAGGTCGAGGAAGTGCTCATGCGCCATCCCGACGTCGCACAGGTCGCCGTGATCGCGGTGCCGCACGCCACGCACGGTGAGGAGGTCTGCGCGGTGATCGTCCCGAACCCTGGGGCGTCACCCGACAAGGAGCAGATCATCGGCTGGGCGAAGACGCACCTGGCCGGCCACAAGTACCCACGGATCATCGAGTTCGTGGACTCGTTCCCGCTGGGGCCGTCGGGCAAGGTGCTCAAGCGGGAGCTGAAGACGCAGTTCCAGGGCTAGGCCCTGTTTAAAACAGGGCCTAGGCACCGCGAACGCCGCCGACCAGGGGTTTAGTCGGCGGCGTTCGTTGTGTGCGTTGATGGTGCAGGCGCCCGGGGCCGCAGGGGTGGATGGTTGCCGATCCGTGATCGAAGAGTGACCCACCCCCGGCCGACCGTCCGAGGCGACCGTCAGTCGATCGTCAGGTTGTTCAAGACGTATTCGCAGCCGGTCTGGATCTGCGACTCCTGGTCGGCCCACTGGCAGCGGACCTGGATCTCCTTGGTCTTGTTGAACATGAAGTAGCTGTAGGCCTTCGCCGTGCCGAAGTCGAACGTGTAGAAGTAGCCCTTGTACCCGTTGTAGGTGACGTTCTTCCGGGTCGAGGGGTCCTGTCCGATCCGCTTCACGAGGCCGTCGAACTCGGTCTCCAGCTGCGAGTCGCTGATCGTGCTGGTGTCAGCGGGGAGCGTGTACGAGTCGAGGATCACGAAGTCGTTGGCCTCGTTGGCCGAGGTCGCCAGCGCAGCGGTGTACTCGCTGCTCGCGCCCGTCGTCTCCGAGCTCGGCGCCTTGACCTCCTGGAAGCCCTCCGGGAGCCGGGTGGTGAACGGCGCACCGGCCGGGGCCACCTCGGGACGGCTGGTGTCGACCGACGGGCCGGTGCTCGGTGCCGCCGAGGACGCGCCCTGCGTGGGCAGCGTCGTCGTGGACGGGGCACTCGGCGTCTTGCCGTCGGCGGTGTCGTTGCCGCTGTCGCTCTTGGTGACCAGCCACCCACCGATGCTGCACACCGCGATGATGACGACGACCACCGCGACGATGCCACCGACGATGACGCCGGTGTTCTTCTTCTTGGGCGGGGTGGGCGGCGGGAAGCCGCCCGGAGCGCCGTACGCGCCTTGGGGCTGGGCGTACGGGTCGGCGCCGTAGGCCCCCGCGCTCGGATTGCCGTAGGCCCCCGCGCTGGGGTTCGCGTACGGGTCGTTCGGCGCGTACGGGTCGTTGGGTAACGGCGCGGTCGGGTTCATCGGCGGCTGCCCGTAGGGGCCACCGGAGCCGGGCTGGCCGTACGGGGCACCGGAGCCGGGCTGGCCGTAGGGAGCGCCGGAGCCGGGCTGGTCGTACGGGGAGCCCGAGGACGGCTGGTTGTACGGCGAACCCGAGGCGGGCGGCTGGCCGTAGGGGTTGGCCGGCTGACCGTACGGGTCGGACGGCTGCCCGCCATAGGGCTGGTTCGGGTCGTAGCTCACTGCCTGTTCCGTTCTCTCCGTATAGGTCCAGCGCGGCGTAATGCACGCTAGGTGGAGCGGGAGAGCCAGACAACCATGCTCGGACGCTTCACCGCACTACTAGCGTGACCAGTGTGACTACGGGATGTTCCGTATCTCCTGGTTCGGGCGCCCCGTGATCGGTCGTCAGGGCTCACCAGCCCTGACTTGTGTCCAGCTTCCTGCGCGGATGACGCTTTAGCTGTGCTGATGCCGACGCAAACACTGTCGCGTACCGGACACAGTCGTGCCACAGGTGGGTACGCGTCAACACCGTATGACCGCAGTTCAGGGGTCAGATGATCGTCAGAGTGCGAGCAGTCCGTCGCAGCCGCGCTGGACGTCGTCCCGGCGATCCGCCCACCGGCAGAGCACCTGCACCATGGTCGTCCCTTTGAAGACGAAGTAGCTGTACGCGTGCGCGCTGCCGTACCTGAACTCGTACCGGTAGGCCGAGTAGCCGTGCACCGACGTGGACTGGCCGGTGGTCGGGTCGTGCCCCAGCTCCTTGACGCCCGTGTCGATCTGCTTGCGCAGCGCGTCCTCTCACCTCGGGTGACAACACGAACATCCTGCTCACCGGCTCGTCGACGCTGCCCTTCGACACCGGGACGCTCTCCGGCTCGATCGTCTGCCGAGCCTGGGGAGTCCTGCTGACCACCGGACTCGCGGACGGGCTGGAGCTCGGTCCTGGCGAAGCAGCCCGGCGGCGGCCCAAGCGCGCTGTGTCGGCTCCACTACGCACCGCGCCGTGAACACGATCCGCAGCGCAACGCCTAGGCTTGCCGCGTGCTTGTTCTGCTAGTCGATACGGCCACGGCGGCCGTCACCGTCGGCGTCGTCGAGATCACCGCCCCCACCGCGATCACGGTCCGCGCCCAGCAGGTCGTCGTGGACGCCCGGCGGCACGGCGAGACGCTCGCCCCGAGCATCACCGCGGCGCTGTCCGATGCCGGTGCGTCCGCCGGTGACCTGGCGGCGGTCGTGGCCGGGGTAGGTCCCGGTCCGTTCACGGGTCTCCGTGTCGGTCTGGTGACCGCTGCGTCCCTGTCCGACGCCCTGGGCATACCGGCGTACCCGGTCTGTTCGCTCGACGGTCTCGCCGGGCCAGGGCGTCCCCTGCTCGTTGCCACCGACGCCCGGCGCCGCGAGGTGTACTGGGCCACCTACGACGCCACCGGGGCACGCGTTCACGGGCCCGACGTCGCCAAACCGGCGCACCTGCGCGAGCGCCTCGACGCCGGTGAGCTGGGAGCGGGCCTGACCGCTGTCGGCAGCGGCGCGGCGCTCTACGCCGAGCAGCTCGGCCTGCCGGTCGCCGAGCCGCTGTACCCGACCGTCGAAGGTCTGGCGGTGCGCGCCGCCGACCGGGTGCTCGCGAAGGCCCCCGCCGAGCCGCTGACGCCGCTCTACCTGCGGCGCCCCGACGCCGTGGAGCCCGGTACCGCGAAATCGGTGCTGACGTGACCGGAGTGGTGCAGACCGTCACCGCTCCGATGCGCTGGTGGCACATCGAGGCGGTCGGTCCGATCGAACGTGACCTGTTCGGCGACGAGGAATGGTCGCCGGGCATGTTCTGGTCCGAACTGGCCCAGGCCGACACCCGCTGGTACCGCGTGGCGCTCGAGGGCGACGACGTGGTCGGGTACGCCGGGCTGTGCGTCTACGGCCCCGACGACACGTGGGTGCAGAACATCGCGGTCCGCCGTGACCGGCAGGGGCACGGCCTGGGCGCGCGGCTGCTCGACGAACTGCTCGCCGAGGCGGTGCGACGCCACGCCCGGCAGGTGCTGCTCGAGGTCCGGGCCGACAACGGCCCGGCCCAGCGGCTCTACGCCCGCCGCGGTTTCGAGGCCATCGGCCTGCGCCGCGGCTACTACCAACCGAGCGGCGCCGACGCGATCGTGATGCGTCTGGACGCACCAGGGGAGAACGCATGACCAGCGAGCCGTTGGTGCTCGGCATCGAGACGTCCTGCGACGAAACCGGCGTCGGCATCGTCCGCGGCTACGACCTGCTGGCCGACGCCGTCGCGTCGAGCGTCGATCAGCATGCGCGGTTCGGTGGCGTGGTGCCCGAGGTGGCGAGCCGCGCGCACCTGGAAGCGATGGTGCCCACCGTGCACCGGGCGCTCGCCGACGCGAACGTGACGCTCGCCGACGTGGACGCGATAGCGGTCACCGCGGGTCCGGGCCTTGCCGGGGCGCTGCTGGTCGGCGTCGCGGCCGCCAAGGCGTACGCGGTGGCCCTGAACAAGCCGCTGTACGGCGTCAACCACCTCGCCGCGCACGTCGCCGTCGACACGCTGGAGCACGGGCCGCTGCCCGAACCGGCGATCGCGATGCTCGTGTCCGGTGGGCACTCCTCGCTGCTGCTGGTCGACGACCTCACCGGTGACGTCGAAGCGCTCGGCGCCACGATCGACGACGCGGCCGGCGAAGCGTTCGACAAGGTCGCCCGGGTGCTCGGCCTGCCGTTCCCTGGCGGGCCGCCGATCGACAAAGCGGCCCGCGAGGGCGACGCGGCGGCGATCGCGTTCCCGCGTGGGCTCACCGGTCCGCGCGACTACGCCGAGCACCGGTTCGACTTCTCGTTCTCCGGCCTGAAGACCGCTGTCGCGCGGTGGATCGAGACCCGGCAGCGCTCCGGCGAGCCGGTCCCGGTGGCCGACGTCGCGGCGTCGTTCCAGGAGGCCGTGGCCGACGTGCTCACCGCGAAGGCGATCGACGCGTGCAAGCAGCACGGGGTGGAGACGCTGCTGATCGGCGGGGGAGTCGCGGCGAACTCGCGGTTGCGGTCCCTGGCCGCGGATCGGTGCGCGGCGAACGGCATCCAGCTGCGCGTGCCGCATCCGAAGCTGTGCACCGACAACGGCGCGATGGTCGCCGCGCTCGGATCGCGGCTGGTGGCGGCCGGGGTCGCGCCGTCGCCGCTCGACCTGCCCGCCGACTCGTCCCTCCCCGTCACCGAGGTCGTGATGTCCGCGCACGAAGTGGGGGCGCCCCGATGATCGTGCGGATGGTCGAGATGGCAGCGCATCCCGAGGCCCACCAGGATCTCGTCGACTGGGCCTGTGCGGTGGCGGTGCCCGAGCTCGAGCGGAAGATGGGGCACGTCAGTTCCGAGGTCTTCACGTCGGCCGACAACCGGCTCGTGGTGATCTCGCGGTGGCGGTCGGAGCCGGTAGCGCTGGCCGACCCGCCGAACCACTGGCTCCGACGAGAGGCGCACTCATGGGACTTCAGTCCGGTAGACCGGTAGTTCTCGACGTCGACACCGGCGTCGACGACGCGCTGGCGTTGTTGCTCGCGGTGAACTCACCGGACCTCGACCTGCGTGGCGTCACGTGCGTGGCCGGGAACACCGGACTGGAGCCGGTCGTCCAGAACACGCTGCGGGTGCTCGACGTGGCCGGGGCGCCGCTGGACCTCCCGGTCGCGGCCGGTGCGCGGCGTCCGCTGTTGGACCCGCCGCACATCGCGGAGCCTGCTGCCACGCAGACCGCGGAACACGTCCACGGTGCCGACGGTCTCGCCGACCTCGGGCTCCCGGAGTCCACCCGTCCCCTCGACCGGCGTCCCGCGGTCCAACTGCTGCGTGACCTGCTGCTCGGGTCGGACACCCCGGTCACGCTGGTGCCGCTCGCACCGATGACGAACATCGCGCTGCTCCTGCGCACCTACCCCGAGGTGCAGGAGAAGATCGAGCGGATCGTGCTGATGGGCGGTGCGGTGAACGGCGGGAACGTCACCGCGGCGGCGGAGTTCAACGTCTTCGCCGACCCGGAGGCGGCCGCTGTCGTGTTCGGCGCGGACGTCCCGATCACGATGTACGGGCTCGACGTCTTCTACTCGGTGCGCGTGTCCGAGACGGAGGCCACCGCGATGGCCGCGTCCGACGTGCCGTCCGCGCGGCTGGCCGGTCAACTGTTGCTGTTCCGGATGAACGGTGAGCTGGGGTCGGCCGAGATCGGTGACGCCGGGGCGGTCGCGGCGGTGATCGCGCCCGACGGCCTGACCACCGAGGCGCTGCCGGTACGCGTCGAGCTCGAGGGTCGGTACACCCGCGGGTGCACGGTCGTCGACCGGCGCGCGGAGAGCGACAAGGACTGGGATCCGCACCGTGGTTTCCCGGCGCCGGTGCTGGACGTCGCCCTCGGCGTCGACGCCATCCGCTACGCGAAGCTGTTCGTGGAGACCGTCAGCTGAGAGCAGATCAGGGCGATCGGCGCGCCGGACACTCGGGTGAGGACGAGCGTCGCCGCGTTCGGGCCGTTGAGCTTGAGCTGCGGTCGGAGCTGCTCGGGGGTCACCGCGGTGCCGCGTTTCTTGATCTCCAGGCGTCCGACGCCCCTTCGCGCCAACTCGGCGCGGAGTCGTTTGACGCCGAACGGGAGCACGTCCTCGACGCGGTAGCCCCGGGCGAACGGGGTGGTGTGCGGTGAATCGGTCGTGAGGTACGCGATCGCCGGATCGAGCAACCGACCCTCGATCCGGTCCGCCAGCTCCGCGACCAGATGCGCCCGAATCACCGCCCCATCCGGGTCGTAGACGTAGTCCCCGATCTCCCCGACCGAAGCCTCCCGCTCCCCGGATCCGGTGATCTCGCCCGCAGCGGGCGCGCCGCCGGCACCGGACGCGGCGGGACTGCTCGCGCCGGACAGCAGTGTCGCTCGGCGGGGCGATTCGGCGAGGGGGCCGAACCAGAGGGCGGCTTCGAGCACGTCGCCGCGCTCGGACACCCACTCCGCCTCCGCGCCGGGCGGAATCCGATCGTGATCGAGCCCCGGCGCGACCTTCACGACGGTCCGGGGGATCCGCGCGGCCACCGACAGCAGGAACGACCACGGCGGCGAATACGCATCCGGATCGAACACCCGCCGCCCACCCGCCCGGCGCGCCGGATCGAGAAACGCGGCGTCGTACCCGTCGAGCTCCACCGACGTCGCGTCGGCACAGATCACCCGCGCCCGGTCGGCGAACCCCAACGCAGCCACGTTCGCGGCCGCCACCGCCGCGGTCACCGGATCCCGCTCCACTCCGGTCACGTCCAGCCCGGCGCGGGCCAGCGCGATCAGGTCCGATCCGGCTCCGCAGCCCAGATCGACGACCCGACGCGCACCGCTACGGGCCAGCCGCGACGCCCGTCGCCCGGCCACGCTCGATCGGGTGGCCTGCTCCACGGCGTCATCAGTGAACAACATGACGGCCGCATCGGACCCGAGCTTGACCGCGGCGGAGCGGCGTAGCCGCTGCTGGGTGAGCGCGAGCGAGACCAGGTGCGGGTCGTGTCCGGCGGCCCGCAACCGGGTGGCCGACGCGAGCGGATCACCCTGCGTCGCGGCGCCGGACAGCGCGGCCACACCTGCCGCCGAACGCAGCGCCTCGACGTCCGAAATCTCCACGGAAGAAGATTCTCCTCCGTTGAACCGACGCGGGTTCAACGGAGTGATGGCAGAGAGGTCGGTGGCGAGCGACGGTGCTCACGATGTCGCTGTGTCAGTCGGGAGCCGAAGGAGCCGCAAACAGCATGGGAACCTGCGGTGGCTGATGGTCGACGGGCCTCGCGCGGTTGGGTGGAAGTCGACATCCGTGACGCGCGGCGCGATCCGTTAGAAGTCGCCTACGAGGGTCCGCCGGGGCACGGGCCGGGCTCGCCGGCCTACGACCCGTACGAGTCCGGCCTCGGCTCGGTATCGGCCTACGACCCGCACGCGCAGTACGACCCGCCGTCGCACTACGACCCGCCGTCGCACTACGACCCGCCGTCCCGCTACGACCCGCCGTCGCACTACGACCCACCGGCGCAGTACGGCCACCGCGAGTACGGCTACGGCGACCCCTACGAAGAGCCCGCGCGGTACCGCGAGTACGACACCGGCTACTACGGCGGCCACTACGAGCCAGGGGACTACAACGCCGGCGGCCAGGCCGGCTACGGCGGGCTCCTGGCGATCGAGGCCGGCCCCAGCGCCGAGCCCGACAACCTCCCCGTGCTCGCGGGCGACGACCTGCGTGACCGCGTCCGCGCGCCGATGCCGGTGCCGACCTCGCTCGACGAGGTCCGCGACCTGCTCTTCGAGCCGTTCGGCTTCGTCCCGGTCGGGTTGGCCTCGGAGTGGCTGCGCCCAGAAGCAGGCATCGTGCCCACCGAGCCGCGCCCCGAGGTCGACGAGCTCGTCGCCTGGGCCACGCAGGCCGACCGCGGACCCGTCCTGCGCCTGCTCTGCGGCGCCGGCGGCCAGGGCAAGACGCACGCCGGCCAGCAGATCTGCGCGACGCTGGAGGCCCGCGGCTGGCTGGCGGGGTTCGTCGACCTGCCACCGGCGACCTGGCGGACGACCAGCCCGGCCGACCTGGAGCTGACCGGCCCCGACCAGCCGCAGTGGGAACAGGAGCTGCGCCGAGCTCCGGAGCTGATCGCCGGGATCCGCGCGATCGTCGAGCTCCGCACGCCGACGCTGCTCGTCGTCGACCACGCGGAGTCGGTCGGTCCGCTGGTCGGCGAACTGCTGTCCACGATCGACGAGTACGGCGCCGCTCCGTACGTGCGGGTGCTGCTGCTGGCGCGCTCGCCCGACGGATGGTTCACCGACCTCTCCGACGCCCACAGCCTGCGCTCCTGGGTCGCGCCGGCGCCGATCTGGCTGCCGCCGCTGCCGCAGCAGCTCGGTCCGGTGGCGTCGGACGCCCTGTGGCGCGCCGCCGTCGCCGCGTTCGCGAACCGGGCGGTGTCCGACGGTGTGCTGCCGCGCGTCGACCTGGAACGGCTCACGTCCCCGGCGCCCGCCGGCCTCTGGGCGACGACGCTCGACTTCTATGCCGACGCCGCACTGCGCGTGCTCGACGCGACCGCGCCGTCGCTGCGTCGCCACACCCGGCGGGACGGTGGGGGACCGGATCCGGTCGCGAGCGTGCTGGCCTACGAGCGGCGACAGGTGTCCGCGGTGCTGGCCGCGGCCGGATGCGCGATCGAGGACGGTCAGCGCGACTGGGCGATGGCCGTGGTGAGCCTGCTGCCGGCCGCGACGCCGGAAGCGGCGGTGCGGGCGTTGCGATCGGTCCCCGCGCCGTGGCAGGTGCCGCCGGACCGTCGCGCCGAGGTCGCGATCGCGCTGGCGCGCCTCTACCGCGGGACGGCCGAACAGGGCTGGTCGCCGCCGCGTCCGGCGCGGCTGGCCGACGCGCACCTGTTGGACCTGGCCGGGAGCCTGGCCGACCCGGAGTGGTCGGCCGTCGTCTCCAGCATCGCCGGCGACGCCGATCCGCTGGCCGCGCTGCACGCGGCGACGACGCTGATCCGGTGCCTGTCGGCGCCGACGCCGTCGCGGCGGCAGGAGCGGGCGAAGAACCGGATCAGCGTGTCGCTGCCGTGGCTGCTGCGCACCGCGCCGGGCCGGT
Organism: Cryptosporangium sp. NPDC048952; assembly: GCF_043197895.1. NCBI lineage: Bacteria > Bacillati > Actinomycetota > Actinomycetes > Cryptosporangiales > Cryptosporangiaceae > Cryptosporangium > Cryptosporangium sp. NPDC048952. Next base: position 19,525 of record NZ_JBICTY010000006.1, on the reverse strand, counting down.
ACGCGGTGCCGCTGACGCTGCTGGCGCCGACCAGGTACACGAAGGTCATCACCGACCTGATCAGCGCGCGGGAGATGCCGCTGGACACCGTGCGGCAGCTGGACTCGCTGGTGCTGTCGGTCGGCTTCACGCCGAGCCGCGCGGCGATCGCCGCCGCGGTGTCGGAGCGGCTGGTCGCGGCCGCGCGTCCGGGCGCGGATCCGCAGCCGCACGAGCTGACCGAGTACGCCCGCTGCCTCAACAACCTGGGAATCCGACTCTCGGCGCTGGGCCGGGTCGAGGACGCGCTGGCGCCGGCCGAGGACGCGGTCGCGGTGCAGCGGCGGCTCGCGGTGGCCGACCCGTCGTACCTGCCGGACCTCGCGATGTCGCTGGACCTGTTCAGCGCCGCGCTGGCCGAGGCCGGACTCCACGAGGAGGCCCTGCCCCCGGCGGAGGAGGCCGCGGTGGCCTACCGGCGGCTGGCGGCCCAGGACTCGGTCTCGTACCTGCCGGAGCTGGCCGCGTCACTGAACACGCTCGGCATCCGGCTCACCGACGTCGGCCGTCGCGACGACGCGCTGGACCCGGTGGAGGAGGCGGTCGCGGTGTGCCGGCGGCTGTCGGTCATCAACCGGGCGGCCTACCAGCCGGAACTCGCGTTCTCGCTGACGAACCTGTCGATCGGCCTGGCGGACATCGAGCGCTGGGAGGAGTCGATCGAGCCCGCCGAGGAAGCGGTCGTCGTGTACCGGCGGCTGGTAGCGGCCGACTCGGTGGGGCACCTGCCCCAGCTGGCGCTCGCACTGAACAACCTCGGCAACCGGTTGGCCGAGACCGGACGGTCCGCCGACGCGCTGCAGCCCGCCGAGGAAGCGGTGGCCGTCTACCGACGGCTCGTCGCGTCGAACTCGCTGGAGTACCTGCCCAACCTGGCGGCGTCGCTGAACAACCTGGGGATCCGGCTGGCCGAAGCGGGGCGGATGGAGGAGGCGCTCGAGCCGGTCGAGGAGGCCGTGACGGTCTACCGCCGCCTGGTGGACACCGTCGGCGAGGCCTACCTGCCGGAGCTCGCGCTCTCGCTGCACAACCTGGCGAACCGTCTGGTGCGGCTCTCACGGCCGATCGAGGCGCTGTCGCCGGTCGCGGAAGCTGTCGACATCCGCCGCGGCCTGGCCGACGAGGATCCCGCACCCCACCTGCCGGATCTGGCCCGCTCGCTGGCCGCCGCGAGCACGACGATGGCGGCGGTCGGGCGACTCGACGACGCGGTGATGGCCGCGGACCAGGCCGTCGAAGTGATGAACAGCGTGTCGTCGGGCCGGGACGAGACGCTGATGCTGGCGGTCGCGAAGATCCGCGACCGGGCACACGCCCGCCTCGAGTCCGACGAGCGCAACGCGAAGCGCGCCCTCACGTCGACCACGACGACGGTCCAGGTGCTGGGTTGGGGCGCCGGCAACCAGGTCCCGCCCCACCCGCGTCGCCGTGAGATCGAGCGTGGCCGGCCCTACTGATAGCTGATGTAGTCGGGTGGGTTCGGAAAGGTCAGCACCTCGGCGGGCTGATAGACGTCCACGTCTTCGTCGTAAAAGAGCTTGTAGCCGAGCTTGAACTGGTCGGGACGCCGCACCGCGGCGTAGGTGGCATCTTTCTCGCGGCGGGTGCCGAACCCGTCGACGTGCTGCACCATCGCCAGACCCGGCCGCGGAAGGATCTTCTCGACGTCGGGCAGCATCGCCTGCCGGAACTGGTGCAGCAGGAACAGCTTCTCGGGAAGCTGCTCGGCCCGGGTGAGCTCGGAGACGTAGGCCGAGGCGGCGTTGACCTCTGCGGCCGACACGCGCCCGATGACCTTGCCCGGCACCTGGTTCCAGGCGACCCGCCACTCCGGGTCGAGCGCGATGCCGACGTTCGGGTGTTCGAGAGCCCAGCGGTAGGGCTTGATCGCGTCGAGGAAGCTCAGCCGGCCGGGCTGCACGTCGAGAATGACCAGCGCTTTCGCTTTTTCGGCGGCTTCGACGTACCGGCGGATCACGTCCGGTTTGATGCTGTGGCTGTAGATGCCGTTCCTGCCGGGTTTGCGGTCGGCGATCCGGACGATGAGTTCGAACGCGATCTGGACCGGCCGGTCGGGGGTGGCGAACGGGGCGGCGGCCGCGCGCAGGCGGGGGATCATCTGCTCCGGCGGTTGCTCGCCGAGGACGCCGAGCGTCCCGCCGCCGATGCTGCCGTAGTAGGCGACCACCCGGTAGCGCGGAAAGATCTCCCGCCCTCCGAGTGGCAGCTCGGGAGGCGGAGCCGGCGACGGCTCCGCCTCCGGCTGCACGGCTTGCGGACTGGGAGGGGGTACTTCCTGTTCCTTGCCGCTGCACGCGGTACCCGGGACAACGGCGAGCAGCAACGCGGTCGTGGCCGCCACACCCCGGCGAAACGCCCTGATCCTCCGGTTCATGCCGTTCAGCTAACCGGATGAATCAGGCCTTCTCCAGCAGATCGATCAGCTGGCGTGCGTTGGTCTGCGCGTAGTCGGAGTAGCAGTTGTTCATCAGGACGTGCGTCTCCTTCGCCGGGAGGGCCTGGATCCGGCCCGCCCACGACGCCAGCTCCTCCTGCGAGTACCGGTACCCGAACTTCTCGTGGATGTCCTTGGACGTCCACTTCTCGCTGTGGCCGTGGAAGCGCACCACCGCCAGGTCGCTCGTCGCCACGACGATCGGCGGCACCGAGCTCGGATGCCCCTGGGGCATGTCCACGATGACGTACGGCAGCTGGTAGTCGGTCAGGAACTGCAGCGTCTCGTCCTGGTTCTCCGGCGAGAGCCACGTCTTGTTCCGGAATTCGACGCAGATGCGGTCCGGCGCGCAGCGCTCCTTGACCTGCAGCAGGTACTCGCGGTTGCGGCGCCCGATCGGGAACCACTGCGGGAACTGGAACAGCAGCGCGCCGAGCTTGCCCGCGGCCCGCAGCGGCTCGAGCGCGGCGAGGAAACGCTCCCAGACCTGATCGACGACAGCGTCGTCCAGATCTTTGAGGTAGACGTTCTTCTTCTCGTCTCCCACCGACTCCCGCAGGTCCTTGTACAGCGACCCCGGTCGCGTCGGATGCTGCGTGAGCAGCGCGAACGCCTTGATGTTGAACGTGAAGTCGTCCGGCGTGCGCTCGGCCCAGAGGGCAGCGGTGTTCTCCGCCGGCGGGGAGTAGTAGGTCGAGTCGACCTCGACGATGCTGAAGTTCGAGGCGTAGTAGCTCAACCGCTCAGCGGCGGAATCGACGCCCTCGGGGTACCAGCCGGACGCGATCAGCGTTCGATCGGTCCAGGACGCTGTTCCGACCCGAATCCTTCCCATGCCGGGCCGATGCCCAGCAAACGGAAAGGGGAAACAGGATCAGCTGCGCGCGTAGGTGTGCTCGATGACCGCGTCCGGACCAGGGAAGATCAGGCCCTGGTGACCGTCGTTGAAGGCGACGAGGTAGGGCGGCTGACCTTCCGAGCCGCGCACCTCCAGGACTTCGCCCCAAAGGTCCGGAACCCCGGCCGTGTGGCCGTGCACGTGGACCCGGTCGCCGATGTAAGCCTGCATCGTTTCCGCACCTCCAGCGGGGTCCGCCTCGTGGCCCCGGTTGGAACCAACTCTTCTCTCACGTACCCAGCATGGGAAGAGTAGGCGTGTCAACGGTTCGTGAACTCTGCGGCCCGGTCACTCGAAAATCGGTAAACTCAGTACGCAAAGTAACTACGCAGTCGCTCCCGGCAACTATACGCTCAAACTTCCTCGTGTCTACGAGAAAGATTGAGAAAGAAGCCGGATGACCGCCCTCCGTATACCGCCGCGGCGACGCCATAAACGTCCACGTGACCAGCTGGCACTCGGCTTGACGGAGTGCCAGCAGCTGCTAGGGTTTCGCTTAGCACTCGACCTTCGAGTGTGCCAACTCGTGCACGAGGGCGTCTTGATCCCCGCGACGGCGAGCCGCTCCGTGAAGCACCGGTGGATTGCAACGGTTTGCACCCCACGAAGGGGGAGGACAAAGACGTGACGACCGCTACCAAGGTCAGCATCAGGCCGCTCGAGGACCGCATCCTGGTCCAGGCGAACGAGGCCGAGACGACGACGGCCTCCGGCATCGTCATCCCGGACACCGCCAAGGAGAAGCCCCAGGAGGGCACCGTTCTCGCGGTCGGCCCGGGTCGCATCGACGACAAGGGCGCCCGCGTCCCGGTCGACGTGAAGGCCGGCGACACCGTCATCTACTCGAAGTACGGCGGCACCGAGGTCAAGTACGCCGGCGAGGAGTACCTGCTGCTCTCGGCCCGCGACGTCCTCGCGGTAGTCGAGAAGTAAGCCTTGTCTTGACGCGTTCGCCCCGGTGGCGGCGGCCATCGTGGCCGCTCGCCGCCGGGGCGAACGCGTTTCTTGCCTGCCGCACCTAGATAGGGACTGCCAAAACAGATGGCGAAAATTCTTTCCTTCTCCGACGACGCCCGGAAGGGCCTCGAGCGCGGTGTCGACGCGCTCGCTGACGTCGTCAAGATCACGCTCGGCCCCAAGGGCCGCAACGTGGTCCTCGACAAGAAGTTCGGCAGCCCGACGATCACGAACGACGGTGTCACCATCGCTCGTGAGGTCGAGCTGACCGACCCGTACGAGAACCTCGGCGCCCAACTCGCCAAGGAGGTCGCCACCAAGACGAACGACGTCGCTGGTGACGGCACCACCACCGCCACCGTGCTGGCGCAGGCGCTGGTCCGCGAGGGCCTGCGCAACGTCGCCGCCGGTGCGAACCCGATCGCGGTCCGCCGGGGCATCCAGGCCGCCGTCGAGGCCGTGAACAACGCACTGCTGGAGAAGGCCACCCCGGTCGAGTCCAAGCAGTCGATCGCGCACGTCGCCACGATCTCGGCCCAGGACGCCACCATCGGTGACCTGATCGCCGAGGCCATGGACGTCGTGGGCACCGACGGTGTCATCACCGTCGAGGAGTCCTCGGCGATGGAAACCGAACTCGAGGTCACCGAGGGTCTCCAGCTCGACAAGGGCTACATCTCGCCCTACTTCTCCACCGACGCCGAGAGCCTCGAGGCGGTCCTCGAGGACGCTCGCATCCTCGTCACCACCGAGAAGATCTCGTCGATCACCGACCTGCTCCCGCTGCTGGAGAAGGTCGTCGAGTCGAAGAAGCCGCTGCTGATCATCGCCGAGGACGTCGACGGTGAGGCGCTCTCGACGCTGGTCGTCAACTCGATCCGCAAGACCTTCACGGTCGTCGCGGTCAAGGCGCCCGGCTTCGGTGACCGTCGCAAGGCCATGCTGGGCGACATCGCCGAGCTGACCGGTGCGCAGGTCATCGCCCCCGAGATCGGCCTCAAGCTCGACCAGGTCGGCCTGGACGTGCTGGGCACCGCTCGCCGGGTGACCGTCACCAAGGACACCACGACGATCGTCGACGGTGGCGGCACCGCCGAGGGCCTGGCCGGCCGGATCGCCCAGATCAAGAACGAGATCGAGGCGTCCGACTCGGACTGGGACCGCGAGAAGCTCCAGGAGCGCCTCGCGAAGCTGTCCGGCGGCGTCAGCGTGATCCGCGTGGGCGCGGCCACCGAGGTCGAGCTCAAGGAGAAGAAGCACCGCATCGAGGACGCCATCTCGGCGACCAAGGCGGCCGTGGAAGAGGGCATCGTCGCCGGTGGCGGCACCGCTCTCGTGCACGCTGCACCGGCGCTCGACGGCGACCTCGGCCTCACCGGTGACGAGGCGACCGGCGTCAAGATCGTCCGCGCCGCGCTGTCCTACCCGCTGCGCAACATCGCCGAGAACGCCGGTCTCGAGGGTGGCGTCGTGGTGTCGAAGGTCGCCGACATGCCCGTCGGTTCCGGCCTGAACGCTGCCACCGGCGAGTACGGCGACCTGCTCGCGCAGGGTGTCGTCGACCCGGTGAAGGTCACGCGCAACGCGCTGGCCAACGCGGCCTCCATCGCGGGTCTGCTGCTCACGACCGAGAGCCTGGTCGTCGAGAAGCCGGCCGAGGAGGAGCCCGCGGGGCACTCGCACGGTGGCCACGGCCACTCGCACAGCCACGGCCCGGGTTTCTGAGCCTGCTGTTCGTACGCGAAAGGGCCGGTGGGGCTTCCCACCGGCCCTTTGCGTCTTTGGGATCAGACGGTGCGGACGACGTCCTCGGACTCGACCGGCGGGAGCAGGGCGTCGCCGCGGCCGGTGCCGAGGAGTTGGTTGCGCTCGGCCTCGGACAGGCCGCCCCACACCCCGTACGGCTCCCGCACCGCCAGCGCGTGCGCCCGGCACGGGTCGACGACGGGACAGGACGCGCAGATCTCTTTGGCGGCGGACTCCCGCCTGGCCCGCGAAGGGCCCCGCTCGTTGTCGGGATGGAAGAACAACGCGCTGTCGAGGCCGCGGCACAGACCGTGCAGCTGCCAATCCCATACATCGGTGTTGGGTCCCGGAAGGCGGCGGACGTCGGCCATGGGTCCTCCAAGTGCAAGTGCGGTCGATTCAGCTAATGCCCCTGGTAGCAGGCGGGAAACGCTCCCGGCGGCACCTTTTGAATCGATCTTGCGTCGAAACGACCCCCGGTGGCATCGGGTTGCGTCGATTCGCGTCAGGCAGTCTGCCCGCCCGACCCCTCGCATTGGCCGGACGGCCGATTGGCGGAGCGAGCAATCCCGGGTGAAATACCAACCTGGGTAGTTTCCGGACCGTCCGATGTGTCAGGTCCTGATCACTCAGCGTTCCCATCGGCACCGTCGTCACGCTCCGCGATGTTTGTGGTGAGTGGAGTGTTCGCGACCTAACGGAGTAGTTGAGAACTTGATCTGTCCCCCTCTGACCTGCGGATTGACGAATCAGTCCGGGCCAGGCCGCCTCGTCCTTCCGGGGGATGCGATTGGGCCGAGCGGACAGGTGCCGCCCGCGACTAGGGCTGGCAGGCTACGGTCAGGAATCGTGGTCAGGCTTGGACGTGAGCCCCGCACGTGTGAGCCAGGCGGGCGCGGAGACGAGTGCAGTCCCTCGACAGGACGGCGATGACCGGGACAGGGCTTACCGGGGCTGGGATCACCGGGGACGGTGTCGAGCGCGGCCTGGACGTGCTGGCGGCTCTCGCAGCGCGGTCGGATGCGGCCGCGACGGCGGAGCTGCTCCGGCAGGTGCAGCCGATGGTGGTGCGGTACTGCCGCGCCCGGCTGGGCCGGGCAGGCGGCGGAACGTATACGACGGCGGACGACGTAGCGCAGGAGGTGTGTCTCGCGGTGTTGCACGCATTGCCTCGCTATCGCGACCAGGGGCGCCCTTTCACCGCGTTCCTGTTCCGCATTGCAGCGAACAAGGTCACCGACGCGCACCGGGTAGCGGCGCGCGAACTCGGCGTTCCGATGCAGACCGTGCCCGAGACGGCGGCGCCGGGCGTCGGGCCCGAGGGCTACGCCATCGAGGCCGACGCGTCCCGGCGCATGCGCGATCTGCTCGACACACTTCCGTCCCAGCACCGCGACGTCCTGCTCCTGCGCATCGCCGTCGGGCTGAGCGCCGAGGAGACCGGTCAGGCGCTGGGCATGACCGCGGGCTCCGTGCGCGTCACCCAGCACCGGGCGCTCAACCGCTTGCGCCGCACCGTCGATCCAATGGTCCGGGAGACGGCGTGAACGAATTTCACGACGCCGACACTGATGCCGGGGTGGACGCCATCCTTCGCGACGACGCACTCCTCGATGCCCTGGGGCGGGGCGAGCTTCCCGCCACCTACCGGGCTGACGTCACCGCACGTCTGCTGACGACCTGGCGTGACGACCTCGACGAGGGGTTGCCGCCGCTGAGGCTGGCCGAGGCGCCGACCTCGATGCTGCTGGCGCCGGCCCGTGAGGACGACACGGACGTCCTGCCTCTCTTCGACGACACCGCGCAGCTTCCGGCGTTCGCTGACCCCGACCGCATCGACGAGTCGGTGCGCTCGGCGTTCGTCGCCGCCGGTTACGCGCGCCCCACCGAGCAGCTCCCGCCGGTGCGTCCGAGCGAAGCGGCGACCGAGCAGTTCCAGCCGTCGTTCGACCGGCTGCCTCCCGCCGGCGACGAGAAGCCGGTCGCCGACCTGGGGCGCCGCCGCGTCCGGCGTCGGCGGTTCGACCGGGTCGTCGTCGCGACGGCCGCGGTGGCCGCGGTACTCGCCGCCGGTTCGGCGGGAAGCGTCGCCGCGGCGGCCACGGCCCACCCCGGCGACAAGCTGTGGCCGATCAGCCGCGTCATCTACGCGGAGCGCGCGCGTTCGATCGAGGCCAGCCAGGAAGCGCACACGTCGCTGCAGAAGGCACGCGAGGCGCTCGACCGCGGCGACACCGACGCCGCCCAGCGGTACTACGACGAAGCGCAGCAGAAGATGGACGAGAGTGTCCGTGAGGGTTCCGACGAGGCCGATCGGCTCGCCCAGGACCTGGAGACGACGGCCGCGATCCCCGACTTCCCGGCGGTGCCCGGTAGTCGGTGGAACTCGCCGAGCGCATCGCCGTCGACGAGCGGTGGCAGCAACTCGCCCGATTCGTCGGCGAGGTCGAAGTGGCAGCGCAACCCGCGCGGCGGGCGCGGCACGTCGCAGGCGACGCCGCCCGGTACGTCGACGGTGCCGACGCCGACCACCGGCGGAGGATCGACGGCGCCGACGGATCCGAACCCGACCACTGGTGCGCCGGACCCCGATCCCACCACGCAGAGCCCCGAGCCGCCGCCGGAGACGCGGAGCCCCGATCCGGAGCCGAGCAGCGAACAGCCGTCGACGGCCGAGCCGGACGATCAGGCGCCGGCCGAGCAGGGTGCGGAGTCCGCGGCTACGGAGTGAGCTTTCGGCGTCAACGCTCAGGCGCGCGTTGACGCTCAGGCGTCAGAGTCGTCCGAGTCCTCGACGGCGTCCTGCATGCCGTCCGCGTACCCGCGGGCGTACTCCCAGGTGACGTACTCGGCCGGATCGGGGTCGAACGCCGGCTCGTGCACGCGGGTGCGCCCGGCCACCAGCAGGTGCCGGAGATTGGCCCGCAGCAGGTCCCACGCGAAGTAGTGCGGGACCCGGCAGTCTTCGCAGTCCACGACCAGCCCGCGGATGTCGCGGGCGGTGAGCAGCGCCTCGTAGACGTCGAGGTCCGCGAGGTCGTCGAGGACGTCCTGCCGCTCCTCGGCCGTGAGCGGTTGCACCCCACGGCCCGGCCCGTCGTCCTCGAGCGCTGACGTCGGGTCGGTCGGGTCGCCCGCGAACGGGTCTAGCGGTTCCTCCTGCACGCACCCACCGTAGCCCGACGTGGTTCTCCGCGCCTTCCCCCTTGACACGACGGTGGGAGGGGTTTCGAATCAGTTGCCGCTGAAACTTACGGTGTGTGCTGGCGGCGTTACTGGATATGTCACTGTCGCGCGAACCGTCACGGACCCGGTGACCTGTTGCGGGAAGTACAGCCGCGAGCCGCCGACGATCTGCAGCGACAACGAGGCCCCGTTCCAGGCGACCGCGCCGAGCGGCACCTCGAGAGTGTGTTGCTTGCCGTCGAGCGTCACCCGGAACGCGGTGGCGAAGTTCCCCGGCACCCGGGCGCCGTCGACGAGTTGGGCGTAGAGCGACGTCTGTGTCCTGTTGCCGGTGCCCTTATAGGTGAGCTTCAACGTCGGCGAGCCGACCACCTGCCCGCGGTAGGCCGGACCCGGCACGGTCACGGCCGTGGCGGCGGGCGCGGCGGCGATGTCGCTGCCGGAGGTGTCCGCGGGGCTGAACGCCAGTGTCCCGGAGCCGGACCGGGTGACCCGGCGGGTGGTGTTGAGCGGATACCTCTGCGCCCCGCGCCACACCCCACCATCGTCCACGTACTCGAACCCCGGCCCCGTACCGACCTTCGCCCGCTTGAGCCACCGGTCGAACCACGCCACGGTCAACGCCTCCACGTGCCCGGCGGCCCCGGCCGGCGTCAGACACGTGCCGTGCCCACCGCAGAACCACACCATCTTCACCGGCGTGCCGTTGCTGCGCAGGGCCTGATAGTTCGCGATGCCTTCCCGCAGCGGGAACAGCGTGTCGACGGTGCCCTGGACGATCATCGTCGGAACGCGGACCCTGCTGATCAGCCGCCCGGCCGGGCCGTGGTCGCGCCACCAGCTCTCGAGCGCCGCACTCGGCAGCGCACCGGTGGGGGCCAGCGCACAGGTGTCCTTGACCTGCTGGGCCACCCGGTTCGTGCCGGCCGATCCGTACGCGCAGAGCAGGTTGCCCCAGCCCGTCTTCGCGGTGCGGTTCGGGTACATGCTGTTGACCAGTGAGTTCCAGGCGATCGTCGGCACGATCGCGTCCACCCGGCGGTCGAGCGCTGCGGTGACGAACTGGATGCCGCCGCCGTAACTGCCTCCGGCCATGCCGACGCGCGGGTCGCCCGTGCGGTCCAGGCGGGCCTCCGGCTGCGTGGCGAGCCAGCTCAGCAGCGCCTGCATGTCCTTGCCCTCGTAGCGGTAGTAGTCCACCGACGCGGCGCCGCCCGAGCGCCCGAAACCACGCGGATCCCAGGTGAGGACGTTGTAGCCGTTCTGCCGCAGCCCCGCGACCGCCGGAGCGTCCGGATTGCTCTCACCGGCGCCACCCCAGCCGGGACCGACCAACACGGACGGTGCTCGTTGCCCGGCCTTCAGGCCGGTCGCCGGGAAGAAGTTGACGACGATCGACGTCCCGTCGAACGAGGTGATCGTGGTGTTGCGAGGCGCGGGCGGAGCGGCGGCCGAAGCCGGGCTGGTGACGCCGAGCACCACCGCGAGCGTGAGTAACGGGACAAGGATCCGGCGAACGGTCACGAGGGTGAGATCTACCACTTGGTGACCCCCCTGTACTGGCGAGTAACGGATCAGTCGTACCGCACCGATTCAGCAAATCTCATTAGTTATCCCAGGTCACAGGGGCACCTACAGGTGCCGGACGGGGTGACTCAGGGGACCCCTGTTGACAGCTACGATGAGGCATGCTGCCTGAGGTCGACTCGTTCCCTGACATTTACGCCGCGCCGGATTCCCTCGCCGAGTTGTTCGCCCCCACGGCCCTCACGTTCGACGACGTGCTGCTGTTGCCGGGTGAGTCCGACATGATGCCGAGCGAGGTCGACACCAGCACCCGGTTGACCCGGGAGATCACCGTCCGTATTCCGCTGTTGTCCAGCGCGATGGACACCGTGACCGAGGCGCGGATGGCGGTCTCGATGGCGCGCCAGGGTGGCGTCGGCGTGCTCCACCGCAACCTTTCGATCGACGACCAGACCCAGGAGGTCGACAAGGTCAAGCGGTCGGAGTCCGGCATGGTCACCAACCCGGTGACGTGTTCGCCCGAGGACACGCTCGCCGACGTCGACCGCGCCTGCGGCCGGTACCGCATCTCCGGGCTTCCCGTCGTCGATGCCGACGGTGTGCTGGTCGGCATCGTCACCAACCGCGACATGCGCTTCGAGACCGACCCGACGCGCCGCGTCCGCGAGGTCATGACGCCGATGCCGCTGGTCACCGCGCCGGTCGGCGTCGATCCCGACGAGGCGCTGCGGCTGCTGCGCGCCAACAAGGTGGAGAAGCTGCCGCTGGTCGACTCGGAGAACCGACTCTGCGGCCTCATCACCCACAAGGACTTCGTCAAGAAGGACCAGTTCCCGCTGTCCACGAAGGACGCCGACGGCCGGCTCGTCGTGGCCGCCGCGGTCGGCGTCGGTGAAGACTCGTACAAGCGCGCCCGTTCGCTGGTCGACGCCGGGTGCGACATCATCGTCGTCGACACCGCGCACGGTCACAACCGGGCGGTCGCCGAGATGATCCGCCGGGTCAAGGCCGACACCCGGGCCCAGGTGATCGGCGGCAACGTCGCCACGAAGGAAGGCGCGCAGACGCTGATCGACGCCGGTGCCGACGCGATCAAGGTGGGCGTCGGTCCCGGTTCGATCTGCACCACCCGCGTGGTCGCCGGCGTCGGCGTCCCGCAGGTCACCGCGATCTTCGAGGCCGCCCGCGCAGCCAAGGCGGCGGGTGTGCCGGTGATCGGCGACGGCGGTCTGCAGTACTCCGGTGACATCGCGAAGGCGCTCGTCGCCGGCGCCGACACCGTGATGCTCGGGTCGCTGCTGGCCGGCGTCGAGGAGAGCCCCGGCGAGCTGCAGTTCATCAACGGCAAGCAGTTCAAGACCTACCGGGGCATGGGTTCGCTCGGTGCGATGCAGAGCCGTGGCCGGCAGCAGTCGTTCTCCAAGGACCGGTACTTCCAGGACGACGTCGCCACCGACGACAAGCTCATCCCCGAGGGCATCGAGGGCCAGGTGCCCTACCGCGGGCCGCTCTCCGCTGTCGCGCACCAGCTGGTCGGCGGTCTGCGCCAGTCGATGTTCTACGTGGGTGCCCGCACGGTGGCCGACCTCCAGCAGCGCGGCCGCTTCGTCCGCATCACGGCGGCCGGGCTCAAGGAAAGCCACCCGCACGACATCCAGATGACCGTCGAGGCGCCGAACTACGCGTCCCGCAAGTCCTGAGCAGTCGGGGGTCCGGTGGTGCTGCTGGGCCCCCGCATAGACTCGGAGCTTTGACGGCGCGGCGCCGACGGACAAGGGGCTTGAAGTGAACATGTCGGTGGAGATCGGGATGGGCAAGAACGCCCGCCGCGCCTACCACTTGGACGAGGTCGCGATCGTTCCCTCGCGCCGCACCCGCGACGTGAACGACACGTCGCTGGCCTGGCAGATCGACGCGTTCCGCTTCGGCCTGCCGCTGGTGGCCACGCCGTCCGACGCCACGATGAGCCCGCAGACCGCGATCGAGATCGGGCGGCTCGGCGGGCTCGGCGTCCTGAACGCCGAAGGCCTGTGGACCCGGTACGACGACCCGACCAAACTGCTCGAAGAGCTGGCCTCGCTCTCCGACGGCCCCCGGCGCACGCGCCGCCTGCAGGAGGCGTACGCCGAGCCGATCAAGCCCGAGCTGATCAGCGACCGCATCCGGGTCATGAGCGAGGGCGGCGTCACCACCGCCGTGCGCATCTCGCCGCAGCACACCCTCGAGCTCGCGCTCGAGGCCGTCGCGGCCGGCGTCGACCTGCTGGTGATCCAGGGCGCGGTCGTCTCCGCCGAGCACGTGACGACGTCCGGTCCGACGCTCAACCTCAAGCAGTTCATCGCCGACCTCGACGTGCCGGTGATCGTCGGCGGCTGCGCGAACTACCAGACCGCGCTGCACCTGATGCGTACCGGCGCGGCTGGCGTCATCGTCGGCACCGGTGCCGACAAGTGGGCCACGGAGGACTCGGTGCTCGGCATCCGGGTGCCGATGGCCACAGCGATCTCCGACGCGGCCGCGGCCCGTCGTGACTACCTCGACGAGACCGGCGGCCGGTACGTGCACGTCATCGCCGACGGCGAGCTGCAGACCTCCGGTGACATCGCCCGCGCGATCGCCTGCGGTGCCGACGCGGTGATGCTCGGCCAGCCGCTCTCGGTGGCCGCCGAGGCGCCCGCCGGCGGAGCCTGGTGGCACCCGATGGCGTCGCACCCGAAGCTGCCGCGCGGCGCCTACGTCCCGGCGTCGTCGGACTGGCCGCTGGGCAGCCTCGAGACGGTCGTCGACGGGCCCGCCGACGACCCGAACGGGTGGCTGAACCTGTTCGGTGGTCTGCGCCGGTCGATGGCCAAGACCGGTTACTCCGACGTGAAGGCGTTCCAGAAGGTCGATCTGGTTGTCTGCCCCTGAGCTGGTCATCCGTCCTTACGGTGACGCCGACCTCGAGGCCGTGCGCGACGTCTGCGTGCGCACCGGCCACGAGGGCGGCGACGCGCGTCCGCTCTACCCGGACCCGTCGATCTTCCCGACGGCGTTCTCCGACCCGTACGTGGCGTTCGAGCCGGAGTTGGCGTACGTCGTCGACGACGGGGAGCGGGCGGTCGGCTACATCGTGGGGACGGCCGACACGGTCGCGTTCGTGAAGCGGTTCAGAGGCGAGTGGCTGCCGTCGGTGTCTTCGCGGTGGCCGGTCACGTCCGGGACGTCGCGCACCGACGAGCTGGTGCGCATCATGCACAACCCTGAGCGCATGCTCTGGCCGCAGCTCGAGCCCTATCCGGCACACCTGCACATCGACCTGCTGCCCTCGGCGCAGGGTCGTGGGTACGGGAGGGCGCTGATCGAGCGGTTCTTCGCCACGCTGGCTGCGCGTGGCGTCGAGGCAGTGCATCTGGGGATGGTGCCGACCAACGTGAAGGCGCGCGCCTTTTACGACCGGCTGGGGTTCCACGAGATCGACGTCCCCGATCCGACGACGACGTATCTGGGACACGCAACCGTTGACAGTCCCATTAGCTGATGTAACGGTTCCGGATCATGGGCGATCACTTCGACGTCGTGGTCATCGGCTCCGGGTTCGGCGGCAGCGTCAGCGCGTTGCGCCTGACCGAGAAGGGCTACCGGGTAGCGGTGCTCGAGGCGGGCCGCCGGTTCGCTGACGACGAGCTGCCCCGGTCGTCGTGGGACGTGCGTCGCTATCTGTGGGCGCCGTGGCTCGGTTGTTACGGGATCCAGCGGATCACGCTCCTGAAGGACGTGCTCGTGCTGGCGGGCGCCGGGGTGGGTGGTGGGTCGCTCGTTTACGCCAACACGCTCTACGAGCCGCCACAGGCGTTCTACGACGACCCGCAGTGGCGGCACATCACCGACTGGAAGTCCGAGCTCGCGCCATACTTCGATCAGGCCTCGCGGATGCTCGGCGTGCGCCGGTACCCCCGGGAGACGCCGGCGGACCGGGTGATGCGAACGGTGGCGGTTTCGATGGGCGTGGGGGACACGTTCCATCCGACGCCGGTCGGGGTGTTCCTCGGAACGCCGGGTGTCCGGGTCGACGACCCGTACTTCGGCGGGGCCGGGCCGCAGCGGGTTGGGTGCACGCACTGCGGCGAGTGCATGACCGGTTGTCGGCACAACGCGAAGAACACGCTGGTCAAGAACTACCTGTACCTGGCCGAGCAGGGCGGGGCCGTGGTCTTCGACCGCACCACCGCGACGGGGATCCGCCCGGTGGACGGCGGTTACGCCGTGGACACGGTTCGTACCGGGTGGGGGCGTGGGCGGCGCACGTTCACGGCGTCGCAGGTCGTGGTGGCGGCGAGCGCACTGGGCACGCAGCGACTGCTGCACGCGTGCCGGGACAGCGGTTCGCTGCCCGCGCTGTCGCCGCGGTTGGGGGTGCTCGCGCGGACGAACTCCGAGGCGCTGCTCGGGGCGAACCGCCTTTCCGTGCTGCCGGACGACAACTTCGCCGATGGGGTCGCGATCACGTCGTCGTTCCACCCGGACGCGGACACGCACATCGAACCGGTGCGGTACGGGCGTGGCAGCAACTTCATGGGGTTGTTGACGACGGTGCTGCCTCCCCCTTCTGCTGGTTCGCCGCGCTGGGTGGGGTGGCTGCGTGAGATGGCGCGCAACGTCGGTAAGGCGAAGCACATCCTGTGGCTGCGCCGTTGGTCGGAGCGCACGATCATCCTGCTCGTCATGCAGTCGGTCGACAATTCACTGACGACGTACACCAAGCGGACGTTGTTCGGGCGCCGCCGGATGACGACGCGGCAGGGGCACGGGGCGCCGAACCCCACGTATCTACCGTTGGGGCACGAGGCCACGCGGCGGACCGCCGCGCACATCGGTGGCATGGCGGGTGGGACCCTCGTCGAGGCGTTCGACGTACCGATGACCGCGCACTTCATCGGTGGCTGTGCGATCGGGGATTCGCCGTCGACCGGGGTCGTGGATCCGTACCACCGGGTGTGGGGCTACCCGGACCTGCACGTCGTGGACGGCGCCGCGCTCTCAGCGAACCTGGGCGTGAATCCGTCGTTGTCCATCACCGCCCAGGCCGAACGAGCCATGGCCCTCTGGCCCAACAAAACCGACCCCGATCCCCGCCCTCTGCAAGGCGAGGGTTACCGCCGCGTGGCCCCGGTCCCGCCCCACACCCCGGCAGTCCCCGCCGAAGCCGAGGGCGCCCTACGCCTGACCGTTCCCAGCGCCGCCGAGCCCAGCACCGCCAGCGACCAGCCCACCCCGGCCGACGCCGCCCAGGCGACCGCCGAAGAGGCCTCCTCGGCCGCCGCCGACCGCTAGCTCGGCTGTTTGTCGAGCGCCGCCAGGCGCGAGTGCCTTGACCTGGAGCCCCTCAACGGGCCGCTACCCTGTGGGCTATGAGCCTTCCGCCCCCGGTGCTAGTCGTTGACTTCGGTGCGCAGTACGCGCAGTTGATCGCCCGCCGGATCCGGGAAGCCAAGGTCTACTCCGAGATCGTCCCGCACACGATGCCGGTCGACGAGATGCTCGCCCGCAAGCCCGCCGCGATCATCCTCTCCGGCGGCCCGTCCAGCGTCTACGCCGACGGCGCCCCGGGCGTCGACAAGAACATGTTCGACGCCGGCGTCCCGGTCTTCGGTATCTGCTACGGCTTCCAGGCCATGGCCCAGGCCCTCGGCGGCACCGTCGCCCACACCGGCAACCGCGAGTACGGCGGCACGAAGCTCACCGTCCTCGACCCGGGCGTCGTCTTCGCCGGTCTGCCGACCGAGCAGAACGTCTGGATGAGCCACGGCGACGCCGTGAGCCAGGCCCCCGCCGGCTTCGTCGTCACCGCCGCCACCGCGGGCGCACCCGTCGCCGCCTTCGAGAACACCGAACGCGGCTTCGCGGGCGTCCAGTTCCACCCCGAGGTGCTGCACACCGCCGACGGCCAGAAGATGCTGGAGAAGTTCCTCTACGAGGTCGCCGGCATCAGCCCCGACTGGACGATGGGCAACGTCATCGCCGACCAGGTCGCGGCGATCAAGGAGAAGGTCGGCGACAAACAGGTCATCTGCGCGCTCTCCGGCGGCGTCGACTCCGCCGTCGCGGCGGCCCTCGTCCACAAGGCCGTCGGTGACCAGCTCACGTGCGTCTTCGTCGACCACGGCCTGCTGCGCGCCGGCGAGGCCGAGCAGGTCGAGAAGGACTACGTCGCCTCCACCGGCATCAAGCTCAAGGTCGTCAACGCGCAGGAGCAGTTCCTCCGGGAACTGAAGGGCGTCACCGACCCGGAGCAGAAGCGCAAGATCGTCGGACGCGAGTTCATCCGGACGTTCGAGGCCGCCGAGCGCGAGCTCGTCGCCGAGGCCGGTGAGCACGGCGAGACCGTGCAGTTCCTCGTCCAGGGCACGCTCTACCCCGACGTCGTCGAGTCGGGCGGCGGTACGGGCACCGCGAACATCAAGAGCCACCACAACGTCGGCGGCCTTCCGGAGGACCTCCAGTTCCAGCTGATCGAGCCGCTGCGGACGCTGTTCAAGGACGAGGTCCGCCAGGTGGGGCTCGAGCTCGGCCTGCCGGAGGCGATCGTCTGGCGCCAGCCGTTCCCCGGCCCCGGCCTGTCGATCCGCATCATCGGTGAGGTCACTGCCGAGCGGCTCGACCTGCTCCGCGAGGCCGACGCGATCGTCCGTGCCGAGATGTCGGCGGCCGGGCTCGACCGCAGCATCTGGCAGTGCCCGGTCGTGCTGCTCGCCGACGTGCGGAGCGTGGGGGTGCAGGGCGACGGGCGTACTTACGGGCACCCGATCGTGCTGCGCCCGGTCACCAGTGAGGACGCGATGACCGCCGACTGGGCTCGGGTGCCGTTCGAGGTGCTGTCGACGATTTCCACCCGCATCACGAACGAGGTACGTGACGTCAACCGGGTCGTGCTCGACGTGACGAGCAAGCCGCCGGGCACCATCGAGTGGGAGTGACGCTGCTTACCCACACTTTGGGGGCTTCACGCCGGCTGTGACGAGTATCACCGAGCTGGCTACAGTGCGGTACCGTGAAGTTCACCGCACGGCTATGAGCTGGTTGAACGTGCGGGGCCGTGTGAGGGAGGCGGGTCCGTGTGGGGGTCGGGCCCAGTGTGTGCCCATGTTTGAGTCGCTTTCTGATTGGGCGGCACGTTCACGGGGAACTCATACTTTCTGGTCGAACATCTGAACGCGGTCCTACGTATATGCGAATGTACGTCCGCAAGTTCGGGACCCAGGCGTAGGAGACGCTCGCGGTCCACGTAGTTGGCGCGTCGCACCGAATCGACGAAGCCATCGACCCGGCGCAGGCCCAGGAGGAATTCGGGGTGCAAGCGAGACCTTGGCGGCGGCGTGCCGACCGCCCCCGTCCGGCTGGCCGACGATGGAGCCGTGGGCTCCGTCGCGGCGGCACATTCGCCCGACGCGTGCTGGTGAGGCGGCGCGGCGGGCTCGACACGGGCGCTCCGCCCGGCGTCGACGTGCAGCCGGTCGGTCCGTACACCACGCTCACGTGGCCCGACGGGGTAGCCCCGAGAGCCGGTGACGTCGTGCGCGGCGCCCCCGTCCGTCGGCGCGCCCTCGATGCGAGCCCCAGCGCCGCTGAGGTGC
Organism: Cryptosporangium sp. NPDC048952; assembly: GCF_043197895.1. Taxonomy (NCBI): domain Bacteria; kingdom Bacillati; phylum Actinomycetota; class Actinomycetes; order Cryptosporangiales; family Cryptosporangiaceae; genus Cryptosporangium; species Cryptosporangium sp. NPDC048952. The sequence goes on along the minus strand of NZ_JBICTY010000006.1, from coordinate 1,104 downwards.
TGGCGAACGAGGCCCCCCAGGACGTGCCGCTGCTCACGGGTGAGCGCACGCTGTCGCGGCGGTGCCAGTTCGCGCTGGTGCAGTCGTGCACGCTGGCGAGCCTGCTGCTGGGTCTGGCCGCGATCTTCGCGGTTCTGCACGGTGAGGTGCGGATCGCCGCGGCCGTGCTGCTCGGCTGCGTGCTGTTCGACGGCGCGGACGGTGCGCTGGCGCGTGCGTTCGGCGTCTCGACGCCGTTCGGTGCCCAGATGGACTCGTTGGCCGACATGTGCTCGTTCGGCATCGCGACGCCCGTCGTGGTGTTCGCGTGGCTGGTCGGGCCGAGTCCGACAGTGGTGGCCGGTGCGGCGTGCGCGCTGGTCGCGATCTGCGCGGCGATCCGGTTGGCCCGGTTCAACGTGTCGCCGAAGAACGGCCGGTTCTTCTCCGGGGTGCCGACGACGATCGCGGCGGCGATCGCGGTGATCGCCGTACTGGTGCGGCCGGACGCCGGCCGGTGGGCGGCGCCGCTGTTCGTGGCCGCGCTGGCCATCGCGATGGTGAGCTCGTTCCCGTACCTGAAGATCGGTGCGCTCAAGCGGGCGCCGAAGTTTCTGCTCCCGCTGGGCGCGGTAGCCGTCGCCCTGGACCCCACCACCACCCTGGGCCTCCTCGTAGGCGCCTACCTCTTGAGCGGCCCCCTCTTGTGGGCCCGCCAAAAGCGCGGCATAACCGCGGTCTGACCGCTCCCCCCAAAGGGCCGCCCCAACGGGGCGGCCCTTTCCACGTACGGCCCGCCCGCCGCTCCGCGCTACCGCGCCCGCCGGGCCGCGCTCCGCGCTACCGCGCCCGCCGCTCCGCGCTACCGCGCCCGCCGCTCCGTGCTTCCGCGCCGGCCGCTCTGTGCTTCCGCGCAGCCGCGCGCCGGGCCGCGCCTAGCGGAGCGCGGCCCGCCGGGCCCGCCGGGCCGCGCTCCGCGCAGCAAAGGGGGTGTGGGGGGGGGGGGGGGCCCCCCCCCCCCCCCCCCCCCCCCCCCCCCCCCCCCCCCCCCCCCCCCCCCCGGCGAGCGCGGCCTCGGCCCGTGCGGTGAGGTCCGCGGCCTCGGCGTCGTCCGCGGTGCGCGCT
>NZ_JBICTY010000005.1:702722-745918 GCF_043197895.1 Cryptosporangium sp. NPDC048952 | reverse complement strand
TTCAAACACACTGTTGAGTTCTCAAACAACACACGCGCACCGGATCCGCTCGTCAGAGCCTCACTCAGGGCTTGTCCTGCGTTTCTTACTGTACCTGGTTGGTTTCGCTTGAGCAAATTCGCTCTGCGGCCTTTCCTGGTACCTAAGAATGCTTTCCTGCTCGCCTTATCGGCTCGCATTCTTGCGATTCCTAGCGTACCCGGTCGAATTCCTACCGCCAAATTCGCGATATTCGTTCTTCCTGGTACTGCGACGTTGCGGAACCGCGCCGCCAGGGCGCAGTTTCGGTCGGTCATTCCAGCGTATCCGGTCGAGTTCGTAGTGCCAAATCGGCTCTACTTCGCCCGGGCGCAGCGTTGTCCACCGGCTTGCACCGGTTGATTCGGCTGCTTTCCCGCGGGCCGTCCACTCCGGCGCTTGCGCGTCCGGCTCGTGTCCGTCTCCCCTGCGGGCCCGACGAAATCTACGCGGCTCCCGCCAGTTCTGCAAACCCGCCCGGACGTGTCCCGCGCCACACCCCGTCGTGCTCACCCTGCGAAGTCACCACAGCGCAGAGCGCTCCGATCAGCGGCCCGCTTCGCGGCGGCTACCCGGGCCTACGTCCCAGCGCCCGCTCCACCCGGCGCGATCCCTTCCTCGCACGTGCCAGCCTGGCGCGAAGCCATCCCGCACACCGCCAGCTCGACGCGACGCCGGCCCTGCACCCTCTGCTCGGCTCGACGCCAGCCCCGCACCGCGTCCGCTCGGCTCGACGCCGGCCCTGCACCTTCTGCTCGGCTCGACGCCAGCCCCGCACCGCGTCGGCTCGGCGCGATGGCGCCGTCGCGACGAGGGCGACGGATGCTCGTAGTGAGCGGGGTGAGGACCCCTCCGGTACCGACCTCGGACGTACCGCGCGTAACGCGCGGCACATGGCGCGCGGCAGGGGCGGAAGGGACTGACGCGCGCCAGGCAGGCGTAGATCTAAGAAGTGACCTCGACCCCGGCGATGGTGCGCTTACCGCGGCGGAGCACCAGGTACCGGCCGTGGAGCAGTTCCTCCCGTGCGGGAGGGGCCTCACCGTCGGTGACCTTCGTGTTGTTCACGTAGGCCCCGCCCTCCCTGACGGTGCGGCGGGCGTCGGAGAGGCTGGAGCAGAGTCCGGAGGCCTGGAACAGGGCGGTGACGGACGGGAGCTCGCCGCTGACCTCGTGCAGGCCGGCTTCGGCCAACGCGGCGCGGAGGGTGTCGGCAGGCAGGCCACCGAGGTCACCGCGACCGAAGAGGGCGCCACTCGCGGCGGTCACGGCAGCGGTCTCGTCGGCGCCGTGGACCAGCGTGGTCATCTCTTCCGCGAGCCGGCGCTGGGCCAACCGGGCCGCGGGGCGTTCGGCGACCGCGGCCTCGAGGTCCTCGATCTCCTTGCGGTCGAGGAACGTGAACGTCTTGAGGCGGCTGACGACGTCACGGTCGTCGGTGTTGAACCAGAACTGGTACCACGCGTAGGGGCTGGTCAACGACGGGTCGAGCCAGACCGAGCCACCGCCGGTGCTCTTGCCGAACTTCTCGCCGGTGGCGTTGGTGAGCAGCGGGAGCGTGAGGGCGTGCGCGGGGCCGCCGTCGTTCGCTGTGACGCGGCGGATGTAGTCGAGACCCGCGGTGATGTTGCCCCACTGGTCGTTGCCGCCGATCTGGAGGCGGCAGTTCTGGTCGCGGTAGAGCTGCAGGTAGTCGTTGGCCTGCAGGAGCTGGTAGCTGAACTCGGTGTAGCTCAGGCCGCCGGAGTTGATGCGGGCGGAGACGGACTCGCGCCCCATCATCTGCGTGACCGGGAAGTGTTTGCCGACGTCGCGCAGGAAGTCGAGCGCGGAGATGTTCGCGGTCCAGTCGAGGTTGTTCGCGAGGATCGCGCCCTGCTCGAAGTCGACGAACTTGGCGAGCTGCGGGCGGAGCTTCTCGACCAGCTCGCGCACTTTTTCCGGCGTGTTCAGCACTCGCTCGCTGGAGCGGCCGCTGGGGTCACCGATGAGTCCGGTGGCACCGCCGGCGAGGACGATCGGGCGGTGCCCGGCCTGCTGGAAACGGCGGAGCGTGAGCAGCGGGACGAGGTGGCCGGCGTGCAGGCTCGCGGCGGTGGGATCGAAACCGGCATAGACCGTGAGCGGGGCATCGTCGAGTGCCCTGCTCAGGGCCTCTTCATCGGTGGTCTGTGCGATCAGACCGCGCCAGCGTAGTTCGTCGAGGAAATCACTCACGCAGAGCATCATTCCGTATCGCCGGGGCGCGCGGCGAACGCCTATACGGGCTGACGGTCGGGTCGCCGTCGATCCAGAAGCGCCACGGGGTGTCGGCGCCCTGGGAAACGCCGGTGCGCGGACCGCTCCGGATGACGGGTTCCGGGTCTTTCCTGTCCAGCAGAACGAGCGGGCCCTTGCCGTCGAGGAGGTTCGTACCGTCGGCGGCGCGGTCGATGCCGAGGGTCTTGGTGAGGCGGGCGGGGCCGCGGGCGAGATCCCGGTGTGCCACGCTGCGGCCGCGGCGGGCCTCGTCGACGCCGTCGACCACCTCGCCCGCGCGCAGGAGCACTGCCGCCGCGACGCCGACCGGGCCGCACGTGATGTTGACGCACCAGTGCATGCCGTAGCTGAAGTAGACGTACAGCGTGCCGGGGCCTTCGAACATGCTCGCGTTCCGCGCGGTGCGGCTGCGGTACGCGTGGGACGCGGGGTCACCGGCGGTGCCCGCGTAGGCCTCGGTCTCGGTGATGCGCAGCGTGACGCCGTGTGCGCGCACGTACCGCCCGAGGAGCGCCGGGGCGGCGTCCTCGGGCGGTCCGGCCAGGATGTCAGCGAGGGACAACGTTCTCCTGTGCCCAGGTGGTGAACTCGGCGATCGTGGTCTTGGCATTCGTCAGCTGGACCGCGACCGCTTCGGGGCCGGTGGAGCCCGGCGTCGTGCGGGCTTTCAGGGCACCCTCGACCGAGAGGACTTGGCGGACCGACGGGTCGAGGTGCTGGCTGACCTCGGCCAGGTCGTCGTCGGTGAGGTCGTCGAGTTCCTGGTTGCGCTGCGCGGCTTTGGCGACCAGCGCTCCGACGATCTCGTGCGCGTCGCGGAACGCCACTCCCTTGCGGACGAGCCATTCGGCGACGTCGGTCGCGAGCGCGAAACCGGTGGGCGTGCTCGTGGTGAGCACCTCGGTGTGGACGGTCATCGTCGCGATCATTCCGGTGAGCGCCGGGAGGAGCAGGCCGAGCGTTTCGACGGCGTCGAACACCGGCTCCTTGTCCTCCTGCAGGTCACGGTCGTAGGCGAGGGGGAGCGCCTTGAGCGTGGCGAGCAGACCGGTGAGGTCACCGATCAGGCGGCCGGACTTGCCGCGGGCGAGCTCGGCGATGTCCGAGTTCTTCTTCTGCGGCATGATCGAACTGCCGGTCGCGTAGGCGTCGTCGAGCGTGACCCAGCCGAACTCCTGCGACGTCCACAGCACGACCTCCTCGCCCAGGCGGGAGAGGTGGACGCCGACCAGCGCGGCGATGAAGAGGAATTCGGCGGCGAAGTCGCGGTCGCTGACGGCGTCGATGGAGTTTTCTGCTGACTTTTCGAAGCCAAGCTCTTTCGCGACCGTCTCCGGGTCGAGAGGCAGACTGCTTCCCGCGAGCGCGCCGGCGCCGAGCGGGCTGACCGCGGCACGCTTGTCCCAGTCGGTGAGCCGGTCGAGGTCGCGGAGCAGCGACTGCACGTGCGCGAGCAGCTGGTGGCTGAACAGGATCGGCTGTGCGTGCTGCAGGTGGGTCATGCCGGGGGCCGGGGTCGTCTGGTGCTCTTCGGCTTTGTCACGGAGGGCGGTGGCCAGATCCGTCAAGCCTTTGGCGACGCCACGCGCGTGGTCGCGCAGGTAGAGGCGCAGGTCGGTTGCCACCTGGTCGTTGCGGCTGCGACCGGCGCGCAGCTTGCCACCGAGCGCACCCAGCCGCTCGAGGAGACCGCGCTCGAGGGCCGTGTGCACGTCCTCGTCGTCGATCGTCGGGGTGAAGACGCCGTCCGCGCAGTCCTTCTCGAGCTCGGTCAGTGCCTTGAGCATGAGCTGGAGCTCGTCGGCGGTGAGGAGCCCGGCGCGGTTCAGGACACGCGCGTGGGCGCGGGACCCGGCCAGGTCGTACGGGGCCAACCGCCAGTCGAAGTGGACGCTGACGGAGAGCCGTGCCAGGGCCTCGGCGGGGCCACCGGAGAAGCGGCCGCCCCAGAGGCGGGTGGTTTCGGTGTCGGTCACTGAGATTCCTTGACGAGGTTTTCCGCGCCGGTGCCCCGTTGATGGGCCCAGTCGAGGACTTTGGCGGCGAAGGCTTCGCCGCCGTCGGTCTCGCGGGTGATGACGAGGATCGTGTCGTCACCGGCGATCGTTCCGATGATGTCAGGCAGGCCCGATCGGTCGAGCCCCGAGGCAAGGAACTGCGCGGCGCCGGGCGGTGTACGGAGCACCACGAGGTTGCCGCTGGCCTCGGCGCCGGTGAGCAGCTCCTGGAGGCGGCGGATCAGCTGATCGGGCGGGCTGACCGACGGCCGCATCGGGGCCGCCCCTTCTTCCGGTAGGACGTAGGCGGCCGGTGACCCGTCGGCGCCGCGGAGTTTCACCGCGCCGAGTTCCTCCAGATCGCGCGAAAGCGTGGCCTGGGTGACGGCCATTCCGTCATCGGCGAGGAGCCGGGCCAGCACGGTCTGGGACGGGATCGGCGTCGAGCGGACCAGTTCACTGATCCGGGCATGGCGCGCCGCCTTGGTCACCGGGTTGCTCATCGTCGTTGCTCAACCAGCCAGGTCAGGAGGGCCTTCTGGGCGTGCAGGCGGTTTTCCGCCTGGTCCCAGACCGCCGACTGCGGCCCGTCGAGGACGTCGGCACTGATTTCGTTGCCACGATAGGCGGGGAGGCAATGCAGCACGATCGCGGTGTCTTTGGCGGTTTTCAGAGCGTGCTGATCGATCCGATAAGGCGCGAGGGTGGCGAGGCGCTCTGCGCTGCTCGCGGTTTCCTGGCCCATCGACACCCAGGTGTCGGTGGCGAGGATGTCGGCGTCGTCGGCCGCTGCTTCGGGGTCGTCGGTCACCGTGATGCTGCCGCCAGTGTTCTCGGCGATTTTCGTGGCGCGCCCGACGATCGCTTCGTCCGGTCGTTCGGGTCCCGCGACCCTGACGTGGAGGCCCGCTACGGCCCCGCCGAGAAGATACGAGTGCGCCATGTTGTTCGCGGCGTCACCGAGGTAGGCGAGCGTGCGGCCCTGGATCTCGCCGAACCGCTCCTTGATCGTGAGCAGGTCGGCCAGGATCTGGCACGGGTGGAACTCGTTGGTGAGCGCGTTGACGACCGGCACCGCGCTGACGCTCGCCATCGCCTCGACGCGGTCCTGGCCGAACGTCCGCCAGACGATCGCGGCGCACTGCCGGTCGAGCACGCGGGTGGTGTCCTCGATCGTCTCGCCGCGGCCGAGCTGGCTGGTGCCGGAGTCGAGCACGAGCGGGTAGCCGCCGAGTTCGGAGATACCGACCGCGAAGCTCACCCGTGTACGGGTACTCGGCTTGTCGAAGACCACCGCGACGCTCTTCGGGCCTTGGAGCGGCGTGTATCCGTGCCGATCTTTTTTCATTTCCTCGGCCAAGCGAAGGACCTGACTCTGTTCGTCAGGGCTGAGGTCGTCGTCAGCGAGGAAGTGGCGGGTCATTTCGTGCTCTTCTCGAGTGCTGCCGGGAGGGCCGCGAGGAACGCGTCCGCCTGGTCGTCGGTGAGGATCAGCGGCGGGGCCAGTCGCAGCACGCCGGGGGCGATCGCGTTGACGAGGAAGCCGGCTTCGGCGAGGGCTGCTTCGGCGGCTTTCGCGATGTCTTCTTTCAGGACGATGCCGAGGAGGGCGCCGGAACCGCGCACTTCGGCTACTGCCTGGTGGGTGATCCCGTTGCGGAGCCGCTCACCGAGGTGCTTGGCCCGGGCCAGGAGATCGTCGTTCACGATCGTGTCCAGTACCGCGAGGGCTGCCGCGCAGCAGACCGGGTTGCCGCCGAACGTGGAGCCGTGGCTGCCGGGGCCGAATAGCGCCGCGGCGTCACCGAACGCCAGCGTGGCCCCGAGCGGTAGCCCCCCGCCCAGTCCCTTGGCGAGCGTGACGACGTCGGGCTGGATGCCGTCGGCCTGGTGCGCGAACCAGTAGCCGGTGCGGCCGATGCCCGTCTGCACTTCGTCGATCGTGAGCAGTGCATTGTTCTTGTGGGTGATGTCGCGCGCTGCGGCGAGATAACCGGGCGGCGCGGGGACGACACCGCCTTCGCCGAGCGCTGGCTCGAGGATGACCATCGCGGTTTTGTCGGTGACCGCTGATTTAAGGGCTTCGACGTCGCCGAACGGGACGTGGGTGACGTCACCGGGCAGCGGAAGGAACGGATCCCGCTTGCTGGGCTGGCCGGTAAGTGCGAGTGCGCCCATGGTTCGGCCATGGAAACCGCCCTCCGCAGCGACGATGTGCGTCTTACCGGTGCGCCGGGACAGCTTGAACGCGGCCTCGTTGGCTTCCGCGCCGGAGTTGCAGAAGTAGACGCGTCCGTCGCGTCCCGCTTTCTCCAGGAGACGCTCGGCGAGGGTCACGGCCGGGACGGTCGCGAACAGGTTCGACACGTGCCCGAGGGTGGCGACCTGCGCCGACACCGCCTCGACGATCGCCGGGTGCGCGTGACCGAGCACGTTCACCGCGATACCGGCGTACATGTCGACGTACTGGTTGCCCTGGTCGTCCCAGACGACGGCGCCTTCGCCCTTCACCAGTGCGGTGGACGGGGTGCCGTAGTTGTCCATGAGTGCGGCGCGCCAGCGGGCTTTCATCTCGCTCATGTGGACACCACCATCGTGCCGAATCCTTCCTCGGTGAAGATTTCCAGGAGCAGCGAGTGCGCGACCCGACCGTCGATGACGGTGGCCTGCGGCACTCCCCCGCGGACGGCCCGCAGACAGGCCTCCATCTTCGGGATCATGCCCGCCGACAGGGACGGCAGCAGCTTCTCCAAATCCTCGGTGCCGATCTGGCTGACCAGCGAATCGTGGTCCGGCCAGCGGGTGTAGAGGCCCTCGACGTCGGTGAGGACCACGAGCTTCTGCGCGCCGAGAGCGACCGCGATCGCACTTGCTGCGGTATCGGCGTTCAGGTTGTGCACCTGTCCGTCCACGTCCGGCGCGACCGTCGAGATGACCGGAATCCTGCCGGATTCGATCAGGTCCCAGACCGCTGCGGGATTGACGGTGGCGACGTCTCCCACCAGGCCGACGTCGACCTGCTCGCCGTCGACGGTGGCCGACCGCCGGGTGGCGGTCAGCAGGTGCGCGTCCTCACCGGACATGCCGACCGCGAACGGTCCGTGCTCGTTGATCAGTCCGACGAGTTCCCGCCCCACCTGCCCCACGAGCACCATCCGGACGACGTCCATCGTCTCGGGCGTGGTGACGCGGAAGCCGCCGCGGAACTCGCTGTCGATGCCGAGCCTCGTCAGCATGCTGGAGATCTGCGGGCCCCCGCCGTGCACCACGACCGGCCGCGCGCCGGCGTAGCGCAGGAACACCATGTCGGCGGCGAACGCGCGCTTGAGAGACTCGTCGGCCATCGCGTGGCCGCCGTACTTCACGACGACGACCGCGCCGTTGAACCGTTTGAGCCAGGGAAGCGCCTCGATGAGGACGCTGGCCTTGCGTTGAGCTGCCTCGATGTCCCGTGCGGAGAGCATGTGATCTGTGCTCACGAGGTATAGGCCGAGTTCTCGTGGACGTAGGCCAATGTGAGGTCGTTGGTGTGGACGGTGGCTGTGCTCGTTCCGGCATGCAGGTCGACTTCGAGGTCGAGATGACGCGGGGTGATGTCGGCTGTTTCGGCTTCGGGGTTCTTGGTGCCGTTGACGCAGGTCTTGACCCCGTTGAAACTCACGTCGATGCGGTCGGGGTCGAACGTGGCATCGGTGGTGCCGATCGCGGCCAGGACCCGGCCCCAGTAGGGGTCGTTGCCGAACAGCGCGCACATGAGCAGGTTGTTGCGGGAGATGCTGCGGGCGACAGTGACGGCTTCTTCTTCGCTGGCGGCGCCGGTGATCCGGATGGCGATCTCCTTGGAGGCGCCTTCGGCGTCGCCGATGAGCTGGCGGGCGAGGTCCTCGCAGGCTGCTGTGACCGCTTGGTTCAGTTCTTCCTGTGTGGGACTGGTTTTGGAGGCGCCGCTCGCGAGCAGGAGGACGGTGTCGTTGGTGGACATGCAGCCGTCGGAGTCGATGCGGTCGAAGGTCTTCTTCGTGGCGGCGCGGAGGGCGGTGGCGAGGGCATCCGCGTCGGCGACCGCGTCGGTGGTGAGGACGCAGAGCATCGTGGCGAGGGCAGGGGCGAGCATGCCGGCGCCCTTGACCATGCCGCCGACGACCCAGCCGTTGTTCTCGATCGTGACGGTTTTGGGGTGGGTGTCGGTGGTGAGGATGGCGGTGGCGGCGGTTTGGCCGCCGTCTTTGTTCGCAGCGCCGGCCGCAGCATCGATGCCTGGGAGGAGAGCGTTCATGTCGAGGCGTTCGCCGATGACGCCGGTGGAGCAGACCGCGACGTCGGCCGCGCCACAGCCGAGCCGCTCGGCGACACGCTCGGCGGTGGCGTGGGTGTCCTGGAAACCACCCGGCCCGGTGCAGGCGTTGGCGCCTCCGGAGTTGAGCACGACAGCGGTCAGCCGACCGGCCTTGAGGACCTGCTCGCTCCACAGCACGGGCGCGGCCTTGACACGGTTGGACGTGAAAACACCGGCCGCGGCGTCGAGCGGGCCGTAGTTGACGACCAGTGCCACGTCGGGGTCGCCGCTGGCCTTGAGACCGGCCGCGACGCCCGCGGCTCCGAATCCCTGCGCGCTCGTGACGCTCACGGTGCTACTCCCGTCATCGGCAGACCAGTGGTCTCGGGCAGCCCGAGAGCCAGATTCAGACACTGCACCGCGGCGCCCGCGGTGCCCTTCGTCAGGTTGTCGATCGCGGCGACGACGACGATCCGGTCGGCGTCCCCGTCGAACGCGACCTGGATCTGGGCGGTGTTCGCGCCGAGGGTGGCCGCGGTGGTGGGCCAGCGGTTCTCCGGCAGGAGTTGCACGAAAGGCTCGTTCTTGTACGCGTTCTCATACGCCGCACGAACGTTTTCCAGGGTGACGCCGGGCTTCGCGGGTGCGGTGCAGGTGGCGAGGATTCCGCGCGGGAGCGGGGCGAGGACCGGGGTGAAGGAGACCTTCACGGGCTCGTCGGCCGCCTTGCTCAGGTTCTGGATGATCTCCGGGGTGTGCCGGTGGGCGCCGCCGACGCCGTACGTGGAGAGCGAGCCCATCACCTCGGAGCCGAGCAGGTTCGGCTTGAGCGACTTGCCCGCGCCCGAGGTGCCGGACGCGGCGACGATCACGGCGTCGGGCTCGGCCAGGCCGGCCCGGTAGGCCGGGACGAGGGCCAGGCTCGCGGCGGTCGGGTAGCAGCCGGGGACCGCGATGCGTGTCGCTTTCGTGAGCTCGTCCCGGGCGCCCGGAAGCTCGGGGAGACCGTAGGGCCAGGTGCCGGCGTGGTCCGACTTGTACCAGCGCTTCCAGGCGAGAGGGTCGGAGAGGCGGAAGTCGGCACCGCAGTCGATGACGATGGTTTCGGCCGGGAGCGCGTTGGCGATCTCACCGGAGTGACCGTGCGGCAGCGCGAGGAAGACGACGTCGTGTCCTTGGAGGACGTCTTCGGACGTCGGTTGCAGGACCACGTCGGCGATCGGGGTGAGGTGGGGGTGGTGTTCGCCGACTGTCGTGCCGGCGTTGGATGCGGCGGTGAGGGCGCCGAGTTCGATGTGGGGGTGGGAGAGGAGGAGGCGAAGGAGTTCGCCTCCTGCATAACCGCTGGCCCCTGCTACCGCCGCGCGCACACCCACCATGTCCTCCATCGATCGGATCTACGTATGAGTATGCATCCTATCGGATTCCCATGCAACGCTCGTCCAACAAAGTGGCTAGGTTGAGCCGTCGAGTACGCTCTAGAGCACTATCCGACTACCAAATCGGACTATAATGGACACTAAATCGACTGGATCACAAAACCCCCGCCGCCGCCTTTTCCTCTTTACAGCCATCGGCGCGGTAGTCGCTGCACTTCTAATATGTGGCGGCGTAATAGTCATAATTGGGCTGGGGCGATTTCAAAAAGGTCAACAGCGGAGCGCACAAGGTGCGATCGTTGAGTATTTCGATGCAATACAGTTTCGAGATGAGAAACGACTCGCTAATGTGCTTTGCTCTGGCGAAGACCCGAGCACGCACATAAATCGGCTACAGGGCCGTCTGAGCGAAGCGGGCTTTAAGCCCCAAGCACTGTCATGGATACCCTCAGAGGCTGCACCAGCGTCCGGTGACAAGCATGTCATAAAAGGGATCGCAGATATCAGTGCGTCGAGGGCCGACAAGACCTTCGATATTCGGATCGGTTACCGGATAACTGTCGAAAAAAGTTATCTAAGTTGGTTTGTCTGCAAAGCAGATCAAACGACTTGACTAGGCACACTACCCCATTCTACGTGTGCGGCTCACATCGAATGTGAGCCGCACACGAGCAATTACGCCCGCAGGGTTGCGCCTTGGGTGGTGGTGGCTTGGGAGATGGCAGCGTCTCGGGCGTTGGTGGCTTCTTCGGCGGTCAGGGTGCGGTCCTGGGCTCGGAAGGTCAGGGCGAAGGCCAAGGACTTGTGGCCTTCGGCGACCTGGGAACCCGCGTACACATCGAACAACCGCACCGACTCCAGCAACTCCCCCGCCCCCTCGACGAGGGCCTTCTGCACCTCCGCCGACGGCACCGACTGCTCGACGACCAGCGCGACATCCAACAGCGCCGGCGGGAACGGCGAGATCACCGGAGCGATAGCCACCCGCGCCTCCGGAACCGCGGAAAGATCAAGCTCCATCGCCGCAGTCCGCGCCGGCAACTCCAACGCCGCCACGACCCGCGGGTGCAACTCACCCGCATGCCCCACGACCCGGCCGTCGACGACCAGCGAGGCACACCGCCCCGGATGCCACGGCGCCAACTCCCCCCGCCGCACCTCCAGCGAAACGCCGGCCGCAGCGGCCACGACCCGCGCCGCCTCGATCGCGTCCGCCCACGAGGCACCGCGACCCGGCCCCCACCACCCGGCGGGATCCCGGTCACCGGCCAGAACGACCGCCACGTGCCGCGGCTGCGACGGAACCGCCGCGTACAACGCCGAAAGCTCGTCGTCGGTCGGCCGCCGGTCGACACCCAACCGCGGCGCCGGCCCGGCACCGGACGCCGAGAACACGAGCCCGAGCTCATACAGCGCTACGTCCCGCTGACCACGCCCGATGTTGCGCTGCGCGGCCTTGAGCAGCCCCGGCAGCAGGCTCGTCCGCATTTCCGGCTCGGCGTCCGACAGCGGGTTCGCCAGCCGGAGCGCGGACCGGCGCGGATCGTCAGCGTCCAGGCCGAACGCGTCGTGGACGGTCGGCGACACGAACGGATAGCTCAGCACCTCGACGTACCCGGCCTCGGCCAACGCCCGCGCCACAGTCCGGCGGCGCCGCTGGTCGTCGGTGAGACCGGAGCTGGCCGGCGTCGGCGGCAGGATCGACGGGATGTTGTCGTACCCCTCGAGCCGCGCGACCTCCTCAACCAGGTCGATCGGGTCGGTCAGGTCCGGACGCCACGGCGCGGGCAGCACCCAGAACTCGTCCTCGCCGGAGGTGGTCACCGTGCAGCCGACGTCACGCAGCCGGCGCTCCACCACCGACCGCGAGTACTCGACACCGACGACCCGCGACGCCAGCCCCACCGGAAGGCGGATCGGCTCCACGGCCGGGCGCGCGTCCAGGTCCAGCACACCGGGCTCGGCCACCGCGCCGCCGTACTCGACGAGCAGGCGCACCGCGGCTTCGGCCGCGACCGCTGTCATCTCCGGGTCGACGCCACGCTCGAACCGCTTCGACGCCTCGCTCGGCAGCTTGTGCCGCCGGGCGGTGCGGGCGACCGAGACCGGGTCCCAGTGCGCCGCTTCGATCAGGACGTCGGTGGTGTCGGGTCCGATCTCGGTGGTCGCACCACCCATGACCGCGGCCAGCCCGATCGGGCCGGTGTCGTCGGTGATCAGCAGGTCTTCCGGGTCCACGGTGCGGTCAGTGCCGTCCAGTGTGGTCACCCGTTCTCCGGGTCGACCGCGGCGCACCACGATCGACCCGGTGACGCGCGACCTGTCGAACGCGTGCATCGGCTGGCCCAGCTCGAGCATCAGGTAGTTCGTGACGTCGACGGCCAGCGAGATCGACCGCACCCCGGCGGCCCGCAGACGCCGCGTCATCCACAGCGGTGACGGCGCGGCGGGGTTCAGCCCCCGCACGGCCCGTGCGTAGAACCTGTCGCACCCGGCCGTGTCCTCCACGATGACCGCGTGCGGCACGTCGTCGGACGAAGCAGGAACGGAAACCAGCGACGCCGGATCACGGAACGGCACGTCCAGCGAGGACGCCAGCTCCCGCGCCAGGCCACGCACCGAGAAGCAGTAACCCCGGTCGGGCGTGATCGCCAGCTCGAAGATGACGTCGTCGAGCCCGAGCACCGGCGCGGCGTCCGAACCCGGCACCACGTCCGCCGGGAGGTCCCCGGCCGTGAACGCCAGGATCCCGCTGTGGTCCTCGCTGATGCCCAGCTCGCGGCCGGAGCAGATCATCCCGTCCGAGACCTGCCCGTACGTCGTGCGCGCGGCGATCGCGAACCCACCCGGGAGCACCGCGCCGGGCAGTGATACCACGACGTACTCGGCGGTCGCCACGTTCGGGGCTCCGCAGACGATCCCGCGGCTCCCCGTCTCGTCGTTGTGCGAGGGGCCGACGTCGACGCGGCAGTACCAGATCGGCTTCTTGAAGCCGGTCAGTTCCTCGGCGGAGAGCACGCGGCCGATCACCAGCGGACCGGTGATCTCGGCCCCGGGCCGGTGGACGGCCTCGACCTCGAGACCGGCGCGGACGAAAGCGGTGTCGATCTCTTCGACCGAGCGGCCCGAGAGGTCGAGGTACTCGCCGAGCCAGGACACGGCGACGCGCATCAGATCTCCATCCCGAAAGCGGTCGAGAAGCGCACGTCGCCCTCGACCATGTCACGCATGTCGGTGGCCTCGTGCCGGAACTGCAGCGCACGCTCGAGGCCCATGCCGAACGCGAAGCCGGTGTACACGTCGGGGTCGATGCCGCACGCGATCAGCACGCGCGGGTTGACCATGCCGCAGCCGCCCCACTCGATCCAGCGTGGACCGCCCTTGGCGTGCGGGAACCAGACGTCGAACTCCGCCGACGGTTCGGTGAACGGGAAGTAGGACGGCCGCCACCGGGTGACCGCCTCCGGGCCGAACATCGACTTCGAGAAGTGGTCGAGCGTGCCGCGCAGGTGCGCCATCGTGATGCCCTTGTCGATGACGAGGCCTTCGACCTGGCTGAACACCGGCGTGTGCGTGGCGTCGAGCTCGTCGGTGCGGAACACCCGGCCGGGCGCGGCGATGTAGATCGGGGGTTCGCGGCGGTCGAGCATCGTGCGTGCCTGCACCGGCGAGGTGTGCGTCCGCAGCACCAGACCGCCCTCGGGCGGCTCGATGAAAAACGTGTCCATCATGGAGCGGGCCGGATGGTCGGGCGCGATGTTCAGCGCGTCGAAGTTCAGCCACTCGGCCTCGATCTCAGGGCCTTCGGCGATTTCGTAGCCCATGCCGATGAACAGGTCGCTGACCCGGTCGAACAGCGCGGCGACGGGGTGGCGCGCGCCGCGCGGACGCCGGTCGAACGGCAGCGTCACGTCGACGGTCTCTTCGCGCAGCACCCGCTCGTCACGCTCGGCGACCAGGACCGCCTCGCGGGCGTCGTATGCGGCTTGAATGGCCTTGCGGGTCTCGTTGACGCGGCGGCCGGCGTCGGCACGGGCCTGCGGCGGGAGCGCGCCGAGCTCACGGCGGGCCAGCGACACCGGGGCGCGGTCGCCGAGGTGCGCGCTCTTCGCGGTGTGCAACCCGTCCAGCGAGGCAGCGTCCGCGAACGCCTTCTCGGCGCTCACCACCGCGTCGCCGAGCGCGTCCTCGCTCAGGAGCGCGACCTGCTTGGGGTCGTAACTGTCGTTGGGTCCAGACATGCGAGTGGGGTTCCGTCCTCCGACTGATCGCGCGCGAGGGCACACACCACTACAGCGCGCGGGGTGATCAAGTACGGGCGGCTGTGCCGCAGCCCGCCGGGGTTCGGAGCGTCAGGCCCGACCGGCGGGCCGGCGAAACTCGTGCCGGTAGCGCACCGCTCGCCCCTCCTCGTACGTCGTGATTGCTAGGGACTCTAGCGGATCCGACGCAGCGCCCTCGCCGACGTGTACAGGCACACCGCAGCCGCGGCGGCCAGGTTCAGGCTCTCGGCGCGCCCGTGGATCGGAATCCGCACCCTGCGGTCCGCCAGCGCGGCCAACTCGGGCGGCAATCCCCGCGCCTCGTTCCCGAACACCCACGCCGTCGGCCGCGACAGCTCCCCGGCGTCGGCCAGGTCGTCGAGGTCGTCCTCGCCGTAGCCGTCCGCCGCCAGCACTTGCATGCCTGCGTTCCGCAGCGAGTCGATGGCGTCGGAAGCCGATACCCCGCGGACGACCGGCGGATGGAACAGGCTGCCCGCCGAAGAACGGACGCACTTCCCGTTGTACGGATCCACGCTGCCGTCGGTGAAGACGACGCCACCCGCGCCCGCGGCGTCCGCGGTCCGCAGTACGGTTCCCGCGTTCCCCGGGTCCTGGATCTCGGCCAGCACAGCCACGAGCGGTCCGGACACGGCGGACAGCGGCACGTCCAGGAACGAACACACCGCGACGAGCCCCTGCGGCGACACCGTCTCCGACAACCCCGCCATGCCCGCCTCGTCGACCGGGATCACCGGTACCGACGCGCTCGCAACAAGCTGCTCATAGCGTCGCAAAGCTGCAGTTGTGCCGAAGACCAACGACGGTGCACCCGGCGCACCGGGGGGAAGCGCGAGCGCTTCGCGGACCGCCTGCGGTCCCTCCGCCAGGAACTGACGGAGGTCGTCCCGGCGCGAACGGCGCGTCAGACGCCGAGCAGCAGCGACCCGAGGAGTCCGACCGCTCGCGAGCGGTGGATCCTCGGGTCGCGTCAAACGGTCGGAAGACCTGGTCAGGCTGCGTCCTCACGCGGCGCCGACGTGTCCTCCGGCAGCGCGGCCTTGGCCACGGCGACGATCGCCGCGAACGCGGCGGCGTCGTTGACGGCCAGATCGGCGAGAACCTTGCGGTCGATCTCGATCTCGGCGAGGCGCAGGCCCTGGATGAAGCGGTTGTACGTCAGACCCTCGGCCCGAGCCGCAGCGTTGATGCGAGTGATCCAGAGCTGGCGGAAGTCACCCTTGCGCGCCTTGCGGTCGCGGTAGGAGTACGTCGCGGAGTGGAGGAGCTGCTCCTTGGCCTTGCGGTAGAGCCGCGAGCGCTGGCCGCGGTAACCCTTCGCGGCCTCAAGGGTGGTCCGGCGCTTCTTCTGGGCATTGACCGCCCGCTTCACGCGTGCCACGGGTACACCTGTCCTTCTAGCGGTCGTCGTCCGGTCCCCGTTGTCGGGCGGCGACGATCAATGGTCAAGGGAAAAAGACTCAGATACCGAGCAGGCGCTTGATTCGCTTGGTCTCGGTCGGCGCGAAGTCGGTCGTGCCGTCCAGGCGACGCGTGCGGGTGCTGGACTTGTGCTCCAGCAGGTGGCGCCGGTTCGCCTTCTGGCGACGCAGCTTGCCGGTACCGGTCAGCTTCACTCGCTTGGCGGTGCCCTTGTGGGTCTTGTTCTTCGGCATCAGTTTTCCTTGTTCGATTACCTACTCAGGGCGTACCGGGGCGCGGCGCCCGTCGTCCGGGTGCCGCGCCTCCCGTTCCGCCTCAGGCGTCCGCTGGGGCGCCCGATTCCTCTGTCTCTTCCCCTGAACCGCGCTGACCAACGGTCTTCAGCGCGCGGTGCGGGGCCATCACCATGATCATGTTGCGGCCGTCCTGACGGGGCGACGACTCGACGAAGCCGAGCTCGGTCACCTCGTCGGCGAGCCGCTTGAGGAGCCGGAATCCCAGCTCGGGGCGGCTCTGCTCGCGACCACGGAACATGATCGTGATCTTGACCTTGTCGCCGGCCTTGAGGAACCGCACCACGTGACCCTTTTTGGTCTCGTAGTCGTGCGGGTCGATCTTCGGCCGAAGCTTCATTTCCTTGATCACGGTGAGGCTCTGGTTACGCCGCGCCTCCCGTGCTTTCTGCGCGCTCTCGTACTTGAACTTTCCGTAGTCCATGAGCTTGCAGACGGGCGGCCGCGCGGTGGGCGCGACCTCGACCAGATCCAAGTCGGTGTCCTGGGCGAGGCGCAGGGCCTCGGCAACCGGAACGATGCCGACCTGCTCTCCTTCAGGACCGACGAGACGCACCTCGCGGGCGCGGATCTGGTCGTTCACACGCAGCTCTACGCTGATGGGACCTCCTCGGACGTACTTCTAGTCGTGACCCTGCCGGTCCGAAGCCCCACAACACGTGAAGGCCCCAGCGCATGCTGGGGCCCACTCGACCGGTCTGTTGGCGTGTTTCACCACGTCAAACTCTGACCGGACCCTGCTGCCTTGCGGCTGCGAGGGTGGGAGCGGGGCTCCTCTTGGCTGCCACCCGCTGCGCGGACGGCTGGTCGTTCTGCCAGGGTACCAGGCATGAGTTCCGAACACCCAGCCAGCGACGTGCATTCCCTCGAACCGGACGTCCGCGACCTCGCGGAGATTCCCTCGGTCGAGGTGATCAGCCGCGCCGCCGTCATGCTGATGAGCGCCGCCGCCGAGCGCCTGGGGCTCGCGTCCGAGGATCCCGACTCCTCGCCCCACCGCGACCTCGACGAGGCCCGACGCCTGATCACGGCCCTCGCCGGCCTGATCATGTCGTCCGTGGAGTACCTCGGCGCGCACGCGGCTCCGCTGCGTGACGGCCTCTCCAGCCTGCAGCGGGCGTTCCGTGAGTCGTCGGTGATCCCCGACCCGCCGGGGCAGGGTCCGGGCGAGAAATTGACGGGCCCAGTTTATTGATCTCATGACCAACCGCGCCTGGGACCCCATCGTCACGCCCTGGCACCTCGACGAGCACCTTCCCGGTTTTCCGGTGCCGGCCGGCGCGACGGAGATGGCTTGGCCGTCCCTGCCGGCCGGCCCGGTCCCCGACCGGATGAGCCTGCTGCATCGGAACGTCGCCGACGCGGTTGCGCAGGTCGCCAGGCCGCTGCTGCTGTCCGGGGACTGCCCCACCGCCCGGGCAGCGGTGGCCGGATTACGGCACAGTCCCCGCGACCTGGCCGTGGTCTGGCTGGACGCGCACGGCGACTTCAACACCCCGGCCATCACGACCAGCGGCTACCTCGGCGGCATGGCGCTGGCCATGCTGACCGGCCGGACACCCGACCTCTTCGACGATGCGCTCGCGCCGGTCGCAGAAGCCCACGTGATTCTCTCCGACGCCAGGGACCTCGATCCCGCCGAGCGCGCCGCTCTGACCGCCAGCCAGGTCGTCCGCGTGCCCGCCGAACCGGCCGCCCTCGCCTCCGCCGTCGAGAAGCTCGGCCGAATGCCGGTCTACCTGCACCTCGACATCGACATCATCGACAGCGCGCAGCTGCCCGGGCTGCGCTTCCCGTCGGGCCCCGGACCTTCCCTCACCCAGATCGAGGAGTGTCTGGCCGCCGTCTGCTCCACCGCCGACGTGACCGGCGCCGGGATCGTCTGCGCCTGGCTTCCCGACCGCGTCGGCGACCGAGTCACCCGCGCGACGATCACCCGGCTTGCGGGAGCGCTCGGCGCCGATCTGGCCTGGTCATCGCTGTGACTCCCCCAGGGGCGCGCCGCGGGCCGCCATGAACGCGATCGGGTTCACCGCCTCGCCGTTGACGCGCGTCTCGAAGTGCAGGTGCGGCCCGGACGAGTTACCCGACGACCCGACCTTGCCCAGCGGCTGCCCGGCCTCCACCGATTGCCCGACCACGACGGCCGGCCGCTCGACCATGTGACAGTACCGGGTGGTCAGGCCGGTGGTGTGCGCGATCTCCACGTACCAGCCGCAGCCCTTGACCGCCGGACTGCCGTCGACATCGCAGTTCCCGGTCGAGGCGTTGCACTTCGAGGTGACGACGATCCCGGCGCTGGCCGCGTGGATCACCGTGTACCGCGGCACGATGATGTCGACACCGGCGTGACCGGGCCGGTCCGGCGTCCGGAAACCGCTACCCACGTGGCCGAGCGCCGGCACCGTCCAGCCCGCGCCGCTCACCTCACCCGGCGCCGGGCAGCGGATCGGGTCGCCCTGCTCTGCGACGACGCCGTTCGCGGCACCCTTCGTGATGCGGTTGACCAGCAGCGTCGCGAAACCCTCCCAGCGCGCGTAGGCCTCGGGGAACGCGGAGATCTGCACTGCCTGGGCCACGTCGGCCACCCGGCGCGCGTTCCAGTTCGGCGTCCGTAGGAGCTTCTCGTAGAACTTGGC
This sequence comes from Cryptosporangium sp. NPDC048952, assembly GCF_043197895.1. Lineage (NCBI taxonomy): Bacteria > Bacillati > Actinomycetota > Actinomycetes > Cryptosporangiales > Cryptosporangiaceae > Cryptosporangium > Cryptosporangium sp. NPDC048952. Next base: position 727,352 of record NZ_JBICTY010000005.1, on the reverse strand, counting down.
CGACGCGTACGCCGGGTCGGTGAGCCGCTGGGCCGGCGAGCGGGTGTCGCTCGGGCTCGCCGGCGCGTTGCCCCAACCGCTGCTGGGCCGCTGCTGGAACAGTCCGACCGAGTCGTGGTCCGTGGCGACTGTGTAGTTGTGGAGCAGGCTTTCCTGGAGTGCGGTGGCCAGCGCGATCACCCATCCGCGCGGCGGCACCTTCATCTTCTGCCCGACACCGATGACCGTCGCCGCGTTCTGCAGCTGGTCGGCTGCCAGCCCGTCGATCTTGACGTTGTCGTCGACGCTGAAGCCCAGCGAGCCGCACCCTTGCTGGGCGTTCTCGGCCGAGTCGCGCATGCTCTGGACGACCGAGTTGAAGACCATCGGCGTGAAGCCGAGACAGAGCAACGCGCTGGCCGCCACCAGCGCGATGCCGATAACCACGAACTTCCGCAGCCGCGACTTACCCTCCGGTTGGGTCTCCTCCGCGTCCGGACGTAGATCGACAGCCATGGGGACGCCTCACTTCCCCAGGTCGATCGTCGCGACTCGCCAACCGTCCCCGGTGAGTACGCACAGCGTCGTCGCCGAACCGGCGTCGGTCGGGACGACGACCTGGGCGCTGGTCTCGCTCACCACGGTGGCGGTGGGGTCACCGGTGACCGCTTTCGCTGGGTTCGTCGTCGGATCGACGTCCTTGAGCTGGGTCGCGAGGTCAGGGAGGGCGTAGCGGGCGAGGCCCGCGTACCACTGGTCCTGCGAGCGTCCGTCGGTCGGCTGCAGCCAGGCGCGCACGAACGCCTCACCGACCTGGGTCGCGGGGGTCGTTTTCGGGCTCGCCTCCGCGTAGACGCTGTCGTCGCCTTCGCTGGACGACACGGTGCGGGATGGCGCTGGGGCGGGGGCCGCCTCCGTACCGTTCGGTGTGACCGAGCCGAACAGCCGCGCCAGCAGCACTACGCCCGCGACGATCACGGCCAGCACGAGCGCGGAGAGGATCCGGTAACCCGGCCGGCGTAGGTAGATACCCGCCGGCAGCCGTGCCATCCATGCGCTCCTTTCGCTGGTGGTGTGGTTTCGGGGTGTCGTTGGCGGTGCTTGTTTGGGGTGTCGCTGCTGGCGCTCTGGGTGCTGGCGCTCTCGGTGCTGGTGCTCTAGGTGCGGGCGCTCTTGCTGCCGGTGCTCTGGGTGCTGGCGCTCTTGCTGCCGGTGCCTAGTCGGGGCGGCTGCCCGCGGTGGCGTCGGCGCTCTGACGCGGGGTGGGGCGGGATTCCGGACGGATGTCCGGCTCCACGGTGCGGTAGCCGCTGTCGGGCCGGTAGACGACGAACCGCTCCTCGGCTTCGACCGGGACCGACTCGCCGCGGGTCGACACCGGGTAGGACGGGTCGCGGTAGTCGAGGCCGGAGCCGTTCTCCGGACGTGCCGGGCCGGCGGGAACGCGCATCGGTGGACGGGCGCCCGCGGGCGTGACCATGTCGCCGTCGTCTGTACTCCTGCCGGCTCCCGAGTGGGAGCCGACGCCGGTGTACGAGCCGCCGGTAGTGGTGCTGTTCTCCGGGCGGGAGCTGCTCCCTACGCCGGTTCCGGCCATCACGACCGGGGACTCGTCGGCGAGTCTGCTGCCTCCGCGGGTGCGGGTCTCGGCGCCGCTCTCGATAGGAGCGTCGCCGGCCTGCACGAACGAACGGTCCCGGCTCCAGGACTCCGGCCGGGCCTCGCTGCGCTTGTCGTCGTCCTCGGCCGCCTTGTTGCCGATGAACGCCCCCGCGGCGGCGATTCCGGCCGCGCGAGCGTCGCCGAACGCCCGGCGCCGGACGGCACCGAGGCCGCCGACGAGGTCGTGGAAGGGGTTACCGCCGGCGAGGCTGGTGAGCCGACGGAAGGGACGGAGCAGTAACCACATGACTAGGCCGGTGAGGAAGATCAGCAGAATTTGCTGCCATCCGGCGAGCGAGGCTGTGCTGGTGATCAGTTCGAGGGCAAGCAGATAGACGCTAGCGCCCACGCCGAAGATCACGCAGTTGAGAATCGCGGCAACCACAGTCCGAAACAGCCCCCGCAAAGGCCCGGAAGCAGGCCGCAATATCCCCACCACAGCAATAGCCGGCAGGAAGATTACCGCCAATCGAATGATTAGGAAAGCAATAATAATGAGGATTGACGCCATTAGGTCGAAAGGCGCAGCCACCAAAGCCGCAATCAGAGCCGTGAAGGATGAACCGATACGTGAAGAGCCTTGCTTGCCCGTCAAATATTCGTATGCATCAGGGTCGGATTTCTGAATTTCGGAAGCGTACTGCTTCCAATTCTCTTGCTTCTTCTTTACATAAGCCGCACGAGTCTTCGGATCTGCGCGGACTGCAGCAGCCTCTTGCCAACTAAAAGTAGACGCATCATACAGCTTCGGCCCATATTCCTTGGCTGTCTTGCTGTCCGCCGATCCAAGCTCCCCGCTAAGCCACTGCCGATACAGAACGACATCGGTAACGATTCCGCTTGCCTGACTTTGAGGGTCAACATCTTGGCAGTCAAAACTTCCGCAGCGATCCGACCCTTGTGGGTGCAGAGCGCTATTGATAACCCCTAGCGACCCAGTGAGCGTGTTGTCAGCGACCGTCGCGGCACGAATTGGCCAGGCGGCGATTGCAGACGTCACAATCAGAACCAGAACGGCCCAACCAGCAGTCCGCGCAGCGTCGGACATATCGCCGCGTTTCGCGCTCCAGACTAGCCAGGCGCCAACAATGACGATCGATATAAATCCCAGAGTAGTAAAAATCCTCTTATATAGTGCATCACTCGCAGTGCCGACTAGTTCGTCGGTCCAACCCCACATTTGCTTTGGATCGAAAGCGTGCTCACGTACTGAGTTTGTAAGTCCGGTAATAAAGGTCGCAACACTGAACATCATATTCGAGATGCTGGTGTTGACCAATGCGTCCGGCGCAACGGCACCATCCGGACCGCAACCTAGATCGTAAGTGTGATACTGCAGGCCAGCATAACCATACTTGTAATATGTCAATGAACTAGTGGTACCTACGGCAGCACCGACCGAAGTATCCGGCTCTTTGACGAAGAAGCTAGTTGCGCCCGTGTCGGGCATGGCTGGGGTGGGCGGGTCTAGGCAATCGACCACGCTACTACTCGGCAAACAAGCCGCCGGATCCGACGGCCCACAAGCCGCCTGCGCCGGCCGAACCCCCGGCGACGCAAAAAGCGTCGCCACCGCCACCACCAACACCGTCAAAACCCAAGCCACCACCCGCCCAGCCGGCACAACCCGCCGACTCGACCCACTCGACCCACGAGACCCACTCGACGCACGAGACCCACTCGACGCACGAGACCCACTCGACGCACGAGACCCACTCGACGCACGAGACCCACTCGACGCGCTAGCCGCAATCGGTTCAGAAGAAAGGGTCACCGGGCATCACCCTCCTGGCCGGAACTCCGGCCCGCATCGCCGAGCGGATCGGCGGTGGTGTCAAGGTGTTCGAGCAGCCCGGCCACATAAGCCAGGTCCGCCCGGAATTTCTGGACCCGGCCGTCAACGTCACGCATGACGAATTCCCGGTAGCCGAGCCGCTGGTCGTTCTGAGTATCCGCGACTGACAACTGCGCCAGCGTGTTCTCGTACCCGATTCCACGCTGTACACCGAGCATACGAAGAGCCTGCGCTGCGATCTCCGGATCCTCGGCGATACGCCCCACGAACACCGTCGACACTAGATTTTGGACGTCCAGGCCCAAAATGTCCACGGGGTTCTGCGAAGCAGCCAGCGCCGCGATGTTCCACTTACGGGAGTCGCGGGCCAGTCGGGTGAACAGCGCCCGCCCCGACCCCCAGCCGGCCAGGAAGTGCGTCTCGTCCAGCGCGACGAGCTTCCGCTCGTTCATCGCCCGCCCGTACGCCCGACGCGTGGTGAACGCCGTGGCCAGGTGCAGCATCGGCAACGCCATGCGCTCCTCGAGCTGCCAGAACTCCCGGTCGATCGAGAGGTCCGGCAGCGCGAGCCCGGCCATCGTGATGATGGTCAGCACCGCCTCGTCCTGACCGTACTGAGCCGTCGACCGCCCGAAGAACAACCGCGAGAGCGGCATGTCCCGAACGTCCCCGAGGGTCTCGGCGAGCTCGGCCCCCTCCTCGCCGAACGTCGCCACGGTGGCCACCAAATCGTCCAGCGTCGCGGACTCCTCCGGCTCCACCTGCCGAGCCGCCCGCTGCAGCAGAATCGGCGACGAGCGCTCGCGCTGGATCTGCGGCGGCAACAGCATCATGCAGATGTCGGTGGCCAGCGCTTTCCGCTCGGCGCGCGCGGCGGCGATCGCCGAGTTCCACTCCGCAGTACCCAGTTCGTCCGAGCCGAAGTGCTCACGCCGCGGCGTCGGGATGAGCCCGTACGGCGCCAGCGTCCCCGGCTCTCCGCGCGTCAGGTTGTAGACCTTGGAGTACGGCGCCAGCTCCGGCATCGTCGCCAGCCGCGCCAGCGGACCCGACGGGTCGAGGATCGTGCACTGCACCCCGCGCCGTGCCGCCAGGTAGGCGATACCGCCCATCAGCGTCGACTTACCACCACCGGGCTCGGCCACGAACACCGTCAGTCCGGACCGTTCCCGGACCTCCGTCGCATAGTGCGGATCCCACATGACCGGGCGGTGCGAGGTCCCGCACGTCTCCCCGATGATCGGTCCGCGCCGGTCACCGATCGCAGCCGCGGCCTGCGGAATCGCCGCCGCGAAGTACTTCGCCGGCATCCGCCGCAGGTAACCGGTGTTCGCGACCGGCTGGCCCGGAATGAACTCGTCGAGCAGTCGCAGCTGGTCACGCGGGTGGTTCAGGGTGATCCGCATCGACCGGTAGTGGTCGGTCAGCGCCCGGACCCGCTTCAGGCACTCCTCCTCGGTCCGCCCCGACACCGCGATGCGGTGCCAGCCGTGGATCCGGGCGGCGTCCAGGTCGAGACCCGTCGACATCTCGTCGGAGATGTCCAGTGCCCGCTGCGCGAGCCGCTCCAGCTCGGGCGGGGCGTCCATCTCGTGTTCGTGGTAGTCGCGCTGCTGCGACCGGATCGTCAGCAGCTTGTGCTCCAGAGAACGCAACGCGTCGCCCTGACCGAGCACGTCGACGCGGCTCGACAGCTCCATCGGCCACGGCAACTGCTCGTGGAAGTGCAGCCACGGCTCGTGCCGCTCGGGGATCGCGAGCTCTTCCATACGGCCGAACGTCAGCACCGCGACGTGTCGCTCGACGTGCTCGTCGCCGATCCGCGAGAGCAGCTTGACCGTGCTGCCGTACGGCGACCGGTATCGCATCGTGTGCTCGGTGAACGCGAGCAGGTCCCCGGTCTCCCAGCCCCCCGACTCGGCCGGCGAGAGCGCCGGCGGCGGCGGCATGCACAGCGCCACCGACCGGTGGATCAGCCACTCCACCTGCTTCGCCGTCGCGGGACGGGCCTGCATACCGAACGCGCCGAGCACCTCGTCGAACCGTCCGACGAGCTGTTCGAGCCGTGCCCGCTCCGCATTGCCGGAGCCCCGGTTTCGCAGCGAGTTCAGCGTCTCGACCATCTGCTCGCGCATGGTGCGCCGCTGGAACACGACACCGAGGTACACCTCGCCCTCGGCCAGGCTCGTGGCGTGCAGTCGTCGCTGCCCCGCCTCGAGGTGGTCCGACCAGCTCGGTGCGCCCCGCACGTCGGGAACCGGGTGCGGCGTCAGCGCGGCCATCCGTCGCGCCCAGCCGACGGCCGGATACGGCCGGTTGGTCCGCCGCATGTGCAGCCGGTACCCGCCCAGCGCGGCGTACTGCGCCGCGATCCCGAGCAGGATCGACGTCCGCTCCTTGTCAGCGCGGAACGCCCACTGGATGTCGGGCAGGTGGTACCACGCGGTCACGTCGTTGCGGGTGAAGGTCAGGTGCCCGGCGATCTCGCGCAGCTCGAGTTCATGAACCGCCGCCCGGTCCTTCCGCTCCTTCGGAGCCCGGCTCTTCACCCGTCGTGGCTTACGTTTCTTAGATCGACGCTCATCACGAGCTGTTTTTGGGTCGTCTGGCTCGGGGGGAGCCAGCGCGGGGTAGCGCTCGGGCGCCGGCACGTAGAGCGGGACCGGCGGGGCCGACTGCGGCGGCGCGGAGGCCGGGATGCCGGTCACCGGACGACTCGGCATCCGGGTCGGCGACGCGACCGCGACCGATGCCGGGTGAGTGGGCAGCGTCGACGGCGGCACCGCGTTGCGCGGTGCCGCGTTCAGGGGGTGCTGCACGGGCCACGGCGCGGGACCGGGCCCCCGCTCCAACCCGTCCGCCCCGACCGGCCCGGACACGGGGCGCCCAACCGGACCCGAAACCGGACGCTCCACCGGCCCGGACACCGGACGGCCGACCAGGCCCGAACCGGGGCGCTCCACCGGACCGGACACGGACCGCCCAACCGAGTCCATCCCGGGGCGCTCCACCGGACCGGACACGGGCCGCCCAACCGAGTCCATCCCGGGCCGCTCCACCGGACCGGACACCGGACGGCCCACCGGACCGGACACCGGACGGCCCACCGGACCCGAGACCGGGCGCCCGCCCTGCCCGGGGCCGGGGTATCCGCCCTGACCGGAGTCGGGGCGGCCATCAGCAGGGTGGCCCTGGGGGCCGCTGGGGGTCGGGTAGCCGCCACCGCGCGGTATGCCGGAGCGCGGCGCAGTGTTCGGCGGGGCGGAGTGCGGTGCGGGGCCCTGGGGGCCGCCCTGTCCGCGTGGGTCGCGCCCGCCTGCGCGCTGTGGACCCGCGTTGTTCGGTCCGGGGCCGTGAGGGCCCCCGCCCTGAGGCGCCTGGCCCTGAGAGGGCGCGCCGTAGGGTGCCTGGTTCTGCGGTCCTGCGCCGGGGCGCTGGGCCGGGCCGGCGGACCGGCCGGGGTAGCCCTGCGCCGGGCCGGGATGTGGCCCGGCGTTCGGCGGAAGCACCGGATGGGCACCGGACTGCTGAGCGACGCTCGGCGGAACGTTGCCGGGGTGCGTCCCGTTCGGAGGCAGCACGCGGTGCGCCCCGGAGTGCTGTCCAACCCCGGGCGGCACATTCCCCGCCGCCCCACTACCGGGCCCCACATTGCCGGGCCCCACATTGCCGGGCGCGCCACGGCCAGGCGCTCCATTGCCGTGCGGCCCACTGCCAGGCGCCCAATTGCCCTGCGGCCCACCATCGGGCGCCCCGCTGCCGTGCGGCCCACTGTTGGGCGCGCCGCTGCCGTGCGGGCCACTGCCGTGCGGGCCGCTGCCGTGCGGGCCGCTGCCCGGGGGAACGTTGCTGGGGCCGGCATTGCCGGGCGGTGGGTTGCCGCGTGAGTGGACGTTTCCGAGGGGAACGGTGCCGGGTGGCAAGTTCCCCTGGGGTGGGCCGTTGGGCGGGAGCACACGGTGTGCCCCGGACTGCTGGCCCACGCTCGGCGGCACCGCATTCGGTGGGAGCACCGGGTAGGCGCCGGACGGCTGGTTGATGATCCGGTGGGCGCCGGAAGGTCCGTTCACGGCGTTCGGGTCCGCGGGCGGCTGGCCGTAGTTCGGCCGAGCGCCGGGCGGCATGATCCGCGGCGGGAAAGGTCCCGGCCGACTGGGCGGCGCCGATTGCGGCCCCACCGCCCCGACCTCCCCAGCCCCCGGCTCCCCGGCTTCCCGCTCCCCCGCCCCACGCTCCCCAGCCCCAGGCTCCCCGGCCCGGGATTCCCCGGTCGCCGGCTCCCCGGTCCCCCGCGCCCCGCCCTGAGGCCCAGACTGCACCCCGGACTGGACCTGTCCCGACCGGGTGACACCCGACGGGCCAGGCCCCGAGGACTGCGGCCCGTACTGCGACGGACCGGGCTGCGAGGCACCCGGATACGGCACGCCCGAATACGGCATGCCCGACTGCGGCATGCCCGACTGCGGCACGCCCGGATGGAACGCCTCGGGCGCGGAGTGCGCCCCCGACGGTGAGGGCGGAGCCTCGGGCCGGGTCAGGTCCCCTTGCACGGCACCGGACTCTCCCGGCCACGGCTGCACCAGCCCGGCGTACGGCGCGCCCGTTCCGGGCGGCCCACTCGACGGCACCGGCCGCCCCTGCTGCGGCGCCGACGGCCGCCCAGCCCCCTGCGATCCCGCCGACTGCCCCTCAAATCCCTGCGGCTCCGACGCCGACTGCGCCTCTGACGCAGGCGGCCCTTGCCGCGTCCCTGGCCCCGATCGCGCACCTGGCGCCCGCGACTCAGTCTCCTGCCGATCCGGCGTTCCCGCCGGATCGGCAGGTGCCGGCGGCACCAACTGCAACGCATCGGATATCGCCGACTCCAGATCCGCGTCATACGGATCCGTCGAACTCGGCCCTACCGCCCCAGAGCCCGTCGAAGCCGGCCCCGTCGACCCCGAACCCGAACCCGTCGACCCCGAACCCGTCGACCCCGAACCCGTCGACCCCGAACCCGTCGACCCCGAACCCGTCGACGTAGAACCGTCCGCATCGGCCTCCGGCGCGTCCGTCACATCTGGCGCCCCCGCACCAGCCACAGACTCCTCCGGCTGCGCCGGAGACGCCCCCGGAGAAGCATCCCCACCCCGCACCCGCGCCCCAGCGGGCCGGAACACCGGGAACCCGGAGCGCCGAGCCCCACCCCGCCTCGCACCGGCAGCCACGCTCTCCCGCTCCTCGACACCAGCGCCACCGGCGCCCGCGCCACCATTCGCTCCACCACCGTTGGCGCCACCACCGTTGGCACCCACACCACCGCCGTTAGCGCCACCGTTAGCACCCACACCGCCGTTAGCGCCACCGTTAGCACCCACACCGCCGTTAGCGCCACCACCGTTGGTCCCGACGCCGTCAGCGCCGGTACCGCCGTCAGAGGCGGCGCCAGGACCACCCTGCTCTCCCCGAGCAGCCGCCTCCGCGGCCGCAGCCGCATCCGCGTCTCCCCAGGAGTGACGTCCGCTCATCGAATGGTCTCCCGAACGACGATCCTGGACCGGGCACGCCCGCCACGCTCACCGGCGGTCCGGTCCCGCCGCCAGTCCGTCGCCGCGGTGCGCAGCACCGCACGGACCGGCCGGTCAGGACTCACCTGGCGCAGGATCACTGAGGTCAGGACGATCGACAGGGCGATCTCGATCGCAGGGAAATAGTCCACATGCTGGGTCAGCGCGTACCGGATCAGGATGATCGCGGCGAGCACCACAGCGAACAGTGGATACGCCACATAGGGCAGGTGCACCGGTAGCGTGAAGCCCTTCGGACCCAGGAAGAGCAGTTTCGCGCGGTAGATGTCGTCATCCGGGCGTAGCCGCATCCGGGTCAGCCTCCGAGGACGAGCTCGGCAAAGCTCTGCCCGAACGCGAAGAGCAGCCCCGCGCCCGCGATGAAGACGATGCCGAGCAGGGCGATACCACCGGTGGTCAGCGCCGCCGACCACTGGCCCTTACCGGACCTACTCAAAATGATGACACCCACGACTGCCAGCAGGATCGGCACGATCTTGGAAACGATGAACCCGACGATGCCGTCGGTGTTCAGCGTCGTGCCGCCCGGGTCAGCCGCGGCAAGGATCTCGTCAGGAATCCCTGCGGTCGCCTGGATCACGTGGGTCAGCATCTGTACCTCCCGCATTGGTACGCCGACTCCTCGGCCCTTACACGGCCACGGACACTACTGGGTTCCCGCATCCGTCGATCGGCATGCCGACGTACCACCACCTCTCTGGTGACGCTAAGACACGCTACCGCTACGTCCGGAGAGTTGGTAATAACAGTGTTCAGCTCTTGAGCCCGGTGAATCACCCCATCCGGACCTCCGCGGCTCGTCGGTACGGACGATCAACGCCACCATCAGTCACCATCGTCCCCTGTGCGACCCGTTACCCTGATTCACACGCGGCACGGCGACCGTCGGCGGCGTGGGATGCGCACGATTGCGCGGAGGAACCGGTGGACAGGACGACTCTGGTCGCAGCCGTCGCGCTCGGCCTGGGGTTATTGCTCGCCTGTGGCGGCTCGGTGATCCTCGCCCACGCTCGGGCCGCGGTGCGTGTCGACAGTCCACGCCACAGTTCGATCACCCAGTTCCCGGCCGCGCTCTCGGCTCTGCTGGGGTTTCTGCTCACCAGCGTGTCCGGAGCGGTGCTCTGCTGGCGACTCGCGCCGGATCGCGGCGCCACCGCGGTGCTGGCCGCGATCGTCGCGGGAGTGATCCTGTTCGCACTGGTCGGGGCGAGCTTCGCCCGGGTCGCCGACCGCGTCGAAGAGCGTCGCCTGCAGAAGGTGCCCGAGGAAGTGCATCGTCCGATCTCGCCACCTCCGCGCCGGGCGGCCCTCGCGGCTGCCTCACCCGCTCCGGAGAAGCGTGCGTTGCCCGCCATCCCCGGTCCCCGGCCTGCGGCCGAGTCCACACCCTTCGGGTACGCCACGCCCCTGGTCCCGGTTCCGCCGCGCCCCACTGCTCCTTCGCCCTATCCGGACGTTATGCAGCCCGCCACCGCAGGCTGGGAGACGTCACCGACACCGGACGAGCCGGCGCGCGGCTACCCGACCACTGACTTCACCCTTCCCGCCGCCCCGGCACCCGGCCCGACCCGCGGCTACCCCACCCCGGACGACCCGGAGTCCCCGGACGACCCGGAATCCCACCGCGACCCGGAATCCCACCGCGACCCGGAATCCCACCGCGACCCGGAATCCCACCGCGACCCGGAATCCCACCGCGACCCGGAATCCCAGCGCGACCCGGAATCCCAGCGCGACCCGGCCCCGGCGAGCGCCGCCACGCCCACGGCCGAACGGTTACCCAGCGAATCCGACGACGACGAGGCACCCACTGTGGAGGCGGCTCCGAAAATCGGCGACGAACCGCGGTGGGGCGCTCTGGACGCCGGCTGGATGTACCACGACGAGAGTGACGGCTGGTTCCTCGCGGTGGGCACCGCGGACGGCACCTGCACCCTGCTCGGGCTCCCGTCGTTCGCGCTGATCGACCCCGCGGGGCCGGATGCGCCCGTCGGTACCCTGACCAGGGCCGGTGCCGCCGAACTCACCGTCCTGCCCGACGAGGAGGAGCCGCCCGCGACGCCACTCACCGAAGAGAACGGTGTCAACGAGCCGGTATCCGGTGCGACCTGTAATCCCGCCCCGAGTACCGGCCCAGGAGAGCCGGGTAAAGATGAGCATGAGTGAATCCAGGGCTGACTACTCGCCGCGCTTCGTCATCCGACACAATGAAGCGTAAGGGTCACTGAGTCACAACTGCGTGTTAGATTCTAACTGTTGGTATATGCATCGTGACTCTGCGGCTAGCACTGCGAGTGAGTGGGCGCCAACCCCGCAACGAGGAGGCGTGACATGAAGAAGTTCCTCAAATGGGGAGCACTTGCCCTGCTGGTGTTCTTCGTAGTGACCCAACCCGCGGACGCCGCAGGTGTGGTCCGTTCGCTCGGGGACGGCGTCGTGAACATCGCCAGCGGCATGAGCGCGTTCGTCACCAACCTGGTTTAGGCGGCCGACAGACTCAGAACTCTCGACAGCAGAACGCCGCCCGGCTGCGCATTGCCGCGGAGCCGAGCGGCGTAATAGTCGTCCTTCAGGACGGCAGGTCCTTGCCTTCCCACGCTGCCGCGTGCAGCCGACGGAGGCCGCGCACGGCGTCCAGAGCCCGCTGTTTGTCAGCGGCCTGCACCGCGAGCACCGAGACGAGCTCGTCGTCGAGGAGTTCGATTGCGGCCCAGGGCGAATGGCGGTCGAACCGCACCCCGCGGACGAGCGTCCACGGGACGGTGACGCCGCCGACCACGTTGCGGACCTTGATCTGCTCGGCGTCCGCGACGACACGGGGGCGGGTCAGCGACAGCACTCCCGCGGCCAGCAGGAAGCCGAGGAACACCATGCCGATCTGGTCGCCCAGACCGAACGGCGGCCCGACTTCCGGGTCCACGGTCGTCGTCGGTCGTCCCAGCAGCACGGCGACGACGCTGAAGATCACGACGACCGCGACCGCGAGCGCCCAGCACACGATTGTCAGCCGGTGCGGACGCGCGCGGACGACGTCCGCCTGCTGATCGGTCACGCTCACAGCCGGCAGGCGTGGATCGACGTGACGATGATGGCCCGCGCACCCAGGTCGTAGAGCGTGTCCATGATCCGGTTGGTCTCGTCGCGGGGCACCATCGCGTTCACCGCCACCCAGCCGTCCTTGTGCAGCGGCGAGATCGTCGGGCCCTCGATGCCCGGGGTGATCGACACGGCCTCGTCGAGATGGGCCAGTTCGACGTCGTACGCGAGCATCACGTACCGACGAGCGACGAGCACCCCGTTGAGGCGGCGCGTGAGCTGGTCGATGCGGTGGTCGGCGCCGGTCTCGGCCCGGCCCTTGCCGCGGATCACCACGGCTTCCGAGCGCAGGATCGGCTCGGCGACGATCTCCAGGCCCTGCTGGCGGAGCGTCGCTCCGGTCTCGACGACGTCGGCGATGACATCCGCGACGCCGAGCCGGATCGCGGTCTCGACCGCCCCGTCGAGGCGGATGACCTCGGCGGTGATGCCGTTGTCCGCAAGGTGCGAACGCACCAGCCCGGCGTACGACGTGGCGATCCGCCGGCCGGCCAGGTCCTGCACCGATTCGACGGTTCCGGGCCGGGCGGCGAACCGGAACGTCGACCTGCCGAACCCGAGCGCGAGCATCTCAACCGCGTCGGCGCCCGAGTCGAGCAGCAGGTCACGGCCGGTGACGCCGAGGTCCAGGTCGCCCGAGCCCACGTACACCGCGATGTCGCGGGGGCGCAGGTAGAAGAACTCGACCTCGTTCTCGGCGTCGGTCAGTACCAGTTCTTTGGGATCGCGACGCTGACGGTAACCAGCCTCGACGAGCATCTGAGTGGATCGCTCGGAGAGCGAACCCTTGTTGGGGACGGCGATGCGCAGCATGCCGGGTTTCCTCCAGTGCGGGGGCGGAACTACAGGTGGGCGTAGACGTCCTCGAGGCTCAGACCGCGAGCCAGCATGAGGACCTGCAGGTGGTAGAGGAGCTGTGAGATCTCTTCGGCGGTCCGCTCGGCGGACTCGTGCTCGGCGGCCATCCAGACCTCAGCCGCTTCCTCGACGACCTTCTTGCCCACGGTATGGACGCCTGCCCGCACCGACTCCACCGTGCCGGAACCCGGGGTGCCCTCGGCCACCTTGGCCGACAACTCGGCGAACAGCGCATCGAACGTTTTCACGACCGCAGTCTTTCACGGGCCGACGCATCGCCCGGGTGCCGCTGTACCCCCGACCCCGGGAAGGACGGCCCAACCCTGCTCCGGCACACGGCACGCCGTCGCCGGGAGCGCTCGGTACACCCGGCGACGGGCGCGTGCCTAACTCACACCGAAGCCCACCTGCGGCACCGATCCCCGGCGCAGGTCGCGCAGGGTCAGCGCGGCGTCGAGCGCGGCGAGGGTGGCCTCCCGGCCCTTGTCCTCGGCGCTGTTCTCGAAGCCGGCCCGGTCGTGGGCCTGGGCCTCGGTGTCGCAGGTCAAGACGCCGTTGCCGACCGGCGTGCCGGCGTCCAGCGCCACCCGGGTGAGGCCGGCGGTGACCGCGTCGCAGACGTACTCGAAGTGCGGTGTTCCGCCGCGGACGACGACGCCCAGCGCTACGACCGCGTCGCACCGCTGGGCCAGCTCCTGCGCGACCACCGGCAGCTCCACGGCACCGGCGACCCGCGCGGTGAGCACGTCGGTGACACCGCTCAGCGCTGCCGTGGCCAGGGCCCGGTCGAGCAACCGGTCGGCGATCTCCGGGTGCCAGCGCGTGGACACCACACCGAGCCGCACCCCGCCCGCGTCGACCGCTCCGAGGTCGGCGAGCCCTCCGCCGCTCACGCCGGCGCGCCCAGCGATGCCTGGTCCAGCACGGCCGAGGCCACAGCGACCTCGTCGGGAAGGCCTACGATTTCGTGTCCCATCCGGTCCCTCTTCGTCGTCAGATAGCGGACGTTCTCCGGGTGCGCGTGGGCGGGCAGCGTCACCCGGCCGGACACCTGCAGTCCGTAGCTTTCCAGGCTGGCCTGCTTGGCCGGGTTGTTCGTGAGCAGCCGGACCGACCGTACCCCCAGGTCGAGCAGGATCTGCGCGCCGATCGCGTAGTCCCGGGCGTCCACGGGCAGGCCCAGCTCGAGGTTCGCGTCGACGGTGTCCGAGCCGCTGTCCTGCAGCTGGTAGGCGCGGAGCTTGTGCAGCAGGCCGATCCCCCGGCCCTCGTGTCCCCGCAGGTAGACGACGACACCACGTCCTTCCGCGGCGACCGCGGCCAGCGCCGACTCGAGTTGCGGCCCGCAGTCGCAGCGCAGGCTCCCGAACACGTCGCCCGTCAAGCATTCGGAGTGGACGCGCACCAGCACGTCGTCGCCCGCGGAGACCTGGCCCAGCACGAACGCGACGTGCTCCGTGGCGTCGACGGTGTTGCGGTAGCCGACGGCGCGGAAGGCGCCGTGGCGGGTGGGGACGCGGGTGTCGACCTCCCGCACGACCTGGCTCTCGGTGCGCCGCCGATACGCGATCAGATCGGCGATCGTCACCAGCGTGAGATCGTGCTCGCGCGCGAACTCGATCAGGTCCGGCAGGCGGCTCATCGTCCCGTCGTCGTTGACGACCTCGCTGACCGCACCCGCCGGATACAGGCCCGCCATCCGGGCGAGATCGACGGCGGCCTCGGTATGACCGGGACGGACCAGCACCCCGCCGTCGACCGCACGCAACGGGAACACGTGGCCGGGACGGGTGAAATCGTGCGCGGTGGCCGCCGGGTCTCCGAGCAGCCGGATCGTCGACGCCCGCTCGGCGGCCGAGATACCGGTCGTGGTCTTGTCCCGAGCGTCCACCGACACGGTGTACGCGGTGCCTTTGCTGTCCTGATTGGTGTGGTGCATCGGGGGCAGGTTCAGCCGGTCGGCGTCGGCCTCGGTGACCGGAGCGCACACCACGCCGGACGTGTACCGGATCGTGAACGCCAGCAGTTCCGGGGTCGCCGCGGACGCGGCGAACACCAGGTCGCCCTCGTTCTCGCGGTCCTCGTCGTCGACGACCACGACGGCCTTCCCCGCCGCGATGTCGGCGATCGCCTGCCCGATGGTGCCGAACGTCATGACTGCTCCTTTCCGGGCAACAGCTTTTCGACGTACTTCGCGACGACGTCGACCTCGAGGTTGACGCGGGACCCGACCGCCCGGGTGCCGAGCGTGGTCACGGCGAGTGTGGTCGGGATCAGGCTCACCTCGAACCAGTCCCCGGTGACGGCGGTGACGGTGAGCGACACGCCGTCGACAGCGATCGAGCCTTTCTCGACGACGTACCGGCCGAGGTCCGCGGGCAGACCGATGCGGACGACCTCCCAGTGCGTGTCCGGACGCCGCTCGAGGACCGTGCCGACGCCGTCGACGTGCCCCTGGACCAGGTGGCCGCCGAGGCGGGTGCTGAGCGTCGCCGCGCGCTCGAGGTTGACCGGGTCACCAGCGGCGAGCCCGCCCAGCGCCGAGCGGGAGAGCGTCTCGGCCATGACGTCGGCGGTGAATTCGTCGCCGGTGTTGTCCACGACCGTCAGACAGACGCCGTTGACCGCGATGGAGTCGCCGTGCGTCGCGTCCACGGCGACCCGTGGACCTTTCAGCGTGAGCCGGGCCGCTCTGTCGAGTTCCTCGACCCCGGCCAGCGTGCCGAGTTCTTCCACGATGCCGGTGAACATGTGCGCCGTGCGCCTCCTCGCCTCGGGCGGGCTCCGGAGGTTCCTGCGCAGGAGGGCATGCACGGGCGCGACGGCGTCACCCGCGGATGGGCACGCCAGCCAGCCCGCGCGCTTCCTCCCATCCGGACTTTAACCGTCGGTCCCGGAGTTCCACCGGGTCAACCGCTCGCCCCGAAGGGCTCACGGGTCGCGGACTGTAACCGCCGGTTCGGAATTTCACCGACCCCGGAGCGCGCGTACTGCGTTGCTTTCTGTCTGGTGCTCTTTCTCTGTCTTACGTCGTTCGACGGGAGATCGCCACTGATACAGCCGAAATCCCACCGTTACGGGCCAGTCTGGCACGGTTACCTCTTTGTGACCGGCCGGATGCGACAGGGATCACGCTTCGGGATCGACCAGGGGCTCGATCGCGGCCAGATGGCGTGCCGCGGGACCACGCCCGGGTTCGGGGTCACGCCGACGGTCGATCGCGACCATCGAGCCCTCGGTGCGCTTGGCCACCGACTTCATCTCGCTGGCCGCGGCGACGACCTCACGGTGGTCGCTGAACTGGCGCTGAGTGGACACCGCGACGCCGATCGAAAGCGTCAGCAGCCCGTGGCGCCGTAGTCGCCCCTGGCGGTCGAGCACCTCGAAGTACCCGCGGGCGAGATCGTCCGGGTCGTACAACACGCGGCTGGCCTGGTCGAACAGCGTGATCGCGCGGTCGGTGATCGGCTGGATCTGCTCCGGCGTGCACACCACGAGGAAGTCGTCGCCGCCGATGTGCCCGAGGAACGGCGCCGAACCGGCGACCCCGATCGTCGACGAGTGGAGCGCCCCGGCGGCGGCGGTGAGCATCTGGTCGCCCCGGTAGAAGCCGTAGACGTCGTTGACGGTCTTGAAGTTGTCGAGGTCGACGTAGCAGACCGCGTACTCCCAGCCGTGCTCCTGCCGGGCCACGATCCGCTCGGCGATCGCCTCCAGGATGCGGGTGTTGCCAGGCAGGCCCGTCAGCGGCGAGACGTCCCGCATCTCGCGGTTGCGGCGCAGTGTCGACTTGACCCTGGCGACGAGCTCGGTGAGATCGAACGGCTTGACGATGTAGTCGTCGGCGCCGGCGGTGAGGCCCTGGATGCGGTCGGCCGAGAGGTCCTTGGCCGTGAGCATGATGATCGGCAGCGCGGCGGTGAGCGGTGAGGCCCGTAACTGCCGGCACAGCTCGAAGCCGTCGACGCGCGGCATCATGACGTCGAGCAGCACGAGGTCGGGCCGATGGCGTTCGATGGCGGCCAGCGCGCTGCGGGCGTCGTTGGCGGTGACGACCTCGAACCGCTCGAACCGCAGGTTCATCGCCACCAGCGTGGCGACGTCGGTGTCGTCGTCGACGACGAGGATCAGCCCGTCGGAGCCGCGCCTGATGCTCCCGCCGGGAGCGTCCGCGGCATGCCCACTCACCGATCGGTCCCCCGCGCGCGCAGTGGGGTCATCACGGGTGCCCCGCGTGGCGGATCACCGGGCCGCTGCCTTGTCGGCCAACGCGCGCAGGGCCGCTACCGCCCTCGCCGGGTCGTCGGCGTTGTAGACGGCGGAGCCCGCGACGAACGTGTCGGCGCCGGCTTCGGCGGCGGCGTGGATCGTGTCGGCGTTGATGCCGCCGTCGACCTCGATGCGCAGCTCGAGATGCCCGGTCTCGACACGTTTGCGCGCCTCGGTGACCTTCGGCAGCACCTCAGCCATGAACTCCTGCCCGCCGAAGCCCGGCTCGACAGTCATCACGAGCAGCGTGTCGAAGTTCCGCAGGATCTCCAGGTACGGCTCCAGCGGGGTGCCGGGCTTGAGCGCCAGCCCGGCCTTCGCCCCGGCCTTCCGCAGGTCGCGCCCCACCGCGGCCGGATCGTCCGCCGCCTCCGCGTGGAACGTGACGTTGTGCGCACCCGCCTCGGCGTACCCCGGCGCCCAACGCGCCGGATCGTCGATCATCAGGTGACAGTCGAGCGGGATGTCCGTCGTTGCCTTGATGCTCTTCACGACCGGCAGGCCGAGCGTCAGGTTCGGCACGAAGTGGTTGTCCATGACGTCGACGTGCAACCAGTCCGCGCCCGGCGTGCCGGGACGGCCCGCCACCGAGGCGGCAGCCTCCGCCAGGCGGGCGAAGTCGGCGGACAGGATGCTCGGTGCGACGAATAGCTCCACGTCCGAAAGCTTAGTCGTGGCCTCCGACAGGCTTGCGCAGCAGCGACAGGAACATCGCGTCGGTGCCGTGGCGGTGCGGCCACAGCTGGAGCGCGGCGGCCCGGGCCGCACTCACGCGCTCCGGAGTCGGGTTGAGGTCCGCGGCCGCTGCCGCTTCCGGCACGATGCGGACGTCGATCGGCTCGGCGCCGGTGCGACGGCAGACGTCGGCCACCAGCACGCGGGTCTCCGCGAGGTGCGGCGAACACGTGACGTACGCGACGATCCCGCCCGGCCGCGCGGCCTTGAGCGCCGCGGTGAGCAGTTCGCGCTGGAGCTTGGCCAGCGCTGGGACGTCGCCCGGCTCCTTGCGCCAGCGCGCCTCGGGGCGGCGCCGGAGCGCGCCGAGGCCGGTGCAGGGAGCGTCGACCAGCACCCGGTCGAACCCGCCTTCGGGCAGGTCAGGGTGGGTGCCGACGTCGCGGCCGTCGGCGGTGAGGACGGTCGCGGGCATGCCCTCGACTGCCTGTTCGACGAGCTTGGCGCGGTGTTCGGTCACTTCGACCGCGAGGAGGTGCGCGCCGCGATCGGCGCCGATCGACGCCAGCAGGCCCGCCTTGCCGCCGGGGCCGGCGCAGAGGTCGAGCCAGCGGTTGTCCTGGCCCTCGAGCGGGGCGGTGGCGAGGGTCCAGGCGCAGAGTTGGCTGCCCTCGTCCTGGACGTGGGCGCGGCCGTCGGCGATCGCGGCGATGTTGCCGGGGGCGCCCTCGGGGAGCTTCACCGCGACCGGCGACCACCGCCCGAGCAGTTCCGCCACCCCGTCGTCCGCCGCTCCTGAGCCGCCCGCATCGGCCTCGCCCTCCGCCTCCTCGTCACTCGCCGTCTCGGCGACGACGCCCTCGGCCGGTCCCTCATCACTTCCGACCAGCGCGGCCTCCTCGGCGGGCGCAGCCGCAGCGACGCCGTCGGCATCCGCAGCCGGGGGTGCGGGGGCGACGCCTTCGGCGGACGCAGCCGACGCGGTGCCCTCGGCACCCGCGGCTGGGGTGGCGCCCTCGGCACCCGCGGCTGGGGTGGCGCCCTCGGCACCCGCGGCTGGGGTGGCGCCCTCGGCCGTCGCGGCGGCCGCGTCAGCGGCAGGGACCGCGCCCGACGCCGGTGCGGCGACGGCCGCATCTGCGACCGGTGTGGCGGCGGACGCATCCGGGGCGGGCGCTGTGGTGGGGGCGGGTGGGCGGGTCCAGCGGCCTAGTTCGGACTGGATTTCGGCGGCTAGTTGCTTCGGCTCGATGCGGCCGGGGCGCGCCGCCAGGTCGACGCCCGGGCGCTCGTTGTCGGCGGCGAGCGCCTTCGCCGTCTCGCTGTCGGGCTCGCCGAGGCGGGCGGTGTCCTCGCCGAGCGCGTCGGCGACCGCCCGGACCACCCACTCGGGGTGGCTGTAGCGAATCGCGAGATGCCCGATCGGATCCTCGCCCAGGGGCGGGGTGACCTCGGTGAGCCACTCGTCGAGGGCGCGCTCGGCGACCCGGCGCAGGACGGCGTTCACGAACCGCGCGGGACCGTCGGTGAGCGCGACCCGCGCCACCTCGACAGTGCCGGCGACCGCCGCGTGGTCCGGCACGCGCGTGAAGAGCAGCTGGTAGGCGCCGAGCCGCAGCGCCTGGAGCACCCGCAGGTCGACCTTGTCGATCGGACGGCTGCTCCCCGCGGCGAGGATCGCGTCGAGCGTGCCGCGGTGGCGCAGGGTGCCGTACGTCAGCTCGGTGACGAAGGCCGCGTCACGGCCGGTGATGCGGCGTTCGACGAGCAGCGGAGGCAGCGCGAGGTTCGCGTAGGCGTCGCGGGCCGCGACGGAGACGAGCACGTCGAAGGCCGCTCGGCGGGCCGGGTCGGGCGTGGCTTTCTGGTACGAACCCCAGGCACGCTTCTCGCCCTCGTGCCCTGCGGCGTTCCGCGGCCGCTCGCCACCGGCCCGCGCCCCGCGCGCCCCACCGGCCCGATCGGACCGCTCACCCCGGTCGAACCGTTCACCACGCTCGGGACGGTCACCCCGGTCGGGCCGTACACCCCGCTCGGGACGGTCACCCCGGTCGGGCCGTACACCCCGCTCGGGACGCGGACCACGGGGTCCGGCACCCCGCTCTCCGCCCGACGGCCGGTCACCCCGGAAGGGCCGAGCCCCACGCTCGGAGCCACCGTCACCCCGCCCGCCATAAGCCGGACGCTCCCGGTCCGGGCGGCTGAAGCCGCGGTCGGAGCGGGCACCGTCAGGACGGTCGCCGCTTCGCGCTGGACGCGCACGGTCCGCACCACGATCCGGGCGAGCCCGATCGGGCCGATCCCCACCGCGATCGAAACGCGCGCCGTCGGGGCGATCGCCACCGCGGTCGAAGCGACCGCGGTCCGAGCCGTCGCCACCGCGATCGGGACGTCCGCGGTCGGGGCGGTCGGCGCTGCGGTCGAAGCGGCCGCGGTCAGGGCGATCCGTGCTTCGGTCCGGCCTGTTGCCGCCGCGGTCAGGGCGTACGCCGTCGGGGCGGTCGGCGCTACGGTCGAAGCGGCCGCGGTCCGGGCGGTCGCCGCCGCGGTCAGGACGTCCGCCGCCGGGACGGTCCGCGCTGCGGTCGGGGCGACCACGGTCCGGACGGTCGCCACCACGATCAGGGCGCCCGCCGCCGGGACGGTCCGCGCCACGATCGAAACGCCCGCGGTCCGGACGGTCTCCATCACGGTCGAAGCGACCGCGGTCCGGGCGGTCGCCGCCGCGGTCAGGACGTCCGCCGCTGGGACGGTCGGCGCCGCGGTCGGGGCGGGCGCGGTCGGCGCTGTGGTCTCGGGGCGGGCGACCCGCCGAGCGGGAAGCGTCGGGGTCGCCGTCGGAACGGCTCCCCTGGGGTCGGCCCTGGCCCTCGGTCACTGCTGCACCTTCACTTCGGAGAAGATCGTCACTCGAACCGCTCGCCGGGTTCGGGGCGGGCGCCGCGCGCCCAATCGGTCGCCGGCATCGCCTTCTTGCCCGGCGGAACGACCTCGCCGAGCACGACCGGGTCGGTCGCGGTGCCGACCAGTATCCGCTTCCGCTCGACCCGGATCTCCCCCGGTGCGAGCCGATCCGCGTCCGCGCTCGCATCGGTACCCGCGCCCGCACCGGCGCTCGGCGTCGCTCGCACCGGCCCGACCTTCACGCGGTCGCCCCGGAACGTCGTCCAGGCACCGGGAGCCGGAGTACACGCCCGGATCCGCCGGTCGACCGCGAACACGGGCACCGACCAGTCGAGATGCGCGTCCTCGGCGGTGAGCTTCGGCGCCAGCGACACCCCGTCCACCGGCTGCGCCACCGCCGTCAACGCCCCGGCCGCGATGCCGTCGACGACCTGTGCGAGCAGTTCCGCCCCGGCCTCGGACAGGCGCTCCAGCAGCGCTCCGGAGGTGTCGTCCGGCCGGATCACCTCGGTGAGCTGCCCGAACACCGGCCCGGTGTCGAGCCCCTTCTCGAGCTGGAACACCGCGGCACCGGTGAGCTCGTCACCGTGCAGGATCGCGTGCTGCACGGGCGCGGCTCCGCGCCAGGCCGGCAGCAGCGAGAAGTGCAGGTTCACCCAGCCCAGGCGCGGCACGGCGAGCGCCGACGGCGGGATGAGACCGCCGTACGCGACGACCGGCGCGAGGTCGGGGGCGAGCTCGGCGAGCCGCGCCAGGAACTCCGGGTCACCGGCCTTCGCCGGCGTGAGCACCTCGATGCCGTGCGCGTCCGCGACCTCGCCGACCGGCGAGCGCTGCAGCTTGCGGCCGCGACCGGCCGGAGCGTCCGGGCGGGTGACGACCGCGACGACCTCGTGCCCGGTCTGCAGCAGCCGCTCCAGCGGCGGCACCGCAACCGACGGCGTTCCGGCGAAGACGAGCCTCATCGGAGCTTGCCGAACAGCGGGTGCGGGCTCTGCTTGACCGTCGGCACGGGCTGGTTGGCCCACTCGGCCTGGCGGATGGCCTTCATCGCTTCCTTCTTCGTCGCGGCGTCGAGCCGGTCGACGAACAGGACGCCGTCGAGGTGGTCGGTCTCGTGCTGGAGGCAGCGGGACATCAGTTCGGTACCGACGATCTGCACCGGCTCGCCGTGCATGTCGTAGCCCGTGGCGACGACGTTCAGGCGTCGCTTCGTGTCGAAGTACAGGCCCGGGATCGACAGGCACCCCTCCGGGCCGTCCTGCTCCTGCTCGTCGGGGAACTCCAGCACCGGGTTCACCAGGTGACCGACGACGTCGCCGACGTCGAACGTGAAGACCCGGAGCGGGACGCCGAGCTGCGGAGCGGCCAGGCCGGCGCCGCGCTCCTGCAGCATCGTCTCGGTGAGGTCCTTCACCAGGCTGCGCAGCTGCCGGTCGTAGTCGACGACCGGGTCGGCGGGGGTGCGCAGAACCGGATCTCCGAAGAGCCGGACGGGACGGACAGACACGCAATTCCTCTCACGACGAGCGGCAGGCACGACGAACCCGGCGCGCCCAACCGCGCCAGCCCCCAAGTCTACGGCGAACGCCGGTACGTCCGATCCGCGCAGGGGCGGCCACTCAGAGGAGCTCCAAGGGGTCTACTTCGACCCGGGCTGGGCTGGGGGCTTTGTGGGCGCTGCGGACGGAGGCGGCGTCGTGGAGGGCGTTGGCCAAGGCGGGGCCGAGGGCTCGGGGCACGCGGATCAGGGCGCGTTCGATTTCCTCGTCCTCCGCGCCGGCACGGAACGGGGGCGCGATCGGCACCGGGCCGAGCACCTCGGCTTCCGCGGGAAGTTCGGCGAGCCGGACGAGGTCGGCGACGGCGTCCGGGGTGCCGGTGACGCTGGCCATCTTCACCGCGGGCGGGAACCCGAGTTCGGCCCGGTCGGCCAGCTCACGCGCCGCGTGCCACGCCGGATCCCACCGCAGCAGCGCCTGGATGACCGGGATCGCGCCGTCGGCGGCGATCACCACCCGGCCGCCCGCACGGGCCGGACGCACCAGCGCCACCGCGTTCGCCCAGCGGCGGAGCGCCTCCTCGGACGCCCGCAGATCGGCGCGGGTGAGCAGCGCCCAGGTGTCGAGGAGCAGCGCCGCGCCGTAGCCGCCCTCGGCGACGGGCTCGGCGCCGGGCGTCGCGATCACGAGCGCGGCTCCCGGACCCACCGAGCCGAGAATGCCGTCGCGGCCCGACGTACGGACGGTGAAGCCGGGGAACGCGCGGCCGAGCTCCTCGGCGGTGCGCCGCGCACCGAGGATCGACGCACGCAGACCCCGGTTCCCGCACTCGGGACAGGCCCAGCCTCCGGCGAGGTGGCCGCACCACCGGCACGAGGGCACGTCGCCCTCGCCCGCCTCGCTCCGGTTGCGCAGCTCCAGCGGCCCCGAGCAGACCGTGCAGCGAGCGGGCCGGCGGCAGCGGCTGCAGGCCACCGACGGCACGTATCCGCGCCGGGGAACCTGGACCAGCACCGGGGCGTCCGCGACGAGTGCCTCGCGGGCGGCCCGCCAGGCCACCGTGGGCAGGCGGGCCGCCGACGCGGTGGGGTCGGCGGCGAGGTCGCGGTCGTCGCCGACCGGCACGACGCGGGGCGCGGCGGCACGGACCACCTCGCGGTCGGCCTCCAGCGACTTGGCCCAGCCGGTCTCGAGCAGCAGCTGTGCCTCGGCGGTGCGGGCGTAACCGCCGATCAACAGCCCGGCACCGGCGAGCTGGCTGCGGACCAGGAGCACGTCGCGGGTGTGGCAGTACGGGGCGCGCGGCTCGGCGTGCAGGTCGTCGCCGTCGTCCCAGAGCACGGCCAGACCGAGGTCGGCGACGGGGGCGAACGCGGTGGCGCGGGTGCCGGCGACGGCGAGCACCTCGCCGCGGCGCACGGCGAGCCAGCGCCGGTAGCGCTCCTCCGGGCCGAGGGACGCGGCGAGCGTGGTGTGGCGGCCGGAGCCGAGGACGTCACCGAGGGCGCCGTCGAGACGGTCGAGGTCGCGGGCGTCGGGGACCACCGCGACCGCGCCTCGTCCGGATGCGAGCGTGGCGGCGACGGCCTCGGCGATGCGGTGCGGCCAGTCCTCGCCGGGGAGTGCCGCGAGGACGGCGCGGGGTGAGTTGCCGTCGGCGAGCAGCCGGAGGTAGGCCGCTCCGCCGCGGTAGCGGGCGAAACCGTCGGTGGGTGGGCGGTGGCGGCCCTGTTCGTCGACCGGGAGGACGCCGTCGCCCCGGCGGGCGGACTCGGCCCGGGCGTGCCGGGGTGGGATCGCCAGACGCAGCACGTCGGCGAGCGTGCCGGCGGAGCGGTCGGCGACCGCGCGGGCGAGACGGGCGATCTCGGGGCTCACGACCGGTTCGGCGGAGAGCGCCCGGTCGAGGTAGGCGAGCTTGCCGGTGTGGTCGGTGGTGGCGACGCGGTCGAGCACGTAGCCGTCGACGAGCTGGCCCGCGAAGCGCACACGGACCCGGCCGCCGACGACGGCGGTGTCGGCGAGGTCCGACGGGACGAGGTAGTCGAACGGGCGGTCGAGGTGCGGGAGCGGCAGGTCGACGCACACCCGGGCGACCGGCAGCTCCGCCGCGGGCTCCCGCGCCCCCTTCGGCTTGGCCGCCCCCCTCTTCTTGGCAGGCGTCGGCTTCTTCGCCGGCTTCACCGCCGGCTCGGCCGAATCCGCCGCGGTCTCGTCCGTGCCGGGCGGCGCGTCCGAAGCGACGTCGAACGGGAGCGCCGCGTCGGGCTCGCGGGGGGACGCAGGCTTCGTCGCGGGCTCGGCCACCGCGGGCTGCGCGTCG
>NZ_JBICTY010000005.1:626904-702625 GCF_043197895.1 Cryptosporangium sp. NPDC048952 | reverse complement strand
TCGGGCACGACGTCGAACGGGAGCGCCGCGTCGGGCTCGCGGGGGGACGCAGGCTTCGTCGCGGGCTCGGCCACCGCGGGCTGCGCGTCGGGCACGACGTCGAACGGGAGCGCCGCGTCGGGCTCGCGGGGGGACGCAGGCTTCGTCGCGGGCTCGGCCACCGCGGGCTGCGCGTCGGGCACGATGTCGAACGGGAGCGCCGGGTCAGGCTCGCGCGCCGCCGCGCGGCGCGGCGCCGCAGGCCTCGTCGTACGGCGGGGCGAAGCCGCAGGGGCCGCGCCACTCGCGGCGCCGGTGGCGTCGGGCAGCAGCGCGTCCCCGGCGGCGGAGCCGCCCGACGCGGGCGAGGCGCTCGAGGCGGGCAAGGCGCTCGAGGCCGGCGAGACGGGCGCGGGCTCGGGCGGGGGGCGGTCCGGACGCGAGGAGCCCGCTGAGCCGGTCGGCTCAGCGGGCTCCTCGTCCAGCAGCGTCATGCCTCTGGTCTACCAGCACCCTCCGACAGGGCGCTCGACGTCACGCGCCGGCGGCGTCCTTGAGGGCGGCAGCGCGGTCGGTCTTCTCCCAGGTGAAGTCGGGGAGCTCACGGCCGAAGTGGCCGTAGGCCGAGGTCTGGCGGTAGATCGGGCGCAGCAGGTCGAGGTCGCGGATGATCGCGGCCGGGCGGAGGTCGAACACCTCGTTGACGGCCTTGGTGATCCGGTCCGGGTCGACGGTCTCGGTGCCGAAAGTCTCCAGGAACAGCCCCACCGGGTGAGCCTTGCCGATCGCGTACGCGACCTGCACCTCGGCGCGGTCGGCGAGCCCGGCCGCGACGATGTTCTTCGCGACCCAGCGCATCGCGTAGGCAGCGGACCGGTCGACCTTGGACGGGTCCTTTCCGGAGAACGCGCCACCACCGTGGCGGGCGAAACCGCCGTACGTGTCGACGATGATCTTGCGGCCGGTCAGACCGGCGTCGCCCATCGGGCCACCGATCTCGAAGCGGCCGGTGGGGTTGACCAGCAGGCGGTAGCCCTCGGTCTCCAGGCCCAGCTCGGCGAGCTCCGGCGCGACGACGTACTCGGCGATGTCGGGCGCGAGCAGCGTCTCCAGCGAGATGTCGGAGGCGTGCTGCGACGAGACGACCACGGTGTCGAGGCGGACGGCCTTCGGGCCGTCGTACTCGATCGTGACCTGGGTCTTGCCGTCGGGCCGCAGGTACGGGATCAGCCCGTCCTTGCGGACCTGCGCGAGGCGGCGCGCGAGACGGTGGGCGAGCGCGATCGGCAGCGGCAGCAACTCGGGGGTGTCGTTGTTCGCGTAACCGAACATCAGGCCCTGGTCGCCGGCGCCCTGGCGGTCGAGCGCGTCTTCCTCGGACTCCTCGACACGGGCCTCGTAGGCGGTGTCGACGCCCTGCGCGATGTCGGGCGACTGCGACCCGATCGAAACGCTGACCCCGCAGGACGCTCCGTCGAAGCCCTTCTTCGACGAGTCGTAGCCGATCCCGAGGATGGTCTCCCGGACGATGCTCGGGATGTCGGCGTACGCATCGGTGGTGACCTCACCGGCGACGTGGACCTGGCCGGTGGTGATCAGCGTCTCCACCGCGACCCGGCTGCGCGGGTCCTGGGCGAGCAGCGCGTCGAGGATGCCGTCACTGATCGCGTCGGCGATCTTGTCGGGGTGACCCTCGGTCACGGATTCGGAGGTGAACAAACGGCGGGCCACGGTGCTCCCAGGGTCGAGGGTGGTTCGTATCGGCGCGAGTCTACCGATCCGGTGGGTGAGCCCCGGAAAGAGCGGGGCCCTGAGCTCCAAGTTGTCGACCTCCTGAAACAACTAACGGAGGCGGGGTGTGACCAGATCCCAGATCGTGTCCGCCAGCGCCTCTTTCGGGCCGTGCGGAACTTCGGTCGACGTGCCGTCGTCAGCCAGCACGACGGCTGCGTTTTCGGTCGACTCGAACGCTTTGCCTTCGGACACGTCGTTGACGACGAGCAGGTCGCAGCCCTTGCGGGCGAGCTTGGCCCGGCCCAGTTCGAGCACGGATCCCGTCGTGTCCCCGGTCTCCGCGGCGAAGCCGACGATCACGGGTCCAGTGCCGGAGGAAGTGCGACGCCGGACCAGCCCCGCGAGGATGTCGGGATTCTGCACCAGGGTCACGGTCGGTGCGCCCACGTCGTCGGTCTTCTTGATCTTGTTCTCGACGTAGGCGTCCGGACGGAAGTCGGCCGGCGCCGCGGCCATCACGACCGCGTCCGCGTCGGCGCTGGCGGCGAAGACGGCCTCCTGCAGATCACGCGTGCTGACGACGCGGACGACGTCGACGCCGGCCGGGTCGGGCAGCGCGGTGTTGGCTGCGATCAACGTCACCTTCGCGCCACGGGCGGCGGCGGTGCGGGCCAGCGCGTATCCCTGGCGGCCGGACGACCGGTTGCCGATGAAGCGCACCGGGTCGAGGTACTCGCGCGTGCCGCCGGCGGAAACGACCACCCGGCGACCGGACAGATCCGGTGTCACCACACCCCGGCGAAGAAGCGCCACCGCCACGTCGAAGATCTCCGCCGGCTCCGGCAACCGCCCCTTACCGGTGTCGGCCCCCGTCAACCGGCCGACGGCCGGCTCCAGCACGACGACGCCCCGCGAACGCAGCGTCGCGACGTTGGCCTGCGTCGCCGGGTGCTCCCACATCTCCGTGTGCATCGCCGGCGCGAACAGGATCGGGCTCCGCGCGGTGAGCAGCGTGTTCGTCAGCAGGTCGTTCGCCAGCCCGTGCGCCGCACGCGCCAGCAGGTCAGCGGTGGCGGGAGCCACGACGACCAGTGAGGCCCGCCGCCCCAGCGCCACGTGCGGCACTTCGTGGACGGACGTCCAGACGTCGGTGGCCACCGGCCGCCCCGACAACGCCGCCCACGTCGGGGCCCCGACGAACTCCAGCGCGCTCTCGGTCGGCACGACCGTCACGTCCAGGCCGGATTCCTTGAGCCGCCGCAACAGCTCACAGGCCTTGTAGGCGGCGATTCCCCCGGCGACACCCAGCACGACTTCGGTCACGCTCAAAACCTAACGCGCCTGCTGCGCCCCGCACACACCAGAACGGACGCCCGGCACGATGCCGGACGTCCGCAGAACGCTGGAAAAGCTTTAGTTGGTCGCACCCTCTTCAGCGATCGCCTCGTGGGTCAACATGTCGCTGTTGATCTCGCGAAGGGCGATGGACAGCGGCTTCTCCTGCGGAGAGGTCTCCACCAGGGGGCCGACGTACTCGAGCAGGCCCTCGCCGAGCTGGGAGTAGTAGGCGTTGATCTGGCGCGCGCGCTTGGCCGCGTAGATCACGAGCGCGTACTTGGAGGAGGTCTTCTCCAGCAGCTCGTCGATCGGCGGGTTGGTGATGCCCTCAGGAGCGGCGACGGTTCCGGACAAAACGGATCAGCCTCAAAAGGTAATCGGGAGATTGTGGTTTCTCGTGGGAGTTGCCTCCCACCTCAGCACCCGGATCGTCCCTCAGCGAACGGGCACGGTCAGCAACTCTACCAACTCGATGGCAGCCTGGCTGACATTGTCGTTGACGATCGTCACGTCGAACTCTTTCTCCGCGGCGAGTTCGACCACCGCGGCGTCGAGCCGACGACGAATCGTCTCCTCGTCCTCGGTGCCCCGCCCCACGAGCCGGCGAACCAACTCGTCCCAGGACGGCGGCGCCAAGAAGACGAACTGCGCTCCGGGCATCGCGGCCCGAACCTGCCTGGCACCCTGCAGCTCGATCTCGAGCAGCGCGGGACGCCCGGCAGCCAGGCGCTCCTCGACCGCACGCCGGGGAGTGCCGTAGCCGTTGCCGGCGAACTCCGCATGTTCCAGGAGCTCGCCGGCGGCCACCATCGCGTCGTACTCGTCCCGACTGACGAAGTAGTACTGCTTGCCGTGCTCTTCGCCAGGTCGGGGCGCTCGCGTCGTCACCGAGACCGACAGCCACACCGAGGGGTGGTGACGCCGGATCTCGGCCACGACGCTGCCCTTGCCGACTCCGGACGGACCGGAGAGCACCGTCAGCCGCGCCGCATCAGCGGCGCGGGACGGAAGGCCGGGAAATTCAGCGTCCACCGGAGGGCGAGCCGAATTCCTGAAGCAGCGCGCGCTTCTGGTTGTCACCCAGGCCACGCACCCGCCGGCTCTCGGCGATCTTGAACTTCTCCATGATCTGGACGGCACGGACCTTGCCGATGCCGGGCAGCGCCTCGAGGACGGCCGAGACCTTCATCTTGCCGATGACGTCGTCCTGTTCGGCCGAGTCGAGGACCTCTGACAGGGACAACCCACCGTGCTTGAGCTTGTCCTTGACCGCGGCACGCTGCTTGCGCGCCTCGGCAGCCTTCTGCAGAGCAGCAGCGCGCTGCTCGGGGCTCAACGACGGAAGAGCCACAGGTCACCTCGGGTGTTCGTTGGGGAAGCGGACGATTCCAGCGCGTGAACCTAGCGAGGAAGTGCAACAGGAATCAATGCGGCCCGGTGTTGGCCCCCGACTAATCGTCGCATGAAACCGCTGAAATCTGTGATTCGCGGTTATTTGCCCGATTTTGCGAGGCCTCACCGGAACAATGCAGTGATCGATGCCACACTCCACACTGACAGCAACGAGGGTTCGCCGCGAGGGGTTCATGCAGGTCGGGGAGTACCCACCGTGGCGTAGGCAACACCTACACCCTCGCCGGGCGCTCGAACCGACCCGTCTCTAGGCAAGCACAGCCCGGAAATCGTCCGCTGCCCGGGATGCCGCAGAACGCAATTCCGACTCCCCCGGACCCGCGCGCAGCACCTCGCGGGAAACCGACGGAAGCACCGCCCGGCGGGCCTCTCCGAACACCTTTCGAAGGTCGTCGGCGCCCGCGCCCTGCGCGCCCAGACCGGGCGCCAGGAACGGTCCGCCGACCCGGCTCAGGTCGTGGCCTGTCTCCCCGACGGTGGCCCCGACGACGACGCCGACCGGGCCGTACGGCGTGTACCCGACGTTGGCTCCCGCAACCGAGTCCAGTACGGTCTGCGCGACGGTCCGCCCGTCGGCGGCGACCGCGTGCTGCACCTGGGGTCCTTCGGGGTTGGACGTCAAGCCGAGCACGAAGACACCGTTGCCGTTCGCGATCGCCGTGTCGATCAACGGGGCGAGCGAGCCGAAGCCCAGATACGGGCTCGCGGTCATCGCGTCCCCGCACAGCGGTGACGCCGGATCGAGGTACGCCGCCGCGTAGGCCTCGACCGTGCTGCCGATGTCGCCGCGCTTGACGTCGTTGAGCACCAGGGCGCCCGCCGCCCTGGCGTCGAGGATCACGCGCTCCAGCACCGAGATCCCGCGACTGCCGTACCGCTCGAAGAACGCCGACTGCGGCTTGAGCACCGCGACCCGGTCCGCGAGCGCCTCGACGACCGTGCGGGCGAACCGTTCCACGCCGACGACGTCCCTGGTCAGCCCCCACGCATCGAGCAGACCGGGGTGCGGGTCGATGCCCACGCAGAGTGGCCCCCGCTCCGCGACCGCGCGGGCGAGGCGGGCACCGAAGTGGTCCGCGGAAGGCGCGACCTGCGACGCTGCGCCCGTGTTAACGCTCACTCGGAGGCCTCCCTCGCTACGGGCTCGCTGAGCGTCGGCGACCCGCCTGTGGTCACCGAGCCTTGGGTCGTACCCGGAAAATCGCTCTGAGGGGCGCTCAGCGGGTCAGAAACGGCCTCGCCGGAGCCGAGGCGCCCGGCGCCACGCTGAGTGACGGTTCTATTGATCGCCCGGACCAGCCCGGGGCCCCGGTAGACCAGGCCGGTGTACACCTGCACGAGCGCGGCACCGACGTCGAACAGGGCCATCGCGTCGGCGGCGGTGAGCACTCCCCCGACGCCGATCACCGGCAGGCGTCCGTCGGTCTCGCGCACGACGAATCCGACCAACTCGCGGGCCCGCCGGGTCAGCGGTGCGCCGGAGAGCCCGCCCGCCTCCTGGGTGTCGACGCCGGCCCGGCTCAGCGTCGTGTTCGAGACGATCACGCCGGCGACGCCGTGCGCCGTACATACCTCGAGCACTTCGCCGACCGCCTCGTCGGTGAGGTCGGGCGCGATCTTGACGACGAGTGGCACGGCTCGGCCGGCCGGGCGACGGGGCCCGGGGATCTGCGCTTCGGCGGAGAGCGCCGCCAGCAGTTCGTCGAGCGCGGCCCGATCCTGCAGCGCCCGCAGCCCCGGGGTGTTCGGGGAGCTGACGTTGACCGCCACGTAGTCGGCGTAGCGGCCGACCTGCCGCAGCGACGTCACGTAGTCGGAGACCGCGTCCTCGAGCGGCGTCACCTTGGACTTGCCGAGGCTGACGCCGATCGGGATCGACAGCGGGGTCCGGCCGCCGGCGCTCAGGTCGGCGAGGCGGGCAGCCAGCGCGGCCGCACCGCGGTTGTTGAAGCCCATCCGGTTGACGATCGCCTCGTTCGCCGGGAGCCGGAACAGCCGTGGCCGCGGATTGCCCGGCTGGGCGTGGGCGGTCACGGTACCGACCTCGACGAACCCGAAGCCGAGCCCGGCCCAGGCCGGCAGCGCGACGCCGTTCTTGTCCATGCCGGCAGCCAGGCCCACCGGCCCGGGGAACCGCACGCCGAACAGCGTGCGGGCCAGGCCGGGGGCGTCGCCGTGCGCCCAGCGGCGGGCGGCTTTCACGGCGGCGGGGGCTTTACCGAACCTGGTCAGAGCGGACAAAGTCCGCTCATGAGCAGTTTCCGCGTCGCCGAGGCGGAAGAGCGCTTGATCCCGCAGGAACCCGTACACGCTCACGAGCGCAGCGCCCGGTGCAGCTCCTGCAGCGGCCGCACGGAGAGCTCGCCGCGCAGCTGCGCCTCGATGCCGAACACAGCTGCCGCGGCCGCCTGAACAGTGGTGATGCACGGCACGTCGGCGGCCACCGCGGCCGACCGGATCTCGTAGCCGTCGACGCGCGGTCCGGAATTTCCGTACGGCGTGTTGACGACCAACTGAACCTCTCCCGCCCGAATCAACGTGACCACGTCGTGATCGTCCTCGCCGCCGGCCGGCTCGAAGTGCTTGCGCACGACGCGCGCCGGTATGCCGTGGCGCCAGAGCACCTCGGCGGTGCCGTGCGTCGCGATCACCTCGAAGCCCAGGTCGGTGAGGCGCTTGACCGGGAAGACGATCGAGCGCTTGTCCTTGTTGGCGACCGAGACGAACACCCGGCCCGACGTCGGCAGCGACCCGTACGCCCCGGCCTGGCTCTTGGCGAACGCCGCACCGAACGCGGTGTCGATGCCCATCACCTCGCCGGTGGACTTCATCTCCGGGCCGAGCAGGCTGTCGACCCCGGCGCCGGTGATCGTGCGGAACCGCTTGAACGGCAGCACGGCCTCCTTGACCGCGATCGGCGTCTGCTCGAGCGCCAGCGAACCGCCGTCGCCGCTCGCCGGCAGCAGGCCTTCGGCTCGCAGTTCGGCGATCGTGGCGCCGAGCATGATGCGGGCCGCGGCTTTCGCCAGCGGCACCGCCGTCGCCTTGGAGACGAACGGAACCGTCCGCGACGCCCGCGGGTTGGCCTCGAGGACGTAGAGCGTGTCGTCTTTCAGGGCGTACTGGACGTTGAGCAGCCCCTTCACCCCGACGCCGGCCGCGATCGCCGCGGTGGAGCGGCGCACGTTCTCGATGTCGGTCGAGCCGAGGGTGATCGGCGGGAGCGCGCATGCCGAGTCGCCGGAGTGGATCCCGGCCTCCTCGATGTGCTCCATGACGCCACCCAGGTAGACGTCACCGGTGCCGTCGGCCAGCGCGTCGACGTCGATCTCGATCGCGTCGTCGAGGAACCGGTCGACGAGCACCGGGTGCTCGGGGCTGACCTGGGTGGCCCGGGCGATGTAGGACTCCAGCGTGGTGTCGTCGTAGACGATCTCCATGCCGCGCCCGCCGAGCACGTAGGACGGGCGCACCAGTACCGGGTAGCCGATCGTCTCCGCGATGGCGCGCGCCTCGCGGTAGGACGTAGCCATGCCGTGTTTCGGCGCCGGCAGACCGGCCTCGTCGAGGACCCGGCCGAACGCGCCGCGCTCCTCGGCGAGGTGAATGCTCTCCGGCGAGGTGCCCACGATCGGCACACCGGCTGCGGCCAGGCGCCGGGCGAGCCCGAGCGGGGTCTGGCCACCGAGTTGGACGATGACGCCGACGACTCCGGGCCCCCCGCCGCTCCGTCCGGACTCCTGCTCGGCGTGCCACACCTCGAGCACGTCCTCGAACGTGAGCGGCTCGAAGTAGAGCCGGTCGGACGTGTCGTAGTCGGTGGACACCGTCTCCGGGTTGCAGTTGACCATCACGGTCTCGAAGCCGGCGTCCCGCAGGGACATCGCGGCGTGCACACAGGAGTAGTCGAACTCGATGCCCTGACCGATCCGGTTCGGACCCGAACCCAGGATCATCACCTTCGGCCGGTCGCTGGGAGCGACCTCGGTCTCCGCCTCGGGGTCGGTCTCGTAGGCGCTGTAGTGGTACGGCGTCGAGGCCGCGAACTCCGCGGCGCAGGTGTCGACGGTCTTGTAGACCGGCCGCAGGCCCAGCCGGTGGCGCAGCGAACGGACGCCGTCCTCACCGGCGAACTCCGGACGCAACGCCGCCACCTGGCGGTCGGAGAGGCCGGCGCGCTTGGCCCGGCCCAGCAGGTCGGCGTCGAGCACCGGCGCGTCGACGAGCTCGGCACGCAGCTCCACCAGCGACGCGATCTGGTCGACGAACCACGGGTCGTACCCGGAGACCTTCGAGACCTCCTCGACCGAGTGCCCGACGCGCAGCGCCCGCTCGGCGTCGTAGAGGCGCCCGTCGTGCGGGATCCGCAGCGCCTCGAGCGGGTCGTTGTCGGGGTCGGGCGTCGTCCAGAAGCCGCCGGCGGCCGTCTCGGCCGACCGGAGCGCCTTGTTCAGCGCCTCCGGGAACGAGCGGCCCAGCGCCATTCCCTCGCCGACCGACTTCATCGTCGTGGTGAGCTCCGGGTCGGCGCCCGGGAACTTCTCGAACGCGAACCGCGGCACCTTCACGACGACGTAGTCCAGCGCCGGCTCGAAGCTGGCCGGGGTCTGCTTGGTGATGTCGTTGCGGATCTCGTCGAGCGTGTAGCCGACCGCGAGCTTCGCGGCGATCTTCGCGATCGGGAAGCCGGTGGCCTTGCTGGCCAGCGCCGACGACCGCGACACCCGCGGGTTCATCTCGATCACGACGAGGCGCCCGGTCTCCGGGTTGACCGCGAACTGGATGTTGCAGCCGCCGGTGTCGACGCCGACCGCGCGCAGCACCGCGATGCCGACGTCACGCATCCGCTGGTACTCGCGGTCGGTGAGCGTCATCGCCGGGGCGACGGTCACCGAGTCACCGGTGTGCACGCCCATCGCGTCGACGTTCTCGATCGAGCAGACCACGACGACGTTGTCGTTGCGGTCGCGCATGAGCTCGAGCTCGTACTCCTTCCAGCCGAGCACGCTCTCCTCGATGAGAACCTCGGTGGTGGGGCTGGCGGCCAGGCCGGCGCTGGCGATGCGCTCGAGGTCGTCGGACGTGTGGGCCATGCCCGAGCCGAGGCCGCCCATCGTGAACGACGGCCGGATGACGACCGGCAGGCCGAGGTCGGCGACGGTGGCGCGGACCTCGTCCATCGAGTGGCAGACCGCCGAGCGCGGGGTCTCGGCGCCGACCGACGCGCAGATGTCCTTGAACCGCTGCCGGTCCTCTCCGCGCTGGATCGCGTCGATGTCGGCGCCGATCAACTCGACGTTGTACTTCTCCAGGACGCCTCGCTCGTGCAGCGCGACAGCGGTGTTGAGCGCGGTCTGGCCACCGAGGGTGGCCAGGAGCGCGTCGGGGCGCTCCTTCGCGATGATCTGCTCGACGTACTCCGGGGTGATCGGCTCGATGTAGGTCGAGTCGGCGAACTCCGGGTCGGTCATGATCGTCGCCGGGTTGGAGTTGACGAGGCTGACCCGCAGACCCTCCTCGCGCAGCACGCGGCAGGCCTGAGTGCCGGAGTAGTCGAACTCGGCGGCCTGGCCGATCAGGATCGGCCCGGAACCGATGACCAGCACGTGCTGGATGTCTGTGCGTTTCGGCATCAGCCCTTGCCTTCCATCAGGTTCACGAACCGGTCGAACAGGTAGTCAGCATCGTGCGGACCCGCGGCGGCCTCGGGGTGGTACTGGACGCTGAACGCGGGTTTGTCGAGGCAGTTCAGGCCCTCGACGACGTCGTCGTTCAGGCAGACGTGGCTCACTTCGGCGCGGCCGAACTCGGTGTCGGCCGTGCCCTCGCGCGGCGCGTCCACGGCGAACCCGTGGTTGTGCGCGGTGACCTCGACCTTGCCGGTTTCTCTGTCCAGCACCGGCTGGTTGATGCCCCGGTGGCCGTAGCGCAGCTTGTAGGTGCCGAAGCCGAGCGCGCGGCCGAGCACCTGGTTGCCGAAGCAGATGCCGAACGTCGGCAGCCCTTCGCCGAGCGCGGCCTGCGCGAGCCGCACCGCCGTGTCGGCGGTCGCGGGGTCCCCCGGGCCGTTGGAGAAGAACACGCCGTCCGGGGCGGCCGCGAGGAGTTCCTCCGGGGTGGACGTCGCGGGCATCACGTGCACCTCGATGCCGCGCGCGGCCATCCGGCGGGGGGTGTTGCGCTTGATGCCGAGGTCGATCGCGGCGACCCGGAACCGGGTCTGCCCCTCGGCGTTCACGACGTAGGTTTCCGGCGTCGTCACGTCGCCGACCAGGTCGGCCCCGGTCATCGACGGGCTGGCGAGCACCTTCTCGAGGACGGCGTCGCGGTCCTCCCCGGTGCTGGAGACGGCGGCGCGCATCGCGCCGCGCTCCCGCAGGTGCCGGGTCAGCGCGCGGGTGTCGACGCCGGCGATGCCGACGATGCCCTCGGCGGCGAGCCGGTCGCCCAGCGCGCCGGTCGCGCGCCAGTTCGACGAGATCCGGGCGGGGTCACGAACGACGTAGCCGGCCACCCAGATCCTTCCCGACTCGTCGTCCTCGCCGTTCACGCCGGTGTTGCCGACGTGCGGCGCCGTCATCGCGACGATCTGCCGGTGGTAGGAGGGGTCGGTGATCGTTTCCTGGTAGCCGGTCATGCCCGTGGTGAACACGGCTTCGCCGAACGTCTCGCCGACCGCTCCGAAGGCTTCGCCGCGGAACGTGCGGCCGTCCTCCAGAACCAGCAGCGCGGGGGTGTTGGTAGTCATGCGGTCTTCTCCAGGATGACTTTCTCGATCTCACGCAGGTGGGTGGCGTTGTCGACGCGGTGGTCGGCGCGGAAGCCGGTGTCGAGGCGGAAGCCCTGCTGCTCCCAGGTGATCACGAGGATTCCGGCGCCGCCGACGACCTTGTTCGCGTGACCGGCGTCGAGGCGGGCCTCGGTGATCGCTGCGGCGGGGATGAACAGCGGGTCGGAGGCGTCGCGCTCGATCAGGACACCCTCGGGCCCGGTGTGCAGCGTGGCCGCGGCCCGGTTCGCGAGGCCGCCCGCATAGACGCGGGCCTGCCACTCACCGGACTGCGTGGTGCCGGCGTAGAGACCGTCGGAGGCCTCCACGGCGTCGGTGACCGTGCCGGTCGGCAGCGGCAGCAGGTCGGCGTGGGCCGCCACCCGGCGCTTCCACGCCCGGCGGGCCGCCCAGACGATCAGCGCGAACACGACCAGAACACCGATCGTGAACAGGATTCGCCCGGTCCAGTTGTCGGGTGGGCGTTCATACGCGGCGGCGATCATGCCTGTGCCTTCCCATCCAGCACCGTGGCACGCCCGCGCAGGAACGTGGCCACGATCGCACCGGGCAACTCCAGCCCGGCGTACGGGGTGTTACGGCTGATGCTGGCCAGCCCATCGGGGGTAACGGTCCAGCGCTGCGAGGGGTCGACCAGCGTCAGGTTCGCGGGCTCACCGGGGGTGAGCGGCCGGCCGTGCCGGCTGTCGAGGTTCGCGATGCGGGCCGGGGCGTGGGAGAGCCGATCCGCGACCCCCGCCCAGTCGAGCAGGCCTGTCTCCACCATCGTCTTGATGACGATCGGCAGCGCGGTCTCCAGCCCCAGCATGCCGGGCCGGGCCGCGGCCCACTCGCACTCCTTGTCCTCGCGGGCGTGCGGCGCGTGGTCGGTGGCGACCGCGTCGATCGTGCCGTCGGCGAGGGCCTCCCGCAGCGCGGTGACGTCCTCGGCGGTGCGCAGCGGCGGGTTGACCTTGTACACCGGGTCGTAGGTCGCGGCCAGTTCGTCGGTGAGCAGCAGGTGGTGCGGCGTCACCTCGGCGGTGACGCGGATGCCGCGGCTCTTCGCCCAGCGCAGCACCTCGACCGAACCGGCGGTGGAGACGTGGCAGACGTGCAGCCGGGAACCGACGTGCGCGGCCAGCAGCGCGTCCCGCGCGATGATCGCCTCCTCGGCGACCGCGGGCCAGCCCGCCAGGCCGAGCCGCGCCGACTGCTCGCCCTCGTTCATCTGCGCACCGACCGTCAGCTTCGGGTCCTCCGCGTGCTGCGCGATGACGCCGTCGAACGCCTTGACGTACTCCAGCGCCCGGCGCATCACCGCGGCGTCGTGCACGCAGTGCCCGTCGTCGGAGAAGACGCGCACCTGTGCGGCCGACTCGGCCATCGCGCCGAGCTCGGCCAGCCGCTCGCCCTTGAGCCCGAGCGTGACCGCGCCGACCGGCTGGACGTCGGCCAGGCCGACCTCGCGGCCCAGACGCCAGACCTGCTCGACGATGCCGGCCGCGTCGGCGACCGGATCGGTGTTGGCCATCGCGCAGACCGCGGTGTAACCGCCGA
Organism: Cryptosporangium sp. NPDC048952; assembly: GCF_043197895.1. NCBI lineage: Bacteria > Bacillati > Actinomycetota > Actinomycetes > Cryptosporangiales > Cryptosporangiaceae > Cryptosporangium > Cryptosporangium sp. NPDC048952. The sequence continues at coordinate 689,832 of NZ_JBICTY010000005.1, read as the reverse complement.
GTGCGGCGGCGCGGCTGCCGGTCTCGATCGTCTCGGCGTCCTCCCGGCCGGGCTGGCGCAGGTGGGTGTGGATGTCGACGAGCCCGGGCAGCACGCGCAGCCCGGAACCGTCGATGACCTCGCCGTCCGTACTATCCGCGATCAGGCCGTCGCGGATGGCCAGGTCCTGGGTCGTCCCGTCGGGGAGCGTCGCGCCACGGATCAGGTAGTTCACGCTCACTGCGAGCCTCCGAGCAGCAGGTAGAGGACGGCCATCCGGACGTTCACGCCGTTGGTGACCTGTTCGACGATCGTGGAACGGGGAGAGTCAGCTACTTCCGGCGTGATTTCCATGCCGCGGTTCATCGGCCCGGGGTGCATGACGATCGCGTGCTCGGGCAGCGCGGCCAGGCGCTTGGCGTCGAGGCCGTAGCGGCGGGCGTACTCGCGCTCGGTCGGGAAGAACGAGGCGTTCATCCGCTCCCGTTGCACGCGCAGCGCCATCACCACGTCCAGCTTCGGCAGGACCGTATCGAGGTCGTACGACACTTCCACCGGCCACGCACCGACACCCACCGGTACCAGCGTCGGCGGCGCCACCAGCGTCACCTCGGCGCCGAGCGTCGCGAGCAGCAGCACGTTCGACCGGGCCACCCGGCTGTGCAGCACGTCCCCGACGATCCCGACCCGCAGCCCTTCCAACCGGCCGAGACGGCTGCGCATCGTGTACGCGTCGAGCAGCGCCTGCGTGGGGTGCTCGTGCGTGCCGTCGCCGGCGTTCACGACCGCGCCGTCGACCCACTTCGCCAGGTTGTGCGGAGCACCTGACGCCTGGTGGCGGATCACCACGGCGTCCGCGCCCATCGCCTGCAGCGTGAGCGCGGTGTCCTTGAGCGATTCGCCCTTGCTGACGCTCGAGCCCTTGGCCGAGAAGTTGATGACGTCCGCGGACAGCCGCTTCGCGGCCGCCTCGAACGAGATCCGGGTGCGGGTGGAGTCCTCGTAGAACAGGTTGACGACCGTGCGGCCGCGCAACGTCGGGAACTTCTTGACGCTGCGCCCGGCGGCCGCCGCGAGCTCGGTGGCAGTGTCGAGCACCAGCGTCGCGGTCTCGGCGTCCAGATCGGCGGCGGAGAGCAGGTGCGGGATCACGCGTCGGCCCTCGCGATCACGACGGCGTCCCGGCCGTCGACCTCGCGCAGCTGCACCCGCACGTTCTCGCTCCGCGAGGTCGGCAGGTTCTTGCCCACGTAGTCGGCACGGATCGGTAGTTCCCGGTGCCCGCGGTCGACGAGAACGGCGAGTTGGACGCTCTGAGGCCGGCCGAGGTCGGAGAGCGCGTCGAGTGCGGCCCGGATCGTGCGGCCGGAGAACAGGACGTCGTCCACCAGGATCACCCGGCGATCGTCGACGCCCTCGCTGGGCAGGTCGGTCTTTTCCAGCGCGCGGGGGGCACGCATCCGGAGGTCGTCGCGGTAGAGAGTGACGTCCAGCGCGCCGACCGGGAGGGTCACGCCGGTGAAGGTCGTGATGCGCTCGGCCAGACGGTGGGCGAGGGGGGCGCCGCGGGTGGGGATCCCCATCAGCACGGTGTCGGCGCCGCCGTCGGTCTTCTCCAGGATCTGATGTGCGATCCGGTCGATTGTGCGTGCGACAGCTGATTCGTCGAGGATCTCGCGGACTTCTTCAATGGCAGGCGTCACCGCCGGCCACCTCCTTCCCCGCCTCACCGGACGGGTCGTTAAAGGATGGGCTCGTCGAGGTCAAACTTATCAGCGCCCGTACGGTGCGCGACGATTCACCGCAGAGGCCCCAAGGGCACCACGCGACCCAGGTCACACCTCTTTCCGCAGCTCTGACGCCCTCAGCCTTTCGGCCCGTTTCGTACGGGAGATGTCGCGACTTCCGGTACCGATGTGAACCATGTGACGAGAGGATGATGAACTGTTCTGGTCACACCCCGCAGCGAGAACGGGCACGGTTGCTTACCGCGTGGAATCGACTGGGGCGTTCAACGTCACATCGCCGGGCGGCTACGGTTTCGTCATTCCCCTTGACCGGATTGCCCTTTCGGCTCTACGGTCACTCTCCGTAGCGACCGGGCGCGGTGACGTGGTCCGGCATGTCGCTGCTCGTCCGCCCGCATGCTTTCCCCGGGCATGCGCTTTACCCCTCGGAGTACGAATGTCCGATTACGCCAAGGCCCTCGGTGCCCGGCTGCGAGCCATCCGGCAGCAGCAGGGCCTCTCTCTACAGGGGGTGGAGGAGAAGTCCGGCGGCCGCTGGAAGGCCGTAGTCGTCGGGTCGTACGAGCGCGGCGACCGTGCCGTGACCGTCGCCCGCCTCAACGAGCTGGCCGAGTTCTACCGGGTCCCGATCGCGGAGCTCCTCCCCGGCGACGGCCCTGGCCGTCACGAGGGCGCGAGCAAGGTCGTCATCGACCTGGAGCGCCTCGAGCAGCTGCCCGGTGACGAGCTCGGTGCTGTGCAGCGGTTCGCCCGCAGCATTCAGCAGCAGCGCGGCGACTACAACGGCCGGGTTCTCTCCATCCGCGCGGACGACCTCCGCACGCTCGCGATCGTGTTCGACCTCTCGCCGGCCGGCCTGATCGAGAAGCTCACCGAATGGAACGTGCTGGTCGCAACACCGATCCGCCCGTAACACCCTGGTTCCAGCCGGGGGTGTCGGCTGGAACACGACGAAGCCCCCCGCGCCAACGGCGCGGGGGGCTTCGTCATTGCACTGCCCTGGGCGGGCCGTGCACCTTCCGGCTAAAGTTCCGCCTTCACCAACTGAAGCCGGCCGAGTAGGCCGTTGACGAACCGTGGTGAGTCGTCGGTGGAGAGCTCGCGGGCCAGGTCCACGGCCTCGTCGATCGCGACGACGTCGGGAATGTCGTCGCGGAACAGCAGTTCGTAGATGCCCAGGCGCAGCAGGCTCCGGTCGACCGCGGGCATGCGGTCGATCGTCCACCCCTCCGCGTACGTCGCGATCAACTCGTCGAGCCGCGCACGGTTCGCCGTCACGCCCTCGACCAGCGTCACCGCGTAGTCCGGAACCGGCGGATCGGACTGTGCGAGCCGGTCGCGAGCGGTCGCGAGCGGCTCGGTACCGCGGACGTCGGCCTCGAACAGGATGTCGAGCGCACGCTTCCGCGCTTTGCGCCGCGCCGAACGCCGGTCGGGGTCGTTCTCGCGCCGCGGGTTCTGCCGGGGACTGGTCACCCCGTGACCCGGCCGATGTACCGCCCGTCGCGGGTGTCGACCTTCAGCTTGTCGCCGGTGTTGACGAACAGCGGCACCTGGATCGTCGCGCCGGTCTCCAGCTCGGCCGGCTTCGTGCCGCCGGTGGACCGGTCACCCTGCAGGCCCGGGTCGGTGTGGGCCACGACGAGCTCGACCGAGGCCGGCAGCTCGACGTAGAGCGGCGTCGCGTCGTGCAGCGCGACCGTGACCTCGGCGTTCTCCAGCAGGTAGTCGGCGTTGCCACCGACCGTCGCTGCCGGGACCGTGATCTGGTCGTAGGTCTCCGAGTCCATGAACACGAAGTCCCCGGCGTCCTTGTACAGGTACGACATCGCGGCCTTGTGAACGTTCGCGGTGTCGACCTTCACGCCGGCGTTGAACGTCTTGTCGACGACCTTGCCCGTCAGCACGTTCTTCAACGTCGTCCGCACGAACGCGCCGCCCTTGCCGGGCTTCACGTGCTGGAACTCGACGACGTTCCAGAGCTGACCGTCCAGGTTCAGCGTCATGCCGTTCTTCAGGTCGTTCGTGGTGGCCATGCGGAAGCTCTTCGTCTCCTGGTCGGCGGGCCGGCCCAACCCTGTGACGCAGTTGGGAAACCGTGCGCAAGTCGTAGGGATTCTCTGAGAAGCGGGGCGGCGGCTGCCACCCGCTTGTCAGGTCACCAGATACTACCTGTATCCGATAGTCGACCTTACCGGCTCCACGTCTGCCGGACAGTGGTCGGCTGACGGCCGCTGGCCCGTCCACCGGCTGGCCAGCGCCGACCGACCCGAGCGGGTCGGACCGAAACGTCAGGAAGGGAACTCGTGCATAACCGCCGCCCAGCGGTCATATCCCGGCTACTCGTGGGAGCAGCCGCCGTCCTGACCACGCTGGCGCTGGTCGCCGGCTGCACGGGCGACGATCCAGACAACGACGCGCCGGACCAGGACGCGCCGGTGGGGAGCTGGGAACCGGTGGGCCCCACCGATGCCGTCGTGCGCACCGACCAGGTCGGCTACGGCACCACCGAGACGAAGGTCGCCGTGCTGCTGGCCCCGCGCCAGGCAGACGACGCGTCGTTCCTCGTCGAACGACAGGACGGCTCGGTCGCGCTGAAGGGGACCGTCGGATCCGACCGGGGCTCCTGGAGCGACCGCTACCCGGCCACCTATCCGATCGACGTCTCGGAGTTACGCACCGCGGGCACCTACCGCATCCGGGTCAGCGGTGGGGTCACCGCCGCCTCGCAGGTGTTCGTCGTCGGCGCGAGCAAGGAGCTGTTCGGACAGGTCGCAGCCGACACCGTCAAGTTCTTCGGCGTCCAGCGCGACGGGGAGGACGTGCTCTCCGAGCCGATCCCCCGCGAAGCGTCCCACCTCCACGACGACGAGGCGACCGTCTACGAGGCGCCCGAGTTCTCCGACGGCGACGACCTCGGCTCGGGCTTGAGCACCGTCGACGGCGCGTCGAGCGTCGACGTCAGCGGCGGGTGGTTCGACGCCGGCGACTACCTCAAGTTCACCCACACCACCGCGTACGCGCTGACGCTGATGCAGCTGGCCCAGCGGGGCGGTGACGCGAGCATCGGCAACGCGAAGGCGATCGAGGGTCTGTCGGACGAGACGTCGTTCGGCATGGACTGGCTCGACAAGATGTGGGACGAGAAGACCGGCACGCTGTACCTGCAGGTCGGGCTCGGCAGCGGCGGTGTGGACAACATCGTCGGCGACCACGACGTCTGGCGGCTCCCGCAGGACGACGACGACGCGTCCGGCGACGGCAAGCGCTACCTGCGCAACCGGCCGGTGTTCCGGGCGAACCAGCCCGGCGAGCTGATCAGCCCCAACGTCGCCGGGCGGGTCGCGGCTGCGTTCGCGCTGGCCGCGCAGGTCGAGGCCCGCAACGACCCGACGGGGGCCCGGGCACACCTGGACGCCGCCGCGACGATCCTGAGCCTCGCGAACACCGACGACCCCGGCACGCTGATGACGACGTACCCGCGCTCGTACTACGCGGAGAGCACGTGGACCGACGACATGGCGCTGGCCGCGACCGAGGTCGCGCGGGCCGGGTTCGTGCTCGGTGACGACCGGTGGTCGGTGTGGGCCGGGCAGGCCGCCCAGTGGGCCGGGCAGATGGTGGGGTCGGGCAGCAAGCAGCCGCTCAACCTCTACGACGTGGGGCCGCTGGCCGACGCCGAGCTGTACGGACTGCTCGACGAGACCGGCAACCGTCCGTCCGGGGTGACGCCGGACGCGCTGGTGGCCGATCTGAAGAAGCGGCTGGACGCCGGGGTGGCGGCCGGGGAGAAGAACCCGATCGGTGCGGCCGCGCCGATGACCCAGTCCGACTTCACGACGAAGACGTTCGGCTGGAGCGCGGTCGCGTCGCTGTACCACCGCGCGGCGGAGGACGACTCGTACGACGCGTTCGGCACGGCGCAGCGCAACATCGCGCTCGGCACGAACGGGTGGGGGTTGTCGCTGGTGGTGGGGGTCGGGAACACGTACCCGAAGTGCATTCACCACCAGATCGCGAACCTGTCCGGTGATCTGAACGGAAAGGGGAAGATCGCGGTCGGGGCGACGCTGAACGGGCCGAATGCGTCGAGTGCGTTCAACTCGCTGACGAAGTCGTCGACCGCGAAGGACTGCACCGGCGTGGACGTGAGCCGGTTCGATCGGCAGGATTCGCGCTTCGTCGACCAGCCCCACGCCTACTCGAGCGTCGAACCCGCAATCGACTTCACCGCCACCGCCCTCATAGCAGTAGCCCTCCAGTCCCGCCTGTGAGCCGTGCACGGTTTGGTGGGCTATGACCCACCAAGCCGTGCACGCCTCAGGCCCACGCGATGTGGCGGAGCGCCAGGGTGTAGCCCGTGAGGCCCAGTCCGATGATGGCGCCGGTGGCCACCGCGGAAATCACCGACGTGTGGCGGAACTCTTCGCGCTTGTGGACGTTGCTGATGTGCACCTCGATCAGCGGCGCCGTGAGCATCGCGCACGCGTCCCGCACGGCGATGTTGTAGTGCGTCCACGCCCCAGGATTGAGCACCACCGGCGCGCGCTCGTCCGCTGCCGCGTGCAACCACCCGAGCATCTCGTGCTCGGCGTCGGTCTGCCGCACGACCACGTCGAGCCCCAGCTCGGTCCCGGTCTTCACACAGAGCGCGGCAAGGTCGTCGTACGTGTCGGCACCGTAGATGTCCGGCTCCCGCGTCCCCAACCGGCCGATGTTCGGCCCGTTCAGCACGTACACGCGCGTCACAGCTGCACCGCCGCACCCGGCGAACTCTCGGTACCCACCGCCGAGTACGCCGCCACGAGCAACCCGGGATCCGGATCCTCCAGCACGGTCGGCTTCCCGAGCCCGTCCAGCACGATGAACCGCAGCCGGTTCCCGCGCGACTTCTTGTCCACGCGCATCGAGTCGAGCAGCTTCGGCCACGCCGCGGCCGAGTACGTCAGCGGCAACCCGAGCAGCTTCAACACGGCCGCGTGACGATCCGCAGTGGCGTCGTCGAGACGCCCCGCGATCCGGCCCAGCTCGGCCGCGAACACGAGCCCGACGCTCACCGCGGCGCCGTGCCGCCACCGGTACCGCTCGTTCTTCTCGATCGCGTGCCCGAGCGTGTGCCCGTAGTTCAGCGTCTCGCGCAGCCCCGACTCACGCAGGTCGGCCGAGACGACGTCGGCCTTGACCTGGATCGACCGCTCGACCAGCTCCCGCAGCACCGGCGACGCCGGGTCGGTGGCCGCCGCGGGGTCGGCCTCGATCAGTTCGAGGATCCGCGGGTCGGCGATGAAGCCGGTCTTCACGACCTCGGCCATGCCGGCGACCAGCTCGTGCTTGGGGAGCGTCTCCAGCGTGGCCAGGTCGACGATCACACCGGCCGGTGGGTGGAACGCGCCGACCAGGTTCTTGCCGGCCCCGGTGTTGATGCCGGTCTTGCCGCCGACCGCGGCGTCGACCATGCCGAGCAGCGTCGTCGGCACCTGCACCACGCGGACGCCACGCAGCCAGCAGGCCGCGACGAACCCCGCGAGGTCGGTGACCGCGCCGCCGCCGAGGCCGACGATCGCGTCGGTGCGGGTGAAGCCGGCCTGGCCGAGCACGTCCCAGCAGAAGCCCGCGACCTCGAGCGTCTTGCCGTCCTCGGCGTCCGGGATCTCCAGCGAGTGCGCTTCGAATCCGACCGCGCGCAGGTCGTCGCGGACGGCCTCGCCGGTCGTACGCAGCGCACCCGGGTGGATCACCGCGACGCGCTGCGCCCCCTGCAGCAGCGGCGCCAACTCCCCCAACAACCCGTGCCCGACGAGCACGTCATAGGGCTGCTCGCCCCCCACCCGAATCGTCGTCACGTCACTCACGCGGGGACCTCCTCGAGGCGCGCGACGATGTCGGCGACGATGTCCGCGGGCTCCCGCCCGTCGGTCTCCACCGCGATCGTCGCGACCTCCGCGTAGATCGGGGCGCGCTCGGCCAGCAGCGTGCGCAGCGTCGCCCGCGGGTTGAGCGCGAGCAGCGGGCGGGCGGTGTTCAGCCCGACCCGCTCGGCCGCGTCGGACAACCCCACGTTCAAGTGGACGACACGGTGGCCGCGCAGCGCGGCGCGCGTGGCGTCCGCCAGCACCGCGCCCCCGCCGAGCGCCAGCACACCGTCGTGCGATGCCAGGGCCGCCGCGACCGCGGCCACCTCCAGCGCGCGGAACGCGGGCTCCCCGTCGTCGACGAAGATCTCGCTGATCGGCTTGCCCGCGCTCGCCTCGATGTCGTGGTCGACGTCGCGGAACGCGACGCCGAGGTGCTCGGCGAGCAGCACGCCGATCGTCGTCTTGCCGGCGCCGGGCGCCCCGACCAACACCACGGTCGGACTCATTCGATCACCAGCGCGGCCCGGTAACCGGCGAGGTTACGGCGGATCTCCTCGACCGAGTCCCCACCGAACTTCTCCATCGCGGCGTCCGCGAGCACGAGCGCGACCATCGCCTCGGCGACGATCGCCGCCGCCGGCACCGCGCAGACGTCGCTGCGCTGCGCGATCGCCTTCGCCGGCTCACCCGTCTGGACGTCGACGGTCTGCAGCGCGCGGGAAATCGTCGCGATCGGCTTCATCGCACCCTTGATGCGCAGCACCTCGCCGGTGGTGATGCCACCCTCGAGGCCACCGGCGTGGCCGGAGAGCCGCCGGACGCCGTCGGGAGTGTTCACGATCTCGTCGTGCGCCTTCGAGCCCCGGGACCGCGCCTGGGTGAACGCGTCACCGATCTCGACACCCTTGAACGCCTGGATGCTCACCAGCGCGGCGGCCAGGCGCGAGTCGAGCTTGCGGTCCCACTGGACGTGGCTGCCCAGGCCCGGCGGCAGGCCATACGCGAGCACCTCGATGATGCCGCCGAGCGTGTCGGCGTCGGCCTTCGCGGCGTCGACCTCGGCGACCATCCGCGCGGACGCGTCGGGGTCGGCGCAGCGCAGCGGATCGGCGTCGATGCGTTCGCGGTCGGCGGGGGTGGGTGGCTCGGTGCCGTCCTTGACCGCGACGGACCCCAGTTCGACGACGTGCGACACGATTTCGACGCCGAGCGCCTGGCGCAGGAGCGACTGGGCCACGGTGCCGAGGGCCACCCGCGCCGCGGTCTCCCGGGCGCTGGCGCGCTCCAGGATCGGGCGGGCGTCGGTGAAGCCGTACTTCTGCATGCCGGCGAGGTCGGCGTGGCCGGGGCGGGGACGCGTGAGCGGTGCGTTGCGGGCCAGGCCGGCGAGGATCTCCTCGTCGACCGGGTCGGCCGCCATCACTTCCTCCCACTTGGGCCACTCGGTATTGCCGATGCGGATGGCGACCGGGCTGCCGAGGGTGGAGCCGTGGCGGACGCCGCCGAGGATGTCCACCTGGTCCTGCTCGAACTTCATCCGGGCGCCGCGGCCGTAGCCCAGGCGACGGCGGGCGAGCTGTTCGGAGATCTCGGTCGTGGTCACCGCGATACCGGCGGGGAGGCCCTCCAGCATCGCGACGAGGGCGGGTCCGTGGGACTCGCCGGCGGTCATCCAGCGCAACATACGTGCAGTGTTCCACGACCTCACCGCGCACCGCCGCGCCCCGAGCGCCCGTCCCGCAGAGTGACCGCACCTCCCGAGCGCTCCGACCTGGTGCCCGCTCTCAGCGGGCCGTGCACAGAGCGGTGAGAGCTCCGGCGAGTAAGAAGGGGCCGAAGGCCAGGCGGTCGGTGCGGGAGAGGCGGCCGGTGGCCAGGAGGACTGCGGCGCAGAGGCCGCCGTAGACGAAGCCGTAGGTGAGGCCGGCGAGCAGGGTCGGCCAGCCGTACCAGCCGAGAGCGGCGCCGAGCAGGCCGGTGAGCTTCACGTCGCCGTAGCCGAAGCCGGCGGGTACTGCCACTGCCAGCACGTACAGGACGCCGAACGCGACCGCGCCGCACTCGGCCGCCCGCACGAGCGGCGCCGGGCCGGTGCCGCCGAGCAGCGCGCCGGCGCCGAGCAGCACCGCGAGGACGGGATACGCGGGGAGTACCAGCGCGTCGGGCAGTCGGTGCGCGCGCACGTCGACTGCGGCCAGCACCACCCCCAGCCCCGCGACGAACACGATCCCGACCGCCTCGGAGGCCCCCGCCGCCCCCGCCGCCACCCCACCCACCACCGCCGCAGCCACCCCGACCGCCAACGGCCCCGCGGCGGGGATGAGCGGGCCGCGGGCCCGCGCCGCCCATCGGCTCAGCGGCCGCACGCTCGTACCCGTGGCTCGCGGCGGGAGGGCGAGCGGTAAGGACGCGGCAGCGGGCCAGGCGAGGGTGGGCTCGCCGGCTACGGGGCCCGTGGCGACGATGGCCGTGCGTTCGAGGAGGTCGGCCAGCCAGGGCCCGGACGCCAGCGCCGCCACCGCGACGATCACGACGCCGAGCAGCGGCTCCACGGGCTCAGCGGGCCAGCGTCAGCGCGGTTCGCATCGCGTCGATCGGGGCAGACCGGCCGGTCATCAGCCGGACCTGGTGCCCGGCCTGGTGCAGCAGCAGGTCGAGCCCGGACACCACCCGGCACCCGGCCGCGGCAGCAGCGGTGGCCAGCGCGGTGGGCCACGGGTCGTACACCACGTCGAACACCACGGCCCCGGGACGCAACACCGCGTGCGCCAGCGGGTCGGCCGCGCCCTTCGGGAGCGTCGAGATCACCAGGTCGGCGGCCGCCAGCCGGGCCGGTGCCTCGTCGAGCGACCGGACGTCGATCGTCAGCCCGAGCCGCTCAGCCGTGGTGCGCAACTCCCCCGCCCGGTGCGGCGAACGCACCAACACGGTCACCGGTCCCCCAGCCAACGGCGCCACCCCGCCCAGGGCCGCGAGGGCGGCCTGGGCCGTGCCGCCGGCGCCGAGTACCAGCGGCGCCGACGCCGTCCGCAGGCCGGCCTCGCGGAGCGCGTCGGCCATCCCCGGAGCGTCGGTGTTCTCCGCCCTGCGCCGGCCCGGCGCGAGCAGCAGTGTGTTCGCCGCCCCGATCGCCGCCGCTTCCGGGCTGACCTCGGTGGCGACCTCGAGCGCGACCCGCTTCAACGGCATCGTGAGCGACAACCCGGCCCATTCGGCCCCGAGGCCCCCGACGAAGCCCGCCAGGCCGTCCTCGCCGCACTCGACCCGCGTGTACGACCACCCGGTGAGCCCGAGCGCCGCGTACGCCGCCGCATGCAACACCGGCGACAACGAATGCGCGATCGGCGACCCCAGAACAGCCGCCCGCCGCACGGCTACCGCCGCCTCGTGGGGCGCGAAAGACTCAGTCGAGAACGTGGACACGCGCCCCACCCTAGGCTTCCGCACCGCACCCCCGCGGACGTCGTCCACAGGCTTACAGCGCGCCGTCAGCAGCGGCCGACCGCCCGGCACTTCTCGATGTTCGCCAGGTGCTGGTTGTAGTCACTCGTGAACGACGAGTGCCCGTCCTCGGACGTCACCACGAAGTACGTCCAGTCGCCCGGCTCGGGGTTCGCGGCGGCCTTCAGCGCGGCGTCACCCGGGTTGCCGATCGGGGTCGGCGGCAGGCCCTGGATCCGGTCGACGTGCGTGCTGTAGTTGTTGTCCGGATCCTTCAGCTCGGCGTCGGTGACGATCTTCTTGCGTCCCTTGCCGGTGATGATCAGCCAGTACTGCGTCGTGGAGTCGAACTGCAGGTACGTGAGTGCCCCGGTCTTCTCGCTCAACCGGTTGTAGATGACCCGGGAGACCTTCCCGAAGTCGTCCGAGATGCCTTCCTGCTCGATCAGCGACGCGATCGTCAGCATCTGCCACTCGGTGACGCCGAGCTCCTTCGCCTTCTCGGCGAGCTCGTCCTTGGTCGCGGCCTGCACGGCCAGCTTGACCATCTCCTGCAGCAGGCTCTGCGCGGTCTCCTTGCCGGTGAGCTCGTACGTCGACGGGAACAGGAAGCCCTCGAGCACCAGCTTGTCGGGGCTCGGACCACCCCACTCGGGCACACCGAGGGCTGCGGGGTCCTTCACCGCCTCCTGGAAGTCCTTCAGGGGGATGTCGGTGGCCTTCGCGAGCAGGTTGATGATCTCCACGACGGCCTTGCCCTCGGGGATCGTCACCTTCGGGCCGCTCTCGCGGTTGCTGGGGTCCATCAGCACCAGCAGCGCGTCCTCGGCCGTCATTTGCTTCTTGAGCTTGAAGTTGCCCGGCTGCAGCTTCGAGGTGGAGTCGGGGTTGTCGGCCGCCGCGTTGACGAACGCCTTCGCGCTGGCCACGACGTCGTTCTCGAAGAGCGTGTTGGCGATGTCGGTGACGTTGTCGCCCTGGTTGATGACGACCGTCACCTCACCGCTACCCGGACCCGGGTAGTCGTCGGCCGTGAAGAAGTCACGCACCTTGGTGATGCCGTACCAGCCACCGAACGCGAGCCCGCCGAGCACCGCGACCACGACGAGAAGAGCCACTAACGTCTTGCCGCTGCTCTTCTCTTTCTTGCGGCGGTGCCGGCCGGGATTGCCGGGGCCGTAGCCACCCGACTCATCCGTGAACGGCACGAGATCGAGGTCGTTCACGGTTGCTCCGCACTCCGCTCCGCGTCCAACCAGGCTTGGAGGATGAGAACCGCGGCGGCCTGGTCGACCACGGCTCGGTGCTTCTTCCCGCGTACGCCCCTCTCAGAGAGAGTACGTCCCGCGATGACCGTCGTCAGCCGTTCATCGGACAACTCGACCGGCACCGGGTGCGCGGAGCCAACTAGCCGTTCGGCCAAGAGAGACGCGTACTCGCGCGCCGCGATCGCGGCAGCGCCCTCCGCGCCGGACAGCGAGCGTGGGAGCCCGACCACGACGACGATCGCCTCGTACTCGGCGACCAGGTCGGCGATGCGGTCCAGATCGGTGCCGTGACGCATGTCACGGCGCACCGTCTCCACCGGGGACGCCAGGAATCCGGACGGGTCGCTCGCCGCGACACCCACCCGTACCGATCCGACATCGACGCCGAGCCTGACTCCGCGTTTCACGCCGGTGAACCCCGGAAGCCCAGGTGAGATAGACAAAGCCACATGTCAGATTGTGCCCTATCCGCCATCCGAGCCTGGTCCGCAGAGGCGAACCAGGCCCGAAGAACGACTCACGCAGACGCCACCAGGCCGGAAATCGACGCCAACACGCTCGGCGCCGCGTCCGCCGGCACGCCACCGCCCTGCGCCAGGTCGTCGCTGCCACCGCCGCGGCCCGACAGTGCACCCTTGACCAGCGCGGACGCCGAGATGCCCCGGTCGCGCGCGGCCTGGTTCACCGCGACGACGAGCGACGCCTTGCCGTTCGCGCGCGCGGCAACGGCCACCACGCCCGGCCGATCCGCCGCCAGCCGACCCCGGATCTCCTGCGTCAGCGACCGCACGTCGTTCCCGGCCGTGCCCTCCGGCGCTTCGACCGCGACCACCGCGACACCCTGCACATCCTGAGCCCGGGACGCGATGTCACCGGCCCCGCTCAGCACCGCCGCCGCGCGCAGCTTCTCCAGCTCCCGCTCGGCGTCGCGCAGCTGCGCGACGACCGACGCGACCCGGTCGGGCAGCTCGTCGGGCTTGGCCTTGAACTGCTCGGCCAGCTTCGAGACCAGCAGGTGCTCCTTCGCGAGGAACCGGAACGCGTCCAGACCCACGAGCGCCTCGACCCGGCGCACACCGGAACCGATCGACGCCTCCGAGAGCAGCTTGACGACGCCCAGCTGACCCGAACGGGCCGCATGCGTACCACCGCAGAGCTCGCGGGCGTACTCGCCGACCTCGACGACGCGCACCTCGTCGCCGTACTTCTCGCCGAACAGCGCCATCGCGCCGATCCGCCGCGCCTCGGCCTGCGAGGTGATGAACGCGCGCACCTCGAGGTCGTCGAGCAGAACCGCGTTGACCTCGTCCTCGACGTCGGAGAGCACCGACTGCGGCACCGCGCCCGGCGTGTTGAAGTCGAACCGCAGCCGCCCGGGCGCGTTCAGCGAACCGGCCTGCGTGGCGGACTCACCGAGCGCACCGCGGATCGCGGTGTGGATCAGGTGCGTCGCGGTGTGCGCGCGGGAGATCGCCCGGCGGCGGTCGACGTCGATCGTCGCCAGCACCGGGTCGTCCTGCCGGATCTCGCCGTCGACGACCTTGCCGCGGTGGACGTAGAGGCCCGGCAGCGGCTGCTGGACGTCGAACACCTCGAGCTTGCCGTTCGGCGTGACGATCACACCCTGGTCGGGCTGCTGGCCACCGCCCTCGGCGTAGAACGGGGTCGAGTCGAGGACGACCTCGACCTCCTCGCCCTGGCCGGCGCCGCTGCGGATCCCGCCGTCAGTGCCGACGATGCCGCCGATCCGCCCCTCACGCTCCACCTCGAGGTAGCCGGTGAAGTTCGTCGGGCCGGTGCGGTCGAGGATCGAGCGCAGCACCGAGGTGTCCGCGTGGCCGGTCTTGCGCGCCTGCGCGTCGGCCTTGGCCCGCTTCCGCTGCTCGGACATCAGCCGGCGGAAACCCTCTTCGTCGACGGTGAGGCCCTGCTCGGCCGCCATCTCGAGGGTCAGATCGATCGGGAACCCGTAGGTGTCGTGCAGCTGGAACGCGCTCGAACCCGAAAGCTGCGAGCCACCCTCGGCCTTGGTCGAAGCCACCGCGGTGTCCAGGATGGTCGTTCCGGAGCGCAGCGTCGTGCGGAACGCGTCCTCCTCGGCGTACGCGTAACCGGCGATCCGGGTGTAGTCGGTCTCGACCTCCGGATAGGACGCCTTCATCGCGTCGCGCGCGACCGGGAACAGCTCGGGGAACGACGGGTCCTCGTAGCCGAGCAGACGCATCGAGCGCACCGCGCGGCGCAGGATGCGGCGCAGCACGTAGCCGCGGCCCTCGTTGCTCGGCGTGACACCGTCGCCGATCAGCATCAGCGCCGTGCGGACGTGGTCCGCGACGACACGCAACCGGACGTCGTCCGGGTTGGGGTGACCGTCGTGCTGCTGGTGCGCGGGGTACTTCTTGCCGGACAGGGCCGCCGCGCGGTCCAGGATCGGGCGGACCTCGTCGACCTCGTAGAAGTTGTCGACGCCCTGCAGCAGGAACGCGACGCGCTCCATGCCCATGCCGGTGTCGATGTTCTGCGCCGGCAGGTCGCCGAGGATGGGGTAGTCGGTCTTGCCCTGGCCCGCGCCGCGCTCGAACTGCATGAAGACGAGGTTCCAGAACTCCAGGTACCGGTCGCCGTCCGGCTCCACGCCGGGGGTGTTCACGTACTCGGGGCCGTACTCGGGGCCGCGGTCGATCAGGATCTCCGAGCACGGACCGCACGGACCGGGCACGCCCATCGACCAGAAGTTCGGGCCCTTGCCGAGCCGGATGATGCGCGACTCGGGCACACCGACCGTGTCACGCCACAGCCGGAACGCCTCGTCGTCCTCTTCGTAGACCGAGACCCACAGCTTCGACTCGTCGAAGCCGTAACCGCCGTCGGCGATGGAGTTGGTGCACAACTCCCACGCGTAGCGGATCGCTCCGTCCTTGAAGTAGTCGCCGAAGCTGAAGTTGCCGTTCATCTGGAAGAACGACCCGTGCCGGGTCGTCTTGCCGACCTCGTCGATGTCGAGTGTCCGAACGCACTTCTGGACGCTCGTCGCGCGCGGGTACGGCGGCGTGACCTGACCGAGGAAGTACGGCTTGAACGGCACCATTCCTGCGTTGACGAACAGCAGGTTGGGGTCGTCGGCGATCAGTCCCGCGCTCGGGACCACGGTGTGGCCACGGTTCGCGAAGTGATCGAGGAAGCGTTGCCGGATCTCAGAGGTCTTCATCGCCAGGTCCGTCGGTTCGAATGGGATCGTTCTCGACACTATCTCTCGCCCGCGCGGGCCAGCGCTGCCCATATACGACGCCCGCGCTCGCGCGCGGGCGTCCGGACGAAACGCGGACGGCAGCTGCGACCCAGGGCGGCGGCCGGCGTAGTTCCGCCTGGGCGGAGCCGGACCGCACGGCCTCAGGGTGCCCGGTGTGCGCCGCCTTCGGGGGTACCGGTCTGCCCTTCGGCCAGGGCGCGGGTCAGCTCGACCTCGTGCTCGGCCATCGCGACACGGGCGTCCTCGAGGAACTCACGCACCGAGTCGAGCAGGCCCACCGCCGAGCCGCGCGCGGAGTTCGCCAGGCCCTTCGGGCTGTAGGCCTCCGCGGTCCGGCTGATCTTCCGGACGACGAGGATGCCGACCGCGGCGCCGACGCCGATCCAGAACAGCCGACGCATCAGGCCCTCCGCCGCTTCTTGAGCTCGTCGCGGATCTCCCGCTCGACCTCGTTGGCCTTGCGCGCCCGCAGCGCGGACCGCACGCCGTAGCTGAACGCCGCGGCCTTCACGAGCGGGCCCGACACCGTGGCGCCGAACAGGGTGGTGACCTGGGCGATGCTGCCGGTCACGGCACCAACGTGATCGGTGAGCGTGTCGACCTTGTCGAGCTGGTGGTTCACACCGCCCAGCGTCTGGTTGACACCCTCGACCGTGACGTGGGCGCTGGCCAGGATCGGCACCGCCTGCTCGGTGATGTCGGTGATGGCCTTGGTGGCTGCATCGACCGTACGGCCGAGCTTGATCAGCGGCACGGCGAGCGCACCGACCAGAAGAACGAACGCAACGGCGGCAATGATGGCCGCGATTCCGCCGAGAGACACCGGCGAGTCTCCTTGGATGAGTGGGCTCGGGGTGAACAGACCCTACCGCCTGCGGCGATCACGCTCAGCGCAGGACCCGGTGTGGCGCACGAGACGCCTCGGGCAGGAGTAAACGCTCCCCCGCGGGGAACTCTTCGCCCCCGGCTAGCGTGCGGGCTTGGAGTTTCCGCGGACGGCGGCGCGGATTCGGTCGAGGCGTTCGGCGATGGGGCGTTCGGTGCCGCGTCCGGTGGGGCGGTAGTAGTCCCGGCCGACGAGTTCGTCCGGGACGTACTGTTGCGCGACGACGCCGGCCGGATCGTCGTGCGGGTACTTGTAGCCTTTGCCGTGGCCGAGTGTCTTCGCGCCGGGGTAGTGCGCGTCGCGGAGCGCGGGTGGGACGGTGCCGGTTTTTCCGGCGGCGACGTCGGCCAGCGCGGCGCTGATCGCGGTGGTGACAGCATTCGACTTCGGAGCGGTGGCGCAGTGGACCACCGCGTGCGCGAGCGTGAGCTGGCCCTCGGGGAGGCCGATCAGCTGCACGGTCTGGGCGGCGGCGACCGCGGTCTGGAGCGCGGTGGGATCGGCCATGCCGATGTCCTCGCTGGCGAAGATCATCAGCCGCCGGGCGATGAAGCGCGGGTCCTCCCCGGCGGTCAGCATCCGTGCGAGCCAGTGCAGGGACGCGTCTACGTCGGAGCCGCGCATGCTCTTGATGAACGCACTCACCACGTCGTAGTGCGCGTCTCCGTCGCGGTCGTACCGCACCGCTGCCCGGTCCACCGCCGCCTCAGCGGTAGCCAGGTCGATCTCCACCGCTCCGTTCCTACCTTTCCCCGACGCCACCAAGCCCGCCGCAGCGTCGCCGGCCTCGGTAGCGCCCTCCGCCGGCGCATCGGCCGCGCGGGTATCGGCGGCGCGCACTGCTGCCAGGGCGGCGTCTGCGGCTGCTTCCAAGGCCGTCAGGGAGCGGCGGGCGTCGCCGGCGGCCAGGCGGACGAGGTGGTCTTCGGCCTCTGCGGCGAGGGCTACTGCGCCGTTCAGGCCGCGGGGGTCCGACACTGCTCGGCGGAGGAGTTCGCGGATGTCGTCCTCTTCCAGCGGCACCAGCGTGAGGAGCAGCGACCGGGAGAGCAGCGGGGCCACGACCGAGAACGACGGGTTCTCGGTGGTCGCGGCCACGAGCGTGACCGTCCGGTCCTCGACCGCGGCCAGCAGCGAGTCCTGCTGGGTCTTGGAGAACCGGTGCACCTCGTCGACGAACAGCACCGTGTAGACGCCCCGGCGGCGCTCGAGCTTCGCCTGCTCGATCACCGCGCGTACGTCCTTGACCCCCGCGGACAGGGCGGACAGCGCCACGAACCGCCGGGACGTGGCGCGGGAGACCAGATGCGCGATCGTGGTCTTGCCGGCGCCCGGCGGGCCCCACAGGATCACCGACAGCGGGGCGTCCCCTTCGACCAACCGCCGCAACGGCGACCCCGGCGCCAACAGGTGCCGCTGCCCCACCAGTTCGTCGAGCGTCCGCGGCCGCATCCGCACAGCCAGCGGCGCGTACGGATCCACCCAGTCACGCCCGCCCGCGCCCGACGCGGCCGAGTGCACCGGTGCGCCGGTGCCGGCGATCCGTGCCGGTGCCGGTGCGGCGGGATCCTCCGCGAGCCCGTCGAACAAACTTTCGGTCTCCACGGCCCGACCCTATCCGCCGCCCGAGCCCCCGAACGATGTCGAGTCAGCCCCGTAGGGGCGTTCGGGCTCCACGAAACGCCGCGGGTCCTTCCCGGCGCGAACGAGCGCATGTACGACGCGCCGCCGGCGACCCGGCGGCGCGACGTACCCGCTTAGGACTTCTCCTTCGGCTTCCCGTCGACGCCGGCCTCCTTGCGCTGACGCTCCGAGATCGGCGCGGGGGCGCCGGTCAGCGGGTCGCCGCCCGAACCGAGCTTCGGGAACGCGATGACGTCACGGATCGACTCCATGCCCGCCAGCAGCGCGCACAGCCGGTCCCAGCCGAGCGCGATACCGCCGTGCGGCGGCGCGCCGTACTTGAACGCCTCGAGCAGGAAGCCGAACTTGGCCTGCTGGTCCTCCTCGGACAGTCCGAGAACCTGGAACACGCGTTCCTGCACGGACCGGTCGTGGATACGGATCGAGCCGCCGCCGATCTCGTTGCCGTTGAGCACGATGTCGTAAGCCCAGGCCAGTGCCTCGCCCGGCGACGACTCGAACGTGCCGATCCAGTCCGAGTTCGGCGAGGTGAACGGGTGGTGCACAGCCGTCCAGGCACCCTTGGCGCCCTCGACGCCGATCTCTCCGCCGCCGACCGGCTCGAACATCGGCGCGTCGACCACCCAGAGGAACTCCCAGCGGGACTCGTCGATCAGCCCGCAGCGGCGGCCGATCTCCAGCCGGGCCGCGCCGAGCAGCTCCAGCGTTCCGTGCCGCTCCCCCGCGCCGAAGAACACCGCGTCGCCGGGCTTCGCGCCGACCGCGTCGGCCAGGCCGGCCAGGTGCTCCTCGGAGAGGTTCTTGGCCACCGGGCCGCGGGTCTCGCCGGTCTCGGCGTCGAACAGCACGTAGGCGAGTCCCTTCGCGCCGCGCGAGCGGGCCCACTCCTGCCAGCCGTCGAGCTCCTTGCGCGTCTGCGACGCGCCACCCGGCATCACTACCGCACCGACGTGCGCGGCCTGGAACACCCGGAAGCTCGTGCCCGCGAAGTACGACGTGAGGTCGACGAGCTCGTTGCCGAACCGGACGTCGGGCTTGTCCGAGCCGTAGCGGGTCATCGCGTCGGCGTAGGTGAGGCGCGGCAGGGGCAGCGGAATCTCGTACCCGGCCACCTCACGCCAGATCGCGGACACGACAGCCTCGCCGACCTCGATGACGTCGTCCTGCGTCACGAACGACATCTCGATGTCGAGCTGGGTGAACTCCGGCTGCCGGTCGGCGCGGAAGTCCTCGTCCCGGTAGCAGCGGGCGATCTGGTAGTACCGCTCCATCCCGGCCACCATCAGCAGCTGCTTGAACAACTGCGGCGACTGGGGCAGCGCGTACCACGAGCCCGGCTGCAGACGCGCCGGCACCAGGAAGTCGCGGGCGCCCTCGGGCGTCGAGCGGGTCAGCGTCGGCGTCTCGATCTCGACGAACTCCCGCTCACCGAGCTCGCGGCGGGCGATCGCGCTGACCTGGCTGCGCAGCCGCAGGGCCGCGGCCTGCTGCGAACGGCGCAGGTCGAGGTAGCGGTACTTGAGTCGGGCCTCTTCGCCGACCTCACCGGCGGCCTGGCCGTCGATCGGGAACGGCAGCGGAGCGGCCTCGCTGAGCACGGTGAGTTCACTGGCGACGACCTCGATCGCGCCGGTCGGCAGGTCGGGGTTCTCGTTGCCCTCCGGACGCGGGCGCACGTCACCGGTGATGCGGATGCAGTACTCCGACCGGAGCGCGTGCCCCTCCTCCTCGCGCAGCACGACCTGGACGTACCCGGAGGCGTCCCGGAGGTCGACGAAGATGACCCCACCGTGGTCACGGCGGCGGGCCACCCACCCGGAGAGGGTGACGGTCTGCCCCGCGTGCTCGGCGCGCAGGGCACCGGCCTTATGGGTGCGGTAGGTGGTCACGACAGGAGCTCCTTGACGGTGCGGGCGAGGTCGGTCAGCGGTACGGCCCGCTGCTCGGCGGTGGTCAGGTCTTTCAGCTGCGCGGCGCCCTCGGCGAGATCGCGCTCGCCCAGGACGATCGCGTAACGCGCGCCGGAGCGGTCAGCGGCCTTCATGGCGCCCTTGAGACCCTTGCCGCCGAACGCGAAGTCGGAGCTCACGCCCTCGGCGCGCAGCTCGGTGAGGATCTGCAGGCCACGGCGGCGGGCTTCGTCGCCGAGCGGCACGACGAACGCGCTCACCCGGGGCGCGGGCTCACCCACGAGGCCTTCCGCGCGCATCGCGAGCAGCGTCCGATCGACGCCGACCGCGTAGCCGATGCCGGACACGTCCGGACCGCCGAGCTCCTTGGAGAGCCCGTCGTAGCGTCCGCCGCCGCCGATCGCCGACTGCGCGCCGAGCCCGTTGTGGACGAACTCGTACGTCGTCTTCGTGTAGTAGTCGAGGCCGCGGACGAGGCGGGGCGCCTCTTTCCAGGTGATGCCGAGGTTCGTCAGGTGCTCGCGGACCTCGTCGTAGTGCTTCTGGCAGTCGTCGCAGAGGTGGTCGACCATCAGCGGCGCGGCGGTGAGCTGCGCGGCCACCTCGGGGCGCTTGTCGTCGAGCACGCGGAGCGGGTTGATCGCGGCCCGCCGGCGGGTCTCCTCGTCGAGGTCGAGCCCGGCCAGGAACTCCTGCAGCTTCTCGCGGTACTGCGGACGGCAGTTGGCGTCACCGAGCGACGTGAGCTGCAGTTCGTAGTTCGTCAGGCCCAGTTCGGCGAACCCGGCGACCCCGAGCGCGACCACTTCGGCGTCCAGCGCCGGGTCGTCGACGCCGAGCGCCTCCATGTCGACCTGGGTGAAGTGCCGGTAGCGCCCGGCCTGCGGCCGCTCGTACCGGAAGTTCGACCCGACCGCGTACAGCTTCACCGGCAGCTGCCCCGCGTAGAGCTTGTGCTCGATGAAGGCCCGCATCAGGCCCGCCGTCAGCTCCGGCCGCAGCGTCAGCGACCGGCCTCCCCGGTCGTCGAACGTGTACATCTCTTTGCTGACGACGTCCGTCGACTCGCCGACGCCACGGGCGAACAGCGCGGTGTCCTCGAAGACCGGCGTCTCGATGTAGCCGTACCCCGACCGCCGCAGCGGCGCGGTGAGGGCGTCCCGGACCGCGAGGAACGTCGCGGAGTCGGGGGGAAGGGTGTCGAAGGTCCCCTTCGGAGCGGAAAAGCTGGTCACAGGCCGGTCCTTGGAAGATCAGAGGCTACTTGCAGCAGATAGGGGTTCGTGGCGAGCTCACGCGCGATCGTGGTGTCGGGCCCGTGGCCGGGCTTCACCACCGTGGCGTCGTCCATCGGGAGCACGATGTCCGCGAGGGACGCCAGCATGTCCTGGGCACTGCCGCCGGGCAGGTCGACGCGGCCGATCGAGCCGGCGAACAGCAGGTCACCGGAGAACAGGACCGGGGCATCCGGGGTCTCGACGCCGAACACGAGTGAGCCCGGGGTGTGGCCGGGGGCGAGCCGCACGCTCAGGGTGACGCCGGCCAGTTCGAGCGGTTGCCCGTCGGCCAGCATCGTCACGTCGCTCGGCTCGGTGTACTCCAGCCCGAACATCGGGGTGCCCTTCGGTGCCCCGATGTAGCTCCACGGGTCGGCCAGCTGATCGGCGTCGGCCGGGTGGATGTACGCGGGGATGTCCTTCGCGCCGCAGACCGGGGCCACCGAGAACGTGTGGTCGATGTGCCCGTGGGTGAGGATCACCGCCGCCGGATGCAGCCGATGCTCGGTCAGGACGTCCTCGAGCTGGTCGACCACGCCGATCCCCGGATCGATGATCACGCACTGTTCGCCTGCCGCGGGGGCGACGACCCAACAGTTGGTGCCGAGCGCGGGGGCCGGAAATCCGGCGATGAGCACGAGAGTCCCTTCTTTCAACGTTTCCGTAAGCCTACCGATCGGGGTTGGTGGAAGCCGACCGCCTTTCTCCTGGCGTCACAGCGGGGTATTAGCCCCTTCCCTAGGGGCGCGCCGTACACTCGGCCGCACGCGCGGGCCCAGGCCCGCCCTCGTGCGGGTCTCCTCGGCCCGCCTTTGCGAGACCAGGACCCGAACGGAGAGCACGGAGTGCCGACGAAGGATCGCCAGCGGCAGCTGGCCCGCGCCAAACTCGAACGGCAGATGGCCCGGCGGGCCGCGGCGGCCAAGCGACGCCGTCAGACGCAGGCCGCCGTGGGTGCGGGTATCGCGCTCCTGCTGGTGGTCGTCGGAGTCGGTTTCCTGGTCGCGAACCTGGGTGGTGACGACGACAAGAAGGCCGCCACCACCACCGAGGCCGCCGGTCCGCAGTGCGACTACCAGAAGGCCGACGCCAGCACCGGCAAGGTGAAGGACGTCGGAACGCCGCCGACCACGAACGTGCCCGAGACCGGCACCCGCACGGTGACGATGACGACGAACCTCGGCGCTGTCGATTTCACGCTCGACCAGGCGGCCGCGCCGTGCACGAGCAACAGCTTCGCGTTCCTCGCGGGCAAGAAGTTCTACGACAAGACGAGCTGCCACCGGCTGACGACGGCCGGCATCTTCGTGCTGCAGTGCGGTGACCCGTTCGCGGACGGAACCGGTGGTCCGGCGTACCGCTACGGCACCGAGAACCTGCCGACGAACCAGCACCCGCCGTATCCGGCCGGCACGATCGCGATGGCGAAGTCGTCCGAGGAGATCTCGGTCGGTTCGCAGTTCTTCATCGTGTACAAGGACATCCCCGAGGGTTCGCTGGGTGCCGACTACACGGTGGTCGGGAAGGTCACGAAGGGTCTCGATCTGATCGTGAAGGCCGCCGAGAAGGGTGTCACGCCCGCCGACGCGAGCAACCCGGGCGACGGCAAGCCCAAGCAGGCCGTCACCATCAACACGCTCACCGTCTCGCCTGCCGCGAGCTAGTCCGCGCACGAAGAAGCGGCCGCGCCCTCCGGGCGCGGCCGCTTCTTACTGTTCTGACCTGGAGCCCGCCGAGGGCGGCGGGCCGCCCACTAGCCCTGCTGGGCTACATCGGGTGTCGGGTCCGGGGTGGGGGCCGTGGTCTCCTGGAGGGAGCCCGTTTCGCGGAACGACTCGAGGCCGACGATCTTGGCTCGAACCTTGCCGGGCTCCAGCGGCTCCCCCGCCACCTTGCTGGGCAATCTGCGCTCGATGCTCATGGAAGCGCCTCCTTAGCCTGACGTCACACGGTACGCGTCGTAGACGCCCTCGACCCGGCGGACCACCCGCAACAGGTGCCCGAGGTGCTTCGGATCGGCCATCTCGAACGTGAACTTCGAGACCGCCACCCGGTCCCGGGTCGTGCTGACCGTCGCCGACAGGATGTTGACCTTCTCGTCCGAGAGCACCTTCGTGACGTCGGACAGCAGGCGGTGCCGGTCGAGCGCCTCCACCTGGATCGCGACCAGGAACGTGGACCCGGCGGTCGGCGCCCACGACACCTCGACCAGCCGCTCGTCCTGCCGCTTGAGGTCGGTGGCGTTCGTGCAGTCCTCGCGGTGCACGCTGATCATGCCGCTGCGCGTGACGAACCCGAGGATCGAGTCACCCGGCACCGGCGTACAGCACTTCGCGAGCTTCACCCACACGTCGTCGCCGGCGTTGCTGACGATGACACCCGGATCACCGGGGCCGGCCGGCCGCGACCGGTGCCGCGCCGGACGCGCGGTCTCGGCGAGGTCCTCGGTGGCGCCCTCGGCCCCGCCCAGCGACGCGACCACCCGCTGCACGACCGCCTGCGCGGACACCTGGTTCTCCCCGACCGCGGCGTAGAGCGCGCTGATGTCGGACAGGTGCAGGTCACGCGCGATCGTGAGCAACGCGTCGCCGCCGAGCAGCCGCTGCAGCGGCAGGCCCTGCTTGCGCATGACCCGCTGCAACGCGTCCTTGCCGGACTCGATCGCGTCCTCGCGCCGCTCCTTGGCGAAGTACTGGCGGATCTTCGTGCGCGCCCGGGGGCTCTTGACGAAGCTCAACCAGTCCTGGCTGGGACCGGCGTTCTCGGACTTCGACGTGAAGATGTCGACGGTGTCGCCGTTGTTGAGCGTGCTCTCCAGCGGCACCAGCTTGCCGTTGACCCGGGCACCGATGCAGCGGTGCCCGACCTCGGTGTGCACGGCGTACGCGAAGTCGACCGACGTCGAGTCCTTCGGCAGCGCCACCACGTCGCCCTTGGGCGTGAAGACGTAGACCTCCTGGCCACCCAGGTCGAAGCGGAGCGCCTCGAGGAACTCCCCCGGGTCGCTCGCCTCGCGCTGCCAGTCGAGCAGCTGACGCAGCCAGGCCATGTCGTCGACGGTGGCCGGCGGACCGGCGATCTCGGCGCCCTTCGTCTCCTTGTACTTCCAGTGCGCGGCGATGCCGTATTCGGCGGTGCGGTGCATCGCCAGCGTGCGGATCTGCAGCTCGATCGGCTTGCCCTCGGGGCCGATGACCGTCGTGTGCAGCGACTGGTACATGTTGAACTTCGGCATCGCGATGTAGTCCTTGAAGCGGCCGGGAACCGGCTGCCAGGACGCGTGGATGACGCCGAGCGCGGCGTAACAGTCGCGCACCGAGTCGACCAGCACACGGATGCCGACCAGGTCGTAGATGTCGGCGAAGTCGCGGCCCCGGACGATCATCTTCTGGTAGATCGAGTAGTAGTGCTTCGGCCGCCCGACCACGGTGGCGCGGATCTTCGCGTTCTTCAGGTCGTTCTGCACCTGCGACGTGACGTCGGCCAGCCCCCGGTCACGCGCCGGCGAGTGCTCCTGCACCAGCCGCGCGATCTCCTCGTACCGCTTCGGGTACAGGGTCATGAACGCGAGGTCTTCCAGCTCCCACTTGACCGTGTTCATGCCCAGCCGGTGGGCCAGCGGGGCCAGCACGTCGAGCGTCTCGCGCGCCTTCTTCTCCTGCTTGGGGCGGGGCAGGAAGCGCAGCGTGCGCATGTTGTGCAGCCGGTCGGCGAGCTTGATGACCAGGACGCGGGGGTCGCGCGCCATCGCGACGACCATCTTGCGGATCGTCTCGGCCTCGGCGGCGTCGCCGAACTGCACCTTGTCGAGCTTGGTGACGCCGTCGACGAGGTGCGCGACCTCGCCACCGAAATCGGCGTGCAGCTGCTCGAGCGTGTACCCGGTGTCCTCCACGGTGTCGTGCAGGAGCGCGGCCACCAGCGTGGTGGTGTCCATACCCAGCTCGGCGAGGATCGTCGCGACCGCGAGCGGGTGGGTGATGTACGGGTCGCCGGACTTGCGCAGCTGCCCGCGGTGGAACTGCTCGGCGACGTCGTACGCCTTCTGCAGCAGCCGCACGTCGGCCTTGGGGTGCGCACCCCGGTGGGTGGCGACCAACGGCTCGAGAACGACGTTCACCGCACCCTGCCAGGACGGGGCGCTGAAACGCGCGAGCGCGGCACGGACGCGGCGGCCGGTGGGCGCCCCGATGCCGGCCGGCTCCGCGCCGTTGTTGGTGGCGACCGCCGAATCAGCGTGCGGCAGCGCACCGCTCGGCAGGGCGCCGTCGGTGACCACCGGCGCAGCCGCGTCTGCACCGGGGACAGGGACAGGATCCCGCTGGCCACCGGCGACCGTCGGCGCGACGTCTGACACAGGCCGCTCCCTCTGCTGGACGCATCGAGCTCTCTCCATGCTACGCGGGCGGCACTCGTCGACCGCGCCGCCTTCCACAGGAGCCCAGGACAGCGACTGCTGCCCTTCTGGTCACAACACCTAGGCCGTCCGGTTGATGCCCTTACACCGTTAGCAAGGCGTGCACTTCCCGTTCGCCGAGGCGCGAGCGCCCATCGAGGAACGCCAGTTCCATCAGCACCGAGAACCCCACGACGTTCCCACCGGCCTGCTCGACCAACGAGATCGCGGCCGCGGCCGTGCCGCCGGTGGCCAGCACGTCGTCGAGGAGCAGCACCCGGGCACCGGGGTCGAACGCGTCCGCGTGAACTTCGAGCACGGCCTCGCCGTACTCGAGGGCATAAGCCGCCGACACCGTCGTGCGCGGCAGCTTTCCGGCCTTCCGGATCGGCACCAGGCCCGCACCGCTGGCGTACGCCACGGCGGCCGCCAGCACGAATCCGCGCGCCTCGATCCCGGCGACGACGTCGAACGCGCCCCCGTACTCCGTCGCGATCGCGTCGATCACCTGCGCGAACGCGGGTCCGTCGGCGAACAGCGGGGTGAGGTCCTTGAACCCGACGCCGGGCTTCGGGAAGTCCGGGACGTCGACGACGTGCGCGGCGATCAAGTCGCGCACGGCCGCCGGCGTGACCGGACCGCTGCCGATCCGGCCACCGACCGGACCGTGTGACACATGTTCAGCCGTCATCGCTTCTTGCGGCTCCCGCTCGGGCGACCCGGACGGCTGCCACCGGAACGCCGGCGGTTCTGCTGCTGCGCCGGCCGGGTGGTGCTCCGGGTACGGGCGCTCGCCGCGGCGGTGGCCGGCTCGCGGTCGACGTCGTCCGTGTCGTCGTCGACGTCGGTGATCTCGTCCACCTGGTCGTCGTCGTCAGCGACCGTCTCGGCGACCTTGGGAGCGTTCGCGCGCTTGTTCCTCACGCGCTCCTTGAGCGCCTTGTAGCGCGGCTCGCGCTCCTTCATGTCGACCAGCCACGGCGTCGCCAGGAACAGCGACGAGTAAGCACCGGCCGCCAGACCGACGAACAGCACCAGCGCGAGGTCCTTGAGCGTGCCGACGCCGAGCAGGCCCGCACCGACGAACAGCAGACCACCGACGGGCAGCAGCGAGATCAGCGAGGTGTTGATCGAGCGCATCAGCGTCTCGTTCACCGCGTTGTTCGCGGCCTCGGCGTAGTCGATGCGCGAACCGCCGACGATGCCGCGGGTGTCCTCGGAGACCTTGTCGAACACGACGACCGTGTCGTACAGCGAGAAACCGAGGATCGTCAAAAGACCGACGATCGTCGACGGCGTCACCTCGAAGCCGACGATCGAGTAGACACCGGCCGTCAACAGCAGGTCGTGCAGCAGCGCCAGGAGCGCGGCGATCGCCATCTTCGCCTCGAACCGGATCGCCAGGTACGCGGCGACCAGGACGAGGAAGACGACCAGCGCGATCAGCGCCTTGTCGGTGACCTGCCCGCCCCAGGACGAGCTCACCGCGTTGTCGGTGATGTCGTTGGCGCTGATGTCGTACTTCTCGGCGAGCGTCTGCTTGATCTCGGTGGTCTGCGCCGGGCTCAGCGACGCGGTCTTGAGAACGAACTTCGCGTCGTCGCCGCGGCCGGCCTCCTGCTGCGTCTGCACCTCGACGCCGGCGTCGTCGACGGTCTCGGCGACCTGCTCCAGCGTGACGCCCTTCGGCTGCTGGAACACGAACGACGTACCACCGGAGAACTCGATGCCCCAGTTGAAGCCCCGGAACGCGATCGTGGCGATCAGGAGAACACCGATCACCAGGGACGCGATGTACCAGCGCTTCCGGGAACCGATGAAGTCCCAGTTCGTTTCGCCCCGGTAGAGGCGTCCGGCCAGTCCCATCTCAGGACTCCTTCGGGCTGACACGACGGGCGGTCGCGCGCCGTCCGGCAGCTCCGGCGGCAGGCGCGTCGGAGGCCTTACGCAGCGTACCCAGCCCGGAGAAGCGCGGTGACGTGAACCGCTTCGACCGGGAGAGCAGGGCGACCAGCGGGTGGGTGAAGAGGAAAACGATGATGATGTCGACCAGCGTGGACAGGCCCAGCGTGAACGCGAAGCCCTTCACGGCGCCGACGGCCAGGATGTAGAGCACCGCGGCGGCGAGGAACGACACCGCGTCGGCCGACAGGATCGTGCGCCGGGCGCGGACCCAGGCCCGGGGAACCGCCGAGCGGACGCTGCGGCCGTCGCGCACCTCGTCCTTCAATCGTTCGAAGAAGACGACGAACGAGTCGGCGGTGATACCGACCGCGACGATGAAGCCGGCGACACCGGCGAGCGTCAGCGTGAGGCCGATCTGGCGTCCGAGCAGGATGATCGACGCGTAGATGATCGCGCCGGACGCGACCAGGCTGGCGATCGTCACCAGGCCCAGGGCCCGGTAGTAGAGCAGCGAGTAGATGACGACGAGGCCCAGGCCGATGCCACCGGCGAGCAGGCCGGCTTCGAGCTGCTCGATGCCGAGCGTCGGGCTGATCGTCTCCGCGGTCTCGACCGTGAACGAGAGCGGCAGCGCGCCGAACTTCAGCTTCGCCGCGAGGTCCTGCGCCTCGGCCTTGGTGAACTGACCGCTGATCTGGGTGTCACCGGTGATCACCTGGTTGGTGGTGGGCGCCGAGACCACGTCGTTGTCCAGGACGACCGCGACCTGCTTGTTCAGCGTGGCCTTGGTGAGGTCGGTCCACTTGTCCTGGCCCTTGCTGTTGAACTTCAGGTTGACGATCCAGCCACCCTGCCGCTGGTCGAAGGTGAAGCTCGCGGTGTTGATGTCGGTGCCGACGACACCGGCCTTCTCCAGCTTGTACTTCGTGGTGTCCTGGCAGGCGACGACCTGCTGGTTGACCGGGTCGACCGAACCGGCCGGACGCTCGTTGAGCATCTTGCAGGTGATCCACGGGACCTTGAACTGCCAGTCGATCGGCAGCGCGGCGACCTCGGCCTCGGTCAGCTTCTTGGCGCCCGGCTCGAAGATCGCGGCGAGCTGCGGGTTGGTGGCCGCACCGGCGAAGTCCTCGGCGGTGCCCTGCTGGACGTAGGTCGCGGCTTCCGCCGGGAACTTGGCCAGCGCGGACTTCTGCAGCGCGGCCTGGCTCGCCGACGTCGGTGTCGCGGCCGGGGTCGGACTCGGGCTCCCCGACGGGGTGGCACCGGCGGACGCGGACGGGCTCGCCGCAGCGGACGGCGACGCGGGCGCCGACGGGGTCGGCGTGTCCTCAGCGGCGGAGAACGCGGCCGGAGCGGCCGCGGGCGCCGCCTGCGGGGCGGACCCGCCGCCACCGGCGGCGTCGCTACCGCCGCCGCCGTTGCCCGAGGCGGACGGGCTGGCGTTGGTCTGGGCGGACGTCGACGTGCTGGGCGACGCGCTGCCGGACGGGGTCGCGCTGCCGGACGGGTTGGGGCTCGCCGTGCCGGACGTCGACGGGGTCGGCGTGGCCGCGAGCGACGCGGTCGCCTTGATCGCGTCGATGTCCTGGGCGGACTCGAGAACCGCGCGGAACCGCAGCTGGGCCGGCTCGCCGACCTGCTTGATCGCGTCGTTGTTCTCGCCCGGGGCGTTGATGACGATGTTGCTGTCGCCCTCGGTGACGACCTCGGCCTCGGCGACACCGGTTCCGTTGACCCGGTTCTCGATGATCTGCCGCGCCTGTTCGAGCTGCTCGGCGTCGGGCGCCTTGCCGTTCTCCTGCGCCGCGCGGAGCGTCACCGTGGTGCCGCCCTGCAGGTCGAGACCGAGCCGGGGCGTGAGCTTGTCGGTGACCGACCCCTTGCCCTGAAGGAACACGAGCGCGTAGAGCGCGATCACGATGACCGCGAGGACGGCGAGATACCGCCCGGCACGCAGCTGTCCGCGAGGTGGTGCCACGCTGAAAGGTCTCCTTCAGTGCTCCGGGCGGCATTGCTTGCTGCCCCGGGTGAGTTCTCCGTTACCGCCGCGCGAGTGCGTGGCCCGGCCCGGCCTCGTGGTCGGCTCGGGAGCAGCGGCGGTACGTCCGATTGGTGACGCTATCCGGTCGGCCCGCGACGTGCAGGCCCTTGCCGGGCGCGGCCGGTGACGCGACGCTACTCCGTGCGCGCCACCGGCCGGTGCTCAACGACGGTCGGTGCTGCTGTCGGCCTCGGAGGCCGGACGCGGGTCGGCGGTGGGGTCCACCGGAGCCGCCGGGGTGACCGGAGCCGCCGGAGCGATCGGGGCCTCGGGCGCCTTGGTCTCGGTGGCCGTGGTCTCGACCGGCTCGACGACGACCGGCGTGGTGTCGACCACCGCGGCGTCGGTGACCGGGATGTCGTCCTCGTCGATTGCGTCTTCGTTGGGCGCCAGGCCCGCCTTGACGGCTTCCTCGTCGGACAGCACCTTGGCGATCGCCTGGCGCGCGTACCGGTTGGTCACGCCGGGCGAGACCTCCAGGACCACCGACTCGCTGTCCGCGGTCACCACCGTGCCGTACAGACCGCCGAGGGTCATGACCGGCGCGCCCTCTTCGACCGTGCTCTGCATCTGGGTCATCTGCTTGCGGCGCTGCGACTGCGGTCGGATGACCAGGAAGTACATCAGCGCGAACACACCGACCAGGAGCAGCAGCGGCAAAATGCTCCCACCGCCCTGGGACTGTTCTGCGGCTTCTAGCACGGAAGGCCCTCTCAGGAAATTCGTTAGCGGGGGTGCGACTGCGGAAGTCTAGTAGCAGACGCTCGGGCGGCCGTCACGCGGTAACCCGACACGACCGATCGCGTCGCCGGCTTCCTCGACGACTGATCGTCAACGCCCCGCTCCGAGCCATCGTTCCGGTTGAACGCGGACCCGCGCGAATTGTCGTCGAATCGAGTCTCGAGACGGCGCACGACCGCCGATTCCTCGCGTTTCACCGGGAGTTCGTCAGGGCGCGGCGCGGAAACCGCCGCCGAACAGATCGTCCGGGTCGGCCGGCGCGGTTCCGGCGGCCAGCGCGGCGGGCGAGCCGGGGGGTGGTGTCTTGCCGAGGTGGGCCCAGGCGGCTGGTGTCGCGATCCGGCCGCGCGGGGTGCGGGCGAGCAGGCCCGCCCGGACGAGGAACGGTTCGGCGACCTCCTCGACGGTGCCGGGCTCCTCCCCCACCGCCACGGCGAGCGTCGAGAGCCCCACCGGGCCGCCGCCGAACGACGACACCAGGGCGTCCAGGACGGCGCGGTCGAGCCGGTCGAGTCCGACGCGGTCCACCTCGTACACCGCGAGGGCGGCGCGCGCGATGTCCTCGGTGACGATGCCGTCGGCGCGGACCTCCGCGTAGTCGCGCACCCGTCGCAGCAGGCGGTTCGCGATTCGGGGGGTGCCCCGGGATCGGCTGGCGATCTCGGCTCTTCCGGCCGTGTCGATGCGGACGCTGAGGATGTTCGCCGAGCGGTCGAGGACGCGTTCGAGGTCGGCGGCACCGTAGAAGTCGAGGTGCGCGACGAAGCCGAACCGGTCGCGCAGGGGGCCGGTCAGCAGGCCCGAGCGTGTGGTGGCGCCGACCAGCGTGAACGGCTCCACGTCGAGGGGGATCGCGGTCGCGCCCGGTCCTTTGCCGACGACGACGTCGACGCGGAAGTCCTCCATGGCCGAGTACAGGAGTTCCTCGGCCGGGCGGGCGATGCGGTGGATCTCGTCGATGAACAGCACGTCGCCGTGGGCGAGCGTGGTGAGGACCGCGGCGAGGTCGCCGGAGCGTTCGATCGCCGGGCCGCTCGTGACGCGGATCGCGCTGCCGAGTTCGGCCGCGACGATCATCGCGAGGCTCGTCTTGCCGAGACCCGGGGGGCCGGAGAGCAGGATGTGGTCCGGGGGGCGGTTCCGTCGCTGCGCGCTGCGCAGCAGCACCTCGAGCTGTTCGCGGACGCGATGCTGCCCGATGAACTCGTCCAGCTGCCGCGGCCGCAAACTGGTCTCGACGTCCCGCTCGTCCGGCGCCGCGTAGGCCGACACCACGTCGTCCGGTGATCCGCTCGGGCCCGGACCGAAGCCGTTCGCGGTCATCGGTTCTTGCCCAGCACCTGGATGGCGCGGCGGAGCGCGGTCGCGACCTCGACGGGTTTGCCCTCGAAGTCGGCGGCCACGATGCCCACCGCGTCCTCGGCTTCCTTCGCCGACCAGCCCAGCCCGGTGAGGCCCTCACGCACCGCGACCTGCCAGCCGCCGGCGGGGGCCAGGCCGGGCACGGCTACGGGGTCGACCGATCCGATGCGGTCGCGCAGTTCGAGCACGAGGCGTTCGGCGCCCTTCTTGCCGATGCCGGGAACGCGCGTCAGTGCCGCGGTGTCCGCGCCCGCGATGGCCACGCGGACGGCGTCGGGAGAGTGGACGGCGAGCACCGCGAGGGCCAGGCGGGGCCCGACGCCGCTCGCGGTCTGGAGCAGTTCGAAGAGCATGCGCTCGTCGTCGGTGGCGAACCCGTAGAGCGTGAGCGAGTCCTCACGCACGACGAGGCTCGTCGCCAGCCGCGTCGACGAGCCGATCCGCAGGCCGGAGAGCGTCGCCGGCGTGCAGTGCACCGCCATCCCGACACCCCCGACCTCCACCACGGCCCCATCCGGCCCCACGGCCGCCACTTCCCCCCGCACCGAGGCGATCACTCCCCCACCGCCTTCGAGCGGTCCCGTTCCGGCGCGCCGGAACCCGCCGCATCGGGACCACTTCCGGCGGCCGCAGGAAGCGCCTCGCGACCCGCGGCCGACGTCCGGAAGCGGTCCCCGTCGAGCGCGCTGGAGGACGCCGGATCGGGACCGCTTCGCGGGGCGCCACCCCGGCCACGGTCGAGGGCAGCGGCCAGCCTCGCCTGAGTGGGGGCCCGCCACACGTGGCAGATGGCCAGGGCCAGGGCGTCGGCGGCGTCGGCGGGTTTGGGGACGGCGCCGAGGCCGAGGATTCGGGCGACCATCGTGCCGACCTGGGCCTTGTCGGCGGAGCCGGAACCCGTCACCGCGGCCTTCACCTCCGACGGCGTGTGCATCGCCACCGGAACCCCGGCACGCGTAGCGGCCACCAACGCCAACCCGGCCACCTGCGCGGTCCCCATCACCGTCCGCACGTTGTGCTGCGCGAACACCCGCTCCACCGCGACGAAGTCAGGACGGAACTGCTCGACCGCGACGGCCAGCGCATCCGCGATCGCCATCAGCCGCGACCCCAGCTCGGCGTCGGCCGGAGTGCGGATCACGTCCACGTGGACCAGACCGCACCGCCGGCCGGGCGCACCATCCACCACACCGACCCCGCAGCGGGTGAGCCCCGGATCGACTCCGAGCACACGCAAGCCCGTCCACCTCCGTACAGTTGTTCGGTACGTAGTGGATCAAACCACAGCGGCTAGTCGACCTCGGCCATGACCTCGTCGGAGACGTCGAAGTTCGCATAGACGTTCTGCACGTCGTCGCTGTCCTCGAGCGCGTCGATCAGCTTGAACACCTTGCGCGCGCCCTCGACGTCGAGCGGGATCTGCATGCTCGGCACGAAAGACGAGTCGGCCGAGTCGTAGTCGATGCCGGCGTCCTGCAGCGCGGTACGCACGGCGACCAGGTCCGTCGACTCGCTGACGACCTCGAACTCCTCGCCGAGGTCGTTGACCTCCTCGGCGCCGGCCTCCAGCACCGCCAGCAGCACGTCGTCTTCCGAGAGCTCACCCTTGGGGACGATGATGACGCCCTTGCGGTGGAACAGGTACGAGACGGACCCCGGGTCGGCCATCTGGCCACCGTTGCGCGTCATCGCGATGCGCACCTCGGACGCCGCCCGGTTGCGGTTGTCGGTGAGGCACTCGATCAGCACCGCGACGCCGTTCGGGCCGTACCCCTCGTACGTGATGTTCTGGTAGTCGGCTCCGCCGCCCTCGGCACCGGATCCGCGCTTGACCGCACGGTCGATGTTGTCGTTCGGGACCGAGCTCTTCTTCGCCTTCTGGATGGCGTCGTAGAGGGTGGGGTTACCGGCCGGGTCGCCGCCGCCCGTGCGGGCCGCGACCTCGACGTTCTTGATCAGCTTGGCGAACATCTTGCCGCGCTTGGCGTCGATGACGGCCTTTTTGTGCTTCGTAGTAGCCCATTTGGAGTGGCCGCTCACCGTACTGCCTCCTCGGTCGCTTGGTTGTCCGCCTCCTGGACCATCCGCACGAACAGATCGTGCACGCGGAGGTCACCCGTCAACTCCGGGTGGAAGGAAGTTGCCAGCAGGTTCCCCTGCCGGACCGCGACGATCCTACCGTCCGCTGGACCGCCGCTTACCCGGGCGAGAACTTCGACGTCCGGGGCGACCCCTTCGACCCACGGTGCACGAATGAAAACGGCGTGCACCGGGTCGCCCTCGACGCCGGAGAACTCCAGGTCGGTCTCGAACGAATCGACCTGGCGACCGAACGCGTTCCGGCGCACGGTCATGTCGATGCCGCCGAAGCTCTCCTGGTCGGCGCGGCCGTCCAGCACGGTGGAGGCGAGCATGATCATTCCCGCGCACGACCCGTAGACCGGCATCCCGGAAGCGATCCGTTCCCGGATCGGCTCGAGCAGCCCGAACACCTTCGACAGCCGGCTCATCACGGTGGACTCGCCGCCCGGGATCACCAGGCCGTCGACCTGCGCCAGTTCCGACGGCCGGCGCACCGCGATCGCGGAAGCGCCGGACGCCGTCAATGCGTGCACATGCTCACGAACGTCGCCCTGAAGGGCGAAGACCCCGATCACCAGCCGCGGTTCGCGTACTTCTGATCGACCGGCAGCGTGTCGACGTTCAGGCCCACCATCGCCTCGCCGAGGCCACGCGAGACCTTCGCGATGACGTCGGGGTCGTCGTGGAACGTCGTGGCCTTGACGATGGCCTCGGCGCGCTTGGCCGGGTCACCGGACTTGAAGATGCCCGAGCCGACGAACACACCCTCGGCACCCAGCTGCATCATCATGGCGGCGTCGGCCGGGGTGGCGATGCCACCGGCGGTGAACAGCACGACCGGCAGCTTGCCCAGCGAAGCGACTTCCTTGACCAACTCGTACGGCGCCTGCAGGTTCTTCGCCGCGACGAACAGCTCGGTCTCGTCGAGCGTCGTCAGGCGGCGGATCTCCGTACGGATCGAGCGCATGTGCCGGGTGGCCTCGACGACGTTGCCGGTACCGGCCTCGCCCTTGGAGCGGATCATCGCCGCGCCCTCGGCGATGCGGCGCAGCGCCTCGCCCAGGTTCGTCGCACCGCACACGAACGGAACCGTGAACGCCCACTTGTCGATGTGGTGCTCTTCGTCGGCGGGCGTGAGCACCTCCGACTCGTCCACGTAGTCGACGCCCAGCGCCTGCAGCACCTGCGCCTCGACGAAGTGCCCGATCCGCGCCTTGGCCATCACCGGGATCGACACCGCGGAGACGATGCCCTCGATCATGTCCGGGTCGCTCATCCGGGCCAGACCGCCCTGGGCGCGGATGTCGGCCGGCACGCGCTCCAGCGCCATGACCGCGACCGCACCGGCGTCCTCGGCGATCTTCGCCTGGTCCGGCGTGACGACGTCCATGATCACGCCGCCCTTGAGCATCTCGGCCATGCCGCGCTTCACTCGGGCGGTACCGGTCGTACCTGCGGGGTTCTGGGGCTGGGCGGACACGGTTATCCGGCCTTTCACTACGTGGGAGTTCGGAGAAATCAATCCATGCTAGCTCTGCGAGCCAGTTGGCTACGACTGGCCGCTTGTGGCCCTGCCGACATCCTCCGCGGCGGCCCGGCGGATGGCTTCGCGCTCGCGGCGGCCGTGCTCCAACGCGTCCAGGTCCAGCTCGTCGACGTCGAAATACTGCGGGAGCGGTTGCCGGCGCGCAAGCCAGAAGATCCGCGGGATCCGGGCCGTACGCAGGGAACGGGTGTCGCGAACCGCGTCGTTGTAGACCTGCCGCGCGACGACCAGCCGCCGGTTCTGGACCAGCAGATCGGGGGCGTCGAGCGCTGCGGTTCCGAGGTGCCGCAGCTCGCGGACCAGGTCGTTCTCCGCTCCCTGGCGGGAGTCCGCATCCGGTGGACCGCTGGTCAAAGCCACCGAGGCGACGTCGTGCGCGCCCGGAAGCGTGGCAGCGGCCTTCGCACGGCGGCTGAGCTGTTCCTCGAGCGCATCGAGGGCGGCGGCCGTGCGGGCGGTGAGCCGGACGATGCGGCGGGAGAGCCACCAGACGTACAGCAGGACGAGGACGAGCGTCACTACGACGACGACCGGCCAGTCCACGAAGCGACTGTATCGCCTCGGTAAATCCGGAGTGTTACCGCAGCCGTTCGCGAAGATAAGAAGGCAAACGAAGGGTGGAACTTTCGTCTGCGTCGGTGACTGTCGGTTCGCTCGGATAGGCGGCGATCGCGCTCTGGTAGACGTCGACCACGCGCGCGGCCACGACCGGCCAGTCGAACGCGGCCACCGTGGCTTGTCCCACCGCCGCCAGCGAGCGACGCCGCGCCGGGTTGTCGAGCAGCGCACCCAGGCACGCGGCGAGCGCGGCCGGCTGCCCGTTCGGGAACAGCGCGCCCGCGCGCCCGTCGTCGAGCACCCGGCGGAACGCGTCGAGGTCGCTGGCCGCGATCGTCGCGCCGGCGGCCATCGCCTCGGTGAGGATGATCCCGAACGACTCCCCGCCGGTGTTCGGTGCCACGTAGACGTCGACGCTGCTCAGCATCCGGGCTTTGTCGGTCTCCGAGACCATGCCGAGCAGGGTGACGCGGGACCGCAGCGCGCGAGGGAACGCGTCGAGCGCGTCGTCGGCGTCACCGGGGCCCGCGACCAGCAGCCTCAAGCCCGGCCGTTCCGGCGCTAGTCGGGTGAACGCGTCCGCCAGGATCGGAAAGCCCTTGCGGGGTTCGCCGAACCGGCCCAGGAACCCCAGCGCACCGCCTTCACCGGGCCACCCCGGCAGCGGTGTGGCGTCCGCGAACTTCCCGACCGCCACGCCGTTCGGGATCTCCACCGCGCCGCCGTCGAGGTGCTCGACCTGCACGCGCCGGGCCAGCGCCGATACCGCGATCCGGGCGGTGATCTTCTCCAGCACCGGCTGCAGGGCGCTGTGCACCGCGGCCAGCGTCCGGGAGCGCTGCGTCGCGGTGTGGAACGTCGCCACGATGGGGCCGGTCGCCGCGACGCAGGCCAGCAGCGACAGCGACGGCGCGATCGGTTCGTGGACGTGCAGCACGTCGAACCGGCCGTCGCGCAGCCAGCGCCGCACGCGGGCCAGCGACAGCGGCCCGAACGCCAGCCGGGCCACCGACCCGTTGTAGGGCACCGGCACCGCGCGTCCGGCCGGGTGCACGTACGGCGGGAGCTCCTGCCCGCCGTCGGCAGGCTCCTCCGCGGGCGCCAGCACCGACACCTCGTGGCCGAGGCCGATCAGGGCCTCGGCCAGGTCACGGACGTGCGCCTGGACACCGCCGGGCACGTCGAACGAGTAGGGGCAGACGATTCCGACGCGCATCGGTCAGCTCGTGCGCTTCTTGCGCGCCGGCAGGTCGGCCAGCCAGAGCGGCTGCAGCATGTGCCAGTCGACGGGATGCTCGGCGATGCCTTCCGCGAGCGCGTCCGCGATCCGCTGCGTGACGGCCGCGATCTGGACGGGGTCGCGCGCCGCGTCGGGGTCGTCGAGGACCTCGAGCGGGCCGATCACCCTGGCGCGCGTCATCGGGCCGTCGTTCCAGGCTTTGAGCCCGAACAGTGGTGCGCCGGTGCGCAGCGCCAGGATCGCCGGTCCGGCGGGCATCTTCGTCGTCTCGCCGAAGAACTCGACCTCGATGCCGCGCGAGGACAGGTCCCGGTCGGCGAGCAGCACGACGACGCGGCCCTCGCGGGCGCGCTCGGTCAGCACGTCCAGGGGGTGACGCGTGCCGCCGGTGAGCGGCAGGATCTCCATCCCGAGCCGGCGACGGAAGTCGAGGAAGCGCTGGTACAGGTCCTCGGGCTTGAGCCGCTCGGCGACCGTGGTGACCGGGATCCCGTGCAGCGTCGCCCACGCACCGGCGAGGTCCCAGTTCGCAGCGTGCGGCAACGCGACGATCGCGCCGTTGCCCGCGGCGACCGCCTTGTCGAGCACCTCGACGTTCTCCAGTACGAACCGCCGGTTGATCTCCTCCTCGGACCAGTCCGGCAGCCGGAACGCCTCGTGCCAGTAGCGCGCGTAGGACCGGAGGCCCTGCTCGGTCAGCGCGTCGAGGTCGGCATCCGGCCCCACGACCCGGCGCAGGTTCGCGGCCAGGCGCGTCGGGGCCGGGCCACCGCGCCGGGCGAACCGGGCGGCGCCGAATTCGAACAGCGCCTTCACCGGGCGCTCCGGGAGTACCCGGACCAACTTCCACCCGGCGGCGTACGCCGCCACCGTGACCCGCGTGTTCACGCCTTCTCCCGTCCCGCCTCGGCCGTCGGTCCGGCGGGCGGCGTGGCCGCGCCGGGCTCAGCCGCGGGCCCTTCCGGAGCCGGCTCGGGATAGCCGGCCGGGGGTGGGACGGGGCCGGTGTCGAGGCGGCGGTCCGGGCTGACCCGGTCGTCCTTGGTCTGGTCCCAGACCACCTTCACCCGCTGCCCGACAGTGAACGAGGCGAGCGCGACGAGCAGCCACAGGATCCACTCGATGCCGCCGGGCACCCCGAGCACCTCGACGACGCCGCCGACGCCGACCAGCACCAGCCGTTCGGTGCGCTCGGCGATCCCGACGTTCGCGGTGAGCCCCAACCCCTCGGCACGCGCCTTCGCGTACGAGACGAGCACGCCGGTGATCAGGCAGAGCAACGCCGCGATCCCGGCCGAGTCGCGGTCGGAGCGGAACAGCCAGTACGCGGCCGCCGCGAAGATCGACGCGTCGGCGAGCCGGTCGCACGTCGAGTCGAGGAACGCACCCCAGCGGCTCGACCAGCCGCGGGCTCTGGCCATCGCCCCGTCGAGCATGTCGGTGAGCGCGAAGAACGTGATCGCGATCCCACCGGCGAGCACGTGCCCGGGAACGACCAGGAAGATCGACGACAGCACGACACCGGTCGTGCCGATCAGCGTCATGGCGTCCGGGGTCAGGCCGGTACGCACCAGCGCGGACCCGATCGGGCCGGTGACACGTTGAATCCGGTCACGCGCCGAACTGAGCATGCGGATCCGTTCTCGAAGGCTGTGGGGGTCAGCGGGGGCCAGCCCACGATAGCCCGCGACCAGCCTCGCCCTCTCCGCGGCGCCGGGACCCCCCTGGCCGACCCGGGAGCGCCATGGCCAACACCGTCCCGCCACCGGGACGACACGAAGTGAGGCCTGCCTTACTCGTGGGGCGGCTGTGGCGCCCGGAAGAATTGCCGGGACCGCACAGGTCTTGCCCCGCACCGGGGCACCGGTGTGGGATCGGTCACACGGACCTGCCGGACCGCGAGGAGGCTCCGATGGCACAGAAGGTGGCGGGCAGTCCCGACCGCGCTAGTACCAGCGGCCCGGTCGTCGACGATCCACGGTCGCTGCGCAACGTCGTCCTGGTCGGTCATTCCGGAGCCGGAAAGACCACGCTGGTCGAGGCGTTGCTGGTGGCGACCGGAACGATCAGCCGGGCCGGGTCGGTGGTCGACGGCACCACGGTCTGCGACTGCGATCCCGCCGCGGTGCGCCAGCAGCGGTCGGTGACGCTGAACCTCGCGCCGGTGATCCACCGGGGCGTCAAGATCAACCTCCTGGACACCCCCGGTTACGCCGACTTCGTCGGTGAACTGCGCGCGGGGCTGCGTGCGGCCGACGCCGCGCTGTTCGTCATCTCGGCCGTCGACGGCATCGACGCCAGCACGATCGCGCTCTGGGAGGAGTGCGCCCGGGTGGGGATGCCCCGCGCGGTCGTCGTCACCCGGCTCGACCACCCCCGCGCGGACTTCGACGAGTCGGTCGCGATCTGCCAGCGCGTCTTCGGTGACGGCGTGCTGCCGCTGTACGTGCCGGTCCACGAGGCCGTCGAGGGTGCCCCGCCCACCTCGGGCAAGCAGTCGCTGGCGGACTTCCTCGGCGGCATCGACGGCGCCACCGAGCAGACCCGCACCGCCGGGCTCTTCGGCCTCATCACGCAGCAGATCTACGACTACAGCGGCGATTCTCCGGAGCCGGTGATCCGGCCCGCCGACCCCGAGCACCTCGAGCTGATCGAGGAGTCCCGCAACAACCTCATCGAGGGGATCATCGCCGAGAGCGAGGACGAGACCCTCATGGACCGCTACCTCGCCGGCGAGGAGATCGACCCCGACGTCCTGATCGCCGACCTGGAGACCGCGGTGTCCCGGGGTTCGTTCTACCCGGTGCTGCCCGCCGACCCGAGCACCGGCGTCGGTCTTGTGGAACTGCTCGACGGCATCGTCCGCGCGTGCCCGCCGCCGGACGAGCGGCCCGCGCCGGTCGTCACCACCGTCGACGGCGAGCCGTACGAGATGATCACCGCCGACCCGGCGGGGCCGCTGGTCGCCGAGGTCGTGAAGACGACCGTCGACCCGTACGTCGGACGTGTCTCGCTGGTCCGCGTCTTCTCCGGGACGCTGCGCGCCGAGGACACGGTGCACGTCTCCGGCCACGGCGTCCGCGCTCACGACGACGCCCACGCGGCCGACGAGGCGTGGGCCGACCACGACGCCGACGAGCGGGCCGCCCATCTCTACTCCCCCCTCGGCACGAGCCTCCGCGAGGTCCCGTACGCGGTAGCCGGCGACCTGTGCGCGCTGACCAAGGTCGGCAGCGCGGAGACCGGTGACACGATCTCGGCGAAGGAGCAGCCGCTGCTCGTCGCCCCCTGGGAGCTGCCGGAACCGCTGCTGCCGGTCGCCGTCGTGGCGAAGACCCGCAGCGACGAGGACGCCCTGGCCAAGAACCTGTCCCGGCTCGTCGCCGGCGACGCCACCCTGCGCATGGAGCGCAACCCCGAGACCGGTCAGCTCGTGCTCTGGACGATGGGCGAGGCCCACGCCGACGTCGTCCTCGACCGGCTGCGTGCCGGGGGCGTCGAACTGGACACCGAACCGGTGCGGGTGCCGCTCCGCGAGACGTTCGGCGGACCGGCGAAGGGCCACGGACGGCACGTCAAACAATCCGGCGGCCACGGCCAGTACGCGATCTGCGACATCGAGATCGAGCCGCTGCCCACCGGCGGCGGGTTCGAGTTCGTCGACCGGGTGGTCGGCGGTGCGGTGCCGCACCAGTACATCCCGTCGGTGCAGAAGGGCGTCCGCCAGCAGATGGAGCGCGGCCTGGTCGCCGGGTTCCCCGTCGTCGACATCCGGGTGACGCTCGTCGACGGCAAGGCGCACAGCGTCGACTCCTCGGACGCGGCGTTCCAGATGGCCGGGTCGATCGCGCTGCGGGAAGCGGCGTCGGCCGGGTCGATCAGCCTGCTCGAACCGGTGGACGAGGTCGACATCACGGTGCCGGACTCCTACGTCGGGCCGGTGATGAGCGATCTGTCCGGGCGGCGCGGGCGGGTGCTGGGCACCGAGCCCGACGAACACGAGCGGACCGTCGTGCGCGCAGAAGTGCCCGCGGCGGAGCTCACCCGCTACTCCCCCGAGCTGCGTTCGCTGACGTCCGGCACGGCGACGTTCACC
This sequence comes from Cryptosporangium sp. NPDC048952, assembly GCF_043197895.1. Lineage (NCBI taxonomy): Bacteria > Bacillati > Actinomycetota > Actinomycetes > Cryptosporangiales > Cryptosporangiaceae > Cryptosporangium > Cryptosporangium sp. NPDC048952. Next base: position 648,604 of record NZ_JBICTY010000005.1, on the reverse strand, counting down.
CGCACGTTCGCCCGGTACGAGCCGATGCCGCCGAACCTGGTCACGAAGGCGCTCTCCGAGCAGCCTTAGGATCTGACGGTATGACGGGGCCCCAGATCGAACACCAGCAGGGGGCCGGCGACCCCGATCACTTCCAGCGGCTGTGGACGCCGCACCGGATGGCGTACATCAAGAACGACACTCAGCCGGACGACGGGTGCCCGTTCTGCGTGATGCCGACGCTGACCGACGAAGACGGGCTGATCATCGTCCGGGGGACGACGGTTTACGCCCTGTTGAACCTGTACCCGTACAACTCCGGTCACCTGATGGTCGTGCCGTACCGGCACGTGCCGGACTACACCGACCTCTCCGAGGCCGAGGTGGCCGAACTCGGATCGTTCACCCAGGACGCCATGCGCGCGGTGCGCAAGGTGTCCGGTGCGCACGGGTTCAACATCGGCATGAACCAGGGCTCCGTGGCGGGCGCCGGCATCGCCGACCACCTGCACCAGCACGTGGTGCCCCGGTGGGGCGGCGATACCAACTTCATGCCGGTCGTCGGCCAGACGAAGGTGCTCCCCGAACTCCTCGGGGAGACCCGCGCCCTACTAGCCGACGCCTGGCCCTAGGCCTCCGCGATGACGCCTTCGGCGATCGCGGTCTCGGCGGGCGCCGACGGGCCGATGTTCGTGCGGGAGCGCACGACGTCGAGGACGTGCTCGGCGGCCGCGTCGAGCGGGACGCCGTTGCGCTGCGAACCGTCGCGGTAGCGGAACGAGACGGTGCCGGCGGCCACGTCGTCGTCACCGGCGATCACCATGAACGGAATCTTCTGCTTCTGCGCGTTCCGGATCTTCTTCTGCATCCGGTCGGACGAGGAGTCGACCTCGACCCGGACGCCGCTCGTGCGGAGCCCGGCGGTGAACTGCTCCAGGTACTCCACGTGGTTGTCACCGATCGGAATGCCCACGACCTGCACCGGCGCGAGCCATGCGGGGAACGCCCCGGCGTAGTGCTCGGTCAGCACACCGAAGAACCGCTCGATCGACCCGAACAGCGCTCGGTGGATCATGACCGGCCGCTGCCGGGTGCCGTCCGCGGCCTGGTACTCGAGTTCGAACTTCTCCGGCAGCATGAAGTCGAGCTGGATCGTCGACATCTGCCAGGTGCGGCCGATTGCGTCCCGCGCCTGCACGGAGATCTTCGGCCCGTAGAACGCCGCACCACCCGGGTCGGGCACCAGCTCGAGCCCGGAGTCGGTCGCGACCCGGCGCAGGGTCTCGGTGGCCCGCTCCCAGACGTCGTCGGCCCCGATGTACTTCTCCGGGTTCTTGGTCGAGAGCTCCAGGTAGAAGTCGTCGAGCCCGTAGTCCTTCAGCAGGTCGAGGACGAACTGGAGCAGCGAGGTCAGCTCCTCCTCGATCTGCTCCTCGGTGCAGAAGATGTGCGCGTCGTCCTGGGTCATGCCCCGCACGCGGGTGAGGCCGTGAATGACGCCGGACTTCTCGTACCGGTACACGGTGCCGAACTCGAACATGCGCAGCGGCAGCTCGCGGTACGACCGCCCGCGCGAGGCGAAGATCAGGTCGTGCATCGGGCAGTTCATCGGCTTGAGGTAGTAGTTCGCGCCCTCGACCTCCATGGGCGGGAACATGCCGTCGGCGTACCAGTCGAGGTGGCCGGAGATCTCGTACAGGTGACCCTTGGTGATGTGCGGGGTGTTGACGAACGCGTACCCCGCCTCCTCGTGCCGCTGCCGCGAGTAGTTCTCCATCTCCCGCCGGATGACGCCACCCTTGGGGTGGAACACCGGCAGGCCCGAGCCCAGCTCGTCGGGGAAGCTGAACAGGTCCAGCTCGGTGCCGAGCTTGCGGTGATCGCGCTTGGCGGCCTCGGCGAGCAGGTTCAGGTAGTCCTTGAGCGCGTCGCGGCTGGGCCACGCGGTGCCGTAGATGCGCTGCAGCTGGGGGTTCTTCTCGCTGCCGCGCCAGTAGGCCGCCGCCGAGCGCATCAGGCTGAACGCCGGGATGTTGCGGGTGGTGGGCAGGTGCGGGCCGCGGCACAGGTCCGTCCAGACCCGGTCACCGGTCTTGCGGTCGAGGTTGTCGTACATGGTCAGAGCGCCGGCGCCCACCTCGACGTCGGCGCCCTCAGCGTCGGCGTTTCCCTTCAGCGAGATGAGCTCGAGCTTGAAGCGCTCGTGCGAGAGCTCCTTGCGCGCCTCGTCGTCGGTGATGGCACGGCGGTGGAAGCGCTGGTTCGCCTTGATGATCTCCTGCATGCGCTTTTCGAGGCGCTTCAGGTCGTCGGGGGTGAACGGCTTCTCCGGCAGGAAGTCGTAGTAGAAGCCGTTCTCGATCGGCGGACCGATGCCCAGCAGGGTGCCGGGGAAGACGTCCTGCACGGCCTGGGCGAGCACGTGCGCGGTGGAGTGGCGCAGCACGTTCAAGCCGTCCGGTGAATCCATGAACACCGGCTCGACCGATGCCTCGGCGTCGGGGGTCCACTCGAGGTCACGCAGCTGACCCTCGGCGTCGCGGACGACGACGGCGGCCGCCCCGCCCTCCACCGGTATCCCGGCCGCTACCAGCGCGTCCGCGGCCGTCGTCCCGGCCGGCACCACGACGGGGGCGGGCGCGTGGACGGCTTGTGCTGCGGACACTGGTAACTCCTCGAGTTCGTGCGGATGTCGGCATCGATGCTAGTCCGATCGCCACGTGGGCCCCGCACCGGTTTCCCGTGCACTGTCGGGTGCCGGTCACTGGCACGAACTAGGGATCCCCACGCCCGGTGGCGCCCCTAGTGTCGTCGACAAGCAAGTGAACGCCTCACACCCCTCGTCAAGAACAGGAAGCACAATGAGCGACAGCGGCGACACGATCGACAGCGGCGCAGACGCCCCCACCAGCACGATCGCCGACAACGACGTGCCGCTGGACTACGACGGCGACGGAACGGTCGACGGCTACCTGCACCAGAACGAGGACGGCACGGCCTACGCGGTGCTCGACCTCGACCACGACGGCACGTCCGAGACGATCGCGGCCGACACGGACGGTGACGGGTACGTCGACGTCGTCGTGAGCGACACCAACGGCGACGGCAACGTGGACTACGCGATCGTCGACACCGACGGCGACCACGTCGCGGACACCGCGCTCTACGACCGTGACGGCGACGGCGACTTCGACTACGCGGTCGTCGACCAGAACGGCGACGGCGTGATCGACGCGACGGCCGCGGACACCGACGACGACGGTGACTTCGACGCGGTCGAGGTCGACAGCGACTACGACGGCGACGTCGACGCGGTGGTCGTGGACACCAACGACGACGGTGTGTTCGACACGGTCTACTCCGACACCGACGCGGACGGCACCGTGGACACCGCCACCACGGTCACCGGTGCCCCGGACCCGGCGCAGGTGCCGGACACCGACGCCGCGACCGCCGAGGTCCCGGAGGCTCCGGCCACAGACGCACCGGCCACAGACGCTCCGGCCACCACGACCACGACGACCACCACCACGACGACGCAGACCGCGACCGACCCGTCGGTGGTCTCGCCCCAGCCGGCCACCCCGGCCAGCTAGTTCCCGGGGTTGCACGGTTCGGAGGGCCATACGCCCCCGGACCGTGCAACCCTCAGACCAGGGCGGTGACCGCCGCCCGCAGCGTCGCCTTCACCTCGGCCGGGTCGTCCACCTGGCCACTGATCACCACGCCGTCCCGCAGCATCACCAGCATCCGTGCCGTCTCGTCCGGGGTCGGATGCTCCGCCGCCACCAGCACGTCCCGCACCGCGTCCGCGTACCACCGGCGGTGCTCGGCGACGACCTGGCGCACCGGACTGACCGGGTCCGGGTACTCCACCGCGGCGTTGACGAACGCGCACCCCCGGAAGCCGGGACCGCAGGTGAACTCACCCAGCGCGTCGAACATCACCAGCACCGTGTCCACCGGATCGACCGACGACGTCAGCGTGGCGAACGCCGCCGCCTGCAGGTCGTGCAGGTCGGTGAGGTAGGCGCAGACCAGCGCGTCCTTGGTGGGGAAATGGTGGTAGAAGGTGGCCTTCGCGACGCCCGCCTCGGCGATGATCCGGTCGATGCCGACCGCCCGGATGCCCACCGTGTAGAACAGCGCGCTCGCCGTCGCCAGGATGCGGTCACGCGGGCGCCCGCCGGAAACAGGCGCGAACGCGCCGGGCAATTCGAGGGGGATCGAGGGCACCCCTTGAAGTTACCAGACAGATCTGTCTAGTCTAGAGATCGCACAGACAGGTCTGTCTGTCAGCCAATCGAAGGGACGACGACATGTCAGCGCTCTACACCGCAATCGCCACCGCTGACGGCAACGGCCGGGCCGGGCGCACCCGTACGAACGACGGGCAGATCGACGTCCAGCTCGCGTTCCCGAAGGAGATGGGCGGCAGCGGCGCCGGCACCAACCCGGAGCAGCTCTTCGCCGCCGGCTACGCGGCCTGCTTCTCCAGCGCGCTCGGCATGCTCGCCCAGCAGCGCAAGCTCGACGCCAAGGACGCGGCCGTCACCGCCGAGGTGAGCCTCAACCCGACCGACGGCGGTGGCTTCGGCCTGGCCGTCACGCTGCGGGTGGAGCTGCCCGAGGCACTGCAGGGCGACGCCGGTCACGAGCTCGTCGAGGCTGCTCACCAGGTGTGCCCCTACTCCAACGCCACCCGCGGCAACATCCCCGTGGAACTCGTCGTCGAGTAGTGCGTCGACGCTGTGGGCCTTGCTGACGGGCGGTATCGACGTCGACCGCTTACGGTCGAGTAATGACACAGCTCGCCGCGGTCCACGGCGTCCTGCCCGACTACCGATATCCGCAAGCCGAGCTGACCGAGGCGGTCGCGAAGGCGTGCGGGCTCGATGACAACCAACGCCGGTTCCTCGAGCGTGTCCACCAGTCCGCCGGCGTCGCGACCAGGCACCTCGCCCTCCCCCTCGACCAGTACCCGTTACCGGACTTCGGTGCCGCCAACGACGCGTTCCTCGCCGGGGCGATCGACCTCGGCGAACGCGCGATCCTGGCCGCGCTCGACGACGCCGGGCTCACAGTGGACGACGTCGACGCGCTGCTCGCGGTGACCTCCACCGGCCTCGCGATCCCGTCGCTCGACGCGCACCTCGTGGGGCGCCTCGGACTGCGCCCCGACGTCAAGCGCACGCCGATCGTCGGGCTCGGCTGTGCGGCCGGCGCGGTCGGCATCTCCCGACTGCACGACTACGTGCGCGCCTGGCCGGACCAGGTCGCCGTGCTGGTCAACGTCGAACTCTGCTCGCTGACCGTGCAGTACGACGACCGGTCAGCGACCAACCTCGTCGCCAGCGGTCTGTTCGGCGACGGTGCCGCAGCGGTGGTCGCCGTGGGCGAGAACCGGCGGACCAACGGCCCCACCGTGCTCGCCACCCGCAGCGCGCTCTACCCCGACACGTTGCGCACGATGGGCTTCGACATCGGCGCGAGCGGCCTGAAGGTCGTGCTCGGCACCGAGGTGCCGACGCTCGCCGAGAAGCACCTGCGGCTCGGCGTGGACGAGTTCCTCGCCGAGCACGAGCTGACCCGGAGCGACATCACGACGTGGGTCTGCCACCCCGGCGGGCCGAAGGTGCTCCAGGCGATCGAGTCCGGATTGGAGCTTCCGGAGGGCGCGCTCGGCGCCAGCTGGAACTCGCTCCGCCGGATCGGCAACGTGTCGTCGGTGTCGGTGCTGCACATCCTCCGGGACACTCTCGTCGATCGCCCACCGGAGCCCGGCACACCCGGCATGCTGATCGCGATGGGACCGGGATTCTCCGCGGAAATGGTGCTGCTGCGGTGGTGACTTTTTACGTCATTGTGGTGCTGCTGGTCGGTGCCGAACGCATCGCCGAGCTGGTCGTCGCCGTGCGCAACAAGCGCTGGGCACTGGAGCGCGGTGGGCAGGAGTACGGGGCGGGCCACTACCCGTTCATGGTGGTGCTGCACACCGCGCTGCTGGCCGGTTGCCTCGCCGAGGCGTTCCACCGGCCGTTCCTGCCGTGGTTGGGCTGGCCGATGCTGGTGCTCGTGGTGGCCGCGCAGGCGCTGCGCTGGTGGTGCATCCGCACGCTCGGGCACCAGTGGAACACCAAGATCATCGTGGTGCCGGGGATGCCACTGGTCACCGGTGGTCCGTACCGGTACTTCTCGCACCCGAACTACGTCGCGGTGGTGGTGGAGGGGTTCGCGCTGCCGCTCGTGCACACGGCGTGGCTCACCGCTCTGATCTTCACCGTGCTCAACGCGGGTCTGCTCACCGTGCGAATCCGCGCCGAGAACAGAGCCCTGGCCTCGGTGTGATCGATCTGCTGGTCGCGGGGGGTGGGCCAGCAGGGCTCGTCACCGCTTTGCTGGCCGCGCGGCGCGGGCTGAGCGTCACCGTGCTGGAGCCGCGGGCGTTCCCGATCGACAAGGCGTGCGGCGAGGGCCTCATGCCGAGCGCCGTCGCGCTCCTGTCGGAGCTCGGTGTCGAGGTTCCCGGCCTGCCCTTCCGCGGCATCCACTATGCCGACGCCACCCGCGGCGTCGACGCGCTCTTCCGCACCGGCGCAGGCCGCGGCGTGCGCCGGACCGCGCTGCACGAGAGCCTGACCGACGCGGTGGCGAAAGCGGATATCGAGGTCGTGCCCCGCGCCGCCGCCGACGTCACCCAGGACGCCCACGGCGTGGCCACCGCGGGGTTCCGGGCGCGGTACCTCGCCGCGGCCGACGGCCTGCACTCCCCGATCCGGCGCGCGCTCGGCCTCCAGCGCGAGGCACGCGGACCGGCCCGGCACGGACTCCGGCAGCACTATGCGATCGCCCCGTGGACGGACCTCGTCGAGGTGCACTGGACGCCCGGTGCCGAGGCTTACGTGACCCCGGTGGCGCCGGGGCTGGTGGGCGTAGCCGTCCTGACCACCGCACGGGGTCCGTACGCCGACCAGCTCGCCCGCTTCCCCGCCCTCGCGGCCAAGCTGCACACCCCCGCCGGCTCCGTCCGCGGCGCCGGCCCCCTCCGCCAGCGGGTCTCCGCCCGTGTCCACGGCCGCGTCCTGCTGGTCGGCGACGCAGCCGGGTACGTCGATGCGCTCACCGGCGAGGGCCTCGCGGTGGCCTGGGCCGGCGCCGCCGAGCTCGTCACCTGCGTCACCGCCGACCGGCCCGCGGCCTACGAACGACGCTGGCGCCGGGCGTCCCGGCGTTACCGCGTGCTCACCGGCGGCCTGCTCTGGGCCCGCAACCGCCCCGCGCTCTCCCGCGCGATCGTCCCTACCGCGACCCGCCTGCCGCGCGCGTTCGGAGCGCTCGTCGACCAGCTGGCGCGATGACCCACGGGCAGCAAGGCCTTGGGTCAAGAGGATATGATTTGGGTGGTTACGTCCCTAGCGGATCGCGAAAGGGTTAAAGACGCCGCATAGTGACGTCCTGGTAGTGCCCTCTACGCGCGTGTCCGATCTCAGGGAGACGTAGTGGTCGAGCACCAACAGTGCATCCTCCTGCCCGCCCCGCCCTCAACTGACGTCCTCGTGCCGCTGGCCTCGGCGGACGGCATCCTCGAGGTCACCCGCGTGGTGGACGAGGACAAGCGGTGGGGCCTCTTCCACCTCGCCGGCACGATCGATGAGGGCACCGCACCCCCGCTGCTGGAGCACCTCGTCGCGGCCGCCCGGATCGACGCCGTCGACCTGGTAATCGTCGACCTGTTGCAGGTGTCCTGGATCGGTGGACCCGGCGCGCGGTGTTTCGAGGCGGCGTCGCGGGCGGCCGGGCGTTCCGGCGCGCAGCTGGTGCTCTGCCGCCCGAACCAGTTCGTCCGGCGCGTCCTCGAGGCGACCGGGATGGCGGACCTGCTCACCGACGAGCAGTGGTCAGAGAATCTTTAGTCGCGAGAGCGGTTCGACCAGTTCGCGCTCCTCGTACGCCAGGTGCGAGAGCAGCGTGTCCGAGAGCAGGTCGACCTCGGCCCGTACCTGGTCGATGTCCTTCTCGTCGGTGACCAGGCCCACCAGCGCCCGGTCGACCCGCTCGAGCACCTCGTGGATCACCAGGTGCTCCTCGGCCAGCCGGTCGACGACCGGCACGAGCCCGGCGTCCGCCCGGCGCAGCCGCGGGAACAGCGCGGTGTCCTCGAGCGTGTGGTGCGTGGTGACCACCCGGCAGTAGGACTCGCAGTACGTGCCGAGCGTCCAGTTGTTCTGGCGCATCGTCATCGCGTTGATCGCCGAGCGCGCCGCACCCGGGGCGGTGAGGCCTTCGGCGACCTGTTCGATCAGGTCGCGGACCGTCGCCAGTTCCGAGCGCAGGTGGTCGTGCACGTCGATCAGGTGCTGGCCGGAGGCGCGCTCCGCCGCCGTGTAGGTGCGGTCCGGGTCGGGTGCCGGCCCGGTGGGGCGATCCGCTTCGTTCCACATCTGGACGTCGGACAAGCGCACGCCGTCGTCGCGGGTGGGCGTGATCCCCAGACCGGTGGGGGCCACGCGGTGGGCGGGGTTGCCCGCGGCGGGGGCGGTCGTGGCGCCCCGGGCGGTGGTGCGATCGGGGGGCGGCGACCCGGCCGCTCGGCGCGCGCGTTCGGCGTCGACTGACGCTGTGACGGCGGGAAGCACCTCGGCGGCGAACCGACGCACCACCTCGGGGTCGTCGCCCATCACGACGTACCCGCTCATGCCGTGTTCGAGCGTGAGCTCGACCAGCTGGTCGGCGGTGAAGTCCGGCGTGATGTTGTAGAGGCGCCGGACCGCCCGCGGATCGCGCCCCGCTTCCTCGGCCGCCGCGTCGATCACCGCGTTCATCTCCGGCAGCTTCTCCGGCCCGGCGTACGGGCTGCTGGGGAGCCACCCGTCCGCGGCCCGGCCGGTCAGCGCCAGCATCCGCTTCTTGTACGCGCCGAGCCAGATCCCGACGTCGTGGGCCGGCGCCGGCCCCGCGTGCGCACCGCGGATCGGGTAGTACTCGCCGTCGAGCTTGATCGACCCGCTGGGCGCCCAGACCGCGCGGATCACCCGGATCGCCTCCTCGAGCGCATCGACGCTCTGCGCCGGGGTGAGCCGGCGGCCGCCGTACGCGGCGATCGCGTCGGCGAACCCACCCGCGCCGAGCCCCAGTTCCACCCGGCCGCCGGTGAGCAGGTCGAGCGACGCGACACTCTTGGCCAGGACCGCCGGCGGCCGCAGCGGCAGGTTGAGGACGTTCGCGGTGACCCGCAGCGTCGTCGTGCGCGCGGCGATCACCGACAGCAGCGTCCACGTGTCGAGGAACCGGGCCTGGTAGGGGTGGTCTTGCACGGTGGCGAAGTCGAACCCGACCTGCTCGGTCAGTTGAGCCAGCGCGACGACGCGCTCGGGGTCCTCCGCGCTCGGCGTGAGGAACGTGCCGAACACCAACTCGTGCCCGTAGTCAGTCATGGAACTATTCTGCCACACAGAAGAGTTGCCAAGCAGAACACCAGGCGCCGTGTTCGTTGCGCGCCGCGCGCTGAAGCTGGCTCGCGAAGGCGCCGATGCCGAGCTGATGGATAGTTGACTCTCGCGGCTCCCAAATCGGGCTTTTCGGCCCCAGCGCTTATCGGTCTGTCGGCCCCGCCTGCTACACAGGGCTTGCGAAGCCGAAGGTGGGGAGAATTCCGATGGGCCTGATGGACAAGATCCGTGGCGAGTTCATCGACATCATCGAGTGGCTGGACGACAGCCGCGACACGATCGTCTGGCGGTTCCCGAGGTACCAGAACGAGATCAAGATGGGCGCGAAGCTCATCGTCCGCGAATCGCAGGTCGCGGTGTTCGTCAACGAGGGCCAGATCGCGGACGCGTTCGGCCCGGGCACGTACACGCTCGAGACCCAGAACCTGCCGATCCTGTCCACGATCAAGGGGTGGAAGTACGGGTTCAACTCGCCGTGGAAGGCTGAGGTGTACTTCGTCAACACCCGCGTCTTCACGGACATGAAGTGGGGCACCCAGAACCCGGTCACGGTTCGCGACCCGGAGTTCGGCGTCGTGCGCCTGCGTGCGTTCGGCTCGTACGCGGTCCGGGTCTCCGACCCGAAGAAGCTGCTCACCGAACTGGTCGGCACCGACCCGCAGTTCCGCACCGAAGAGGTGGCCGAGTACCTGCGTCAGCTGACGGTCAGCCACCTGGGCAGCGCGCTCGCGACCGCCCAGGTGCCGATGATCGACCTGGCCGCGCACCAGCAGCAGATCGGCCAGAAGCTCGCCGGGGTGCTGAGCGAAGAGCTCGCCGGCATCGGCATCACGATCCCGAAGTTCATCATCGAGAACATCTCGGTGCCGCCGGAGGTCGAGCAGGCGCTCGACAAGCGCACCCAGATGGGCGTGCTCGGCGACCTCGACCAGTACACGAAGTTCCAGACCGCGAACGCGATCGAGGACGCCGCGAACAACCCGGGCGGCGGCGCGGGTGAGGGCTTCGGTCTCGGCCTCGGAATGGCCGCCGGGCAGCGGATGGCGCAGTCACTGAACCCGCCCGCACAGGCCCCGGCCGCCGGCCCTCCTCCCCTTCCTGCCCAGGCACAGTGGTACCTCGGCGTCGGCGGCCAGCAGGCCGGTCCGTACGACGAGGCGGCGCTCGCGGCCCAGGTGCGGTCCGGTTCGCTCACCCGCAGCACGCTGGTGTGGAAGACCGGCATGGCGCAGTGGGTGCCGGCCGAGCAGGTGCCCGAGCTGGCCGCCGTGCTGGGCTCCGTTCCGCCGCCGCTCCCGCCGCAATGAGCGTCCCGAACGATGGCGCGCCGCACTCCGGCGTGCCCGACTCCGGCGCGCCCGCGGGCGGGGCGCCCGCGGCCGGGGGCAGCCCGCGCGTGTCGACGCAGCGGGTGTTCCCCTGCACGTCGTGCGGGGCGACGTTGGAGTTCGCGCCGGGTCGCGACTCGCTGCGCTGCCCGTACTGCGGCGCCGAGCAGCACATCCAGATCGCTGCGGACCGTGCCGTCCAGGAGCACTCCTGGGACGAGTTCGTACGGCTCCCGCGCAAGCCGATCGCGACGCTGGCCGCTCACGTATTCACGTGCCCGGGGTGCGGGGCGATCACCGAGTCCGACGCGATCTCCGACCGGTGCCAGTTCTGCGGTGCGCCAGTGGTGGCCACCGTGGACGGCGGCGACATGGTCGTGCCGGAGGCGGTGCTGCCGTTCACCGTCGACCGGCCCGGCGTGCGCGAGGCACTGCAGGCCTGGGTCACGAGCCGCTGGTTCGCGCCCAACGCGCTGAAGAAGGTCACCACCGCCGAAACGGTGCGCAGCACCTACCTGCCGCACTGGACGTACGACGCCAGCACGTCGTCGCACTACACCGGTGAGCGCGGCGAGTACTACTACGAGACCGAGACCTACACGGTCACCGACAGCGAAGGCCGGGAGCGCACCGAGACCCGCCAGGTCCGCAAGACCGCCTGGTGGCCCGCGAGCGGTCACGTCTCCCGCGATTTCGACGACGTCCTGGTGCGCGGCACCTCGAAGGTTCCGCCGGATCACCTCGATTCGCTGGAGCCGTGGCCGTTGCCGGAGGCCAAGCCGTACGAGCCCGACTATTTGGCCGGACACCAGACGCTGCGCTACGACGTCGAGCCCGAGGAGGGCATGGGCGTCGCTCAGAACCGGATGGCGTCGGTGATCGAGCAGGACTGCCGCCGGGACATCGGCGGCGACGAGCAGCGCGTGCACTCGGTGAACACCAGCTATTCACGCGTGATGTTCAAGCTGATGCTGCTGCCGGTGTGGGTGTGCATGTACCTGTACGCCGGGAAGTCGTACCAGGTGCTGATCAACGGCCGTACCGCCGAGGTCGCCGGTCAGCGCCCGTACAGCAAGCTGAAGATCGCCCTCGCCGTCATCGCCGCGCTGCTCGTCGTCACCGCAATTGTTCTGTTTTTCGTTCTTCGACGGAACTAGGGCCGCGCCCAGTGCCGCCGTAACGCCGCGGCGAGCTCGCGGGCGCGCTCATCGGGGAAGAACAGCTTGCCTCCCGGGATCTCGACGACCCGGGAGGCCCCCGCAATCGTGTCCCGCAGCCAGTAGGCCCACTTGCGCCGGAAGAAGATGTCACCGGTGCCCCAGACGATCTGGGTGGGCACGTACAGCCTGGCGAGGTCGGACTCGACCGCGAGCAGGTCGCGGGCCCGCAGGGACGTGAGGAACCGCTGGAACTGGCGCGCGGCGTCGAGCGTGCCGATCAGCGGCGCCAGGTTGGCGTGCACGATCTCCTCCGGTAACACCTCCACATCCTGGTAGCCCACGCCGTAGACCATCGACCGGGCGCGTGGCACGTCGCGCAGCAGCCGCGGCCCGGTACGGGCGAGCATTCCGGCCCGGGCCAGCAGCACCGTCGGCAGGAACGCCGTCGGTGGGACGTTGTCGTGCGCTTCGCAGTTCGTCAACGTGAGCGAGTTCAACCGCTCGGGATGGCGCACCGCGAAGATCTGGGCCACCGCGCCACCGGTGTCGTTCGCGACCAGGTCCACACGCTTCAGGCGCAGCGCGTCGCAGCAGTCCGCGACGAACTCGGCGAGCGCCGGCAGCGAGAAGTCCTGGTTGTCCTCGGCGGGTGTCCGCCCGTGCAGCGGCAGGTCGATCGCGATGCACCGACGGTCGCCGTCGAGCTCGGCGAACACGTTCCGCCACAGGTAACTGCTGGTGCCGACGCCGTGCAGGAACAGCGCGGGTGTGCCGACGCCTCCGCTGTCGACGTAGCTCGCCGGACCCGACCGGGTGTAAATCTCCTCCCGATGCTGGTCGAACTGGCTTTTGTGCATGGAGAACGTCTCCGTCATGCCGCGCCCCCTCAACTATGAGTAGTAACGGTCGAGACAGAGTGTTTTGTTACTCCACATACTGGGGTTCCGCTAGCGACTCCGTTACCTCTCCACCTTCATTCACGTCAGAGTGCTGTGATGACAGACCACGCCGTGGCCACCAAGCAGCTGGCGTCGCGGGCCCGTCGGCGGGTTGGGAGGCGGGACCGCGGCCGGACGCCGACCCGGCCGGTCAGCGGGCGGCCGTCGACGCGTTCTTCGGCGCGGCCCGGGCCGGGGACTTCGACGCGCTGGTGGCGGTGCTCGATCCGGCCGTCGAGCTGCGGGCGGACTTCGGCGGCGGGACTGCCGGCCCGACTGTCGTTCGCAGGGCCTCGTCGGTGGCCCGGCGGGCGCTGCCTGCCGCTCCTGTGACCGGTGGGGGCAGATTGAATCCAGTGTGGACGCATGAATCGAATTCGACGGGGTACGTCGTGTTTGCCATCGGCGACCGGCCGCGGCCGGCTCGTGCGGGCGGCTGGGGCCCGACACCCGGCCGCCCGCCTCCCTTTAGAGTGTCATCGAAATGATGACGTCATGAGGGGAACGGCTATGGCGGCTCAGCATGACGACGCGCTCCGGGCGTACTACTCGAGCACGGCGATACCCGAGTCCGCGGCGGCCGACCTGGTGCGCCTCGTCCACGGTGTACTGCCCCGGCCGGACGGCACCGCGACGGCGGACGCGGCGACACTCCTCTCCGCACTTCGGATGCTGCGTGCGCTGCGCGAGGAGCTGGCCGACTGGGAACCCCGGCTCATCGACGCCGCTCGCGCGTCGGGCGTCAGCTGGAACGACCTGGCGCCGGCTCTGGGCGTCGCGAGCCGGCAGGCCGCCGAGCGCCGGTACCTCCGGCTGCGCCCGGCGCGACCCGACGAGGCCGGGGACACCCGGGACCGGCGGGTGCAGAACGAGCGCGATCGGCGTGCCGAGAACCGCGCGGTCGCCGACTGGGCGCGGCAGCACGCGGCTGGGCTGCGGCAGCTCGCCGCCCGGGTGGCCGACCTGCGTGACCTGCCGGAGCCGGCCCAGCGCAGCGTCGAGGAGGTACGGCGGACGCTCGGCGACGACGACTCCGCCGCGCTGCTCGGCCCGCTGCTGATCGCGCGGGACGCCCTCGCCGACAGCCACCCGGAGCTGACTCGGGCGATCGGCGACGTCATCGACCGCACCGACGTCGTGCGCGGCGACACACGTCACAACCGGAAGGATCTGTAGTCCGGTGCCAAACGCCGTTTCCGTTCTCTGCTCCGGTGCGGACATCCCTCCGACAGCGGAGACGGGGTAACGGTCAGGGGTGCGACTCATTTCGTCATCTTCACGATGACATTTGACTTGTCATCGGTTCGATGACGAGCTATAACTGAGGTGCGCGTTGACGGACTACTAGTTCGAGGAGGGACGCCATGTTGATGCGCACTGACCCGTTCCGGCAGCTCGACCAGTTCTTCGGCGGCGCGACCGGAACCTGGTCCAAGCCCTCGGTGGTTCCGATGGACGCCTACCGCGTCGGCGACGAGTTCATCGTCGAGTTCGACCTTCCGGGCGTCTCCCCCGAGGCCGTCGAGCTGGACGTCGAGCGCAACGTGCTGACCGTTCGCGCCGAGCGTCGCCCACGCGGTGAACAGCCCGTGGAGATGGAGGTCCGGGAGCGTCCGCTGGGCGTGTTCACCCGCCAGCTGTTCCTCGGCGACACCCTGGATCCCGAGCGCATTCACGCGTCCTACGCCGACGGCGTGCTGACGCTGCGCATTCCGGTCCGCGAGCAGGCGAAACCGCGCAAGATCGCGATCGCGCACGCGGAGCGGGAACGTCGGCAGATCGACGCCTGACCCGGGGCCGTGGCCCCGCGTCCCGCTGACGCGAGCGTCGACCGGGCGGCGTTCGTCGAGCTGGTCATGTCCGATCCGGAGTGGGTTCGGGCCGAGTTCGACGAGCTGATGGACGCCGTCTGGGGGCCGCCGGCCGGGGATCCCGAGCCTATGCCGCCACGGCCGCAGGCTCGGAGGTTTCCCCGGGGCCGGTTCCGCCCGGGTCGCCGCCCGCGAGGCACCAACTCCCACCCACCTCGCTCCCCGCCCGACGCCTAGCGCCGATCGTCGTACTCATCACGCCGTGAGAGGAGACCGCAGATCGGGAGCCGGCGGTGCTGTGGAGGCGCCGCCGGCTTCCGAGCGGGTCCCGGGAGGTGCGGAACCGCACTCCGTCCCACTGACGGAACTGGCGTGGGACGCGGTGCTGTCGGTCTAGCGTGGAGCGATGAGCGGCGTTCCGGTTGTCGTCGGCATGGAAGTGGTTCCGGTTGCGGGGCAGGACAGCATGCTGCTGAACCTCAGCGGTGCGCACGCCCCGTACTTCACGCGGACGGTCGTCGTGCTGACCGACAGCGCCGGGAACACGGGGCTCGGCGAAGTGCCGGGCGGTGAGGCGATCCGCGCGACGCTGGTCGAGGCGACGCCACTCGTGGTCGGTGCGCCGCTCGGGCGTCACCACGCGGTGCTCGGCGCGGTGCGGCGCACGTTCGCCGACCGGGACTCCGGCGGCCGGGGTGCGCAGACGTTCGACCTGCGCACGACGGTGCACGTGCTCACCGCGATCGAGTCGGCGCTGCTCGACCTGCTGGGCCAGCATCTGGACGTGCCGGTCGCGGACCTGCTCGGTGAGGGGCGTCAGCGCGACTGGGTGCCGGTGCTCGGGTACCTGTTCTACGTCGGCGACGCCGCGAAGACCGGGCTGGGGTACCGGGCGTCCGACGAGCCCGGCTGGTTCGGCGCGCGCGACCGGCCGGTGCTCACGCCCGACGACGTCGTGGGGCTCGCCGAGGCCGCCCACGAGCGGTACGGCTTCACCGATTTCAAGCTCAAAGGCGGCGTCTTCGACGGCGACGAGGAAGCAGCGGCCGTCACCGCGTTGGCGCGCCGCTTCCCCGACGCGCGGATCACACTCGATCCGAACGGGGCTTGGTCGTTGGCGTCGGCGATCCGGCTGGGCCGCGGTTTACGCGATGTTCTGGCCTATGCCGAGGACCCGTGCGGCGCCGAGGGCGGGTACTCCGGCCGTGAGGTGCTCGCGGAGTTCCGGCGGGCCACCGGGTTGCCCGTGGCCACGAACATGATCGCCACCGACTGGCGTCAGCTCGCGCACGCCGTTGCGCTCGGCGCCGTCGACATTCCGCTCGCCGATCCGCACTTCTGGACGATGGCCGGGAGCGTACGGGTCGCGCAGCTGTGCGACGCCTGGGGGTTGACCTGGGGTTCGCACTCCAACAACCATTTCGACGTCTCACTGGCGATGTTCACGCACGTGGCGGCCGCCGCACCCGGTGCGATCACCGCCATCGACACGCACTGGATCTGGCAGGACGGGCAGCGGCTCACCCGGGAGCCGTTCGCGATCACGGGCGGCCGGATCGCGGTGCCGACAGCGCCGGGGCTCGGTGTGGAGCTCGATCGGGAGCGACTGGCCGCCGCGCACGAGCTGTATCTTTCACACGGTCTGGGCGGGCGGGACGACGCCGCGGCGATGCAGCACGTGATCCCCGGGTGGGCGTTCGATCCGAAACGACCGGCGATGACACGATGAGGCTGTGACTTCTGTTCTGCAAGTCGGGGCCTTGAACGCGGTTGTCGCCGAGACGCTGGCGCGGGAGTACGGGGCGGTCGTGCACGATCCGGAGCGGCTGGCGTCGTATGCGGAGTCGGTGCGGGTGGTGGTGACCGGCGGGCATGCTGGTGTCGGTACCGCGTTGCTCGACGCGTTGCCCGGGCTGCGCGCGATCGTGCACTTCGGGGCCGGGTACGACGGCACCGACGTGGAAACCGCACGGGCTCGCGGCATCGTCATGAGCAACACACCGGACGTGCTGAACGACTGCGTCGCCGACACCGCTGTCGGTCTGATGATCGACGTCCTGCGAGGGTTCAGCGCGAGCGACAGGTACGTGCGCGCGGGGCGGTGGGCCGCTGACGGACCCTATCCGCTGCAGCGGCGAGCGAGCGGGTCGCGGGTCGGCATCGTGGGGCTGGGCCGGATCGGTACCGCGATCGCCACCCGGTTGGAGGCGTTCGGGTGCCCGATCGCGTACCACAACCGGCACGAGGTGTCGGGATCCTCGTACCGGTACGAACCGTCGCTGGTGCGGCTGGCGGCCGACGTCGACGTGCTGATCGTGTCCACGGCCGGCGGCGAGGGGACTCGCGGGCTGGTCAGCCGGGAGGTGCTCGAGGCGCTCGGCCCGGACGGGGTGCTGGTCAACGTCGCGCGGGGCAGTGTCGTCGACCAGGAGGCGCTGGTTTCGCTGCTCTCGGCCGGGCGGCTCGGGGGTGCGGGGCTGGACGTGTTCGACGACGAGCCGCACGTGCCGGTGGAACTGCTCGATCGCGACGACGTGGTGCTGCTGCCGCACGTCGGCAGCGCGACGGTCGCGACCCGGGCGGCAATGGCCGACCTCACCCTCGCCAACCTCCGCTCCTTCGTCGACACCGGCACCCTGATCACCCCGATCTGACCCCACGCCGCCGGCCCGTCACCACGGGCCGGCGGCCACGAGCACGATCAACCCCACCGCGACCAACGCGTCGAACACCCCGCACCACTCGGCGAACGACCGCGCGATCACGGTCCCGCGCCGCCACAGCACGGCGTCCCAGGCCGCGTGACCGAGCAGGCCGAGCGCCGCCACCACCGCACCGACCGACGTCGGTACCTCCAGCGCGACCGCGAAAACCGTCAGCCCCAGCAGCCCCACCGGAACCTGCAACACGTGCATCCGCGACTGCCGCCGCACCAGCACGACCACGGCCCCCACCGCCGCGATCACGACCAGCACCGGAACCTCGGGCACCTCGAACGCCCGGAGCGCGACCACACCCCCGAACAGCACCACGACCATCGGCCAGGTCAGCGCCGGGCGGTCGAACGCGGCGATCACGACGTAGCCTGCCGCGGCCACCACCAGCGCCACGCCCACCCCGGGTTCCGCGGCACCGTCGGAGAGCGAGACCGCCGCGACCGCGATGGCGAGCAGCGTCGGCCAGCGGTGCAGCAGCGTCTTCGGAGACCCCAGGGCGAGCGTCATACCCGTCAGCGTGCTGCCTCGCGCACCCCCGGCAAGGGCAACCGACCGAAAAGGTCAGTTTTCGTGGGAATTCCGTCCGCTCCGCCGGACCTAGCTCAACAGGCCGGCGCGGTGGGCGGCGTCCACTGCGGACGCGCGGTCGCGCACGCCGAGCTTCTCGAACAGGTGCAGCAGGTGCGTCTTCACCGTCGTCTCGGAGATGAACAGCGTCTTGGCGGCCTCACGGTTGGTCGCACCCGCTGCCACCAACCGCAGCACCTCGAGTTCCCGCTTGCTCAGGCCGGGCGTCGCCGGGGCCGGTGACGCGGCCCGGGTCATCAACCGGCTGGCCACCGCCGGCGACAGCACGGCCTCACCGCGGTGGGCGCTGCGCACGGCACGGAGCAGTTCGTCGCCCGGAGCGTCTTTGAGCAGGTAACCGGTGGCGCCTGCGGCCACGGCGTCGAGCACGTCGGCGTCCTCGTCGAACGTCGTCAGCACCAGGACGCGAGCGGCGACGCCTCGGCGACGCAGCTCGCGGATGGCGTCGACCCCGCCGCCGCCCGGCATCCGCAGGTCCATCACGACGACGTCCGGCCGCACGGCGATCGCCTGCAGCACGGCCTGTTCCCCATCGGACGCCTCGCCGACGACCTCCATGTCCTCGACGCTGTCGAACATGCCGCGCAGGCCGTCGCGCACCACGGGGTGGTCGTCGGCGAGCAGGAGCCGGATCACGAGGCGACCACCGGCACCGTGGCCACCAGTGCCGTGCCGTCGCCGGGGGCGCTCTCCACGACCAGTGCCCCGTCCACCCGGGCCAGCCGCTCGCGCATGGCGGTGAGGCCCAGGCCGGTGCCGTCGGCGCGCATGCCCACCGTGTCCGGGTCGAACCCGACGCCGTCGTCCCGGACGTCCAGTGTCACGGCGTCCTCGAAATACGTCAGCGTCACCCCGATGCGGGTGGCCTTCGCGTGTTTGGTCACGTTGACCAGCGCTTCCTGCACCGTGCGCAGCAGAACGACCTCCTGGTCCGGCGGGAGCACCCGAACTGCCCCCGCTACGTCGACCTCCACCGGCAGACCGGCGCGCTCAGCGACGTCGGAAATGGCTTTGGGAAGTGTTGATCCTTCCAGCTGGCCGGGGCGTAACGCGCGGAGGGACCGGCGGGCTTCCGCGAGCCCTTCCCGGGCGAGCTCGTCGGCCAGTTTGAGGTGCGGGCGCGCGCCGTCCGCCAGTTCGCCGCCCCGGTCGGCGGCCTCGAGCTGCCGGATGATGCCGGTCAGCGCCTGCGCGAGCGTGTCGTGGATCTCGCCGGCCAGGCGGGCCCGCTCGTCCATGACGCCTGCCTCGCGGGCCTGGCTGACCAGCTGTGTCTGCAGGCCGCGGTTCTCGGCGAGGGTCTCTTCCAGGCGCTGGTTGGTGACCGTGAGCTCCTCGAGCATGCGTGCCCGCTCGATCTCCTGCTCGCGGGACTTGATGACCGCTCGACTCAGGTACCACACCAGGGCGAACGAGCCGGCACTCAGCACCAGCCACACGACGACCAGCACCGGCGTGGTGGGGTAGCCGCCGATGTAGCTGGCGGACGCGATCATCGCGACGACCGCGGTGGCCGGGTAGACCAGCCGGTCGGGAAGGTAGTTCGGCGCTTCGACGTACCCATACCAGGCGTACACGCCGTACCAGGGGTTGATCCCGACGAGCACCGCGGTGAGGGCGATCCGCACCACGAAATACAGGATCGGGACGTTGCGCACGCTCGGGTGGCACAACCAGCTCCACGCCGCGGTGAGGGCAGCGACACCGAACATGAGCGGCAGGTTGCTCCGGCCGCTCTCGGTGAGGTGCGTATCGGCGACGGCGATCGCGGTGGCAGCCGCGAGCAGCGCCAACGGCATCCAGCGGCGAAGACTGGGCTCGCTCACCGAATCCATTCCGAGCGCACTCACGGCTGCCTCCTCTGTGCGTTGTCGTCAATCATTCCCAGCGGAACGAACGGACCGCTAGTCCGATCAACACCACGGCGTACGCGGCGAGGACGAGCAGCGACTTCACGGCCGGGAAGTCACCGTCGATCGAGTCGGCCAGGGCCTGGCTCGCGGCGCCCAGCGGCGTGAGCTCGGAGATCGTGCGCAGCCAGCCGGGCATCGACTGCAGCGGGATCCACAGGCCGGCGAAGAACATCAGCGGAAAGAACAGGATCGTGGTGATCGCGCTGGCGACCTTCGACGACGGTGCGAGCGCGGCGACCAGCGCGGCCAGGCCGAGCATCGCGCCGGACGCCAGCAGGAACGTGACGATCCAGCCCGGAATGCTGCCGGGGAACCCGTCGTCGAACGTCACGGTGGCGACGACGAGCATGATGGCCACGGTGAGGAGGACGATCGTGAGGTTGATCCCGATCTGCGTGGCCAGCAGCCGCCATGGTCGCATCGGGGTGACCGAGAGGCGCTTGAGGATGCCGCGTTCGCGGTAGCTGCTGAGCACCGCCGGCAGGCTCATCGTCGTCAGCAAGGACAGCGCGATCAGCGCGATGACGCCGAGGTAGAGCTGGGCGTAGCTGAGTCCGTCGAGGGTGTCGGTGGGGCGGCTGGTGCCGGGCACCACGGCCAGGATCGTGAACGCGATGATCGGCAGCGCGGTGGTCCAGAGCAGCAGGATCGGTTCCCGCAGCATCAGGCGGGTCTCGGTCTTGATCAGGGTCGTGATCACGAGTTGCTCCCGGAGGTCAGCACGGCGTCGTCGAGGGTGGCTTGGTGGACACGCAGGTCGCGGGCCGTGAGGCCGTTGCGGGCGATGTGGGCGGTGACCGCGAGGATGACGTCGCCGGTGCCGGTGATGATGACGTTCTGCCCTTGCACCTGGACGGTGCGGACGTCGGCGAGGGCGCGGAAATCGTCCATGACGGTTTTCGGGTCCTCGTCGAGGCGGAACTTGATCTCCTGTCGGCCGTCGGTGCGCTCGTTGATCAGGCCGGCCGGGGTGTCGACGGTGACGATCCGCCCGTTCTCGAACAGTGCGAGGCGGTCGGCGAGGAACTCGGCCTCCTCCATGAAGTGCGTGACGAGGATGACCGTGACGCCGTCGTCGCGCAGACCCGAGATCAGGCCCCAGGTCTCGCGGCGGGCCTTCGGGTCCAGGCCCGTCGTCAGCTCGTCGAGCACCGCGACGCGGGGGCGTCCGACCAGCGCGAGCGCGATCGCCAGGCGCTGCTTCTGGCCGCCGGACAGCTTCGCGAACGGGCGGTTGCGGGCCTCGGTGAGGTGCAGGCGCTCGAGGAGCGCATTGCCGTCGGCCGGGTTGCGGTAGAAGGAGGAGAACAGCTCGATGGCCTCGGCGACACGCATCTTGTCCGGCAGCTGCGAGTCCTGCAGCTGCACGCCGACGAGGTGCGACAGCTTCTCGCCGTCGCGGTCGGGGTCGAGGCCGAGGACGCTGATCGATCCGGCGTCACGGTGACGCACGCCGGTGATCATCTCGACGGTGGTGGTCTTGCCGGCGCCGTTGTGGCCGAGGACGGCGAAGATCTCGCCCTCTTCGACGTCGAGGTCGATGCCGTCGACAACGGTTCGGCCGGAGTAGCTCTTACGGAGTCCGCGTGCGGTGATCGCCGGCACTGTCGGCCCCCTCTCTCGTGGGATGCCTCAAGCTTCGGGGGCACGCGGTTCGGGGGGCATGCGTCAGCTGGTCGTCGGCAGTTGGACCCCCCGGTCCCCCATCCGGAGGACCCCCCTTCCATCCGGAGGACGCCGTCTGCGCCCGGCACCCGTCTCCGGATGGCAGCGCGGGCGGTGGCGGCGCGGTCGGTGGCGGCGCGGTCGGTGGCGGC
>NZ_JBICTY010000005.1:0-626808 GCF_043197895.1 Cryptosporangium sp. NPDC048952 | reverse complement strand
AGGCGCGGGCGGTGGCGGCGCGGGCGGTGGCGGCGCGGGCGGTGGCGGCGCGGGCGGTGGCGGCGCGGGCGGTGGCGGCGCGGGCGGTGGCGGCGCGGGCGGTGGCGGCGCGGCCGCCGCCTTACGCCTCGGGACGCCGGGGGCGGGGGATGC
This sequence comes from Cryptosporangium sp. NPDC048952, assembly GCF_043197895.1. NCBI lineage: Bacteria > Bacillati > Actinomycetota > Actinomycetes > Cryptosporangiales > Cryptosporangiaceae > Cryptosporangium > Cryptosporangium sp. NPDC048952. Next base: position 626,655 of record NZ_JBICTY010000005.1, on the reverse strand, counting down.
GGCCGGCGGCGCCGCGGGAGGCCGCGTCGCGGGCGCGGCAGAGGCGGGCGAAGAGCTCGGCCTGGTCCTCGGGGAGTGCCGTGGCCAATTCGCGGCCGAGTCGGAGCACGGCCTCCAGCTGCCCGGCGGTCTGTACCCGCCCCAGCGCGTCGTGATACGTCGCCGCGAGCCGGACGATCTCCAGCCGCTCGGTGTGCTCCATCGGTCCCTCCCCTGGGGTGCTCTAGGGGTAGAGCCGGGGAGCAGCCCGGTGATACCTCCGTCAGCCGCCCAGTTCGCGCTTCCGGCGCAGAAGCGCGGCCCGGTGGGCGCGCGCCCGGACGAGGTCGACGACCGCGACGACCACGAACGCCACCGCGACGACGAGTTCCGCGCCGGACGGAGGTCGTCAGCGGGGCTCCCCGTTCACGCGCCGGCCGCGAGGACCTCCAGGATCTGGTCGCCGTATTTGGCCAGTTTGTTCTCGCCGACGCCGTTGACCTGGCTCAGCGCACCCAGTGACGCCGGCGCCTCGGTGGCGATCTGGCGCAGCGTGGCGTCGTGGAAGATGACGTACGCGGGCACGCCCTGTTCCTTGGCCGCCGCCCCGCGCCACGAGCGCAGCTTCTCGAAGATGGCCTGCGCCTCGGGCCCGAGCTCGATCGCCGGCTTGCCCTTCGCGAGTTTCGTGCCGCCGGCGCGCGACTTGGGCCGCTCGGCCTCGCGCCGCATCATCACCTTGTGCTGGCCCCCGAGCACCGGCCCACTCTTCTCGGTGAGCCCGAGCACGCCGTACTCCCCCTCGACCGCGATCAGGCCCTGCGCCAGCAGCTGCCGGACCACCCCGCGCCACTGCGGTTCGCTCAGCTCCGTGCCGATGCCGAAGACGCTCAACGCGTCGTGGTTGAAGCGGGTGGTCTTTTCGGTCTGCCGCCCGAGCAGGATGTCGATCGACTGACCGGCGCCGAACTTCTGCCCGCGCTCCCGATCGAGCCGGACGATCGTCGAGAGCAGCTTCTGCGCCGGCACCGTGCCGTCCCACGACTCCGGCGGCTCCAGGCACGTGTCGCAGTTGCCGCACCGGGCGGTGCCCTCCTGACCGAAGTAGGCGAGCAGCCGCGACCGTCGGCAATCGACGGTCTCGCAGAGCGCGAGCATGGCGTCGAGATGATGGGCGAGCATCCGACGGTGGGCCAGGCCACCCTCGGAGCTGTCGATCATCTTGCGCTGCTGGACCACGTCCTGCAGGCCGTAGGCGAGCCAGGCGGTGGACGGCAGACCGTCGCGGCCGGCCCGGCCGGTTTCCTGGTAGTAGCCCTCGACCGACTTGGGCAGGTCGAGGTGCGCGACGAAGCGCACGTCGGGTTTGTCGATGCCCATGCCGAACGCGATCGTCGCGACCATGACCAGGCCGTCCTCGCGCAGGAACCGCGACTGGTTCTCCGCGCGCGTCCGCGAGTCGAGCCCGGCGTGGTACGGCAGCGCCGGAATGCCCTGCGCGACCAGGAAATCGGCAATCTTGTCCACCGACGCCCGGGACAGGCAGTAGACGATGCCCGCGTCGCCCTGGTGCTCGGTGCGCAACAGATCGAGCAGCTGTTTGCGCGGCTCGGCCTTCGGCGCGATGCGGTAGCGGATGTTGGGCCGGTCGAAGCTCGCGACGAAGTGCCGGGCGTCGTCGAGTTGGAGGCGGGTGGCGATCTCGGCCCGGGTGTTCGACGTCGCCGTGGCGGTGAGCGCGATGCGCGGCACGTCGGGCCAGCGCTCGTGCAGCATCGACAGCGCCAGGTAGTCGGGCCGGAAGTCGTGGCCCCACTGTGCGACGCAGTGCGCCTCGTCGATGGCGAAGAGCGAGATGTTGCCGCGCTCCAGCAGGCGCATCGTGGCCGACGAACCGCCGGCCAGCGCTTCCGGCGCGAGGTAGAGCAGATCGAGCTCGCCGGTGAGGAACGCTTTCTCCACCGCGCGCCGGTCTTCGAGTTGCTGGCTGGAGTTGAGGAACCCGGCCCGCACGCCGAGCGCTGTCAACGCGTCGACCTGGTCCTGCATGAGGGCGATCAACGGCGAGATCACCACGCCGACGCCGTCCCGCACCAGCGCGGGGATCTGGTAGCAGAGCGATTTCCCTCCGCCGGTCGGCATCAGCACGAGGGCATCACCGCCACCGATCAGGTGGTCGATGATCTCCTGCTGCTCGCCGCGGAAGGCGTCGTAGCCGAAGGTTCGGCGCAGCACGTCCAGTGCGGTAGTCGGCACGTCCACGGCTCGAATCCTGCCAGGCCCCGCCGACACTGTGGTTCCGGTGTTTCCCGCCTGTGCATGCGGGGGCACAAGCGTCCTATGACCGATCGAAAAAACGTCCTATTCGATCAGCTCGGTGGCCCGTGGGGGATGGTGTATACCGCTGTGCCGGTTGTGGCCTTCGTCGCGGCCAACGCGGTGTTCGGGCTCGGCGTGGCCATCACGGTCGCCGTCACCGTCGCGTTAGGAATCACCGCGCTGCGGTTGGTGCGCCGGGAACCGGTCCGGCCGGCGCTCTCGGGGCTGCTCGGCGTCGCGGTCGCCGCCGGGGTCGCGGCCTGGAGCGGGTCGGCCGACGGTTTCTTCCTGATCGGCATCTGGACCAGCGCGGTTCTGGCCGTGGTCACCCTGGTCACGGTGCTCGTGCGCCGACCGGCGACCGGCCTGCTCTGGAACCTCGTCCACGGCAACGAGAACGACTGGCGCGCGGATCGCCCGTCATTGACCGCCCACGACATCGCGACACTCGCCCTGACCGCGATGTTCGCCGCTCGGTTCGTCGTCCAGCAGTGGCTGTACGGCAGTGAAGCCACCGGCTGGCTGGCGGTCGCGAAGATCGCGATGGGCGCACCGTTGCTCGCGCTCGTACTGCTGGTGGTGGTCTGGGCGTTCCGCCGCACGAGCAAGCGGCTGACCCACTCCGAATCGATGGCCTAGGGAGATAGGCCAATGAACTGGTTGTCGCGCGAGTGGGTCCGACAGTTGGTGGCACTACCACCGGCGCTACTGTCCGTGATCGTCCCCGGCGGCCCGACGATCAAGTACCTCACGGGATGGAACATCTACGCCACGGTCTATCTGGTCGTCACGTGGCTGGTCTACCGTCGCCGGGACCCGGCGGCCCTGCTGACGCTCGCTCGGACCTCGCGGCGTCGGCCGCGGGCGAGTCGAATTCTGGCCTCCCACCCCGAGCAGCTCGCGCAGACCTCGGCGACGATCGCGATGAGCGCAACCGTGGTCTACCTGCCCCAGGCCGACCGCCTAGGCCTTCCGACCCCGCTCTCGTTCGCGATCTGCCTCGTGGCGGTGTTCACCGCCTGGATGGTGCTGCACGCCGGGTTCGCCCTGGCGTACCTCGCGCTCTACGCGGAGCTGGGCGGGCTCGAGTTCCCCGGCGGCGAGCAGCCCGCGATGACTGAATTCCTCTACTTCACGATCTCGGTCGGCACCACGTTCGGAACCACGGACGTGACCGTGACGTCACGAAGAATGCGCCGGCACGTGCTGGTCCACGGCATCCTGTCGTTCCTGTTCAACACGCTGATCCTGGCGGTAGCCCTCACGATCCTGACCTCCTACCTCTCGGGCGCTTAACCATTTTCTTGTCAAAGTGGGCGTTATGAACCCGGTACCTGTACGGTCCGTGTCCGTCTCCCTCCGCGAAGGCACGATCCAGGTGCTGCGGGAGCGCACCGGCAAGCGCGGCATGTCGGTGTACGTCGAAGCACTCATCCAGCGGCAGTTGGAGCGCGAGCACCTGCGCGAGCTCATCGAGGACGCGGAGGCCGAGCACGGCCCGGTCGACCAGGCCGCAGTCGAGGCCAAGCGGGCCATTCTCCGCGGTGACGACACCCCCGCGTCGGGCGCTGCGTGAACCGCAGCGCGCGATCCGCGAGTCAGCCAGGCGCGCTTCGACTACGCCGTCTCGCGCATGAATGTCGTACCGCCCACAGAATTGATCGCCCGGCACGCCAGCAAGCTCGTGGCCGAAGCAGGATTACACGGGCACGAATACGCCCTCGACGCGATCGTCGCCGGGCGCGCATCGATGCGGCAGGCGTCGATGCAACGACAGGGACAGCGGTTTCGTCGTCGCGGCAACGGAAGCCCTAGGCTTCTACGGCGCCGATCGACGCGTCGAGAACGTCTAGACCCTCGTCGAGGTTCGGACTCCGCGATCGTCAGCGGCGGCGCCAGCCGCACCACACCCCCCATGCCCGGCAACTGCACGATGTTGACGTGCAGCCCCCGCCGGAGGCACTCGTCGGTCACTGCCGCGGCCAGCTTCTCCGCGGAGTCGCCTCCGAGCTCGATCCCCTGCAGCAACCCCCGCCCCCGCACGTCGGCGACGGCACCGTGCCGCCCCTGCAGGTCGAGCAGACGCTCGCGCAGGTGCACGCCGAGCTTCGCCGCGCGCGCCACGAGCCCCTCGCGCTCGATCACCTCGAGCACCGCCAGCCCGACCGACGCGGCCAACGGATCCGACACGTGGGTCGTGAAGAACAGGAAACCCCGGTCGTGGCACACCTGCTCGATCTCGTCCGACGTCACGACCGCCGCCACCGGTAGCCCCGCGCCGAGCGTCTTCGACAGCGTCAGGATGTCCGGCACGACCCCGTCCCGCTCGAACGCGTACATCGTGCCGGTGCGGCCGAGACCGGTCTGCGCCTCGTCGAGAATGAGCAGCATCCCCCGCTGCTCGCACAGCGTCTTGAGAACAGACAAATACCCCAGCGGCAGCTCGATCAGCCCACCCGACGACAGGATCGGCTCGATCAGGCACGCCGCGAGGCTGCCGCTCGACTGCCTGTCGATCAGCTGGAAGCCGTACTCGAGCTCGGTCCGCCAGTCGTGCGTCCCGTCGGCGTTGCGGAACGGCGAGCGCACCGCGTCGGGCGTCGGGAGCACCAGGCTGCCCGGCATCGCGGGCCCGAGGCTGCGGCGGCCGGCCGAGAACGTCAGCGACGCGGCGCCCGCGGTCATGCCGTGCCACGACCGGTCGAACGACACGACCTCGTACTTCCCCGTGTACACCTTGGCCAACTTCAGCGCGGCCTCGTTCGACTCCGCCCCGGTGGTAAGCACCAGCACCTTGGAAAGCGGCAGCGTCCCGGCCAACCGAGCCGCGAACTCGACCAACGGCGTACTGACCATCCCGCTGAACAGATGATCGAGGTTCGAGATCGACGACGTCACCGCGGCGACGACGTCGGGATGTGAGTGGCCCAGTACCGCGCTCATCTGTCCGGACGTGAAGTCCAGGATCGGCGCGCCCGCGACGTCGTACACGTAAGACCCCGCGGCACGCGAGATCACCCGCGAGGAGAACCCGGGGCTGTACCGGACGAGATTTCTGCCATAGTCGTCTGTGCCACTCATAACGATGACCCTACGTCTGACCGTTCAGCTTGGCGAGCTGCAATTCGCGCATGACCTCGGCCGCCATCCGCACGGAAGCGGCATCCAGGACATTGCCGTACTCGATCACCCGCACGCGTTTCTTCTCCAGGCGCCGCGCCAGCTCCGGCATCTCACTCGGAACGACGACGAGATCGACGCCACGCAGGTCGGCATCGCTCGTGCCGGACAACACCTCGATGTTGGTGACGCCCGCCTGGGTGAGCGAGTCGCGGATACTCGTCGCCTGGTCGTTCGTCGAGTACAGCAGCCCGACCGTGCGGTCCTTCGGCACCTGCGCGATCTGCACCAGCGTCTGGATGTGCGGCGCGGCCACGATCGCCACGACCTCCGTCGACGGGCGCCGCAGTAACCCGCGCACCTCCGCGAGGTGGAAGAACGTGGTCAGCACCAGGTCGGGCTGCTCCGCCGACGCGTCGAACTCACCGAGCACGAGCGGCTTCACCGTCACCGCGAGTTGCGTCGCCAGCTCGGCGGCGAAGTAGTCCGCGCGCTCCTGGTTGCACTCGACGAACGACACCTCGAGCGCCTTTTCGGCCTCCCACGCGGCCAGACCGCCGATCATGTCGCGGATCTCCGGCGCGGTGAGGCCCAGTTGCAGGCACTCGCGGGCCGCCGCCGCCAGGATCTCCCGGGCCCGGTTCCGCCCTTCCGACGACGTCCGCGCGTGCGTGCCGCCGACGACGACCATCCCGTTGCGGCCGCGCGGCTCGACCAGCCCGAGCTCCCGCAGTTCCCCGTAGGCGTGGGCGACGGTGTTGCGGTTGATGCCGAGGTTGCTGGCCAGCAGCCGCGACCCCGGCAGCCGCTCTCCGTCGGCCAGCAGCCCCATCTCGATCATCAGGGCCAGCTGCGACACGATCTGCCGGTAGACGGGCACATCGGAGTGTCGGCTGACACTCATTCCGGCGATCATGGTTTTGGCCTAGGCATCCCCCTAGTCTAGTAGGTCACTGAACGCCCGCGAACAGGTCGAGCAGCCCCTGCGGAGCGTCGTCGCGGAAGCAGAGCTCCAGCGTGTGGGCGGCCTCGGCGGCGATCTGGGCGCTCCGGGCGAACATCGGCTCCTCGTAGGCGGCGAGCGCGGCCTCGACGTCGCCCGGATGCGCGACGATCGCCGCCGCCAGCTCGGACCCGTCGAACATCGCGAGGTTCGCGCCCGCCCCCGCGAACGGCGACATCAGGTGCGCGGCATCGCCGACCAGCGTCACGCCCGGAACGCGGTCCCAGCGGTGTCCGATCGGCAGCGCGCTGATCGTCCGCGGGACCATCGGACCGTCGGCCTCGGTGATCAGCGCCCGCAGCTCCGGCGCCCAGCCGTCGAACTCGTCCAGCAGCGCGGAGGTCGTGACCCCGCGGATCCAGTCCTCCGACTTCCGCACCGCCACGTAGATGTGCAGGCTGCCGTCGGTTTCCCGGTGGGCGAGAAATCCCCGCCCGGGGCCGAGCGCGAACAGCATGCCGCCCCCGACGACCGCCGCCGGCCCCGGGTGACGACGGTCGGCGTCGTGCAGATCGACCTCCACGAACGAGATCCCCGAGTAGGCCGGCGTCGCGCTCGACACCAGCGGCCGGATCCGCGACCAGGCCCCGTCCGCGCCGACGATCAGATCGCTGGCCACTGTCGAACCGTCGGCAAAGCTCAGCTCGTGCGGTCGCGCCGCGGTCACCTTGCTCCCCCACCGGATCGTGCCCTCCGGCAGCGAGTCCAGCAGCAACTGCCGCAGGTGTCCGCGGTCGATCTCGGGCCGGCCGCCCTGCCCGTCGTCGGGTTCGTCCGACCGCACGACGCCGTGCCGGTCCAGCACCCGCGTCGCCTCCCCGCCCACGTGCACGCGCTCGCGGAACGCGTCGTACAGACCCGCCGCACGCAGCGCCAGTTGCCCGTCCTCCTCGTGAATGTCGAGCATCCCGCCCTGCGTCCGCGCCTCCGCCGACTCCTCCAGCTCGTAGATGGTGGCCGCGATGCCGTGGACGTGCAGGACCCGGGCAAGCGTCAGACCGCTCAGGCCCGCACCGACGATCGAAATCTCCATGGTTCCCTCCATTGTTTGGCGAACGCGTTCGTCACGAACACGTTCGAAAAGCACAAGCAGCAGATCGACGTCATTCGGCGAGCTGTTACGAGGTGGCTGCGATGCCGCGAAGGAGCGCGGCGAACGCCCAGCGCAGCCGCTCCTCACCGGCGCCCGACACCAGCTCGTCGCGATGCGCGGCGATGTGGGGGTACTCCGTGTTCGGCGCGTCCCGCACCGCCGCGCGCAGCCCCTCCCACCCGCCCTCGGCCTCCCCCGATTCGCGACGCGTACCGTGTTCGGCCGCGCTCGCGGTGGCGTGCTGGAGGAGGACGTCGACGCCCCACGCGGCCTGCCGCGACGGTGTTCCCGCCGCTCGCAACAGTCCGAGAATGGCGTCGATCAAGGAAAGGTAGTTCGGCCCGGAGGGCCAGAGGGTGAGCACCGACCGGGCGAGGCTCGGGTACTCCATCAGCAGTGTCGTGTAGTCGACCAGCAGGTCGACGGGGTCGGATGCGTCGAGCGGGAAGTCGGCGAGCAGGGCGTCGAGCAGCGCGCCGTGCAGCTCCGCCACGTTCTGCACGTAGACGTAGAGCGAGGCCGGCCCGGTGTCGAGCTCGGACGCCAGGCGACGCATCGTCACCCGCTCGAGGCCTTCCTCGCGCAGGATGCCGAGCGCGACCGCCACGACGCCGTCGCGACTGAGCGGCGGTTTGGCCGGTCGGTCGCGACGGCTGACGGGTGTGCGGCGCGGAGGCATGAACATGATCGTAACGAACATGTTCGTCCCGTCAAGTGGCTCCTAGACGATGCCGCCGTTGGCGCGGATCACCTGGCCGTTGACCCAGTGGCCCTCGGGGCCGGCGAGGAACGCGACCACGCGCGCGATGTCTTCGGGCTGGCCGAGGCGCTCGAGCGGGGGCTGTTTGGCCAGGTGCTCGATCGTCGCCTCGTCCTTGCCGTTCAGGAACAGGTCGGTCGCCGTCGGGCCGGGGGCGACGGCGTTGACCGTGATCTGACGGCCGCGCATCTCGCGGGCCAGGATCAGCGTCAGCGCCTCGACCGCACCCTTGCTGGCCACGTAGCCGCCGTAGCTGGGGAACCGCAGCCCGACGACGGACGTCGAGAACGTGACGATCGCGCCGCCGTCGCGCACCCGCCGGGCCGCCTCGCGGGCGACGACGAACGTGCCGCGGATGTTGGTGCGGTGCATGTCGTCGAGGGCGTCGAGGTCGAGGTCCGCGATCGGCGACAGGACCATCTTCCCGGCCGCGTTGACGACCACGTCGACGCCGCCGAACGCCTCGGTTGCGGCGTCGAACAGCGCGGCGACGGCCTGCTCGTCGGCCACGTCGGCCTGCACCGCGATGGCCCGCCCACCGTCGGCGGTGATCTTCTCGACGACCTCGTGCGCCGACTTCTCCGAACCGCCGTAGCCGACGACGACGGCCTGGCCGGCGGCCGCGAGCGTGGTGGCGATCGCGCGGCCGATACCGCGGGAAGCGCCGGTGACGATGGCTACTCGCTCCATGAGCGTTCCTCTCATAGTGTCGCTACGTTCTTACCGTAGCATCGTTTCGGATCAACGCTAGTCCTGAGGCGTATCGTTGAAATCATGATGGAGACACGGCGGCGGCGCCGCAGCGCCGCGGGGCCGGCCGACGACGACGCGGTGCGGGTGGCGCTGCTCGACGCGGCCGAGCGGCAACTGGTCGCCTCGCCCGACGGCGACATCGCCACGCGTGCGGTATGCGAGGAGGCCGGCGTCACCCAGCCGGTGCTCTACCGGCTCTTCGGCGACAAGCGCGGCCTGCTCGACGCGCTCGCCGACGCGGGCTTCGAGCGCTACGCGCGCCAGAAGGCGGAGCTGGAGAAGACCGCCGACCCGGTGGCCGACCTGTACGCGGGCTGGGACGACCATATGGCGTTCGCCACCGCGAACCCGGCGCTCTACCAGCTGATGTTCGCCTCCGGGTCGGCCGTGCACCGGCGGATCCTGGAGCTGCTCGAAGCCACGCTCGTGCGCTGCGCCGCCGTTGGAGCGCTGACGACGAGTCCGCGGCTGGCCGCGCAGCTGATCCTGCCGGCGAACGTGGGGGTGGCGCTGAGCGTCATCGCTCAGCCTGCGTTGTTCGACGATCCGGGGTTGTCGCACCGGATGCGCGACGCGGCGTTCGCGGCGGTTCTCGGCTCCGAACGCCCGCCGCGTGACCAGGGGTCGGTGGCCGCCGCGGCGCGGCAGCTGCGTTCCCAGCTGTCGTTGGCCGGTACCGAGGCGCTCGAGCCGGTGGAGGTGGCGCTCCTGGACCGCTGGCTGGAGCGGATCGACCAACCGGGACACTGAGGACATGGAGAACTTAGCCGAGCTGCTTACCAGTAGTTACGCGAAGCTGGTCGGTGGGTCGCTCGTGCCGGACGACGTCGCGGACGCGGCCGCGTGGCTGTACGGGGCGCCGTTCGGGTTGCTGGCGCACGACACGTCGCCCGACCCGGTGTTCGTCTACGCGAACCGCACCGCGCAGGAGCACTTCGAGTACGGCTGGGACGAGTTCGTCGGCTTACCGTCCCGACTGTCGGCGGGCGAGGAGGACCGGGACGCCCGCGCCGCGCTGCTCGACGCCGTGCGGCGCCAGGGCTACACGAACGACTACCGCGGCCCCCGCGTCGCGAAGTCGGGCCGTCGCTTCTGGATCGACGACGTCACCGTCTGGAACCTGATCACCCCGACCGGCGACCGCGTCGGCCAGGCCGCCCTGATCCGGCGCTGGTCGGACGCATAGCCCGGCTGTGCGCGGCCGCCGCGACGGCCAACCGCGCGCCGCGGAACAGGCGGCCACGCGCAACCGGCACGGGCGTCCCGCTAGCCGCCCGCGAGGGCGGCGTCGCGGCGGCGGCGGGAGAGGAGCATTTCGCGGGCCAGGCGGGCGATCTCGCGGGTTGCCGGGGAGAGCACCGTCGACTCGCGCTGGACGAGCGCGACAGTGTCGAACAGCGGCTCGGCGAACGGCACGGTGCCGACCCCGGCCGGGAACGTCAGTCCCTGCGTCACGGCCCGGGACACGAACGTGTCCCCCACCCCCCGCGCGACCAGCTTCAACGCGGCCTCGACGTGCTCGACCTCGATCCGCGCCTCCAGCTTCACGCCCTCGAGCTGCGCACGCTCCGACAGCTGGCGCCGCGTCGGGTCCTTCCACCCGTAGTGCGCGTCGTAGAGGATCAACTCGGATTCGGCCAGTTGCCGGGTGGTGATCGGCTCGGTGAGACGCGTCGGATCCACGCTGGCGTACACGACCTCGTCCCGCAGCAGCGGCCGCACGGTGAGCCCGGCGTCGTCGATCGGCAGCACGACCAGCCCCGCCTCCAGGTCACCGGCGGCAACCGAGGCCGCGACCTCGACCGAGTTCTGCCCCACCAACCGCACCCGGACGTTCGGATACGCGTCGTGGAACTGCTCGACGAGGTTCGTCAGCAGGTAGTAGTCCGCGTTCCGGAGCACCCCGAACGTGGCCACACCCCCACCCAGCGACCGCAGCGACCGCAGCGCCTGCACGCCGCTCTCGGCTGCGGCGACCGCCTGCTCGGCGTACGGCAGCAGCTCCTCACCGGCCGTGGCCAGGATCAGCCGCCGCGGCCCACGGGTGAACAGCGGCATCCCGTGTTCCTCTTCGAGCCGCCGGATCAGCTCCGAGACGGACGCCTGCGACATCTGCAATGTGGACGCCGCCGCGGTGAACGAACCGGTACGGACCGCCGCAAGAAAGGCGCGTAACTGGTTGAGCGTCACCGCGCAAGGTTATCCACAGGGAAACCCTATGGGAAGTACAAGAAACATCAGGCTAGACCTGCGCCCGCTGCTTTCCTACGCTCCCCGTTCATGCAGCTGAACTCCTCTCGCATCGCCCACCTGGCCGGTGCCTACAAGGTGCTCAAGGCGCCCGCCGTCGACGGGCCCGAAGCGCAGCGTGACCCCGCGGTCATCGCCCGGGTCAGCGAGATGCTCTCCACGATCGAGCGCGGCGGCATGGACGCGGTGCTGCGGTACGCCCGCGAGTTGGACAAGTTCGAGGGCACCGACGTCGAGATCGACCTCGCCACCCCCACCGACCTCACCCCCGAGCTGCGCGCCGCGCTCGAACTCGGCCAGCGGCGCACCGAAGCGTTCGCGAAGCTCCAGCGCGAGAAGCTGGTCGACTTCGAGGCCGAGCTCGTTCCCGGCCTCACCGTCGGCCACCGGTACGTCCCGGTCGGACGCGTCGGCGCCTACCTGCCCGCCGGTCGGTTCCCGCTGCTGGCCAGCGCATTCATGACCGTCAACGTGGCCAAGGCGGCCGGCGTCCCCACGGTCGTCGCGTGCACGCCGCCGCAGCCCGACGGCAAGCCGAACCCCGCCGTCCTCTACGCGGCGCAGATCTCGAAGGCCGACCGGATCTTCTGCCTCGGCGGCGTCCAGGCGCTGGCCGCGATGGCGTTCGGGCTGCTCGGTGAGCTCCCCGTCGACATGCTCGTCGGCGCGGGCAACGCCTACGTCGCCGAAGCGAAGCGTCAGCTGTTCGGCAGGGTCGCGATCGACCTGCTCGCCGGCCCGTCGGAGGTCGCGGTGATCGCCGACGAGACCGCTGACGTCGAGCTCGTCGCCGCGGATCTCCTCGGCCAGGCCGAGCACGGTCCGGACTCCCCCGCAGCACTCGTGACGACGTCGGAGGAGCTGGGCAACGCGGTCGTCGCCGAGGTCGAGCGGCAGCTGGAAACGCTCGCGACGAACGGCATCGCCGGTCCCGCCTGGCGCGACCACGGCAGCGTCGTGTGGGCACAGGACCGGGAGACCGCTGTCGCGCTGATGGACGAGTTCGCGCCCGAGCACCTCGAGGTGCAGACGTCCGACGACAACTGGTACTGGCAGAACCTGACCAACTACGGGTCGGTGTTCCTGGGACAGGCCAGCACGGTTGCTTACTCTGATAAGGGAATGGCGGGCACGAACCACGTATTGCCGACCGCGGGCGGCGCCCGGCACAGCGCCGGCCTGTCGGTCTCCCGGTTCCTGAAGCCGCTGACGTTCCAGCGCGTGGCGTCGTCGGCGACGGCCGACCTGGCGGTCGCGGTCGACGAGATGTCGACCTACGAGGGCATGGCAGCCCACCGAGCCACGGCGACGCTTCGCCTGGGCCGCTGGTCAGCCTGACCGATACCCAGTTCAGGAAGGCAGAGCAGATGGCGGTCCTCTTCGAAGCGCGCGGCATCACGAAACGGTACGGACATGTGCAGGCACTCTCCGGTGCCGACTTCTCGGTCGACGCCGGCGAAGTGGTGGCGCTGATCGGCGACAACGGCGCCGGCAAGAGCACCCTGGTCAAGTGCCTCTCCGGAGTGCAGAACCCCGACGAGGGCGAGATCCTGCTCCGCGGCGAGCGGATCACGATGCAGTCGCCGCTGCACGCCCGCAACCTCGGCATCGAGACCGTCTACCAGGATCTCGCGCTGGCACCCGAACTCGGTCCGGCCGAGAACGCCTACATCGGCCGGGAGCTGCTCAAACCCGGCTTACTCGGCAAGCTCGGCGTGCTCGACCGCAAGACGATGAAGACCAAGGCTGCCGAGGCGTTCAAGTCGCTCGGCACCGACGTGAAGGACCTCGACGCCCCCGTCGCGGCCCTCTCCGGTGGTCAGCGGCAGAGCGTCGCGATCTGCCGGGCCGTGATGTGGGCCAAAGGCATCATCTTCATGGACGAGCCGACCGCGGCCCTCGGCGTCCGGCAGACGCGCAACGTCCTCAAGCTCGTGCGCCGGGTCGCCGACTCGGGCGTCGCCGTCGTCCTGATCAGCCACAACATGACCGAGGTCCTCGAGGTCGCCGACCGGATCGAGGTCCTGCGGCTCGGCCGCCGCGTCGCGCGGCTGACCGCGTCCGAATGTGACGTCGAACAGCTGGTCGGAGCCATGACCGGCGCTCTGGACGGGGTGGCGTGATGAGCGTGCAGACCGAACCGACCACTCCCTCGCTCGACGCGGTCGGCGAGAAGGTCTCGGCGCGCCGCCGGGCCCTGACGAAGGTCTTCTCCGCGACGCCGTTCTACCTCGGCGGCATCCTGCTGCTGATGGCGATCGTCTTCTCGATCCTGCGTCCGGACGCGTTCCCCACACCGGCGAACTTCCGCAACATCCTCACCGACGTCAGCATCCTGCTCGTGATGGCCGTCGGCATGACGTTCGTGATGGTCGCGGGCGGTTTCGACCTCTCGATCGGCTCGGTACTCGTGTTCTCCGGCGTCATGGCCGCGAAGACGATGGGCGCGGTCGGTGGGGACGGCTGGATGCCGGTCTTCGCGGGGCTCGTCGTCTCGGTCGTCGCCGGCACGCTGTGGGGCGTCTTCAACGGCTTCTGCATCACCCGCCTGCGTGTTCCGGCGCTGATCGCGACGCTCGGCACGATGGGCGCCGCACTCGGCATCGCCCGCCTGATCACCGACGGGAACGACGTCCGCACCGTTCCGCTCTCACTGATCCGCTTCAGCGTCGACGAGTGGCTCGGGCTGCCCGCCCTGGTCTGGATCTCCGCCGCCGTCGCCGTCCTCGGCGGGCTGGCGCTGGCCTACACCCGGTTCGGCCGCCACACCTACATCGTCGGTTCCAACGCCGAGGCCGCCCGGCGCGCCGGCATCAACGTCGACCGGCACCTGCTCAAGCTCTACGCACTGTCCGGGCTGCTCGCCGGCGCCGCCGGAATGATGTCGCTGACCCGGTTCTCCACCACCACGATCGCCGGGCACACCCAGGACGCGCTCCAGGTGATCACCGGTGTCGTGCTCGGCGGCACCAGCCTCTTCGGTGGCGTCGGCACCGTCGTCGGCACCACCGTCGGCATGTTCATCTCCGCCGTTCTCAACAACGGTCTGATCGTCGTCGACGTGAAGCCGTTCTGGCAGGAAGTGGCGATCGGTTTCATCCTGATCGTCGCCGTGTTCATCGACCAGCGTCGTCGCAGTCGCCGCGATCGCGGCTGAGCTCTCCCGAACCCCCCGCTTTGAGAAAGAGGAACGTCGATGCGCAAGGTGCTCGTGCTGGCCGCTGCCCTTCCACTGTTACTCACCGCCGCCTGTAGCAGTTCCGACGACAGTGGCTCGTCCGGAACCAGAAAAGTCGTCTACATCCAGGGCATGTCGGGCATCCCGTTTTACCAAACGGTGGCGTGCGGAGCGACCGAGCAGGCCAAACAGGACGGCGTCGAGTTCTCCTACCAGGGCGCGTCGGAGTGGGACGTCGCCAAGCAGACCCAGATCGTCGACGCGGTCGTTGCCAGCAAGCCCGACGCGATCATGATCTCGGTGACCGACACCAAGGCGATGATCGGCCCGCTGACCAAGGCGAAGGCCGCCGGCATCCCGATCATCGGCATCGACGACAACCTCCAGGACGACAGCGTCATGGAGACGTTCATCCAGTCCGACAGCATCGAGGGCGGCAAGCTCGCCGGCAAGAAGATGGGTGAGCTGCTCAAGGGCACCGGCGAGGTGATGGCGCTCAACAACACGCCGGGCACCCCGATCGGCGACGCCCGCGTCGAGGGCTTCAAGCAGGGCATCGCGGAGTTCCCGGGCATCAAGTTCCTCGGTGTCCAGTACACCCAGAACGCCACCGCCAAGGCCGCGAACATCGCGTCGACGACCGCCGGCTCGAACACGAAGCTGACCGGCATCTTCGGCGTCACCACGAACAACACCGAGGGTGCGGTCACCGGCATCCGCGAGGCCGGCAAAACCGGCCAGATCAAGGTGATCGGCTACGACACGTCGGACCCGATCGTCGAGTCCCTGAAGAACGGCGGCGCCGACGCCCTGGTCGTGCAGTACCCGTTCGGTGAAGGCAAGGAAGGCATCAAGTCCGCCCAGAAGATCTGGAAGGGCGAGTCGGTGCCGAAGAAGCAGTCGTCGCCGTTCGTCGTGGCGACCAAGGAGAACCTGAACACCCCCGAGGTCCAGGAGTACATCTACAAGATGCAGTGCTCATGACGATCATCGGGCCGAGTCTCGGCGACGGACCCTCGCTCCGCACGATGCCGAAGGACTTCTCGATCGCGATCCGCCCGGCCACCGGCACCGACACGGTGCGCGCGGGGCTGGAGCGGGGCGAGCGCCGCCAGTCGATGCGGGGTTTCGAGGACACCTACGTCGACATCATCGATTACATCGTCCGGATCACCCACCGCATCTGGGAGGACCAGGACGTCGGCTACATCTACGACACCTACGCTCCCGGCTGCTTCGTCTACGACGACAGCGGCGCGCACTACGGGGTCGAGCGGGTCGTCTCCGGGACGATGCAGAGCATCCACGCGTTCCCTGACACTCGCTCGTACGCCGACGACGTGATCTGGGCCGGCGACGACGAGCAGGGTTTCGTCACCTCGCACCGGTACATCACGACCGGGCACCACCTCGGGCCGTGGGCGCACGGCCCGGCGACCGGCCGCCCCGTGAACATGTGGGGCATCGCCAACTGCGTGGTCCGCGAGAACGAGATCTTCGAGGAGTGGGTGCTCTACAACATGTGCTCGAAGCTGGCGCAGCTCGGCATCGACGTCGCCGACGCCGCGCGCCGGTACGGCAACGAGATCGCCGCGTCGCCGGTCGCCGAGCGCTACCTCGC
This sequence comes from Cryptosporangium sp. NPDC048952, assembly GCF_043197895.1. NCBI lineage: Bacteria > Bacillati > Actinomycetota > Actinomycetes > Cryptosporangiales > Cryptosporangiaceae > Cryptosporangium > Cryptosporangium sp. NPDC048952. The sequence goes on along the minus strand of NZ_JBICTY010000005.1, from coordinate 610,579 downwards.
CGAGGTCGACCGTCTCGCCGGCGGGCGCAAGCCCGAGTACTACCCGGCGCAGACCGGTACGGACTTCGACCCGGAGCACTTCGCCCGCGCGCTGTTCCACAACGTCTACAACCGGCGTGACCTGTCCGCGTTCGACCGCTCGTACAGCAGCACCGTGCGGTGGAAGGGCACGTCGAACCGGACGGGCTACGGGCTCGGGGACGTCAAGGGCATGGCCCGCAGCCTGATGGCCACGTTCCCCGACCTGGGCATGAAGGTCGACGAGGTCTACTGGATGGGCAACGACGAGGAGGGCTACCGCATCGTCGTCCGGTGGACCGCGAGCGGCACCCACCGCGGCCACGGTCTGTACGGCGTTCCCACCGGCCGGCGGGCGCACCTCTGGGGTATCTCCCAGCTGTACGTCAGGAACGGCCGGGTCACCGAGGAGTGGAACCTCTTCAACGAGTTCGACGTGATGGCCCAGTTGCTGAGCGACGCCCCGCTGCCGATGCTTCCGTGACACGGGTCGTCTGCGCGCAGGTCGCCCCGGCGATCGGGGACCGGGAGTACAACGCGGCGATGTCCGTGGCGGCGATCTCCGCCGCCTCGGACGCCGACGTGATCGTGCTGCCGGAGCTCGTCACGTCCGGGTACGTGTTCGCGTCGGCGGACGAGGCCCGGTCGCTGGCCGTGCCCGCGGACGACCCGTTGTTCAGCGCGTGGGGCCGTGCCGCGGGCGACGCGGTCGTCGTGGGCGGTTTCTGCGAAGCCGGCGCGGACGGCCGCGTCCACAACAGCGCCGCTGTCGTCGACCGGTCCGGGGTACTGGCCGTCTACCGCAAAACGCATCTGTGGGACGCCGAGAGCAGGGTGTTCTCGCCGGGTACCGCCGCTCCCCCGGTCGTGCCGACGCGAGTGGGCCGGATCGGCGTGCTGATCTGCTACGACATGGAGTTTCCGGAGATGACCCGGGGCCTGGCAGTGGCCGGGGCGGAGCTCATCGCGGTACCCACCAACTGGCCCGTGGTGCCGCGGCCGGCCGGCGAACGTCCGCCCGAGGTCGTGACCGCGATGGCCGCCGCCCGGGCGAACCGGGTGTTTCTGGCGTGCTGCGACCGCACCGGCACCGAACGGGGCCAGGCCTGGACGGAGGGCACGGCGATCGTCGACCCGGACGGCTGGGTCGTGGCGTCGGCAGGCCCCGGCGTCGTGAGCCTGACCGCGGATCTCGATCTGAACGCCGCTCGCCGGAAGTCCATCTCGGCCACCAACGACGTGCTGGCCGACCGCCGGACCGACGTCTACGAACAGTTCTAAGGAATCGACTTGCCTGACCGCCTGATCGCGCGCACCGCGCTCATCACCGGCGCCGGGAACGGCCTCGGCCGGGCGTTCGCGCTCGCTCTCGACGCCCGGGGTGTCCGGACGATTCTCGCCGGTCGGCGGCGGGAGCCACTCGAGGAGACCCGGGCGCTGCTGTCCGGCTCGCGCGTGGCGACGGTGGACGTCGCTGACCCGGCGTCGGTGGCGGCGCTCGCCAAGGAGTTGGCGGACGAGGACATCTCGATCCTGGTGAACAACGCCGGGGTTCCCGGGCCGGTGAAGCCGCTGCTGGAGATCGAGCCCGAGGAGTGGGACGACGTCTTCGCGGTCAACGTGCGTGGGATGTACCTGGTGTGCCGGGCGTTCCTGCCGCCGATGGTGGCGCGGGGCGCCGGGGACGTCATCAACCTGGCGTCGGTCAGCGGGAAGCGTCCGCTGGCGAACCGGACGCCGTACACCGCCTCGAAGATGGCGGTGATCGGGTTGACGAACACGCTCGGTGCGGAGGTGGGGCCGAGTGGGGTGCGGGTGAACTCGTTGTCGCCCGGGCCGGTGCGGGGGCCGCGCATGGAGCGCAACTTCCGCCTCGAGGCGGAACTCACCGGCGGCACCGCCGAGGACGCCGAGCGGGCGTTCACGTCGCGGGCGGCGCTCGGGCGCATGCTCGAGGAGTCCGAAGTGGCGGATGCGCTCGTCGCCATGCTGAGCATGACCGGGCTGCACTGCGCCGACATCGATCTCAGCGCCGGCATGGTAGGCCGATGACCACGCCGGGTGCTGCGCCGTCGGGTGGTGCGCCACGAGACGCTGGGCCGCCGGGTGTGTCGCGGCCCGAACTCGTGCTGGTGCCGGGGATGCTCGGCGATGCCGACGGATGGCGCGATGTGGCCGCGCGAGTGGCCGATGTCGCGTCGATCCGGATCGCACGGATCGATCTGGCGGGCACGGTGACGGAGCTGGCCGCGGGGGTGCTGGCGGCGGCGCCGGGGGCATTTTCGGTGGTGGGCCACTCGTTGGGCGGAATCGTCGCGCTGGAGATGGTGCGGCAGGAACCGCACCGGATCCGGCGCCTCGCGCTGCTCAACAGCAGCGCGAGGCCCCCGACGGACGCCCAGCGGGCCGCCTGGCGAGCCTGGGACGAACGGGTCGCCGCCGGTGAGTTCACCACCGTGGCCCACGAGCTGGCCCACGCCACCCTTCCGGCGTCCCGACCCGATCTGATCGACCGCAACGCACGCATGGCCGCGTCGGTAGGCCCCGACGGTTTCCGGCGGCAACTCGCCGCCCAACAGTCCCGCACCGACGCGAGACCGAACCTCGCCGCGATCACCGCTCCGACGCTGGTGATCCGTGGCGACCTCGACGGGGTCAGCCCCGCCGAGCTCCAGCAGGAACTCGCCACCGGCATTCCGGACGCCACCCTGCACGTCCTGGAAAACACCGGCCACATGTCCCCGCTGGAATCACCGGACGCGGTAGCAACGCTGCTCCGCGCCTGGCTGTCCGATCAGGACCACAGGTCGTAGCCGCCCGCGGCGAAGTCAGGTCGGATACTCATACTGCGACGGCCTCGGCCAGCTGCTCGGCGTCCGGCGTGAGCTGGGGTGACGCCAGCGCGATGACCAGATTGACGCCGGCGAAGACGGCCGCCACCAGCAGCCCCCGGTGGAATCCCTCGACCAGCGCCTGCGCCGGAGCGCTACCCGACGTCACCAGATCATTCACGTGCGACGTCGACAGCGTCGTGATGATCGCCAGCCCCAGCGCCCCGCCGACCTGGTACCCGGACGAGACGACACCGGACGCGGCGCCGGCCTCGTCGTGCCGCACGTCGGCCACGGCCGCGATCTGCGCCGCCGTGCCGACGCCCATGATGCCGACGCCGAACAGGATGAACCCGGGCAGCAGGTCGGTGACGTAGTTCCCGCCGGCGTCGACCTGGGACAGCAGCCAGAGCCCGAGGACGCTGACGATCGCGCCGACGAACATCACCGGGCGGGTGCCGACCCGCGCGACCAGCTGGGACGCGCCGACCGCGGCCACGATCGCGGCCACTCCCATCGGCAGGAACTGCAGACCGGTCTCGAGCGCGGACAGGCCGCGCACCTGCTGCAGGAAGATCGCGGTCAGGAAGAACATCGCGAGGAACGCGGCGCCGTTGAGCGCCAGCGCCGCAGTGGCGGTGCTGAGCCCCCGAGACCGGAACAACCGCATCGGCACCAGTGGGGCCGCCGACCGACGCTCGACGACGACGAACGCGACCAGCAGGACGACCGCCGCTGCCAGCGAGCCGATGACCTCGCCCGCACCCCAGCCGAGCGGTTCGGCCCGGATCACGCCGTAGATCAGGGCGAGCACACCGCCGGTCGCCAGCACGGCGCCCGCCGCGTCGAACGTGCGCGGACCGGAGGTCTCCACCCGGCTCTCACGGATGATCGCGGGCGCCACGGCGATCAGCGCGGCCGCGATCGGCACGTTGACGAAGAACACCCACTCCCAGCCCGCGGCGTCGACCAGCACACCACCGGCGATGACGCCGAGCGTTCCGCCGAGCCCGGCCAGGCCGCCCCAGATCCCGAGCGCGATGTTGCGCTCGCGGCCGTGGGCGAACGTGACGGTGAGGATAGAGAGTGCGGCCGGGGAGAGCAGCGCACCGCCGAGGCCCTGCACGGCGCGGGCCGCGATCAGCACTTCCTGGTTCTGCGCGAGTCCGCCGATCAGCGAGGTGACCGCGAACAGCCCCAGTCCGACGACGAAGAGCCGCCGACGTCCGAGCAGGTCGGCCGCGCGGCCGCCGAGGAGCAGGAACCCACCGAACACGAGCGTGTAGGCGCTGATCACCCACTGCAGGTTGTCCGGGGTGAAGGCGAGATCGGTCTGGATGTCGGGTAGCGCGACGTTCACGATCGTGACGTCCAACACCACCATGAATTGGGCCAGGGCCAGGACCACGAGGGTGGCCCAGGGGCTGCGTCGCATAGCTGTCGCCTCGGTTTTCACGTACGCAGTACATGTACGTCGTATAGGAACGGTTGAGAGCGAAACATGTACGCCGTATAGTTGTCAACCGTGGCGAGGAAACGTGCCGATGCGGCGGTCAAGGAGCGGCTCACGCGGGACCGGATCGTCGACTGCGCGATCGCGCTCGCCGAATCCGAGGGCCTCGAGGCGGTGACCATCCGGCGCCTGGCCCACGACCAGGGCGTCACGCCGATGGCGCTGTACTGGCATTTCAAGGACAAGGACCTGCTGCTGGAGGGCATCTCCGAGCGCCTGCTGTCCGACGTGACGCTGCCAACCGCGTCCGCGCGGCCGTGGCACGACGAGCTACGGGACGTGCTGTCCGCGCTGCTCACGGTCCTGCGGGCCCATCCGGCCGTCGCCGAGCTGGTCCGGACGCGCGTGCTGCTGTCCGACTCGGGGCTCGAGATCGCCGAGCGTACGCTCGGGCTCCTGCGAAGCGCCGGGTTCGACGCCGAGCAGGCGGCTCAGCTCGCCAGTCAGGCGCTGCACACGATCGTGAGCCTGGTGACCCAGGAGCCCGGGCTGATGGTCGGCGAGAGCCCCGCCGAACGGGAGGAGCGGCTCCGGGTGAAGCGGGCGTCGTTCGCGGCACTGTCCCCGGAGCGGTTCCCGCACATGCTGGCCTCGGCGGACGCGTTCACCGACTGCGGGAACGAACCGGCGTACTTCGAGCTCGGAGTGGAACTGTTCATCCAGGGTGTCCGGGGCGTGCGGCCGGGCTAGCCGCCGTGCGTGGCGCGCAGCACCGGCGTCACCGGGTGGATCACCCGGCGACCGCCGCCGGCGAAGCCGCCGATGCGTTCGAGCAGCAGCGTCACCGCGGTGCGCAGCATGTCGTCGAACGGCACGTGGATCGTCGTCAGATCGACGATCGGCCAGGCGGCGCTCTCCAGGTCGTCGAAGCCGACGAGCGCGAGGTCGTCGGGCACCGCGACGCCCGCGGCCCGCGCCGCGTTCAGGGCGCCGATCGCGATGACGTCGTTCGCGCAGAACAGGGCGGTGGGGGTGTGGGGTCCGCCGAGCACCGCGGCGAGCGAATTGGCGCCGTGGGCCTGCTCGAACTCGCCGGTTCGGACCCAGGCGTCGGGGAGCTCGATGCCGGCCTCGTCGAGGTGGGCGCGGAAGCCGATCGCCCGTTCGCGACCGGTGCTGGTGTCGTCGGGGCCGAACAGGGCGCCGATGCGGCGGTGGCCGGCGTCCAGCAAAACCTGCGCGGCGGCCGCGCCGCCCGCGCGGTCGTCGGCCACCGCGGCGTCCAGATCGGAGCCCTCGGCGTACCGCTGGAGCAGGACCGCTGGCACACCCCGGCGGCGGAGGGTCGCCGGGAGGGCGGAGTCCAGCCGTGCGGTGCTGACGATGACGCCGTCGACGCCGCCGCCGATCAGGTGTTCCTCGACGTCGGCCGGGTCGCCGTGGCCGGCGAGCAGCGTGAGCCGGTAGCCGCGGCCGGCCAGTTCGTCGTGGAGGCGGCCGACGAGCAGCGACCAGAGCGGGTTGTCGAGGTCGACGACCATCGCGATTCGCTGGGTGGCGCCGGTCGACAGCGCACGGGCCCGTGCGCTGGGGACGTAATCGAGGGCCTTGGCGGCCTCGAGCACCTTGCGGACGGTGTCCGCGCCGATACTCGGATCGCGGCGCAGCGCCCGCGACACCGTGGCCTGCGAAACCCCGGCCCGCTTGGCCACATCAAAACTGGTGACCTTCCCAGCCCCCACCGGTCAGTACCCCGACTCGGGCTCGGCCGAGCGACCGGCCCCCTCGGCGCCGCCCGCGCCGGCGGAGGCGGGCGCCGCGGAGCTGCGGGCGGCTGCGATCGCGGCGCTGGCGCCGGCGCGAAGGTGGGCGGCGTCGCTGCCGGGGGTCACGAGGTCGTAGCCGAGGGTGGTGAGGTGGGCGGCTACCGTGCCGTTGGCGCAGAAACTGCCGGCGTAGATCCCGGCGGCGTGGGCGGCCTCGACGATCCGCACCCAGGCCTCCTCGACCTTCGCGGGCGCCGGAACCTGCCCGGGCCGCTCCCCCAGCGCCAACGCCAGATCGTTCGGCCCGACGAACACCCCGTCCAGACCGGGCGTGGCCACGATCTCCTCAACCGCCTCGAGCGCCGGCGCCGACTCGATCATCGCCCAGGTCAGAACGGTCTCGTCGGCACCGTCCACGTAGTCCGCACCGCCGTACAGCAACGCCCGCGCAGGCCCGAAACTCCGCCGCCCCACCGGCGGATACCGGCACGCGGCGACGAACGCTGCCGCATCCTCCACGCTGTCGACGCCCGGACAGATGATGCCGTAGGCACCGGCGTCGAGCAGTTTGCCGATGATCGCCGGGTCGTGACTCGGGCACCGGGCGAACGGCTCGGCCGGCCCGGCGCTGATGGCCTGCAGCAGCCGCAGCGCGCCGTCCAGCCCGAACATCCCGTGCTGGAGATCCACCGTCACGACGTCGAACCCGGCGTGCGACAGCGTCTCGGCGAAGAACGGGCTGTCGCCGGAGAGCCACGCGTTGACCGCGGTTCCCCCACCGGCCAACAGCGCCCGTACCGAGCTCTCACGCATCAAGGCCTCCGAAGCAGCGACTACGTATGCGTACCCTAAACCATTGACGAAGCCCACCCACACAGTCTCTACTGTGCATACGTATGCACACCGACGAAGGAGACACCATGCAGGTCACCCCCGCCGAGCTCGAACACCGGACGATCCTGCGCAAGAACCTCGTGCCCGACACCGCCGCGTTCCTCGACACGAAGATCCCCGGCAGCCAGGCAAAGGTGAACTACCCCCTGATCGGCCCGGGCGTCTCGGAGAACGGCGAACAGGTGGTGCCGGTCAGCGAGCCGCACGGCTTCAACCTGGGCGGCGCGGTCATGCCCGCGGGGACCATCAACAACCTGCACCTGCACTTCACCGCCGAGGTGTTCTTCTGCTTCGCCGGCTCGTGGACGTTCCGCTGGGGTGTCGACGGCGCCGACGGCGAGGCGACGGTCAGCGACGGTGACGTCATCTCGATCCCGACCTGGATCTTCCGGGGCTTCACCAGCGACTCCGACGACGCCTGGCTTTACACCGCCCTGGGCCGGGACGAGAGCGGCGGCCTGATCTGGGCGCCGTCGGTGATCAGCGCCGCGGCGAAGACCGGCATGTTCCTGGGCACCGACCACCGGCTGATCGAGGTGGAGCCCGGCACGGTGCCGGAGAACGTCATCCAGCCCATGACCGACGCCGAGCTCGCCGGGCTCCGGAAAGTCCCGGTCGACGAGATGCGCACGCGCCTGGCCCAGCCCGGTGACCTCGTCTGGCGCTCGGACGCTTTCCTGGACTCCGGCCTGCCCGGCGGCGGCGCGGAGCTCGCGCTGGTGATCGGCTACGGCGTCACCGAACACCGCGAGCAGGCTCCCCGGCTGGCCGATCCGCACGGCTTCACGATCGCATGGTTGCGTGCCGCCGGAGCGGGCCAGGGCGTCAACCGGCACCGGATCGCCGAGCCGCAGGTGCTGCTCGTCAAGTCGGGGCGCTGGCGCGTGACTCTCAACGAGAAGGACATGGTGAGCACGGAACTGGGGCCGTTCGACACGCTCTCGGTGCCCCCGGGCGCGTGGCGTCGGTTCGAGTGCCTCGAGCCCGGCCAGCTGGCGCTCCTGACCAGCGGTGACGGCCGGCAGCGGCTCGACTGGGACCCCGCTGTGGTCACGGCGGCGGCAGAACTGGACGTTCAGATCGACGCCAACGGCTACCGGGCCCCGGCGCACCTCATCCGCTGACGTCGCTCACCCACTGGTAGCGCCGCTCCGGGCGTCCCTGCGCGTAGCGGAGGGAGACCGTGACCGCGCCGGTGGCGTGCAGGAACTCGAGGTAACGGCGCGCGCTGACGCGGGAGATCCCGGTCCGGTCGGCGCACTCGGCGGCCGACAGACTGACGGCGGCGTCGCGGACGGCCTGCTCGACGAGCGCGGCCGTCTCCGGGCTCAGGCCTTTGGGGAGGGTTTGCGTCGCCGACCGCGCGGGTTGCGAGAGGGCACGGTCGATGTCGGCCTGGCTTTCGAGCTCCGCCGCGTAGAGGCCGGTCCGCTGCGCGGCGTACTGCTTGAGCCGGAGCTGGAGATCGTCGAACCCGAACGGCTTGAGCAGGTAGTTCACGATGCCGCTGCGGACGGCGCCGCGAACAGCATCTGCCTCCTTGGCCGCGGAGATGACCAGGACGTCGCAGTCGTAGGCCGAGCTCCGCAGCTCGGCCAGCACGTCCAGGCCGAAGACGTCCGGCAGGTAGAGGTCGAGCAGCACCAGGTCGGGACGCAGTTCGCGGACCGCGTCGAGGGCGTCCCGGCCGGTGTGCACGGAGCCGACCACGGCGAAGCCCGGGACGCGCTCCACGAAGCCGCAGTGGATGCGGGCGACCCGGAAGTCGTCGTCGACGACGAGGACGTTGATCATGCGCCCACCATGGACTCCACGGGACGGCCCACCGTCAGGCGAGCCACGAACATGGCGCCGTCCGCGGTGTTGGCCACCGAAACCTCACCACCGTGGCGCTTGCACACCACGCGCGTCAGCGCCAGACCGATCCCCCGCTCGCCTCCCTCGGCGGCCTTCGTCGTGAAGCCGCGGGAGAACACCTCCTGGGCGAGCTCGGGCGCGACGCCCGGCCCGGAGTCACGGACCACGATCTCGACCGTCGACGTGTCGTGACGCAGCTCGACTTCGACCCAGGCGCCACACTCGGTGTCCGCGGCCGTCGCGGCGTCGAGCGCGTTGTCGACGAGGTTGCCGACCACTGTGGCGACGTCGGCGGCGTCCTCGGCATCGAGGCGTTGCAGCGCCGTGCGTTCGGAGATGCGCAGTTGCACCCGGCGTTCCGCCGCCTGGGCCGACTTCGCCATGAGCAGCGCGGCGACCGCGGTGTCCTGGACCCTGCTGGTGAGCGTCAGGTCGAGCGACTCGCGGTGGTCCGCGAGGGCTTCGACGTACTGCACGACCTCGTCGTACTCGCCGATCTGGATGAGCCCCGAGATGGTGTGCAGCTGATTCGCGAACTCGTGCGCCTGCGCGCGGAGCAACTCCGTCGAGCTGCGGAACGACCCCATCTCGCGTTCCAGCTGCGCGAGTTCGGTGCGGTCGCGCAGCGTGGTCACCGAGCCGAGCCGACGCCCGTCCTTGGTGACGCTCATCCGGTTCATCACCAGTACCCGGCCGCGGCGGAGCACGACCTCGTCCCGCGCACCGCCGGTCAGGACCTCTCCCAGCCGTCCCTCGATGCCCAGCTCGGTGAGCGTCTTGCCGACGCACTGCTCCGGCAGGTCCAGCAGGCGCAGACCGACGGCGTTGACCAGCGTGATGCGGTGGTGGGGATCCAGCGCGATGACGCCCTCGGCGATGCCGTACAGCATCGCTTCGCGGTGTTCGGCCAGCCCGGCGATCTCGCGTGGCTCGAGCCCGAGCGTCTGGCGCTTGATCCGCCGGGCGAGCAGCCAGGAGCCGAGCAGTCCGACGACGCTGGCGAGGCCGAGGTAGATCGCGAGGTGCGACGAGGCGTCGAGGGCCCGGTCCTGCAGGGTGGGCGACGCCTCACCGATCACGACGATGCCGAGGTGCCGGCCGAGGTTCTGCGGTTCGGCGCCCAGCACCGGCACCAGTCCGACCAGCTCCAGCGACCCGTTCAGCCGTAACTCGCCCGACCAGCTCCGTCCGTCGACGACACCCGTGCCGCCGAGCGGGAGCCGCCTCCGCGTCAACAGTGGATTGGTCGAGCTGACCACGATCCCGTCGGCCTTCGCGATGGTGACCGAGCTGACGCCGGACTGCGTCCGCACGGTCTGCACGAGCGGTGCCAGTGTCTCCCCCGGGGCGGGCTGCGCGAGCTGCGCACGCACCAGCGGGTTGTCCGCGAGCTGCTCGGCCAGGGCCGCGACCCGCCGGCCTTCGACCCGGTTGAACGTGGCGGTGGACTGCGCCAGCGACAGGGCGGCGATGGCGACGAGCACCACGACGATGATCACGAGCTGGAGCGCCAGCAGCTGGCCCGCGAGCGTGGAACGCCGTGACCTCACGACCACAATGAGAAAAACCTCCACTGGTTACACAACGCCAATGCGGCTTCGGTGGGGCTCATCATCATCGCGTCGGACGCTCCCGAAACGAAAGAGAAATCGCGATGAAAAGAACGCCTGCGTGGCTGGCCGCGTTCGCCGCGATGACCCTGCTGGCGACGGGCGCCTGCGGCGCCACCGCCGACAAGGGTGAGTCGAGCGGTTCGTCCGGCAAACCGGTGAGCGGCCTCCGCATCCTGGTGCCGAACAGTCCCGGCGGTGGGTACGACACCACGGCACGGACCATCGCGAAGGTCATGGAGGACGGCCGGATCGCCTCCGGCGTCGAGGTGTTCAACCTGTCCGGGGCGGGCGGTGTCGTCGGCCTCCAGCGCATCGTCAACGAAAAGGGCAACGGCAAGCTGGTCATGCAGATGGGCCTGGGTGTGGTCGGCTCGTCGTACACCCAGAAGTCGCCGGCGAAACTGACCGGAACGACGCCGATCGCCAAGCTCGTCGAGGAGTCGGGCGCGATCGTCGTGCCCAAGAACTCGCCGTACCGGACCATCGGGGACCTCGTCGCCGCGTGGAAGGCGGATCCGAAGAAGATCGCCGTCGGCGGTGGCTCCTCACCCGGCGGCCCCGACCACCTGCTGCCGATGCAGCTGGCCAAGGCGGTCGGCATCGACCCCAAACAGGTCAACTACGTCTCCTACGACGGTGGCGGTGAGCTGCTGCCCGCTCTGCTCGGCAGCAAGATCGCGTTCGGCGCGAGCGGCGTCGGCGAGTTCGTCGACCAGATCGAGGCCGGTCAGGTCCGGGTGCTCGCGGTGACCAGCGAGGGCCGTCTGGACATGGTGAAGGACGTGCCGACCCTGAAGGAGTCGGGGATCGACCTGATCTTCACCAACTGGCGGGGCATCGTGGCGCCGCCCGGCATCTCCGACGCGGACAAGCAGACGTGGATCGACGTGCTGACGCGGATGCACGGCACGGACGCGTGGAAAGCGGAGCTGGTCAAACACAGCTGGACCGACGCCTTCGCCCCCGACGACGAGTTCGCGGCGTTCCTCACCGCGCAGGACAAGGCCGTCGCGGACATCCTGACCGGCCTCGGGTTGACGTGAGCACCGAGCAGCCGGCGACGGTCGAGAGAACGGACCGCGCCCAGTACGGGGTGTGCGCCTTCCTCGCCGTGGTCGGTGTCCTCGTGCTGATCGACGCCGCCCGCACGGATCCGGCCACGAACAGCAACGACCCGATCGGGCCTCGCCCGGTGCCGATCCTGATCGGCGTGCTGTTGCTGATCGTCGCCGTCATCTACGCGATCGACGTCGCCCGCGGCGGCCGGGGCGAGCCCGAGGGCGGCGAGGACATCGACCCCGGCACGACGATCGACTGGCGGACGATCGCCCTGGTGATCGCCGCGTTCGTGGTCAACGCTCTGCTGATCGAGCCGCTGGGCTGGGTGATCAGCGGATCGCTGCTCTTCTGGGGTGCCGCGTTCGCCCTCGGTGCGCGGCGCCACCTCGTTTCGCTGGTCGTCGCGGTGACGCTCGCGCTGGCCACGTTCTACGGATTCGCGATCGGGCTGGGCGTCAACCTGCCCGCCGGAATACTGCAGGGAATCCTTTGATCGACGATCTGAACAGCCTGCTCGGTGGCTTCGCCGACGTCGTGACGCCGCTGAATCTGCTCTTCGCGCTTCTCGGCGTCACTGTCGGCACGGCGGTCGGCGTCCTGCCCGGCATCGGCCCGGCCATGACTGTCGCGCTGCTGCTCCCCCTGACCTACGGGCTGGAGCCCACGCAGGCCTTCATCCTGTTCGCCGGCATCCTCTACGGCGGCATGTACGGCGGAAGCACCACGTCGATCCTGCTCAACACCCCCGGTGAATCCTCGTCGGTCGTCACCGCGATCGAGGGCAACAAGATGGCCAAGGCCGGGCGCGCTGCGCAGGCCCTGGCCACCGCGGCGATCGGCTCGTTCGTCGCCGGCACCATCGGCACGCTGCTCCTCGTGCTGGTCACCCCGGTCATGGTGGCGTTCGCGGTCAGTCTGGGCGCGCCCGACTACCTGGCCATCATGCTGCTCGGATTCATCGCGGTCAGTGCGGTGCTCGGCGTTTCCCGGGTGCGGGGGTTCGCTGCGCTGCTGCTCGGCCTCACCATCGGCTTGATCGGCATCGACCGGGTCACCGGCCAGCAGCGGCTGACGCTCGACCTGGCCCAACTGGCCGACGGCATCGACGTCGTCGTGGTCGCGGTCGGCATCTTCGCCGTCGGGGAGACGCTGTGGACGGCCGCGCACCTGCGCCGCTCGCCCGGGGAGGTCATTCCCGTCGGCAGGCCGTGGCTGGGGCGCGACGACTGGCGTCGATCCTGGCGGCCGTGGCTGCGGGGCACCGGGCTGGGCTTCCCGTTCGGGGTGATGCCCGCCGGAGGCGCCGAGCTCCCGACGTATCTCTCCTACGCCCTGGAGAAGAAGCTCAGCAAGCATCCCGAAGAGTTCGGCAAGGGCGCCATCGAAGGGGTCGCCGGACCGGAAGCCGCAAACAACGCCTCGGCGGCGGGCACCCTGGTTCCGCTGCTCGCGCTCGGGCTGCCCACCAACGCCACCGCCGCGGTCATGATCGCGGCGCTCACCAGCTACGGCATCCAGCCGGGCCCGCTGCTGCTCGAACGCGAGTCCGGGCTCGTCTGGACGCTGATCGCGAGCCTGTTCCTCGGCAACCTGTTCCTACTGGTACTCAACCTGCCGCTCGCGCCGGTGTGGGCGAAGCTGCTGCGCATCCCCCGCCCCTACCTGTACGCCGGGATCCTGTTCTTCGCGTCGATGGGCGCATACGCGGTCAACGCGCAGCCGTTCGACCTGTTCCTGCTGCTGGTGCTCGGCATCCTCGGCTTCGGGATGCGCCGGTTCGGCCTGCCGATCCTGCCGCTCATCGTCGGAGTGATCCTCGGTCCGATCGCCGAACGACAGGGGCGCATGGCGCTGCAACTCTCGGGCGGTGACCCGTCCGGCCTGCTCGGCGGGCCCCTGTCCTACGTCATCTACGTCACGGTCGTGGTGATCCTGCTGTGGCCGGTGGGGCGGTGGGTGATCTCCCGCACCCGCCGGGTCAGTTCAGCGTGATCTCGGACCGGTCGTCGGGGTCGCGGGGGCCGAAGAGGCGGCGGTCCCCCTCGCTGATGCGCAGGTCGTTGATGCTCGCCTCCCGTCGGCGCATCAGCCCCTGGTCGTCGAACTCCCAGTTCTCGTTGCCGTAGCTGCGCCACCACTGCCCCGACGCGTCGCGGCACTCGTACTGGAACCGCACCGCGATGCGGTTCCCGGCAAACGTCCACAGTGACTTGCGCAGGGCGTAGTCGAGTTCCCGCTCCCACTTCGCGGTCAGGAATTCGACGATCGCCGCGCGGCCGGTGACGAACGTGTCCCGGTTCCGCCAGACCGAGTCCTCGGTGTAGGCCAGGGACACCCGCTCCGCGTCACGGGTGTTCCAGGCGTCTTCGGCCGCTTGGACCTTGGCGGCGGCGGTTTCGGCGGTGAAGGGCGGCAGAGGTGGGCGCACGACCTCAACCTACGTGCAGCACACCGTCCACACGGCGCGGAATGCCCTTGAAGTCGTCCCGCAGTTCCTCCGGCAGCGCGCGCTCCGGTGCGTTCTGCCAGGTCACCGGACGCAGGAAGCGACGAATCGCGGTCGGGCCCACCGACGTGTGGACCGTGTTCGTCGACGGCCACGGACCGCCGTGGGTCTGCGCCCAGGAGACGAGGACGCCGGTCGGGTAGGCGTCGAACAGCAGGCGGCCGGCGCGTGGCTGGAGCACGGCCAGCAGCGGGGCCAGGTCGTCGGTGCTCTCAGAGTGGACGGTGCCGGTGAGCGAGCCGGGCAGCGTCGCCAGCACGTCGAGCAGTTCGGCCTCGGACGTGTACCGCACGACGAGCGCGAGGGGGCCGAAGCACTCCTCGGCCAGATGGGCGGTGAAGTTCGTGGCGTCGACGGTGAGCAGCGCCGGGGTCGCCCCCTCGCCCGTCGTTCCCGTGGCTTTCACGGACACACCGGGCTGCGACCGCAGGTCCGCGCCGATCGCGTCGAATCCCTCGGCCACGCGGTCGTTGAGCAGGAGTCCGGCGGGGACGTCGGCGAGTGCGGTGGCCATCCGGGCGACCAGCGCGTCACCGGCTGCGTCGGCGGGGACGAAGGCCAGGCCCGGCTTCGTGCAGAGCTGGCCGAGCGAGCCGGTGACGGCGCCGACCAACCCGTCGGCGATCGACTCGGTGCGGGCCGCCGCTGCAGCGGGCGTCACGACGAGGGGGTTGAGGCTCGCGAGTTCGCCGTAGAACGGGATCGGCTCGGGGCGGGCCTCGATCAGGGCGCGGAGGGCCTGGCCGCCGGAGAGGGAGCCGGTGAAGCCGACCGCGGTGATCCGCGGGTCGGTGACCAGCTCGGCGCCTGCTTCCCGTCCGGAGATCAGGCCGACGGTTCCCTCGGGCGCACCCGCGGTGGCGACCGCCGCCTGGAGCGCTTCGAATGCCAGGGCCGAGGTGTCGGGGTGGGACTCGTGGGCCTTGAGCACGACCGGGCAGCCGGCCGCGAGTGCGGACGCGGTGTCGCCGCCCGGCACGGAGAACGCGAGCGGGAAGTTCGACGCGCCGAAGACCGCTACCGGGCCGAGCGGTAGGAGCAGGCGACGCAGGTCGGGGCCCGGCCCCATCGGGGTGTTGCCGGCGTGGTCGATCGTGGCTTCCAGGTAGGAGCCCTCGTCGAGTACGTCGGCGAAGACGCGCAGCTGGTAGGCGGTGCGGGTGACCTCGCCGTTGAGCCGGGTCTCGCCGAGGTGGGTCTCGCGCGCCGCGGTCTCGATCAGCGCTTCCCGCCGCGCCTCGATCTCATCGGCCGCAGCCCGCAACAACCGCGCGCGCCCTGCCCGCCCCATCGCGGCCAGGCCTTCTACCGCGCCGGCCGCAGCGCGCGTCACTGCCTCTACGGTGCTCATCAAAGGCTCCTCAGGTGCTTTCACGGATGACGATTCGGAAGCCCACGTCGCGGGACGGCTCGGTGACCTCCCGGCCGGCCATGCGATCGCGGAGCAGCCGCGCGGCCAGCGCACCGATCTCGGTGTTGGGTACGGCGACAGTGGTCAGGGACGGCACGAGGTGCCGGGACATTTCGAAGTCACCGAAACCGGCAAGAGCCAGTCTGCCCGGAACGTCCACGCCACGGCGAACGCACGCGAGCAACGCCCCGGCCGCGTACACATCGGACGCGAACACGATCGCGTCGGTATCGGGGTACCGGTCGAGCACGGCGTCGAGCATCGCCACGCCGGTCTCCATCGTCGCTGCTCGCTCCCCCGCGTCGACGACGCGCGGCTCGGCACCGGCGTCGCGCACGGCGACGGTGTACCCCGCGAGACGCTCGGCGGCGCGGCTGTCCCCGGGCAACTGACGCCCGGCGAACGTGATCCGCCGCCGACCGCGGTCGACGAGATGACGCACGAGCGCCGCGGTGGCGTCGGCGTGCGAGAACCCGACGAGCAGGTCGAGCGGATCGGCGGTCCAGCCCCAGGTCTCGACGACCGGCACCCCGCGCAGCATCGCGCGGGTGCGCTCGGTGTGGGAGGTGCCGATCACGAGGACGCCGTCGGGGCGTCTTCCGAGGAAGCTCGCGACGAGTTCCTCTTCGTGTTCGGGCCGGTAGTCGGTGGTGCCGACGAAGATCTGGTAGCCGTCGGTAGCCAGCTCCGCGGCGAACGCCCGCACGGTCTCGGCGAACACCGACGCATTGATGTTCGGCAGCAGCGCCGCCACGGTGAGGCTGCGATTGGACGCGAGGTTGCTCGCCGTGAGGTTACGGACATACCCGGTAGCCGCAATCGCCTCCTCCACACGCGCCCGGGTCTCGTCGCCCACCGAATCGGGCTCCCGGATCACCCGGGAGACCGTCTGCGCGGAGACACCCGCAGCCTCGGCGACGTCGGCGAGCGTGACCGACCGCGTCGCCGACCGCTTCCGCGGCCGACTGATCCCAGTCGTCACAGAGCTCCCCGGCTCCGCTCCGCGGCGGGTCCGCGATCCGCGGCCGCGGCATCGGCATCGGCATCGGCGGCTACGGCTGCCGCCGCGGCGCGGGTGGTGAGGGTTCGCATCAGGTCGGCGATGCCGAAGGTCCAGGGTTCGCAGGCGTCGGCGGGGCGGATGCGGTTGGTCAGGGCGCCGAGGCGCGGTGAGGCGACGGTCACGACGTCGCCGTCGTCGTGGGTGAACCCGAGGCCGGGGCTGTGCCGGTCGGCGGTGGGCGCGAACATCGTGCCGAGGTAGAGCACGGCCCCGTCGGGGTAGCAGTGGCTGCTCAGAAGTTGGGCGGCCAGGTCGGCCGGGTCCCGGCTGATCATCGTCATCGACGACTCACCGTCGAGGTGGTAGCCGTCCTCGCCGTCGACGGTGAGCGTCACGGTCGCCGCGCGCACGTCGTCGAGAGTGAAACCGGTGTCGAAGAGCCGCACGAACGGACCGAGCGCGGCCGACGCGTTGTTGTCTTTGGCCTGGGGCAACAGCAACGCGGAGCGGCCTTCGATGTCGCGCAGGTTGACGTCGTTGCCGAGCGTCGCGCCGACGATCGTGCCCGCCGACGAGACGACGAGGACGACCTCGGGCTCCGGGTTGTTCCAGGTGGAGTCGCGGCGCACACCGGCGTCGACCGCGGTGCCCACCGCGGCGAGCACCGGCGCCTTCGTGAAGATCTCCGCGTCGGGTCCGAGACCGACCTCGAGGTACTGACTCCAGCGTCCCTCGGCGACGAGCACCTCGCGCAGCGTGGCGGCTTCCGGGGAGCCCGGACGTGGGGTGGTGGTGCCGATGAGCGCGTGGATGTCGGCGCGGGCGTCGGCGGCGGCACCGGCGTCGCCACGGACCCGTTCCTCGATCACCCGCTCGAGCATAGAGGCGGCGAACGTGACGCCGGCGGCCTTGACGACATGGAGGTCGACGGGCGCGAGCAGGTGCGGCCGAGTGGTGTCGCGGGTCTCCGGCGGGGTGTTGGCGAGGATCGCGTCCACGGGGCCGAGGGGTTCGCCGGGGGCTTCGCTCAGCGCCTTGGCGGGGTTGTCGGACTCGGTGAGGTCGCGGACCGTCGGGAAGGTGTCGGTGACGTCGATCAGCTCTCCGTTCCGGACCGCCACCACCGACGGCCCGAGCCCCGGCCGCCACACCCGCCCCACCAACGTCGCGATCTGGCTGTCGACGGGAAGCACCGCAGTAGGCGGCCAACTGGCCGGCGCACGCCGGCCGGCCACCGGCGGGGCCGCCGCGGGCACGGCCGACGGCGAAACCTGCTCGGGAGGCTGCGTCATCTCTCTACCTCCTACGGAAGACTGGTGGGCGGCGGGCGGCGAAGGCGGCTCGGCCTTCGGCGGCGTCGTCGGTGGCGAAGCAGATCGTCTGCAGGTCACGTTCGTAGGCGATGGCCTGCTCGACCGGCATCGAATATGCCGCACGCAGGTTCACCTTGGCGGTCTCAGCCGCGATCGGTGCCCGGGACGCGATCGTCGTCGCGATCTCCCGCGCCCGCGCCACGAGGTCACCGGGAGCAACGACCTCGCTCACCAAGTGCCAGGACAATGCCCGCGACGCGTCGATCCGATCCCCGGTCATCGTCATCAGCGCGGTGTTGCTCGGCCCGATCGCCTGCGCGAGCAGCGGAGTCATCCCGCCACCCCCGATCCACCCGAGCGTGATCTCCGGCGCCCCGAAGCTCGCGGTCTCCGACGCGATCCGGATGTCACACGACAGCGCGGTCTCCAACCCCCCACCCAACGCGTACCCGTTCACGGCCGCGATCGTCGGCGTGCGGGCCGCGCGAATGGCGTCGCAATAGTCCGTGCGGTTCCGGAAGTCCCACGGGGTGGCGTACCTGTCGAGCTCGGTGATGTCGGAACCCGCGCAGAACGCGCGCTCACCGGCGCCGGTGACGACCACCGCGCGGACGTCCGGCGACTCGTCGCACCAGGTGATGGCTTCGACGAGCGCGACGGACATCTCCGGAGTGACCGCGTTGAGCTTCTGCGGCCGGTTGAGCGTGACGACGGCGACGAGGTCGGCGACGTCGAGGGTCACCTCATCGATCATTGCGACATCCTCCGGAGCTCGGCCAAGCAGGTGCGAAAACTGAAGACGCCGTCGAGCGCGTCGCGGATCAGAGCGGAGGCCTGCGCCTGGAACGCGATGTACCCGGGGTACCGGGGCCGCACCCAGGCGTTCTCCAGCGTCCGGGCGGTTCCCGCGTAGAACCCGTCGACCGCCCACGCCGCGCGCGCACTCGGCTGACCGGCGTGGGAGGGGATGAACCCGCACTGCGTGTCCTCCCGCATCAGCCAGCGGACGTGGTCGCGCAGTTCGTCGGTGACCGTGGCCCGGCGCGTGATCGCCAGGCCCGTGCCGCCGAGCGTCGACCCGAGGCCGGGAGCGTCGCTGAACCGGACGGTCGGTGCGTAGTTGACGTACCCGAACACCAGCGGGATCAGCGCGATGTCGTCGGTGGACGACAGGCGTTCCAGCAGTCCGATCGGGTTGAGGTCGACAGTTCCCGCCGGGGCGCGGCCGTGCAGCTCGGCCATCGTGTCCAAGACGGCGAGCCCGGTGGCGTCGGACACCGGGTACTCCTCGCCGAGGGCCACCGCGATCGAGCAGAACGTCAGGAACGCGTGTGGGCCGGCCAGCGACAACGCGACCGGTTCGCGGACCGCGAGCACCTGGTTCCAGGTGGTCGGGGGTGCGGCCAGCAGGTCGGGCCGGCTCGCGCACACCTGGGCAGCGGCGTCGAGCGGCACCGCCCAGTGCTTGCCGTCGTAATGGTACGAGCGCATCGAAGCACCGATGGAGTTCTTCGCCCAGTGTGCGAGCTCCGACGCGTCGAACACGTCGTCGAGCGGTACGAGGCACTCGGTGGCCTCGCCGATGTGCGGATGGTCGATGACCAGCAGGTCGTAGCGCTCCGCGAGGTCGGCCAGCGGGTGGGCCTCGAAGCCTTCGAGTGGCTGGGCGTCCCAGTGGATCAGGTCACCGGCCGCCGCCGCCAGGGCGTTGTAGCCCCGCGGATGATCCCAGGTGAGACCGCGCAGTCGGCTCATGAAGCCTCCGCCGCGGGCACGGCCTCGGCGGGGGCCTCGCCCTCGGCCGACGTCTCGACCACGATGCCGTCGGTCAGCAGGACGTCCACTTCGGCCGAGCCGAGGCCGAGCTCGGCGAGGACTTCCCGCGTGTGCTCG
The DNA here is from genome assembly GCF_043197895.1 of Cryptosporangium sp. NPDC048952. Classification (NCBI taxonomy): domain Bacteria; kingdom Bacillati; phylum Actinomycetota; class Actinomycetes; order Cryptosporangiales; family Cryptosporangiaceae; genus Cryptosporangium; species Cryptosporangium sp. NPDC048952. Next base: position 590,962 of record NZ_JBICTY010000005.1, on the reverse strand, counting down.
CCGGTGAGCGGCGCTCCGCGGGTGATCTTCGGCGGCGCCGCCGAGAACCGGTACGGGAACCCGGGGGTCGTCACGGTGCCCTCGGTGGGGTGCTCGTACGTCACGAACGTTCCATTGTGGGCGATCTGCGGGTCGGCGAGCAGGTCGTCGTACGAGTACACCGGCCCGGCCCAGATTCCCGCGGCCTCGAACGTTTCCAGCCAGTGCGCCGTCGGCTGCAGCACCAGCCGCGCCGCCGTCTTCGCGAACAGCTCGTCGCGCCGCGTCCAACCGTCCTCCTCGTCGACGGCGTCGGCGAACGAGTCCTCGCCGATGAGCTCGCCGAGCAGCTTGATCGGCGGGAACGCCAGCGCCAGGTACCCGTCGGACGTGGCGAACGTGCCGTACGGCGCGCGGATGTAGACGTGCGCGTGCGGCTCGGCGCTGCGCTCCTGCGGCAGCCCGCCGACCGTGTGGACGGACAGCTCCTGCATCTGCAGCGTGGTGATCGCGTCCAGCATGTTGACGGTGACGAGCTGACCTTCGCCGGTGCGCTCCCGGTGCAGCAGCGCGGCCAGGACACCCTCGAACGCTGTCGATGCCGTCACCGCGTCGACCAGGTACTGCCCGGCCGCCTGCGGGGGTTCGCCGGCCCGGCCGGTGGAGAGCATCGCGCCGGACATCGCCTGCAGCAGCAGGTCCTGGCCCGGGCGCTGCGCGTACGGACCGTCCTCGCCGTACCCGGAGATCGACACGTACACCAGGCGCGGGTTCACCGCGCGCAGCGTCTCGTAGTCGACGCCGAGCCGCTTCGCGACGCCGGGCCGATAGTTCTGCAGGAACACGTCAGCGCTCTCGACCAGCTTCAACAGCAGCGACTTCCCGGCGGCGGATTTGAGGTCGACAGCTAACGACCGCTTGTTCCGGTTCAGCGACAGGAACGACACGTTGATGCGGTTACCGGCAGCGCCACCGGCTGCCGCGTGCCGCTGCCACTCCCCCGTGATGGGCTCGACCTTCACCACGTCGGCGCCGAGGTCACCGAGACGCTGCGCCGCGAACGGGCCCGCCATGGCGATGGAACAGTCCAGCACTCGATATCCGGCGAGCACACCATCCACAGCGGATCCTCCGTTGTTTTCCGCACGCCCGAGCGCTAAGGTCTGGCGTTAGCGCTAACGTTAGCGCTAACACGAACGGTAGCAGGGCCCACTCCCGTGTCAATGCAGAGATGGGGAACCCAGATGACCCAGGGACGCGTCGCGTTGGTGACCGGCGCGGGCGGAGCGCTCGGCCGGGCCACCGCGGCCCGATTGGCCGCCGATGGCTTCGACGTCGCGATCCTCGACGTCGACGAGACGGGGCTGGAGGCCACCGCGTCGGACGTCGAGAAGGCGGGGGCGCGGGCACTCCCGTTGCTCACCGATCTGCGGGACGCTGCCGCGATCACCGACGCCGCCGATCGCGCGGCCGGCTTCGGAACGTTGAAAGCACTGGTCAACAACGCTGCGATCTACCCGGCTCGTCCCTTCCTCGAGGTGCCGCTCGCCGAGTACGACGACGTCGTCGCGGTGAACCAGCGCGCGTACTGGGTGGCCGCGCAGGCCGCCGCACGGCACCTGATCGCGGGCGGCGGCGGCACGATCGTCAACATCGCCTCGATCACGATGCACGGTGGCTGGGCCGACCTGGCCGCGTACGTGTCGACGAAGGGCGCCGCGGTGACGCTCACCCGGGCGCTCGCCCGCGAACTCGGCCCGCACGAGATCCGCGTCAACGCGGTCTCACCCGGTGCGTTCCCCACCGCGGCCGAGGAGATCCACGAGAACCCCGAGGCCTACCAGGCGTTCGTGCTCGAGCGGCAGTCGCTGAAGCGTCGCGGAACTCCGGAGGAGCTCGCCGCCGTTGTCTCGTTCCTGACCGGTCCGGATTCGTCGTTCGTGACCGGTCAATGCATTGAGGTAGACGGAGGGTGGGTGATGGTGTGAATCGTCAGTTTTTGTCCCGGCACGCCGGGGACGCCTCAGCAGCCGGTGGTGTCCGGGCCGTGGTGCTCGACGACGGAGCCGAGCGCGGCATCCGCGCGCTGGAGTTCCGCACCGGCACCGGGCTCAACTTCGACGTGCTCGTCGACCGCGCCATGGACCTGGGCACCGCGGAGTTCCGCGGCAACGGCTTCGGCTGGCGCTCGGCCACCGGTTTCCGCAACCCGGCGCTGCACGACTACGCCGACGACGACGGCCTGTCGATCATGCGCAGCTTCAGCGGCCTGATGCTCACCGCGGGACTCGACCACACGCTGTTCGGCGCCGAGGTCGACGCGTCGCACCACCGCTACCCGCCCAAGGAAACCGTGAAAAACGGCCTCCACGGCCGGATCGGCAACATCCCGGCACGCCTGACCGGCTACGGCGAACGCTGGGACGACGACGAGACCTGCGTGCTCTGGGCCGAGGGCGAGGTCCGTCAGGCCGCGATCTTCGGCGAGCACCTGCGGCTCACCCGGCGCGTCGAGGCCACGGTGGGCACCTCGGAACTGCGCTTGATCGACGTCGTCCGGAATGAAGGTTTTGACCGGACGCCGCACATGTACCTGTACCACATCAACATCGGTTGGCCGTTTTTGTCCGAAGGCGCTCGGTACGAGCTGCCGTTGCAGGAAACGATCTGGCAGACGGACTCGGTCGCCGAGCAGGGCATCTCGAACGTGGTGATGCCGGCGCCGCAGCCCGGGTTCGTCGAGCAGGTCTACGAACACGTGCTCAAGCCCGACGCCGACGGCAAAGCGCGGCCGCGGCTGGTGAACGAGGAGCTCGGAGTGTTCTTCGAGCTCGAGTACGACACCGCGCAGTTCCCCGCGTTCTTCCAGTGGCTGCACCTGCGCGAAGGGGCGTACGCGGTGGGGTTCGAGCCGTCCACGCACCACGTGCAGGGCGCGCAGGCCGCGCGGGACGACGGCTCGATGATCTGGCTGGAACACGGCGAGGAGCGCCGGTACACGACGACCTTCCGGGTAGGTGCGCTGTGATTCCTGACCAGCCGGTACGTCACCGCGAATTCGGGATCGGCGCCGTGGGTGCCGGGTTCATCATGGCCGACGTTCAGTTGGACGCCTATGCGCGAGCAGGGTTCCCGGTTCGGGCGATCGCGTCGCGGACTGTGTCGAACGCGTCGGAGGTCGCGAAGCGGTGGGCCATTCCGACCGTTCACTCCTCGGTCGAGGAACTGTTGGCGGATCCTTCGGTCGAGATCCTCGACGTGGCGTACCCACCCCACTTACAGCCCGACGTCATTCGCGCGGCGCTGCGGCACGACCACATTCGCGGGATCCTCGCGCAGAAGCCGCTGGCTCTCAATTTGGCTGACGCCACTGCTCTCGTGGACGAGGTCGAGGCCGCGGGCAAGGTGCTGTCGGTCAACCAGAACATGCGGTACGACCAGTCGATCCGGGTGCTCAAGCAGTTGATCTCCGCGGGCGACCTCGGGGACATCGTGACGGCGAGCGTGGACATGCGTGCGGTGCCGCACTGGCAGCCGTTCCTGCGCGACTACGACCGGCTCACGATCGCGAACATGAGCGTCCATCATCTGGACGCGTTGCGCTTCCTGTTCGGGGAGCCGGCCGACGTGTACACGGCGGTGCGACCTGATCCGCGTACCGACTTCGCGCACACCGACGGCATCGTCGCCAGTGTGCTGCGGTTCGAGAACGGCGTGCTCGCCACCAGCATCGAGGACGTCTGGGGCGGGCCGATCAAGGAAGGCGCCGAGGGCGACGTCGCGATCCGCTGGCGCGTCGAAGGCACCCGCGGCCTGGCGACCGGCACGCTCGGCTGGCCCGACTTCCCCGAGGGCAGCCCGTCGACGCTGCGTTATTCGACGCTCGATTCCAACGGCTGGGTGTCGCCTTCGTGGGACACCCAGTGGTTCCCGGACGCCTTCGCCGGCGTGATGGAACAGCTCCAGTACGCGCTGGCGACCGGTACCCCACCGGAGCTGAGCGCCCGCGACAACCTCCGCACGATGGCCCTGATCGAGGCCTGTTACCGCTCGATCGACGAACGACGCGCAGTGTCCCCTCAGCAAGGAGGCTGAAATGCTTACCGTCGGCATCTTCACCGGTATCTACCAGTACGACCACGAGGAAGCCGCGTCGCGCGCCCGTGCGCACGGCTTCGGTGCGGTCCAGTTCGACCTGGACTTCACCAAGCCCGAGTACGCGGAGAACGGGCTCTCCGAGGCCGAGGCCAAGCGCATCAAAGAGATCTACCGGTCGCACGACCTGCCGATCGTGTCGGTGTCCGGGTACACGAACATCATCCACCCGGACCTGGCGGAGCGGGAGCGTCGCCTCGAGCGACTGCGCGGCCTGATCCGCAACGGCCGGGCGCTCGGTACCCCGTACGTGATCAGCGAGACCGGCACGTACAACCTCGAGAGCGACTGGGCGCCGGACCCGGCGAACTTCACCGAGGCGCGCTACAACGAGACGCTCGACGTCATCGGAGGGCTGGTCGAGGTCGCCGCTGCGCATGACGCGGTGTTCTGCGTGGAGACGTACGTCAACAACGTCATCGGGACGATCGACGCGACGCTGCGCCTGTTCCGTGACATCAACAGCCCGCACCTGGGTCTGGTCATGGACCCGACGAACTACTTCGAGGACCACAACCTCGACGACATGGACGGCGTGCTCACGCGGCTGTTCGACGAGCTGGGCTCCTACGTGAAGATCGCGCACGCGAAGGACGTCGCCCGGGTGTCGGACTCGGCGGACTCGGGCGAGAAGCACGCGGACACGGGGGCGGCGGAGTACCTGTCGTTCCGCGGGGTCGGGGCGATGGAGCTGGGCGGGCCGGGATCGGGTGCGCTGAACTACCCGCTGTTCCTGAGCCTGCTGTCCAAGCAGCACCCGAACATGCCGGTGATCATCGAGCACGTGTCGGAGGACGAGGTTCCGGCGGCGAAGGACTTCGTCTACAAGGCCCTGGCCGAGGCCGGGGTGTAGTCCCTCTGCCGCTTCGAAGCGGTCCCGTTGCGGCGTGCCGGAGGCCACCGCAATGGGCCCGCTCGAAGCGGTCCCGTTCGGGTGCGCTGGGGCGCGCCGGAACGGGGCCGCTCCGGGGCGGCCGGATCGAGCGGTCCCGATCGGGCGCCCCCTGACGTGCCCGAACGGGACCGCTTCGGGCGGCGCCCGGCGCTAAGCCGGGCCGTGGGTGCGGCGGAGTACCAGCTCGGGGCGGAGGCGGATCACCTCGGGGGGTGTGGTCGGGGCGGCGATCGCGGCCATGAGCAACTCGACCGCCCGGGCGGCGAGGAACGGTAGGTCGCACCGCATCGTGGTGAGCCCGACCAGTGGCCAGCCCGCCATCGGGATGTCGTCGAAACCGATCACGGTGAGTTGCGCGGGAACCTCGATCCCGAGCTCCGCCGCGGCCGACAGCACGCCGAGCGCGATCACGTCGTTGCCGCAGACCACAGCGGTCGGCCGCCCGCCGACGGCCGTGGGCAGCTCCGGCCGGCCGCCGACAGCCAGCACCTCTGAGTGCCCGCCGATGGCCGACGGCCCCTCCGGCCGGCTGAGCAGCGACCGCGCGGCCGCGAGCGCCGCGTCGTGGTCGAACGCGCACCGGCGGACGTGTTCCCGGCGCATCCGCACCCCGTGCGAACGCAACCGCCGCCGAACCCCGTCGGCTCGCTCCCGCCCGGTCGACGTGTCCACCGGCCCCGCCACCATGCCGATGGTCTCGTGCCCGAGCGAGACCAGCAGGTCCGCGACCGCGTAGGCCCCGTACACGTTGTCGATCGTCACACCGTTCGACTCCGGCACGTCGAGCACGCGGTTGGCCAGCACGTGCGGAATCCCCCGCTCGGTGAGATCGCGCGGCAGCGTCGAACGGCGCCGCGTCGTGGTCAGCACGACCCCGTCGTAGGACCCGTCGGCGAGGTCGTCGAGATCACCGTCGGTGACGAGCACCGTCCGCATCCCCCGCTCGGCGAGCTCGCGCCGTAGCGGCTCGACAAGCTGCGGGTAGTACGGGTTGTCCAGCTCGGGCGCGACGACCGCCACCCGATGGTTGACCCGCGTCGACAGCGCGCGCCCCATGTCGCTGGGGACATACGACAGCCGCGCGGCCGCCTCGAGCACTTTTCGGCGGGTCTCAGGAGAAACACCCGGCACGTTGCGCAACGCCCGCGACACCGTCGGCTGCGTCACCCCCGCGAGCCGCGCGACGTCGAAACCGGTGACCACGTTGACAAGCATACGTATGCAACGCACGGTCGTTGCCCATGGAGATCCTGAAATCCGCGCCGGGCAAAGCTGCTCTGGGCCTCGATGCCGTCCGCGAAACGGTGGCCGCGGTCATCGCCGACATCCGCACCCGCGGCGATCTCGCCGTCCGGGAGTACTCCGAGAAGTTCGACGGCTGGTCGCCGGCGAGCTTCCGCCTCTCCTCCGAGGAGATCGCGAAGATCGTCGCCACCGTGCCCGACCAGGCGCTCGACGACATTCGCGCGGTTCAGGCCCGGGTCCGGACGTTCGCTGCGCACCAGCGCGACTCCTTGCACGACTTCGAGGTCGAGACCGAGCCCGGGGTGTTCCTGGGTCAGCGCAACATCCCGGTCGCCGCGGCCGGGGCGTACGTGCCCGGAGGCCGTTATCCACTGGTGGCGTCGGCACACATGACGGTCGTGACCGCGAAAGTCGCGGGCGTCGACCGGGTCACCGCGTGCACACCGCCGATCCGCGGTGAGATTCCGGCCGCGACAGTGGCCGCACTGCACCTGGCCGGGGCCGACGAGATCCTGCTGCTGGGCGGCGTCCAGGCGGTAGCCGCGATGGCGATCGGCACCGAGACGATCCGCAAGGTCGATCTGCTCGCCGGGCCGGGCAACGCCTACGTCGCCGAGGCCAAGCGGCAGCTGTTCGGCGAGGTCGGCATCGACCTGTTCGCCGGGCCCACCGAGACGCTGATCGTCGCCGACGAGTACGCCGACCCGTTCGTCGTCGCCGTGGATCTGCTCAGCCAGGCAGAGCACGGGCCGGACTCCCCCGCGGTGCTCGTGACCACCTCGGAAGCCCTGGGGCGCGAGGTGATCGACCTGGTCGAACGCATCCTCGTCGACATGCCGACGGCGGACTTCGCACGTCCGGCGTGGACCGATCACGGGCAGGTCGTGGTCGTGGACGACGTGGAGGAGGCGTACCGGGTCGCGGACGATTTCGCGTCCGAACACGTGCAGATTCTGACCCGCGAGCCGCGCCGGGCACTCGAGGTCATGCGCAACTACGGTGCGCTGTTCCTCGGCGAGGGCACCTGTGTCTCCTACGGAGACAAGGTCATCGGCACCAACCACACATTGCCGACGCGAGGCGCGGCGCGCCACACGGGTGGGCTGTGGGTCGGGAAGTACCTGAAGACGGTGACGTACCAGGAGGTCACTGACGAGGCGGCCAGCGCGGCGCTCGGTGAGCTGTGCGGGCGCGCGGCACGGGTCGAGCTCTTCGAGGGCCACGCTCGTTCGGGCGACGTCCGAGCCCACAAGTACGCAGGCGCCCCACTTCCCTGGGACCCGCGATGAGCGTCGACATGGGTTTCTCCCGGAGCGGCGCGGAAGGGCAGGCGACGAGCCTGCTCGCGGGCCGGACCGCGGTGGTTACCGGCGCCGGGAACGGGCTCGGAGCAGCGATCGCGGCGCGGCTCGCCGAGGAGGGCGTCCGGGTCGTGCTGACCGGGCGGGATCGGGCGAAGCTCTGCGCGGTGGCCGAGGGGATCGACGCTCGGGTCGAGACGGTGGACGTGGCTTCGCCGGGGTCGGTGGCGGCTCTCCGGGACGCGCTCGCCGACGAGGAGATCTCGATCCTCGTCAACAACGCGGGCGTACCGGGCCCGGTGGCGCCGCTGTGGGAGATCGACCCGGCCGACTGGGACGACGTGTTCGCGGTGAACGTCCGCGGCGTCTACCTGGTCTGCCGCGCGTTCCTCCCGGCGATGCTCGCGCGCGGCAACGGGGACGTCGTCAACATGGCATCGGTGACCGGCAAACGGCCGCTGCCCCGGCGGACGCCGTACGCGGCGTCCAAAACAGCTCTGCACGGGCTGACCGCAACCCTCGCGCACGAGGTGGGAACGCTGGGGGTGCGGGTCAACACGCTGTCCCCGGGCCCGGTCGCGGGACCCCGCATGGAGCGCAACTTCGCGCTCGAAGCAGCCCGCACCGGCACCACCGCGCACGACGCCGAGCGCGAATTCGTCTCCCGCGCGGCGCTCGGCCGGATGGTGACCGAGGACGAGGTGGCCGAGGCCACCGTCGCGATTTTGCGGATGCGTGGCCTGACCGGCGCCGACGTCGACCTGTCGGGGGGAATGGTCGCCCGGTGACTCACCGCATCTTCCCGACCTCGAGGACCCGGAGCGAGTCCGCCGCACCACGGGCCTTCACCGTCCAGACGTAGAAGGGATTGGTGCTCGTGGCACCGCTGACCTGGGCGATCGACCACTGCTCGATCGCTTCCGCCGAGGGCAGGCGAAGGTACTTACGCGCGACGAGGTCGTAGATCGACGCGCCCCTGTCGGCGAACACGCCGATCACGAATCGGTCAGCGACGATCCGGTAGCCGTTGCGCAACGGCTCGAGGGCGAGTCGCCGCACGTCGGAGCCGTTGTGGCTGCCCACCATCACCGCTGCACCCTTCCGCCCGACGCACCAGGACTTCGAGCAGCTCATCCCGTCGAAGTCGAGGGGGGTGGTCTGCCGCTCGCCGGTCACGGCGTTCCAGATCGTCGAATTGTTCATCACGTCGGTGGACCCGAACCACGGCCACTGCAGGTACCGGTAGTCGTGGGAACCGGGGAGGACGGCCGGCGCGGAACTCCCGTCGAGCGGCGCCCACAGCACCCCGAAGTTGCCGTGCCCGTTCACGCCCGGATACGGGTCGATGAGCACGACGTCGTCCACGACCGTGAGCCGGAGCTCGGACATGTGGACGGTCTTGATCGGCTCCAGCGTCGTGACCTTCGCCGCCGTGCCCCCGTCGACCGGGGCCCGCCAGATCTCCGCCTTCCCGCCGTCGACGAGGACTGCCCACACGACCCACTTCTCGGCGCCGGCGTTGGCCGGTTCGCCGATCGTGAAGTAGTCCTGGCCCGCCGGACTGATCGCCCGCTTGGCGCCGGTCGTGGCGTCCATGGAGACGATGGGACTGCCGGGACCGCTAGTGAGAATCCGGCCTCCGGGCAGGAACCGATCGATCTCGGGCGTGCCCGGGACCTCTGCCACCGCGGCGGGCCAGACGCGATCGACGGTCGCGCCGTCCGGGTAGTCGGCGCGGGCCACGACCGGATTCGCCGGGGTGAGGAAGGCCAGCGCACGTTCAGCCGACCCGGAGGCCGGATGATTGTCGTCGCGGATCGCCCGGACGGCCGTGATCGCGGTGCCGAGCACCACCAGCACCGCCACCGCGGCGGCGAGGACCATCAACCGGCCCTGGCCGCTCGTCCGGCGCGTCGTCCGCTGGTGGTACCGGCGGGTCAGCGATGCGGCCAGGTCGGGTCCCGGCACGGGGGCGGCGTCGGCGGCCCGGTCCAGTGCCCGGGTGAGCGCGGTCTCGACGGTGTCAGCCACGGTTCCTCCTCGGGCCGGTGGGGACGGTTTCCTCGGTCAGTTGTTCGCGGAGCGTGCGCAGGCCGCGCATCGCCTGAGTGCGGACGGTGACCCGGCTGATGCCGAGCAATTCGGCGATCCGGTCGTCGTCCAGACCCTCGTAGTAGCGGAGGACGAGGACGGCGCGCTGCCGCCGGCCGAGTGTGTTCAGCGCCTGCCAGAGGCCGGTGTCGTCCTCGACCCGACGCAGGCCGGGGTCGACGATCGCGCGGTCGGGCACCCATTCGCTGACGTGCTCGCGCCGTAACCGGCGCCACCAGCTGATGTGGAGCCGGTACATCGTGGTGCGCACATAGGCGTCCGGGTGTTCGCGGCCGCGGCCGTGCTCCCAGGCGTCGCGGAGCCGCAGCAGTGCTTCCTGCACCAGGTCGGCGGCGGTATGCGGCTCCCCTGCCAGCAGGAAGCCGTAGCGCAGGAGCGCGCGGCTGCGTTCGTTGACGAACGCTTCGAACGCCTCGTCGTCGGCCGTCCGGCCCATCGGCACCGTCCCTGATCCCCGTGAGTCCACACCGGAGACGCACGGGGGCCGACGAACTGTTGCACTAGCCCAGGCGCGATTTGAATTCCGGGCACTCGCCCGGCGTCGCCACGAGGAAGCGGGCGATCTGGGCGAGCGTGAACCCGGCTGCCCGAGCGCAGCCGATCAGCGTCTCGCGGTTGCCGGGGTTCCGGTGACCGTTTCGAGGTACGCCGGCATGATCCACGAGTTCCTGCGGCACCCGTTCGACAATTCCGTCGTTGCGCTCGCGGACTCGTCAGCCGCGGTGCGGACCGCATTACTCCGCTAGCAGCGCGTTACTCCGCTAGCAGGGTGGCCACGATGCGGCGGTGGAGCAGCTTCTTGTCGAGCTTGCCCACCGCCGTTTTCGGCAACGACGGCACCCATTCGAGCCGCTCGGGCCACTTGAACTTGGCGACGCCGAGCGCGGCGAGGTGCGCCTGGATGTCGGTGAGCGTCAGCGGATCCCGGGTGGGCACCAGGTAGGCGCAGGACCGCTCACCGAGGCGCTCGTCGGGCATCGCCACGATCGCGGCCTCCCGGATGCCGGGGTGGCGCAGCAGCAGCACCTCGACCTCCTCCGCGCTGATCTTCTCGCCGCCCCGGTTGATGACGTCCTTCAGCCGACCCTCGATCGACAGCGCGCGTTCCGTGCCGAACGTCCGCACGGCGACCAGATCACCGGTGCGGTAGAAACCGTCCGAGGTAAAAGCAACGCTGTTGACGTCCGGCGCGTCGTAGTAGCCCCGCAGTGTGTAGGGCCCGCGGCAGGCGAGCTCCCCCACCTCGCCGTCGGGCAGTTCCTGCTCCGAGGACGGATCGAGTACTCGGAACTCGTCCAGCAGCGAGATCGGCGTACCGACGGTGGTGAGCCGAGCCTCGCGCGGGGACTCGGCGCTGCTGAGCGCGAAGAACCCCTCCCCCATCCCGAACAGCTGACCGGTCCACAACCCGTGCTCCTCCAGGGCCTCGAACAGGGGCAACGGCACCTTCGCCCCGGAGAGCACGACCCGCCGCAGGCTCGGCACCAACTGAGCGAACGCCGGATGCGCGACTGCGCCGTAGTGGCCATGGCCGAACAGGACGTCGGTGACCCCTTCGGCGGCCAGCATCGGCAGCGCCTCGTCGAGCGTCGGCGTAGTGAGCAGGAGACAGCCACCGACGCTGTGCGGCGCGTGCACACCGCACACGATGCCCGCGTTGTGGATGACCGGGATCAGGTGCCCGTTGCGGGTGGTCTCGTCCCAGCCCGACGCCTCCGCGTAGGCACGCGCGTTGTACCAGTACTCGGCGTGCAGGCGTGGGATGACCTTCGGGACGCCGGTCGTGCCGCCGGAGAGCTGGAAGACCGCGACCTCGTCGGGGTGGATCTCCGCCTGGATCCGGTCGACGACCTTCCGAGCGACGCTGGGATCTGCCTGCTCGATCAGATCCTCGACCCGGTTGGGGCCGTCGACCGCCCCGAGCGTGAGGGTGGTGCCGATGCGCTGCTGCAGCGCGAACTCCACCAGGTCGAACCGGCCGCCCGCCTCGACGAGATGCGCCACCGCGCTCGTTTTGCGGCCGATCGCGCCGATCTCGTGCTCCCGGTGGACCGGCAGCGAACAGACCGGGACCAGACCGGCCTTGAGCAGCCCGTACCAGGCCACGACCGACGTCAGCCGGTTGCCGATCTGCAGGACGACGCGGCCCCCCGGCTCGAGGCCCAGCTCGACGAGGCCGAGCGCGAGCCGGTCGGCCCGCTCGTCGAGCTCTCGGTAGGTGAGCCGGCCCTCCGGGGCCACGACGGCCTCACGATCGGGCGCCCGCTCGGCGACGGACCGGAACTCCGCGGCGAGCGACAGCGTGCCCCAGGCGCCGGCGTCGCGATAGCGCGTGACGACGTCGGCGGGGTACCGGACCAGCCCATCGGTGCTGCTCATGACCGCCAATCTAAACGCGTCGAACACAGCTGTCAAAAGATTGACGTAACTGTCGAGAAAGCTCTACAGTGGCGTCGCACCAGTCGACCGACAAGGAGCCGCCGTGAACCTGCGATCCGTCGCCGTACTCGGCGGAGGCCCCGGCGGTCTGTACGTCGCCCGGCTGCTGAAGCTGAGCGATCCCGCGTGTTCGGTCGACGTCTACGAACAGAGCCCGCCCGAGCAGACGTTCGGCTTCGGTGTCGGGCTCGCGACCCGCACGCAGCGCAACCTCGACGCCGCCGACGCCGCGAGCTTCGCCGAGATCGTCGAGAACGCCTGGTCGCACGAGATGGCGATGGCCGTCGGGGACCGCCGGGTCACGCTGCCGGTCGGCAACCTGATCGCGATCGGCCGCTCCACGTTGCTCGACATCCTGCGGCGGCACGCCGAAGCCGCCGGGGTGCGGATCCACTCCGGTGCGCGCGTGTCGGCCGGCGACCTCGACGCCGACCTGGTCATCGCCGCGGACGGCGTCAACAGCACGACGCGCGGCACCGTGTTCGGTCCCGAGATCTCCACTCACCGCGGCCTCTACCTCTGGTGCGGCACCGAATTCGCGCTGCCCAGCGCGGTGTTTCGGCCGGTCACTACCGAGTTCGGCACGTTCGTCGCCCACGCCTACCCCTACCGGGCCGATCGCAGCACGTTCCTGGTCGAAACCGACGAGGAGACGTGGCGCCGCGCCGGCTTCGACGTCACCACCGAGCAGACGGCGCCGGATGCCAGCGACGAGCATTCGCTCAGTTACCTCTCGAAGGCGTTCCACGACGAGTTGCAGGGCCATCCGCTGATCGGCAACCGCACGCGGTGGCTGCGGTTCCGCACGGTCACGTGCTCGCGCTGGTCCGATGGCAACGTCGTCCTGCTCGGCGACGCGGTGCACACCGCGCACTATTCGATCGGGTCGGGCACGAAGCTCGCGATGGAAGACGGCATCGCGCTGGTGCGCGCGCTCGGCGAAGCCGACGATCTTCCGACGGCGCTGCGGCGCTTCGAGGGGGAGCGCCGGCCCGCGGTCGAGCATCTCCAGGCGACAGCGCACCGCAGCATGCGCTGGTGGGAGTCGTTCCCCGAGCGGCTCCACCTGCCGGTCGAACAGTTGCTGATCGCGTACATGACGCGCGCGGGCAAGGTGACGCTGGACCGGTTCGCCGCCCTCGCCCCCGACGTCGTGCGGGCCGGGCTGGCGCAGTACGCCGGCTGCGCCCCGTCCGACGTTCCGTCCGAGGACCGGGTCGACTGGGTACTCGCCCAACCGCTGCCGGCTCACAAAACACCGCGCGCCACAGAACCGCGCCCCGCAGAACCGCGCGCTACAGAACCGTGCGCCACAGAACCGCGCGCTACAGAACCGCGCGCCACGGAGCCGTCCGCCACGGAGCCGTCCGCCACGGACCCGGGCGGCGCCAACGGGTGGTCGTCGCGGGTGGTCGACACGTCCGGCCGTGCTTCGCTGGCCGTCGACTTCGTCGACGCCTGGGGTGCGTCGGCCGAGGCGTTGCTGGCACGGGTGCGGGTCAGCGCGGGGCCGGTCGTGTTGTCGGCCGACGATGCCCGCGAGGCGGTTCTCACGCTCTTCGACGTGGCGGAAAGAGCGCGCCGCGAGGCTGATAGCGTCGTAATTGCCCGGGTCAACCGTCGCTGGGCGGAGTTCGCGGCGGCGGCGCTGGCCAGTGGGCGGGTCGACCTGGTTGATCTGGTCGACTGAGTCGTCGAGTGGAGGGGGCACGGTGGCGCTACTCCGTGCCGAGGACCTCACGATCGGGCTCGAGATCGATCTCGGGAGCTACACCGTCACGACGGACGAGATCGTCGCGTTCGCGCGTCAGTGGGATCCGCAGTCTTTCCACGTTGACGTGGAAGCGGCAGCGGACAGCTACTTCGGCGAGGTCATCGCCAGTGGTCTGCACACGCTCGGGGTGTTGCAGCGGCTCGCCGTGCTGGGGGTCTACCAGCACTGGGACGTGATCGCCGGTCGGCGCATCCGCTCGATCGAGCTCACCGCTCCGGTGACCGGCGGTACGACGCTGACCGGCACCCTGGTCGTCGAGGAGATCACCAACCGCGGCCCGGAACGCGCCCTGATCGCCGTCCGCGGCCGCCTCCACACCGCCGACCGCCCAGTCCTCGACGCCGTCTTCGAGATGTACCTCCGCCGCACCGCCTAACCAGCCCACGGCTGGAGTCAGCGCCAGCTCGCCGAGGCGGCCTCGATGACCCAGCCCGCTGTCGCGCGCTTCGAAGCCGGCGGTACGACGCTGCCGCTGCCGCTGCTCGAACGCGTCGCTCAGGCCCTCCGCGTCGAGCTAGTAGTCAAGCTGGTCGACCAGAACACGGCCGCCTAGCGGAGTGGTGTCACGTCGGGAAGCGGGGGGTCAGCCACTTCTCGATGACCTGGGACGCGAGCTCGTTGCCCGAGGGAGCGTCCTCGGTGAGGGGGCGGCCGAAGTGGGTGCCGGGCACCGCGTCGACGGTCAGGTCCGCGGCGCCGAGCGCCCCGCTGAACGCGGCGATGTCGGACGGGAACGACGCCTGGTCGCCGGTGAACTCCAGGAGGAGCGTCGGCACGGTGACGCCCGGCGCACAGCGGAGGAAGTCCGCGTTCGTGGTGTTGACGCTCCACGTCGACATCCACGCCTCGGCCGTGGACATCCGGCCGAATCCGACCAGCCCGTAGTTGGTGAGGTCCGGGCGGCGTCCGAACAGCGAGCCGTACGGGCGGGCGTTCGGATCGAGCGAGAGGTCGACGTTCCGCAGATCGGCGTCGGTGCGATAGACCGTGACGATCCGCGGTGCCAGCGCACGGCGGCGCTCCCCCGCGTCGCCCGAACGCTTGAAGGCGCGGTTGGCCGCCCGACCTTCCGCCACGAGGGCCGCCGCGGCGGCGTCGATCCGGCGCACTCGCGCAGCCTGCGCTTCCCGGTACGCCGCAACGAAGCCGGACGAGTACGCGGTAGGCGACGGCGCCTCGACGAATCCGTTGGCCACCGCGAACGGGTCCAGCGACGGGTCGACCGAGAGCGGATCGTTCTCGTCGGTGACCGACGGGTCGATGACCCGCTGCAGCAGCGCGCCCTGCCCGGGGTGCGGCGCCAAGTACACGGCCCCGTCCGGTAGCGGCATCGTCGCGTCGTTCAGCGCGACCGGGCGGCCGGACGGCGCGGTCGCCAGCCGCGCGCCCGGCGCGAGCGCTGCCTGCTGGCAGTAGAACGCGGCCAGCGTGGCGCCGCCGGAGTGCCCGAGAACGACGACGTGGTCGAACCCGCGTTCACGGAGGTACGCGTGGCCGGCGGCGAAGTCGAGAATGGCCTGCTCGTGCAACAGGTTCAGGTCGTTGTTCGGTGACCGTGATCCCTGCGTCCAGACCGCGTGCCCCGTCGCGAGCAGGTAGGGCACGAGTGCGTGGTTCGTGACGTCCTGACGCGGATGCATGAGCGTCACGACGGTCCGCGCGCCCGACGGCACCCGCAGCACCCCGGTCACCTGCGCCCCGTCGACGGTGGTCAGCTCGTGCACCGAGGTCACGACGCCGCCGACCGCCGGTCCGGCGCCCTCCGCGTAGCGCCCCGCCCCGAGCCGCCCCTCGATGGCCGGCGCGTCACCGGGCCGGGTCATCGCGGCTCCGTTCGGAGCGCGTCCTTGTCCCACTGCGCGATCCGCCACCCCGCCAGCCCGGCTACGCAGCTGTACCAGACCGCGTGCCGCACCCCGGTGGTCCGACGGTCGATCGCGATCGGCCGGTCGGACTCGATGACGAAGTACGGCCCGATTCGGCCGACCTCGACCTGGGGCAGGTCGCGCGCGACGGCCACGACCGGCACGTTCTCGGGGACGTCGAGCACGAACAGCCGATTCGTCACGAGCGCACCGGCCCTTCCGGCAGAGCGTGCTCCTCGTGCCACTGCGAGGCGCGCTCGACGATCAGCTCGGCCTTGCGAACCAGCAGTTCGTCCATCGAGGCGCCCGGCCGCGCGACGATGTCGACGAGCGCGTCGATCGTCAGGTTGGCGTCGAGATCCTCCTGCGGTGTCACCGGACGCATCGCGCGGGTGATCTCGACCATGTAGCCGTTCGGGTCGTGGGTGTAGATCGACTCGATCGTCTCGTGCTGGATCTGCATCTCGACCGGCCACTGACTCGCGTCGAGCCGGCGGCGGTACTCCAGCAGGTGCTCCTCGGACTCCACGTGCAGCGCCAGGTGCCGGGAGCGGACGAAGAACAGCGGGGTGTCGTCACCGAAGCGGGCGTACACGTCACCCTGCCCCTCGCTGGTGTCGGGCGCCGGGAGACCGAAGTAGTAGAAGAACGCCAGCCGATCGCCCCCGCCGATGTCGAAGAAGAAGTGGATGAAGTCGGGGTGCGCCTCCGGCCCCCAGCCGGCCGCGCAGATCGAGTGCACGACCGGGAAGCCCAGCGTGTCGCGGTAGAACTTCACGGTCCCGGCCGGGTCGAAGGTCGGGAAGGCGGCGTGGTCGACGCCGGTGACCAGGTGATCCATGGAGCCTCCTCAGGCGGGGACGGGAACGTCGGCGCGCAGCAGCGACCCGGCATCCGGAATCGCCACCGGCAGACCGTTCGCACGCAGAATGCTGAACGCCCCGGCCGTGGCCGCGGAGAGCACCGGCAGGCCGAACTCCTTCTCGGCGGCGTCGACCAGAGCGAGCGACGGCATCTGGACGCACGCGGAGATCACGAGCGCGTCGACGCCGGCGAGGTCGAGCGACCGCGCGGCCTCCATCACCCGCTCGCCCGGGATGCAGCCGACCGCGACGTTGTCCTCGACCTCGAGCGCACGCCAGTCGGCGACCTCGAACCCCTCGGCCTCCAGGTACGCGACGACCTTCTCGGCCAGCGGACGCAGGTAGGGCGTGACCAGGGCGATCCGGCGCGCGCCGAGCGCCGACAGCCCCTCGGTCAGCGCTCCGGCACTCGACCGCACGACCGTCGACGCTCCCCCGGTGGCCAGCTGCTCGGCGACGAGGCCTTCGACCCGCTGGTGCTCTCCCGGCCCGGCGGCCATCAACGCCACCAGACAGGCGTAGAGGAGCACGTCGGTGCCGGCGTCGCCGAGCTCGAGGATGCACCGCTCACGCTGGGCGTTCATCGCCGCGAGGCCCTCCGGCGAGACGCGGGCCATCCGCATCCGGCTCGCGTGGAAGGAGAACGTCGCGCCCAGGTGGCGGCCGAGGATCGCCGGCATCTCGGTCTCGACGGTGACGTTCGAGCTGGGCACGACGAGCCCTACGCGCACATGCTTCATAACCGCCATCGTTCAACGCTCACGACGAAAAGTCAACGCCTGCGTCAGACGGAACTGTCGAATTGATAACGTGAGCGTCCATGACCAGTAAGAAGGTCCCCGCCGAGCGGACCACCAGTCGGAAGGTCCCGGCCGAGAGCCGCACCAACACCCGCCGGGGCCTGATCGAGCAGGAGATCTACGTGCAGGCCACCCGGCTCTTCGCCGAGCGGGGCTTCGCCGGTACGAACTTCCAGGACATCGCCGATGCCGTCGGCCTCACCCGCCCGGCGCTCTACCACTACGTCAGCAGCAAGGACGAGTTGCTCGCGAAGCTGGTCGCCGAGATCACCCAGGACGCGGCCACCGACATCGCCACCGAGGCGGCACGCACGGACGCCGACCCCGCGCAGAAGCTGCACTCGATCGTCGCGAGCACCGCGCGACGCCAGGGCGAGCACGCCGACCGCTTCCGGCTGCTGGTGCGGTCCGAGGCGGACCTGCCGGTGGAGATCGCCACCACGCACGAGGCCGGGCGCCGCGCGGTGCTCAAGTCGATCGCGAGCGTCATCGAGGAGGGCGTCCGGACCGGCGTGTTCCGCACCGTCGACCCCCGGGTCGCCGCGCTCGGCGCACTCGGAATGGTGAACTGGGTGGCGTGGTGGTACCGCGCCGGCGGTCGCGACGATCTGGACACGGTGTGCGACGAACTGGCCGACATGGCCGTCGCCGGCCTGCGAGGACGCGACGACGGGCACGCGCCGCAGTCCCCCGCCGAAGCGATCGCCGCCGTGCGCGAAGACCTCGACCGACTCGAACGGCTGCTGTAACGCCGTAGCCCTCTCACCACCCCCGGAGCGGCGCTCCGGGGGTTCTCGGCGTGCGCACGAGCAGCGATGTTTACACTTGCGTCGACCTATTGACACCCTCGTCAGCACTTGCCTATGTTGTGTGAGCCCAGACACAGAACGCAAGGCGGACTGACATGGCTTACGTCATCGGTGTGGATGTCGGTGGGACCTTCACGGACGCGGTACTCGACGACGACTCGGGAAACCTGGTCGCGGCCAAGGCCCCGTCGACGCCGCCCGACTACTCCCAGGGCGTCATGGATGTCCTCGCCGTGCTGGCCGAGAACCTCGGCGAGCCGCTCGAGCAGATGCTCGCGAAGACGCACCACATCGCACACGGCACCACGTCGTCGCTCAACGCGCTGGTCATGGGCAACGTGCCGCCCGTCGGGTTCGTCACGACGCAGGGTCACCGCGACTCGATCTTCATCATGAACGTCGAGGGCCGCTACCTCGGGTCGTCCCCCGACCAACTGCAGAACGTGCTGGGCCAGACCAAGGGCCACACGCTGATCCCGAAGCGCCACGCGGTCGAGGTCGTCGAACGTCTCGACCGTGACGGCACGGTGGTCGTTCCCCTCGACGAAGACTCCGTGCGCGCTGCGGTCGGAAGCCTGCTCGCCCAGGGGATCCGCTCGATCGCGGTCTCGCTGCTCTGGTCGTTCAAGAACCCCGCGCACGAGCAGCGCATCCGTGAGCTGGTGCACGAGCTCGATCCGGACGTGTTCGTCGCACTATCCAGCGAGGTCAGCCCACGGATCCGTGAGTTCTCCCGGAGCTCGACGACGATCATGAGCGCCCAGATCGGGCCGGGTCTGCGCAGCTACCTGGGCACCCTGGAGGAGCGGCTGCGCGCCGACGGCCTCACCGGCCCGCTGCTGGTCATGCAGAGCAACGGCGGCGCGATCGCGGCCGGCGAAGCACCCCGCACCGCGATCAGCACGGTCGGCTCGGTGCTCACCGGCGGTGTCGTCGGCGCGGTGTCACTGGGTCAGCAGCTCGGGCACCGGAACATCATCTCCACCGACGTCGGCGGCACCACGTTCCTCGTCGGCCTCGTCGTCGACGGCGAGCCGGTGCGCACGAGCACGACGGTGATCAACCACCACCCGATCAACGTCCCGACGCTCCAGGTGCACGCGATCGGCTCCGGCGGTGGCGCGATCGCGTGGATCGACGCCGGCGGCAACCTCCGGGTGGGGCCGCGCAGCGCCCAGTCGGTGCCCGGTCCGGCGTGTTACGGCGCCGGCGGCACCGAGCCCACCAACACCGACGCCAACCTGGTCCTCGGCATCCTGCCCGAGTCGGGTCTGCTGGGCGGCCGCAAGGCGCTCGACGTGGCCGCGGCCCGGGAGGCGATCCGGGTCAAGATCGCCGAGCCGCTCAAACTCAGCATCGAGGACGCCGCCGCGGCGATCTACGCGATCCAGAACGCGCAGACCGGGGACCTGTTGCGCAAGACCGTGGTCGAGGCCGGACACGACCCCCGCGAATTCGTGCTCTACGCGTTCGGCGGCGCGGGCCCCGCCTACTGCGCGTCCTATGCCGCCGAGGTCGGCGTCCACGAGGTCGTGGTGCCGCTCGGCCCGGTCGCGTCGGCGTTCTCCGCCTACGGCCTGGCGTCCTCCGACATCGTGCTGGCCCGGGAGGTGTCCGACCCCGGCCAGATGCCACTCCCCGCAGCACAGGTGCAGCGTCACTTCGACGAACTGGAGGCGGCGCTCGCGGCCGACCTGGACCGGCAGGGCCTGCGCTACAACCGCGTCGAGTACGTCCGCTCGATCGACCTGCGCTACACGTCGCAGCTGGCCGAAGTGTCGGTCACCGTACCCGAGGGCGCCCTGGACGACGACGCGATCTCCACTGTCGCCACCGACTTCGAGCGCCGCTACGCCGAACTGTTCGGCGAGGGCACGGGCTTCAGCGCCGCCGGCATCCAGGCCATCACGTTCCGGGTGCGCGCCACCGGCATCCTGCCGTTCAACCCGCAACTACCGAAGCTCGCCGACGCCACGGGCCCCGACCCGGCGGAGGCACAGCACACCGTCCGCAAGGTCTGCCTCGACGCGCGCCACGGCTACGTCGACACGCCGGTCTACGACTACCGCGCGCTGCGCCACGGCCACGTCATCACCGGTCCGGCCGTGATCGAGGTGCCGACGACGACGGTCGTCGTGCCACCGGGCAGAAGCGGCACCGTCGACCACCTCGGCAACCTGACGATCACCACGGAGACCCGCTCATGACCATGCCGATCCCCGGTTCCGAGCGCTTCGCGAGCCGCCCTGTCGACCCCGACGCACTCGCCGCCGAGCTGCCTGACAGCCTCCCGGTCCACTCCGTCACCCAGGAACAGATCGACGGGCTGGACCCGCTCACCTACGAGGTCATCCGGCACCGGCTGTGGTCGGTCACCGAGGAGATGGGCGAGGCGCTGCAGCGCATGTCCGGCTCTCCGATCGTCACCGACGCCAACGACTTCGACTTCGCGATCTGCGACGAGGTCGGCCAGGAGGTGCAGGTCGGGCTCTACAACACGATGCTGGTCGGCGCCGTCGACCTGGCGATCTACTGGACGCTGCGCAACCGGGCCGCCAACCCCGGCATCCGCGAGGGCGACATGTTCCTCTGCAACGACCCCTGGGTCGGCGGCGGCCTGCACCAGAGCGACGTCATCGTCTACCAGCCGGTCTTCCACGACGGGAAGCTCTTCGCCTGGACCAGCGCGATCTGCCACGAACCCGACCTGGGCGGTGTGGGGCTCGGCTCGTTCTCCCCCGCCGCGCAGGACGTGTTCTCCGAGGCGCTGCCCACGCCACCGGTGAAGGTCGTGCGCGACTTCCAGCTCCAGGACGACGTCGCCGACCTCTGGATCCGCCGTTCCCGGGTGCCGATGCTGGTCAGTCTGGACCTGCGCGCCAAGGTCGGTGCCAACACCGTCGGCCGCAAGCGGCTGCACGAGGTCATCGACCAGTACGGCGCCGACACGGTCAAGGCCGTGATGAAGCGGATGATGGCCGACGCCGAGAGCCGGTTGCGCGACAAGCTGCGCAGCCTGCCCGACGGCACGTGGAAGGCCACCGGCTACCAGGATCAGTCGCACGAGGGCGACCGCGGCGTCCACAAGATCACTGTCGCGATGATCAAGCGGGACGACCGGCTGACGTTCGACTTCACCGGCACCGACCCGCAGGCGGGCGTCATCAACTGCACCTACGCCGGCATGCGCGGCGGGGTCATGCTGGCACTGCTGCCGATGCTGGCCCAGGACATCCCCTGGTCGGCCGGCGGGCTGATGCGCTGCTTCGACCTGATCTCCGAGGAAGGCACGATCAACAACGCGACCTTCCCGGCGGCGGTGGGCCGGGGGCCGATCGGCCCGGCCTGGCTCACCGGAACGCTGGTCGCCGAGTGCCTGTCGCAGATGCTCGACTGCTCCCCGGACCTCGGGAAGAGCGTCCAGGCGGCCTGCTGCGGCACGTGGGACACGGCTGTCGTCGCAGGGCTCGACCAGCGCGGCGAGGCCCCGGTGCCATTCCTCAACATCATGATGGAGCCGATGGCGGGCGGGTACGGTGCCCGCCCGGAGCTCGACGGCATGGACACCGGTGGCCTGTTCTGCATCCCGATGGGCCGCATCCCCGACGTCGAGATGACCGAGTTCCTCTACCCACTGCTCACGATGTGGCGGCGGGAGGAGCCCGACTCCGGCGGTCCCGGCCGTCAGCGCGGTGGGGTCAGCGCGTCGCTGGCGGTGGCGCTGTACGGCTCGCAGGTGCCGGCCGGTGTCGTCTTCGCGTCCGCCGGCAAGGCCGTGGCCCAGAACAACGGGCTGGCCGGTGGCTACCCGGGCAACACCGGTCTCGAGGTGCTCGTGCGTGGATCCGACGTCCACGGGGCGCTGGCCGAGGGGCGCATCCCGCAGTCCGTGGAGGATTTCGGCGGCGACGCGGAGATCGCGCCGTGCTACGCGCAGTCGTATCTGGCTCCCGGCGAGGTGCTCTACATGAACTGGCAGGGCGGTGGCGGGTACGGCGATCCGCTGCGGCGTGACCCGGAGGCGGTCGCGGCTGACGTCCGCGAGTTCAAGGTCACTGCCGGGGCCGCGGCCGACGTCTACGGCGTCGTGCTGGTCGACGAGGCGGTGGATGCCGCGGCTACGGCGGAACGTCGCCGGGAGCTGACAGCGGCCAGAGGCACCCGGTCGGGGACGAGCCAGCCTCGGGAAGGGACGGTCGACCTCACGACAGCCCGGCGCGTCGACGACAACCTCGTCGTCTCCGGCTCGCTCGTCGGCTGCGCCCACTGCGGTCAGCTGCTCGCCGACACCACGACCGACGCCCAACTGGCGCTGCTGCGCTACGACGGCCCGGTCACCGAAGCCGGCCCGCAGATCGTCTCCGACCCGACCGACTACGTCGACGACGAGGTGGTCTTCCGGCAGCTGTCCTGCCCAGGCTGCTACACCGCCGTCTACTCCGGGGTCGTCCCGAAAACCCACGTCGACCACGTCGCCGACGTCACCCGCTTCGCCGGAGTCTGACTCCGCAGCCGGGCCCGCCCCGCGGGCCCGGCCCACGGCCTCACCCGACCGGCCACGCTCGGCGGGCGGGGCGCGATCGGCAATACTCACTCACGTGAGCGCGGCGAGCACCTCCGTGCGACCGCGGGGCACCAGCAGTTCGGTCCGGTGCACCACGTCAGGAGTGCGGAGCAGTAAGCGGGCAACGCCCGCGGTGTCCGGAGCCAGACCGCGCGGCAGCAGCGCGAGCCCGTGCCCCCGGGCCACCAGCCGGGCGAGCAGACTGAGATCCGTGCCGCGGTACCGCAGCCGACCGGTCGCAGTCGGCGGCGTGGCCCCCGGCACCCAGCAGCGAAGGTCGGGCGCGTCGATCCAGCGCGCGTCGCGCACGGAGTCGAGATCCACGCCACCTGCCGTCGACAATGGATGGTCTCGCGGCAGCAGCACCTCCAACCTGGTCTCCGCGACCAGCGCGCGCGTCAGCACCCCGGGCTCGGTCACGGCCAGCGGCCCGTTCGGGGCTGGTCACGCCGTCCACCACTGCCGCGTCCACGGTTCCGGAAGCGAGCCGGCTCACGGCCTCATCGGCCGAGCTCAGTACAACTTCCACCAGATCGACGCCATGAAGCGCACCAAGAAGGCGGTCGCATGCTGCGAGCGGGGTCACAGCGACCGCCAACGGTTGCTGCGAGTTCTGGCGCAGAATCTCCTGGCGGGCGACGTCGGCGCGCAGCAGGAGATGTTGCGCGTGGGTCATCAGCCGGGTGCCCTCCGCGGTGAGTCGCACCGGGCGGCGGTGCAGCAGGGGCCGCCCCAGGTCACGTTCGAGTGCGGCGACGTGCTGGGAGATCGCCGACTGCGTGAAACCGAGCTCCGCGGCGGCCTCCGTGAACGAGCCGGTGCGGGCGACCGTCGCGGGCTCGCTGGGTTCGACGGGATCTGGGTCGTGCCGGGCAGCCTCTACGTCGATCGCGACGGCGTCCTGCACGCGGTGACGGTCGCCCGAACGTCCGGGGTGCCGTTCCTCGGCACGTGCGGCGGGTTCCAGCACGCGCTGCTGGAGTACGCACGCTCGGTATGCGGGCTGGACGTCGAGCACGCCGAACAGCCGCTCGACGAGAGCGCGGAGCCGTTGATCGTGGCGTTGCAGTGCTCGCTGGTCGGCGAGGAGGCCGACGTCATCGTGTCGGCCGGCACCCGGGCGGAGCAGATTCTCGGCGTCGGTCGCCGGGTCGAGCGGTTCTTCTGCTCCTACGGTCTCGACGACCGGTTCCGGGCGCGCCTGGAGGAGGCCGGTCTGGTGTTCTCGGCGGTGGACGACGAGGGCACGGCGAGGATGGTGGAACTGCCCGGACACCCGTTCTTCCTGGCTTCCCTGTTCCAGCCCGAACTGTCATCGGACACCACCTGGGCACACCCCCTGATCCACGCCTTCACCGACGCAGCGTTGGCGGGCGTCAAGGCGTGAGCTGCTTGCGGGCCGCGGATGTCGCGGCAAGCCCACCCTCCGCCTCACGCGGTGACCGGTTCCAGGAGGTCGGCGGCCCGGCCGTCGAGGAGCTTCTGGGTCTCGATCGAGCGCGGAAACAGGATCTCCTCGTAGCGGCGCACCCCCTCGGCCAATGACGGCGCGTTCACCAGCGCGAGCGCGAGGTCGCTCGCGTCGAGCATCGCGAGGTTCACGCCGACGCCCAGCGGAGGCATCAGGTGCGCGGCGTCGCCGAGCAGCGTCACCCGCGGGTTGTGCTCCCAGGTGTGCGGCACCGGCAGCGCGAAGATCGGCCGGTCGACGTAACGGCCGTCGTTGTCGCTGACCAGCTTCCGCATCCGCGGCGACCACTCTGCGAACTCGTCGAGCAGATGCGCGCGGAGTCCGGCGGTGTCGTCCGTCGACAGGCCGGCCGCGGCGATCCAGTCGACCGGCACGCGCTGGATGATGTAGACGCGAATGTGGTCGCCGCCGTTGCGCTGGGCGAACACCGCCCGGACCCCGTCAGCGGCGTGCGCGCCGCCCTGCCCGACCAGCTCAGCGACGTCGGCATGCTGCTTTTCGACGTCGTGGAACCAGGCCTCGAGGAAGCTGACGCCGGTGTACTGCGGCGTAGCCGCGGAAACGGCCCGCCGCACCCGGGAGGACGCACCATCCGCCCCGATGACGAGATCCGCGTCAATAGCGCCGACGGAGGTGACCGCATGGCCCCACCGCACCGTCCCCGGCTCCAACGAGTCGAGCAACAGGTCACGGAGCTCACCACGGTCGATCTCGGGCTTGAAGCGCTCGTCCGCGTCCGGGACGTGGTGCATCAGCAGCGTGCCGCCGATGTCCAGGCCCCGCATTTCCTGCCCCTCGAGGCGACACCGCGCGAAGAACTCGTCGAGCAGACCGGCCTCGCGCAGCGCGATCTGACCGTTGTCGGCGTGCAGGTCGAGCGTGCCGCCCTGGTCGCGGGCGTCACGCCCGGCGTCGCGGTCGTAGACGGTGACCGGGATGCCGTGCCGCTGGAGGATTCGTGCGCAGGTCAGGCCGCCCGGGCCGGCACCCACGATTGCGATTGTGTCCATTTCCCCAGAAAAGCAGAACGAATTCAAAAGTGCAACAAGTCAACTTTTGAACTCGGGTAACCTAAGCGCATGACCACCGGTCGCCGGGAACGCAAAAAAGCCGCCACGCGTCAGGCGATCGCCGACGCCGCCCTCCGGTTGTTCCTGGAGCACGGCTACGACCGGGTGAGCATCCGCGACATCGCCGATGCCGCCGACGTGTCGACCACGACGCTGTTCAAGCACTTCACCGGCAAAGAAGCACTGGTCTTCGACATGGACGAGGACCGCGAGGCGGCGCTCGTCGACGCGGTGCGGCAGCGGCCCGCCGGTCAGAGCATCGTCGACGCACTGCGCGAACACGTCCACGAGCACTCGCTCGCGATCGCGGCGCACCCGCAGATCGCCGAGTTCAACGCCCTGGTGGACGGCACACCGGCGCTCCGCGCCTACTCCGAGCGCATGTGGTCACGGCATGCCGACGCGTTGAGCGCGGCCATCGCCGCGGAGGTCGGCGCGGAATCCGACGACGTGGCCTCCGCGGCGCTCGCCCGGTTCGTGCTGGAGATCCCGGCCGTCCTCCGGGGCCGCGACGATCCCGCGGCGGCCGTCGACACGATCTTCGACCTGCTCAGGAGCGGCTGGGAGCCCCGTCCGTAGCGAGGATCTGCTCGCGGAGGATGTCGGCGTGACCGCAGTGCTGAGCGGTCTCGCGGAGCACGTGCAGGTAGATCCAGCGCATCGGCAGTGGGCCCCGGCGGTTACCGGTGACCACGTCGTCGATCGACAGCGCGGCCGCGGCCTTCCGCGACTCCTCACACGTCTGCAGGTACGACGACCGCACCCCGGCGATCGTGTCGTCGTCCGCGAGGACGAACGACTCGTCCGGGGACGGACCGATGCCGATCTCCGCGCGCGACCGCCCGGTGATCGCCTCGTCGAACCACACTTTCTCGACGAAGGTCAGGTGCTTGACCAGCCCGAGCAGCGTGGTCCGCGACGGAACGAGCGAGCGACGCGCCTGCTCCTCGGTCAGCCCGTCGAGGGAAGCGACGATGTCGGCACGGTGCTCGTCGAGAAACGTTTCGTACATCCGTCTATTGAAACGCATCCTCGAGCACCACCCGGCGGACGATCCGCAGGGTCGCGCGGAGGCTGTCCACATCGGTCGAGCCGAGCGCCAGCCGCAGCGCCTGCGGCACCGGCGCCGCCACGCTGAACGGCTCGGCGGTCGTCACCGAGATCCGCGAGCGCCCGAGCGTGGCGGCCAGCCGGTCGGCGCGGGCGTCCTCGGGCAGTGGTAGCCAGGTGAAGTAGGACGAGGGGTGGCTGACCTGCGGTAGCCCGTGCAACTCCGCCCGCACCACGTCCTGACGAGCCGAGGCGTCCGCACGCTTGCGCGCCTCCAGCTCGTCGACAGTGCCGTCTTCCAGCCATCGGCACGCGATCACCGTGCTCAGCGCCGGCGTGTTCCAGGTCGTCAGCCGAATCGAACGCTCCAGGGCAGGCACCAGCGCCGGCGGCCCCACGACGAACCCGACCCGCAACCCGGTCGCCACGCTCTTCGACAGCCCCGACACGTACACCGTGCACTCCGGCGCCAGGAACGCGAGCGGCGCCGGCGGGTCGGGGTCGAGGTACGCGTACGACCCGTCCTCGATGATCAGCACCCCGTGCTGCCGCGCGATCTCGACGAGCCGCTGCCGATGATCCAGCGGCATCACCGTGCCGAGCGGATTGTGCAGCGTCGGCATCGTGTACACCGCACGCACCGGACGACGACCGCACAGCTGCGACAGCGCGTCCAGGTCCGCCACCGGCACCAGTTCCAGCGACAACGACGTCGCCAGCGCCTTGAACCCCGGGTACGTCAACGGGTCCACCGCGACCACGTCACCCGGCCTCAGCGTCGCCATGCACGTCACCGCCAGCCCGTGCTGGGCCCCGCTGACGATCAGCACGTGCGAGGGGTCAGCCACGACACCCCGCCGCCGCAGATGCTGCGCGACTGCCGCCCGGTCCGCCGGCCGACCTCGGTGCGGCTGGTACCGCAGCAAGGCTTCGAGGTCGCCGGACGTCGCCAGATCGCGCAGCGCCTGCCGGAGCAGGTCGGTCTGACCGGGCAGCGACGGGTAGTTGAAGTTCAGGTCGACCGCATCCGCGGCCACCACGTCCTGGTCGACGCCGAGACCCGCGGGAAGTGCGAGGTCACGCACGAACGTCCCGCGCCCCTGTTCGCGGCTGACCAGGCCCATCGCCTCGAGTTCCGCATAGACGCGGGTTGCGGTCACCACCGCGATGCGCTCGTCGGACGCCAGGCGGCGGTGCGTCGGCAATCGCGAGCCCGGCGGAAGCACGCCACTCCGGATGTCAGCGGCGAACGCGTCGACCAATGCCTTGTACCGGGCCATGGATCGGATTGTATGCATGACAATTATTGGACTGTCATGGATACCGTGAACACATGCACATCGCGATCCTCACGTTCGAGGGATACAACGAGCTCGACTCACTCATCGCTCTGGGCGTGCTCAACCGCGTCAAGGACGCCACGGTCTCGATCGCCACCCCGACGAGGACGGTGCGCTCGATGAACGGCGTCGTCATCGAGCAGATGGCCACCCTCGACGAGGCCTGCGACGCGGACGCGGTCATCGTCGGCAGCGGCATCGCCACCCGCGAGGTGGTCGAGGACCCCGCGATCATGAGCACACTCGCGAACCTCGACCCGTCCCGTCAGCTCGTCGCCGCCCAGTGCTCCGGCGCGCTCGTGCTGGCCAGGCTCGGCCTGCTCGACGGCGTCCCGGCGTGCACGGACCTCACCAGCAAGCCGTGGGTGGTCGCCGCCGGCGTCGAGGTGCTCAACCAGCCGTTCTACGCCGCGCAGAACGTCGCGACCGCCGGTGGTTGCCTGGCCTCGCACTACCTCGCCGCGTGGGTTCTCACCCGCCTCGTCGGTGAGGACGCCGCCCGGGACGCGCTGCACTACGTCGCCCCGGTCGGCGAGAAGGACGAGTACGTGGAGCGCGCCTGGCGCAACATCTCCCCGTACCTGCCCGCGGCGGCGCTCAGCGGCGCGGTTCCCAGCGGAACATCCGCGCTGCGAGCGTGACCGCAACGACCACCCAGGCGAGCGTCGGCGCCAGCAGGAGCAGCGATTCCCCCACCGCGACACCGCCGTTCCACGCGCCGACGACCAGCTCCGTGGCCGCGCCGCCGGGAAGCAGCCGCTTGACCAGCGTCAGCGACTCGGTACCCGAGAGACCCACCCAGCTGGCCACCGCGATCACACCGAGGCTGACCGGCAGCGTCGTCACCTGCGCGTGCTCGGGCGAGTTGGTCAGACCCGCGGTGGCCAGCCCCAGCCCGAGCATCATCGCGAGCGTCGCGAGAACCGCCACCGCCAGCAGGACGACGTTCGACGGCCCACCGGCCACCACGGCCAGCACGACCAGCATCCCGACGACCTGCACGAGTGCGAGAACGGTCGCCGGCAGCGCCAGCCCGACCAGGATTCCGGCGTCACCCGCCGCGGTGGACCGCAACCGCTTCAAGAACAGATTTTGTCGACGTGACGCGAGCGTCGTCACGAGGCTGGTGTAGAGCCCGAACGCGGAGACCGTGCACATCACGATCGCCGCGATGTAACCGAGGCTGCCGAGCTCGGCGAAGACCTCGTGGCGGTAGACGAAGAACGCCCCGACCGCCACCGGCATCACGAAACCGCTGATCAGCACCAGGCGGTTGCGGAAGATCTGGATCAGCTCACTGCGTGCGATGGTCAGCATGGCTCAGCTCTCCAGGGCTCGGAACACGTCGTCGAGGCGGGTCGGGCCGGCCTCGAGGTCACGCAGGTCCACGCCGTTGTCGTGCGCCCAGCCGAGCAGCAGGTACAGCTCCTTGGGCAGCTCGAATGTTTCGATCAGGTACCGGCCGTCGCCCTGGCGGACGGCCCGCAGCGGCGGCACGCCCACACCCGGGGGAAGCGCGAAGCGGATGGCCGACGGCAGCGTCCGGGTCAGCTCGGAGACCGTGCCCTCGCGGTGCAGCGTGCCCTGGTGCATGAGGCCGATGCGGTCGGCGCGCTGCTGCGCCTCCTCCAGGTAGTGCGTGGTGAGAACGATCGTCGCGCCGTTCTCACGGAGCCGGTCGACGGTGTTCCACAGGTGATCGCGGGACTGGATGTCCAACCCGGTGGTCGGCTCGTCGAGGAAGATCAGCTCCGGGTTGCCGTAGACCGCCGTGGCGAAGTCCAGGCGTCGCTTCTCGCCGCCGGACAGCTGGGACACCTTCGTGCCCGCCTTACCGGTCAGCCCGACGACGTCCAGCACGCGTTCGACGTCATCATTGCGATGGGTCAGCGAACCGATGAGGCCGACCGATTCCCGGGCCGTGAGGTCCGGAGAGAAACCACTTTCCTGCAGCATGACGCCCATCCGCGGGCGGACCGCACGGCGGTCGCGCGGGCTGGAGCCGAACACGCGCACGGTGCCCGAGGTGGGCGAGCGGTGGCCCTCGATGGTTTCGAGTGTCGAGGTCTTGCCGGCGCCGTTCGTCCCGAGCAGGGCGTACAGCTCCCCGCTGCGTACCTGGAAGGACACGCCCTTGACGGCGTGGAAGTCGCCGTAGGTCAGGTTCAACTGTTCGACTTCGATGACTGGCATGACTCGATGACACTGCGTTTCCGGCCATCCAGTCAGTGGCGCTGTGTCATAGCCAGATATGACGTGGTGTCACTGTCGTTTCCCGCCGAACGCCGAATACTGGGAGGATGACCGCGAGATCGCTGCGCTTCGCCGAGCCGACGCAGGGGCGGCTGCGGCGGCTCAATTTGGCCACGGGGCTGCCGGTGCTGGTGCTCACCGCGGCGATGCTCATGTCGGTGAAGGCACACAGCTGGTGGCATTTCGGCATCATGCTGGTGGTGGCCAGTGCGACGTTGGTGGCGTTCGAGCGGTGGACCGCGAACGATCTCTCGCGGGTGGCCGCGCCGTGCCTGGCTGTCACGGCGATCGCGTGGCCGGTCGGGGCGCTGTTGACCGACAGCCCCAATGCGTACTGGGGGATCAGTTCGGTCGGGTCGCTCGTGGTGTCCCGGTTGGCCCGGCGGCGGCTGGCCGGGATCGCGCTGGTCGCGTACGTCGCGGCGGTGGGTGCAGCGCGGCTGTTGCTCGAGCGCGACGACGTCGTGGCCTATCTGGCCGTGCCGGTCGGGGTCACCGTGCTGATTCTGGTGCTGTCGATCGCCGGTGAGAAGTTCTACGACGTCGTGCGGGAGCTCGAAGCGTCGCGGGCGCGGGAGGCGGAGGTGGCCGTGATCCGGGAGCGGGTCCGGTTCGCGGGCGATCTGCACGACATCCAGGGGCACACGCTGCACGTGGTGAAGCTGAAGACCGCGCTCGCGCAGAAGCTCGTGCGGAGTGATCCGGCGCGGGCCGAGGAAGAGTTGCGGGAGATCCACGGCCTGGTCAGTGACACGATCCAGCAGACCAAGGACCTCGCGTACGCGCAGCGGCGGCTGAATCTGGCCGCCGAGGTGGAGAACGCGAAGAATCTGTTCGAGGCGGCGGGGATTCGGGTGCGGGTGACGCGGGAGGCCGAGGTCGACGCTCGGGTGAGCGAGATGTTGGGGCAGGTGCTGCGAGAGACGACGACGAACATCCTGCGTCACGCGCAGGCCACGCAGGTGCGGATCGTTCTCGCTGCGCGGGGGATCACGATCGTGAACGACGGGGCGCTGGAGGGGCCGCCCGAGCTGCGGGGGCTTTCCGCCTTGCGTCAGCGGGTGCTCGACGAGGGCGGCTCCCTGACCGCGCGGGCCCACGCCGGCGACTTCACGACGGCGGCCGCGTTCGCTGGCGCGGATGTGGCGGCGGCTTCTGGGCGGGTGGAGGGGGCGTGACCAGCGTGGTGTTGGCTGATGATGAGGCGTTGTTGCGGAAGGCGTTGGCCGCGCTGTTGCCGCTGGAGGGTGACGTCACGGTGGTGGCCGAGGCGTCGGACGGGTCTTCGGCGGTGAGGGAGACCGTGAAGCACCGGCCCGACGTGCTCGTCATCGACCTGGAGATGCCCGGCGTCGACGGGCTCGGAGCCGTCGCGGAGATCCGGCGTGCCCGGCCGGAGCAGGTGATCCTGATGCTCACCCGCCATGCCCGGCCGGGCGTACTGCGCAAGGCGCTGAAGCTCGGCGTGCAGGGGTTCGTGAGCAAGTCCGCGGAACCGTCGCACATCACGTCGGTGATCGCGACCCTGCACCAGGGCAAGCGCTGGATCGACCCCGACGTGTCGGCGCTCGCGGTCATCGACGACTGCCCGCTCACCGACCGCGAGCTCGACGTCCTGCGCGTGACCAGCGAGGGCTACTCGGTCGCCGACATCGCCGCGCGCGTGCACCTGGCGCAGGGCACCGTGCGCAACTACCTGTCCAACGCCATGCAGAAAACCCAGACCCAAACCCGCCACGAAGCCGCCCGCTACGCGCGAGAACACGACTGGCTCTAACCCGCCGCTCGCCGGCCGCACCGCGGGGGCGCACCGCGGGGCGTGGCTCAGGATAGGTGGGAGTCGGTGCCCATGCCGGTGGCCACGGCGTGGGTGGCTTCGTCGGCGGCGGTGCTGGCGGCCCGGACGGCGATCTGCACCGGGGGCGGCCCCACGATCGTGCGGCGAGGGCGGGTTCCGTCGGGCATTTCGACGAGGCTCACGAACACGTCCGCGACCTCGCGGGGGTCGGCGGGCTCGCCCGACATCGCGCTCTCCATGACGTCGGACATGAAGTTGTTGAAGTTTTGGCCGTACGGCGCAACCCGCTCCAGGTCAGCAGGCGAACCGGCGTTGGCGCCGATGTTCGTGGGGGTACGACGCCGCATCGACGGTCACCGACTCGACGCCGAACGGCGCGAGCTCGTGGTGCCACGTCTCGACGAGCGCCTTGACCGCGGCCTTGCTCGCCGCATAGAGCCCGGTGTACGGCATCGACACCCACCCGGCGAGCGAACCGTTCTGGATCAGCGCGCCGTGCCCCTGGCGGCGCAGATGCGGTAAGGCGGCACGGGCGACCCGCGCCGGGCCCAGCACGTTGACGTCGAGGATCGTCTGGATCTCGTCGGCGGTGAACGCTTCGATCGGGCCGGCGAACATGCGGCCGGCGTTGTTGATCACGACGTCGATCCGGCCTGCTGCCGCGATGACGGCTTCGACCGCGGCGTCGGCGGAGGCCTGGTCGAGAACGTCGAGCTCCACGACGCTGACGCCCTGTTCCCGCAGCTCGGCGGCGGCTTTCTCGTTGCGTCCGGCGACGTCGCGGAGACCGGCGAAGACGTGGTGACCGCGCCGGGCCAAGGCCTCGGCGGTGAGGCGGCCGAAGCCGGTGCTGGCTCCGGTGATCAGTACGACGCGCATGTGATCTCCAACTGGGGTGGCCCTCCGTTTACATCCGCTACGATAACCGGGGTGGCACCCCAGTTGTCAACGGCGGAGGGATCGGATGCGAGCTGACGCACAGCGCAACTACGACCAGATCCTGGCCGCGGCGGAGGTGGAGATCGCCCGGTCGGGGGCGGGGGCCTCGCTCGAGGAGATCGCGCGCCGGGCGGGGGTCGGGTCGGCGACGTTGCACCGGCACTTCCCGTCCCGGCAGGCGCTGCTCGATGCGGTGTTCCACGACCGGATCGAGGCGATGTGCGCGCAGGCTTCGGCGTATGCGCAGGCCGACGACGCGGGGGCGGCGTTGGCCGAGTGGCTCCGTGCGCTCGCGGTCTATGGCGCGACCACGCGGGGGTTGGCCGCGTCGATGCTGGCCGGTGGAATGGCGGTGCCGTCCGGTAGCGGGTGCGAGCAGATGCTCGCCGACGCGGGGGCCTCGCTGTTGATGCGCGCCCAGGTGGCCGGTGCGGTGCGCGCCGAGGTTTCGATCGTCGACCTGCTCACGCTGGTCAATGCGGTGTCCCTGGCCACCGAGAATCACCCCGACACCGCCGATCGCCTGACCACCCTCGCCCTGTCGGGCATCTACCCCGCCAAGGCGTGAACGTTTTGGTGGGGCATAGCCCACCAAAACGTTCACGCCTCACCGGTCGAGGACCGCCTCGAGCAATGCCGCCTCCCGCTCGAGGCGCTCAGCCGCCGCCGCGGGGGCTGCGGTTGCGGCTCGTATGGTTGAGGCGGTCGCGTGGCGGTCGGTGATTTCGTGGCGGACTATCTCCGCGATCTCGGGCTCGGTGAGCGCGCGGCGCTCCACCTCCGCAGCCCCCACCCCCACCGCCGACGCCTCGATCGCCCCGGCGCGGTGCTCCGCACCAGCGGTAACGGCTTCCGCGTTCGCGATTGCGGCCAGCGCCGTGCGGTACACCGACAGCGCCTCCCGGTCCCGCAGTTTCATCGCGGCCTTCATCGCCGCCGTCAGAGCACCCCGGATGTCCGATTCCACCCGCACAGTGAACCGAAAGGCAACCGTTTGGTCGAGTCGAATACTCATGTTTAGAGACGTGACTCCTGATGGGACAGAGACAGAAGTCAACACGGGGAGACGACCTTCATGAAGACGATCGCGCGAGCGGTCATCGCCGGCAGCCTCGCGCTCACGCTGGCTGCCTGTTCCTCCGACGAAGGCTCCGGCAACGGGAGCTCCAGCAAGGAGAAGAGCACACCGACCGCACCCACCGCGCCCGAGCTCGAAACCGCGACCGTCGACGCGCTCCCGGGCACCGAGGAAGCCCCCTTCGACCAGCCCCGCGAATTACAGGCACCCCCCGACTGGACCGTCTCGGTCTGGGCCCGGGTGCCCAGCGCCCGCCTGCTGGCCTGGACCCCGGACAACCGCCTGCTGGTCTCCCGCCCGAAGTTCGGCGACGTCATCGAACTGGTTCCCGGCGAGGGCAACGCCGCCCCGACCCAGCGGCCCCTGATAGAGAACTTGAACCAGCCCCACGGGCTGGCCTTCGCCAAGAACACGCTCTTCGTCGCCGAGAGCAACCAGATCAACGCCTTCACCTACCAGAACGGCGAGGTCTCCGACAAGAAGGTCGTGGTCGAGAACCTGCCCGACGCGAAGAGCTCCGACCTCAAGGGCGCCTACGCGCACGCGCTGAAGACCGTCGTCGTCAGCAAGGACGGCAAAGAGCTCTACATCTCGGTCGGTTCGACGACGAACATCTCGGCCGAGGACCGCGACGCCGACCCGGAGCGCGCCTCGATCCTCAAGGCCCCCGCCACGGGCGGTGAGCCGACCACGTTCGCCCGCGGCGTCCGGAACGGCACCGCGCTGGGGCTCGACCCCGACGGTGGCCTCTGGACCGGCGTCAACCACCGCGACAACATCCAGTACCCGCACAAGACCGACATCGACGGCGACGGCCAGCCCGACAACGGCGACGTCATCCAGGAGTACGTCAACGACCACCCGATGGAGCCGCTCGCCAAGCTCACCGAGGGGCGCGACCTCGGCTGGCCGTACTGCAACCCCGAGCCGGACCTGAAGCCGGGCGAGAAGGACTCCCCGCTCAGCTACACCAACCGTCCCTTCGTCAACGACGACGAACTCAATCCCGACGGCAGCAAGCTGGACTGCGCGAGCCTGGCCCCCACCGAGCAGGGCATGGGCGCCCACTCGGCCCCGCTGGGCCTGAGCTTCGCCGACATCGGCGGCGACTACGGCGAGGGCGCGCTGGTCGGCGTCCACGGCTCGTGGAACCGCAAGCCGCCGCGCGCGCCGGAGGTGTCGTTCTTCCCGTGGCGCAACGGCACGCTCCAGCCCCAGCAGACGCTGCTGACCGGCTTCCAGCTGGACGACGGCTCGCGCTGGGGGCGCCCGGTGATGGCGATCCGGGGCGCCGACAAGGCGATCTACGTCAGCGACGACCTCGCCGGCGCGGTGTACCGCGTCACGCCGTCCACATAGGCCTGCGCCTGCGGCAGGACCCGGTCACGCAGCTCGAGGAACACCGCGACGCTGCGATGACCGGGCCAGTCGTCGGGCAGTAACCGGTCCGGGAGCCCCGGATCGATGTACGGGATGATCCGCCAGGCGTCGAGGCCGTGGATCCAGGCCCGGTAGGCGTCCTCCGGGGTGTCCGCCGCCGGAAGACCACAGGACTCGAGGAACGCCTCGTGCCGCGCCCGGATCGCGGAAAGATCCCACCAGTGTGCGGCGTCCACCGGACCGCGGACCTCGGCCCGGAACACCGTCGCGTTGCCCGCGAGCCCCAGGTCGGCCAGGATCTGCTCGACCTCCTCGGTGAGGTACTCCGGGCAGATCCACAGCGCCGGCGACACCGCACCGCACCCGATCCACGTCAACCGCCGTCGCAGTTGGTGCCGTACGTCGCGGTTCTCCTCGGGCACCGAGTACGAAACCAGGCACCAGCGGTCCCCCTCCCCCATCGTGCGGGGATGGAAGATCCGCCGGTCACCACGCTCGAGCATCGGTATCGCGTCGGCCGCGATCGTGTATCCCGGCACTCCGCCGCGTCGCTCGGCGTCCAGCAGGCCTTTGGCCTTGATTCGCGCGAGCGCGGTTCGGGTGCGGGCTTCCGGCAGGCCAACCGTTCTTCCCAGATCGACGATATGCGCGACGGCCATCCAGCCACCGAGTCGACGCAGCGACGTACCGACGATCGTGCGGAGCAGAGACGTCGTACTGCCGGGCGACGACTCCATGTCGTCGAGGATCACGTCAGGGTTTCCGCCACGATCCGCAGGCCGGCAGCCAGTTCGGTGAAGCTCGTGGACAGTGGGGAGAGCCCGATCCGCATGCCGTCCGGCGGCCGGAAGTCCGGGATCACACCGCGCTTCTGCAGCTGCGGCACGAGTTCGCGGAACGCCGGGTGGTCGAGCGTCACGTGACCGCCGCGCCACTCCGCTTCCCGGGGCGTGGAGACACGGACCCCGAGCCGCTCGAGGTGCTCGTCGAAGAAGTCGAAGACGAACGACGTGAGGGCGGTCGACTTCGCGCGGATCGCGTCGATGCCGGCTTCGTCGACCAGGTCGAGCATGTCGCGCATCGGCAGCATGCCGACCACCGGCGGGGTGCCGCTGACGAACTGGCGGATTCCTGCGGCCGGCTGGTAGGCCGGTCCCATCGCGAACGGGTCGGCCGCGCCCATCCAGCCCTGGATCGGCTGGCGTGCCGTGTCGTGAAGCGCGGTGGCGACGTAGGCGAACGCCGGTGCGCCCGGTCCGCCGTTGAGGTACTTGTACGTGCAGCCGACCGCGAAGTCGACGTTCCACTCGTCGAGCCGCAGCGGAACGACCCCGACCGAGTGGCACAGGTCCCAGACGACGAGCGCGCCGGCGTGGTGGACGGCGTTCGTGATCGCGGGCACGTCGGCCAGGTAGCCGGAGCGGTAGGCGACGTGGCTGAGCAGCACCACGGCGGTGCGCGGCCCGATCACCTCGGCCACCTGCTCGGCCGTCACGCCCGACGCCGGGTCGGCGTCGATCCAGCGCAGCGTGGCACCGCGTTCGGCGGCGATGCCCTCCAGGACGTAGCGGTCGGTCGGGAAGTTCGCGGTGTCGAGCACGAGCTCGGTGCGGCCGGGGCGCGCGTCGAGGGCGGCGCGGACCAGTTTGTAGAGCATCACTGTCGTCGAGTCGCCGACGACGGTCTGGCCGGGGGCGGCGCCCAGCGTGACCCGGCCGATCGTGTCGCCGAGCGTGGTCGGCGTCTCCATCCAGCCCTCGTCCCAGGCGCGGATCAGCCGCTCGCCCCAGACGTCGTCGACGAACCGGACGAGGTTGTCACGGGTGACGCGCAGCGGCCGGCCCAGGGAGTTGCCGTCGAGGTAGGCGACGATGTCGGCCGCGACGAACCGGTCGCGGAAGTGGGCCAGCGGGTCGGCCGCGTCGAGGGCTACCGGATCCATCTCAGCCTCCGATCCGCGCGCGGACGCTGTAGAGCTCGGGGAAGAACGTGAGGTCGAGTGCACGGCGCAGGAACGGCACGCCGGACGAGCCGCCGGTGCCGGGTTGCGTGCCGATCATGCGCTGCACCGTCTTGAGGTGCCGGAAACGCCAGAACTGGAACGCGTCTTCGAGGTCGACCAGATCCTCGCAGGCCTCGTAGACGTCCCAGGCCGCGGCCGGGTCGTCGTAGACGCCTTCGAAGACCGGGATCAGTTCCGGGTCCTCCACCCAGGCCTTCCGGACGTCCCGGTCGAGGATCGGCTTCGGGATCGGGTAACCGCGGCGGGCCAGCAGCCGCAGGAACGCGTCGTAGAGGCTGGGTTCGTCCAGCAGCGTCTCGAGCGTCGCGGACGCCGGCGGGTCGGCCGCGAAGACCTTGAGCATGTCGGCGTTCTTGTTGCCGAGCAGGAATTCGACGGCGCGGTACTGGTGGGATTGGAAGCCCGACGACGGGCCGAGGATCGTGCGGAACTCGCCGTACTCGCTCGGCGTCATCGTGGCCAGCACGGCCCACTGCTCGGTCATCGTCTCGAGGATCCGCTTGACCCGCGCCAGGCGCTTGAGCGACCACGACAGCTGGTCGGCGTCGAGCAGATCCCGCGCGGAGCGCAGCTCGTGCAGCATCAGCTTGAGCCAGAGCTCGGAGGTCTGGTGCTGGACGATGAACAGCAGCTCGTCGTGGTGGGTGCTGAGCGGCTGCTGCGCGCCCAGGACGAGGTCCAGGCGCAGGTAGGAGCCGTAGCTCATCGCGTCCCGGAAGTCCGTTCGCACTCCGCTTTCCAGCGGTCGCTGACCCTGCTCGATGCTCACGTCCCGCACGATATCTCATTATCGTGACGGGCGTAAGGACGATGAGAGGTCGATACGATCGGCGGCGTGGAGCCTGCGATCGCCGTGAACACGCTGGTGGACTTCTGTGCTCGGCGGGACGTGGAGGAGTTGACGCGGGAGGCGCTCGGGCCCGTCGACGTGGCGATCCTGTTCGGCGGGAGCATCCTCGCCGGGGGTGACGTCTTCGCAGGTGCGATCAGGGATCGCGTCGCTGAGCACTTCGTGATCGTGGGCGGGCAGGGGCACTCCACCGATGCGCTGCGGGATGCGTGCCGGCAGGCGCTGGGGTGGGACGACGTGGAGGACCGCACCGAGGCCGCGCTGTTCGACCGGTATCTGCGGGAGCGGCATGGGGTGAAGGCCGATCTCCTGGAGGCGGCGTCGACGAACTGCGGGAACAACGTCCGGAACGTGCTGGAGTTGCTCGACGCCGAGCGGGTGCCGCATCGGCGGATCGTGATCGTGCAGGACGCGTCGATGCAGTTGCGGATGCATGCGTGTTTCCGGCTGCTGGCGCCCGAGGTGCAGGTGGTGAACTTCGCCGCTCACCAGGCGAAGGTCGACGGCGAGTTGCGGGTCGTCGATCCGCCGCTCGGGATGTGGACGGCCGAGCGGTACCTCGCGCTGTTGATGGGCGAGGTACCGCGTCTCACCGACGACGAGCAGGGGTACGGGCCCGCGGGGCGCGGGTTCATCGCCCACGTGGACGTGCCGCCGCTAGTGCGCGCAGCGCACGCAGCGCTGCGCGGCGTGGGCGAAACCCGCACCGCCGACCCCCGCTGGGCGTAACCCGCGCTCGCGAGTTTTCTGGGTTTCGTCGCGAGTTTCCGGGCTCGTTCGGGCGGCGTTGAGCCCGAGCACTCGCGACATAACCCCGATTACTCGTGGCGGATCGGGAGGACTATCGCGGAGGGGTGGGCGGCGTCGTGGTGGACGGTCTGGTCTGCTGCGCGGAGGGTCGTGCCGGTGGCCAGGGGTTCGCCGCTTCCCAGGTTGCGGGCGTAGCGGGGGAACGCCCCGCTCGACACCTGGACGCGGATGCGGTGACCCCGGCGGAACCGGTACGCGGTCGGCCACAGCCGCACGTCGGCGCGGCTCACGTCGTCGGCGGAATCGAGGCGCACCAGCCCGTCGCAGACGTTCCACGACCGACCCGCGGGGTCGACGTCGCACAGGCGGACGAACACGTCCGCGGACCGCAGGCTCGACGAGAACCAGATCTCGGCGCTGACCTCGCCGATGACCTCGACGTCGTCCTCCAGCACCGACGTGGTGTACGTCAGTACGTCCGGCCGCGCTTCGAGCGACGAGTTGTCCACCCGCCCCGCTCCCCCACCCCGCATCAACCGCACCCCACCCACCGCGGGCGTCGGATCCGCGGGGTCGTACCGATACCGGTCGACCGCCCCCACCGCCGAAGCCGCGTCCCCCGGCGACGCCGCAGCCGCCGGGGCAGCCCGCGTCAGGAAGGCGTCGGGTGCCAGGTAGAGGCGGGACGGCGAGTACCCCGGCGGAGGCCACGAGTCGAAGTCGCGCCACATGTCCTGGCCCGACACGTACAACCGCACCGGCGGACGGGCCCGCGGCTCCTCCCCGCGCGCATACGCGAGCCCGAACTCGATCGCCTCGGTGAACGGCGTGTTCGAGAAGTCCACGTGCGTCCACGGCCCGACGGTCAGCCGCGCCGGGTGCCCCGCCTCCTGCAGGATCCGGAAGTCGCGCAACTGCCCGGGCAGGAAGATGTCGTACCAGCCGGCGATCGAGCTGACCGGCGCGTTCACCGCGGCCACCCGATCGGTGTGGTCGAGTTCGGCCCATCGCTCCGAGTCCGCATCGTGCGCCAGCACGTCCTGCACGTACGCCGACTGAACACCGCACGCAGCCACGTCCGCCGACGCCAGCGGTAACGTCCGCAGCGCCTGCGCGGTCTTCCGCTCCTGCCGAAACTGCCGCACCATCGCGAACGGACGTTCCTGCTGGCTGACCATCACGCCCCACCCGAACGGCGTCTCCAGCGACATCCCGTCGGAGCGCAGGAACTCCAGCGTCAACGCGGACTCGGTCACGATCGGAATCAGCGCCTTGACCTGCGGCGGCAGCTGATCGGCGATCGCCCACTGCACGTACCCCAGGTAACTCAACCCGAACAGCACGATCGTGTCGCTCCACGGCTGCGCGACGAGCCAGTCGAGCGTCGCGAGGCCGTCGGCGCGTTCCTGGCGCATCGGGTCGAACGTGCCGCCGGACCCGAATCCGCCGCGCGTGCTCTGCATCACCACCTGGTAGCCGCGCTCGGCCAGCGGGCGTGCGATCCCGCTGGCCAGGGGGCCGCTCCGGCCGTACGGAGAGCGGATCAGCGCGGTCGGGAGGCCGTCGCCGCCGGTGCGGGGCGTCCACCGGTTGGCCAGCAGTTCGACGCCGTCGCTCATCGGCACCCGCAGGTCTTTGTGGACGACCACGTCCCGGGTGAGCGGGGGCGGCAACTGCAGTCGGCGCTCGATGAGGTGGCTGACAAGATTCATTCCGCGTCCTCCCGGGAACCGCTCACTCGTGACCCAGACTCAAGTACTGCCGCTCCAGGAACGTAACCCCGGCGAGTCTCGCAAGATCGTGATCGCCGATGTTCTCGTTCGCGACCAGCAAGGCAAAGTCCTTCTGGTCGACGACAACCTGCCCGGTGGGACGGTGGGTGCCGACGAGTCGCCGTGGACCACGGCGCAGCGGGCCCTGCGCGAGGGGCTCGGCCTCGACCTGTCGCCGAACCGCCTGCTCGTCGTGGACTACGTCGACGACCGGCTGACGCTCATCTTCGATGCCGGGATGCTCTCCGACGCCCAGGCCGACGCCATTCGCGCCCGGAAGGCCGCGTTCTGCGACCCGGGCGAGGCCGGTGAGCTACTCCCCGAGCTCGGCCGCCCCCGCCTGTCCGCCGCCTGCGAAGCACTCCGGTTCAACGTCTCCCGCTACCTCCAGAACGGGGAGATACTCGGTTAGGAATCCAGAAACGTCAGGACGGCCCGCACGCGGCGATGTTCCTGGTCACTCGAGGTCAGATCCAGCTTCGCGAAGATCGCGTTGATGTGCTTCTGGATCGCCTTCTCGGTGACCGTGAGCGCCTCCGCGATCGCGACGTTGTTCTTGCCCTGCGCCATGAGCGCGAGCACCTCGCGCTCCCGTGGCGTCAGGCGCCCGAGCGAGTCGGCGTGCGCGGGCCGGGCCAGCAGCTTCGCGATGACCTGGGGGTCCATCACCGTGCCACCGGCGGCGACCTGGCGCACCGAGTCGACGAACCGCGCCACGTCGCCGACGCGGTCCTTGAGCAGGTACCCCACGGCACCGGCGCCGTCGGACAGCAGCTCACGCGCGAACAGCTGCGCCACGTACTGGGACAACACGAGCACCGGCAACCCCGGGATCCGGCGCCGCGCCTCGATCGCGGCGACCAGGCCCTCGTCGGTGAACGTCGGTGGCAGCCGCACGTCGACCACGGCGACGTCGGGGCGATGCTCCACCAGCGCGTCGAGCAGCTCCGGCCCGGTGCTCACCGCCGCGACCACCGTGCAGTCGTACGCGGTGAACAGCCGCACCAGCCCGTCGCGCAGCAGCGCGAGATCCTCGGCGATCACTACGCGCACGGAACCGTCACCTCGATGATCGTCGGGCCCCCGGGCGGGGACGTGATCGTCAACGTGCCGTCGAACGCGGCCAGCCGTCTTCGTAGTCCCGCGAGACCACCGTCCGGGCGCGGCACCGCGCCCCCGCGTCCGTCGTCACGCACGATCAGCCGAATCGCGTCGCCGGTGCCACGAAGGAGCACCCACGCGTGCGCCGCCCGCGCGTGCCGGCCGGCGTTCGTCAGCAGCTCCGCCACCGTGAAGTACAGCGCCGACTCCACCGGCGCCGCCGGCCGCTCCGGCAGCTCCACGTCCACGTAGACGGGGATCGCCGCGGCCAGTGCGAGCTCCTGCACGCCCCCGGCCAGGCCGCGTTCGGCGAGCACCGGCGGGTGGATGCCGTGCACGATGTCACGCAGCCCGTCCAGCGCCGCGCCCGCGCTGGCCCGGGCGTCAGCGACCAGACCGCGCGCCCTGGCGTCGTCGAGGAACTGCTCCACCAGCCCGAGGTTCAGCGCGACAGCGGTGAGGTGGGCCTGGGCGCCGTCGTGCAGATCCCGCTCGATGCGGCGCAGCTCCTGTTCCGCCGCGTGGACGCTCTGCGCCCGGCTCTCGGTGAGCTCGACGATGCGCGCGTTCTCCCTCGAAGGCCGCAGCAGCGCGCCCGCCAGCCGGGCGTCGGCGACCAGCACCAGCCGCCCCAGCAGGTACCCGGCCACGCCCATCCCGACGCCCTGCGCGCAGACCAACCACGCCGTGCGCTGACCGTCGATCACCTGGCCGTTGAGCGCCAGCACCTCCTGGTGGGGCACCAGTTCGAGGGCGGGCGCGAGCACACCCGCGAGGCCCCCGATGGCCAACAGCAGCACGACGAGCGCGACCGGCAGCAGCACGAGGCCGAGCACGGTCTGCCACATGACCGCGCGCCAGGTGGCACCGTCGGTGAGCTTCTCCCGAAGGCGCGGCACGGAGGTGGTGCGCCCCTGCCGGCGCGCGGCTGCCCGCAGCGTCGCGGCCAGCGTCCAATCCAGGAACGGCAACCCCACACCGACGACGCCGAGCGCGAGGACGAACGTACGCAGGAACGCGGCGAAGCCCGCGACCACCACCCGAGTGGTGTCGCGGGCCCACCTCGTAGCTAATTGCACCGCACGTCCTTCGTCGGCCAAATCCCGTCGAGAAGATACTTGTCGGCTACGACGTTCTCGCACGAGTCCGTGCCCCGCGTGCCGTAGACCCCGTGCCCACCAGCGGCGACGGTCACCAGCCGGGACCGCTCCCCCAGCGCCCGCCGCATCCCCCGGGCCGACTCCACCGGCGTCGCGGGGTCCCGCTCGTTCTGCAGCACCAGCACGCGGGGGCCGTGGTCGGCGATCGTCACCGGCTTCTCGATCGGCTCCGTGGGCCAGAAGGCGCACGGCCACAGGTCGGCCGGAAACCCGGCGCTGAGCGGGTGGGCGCGACGGTCCGCTGTCACGTTCCGCTGGTAGGTCGCCACGTCCGACGGCCAGTCGACGTCTCCGCAGACCACCGCGTAGGCCGCCGCGATCGCGTTGTCCGCCGGCACGCCCGGCGACGTCGTCGAGGCGGGAGTGACCGCGGCCAGCACCTGCGCCAGCAGCGCCTTCTCCGCCGGGGTGGCCTTACCGGCCACGAGGTCCGCGCTCGCCTGCCAGGCCTGGGCGAGCGGCTGCAAGGCGGCGTCCTGGTAGAGCAGCGTGAAGGTCAGGTATCGGAAGACGTTGCCGGACAGCGGAATCGGCGAGCCCGGAACCGTCACCGGCTTCCGGTCCAGTTTCGCGGCGAGGTCCAGGTAGAACTCGGCCGACTTCCCGGCCACCCGGGTGGCGTCCGGGAAGCGGGTCGCCATCCCCGCGCTCTGCTGCCGGAACTCGTCGTACCAGATCTGCTCCGGGTCGACGGCACTGTCGAGCACCATCCGGTCCGTACGCTGCGGGAACAGCGACGCGAACACCGCACCCAGGTAGCTGCCGTACGAGCCGCCCCAGTACGAGACGCGCTTCTCGCCGAGTGCCTGCCGGATCACGTCCATGTCCCGCGCGGTGTTCGCCGTCGTCAGAAAAGGCAGTAATGGTCCCGAGCACCGCGCGGCCGCGGACCTCGCGAACGCGACGTTCACGTCGATCGAACCGTCCGGAGCCGGGTACGCGCTCGTGGGCACCGTCTCCGCAACGCTCATCCCACACGTCACCGGCGTGCTGCGGCCGACGCCACGCGGGTCGAAGCCGATCAGGTCGTACGCGGCGAGCACCTTCGCGCTCGTCAGCTGCGCGAACGTCGCCGGCAGGTGCAGCCCCTCGGTGCCCGGACCGCCCGGGTTGAGCAGCAGCGCGCCCCGCCGCTTGGCGGGGTCGGCGGCCGCGAGCCGGGACACGGTGAGCGTGATCGTCTGCCCGTCCGGGCGCCGGTAGTCCAGCGGAACGCGGATCGTGCCGCAGGTCAGCTTCGGGTTCGTCGGGACGCTCGCCGCGGGGGCCGGACACGGTCCCCACGCGATCCCGGGTGGCTTCTCCGGGGCTCCGGACACCGGCTGCGCACACCCCGCCACTGCGGCGAGCATCACGAGCACGCCGATCATCAGCTCCTTCATCGTCTCTCCCGTCGTTCGTCGGCCAGGGAAAACGCTAGGGATCGAGGCGGGGGTGAACGATGGTGCCAGCGTGCGGATCCGATGGTGGTGCCTGCACCACTGCCCGTTTCGAGTTGCGGGAGTTCCCCGGCAGCTGTCGACTGGTCGTCATTGCCGTCGAGGAGGCCGGGCGATGACACCAGGCGGAGACCCCGAAGCGTCGACCGACGCGTCGGGCACGGTCCCGCACCACTACGACGACCCGGACGCGCTGCTGGCCGCCCGGTTCGTGGCCGGCGACGAACGCGCGCTGCGCGCGATGTACGACCGGTGGGGTGGGCTCGTGTACCGCCTGGGCCGC
Organism: Cryptosporangium sp. NPDC048952; assembly: GCF_043197895.1. Lineage (NCBI taxonomy): Bacteria > Bacillati > Actinomycetota > Actinomycetes > Cryptosporangiales > Cryptosporangiaceae > Cryptosporangium > Cryptosporangium sp. NPDC048952. Next base: position 546,404 of record NZ_JBICTY010000005.1, on the reverse strand, counting down.
CAGGCGCTGCCCAGCTCCAGTGACGCCGAGGACCTCGCTCAGGCGACGTTCGTCGCGGCCTGGCGCGGGCGCACGACGTTCGACCCGGCACGCGGACGCCTCGCCGCCTGGCTGATCGGCATCGCGAAGCGTCAGCTGATCGACCGGTTGCGTGCCCTGCAGCGCGAGGAGCGGGTCGTGCGGACCGTGGAGGCCGTCGACCCGATCCGTCCGACACCACCGGACGCGGAACGGGTACTCGACCGGTTGGTGGTCGCCGATCGCCTCGCCCAGCTGACCCCCGAGCAACGCCGGGTCGTCCAACTGGCATTCTTCGACGACCTCACGCACACGCAAATAGCCGCCTTGACCGGATTACCGCTCGGCACGGTGAAATCACACCTGCGGCGCGGTGTCAGCCAGTTACGCCGGTCCTGGGAGGAGGTGGACCATGCGGCACGTCGACCCTGAACGGCTGACCCTGCTGGCGCTCGGCGAGGGCGGCGTCGACGCCGAAGAGTCGCACCTCGCGGAGTGTGCGGTGTGCCGGGAGGAACTCGCCACGCTCCGGCACGTCGTCGGCCTCGGCCGGGACGTCGAACCGGACGACCTCTCACCGCCCCCGCCGCCGGCACGCGTCTGGGACGCGATCGCGGCCGAAACCACCGCTCTGCCGGACGTCGAGAAGAAGAAGCGGTGGGTACCGACGGCGGTGGCGGCGTGCGCACTCGGCGTGGTTCTCGGCATCGGTGCGACGCTCGGCTGGCAGGAGCTGCGCACGCCGGAGCGTGCCGTGGTGGCGTCGACGGCGCTGACGCCGGTCGGGACCGCGGGCGGGACGGGCGACGCCCGGCTCGTGCGTACCGACGGGCGGTTGCAGCTGGAGATCGACGTGCGGAACCTGCCGCTCACCAACGGGTTCTACGAAGCGTGGATGTTCGTCCCGGGGACGACCAGGATGCAGGCGATGGGGTCGGTGCGACCGGGCGAGGTCGCCCGGTTCCCCGTTCCGAACGGGCTGGATCCGGCGGGTTGGCGCGGGATCGACGTCTCGGCCGAAGCCTTCGACGGCGATCCCGCGCACTCCGCCACCAGCGTGCTCCGAGGGGAGCTCCGCCGGTGAACTCCATCAACTACGTCAGGGAAGGTCGCTCGGGCGCAGGACCCGGTCGATCGCGTGCGCGATCTGCTTGTTGCCCTTGTTCACATCGAAGACGACGACCCGCGGGTCGCGGTCGTTGGAGTCGGCGTCGACCAGCCGGACGCTCTTCTTACCCCAGGAGGTCCGCACGTCGACGCTGAGCACGGCTCCGGTGGCGGTCTTGAGCTCGGCGCCGTCGGACTTCAACGCCGCCGCCTTGTCCACGGTCGCGCCGGGCACGACGTGGTAGAGCAGCACCGCTTCGACGGTGTTGATGCCCAGGCCGGCCACCGCGGTGAAGGCCTGGCGCTCGGTCGGCCACTTGCCGGTGAGCTCGCAGACCAGCTGCTGGAACGCCCCGTCGGTCGGGACGAACGCGGTCAGCGGCTTCGTGCCGTCGGCCAGCACCCCTACCGCGCTCTTCGGCTTGGCTTTCAGGACGGCCTTCACGGCCGCAGTGAGGATGTCGAAGTCCTTGCTGTTGTGATCGAAACCGCTCTTGTCACTGGTCAGAACCGCAGCCAGAGACTTGGTGCCGTTCGGCTTCCCGGTCGCGGCGGCCGGACTCGCTGCTACGCCGCAGACCAGAAGGGCGGCGGCGGTCACCGCTGCCACCCTGGTGCCGAGTCGGACGAGCTTCATCACGGAACTTCCTTCCGTAGACGCGGTGGCTGATTGCCACACACCCGCGTCTACGAATCTCCTGTCCCGTGCGGATGCACCTGCGAGCAGCGTTGTTGCTGGTAACGCAGGGTAGTGTGGAATGAGTTGGACGGTTACGCTCGCGCGCATGTTCGAGGAGCCCACTGCTCAGGGCATCCGGGAACCGACGGGCTTCCTGAGCCACTTCACCAAACACCTGCTCGGAATCCTCACGATCGAGGACATCGCGAACCGGTCGCTGATCGCGTGCGTTCCGCGGATCGCGCGCTCGGCCCAGCTGCTCGTGCCGTCGCGACACGGCTTCCGCTGCCTCACCGCCGGGCCGATCCCCGGCCAGCTGTCCATCGTGGACGTCCCGCGGCCGGTGACCGGTGGCCCGCTGTCCGGCCAGGCTCGCGTGCTGTCCACCGGAGTGGCCGAGGTGGTTCCGGCGATCGGCGACGACTCCTGGGTGCCCGGCTTCCTCGACGCCAAGGAACTGGTCGTGCTGCCGCTGACCGCGCACGGCTGCACGTTCGGCACGTTGACGCTGGCCGATACCGAGCCGGTCGACGACCCCGGGTTCCTGTCCGAGCTGGCCGACCGGGTCGCCCTGGCGGCGGACAGCGCGCTGGCCCACGTCGAGCGCGCGGACATCGCCGACGCAGTGGACGCGCGCCGCGCCGCGAACGTGCCCCCGCGGACGCCGGGGATGGCGCTCGCGTCGCGGGTGCGCCGCGGTGTCCGGCCGAACGACTTCGGCGGCGACTTCCTCGACGTCATCGGCATCCCCGACGACTGGGTGGTGCTCCTCGGCGACGTGATCCCCTGCCGTCTGCCGACGCCACTGCTCAGCCTGCAGGCGCGTGACGTCGTCCATGGCGGCTCGCGGTTCCAGCGAAGACCCGCCGAGCTGCTCCGCGTGTTGAACACCGAGCTCACCGACCAGCCGGCCGTCGGCGCCCGGTTGCTCTCCGCGCTGTGCGCCCGGGCGCGGGCCATCTCGCCGGACACGCTGATCGTCTCGCTCGCCTCCGCCGGGCACCCGCCGCCGCTGGTCGTCCGTTCCAGCGGAGGCATTCACGAGGTCGACGTGCGGGGCCGCCTGTGCGGTGCGCTGGCCTCGACGTCGTACGACGAGATCCGCGTCGAGCTGCACGACCGCGACATGCTGCTGCTCGTCAGCGACGGCGTGACCGACGCGAAGGGCAGCGAGGACCGCTTCGGCGTCAGCCGGCTGGCCCGGCTCGCCGCCGCCTACCGGGGTGCCACCCCCGCCGCGCTCGCCGAGGCCGTCGACATCGCGGTCACCGAGTTCACCGCCGCCCGCCCGGGCCGGCCGACCGATGACGCCGCCGTCGTCGTCATCGCACCGGAGCCGCGGTGATCGCCGATGCCGCGGCGCGTCATCCGCGCCGCCGCCCGGGCGCACGTCCCGGTGGCTCAGTTTCCCCCGGTAGCGACGACGGTTTGGCCGGGATGGGTCGGGGCGGCGGCCTCGTCGATCATCGCGGCGGCCACGGCGGCGCGGCTCACCATCGACGGGAAGAGCTTCGTCGGTGCCTCTCCCAGCGGATATGTGTGGTGGGCCGCGGGTCCGTCGCCCATCGGTCCGACGTGGAACACGGTGCCGCCGGCGGCCAGGACCGTGGCGTCGGCGGCGACCTTGTCGGGGATCTCGCGGCGCAGGAGGAGGCCGATCACCGACCGGGTGACGAAGCCGGCGGCCGCCGCCGATTCGCCGGTGCCGTAGGCGCCGAGCCAGACGATCCGCCCGACGCCGGACGCGACGGCGGCTTTCGCCCCGGCGGTCAGCGTGCCGTGCGCTCCGTTCGTCACGCCGAGGCCGGAGACCAGCACGTCGGCGCCCTCGACCGCCCGCGCGATCGACGCGGGGTCGTGCACGTCGACCTGTGCGGACCGGACACCTGTCACCCGGGACGGGTTCCGTGCCAGCGCGGTCACCTCCAGACCGCGTTCGAGTGCCGTCGTCACCAGCAGCGACCCGACGGCTCCGGTCGCACCGAGCACCGCGACGCGCACGTCAGCCCACCCGCCGCAGCACGTCGAGCGCCGCCGCGTGCAGCCCGGGCGCCGCGGCCACGTAGCCGCCGCCCGCGATCTCCCACGGGCTGCCGTCCAGATGCGTGACCACGCCCCCGGCTTCCTGGACGATCAGCAGCGGGCCGATGTGCGAGCGCAGGTTGTCGAACTGCCAGTGCACGTCCATCCGGCCGGCCGCGACCTGCGTGAGCTGGTGGCCCACCGGCACCGACGCCCGGACGACGAGGGCCGCCTGCATCATCGCGGCGATCGCAGCACCGACGCGCTCCGCGTCCGCCTTGTCGCGGCTCGGCTTGGCCTGGCCGGTTCCGGTGAGCGCGGCGCCCAGTTCGGTCTTCGCGGACACCCGCAGCGGAACGCCGTTGAGCCACGCGCCCTGCCCCGCGACAGCGGTGAACATCTCGTCCAACAGTGGCGCGTACAGCGCGGCCAGTACCGGCTGACCGTCGCGGACCAGGCTCACGCCGATGTTCCAGTCGATCATTCCGTGCACCGCGTTGACGTTGCCGCCCACCGGGTCGACGACCCACCAGTCGCCCGCGGGCATCGGTCCGCTGGCGTGCTCGTCCTCCTCCCAGCGTGCGCCGGGCAGCGCCTCGGTCAGCGCGGGACGCAGCACGTCGACGACGGCCGCATCGTTGCCGCGGACCGCGGTGATCAGTTCGTCGAAGGACGCGGGACGGGATTCGGTGGAGTAGCGGGTGAGAAGGCGGGCGCCAGCGGTTCGGACGGCCGCACCGACGAGGGAAATGTTCATGGCTCAAGAGTCGAACGGCAGCTGGATTAAGTCCAGTGCACTCTCGTTAGGCTACGATTTACCCTCATGCACTTGGATCTCAACCTGCTGACGGTGCTCGACGCCCTGCTCGACGAAGGCAGCGTCACCGGCGCCGCGGACCGGCTCCGGCTCTCCGCCCCGGCGGTCAGCCGGAGCCTCGGCCGGATCCGACGCCACACCGGCGACGACATCCTGGTGCGCACCGGCCGCACGATGACCCCCACGCCGTACGCGCTGGCGGTCCGCGAGCAGGTGAGCGACCTGGTCCGCCAGTCGCAGGCGGTCCTCGCACCGAGCCGCGAACTGGACCTGGCCACGTTGGACCGGACGTTCACCCTGCGCTGCCACGACGCCCTCGCGACCGCCGTCGCGCCGTTCCTGCTGGCGTCCGTCGAAGCGCAGGCGCCCGGCGTGCGGCTGCGGTTCCTGGCCGAAACCGCCGACGACACCGACGACCTGCGCCACGGCCGCGTCGACCTCGAAGTGGGCGCGGACCCACCCGCCCTGCCGGAATTCCGGTCCGAGACGATCGGCCACGATCGGCTGGTTCTGGCCATGCGCCGGGGTCACGGGCCGGTCGAAGGCCTCGCGGGGTATGCCGCGCAGTCGCACGTGCTGGTGTCGCGGCGCGGCCGGCTCACCGACCCGGTCGACGAGATCCTCGCCGCGCACGGGCTGCGCCGGCGCGTGCTGGCCTCGGTCGGTACCAGCGCCGCAGCAGCGCACGTCATCAGCCGCGGCGACGGCGTGATGACGATCGCCGACGCGATGAACAGACCGCTGGTCGACGCGTTCGGACTGGTGACCGTGCCGCTGCCGTTCGCGCTGCCGGAGGCGTCGATCATCTGCTCCTGGCACCAGCGCTACGACACCGACACCGCCCACGCCTGGCTCCGTACCCAGCTGCGCGCCGCGCTCACCCGGTGACGAGCAGCAACGGCAGCAGCGCTCGCACCTGGTCCTGGAGGTCGTCGAGCGCACCGGCACGACCGGTCAGGTGGCCCAGCAGGGCCTGCTGGAACACCCCGTCGAGCAGACCGTACGCGGCCTGCGACGTCGTGGCCGGCGGCCGCCCGCTCAACTCCGAGAAGCGCGCGACGACCCGCCAGATCATCTCTTCGAGTGTCTTGTCGATCATCAGCACCGCGTCACGCAACTCGACCTCGAACATGCTCTGCGTCCGCAGGTCGTACCAGAGCCGGTGCATCGGCGCTTCGTCCACGATGGTCTCGACGAGCTTCGCCGCGAACGCGTCGAGCAGCGCGGCCGGCGTTTCGGACTCCACGACCACCGCGTCGTACCGAGTCACGCACCGCGCTTTGTAGTAGCGCACGCAGTAGATGATCAGCTCGAGCTTGTCGGCGAAGTAGTAGTGAACGACCCCGTGGCTGAACTCGGAGTTGTTCGCGATCTCGCGCAGGCTGCTGCGGGCGTACCCGAGCTCCCCGAGCGTGCGCAGGGCGGACTCGGCGAGCTGGTCCCGCCGCTCGTCGTGCCGTGCCGTGCGCATGACAGTGATCGTACGTTCGGTCTTGACGACTGACCAAGCATGGCGTTAGCGCTGGCCGCCGCGGGCGCGAAGGTGATCGTCGCCGACCTGCAGGACGAGCTGGGCACCAAGGTCGCCGAGTCGCTCGGCGAGGGCCACGGCTTCGTGCACCTCGACGTCACCGACGACGACAACTGGGAGTCCGCGGTCACCGCCGCCACCGAGCAGCTCGGCGGCCTGGACATCGTCGTCAACAACGCGGGGGTCGAGATCACCAGCCTGCTGGTCGACGTCGAGGCCGCGCAGATCCGCAAGCAGCTGGAGATCAACCTGCTGGGCACCACGCTCGGCATCAAGCACGCGTTCCGTGCGATGCGCCCGGGCGGCGTCGCCGGCACCGGTGGTTCGGTCATCAATGTGGCGTCGGTCGCCGCGACGATCGCGTTCCCCGGCATCGCGGTGTACTCAGCGACGAAGTCCGGAGTGGACCGCCTCACGCGGGTCGCCGCCGCCGAGTCCGGCCGGATGGGTTACGGCGTCCGCGTCAACACGATCTACCCCGGACTCGTGCCCACCGCGATGGGCGCCGGTCTGGCGAACGACGTCGCCCGGCTCGGGCTGTTCGCCTCCGCGGAGGAGGCCGTCGGCGCTGTCGTCGCGCTCACCCCGTCGGGTCGGCTCGGCGAGGTCTCCGACATGGCCGACGCCGTCGTGTTCCTCGCCTCGGACGGCTCGCGCTTCGTCAACGGCGCTGGTCTTCCGGTCGACGGCGGCATGGGGATGTGACGTCGTGCGGCTGGTCGACTACCTCGACAAGGGGGCGTCGCTGGGGCCGGACGCCCCCTGTCTGACCACGGACGGGCAGTCCCGCAGCTACGCGGAGGTGCAGGAGCTGAGTTTCCGCATCGCCGCGGCGTTGGAGCGGCGCGGGGTGGAGCCCGGGGACAAGGTCGCGATCCTCTCGGCGAACGATCCGGTCGCGTTCAGCTGTGTGTTCGGGATCAGCCGCGCCGGTGCGGTGTGGTGTCCGATCAACCCGCGGAACGAGGCCGCGGAGAACCGTGAGCTGCTCGAGCTGTTCGAGTGCGGCACGCTGATCTTTCAGGCCTCGTTCGCGCCGCTGGTCTCCCGGCTCGAGCTTCCCCTGACGCTCGTTTGCCTCGACGGCGACGTCGAGGGCGCGCTGACCTGGCAGGCCTTCCTCGACGGCGCACCGGATGCGGTCGCGGGTCGAACCGAGGCCCAGCCCGTCGACGATCTCGCGATGCTCGTCGGCACGGGTAGTACGACCGGCCGACCCAAGGGTGTGATGCTCACCGGCGCGAACCTCGAAGCGATGACCGCGATCACGCTGATGAGCTACCCGTTCGACGGCCGCCCGACCTACCTCGCGCTGGCGCCACTCACCCACGCCGCCGGTGTGCTGTGCTTCCCCGTGCTCGCACTGGGCGGCGAGATCGTCGTCATGCGCGCGCCGGACGTCGGCCTGTTCTTGACGTTTGTGGAGCGCCACCGCGTGACCCACACGTTCCTGCCGCCGACGCTGATCTACCTGGTGCTCGACCACGCCGGCCTCGACGGCACGGATCTGTCGTCGCTGCAGTGCTTCTGGTACGGCGCGGCACCGATGTCGACGGCGCGCCTGGCCGAGGCGCTGAACCGCATCGGCCCGGTGATGGGGCAGCTCTTCGGGCAGACCGAGGCCCCGATGATGATCTCGACGCTGGCACCGCGCGACCACTTCCGCTCCGACGGATCGGTCGCGACCGAAAGGCTCTCCTCGGCCGGACGACCGACACCACTGGTGACGGTCGGGATCATGGCCGAGGACGGCGCCCTGCTCCGGAGGGGTGAGCGGGGCGAAATCGTGGTGCGGGGCTCGCTGGTGATGCGTGGCTACTACCGGAACGACGAGGCCACGAAAGCAGCGAGCGCGCACGGCTGGCACCACACCGGTGACATCGGCTACCTCGACGAGGACAACGTTCTGTTCATCGTCGACCGGGCCAAGGACATGGTGATCACCGGCGGCTTCAACGTCTACTCCACCGAGGTGGAGCAGGCGGTGATGGCCCACCCGGCCGTGCAGGACTGCGCGGTGATCGGGCTGCCCGACGAGAAGTGGGGCGAGCGGGTCACGGCCGTGGTCCAGTTGCGACGCGGCCAGGACGTCGATCCGGCGGAGCTCACCGCGTTCGTCAAGCAGCGCATCGGCAGCGTGAAAGCGCCCAAGCAGGTCGAGGTCTGGCCCGACCTGCCCCGTTCGAAAGTCGGGAAGATTCTCAAGAACGAGATCAAGCAGAGCTTCTGACGAGCAGCGTCAGCCGGCCGCCCGGCCCAGAGCGTCGTGGACCTCGGGACGGCGGCGGTTCCACGAGCCGACGATGTGCGTGCGCATCAGCGCGCTCACCCGCTCCGCGTCACCGGACCGGATCAGCGCCTCGATCTGGCGGTGCTCGGACATCGACTGCGCCAGGTCGGCTGCCGTCGGCGTGCCGTTGTAGCGACTGGAAAGCCGCGCCTTGCTGTGGATGCTGTGGATGATCGCGTGGCCGAGGCGGTTTCCGGACGCGACCATGATCAGGTCGTGGAACACCACGTCTTCGGCCGCATAGCGCTCGGCGTCGTCGATCAGTGACGCGAGCACCTCGATCTGGTCCGCCAGCCCCTGCTGCTGCGCAGCGGTGATCGCCTTCGCGGTGGCCGAGACCATGTCGCTCTCCAGCGCCGCCCGCACGCTCACCAGGTCGTCGAGAATGCCCAGCTCACGGTCGTGCCGGATCTGCGCTTCGAGCACGATCGGGTCGAGCAGGTTCCAGCCGGGAGGCTCCAGCACTCGGGTACCACGCCCCGGCGTCGCGCGGACCAGGCCCTTCTCCTCCAGCAGCTTGATCGACTCCCGCACGACCGTGCGCGACACCCCGAACTCGTCGCAGAGCTCGGGCTCGGTCGGCAGCACGCTGTCCACCGGGTACTCGCCGGCGACGATCCGGTCGACCAGGTAGGTGACGACGGTGTCGCCCAGGCGCCCCGACCGGCGGGGCTGAATCGGCCCGAGCGGGCCACCGAAGTCGATCACCGCCACACCTTACCTCTTGCGGCATACGTAATTCGTATGATGAAGTGGCGCGCACCACAACGCGTCGGGAGCTTGCGTGCGCATCACCCATGTCGAGTGCCACCTCGTCACAGTTCCGGGTCCGAACCCGCCGTTCGTCTGGCGCGACGGGCTCCCCGGCTCGTGGCCGGACGGCGAAGGCGCCGTGCTGCGGATCTGCACCGACGAGGGCAACGAGGGTGTGGCGTTCTGTCCGCGCAAGGGTGTGATCGTGCAGAACATCGTCGACCGGCTGCTGCGGCCGGAGCTCATCGGCGCCGACCCGTTGCAGCGGGAGTGGCTCTGGCACCGTGCCTGGGAGCTCGACCGGGTCGAGGAGATGCCGATCTACGTGCTCGGCCTCGTCGACATCGCGCTGTGGGACCTGGCCGCGAAGTCCGTCGGCCTGCCGATCTGGCAATTGCTCGGCGGCTACCGCACGTCGATCCCGGCGCAGGCGTCCACCGTGACGTTCGGTTCGATCGAGGAGTTCCTCGACGTCGCTGATCAATGCATTGCCTTGGGCTACAGCTCGATCAAGCTGCACGCCTGGGGCGACTGGAAACGCGACGCGAAACTCTGCGTCGCGCTGCGCGAGCACGTGGGCGACGACTTCCCGCTCGCCTACGACGGCTCCGCGGGCTTCGACCTGCCGGACGCGATCCGTCTCGGGCAGGTGCTCAGCGACGCGGACTACCTCTGGTACGAGGAGCCGATGCGCGAGTTCAGCGTCACCGCGTACAAGTGGCTGGCCGAGAAGGTCGGCGTCCCCCTGCTGGTGGGCGAGACGTCCGACGGCGCGCACATGAACACCGCGGACTTCATCGCGTCCGGCGCCGCCACCGGTGGCGTCCGGACCAGCGCGGAGCTACGCGGCGGGTTCACCGGCGCGATGCGCATCGCGCACCTGGCCGACGCGTTCCGGATCCGCGCCGAGGTGCACGGCCCGATCATCCCGCACCAGCACCTCTGCATGGCCATTCCGAACAACACCTACTACGAGTCGCTCATCACCTCCAACCAGGTGAAACGCGAAGCTTGCGTGGACGCGGACGGACTGGTGCACGCACCGACCGCACCCGGTGTCGGCCTCCCCCCGGACCTCGATTACCCCGCCGAGCTCGCCCAGCACCTCTGACTTTCCAACGTTGGGAAGGAAACCCCCCATGAGATTGCGGATAGCCATCGCGATCGGCGCCGTGCTCACCGTCGCCGCGTGCGGCAGCGCCGACCCCGAACCCCAACAGTCCGCCGCGGCGTCCGACTTCAAGCCCGTCGCGCAGGACGAGAGCAGCGAGATCACGGTCTGGGCCGACGCCACCCGCGTCCCGGTCGTCGAGGCGTACCGGAAGGCGCACCCGGACGCGAAGGTCAAGGTCGTCACGTACAGCGGCAACGCGAACGGCGCCACCGACCTGCAGACCAAGGTGCAGCTCTTCGACCGCACGAATTCGGGCTGGCCGGACGTCGCGTTCAGCACCACGTACGCCGAGACGGCCTGGGCCGCCTACGGCAAGAACCCGTACGCGGCCCCGGTCGAGAAGGTCCTCGACGCGAGCACGCTGGACGGCTTCGCGAAGGGCGCTCTCGAGCCCTGCAAGGTCGGCGACAGCACGTACTGCGTGCGCAACGACCTCGCGCAGGGTGTGCTCTGGTACAACAAGACGCTCCTCGACCGGTTCGGCTACCAGGTGCCCACCACCTGGGAGGAGTACCAGGCGCTCGGCGAGAAGGTCGCGAAGGAACACCCCGGCTACCTGGTCGGCACCGCGGGTGACCCGTGGGCCCCGGAGATCTACCTCTGGGCCAGCCAGTGCCCGGCGTCGTCGGTGTCCGGCGAGAAGAACGTCACGATCAACCTGCAGGACCCGAAGTGCACCCGGATGGTCAGCATGCTCGACACGCTGATCAAGGCCGGATCGATGTCCAAGTCCAGCGTGTTCGACGCCGGGTTCATCAAGGACCAGGCCGCGAAGGTGCTGATGATGCCCGGGCCGTCCTGGTACGGACAGACGCTGTTCAACGCCACGTTCAAGACCCCGAAGAGCCAGATCGCGGCCGCGGCTCCGCTGAAATTCTCCGACGACGCCGAGACCTTCACCGGCAACGTCGGCGGTGGTGTCTGGTACATCTCGTCGCACAGCAAGAATCTGAAGGCCTCCGGCGATCTGGTGAAGTGGGTGACGACTTCGAACGACGCTCAGGCCACCGCGGGCACGTACCCGGCCTACAGCGAGGCAGCCACCGCCTGGCTGGCCAACCAGAAGTCGACCGGCTACTTCGCCGGCGACGTCGGTCCGGCGTTCACCGCGGCCGCCGAGCAGGTGTGGCCCGGTTGGTCGACGACGCAGTACAGCCACGAGGCGATCTACGCGTCGACCGTCGTCCCGGCGCTCAACCAGGGCAAGACGATCGAGTCGACGCTCGGTGAGTGGCAGACCGCGATCGCCAACAAGGCCACATCGCTCGGATACCAGGTTACGGAAAAGTAATGACCGTTGTTGCTCCTCCCCTGCGCTCCCAGAAAGTTCGTGAGCGCAGGGGCGGCAAGGCCGGTTACGTTTTCGTCGCCGGATACGTCGTGCTGCTGGTCGCGTTCGGCATCCTTCCGACGCTGTACGCGATCTGGCTGTCGATCTCGAACTCGCGGCACCAGCTGGTCGGGCTCGGCAACTTCACCCGGACGTTCGCCGACTACCGGTTCGCAGCCGCGTTCACGCACATCGTCGTGTACGTCGCGATCTGGCTGATCACGCTGGTGGTGCTGGTCGTGGGCCTCGCGCTGATGCTGCACGGGCGGATGCGCCGCACCAGCGCCACGCTGCGGTTCCTGTTCTACCTGCCCGGTGCGCTGGCCGGTGTGGCCAGCGTGGTGCTCTGGCTGATCCTGCTGGACCCGGCGAACTCCCCCATCGGATTCGCGTTGCGGGCGTTCGGCTGGGACTCGTTGGCGACCGTCATCCTGCCGTCGCACCTGCCGGTGCTGTTCACGGTCATCGCGTTCTGGACCGGCGCCGGCGGCTGGATCATCATCATGTACGGGGCGTTGAACAACATCCCGGCGGAGCTGATCGAGGCCGCCCGCATGGACGGCGCGAGCACCTGGCAGATCGCGCGGAACATCCAGCTGCCGATGCTGCGCAAGTGGATCGCCTACATGCTGATCCTCGCGTTCGCGACCGGTACGCAGCTGTTCGTCGAACCGCAGCTGGTCTCCACCGCGAGCTTCGGCATGATTCCGGACGGCTGGGCCCCCAACCAGCTCTCCTACCTGTACGCCTTCCAGGCCGGTGACTTCCACGGTGCGGCGGCGCTCGCCGTCGACCTGCTCTTCATCGGCGTCGCCTCCGCGACGGTGATCGTTTTCCGCGGCGGTTTGTTCCAGAGGGATTGAGATGGTTCCCAAAATCGCCGGGCGGACCGGCTGGTTCCTCGGCATGGCGTTGTTCCTGGTGTTCTTCGCGGTGCCGGTGATCTGGCTGCTGCTGGCCACCACCAAGACCGACGGGGACATCGTCCGCGGGCACCCGTTCGCGATCGGGAACTGGCACGATTTCCGCCAGGCCTGGGACAACCTGATGAACTTCCAGGACGGGGCGATCCTGCTCTGGATGCGCAACTCCGCGGTGTACGCGTTCGGGTCGCTGGTGCTGACGCTGGTCACCGCGATCCCGGCCGGGTACGGGCTGGCGCTGACGCAGTTCATCGGGCGCAAGGCGCTGCTGTCGATCACGCTCGTCACGATGATCATGCCGGCGGCGGCGCTGGTGCTGCCGCTGTACCTGGAGATCAACGCGATCGGGCTGACCGGGACGATCTGGTCGGTGATCCTGCCGCTGTCGTTCTTCCCGTTCGGGGTGTACCTGGCGTACATCTACTACTCGTCGACGGTGCCGGACGATCTGCTCGCCGCGGCGCGGCTGGACGGGTGCAGTGAGTGGCAGGTGTTCCGGCACATCGCGTTGCCGCTGGCGAAGCCGGTGATCGCGCTGGTGAGCTTCTTCAGCTTCACCGGTAACTGGAACAACTTCTTCCTGCCGTTCGTGATGCTGCCGGATTCGTCGCAGTACCCGGCGCAGGTGGGGTTGTCGAATCTGCTGACCGCGTCGGCGGTGTTCAACACGTCGGCCGGTACCGAAAACCAGATCCTGCGGCCGGAACTGGCGCTCGCGGCGCTGATCACGATCCTGCCGGTGCTCATCGTGTTCCTGTTCTCCCAGCGGGCCCTGGTCTCCGGCATGCTCGCCGGCGGCACGAAGGAATGACCCGCGACTCCGGTGCGCCTGGGCCGGCGCCGCAGGACGGGGCGCCGCAGGACAGGGCGCCGCAGGACAGGGCGCCGCGCGCCCCGGGGCGGGTCGTGCTGGGCACGGCTGCGCTCGCGGGGCTGTTCGAGCCGGTGCCGCCGACGGAGGCCCGGGCCACGCTCAAGCAAGCCTGGCAGGACGGCGTGCGGGGGTTCGATACGGCGCCGCACTACGGGGCGGGGCTCGCGGAGGAGCGGCTCGGCGAGTTCCTACCCGAGGGCGCCTGGGTCTCGACCAAGGTGGGACGGCTACTCGTTCCAGCAGGCACCCCGGGGAGCACCAAGGCCCCCGAGTTCCCCGGCTCCGGTCTCGCCCGGATCCGCGACTACTCCGCCGCCGGAGTGATCCGGGGCCTGGAGCAGAGCCTGGAACGACTCGGACGCACCGAGGTCGACCTCGCGCTCGTGCACGACCCCGACGACCACCTGGACCAGGCCATCCACGAGGCGATCCCGGCCCTCGCCGAATCCGGCCTGGCCCGCGCGGTCGGCGTCGGCATGGTCGACGCGGACGCGCTCACGACGCTGGTGGCAAAGGCACAGCTGGACTACGTGATGATCGCCGGGCGCTACACGCTCCTCGACCGCACCGCCGAGCGCGAACTCCTCCCCCTCTGCGCCGAACGCGGGGTCACGGTGCTGGCCGCCGGCCTGCTGAACAGCGGAATCCTCGCCGACCCCCGGCCGGGCGCGCGATTCGACTACGTGGAGGCCCCGGCGGGGATGCTGGCTGCTGCGCAGCGCATGGCCACGGCCTGCGCGAACCACGGCGTCCCCCTGCTCGCCGCGGCACTGCAGCACGCGTACCGTCACCCCGCGGTGGGATCGGTCGTGCTCGGTGCACGCAGTCCCGCCGAGGTCCGGGCCGCCCTCGCCGGGCTGGCCGTCCCGATTCCCGACGAGCTGTGGGCGGAGCTGGGCTGAGTGAGGATCGATGCTCACCACCACCTGTGGGACCTCTCGCGCCGGCCGCAGGAGTGGCTGGCGGAGTTACCCCTGATCAACCGGTCGTTCGGGCTCGACGACCTGCCCGAGGGGTTCGATCGCACCGTGCTCGTGCAGGTGCTCGCCGACCTCGACGAGACCCGCGAGTTCCTCGCGCTGGCCGCCGATAACCCCAGGATCGCCGGGGTCGTCGGCTGGGTCGACCTCACCGCGCCCGACGTCGGAGACGTGCTCGACGCACTCCCCGCGGGCCTGGTCGGTATCCGGCACCTCGTGCAGGCCGAGCCGGATCCGCGCTGGCTCCTGCGCTCCGACGTGCAGCGCGGCATCCGTGCGGTCGGTGACCGGGGCCTGGTGTACGACCTGCTCACGCTCCCACCGCAGCTCCCCGCCGCGATCGAACTCGTGAACGCGCAGCCGAATACGCGCTTCGTGCTCGACCACCTCTCGAAGCCCCCGTTGGCGACGGGCGACCTCGCTGACTGGGCTGCGGACCTGCGTGAACTCGCGAAAGCGCCGAACGTCGTCGCGAAGCTCTCCGGCCTCGTCACCGAAGCCAACTGGGATTCCTGGTCGCTCGCGGACCTGCGCCCCGCCGTCGAGGTGGCCCTCGAAGCGTTCGGTCCGAGCCGCCTGATGTTCGGCTCGGACTGGCCCGTCTGCCTGCTGGCTGCCCCCTATGCCGACGTCACCCAAGCCGCCGAAACCCTCACGAGCGACCTCTCCTCCACCGAGCGAGCGCAAATCTTCGGCACCACCGCAGCCTCTGTGTATCGGCTCACCGTCTGAGCCGCAGCCGGATGCCCGTCCACTCTGGACCACAGGCGCCCAGCTGTCGTTCCAGCGACAGCCAGGCGCCCATGGTCGTGGCTGGACTCAGCTGCGGGGGCGGAGGCGGAGGCCCTGCATGCCGCCGTCCACGGCTAGTTCCACGCCGGTGGTGGAGCCGGAGCGCGGGGAGGCGAGGTAGACCACGGCCTGCGCGATCTCGTCCGCGCTCACCAGGCGTCCGTGGGGCTGGCGGGCCTCCAGCGCAGCCCGTTCGGCCGCCGGGTCCGGCGCACTGTCCAGCAACCGCCCGACCCACGGCGTGTCCGCGGTACCGGGGTTCACCGCGTTGACGCGGATCCCGTCCGCCATGCCGTCCGCGGCCATCGCGCGGGTCAGCGCCGACACCGCGCCTTTGCTGGCCGAGTACACCGCACGCTGCGGCAACCCCGCCGTGGACGCGATCGACGCGGTGTTGACGATCGCCGCGTGGTCCGACTCCCGCAAGGCAGTCCATGCCGCCCGGGACACCCGTGCGGTACCGACCACGTTGACGTCCAGCACGCGGTGCCACTCGTCGTCGGTGCTCTGCTCCACCGACCCCTGGGCTCCTATGCCGGCGTTGTTGACCACGATGTCCAGCCCACCGAACGCCCCTGTCACCTCTCCTACGGCGGCACGCACCGTAGCGTCGTCAGTGATGTCGGCTCGGACGTAGAGCACATCGGAGGGACCGGTGTCCGCGAGGTCGAGTACCGCCACGCGGGCGCCTTCGGCTTGAAAAGCCGTCGCGATCGCCAGGCCGATGCCGGACGCGCCACCGGTGACCAGGGCGCGGAGGCCGTCGAGTTCGCCCATTCTCAGGCCTGCCGGAACGTGTGGCGCTGGCGGCCGAGACCGGTGATCTCGAGCTCGACGACGTCGCCGTCGCGGAGGTACGCGCCGTCGGAGCGGCCCATCGCGACGCCGGCGGGAGTGCCGGTGTTGATGACGTCGCCGGGGTAGAGCGTCATGAACTGGCTGAGGTACCAGACGACGTGCGCGACGCCGAAGATCTGGTTCTTGGTGTTGCCGTTCTGGCGGAGGTCACCGTTGACCCAGAGTTTGAGGTCGAGGTCCTGGGGGTCGGCGACGTCGGTCTCGATCCAGGGTCCGAACGGGTTGAACGTCTCGCAGTTCTTGCCCTTGTCCCACTGGCCGCCGCGCTCGATCTGGAACGTGCGCTCGCTGACGTCGTTGCTGACCGCGTAGCCGGCGACGTGCGCGAGCGCCTCGTCGGGGGACGCCAGGTAGCGGGCGGTGCTGCCGAGGACGATCGCCAGTTCGACCTCGTAGTCGGTCTTGACCGAGGTGCGCGGGATGAGAACGTCGTCGTTCGGGGCGTTGACGGTGTCGGGCGCCTTCATGAACAGGATCGGCTCGGCCGGGGCGGTCGCACCGGTCTCCTCGGCGTGGTCGGTGTAGTTCAGGCCGATGCAGAGGATCTTGCCGATGCCCTTCAGCGGGGGCGCGAAAGTCTCGGGCGCGTCGATCGCCGGCAGCTCGGCCGACCGGATCGCCTGCAGCGCCGAGGGGGCGAGCACCGCGGGAGTGACAGCCGCGTGCAGCGGGCGCAGGTCGTACCACTGGTCGTCGCGGTGGACGACCGGGAAGTCGCCTCCGGCGGTGCGGGCGTGGGCGAGGCGCATGCGGGCATCCCTCCGAATTCTCAGTGAGTGAGACTGCATCTCACTAATCTGGAATTACTCTAGCCGCCGGGACCGGCGGGAGATAGCCGAGGCTGGCAGAAATTCGCGCGGCGGCGTCCCTGACCTGCGGCCCGACCTCATCGAGGACCGGGTCCATGCGTTCGGCGACGCCGGCGACGCTGAGGGCTCCGACGGGCTCGCCGGTGTGGTCGCGGATGGGGGCGCCGCAGCAGCAGCTCGAGGGGTCGTATTCGCGGCGGTCTTCGGACCAGCCGCGGGCGCGCATGACGTCGAGCTTCTTTTCGAGTTCGGGGGTCGTGAACGCGGAGCGCCGGGGTTCCGGCAAGGCCATGAGGTACGCCCGCCCGAGGGACGTGGTGGCGAACGGGCGCGTGCCGCCGGGGTGTGCTCCGACACTCACTGTCCGCAAGGGGTGCTCGCGGGCCACGAACACCATCTCGGCGCCGTTCGGTACCGCGAGGTTCGCGGTCTCCCCCGTCGCCTCGACGAGCTCACGCAGCACCGGAATCGCCACGTCACGCAGGTTGACCGACTCGAGCGCGGCGGCCGCCAACTGGGCCGCGACCGGCCCGAGCCGCACCGGGCCGCCGTGCCCCTCGCTGATCAGCCAACCTTCCTCACGCAGCCGCTCGACGAGGCGGTACGCGGTGGCGCGACTCAGCCCGAGCGCGTCGGCGATACCGGACACCGGCAGCCGCCGATGCTGCGCGACCAGCCGCAGGATGCCCAGCCCACGGTCGAGCGCGCCGGGTGCCGAAGTCATGCGGCCAGACTAGGCCGTGCGTCGAAGGTTCAGGCCGTCGTGGCCGTGCTCCAGGCGGCGAGCCGACAACGCGGTCGGTCGTCGTCTGGAGCGCGGCCACGACGGGCTGCTGGCCTTCGATGCACGGCCTAACGGCGCATTGCCTCGCGGACGTTGACGGAAAGGACGAGCAGCGCCGCGCTGAGGAACACGATCGTGAACACGTAGCGCCCCTCGAACCACAGCACGGCGAGCACAGCCACCGCGACGATCGCGACGAACAGCCGGAGCAACACCGCCAACAGCTTCTTCTTGACGAGGCCCTCGACGGCGATCAGCAGCAGGAGCAACACCAGCGCGGCGTCGGGGCCGCGACTGATCAGCGGTGACACGACCGCGGCGACGGCCAGCAGCATCAGCGGCGTGCTCAGCACCGCCCACCACGAGCTGAACCGGGCCCGCAGCCCGAACATCGGCTCGATCGGCACCCGCCGGTGCCGCAGGTGGGCGTGCGGGTGCTGCGCCGGCGCCGCGTCGATCGTCACCTGTTCGTCCGCGAGCCGGATCCGCTCCATGCGCAGCCCGAGCAGCTTCTTCTCCCGCCCGGCCAGCGCTGTCACCTCCGGGGCCGCGACCGGCAACCCGGCGGCGTCGACGGCGAGCTCGGTGCGCAGTTCGTCGATCTCGCTGTCGATGGCGGCGACCCGATCGGCGTTGCGGCGGGCCCGGATCTCGACGAGCGCCCGCTCGGCCTCCGGGCTCGGCGCCACCTTCGCCAGCCCGGCCCAGCCGACCGGGTCACCCCAGGACGCCCGGACCGAGCCGTCCCGCGAGTAGCGGGGACCCGCCGGACCACGTTCGCCGCCGAGCCGGTCGCGGGTGTCGCGACCCCACAGTCCCCGGTAGTTGCGCACCCAGTCGGTCTCGTCGTCGATCAGCACCGTGTTCCAGGCCTCGGGCTGCCCGGGCCCGATCGCGCGGCCGTCACCCCGGGCGTAGTCGACGTACGGAATTCCGACGCCGTGCGGGTCCTTCGTCGCCCACGGCACGACGTGACGGGCGGTCCAGCGCAGCGCGTCGACGACACCGCCGAGGCGCGGCGGGCGCACCGTGATGAGGTAGTCGCCGGGCAGGTAGGCCCCGGAGTGCGAGCCCGCGCCCGCGAACACGACCGGGTGACGTCCGTCGATCAGGCTCAGGTCCGGGTCGTCCCAGCGCCGACGCAGGTCGTCGCCGACCTCGTCGTGCGCGGCGAACACCACCCAGCGGGCGGGGGGCAGCTCGGCGTTCCCCGTGCCGTCGAGGTAGACGGTCACCTGCTCCCAGTCACCCTCGTGCTCGTTGACGCCGCCGAACGCCGACCGCCAGTTGTTGAAGCTGTAGAAGAACCAGTACTGGCAGACGATCCATGGGTCGTCGCGGTACACGCGGCCGTAGTAGGTGGGCAGGTCGGTACGCAGGTGCTCGCGCTGGAGCAGGAACGAGCGCGCCGCGCTTCCACCGGGGACACTGCCGCGGAACAGCAGCGACGCGCGGTTCGCGGTGTCGATGAGGCGCGCGGTGAGTCCGACCGACGCCAGGCGGCTGGCCCGCGCGAGGTGCGGCGGGCGCTCCCGCAACGGGAGGTGCGAGGCGACGAGGCCCTTGCCGTTGCCGCCGATGCCCGACAGCGAGAGCCGCAGGCCCTGCTCGGCGCCGGCCGCGTCGGCCAGCTTGCCGAGCGTCAGGCTGCCGGCCGGCATCTCTTCGACCTGGCCGACGCCCGCCTCGGTGCGCCACAGGCCGGCCTGCGCCACGTAGTGCTCGACCGAGACGGGGAAGAAGTACTCGCCTCTGGTGTATCGCAGCACCGGCTCGTAGGCACGCAGCAGGCGCAGGTCGTCGTCGATGGTCGTTCCCTTCCGCGGCGGCGCGGGCCTGAGACTACTTCGCCTGCTGGCGACGCTCGCGGTAGGTACGGGTCTTGTGGCGATTGCCGCAGACCTCCATGTCGCACCAGCGGCCGCGACCGCTGCGTGAGGTGTCGTGGAACGCCCACCGGCAGTCGGGCGCGGCGCAGAGCTTGAGCCGTTTCCAGTCTCCCTGGGCGACGCTCGTGGCGACGGCTTCCAGGACGGCGTCCAGCTGGGGAGTGCCGGTGTGGGCCGTGAGCCGGAGCTCACCGGTTGCCCCGACTTCCAAGCGCAGCGGATAGGCGCTGAGATCGGGCGCGTCGCCGGAAAGCGCTTCGCGAAGGGCCGTGCGCAGGGCTTTCGCGGTCTCGGGACCCTCCAGCCGGTCCGCCGGGACGTGGTTCTCGCCGTGACGGCTGAACGTCCGCTCGTCGAGTGTGTTGAGGAATTCCACGACCAGCTCCACGACACCACTATATCTCGATACCGGTGTTGACATCTCGCCGACACCGGTAATAGCTTTTAGTGGTGTTGAACATCTCGGAAGCTGACCTGCAGGACCTCCGTGCCCGACTGCGGGCGACGCGCTGGGCCACGCCCTGGCCGCTCGCCCCGTGGGAAGCGGGCACCGACGGCGACACGTTGCGCCGGTTGGTCGAGTACTGGGCGTCGGACTACGACTGGCGCGAACACGAGGCGGCGATCAACGCGCTGCCGCACCACGAGGGCGCTGTTCACTACCTGCGCTTCGACGCCGAACGCGCGGACGCACCACCGCTCCTGCTCGCCAACGGATGGCCGAGCACGTTCCTGGAGCTGACCGGGCTGGCGTCGCGGCTGTCGTCGCCGTCGCGCTTCGGGGGCCGCGCGGAGGACGCGTTCACGGTGATCGTCCCGTCGCTGCCGGGGTACGGGTTCTCGCCGCAGCGGCCCGCCCTCGAACAGGCGCCGCACACCCACGACCTCTGGCACCGGCTCATGCACGACGAGCTCGGCTTCGCGCGGTACGGCGTCCACGGGTCCGACATCGGCGCGGGCGACGTCAGCCGCCTCGCGCAGGCGTATCCGGACGCGGTCGTCGGCCTCCACCTCCTGGACGCCGCCCCCCCGGCGTCGTACGACGCCGAAGGGCTCACCGACGAGGAGCGCGCCTACCTGGACGAGGAGGCGGCGTGGAGCGCGGCCGAGCGCGGGTACTCGCTGGAGCAGTCGACCCGCCCGCTGACGCTCGCCCAGGGGTTGTCCGACTCACCGTCCGGCCTGCTCGCGTGGATCCTCGAGAAGTACCGCGCATGGAGTGACGACTTCTCGAGTTTCAGCGACGACTTCGTGCTCACGCAGGCGTCGCTGTACTGGTTCACGAACGCCATCTCGACGTCGTTCCGGCCGTACTACGAGCGGTACAACCGGCTGGTTCCGGCGGTCGAGCGGGTCGAGGTGCCGACCGCGTTCGCACGTTTCCCCGCCGACCTCGGCGCCCGGAAACCCCGCAGTTGGGTCGAGCGCAATCATGACGTCGTGCGGTACACGGTGATGCCGCGCGGCGGCCACTTCGCGGCGCACGAGGAGCCCGAACTGCTCGCCGGCGACATCACCGCGTTCTTCAGCGCAGTGTTTCCACGTCGATGACGAAGCGGTACCGCACGTCCGAGGAGAGCACCCGCTCGTAGGCCTCGTTCACCCGGTCGGCGTCGATGACCTCGACCTCCGGCGCGATGCCCCGCTCGGCGCAGAAGTCGAGCATCTCCTGGGTCTCGGCGATCCCGCCGATGTTCGAGCCGGCGAACGAGCGGCGGGCGCCGATCAGCGCGAACGCGGGCACCTCCAGCGGCTCCGGCGGCGCGCCGACGCTCACGAACGTGCCGTCCAGACGCAGCAGACGCAGGTAGGACGACATCTTGATCTTCGCGCTGACCGTGTTGATGATCAGGTCGAAGGTGTTCCGGAGCTCCTTGAACGTGGCCGGGTCACTCGTGGCGTAGTAGTGCTGGGCACCGAACGCCAGCCCGTCGTCCTGCTTGCTCAGCGTCTGCGAGAGAACCGTCACCTCGGCACCCATCGCCGCGGCGATCTTCACCGCCATGTGACCCAGACCGCCCAGTCCCACCACGGCGACCTTCGAGCCGGGACCGGCCTTCCAGTGCATCAGCGGGGAGTACGTGGTGATGCCCGCGCACAGCAGCGGCGCCGCCGCCTCGTACGGGATCGACTCGGGCACACGCAGCACGAAGTCCTGGTTCACGACGATGTGCGTCGAGTAACCGCCCTGCGTGATGGTGCCGTCCCGGTCGGTTCCGGCGTAGGTCTGGATGTTGCCTTCGAGGCAGTACTGCTCCTGACCGGCCTTGCAGTTCTCGCACTCGCGGCACGAGTTGACCATGCAGCCGACGCCGACCCGGTCGCCGACGGCGTGCCCGGTGACGTCGCTGCCGACCTCGGTGACCTCGCCGACGATCTCGTGGCCGACCGTCTGCGGGTAGGTGATCCGGCCCCACTCGGCGCGAACGGTGTGGATGTCGGAGTGGCAGATACCGGCGTACCGGATCTCGATCAGGACGTCGTGCGGGCCCAGGTCACGGCGCTCGATCGTGGTGCGCACGAGCGGGTCGGTGGCCGAGGTCGCGGCGATGGCGTTGACGGTACGAATGAGAGTCTCCCCGGAGCGTGATGTTCGCCCTCAACGATAACGGGAGGCCAGTTCGGGGCTCTGGGCGCCGAACACTTCCAGGTCCGCGCGGAAGACCGCGTCCAGCAGACCGGCGTCCTCGACGCCCGGGGCGCACACGACCTCGCCGAGCTCCAGGCCGCGCAGGCTCGCGGTGACGACGTCCTCGGCGCTCATCCGCGGCACCGCGCTGAGGTCGAGGCCCTGCACGGTGTGGAACTCGGTGGCCACCACGCCCGGGCACACCACCTGCACGGTGACGCCGGTGCCCTCCAGTTCCGCGGCCAGCGTCTGCGACATCGCGACCGAGTAGGCCAGGCTCCCGCCGTAGACCGCGCGCCGGGGCATCTGCGCGTGCGGCGCCGGGCCGCTGAACGCGATCATGCCGGCGACGTTGACGATCGTGCCCTCGCCGCGTTCGATCATGCCCGCCACCACGGCGCGGGTGAGCAGCGTGGGGGCGAGCACTTTGACGTCGACCAGCTCTGTGGCTTTGGCGGCGGGCAGGTCGGCGAGCGGCATGTAGTGCGCGACGCCGGCGTTGTTGACGAGCATCGTCAACGGCTCGGTCGCGCAGACCGCGGCGACCGCGTCGATGCCCTCGGCGGTGGACAGGTCGGCGGCGAGGACGCGGACGGTGACGTCGGGGTGCGCGGCGGCGAACTCCTCCAGGCGCTCCCGGCGCCGTCCCACGACCACCAGGTCGTATCCCTCGGCGGCCAGCCGCTCGGCGTAGGCCCGCCCGATCCCGGACGTCGCGCCGGTGACGAGTGCGTATTTGCTCATGCCCCCATGCTGCGACCAGCCGGAACGCCGAGGAAGCACCCCGCCGTACCTGGGACCACCAGGACCAGGATCAGCGCGGGAGAAGGCCGAAGAGGGACGTGTCCACGGCCAGGCGGAGGTTGGCGCGGAGGTCGAGTTGGATCGTCGCGAGTTCGGGGTTGGCCTCGTAGGCGGCGAGCAGCGCCGGGGGCGGCGGGGTGTAGGCGGACAGCGCGCCGGCCACGACCAGGGTGTGCAGGCAGAACACCTGGGCGCTGTCGCCGAGCTCGGGCAGGTGCTGACGCATCAGGTCGGTCATCGTCTGCAGGTTCTCGAGCGACGCCCGCTTGTAGCGCGTCACGACCTCGATCGAGACGTTGTGCTCCAGCACTCCGCCCTGCGCACCGAACAGGCCGCACAGCACCGGACGCTCGGCCAGTGACCGGCTGAGGATCTCGGCCACCTGCCCCGCCGCCTGCTCGCCCGGCTCGACGCCCTTCGCCAGGTCGTCCGACAGCTCGGTCAGCCAGACACGCAGGAAGTGGTCCAGCAGTTCGAGCAGCACCGCTTCGCGGGACTCGAAGTACCGCAAGACGTTCGACTTCGCGAGGCCGACGCGTCGACTCAGCTCGTTGAGGGTCACGTCGGCGACCGGCATCTCGTCGAGCATCGCCGCCGCCGTGTCGAGGATCGCGCGGCGCCGGGCCTCCCGCTGCTCCTCGCTGCGGGCGCGCTGGAACGTCATGCAACCGATCCTAGCGTAAAGACCGACGGTCTCTTGACAGCAGACCGTCGGTCTCTTACCGTCGGAGAAGTAACAGACCGATGGTCTTTAGGAGGACGACATGACCTGGACCGAGCGCGACATCCCTGACCAGACCGGCCGCGTGGCGATCGTGACCGGCGCCAACACCGGACTGGGCTACGAGACCGCCCGCCTGCTCGCCGACCGCGGGGCGGCGGTGGTGCT
This sequence comes from Cryptosporangium sp. NPDC048952, assembly GCF_043197895.1. NCBI lineage: Bacteria > Bacillati > Actinomycetota > Actinomycetes > Cryptosporangiales > Cryptosporangiaceae > Cryptosporangium > Cryptosporangium sp. NPDC048952. The sequence continues at coordinate 522,452 of NZ_JBICTY010000005.1, read as the reverse complement.
CGCCGTGCGCGACACCGAGAAGGGCAAGCAGGCCGCCGCCCGGATGACCGGCGACGTCACCGTGCAGGCGCTGGACCTGACGTCGCTGGAGTCCGTGCGCGCGGCCGCCGCCGACCTGCGCGCCGCCCACCCGCAGATCGACCTGCTGATCAACAACGCGGGCGTCATGTACACGCCGAAGCAGACCACCCGGGACGGCTTCGAGCTGCAGTTCGGCACCAACCACCTGGGCCACTTCGCATTCACCGGCTTACTGCTGGACCGGCTCCTGCCGGTGGCCGGCTCCCGAGTGGTGACGGTCAGCAGCGTCGGTCACCGCATCCGTGCCGCGATCCACTTCGACGATCTGCAGTGGGAGCGGTCGTACAGCCGGGTCGGGGCGTACGGACAGTCCAAACTGGCCAACTTGCTGTTCACCTACGAGCTGCAGCGCCGGCTCGCGACGCACGGCACGACGGTCGCGGCGGCCGCCCACCCCGGCATGTCCAACACCGAGCTCGTCCGCAACGCTCCGGCGACCCTGCGGCTGCCGCTCACCTGGCTCGCCCCCGTCGTCACCCAGAAACCGTCGATGGGCGCGCTGCCCACAGTGCGTGCCGCCGCCGACCCCGCCGTTCTCGGCGGCCAGTACTTCGGCCCGTCGGGAATCGGCGAGGTGCGTGGGTACCCCCGGCTGGTCACCTCCAGCCCGCAGTCCTACGACGTGTCGGTTCAGCAGCGCCTGTGGTCGGTCTCCGAGAGCCTCACCGGCGTGAAGTTCCCGGTCTAGCGACCGACTGGTACCTGGATCGACGAGGCCTGGCCCGCCGCCGCCGAGCGGTAGGACCCGCTGCCGCGTCCGAGCAGGAACTGCCGTCGGCACGCGTGGAGCCGCGGCTGGCACGCCTTCGCCGAGGACGAGCGGCTCCGTGCCGCTTCCACCGCGTTGCTAGCCTCCGCAGAGTGACCCGACCCAGGCTGTGGATGATGGCGCTCGCGGTGACGCTCCTGGCCGCGTGCACGAGCGAGGCGTCGGCGAAGCCCGTACCGACACCGAACTGGGTCACCGCGCCACATCCTGCACAACTCGAAGTCACGCCCGCCCGGGCGCAGGAGATCGTCGCCGGGTGTGGGCGCAGTTTCAACAACGACGTGACCGGCAGCCTCTACAACCTCGTCGGCACCCCCGACAAAGGCTGGGCGCTGATCTACTCGCGTGCCCGGGTCCTCGTGTGCGAGCTCAACGGCGACGGCGGCCCCTACAACGCGGGCGGCGGCGGTGGTGAGCCGCTCGCCGAGAGCCTGAACTGGGTGCCGGTCCCCTTTCAGGTCGACGACGACAGCGCCGGCATCCGGGAGGGCAACGGGAGCTACCGGGTCGTCGCGGGCCGCGTCGCCCCGGGCACCCGAGGCGTCACGGTGACGGTGGGCAACCAGACCCAGTGGGCACAGACCGTCAACGGAACGTTCCTCGTCGCCTTCGACACCAAGCGGACGTCCGCGGCGGCGCCCCGGATCAGCGCCGTCACCGCGGACGGCATCGCCGACCCCGGCGAGAACTCACCGCCCTGCCTCCTGACCCCGGACGGTCACCGAATCGACCTCGACGGCTCGAACGCGACCCGGTGCGCCCCCGCCGTCCGCTGGCGGTGAACCCGATGGAATCGGCGCTGGTGGATTCGCTGATGGCGATGAGCCGCGTGCTCGTCGGGCTGACGGCACGGTCGCTCGGCGACGTCCAGGTCGACGTGACGCTCCCCCAGTACCGCATCCTGGTCGTCCTCGCCTCCCGGGCGCCGCTGCGCACGGTGGACCTCGCCGCGGAACTCGGCGTGACGCCGTCGACGGCGACCAGGAACTGCGACCGGCTCATCCGCCGTGGTCTGGTGCGCCGGTTCCAGCGTGCCGACGACCTGCGCGTGTCGTGGCTGGGCCTGACGCCCGAGGGCACCGAGCTGGTCGCCGTCACCATGCGTCAACGGCGCGCGGCACTCGCCGAGCTCGCCGCGCACATCACCGCCGACCAGCCCGAGCTCGTCACGAACGCGCTGGACAGCCTGGTCGCCGCCGCCGGGGAACTGCCGGACCCGGAGTGGTGGCAGCGCCTGGAGCACGGTCAGGGCAACACGTCGGCCGCGACGGAGTCGAACGTCTGAGGCTTCACCAGACCGGTGTCCTCCATGACCTCCATGTGGTCGGCCACGGTCCGGTCGGCCTCGATCGCCAGGTCACGGATGACGCTGTTCTGCGTCGTCGCCCGCACCTTCGCGATGACGACGAACACCTTCCCGTGCGAGTCCCGGAGCTGGTTGGCGAAGAACTGATCGAACTCCGAGCCCTTCGACGACTCCAGGCGATCGAGCCACGACTGCTGATCGGCGGTGGGCTTGTCGGGAATGGGCACCTTCAGCGCCGCGGCGATCTCCCGGACCATCTGATCGAGCCGGGAGTGCCCCTCCATCAGGTGCATTCCGGCACGCTTGACCTGCTCCATCGAGCCGTTCTCCTGCGCGAGCCGACCCGCCGGGAGCTCCCACAGGTCGGCCTGGCGCACCTTGACGAGCAACTGCTTGTCGAGCTCGGTCACCGGACCGGACGACGCCGCCAGGGTCGCGTCCACCGGCGTCGCGGTGTGGGCGGAGTGGTCGGTCGTCACCTGCGTCGTGGTGTCCGCGGCGGCCGGTCCCAGGCCGAAGTCGGCCCGGAACACCCACGCGGTAGCCAGTGCCGCCACCAGCATCGCCCCGGCCGCCACACCGGGTGGCCCGGCGCCCTGCATGCCCCGTCGTCGCGTATGCGATCCCTGACGCATGTCGCCTCCTCGCTGTCGACCACTACTCAGGAGGACGCAGCTGCGGAGGGTTACGTTCATCTATGCAAACAATTAGAGCGACGCGCTGGCCGCCCGGAGCTCGTTCAGGGCCTCGACGGCATACGGCGCCAGCCCGCTCTCACTGTCGTCTTCGGACCACTTCGCATAACCCCGCTTGAACGCGAGCACGCCCAGCTCGGCCGCGAGCTGGGCGATCGGTTCGGCGACACCGCGGTCGACGAGAGCCGCCGTCATCGCGATCGCGAGACCGACACTCTTGAGCGCGTCACGTTCCTGCAGTTCGACGCTGGCGGCGACAGCGGCTTTCAGCCGGGGACCGAGCTCCCGGTTCAGCGGACCCATCATGCTCGACGCCCGCTCGAGCCCGGCGGCGACCGCCTCGAGCGGGCTCGCGTCCGCCGACGCCTCCGCGATCCCCTCCGCCAGTAGCCGGCTCAAGGCGTCCTGTCCCGCGACGAGGAGCTCACGCTTGTCGGGGAAATGCCGGAAGAACGTGCTCTTGGTGACGCCGGCCCGCTCGGCGATCTGCGTGACGGTCGTGGCGTCGTACCCCTGCTCGGTGAACAGGTCGACAGCAGCCAGTACGAGCCGCTCCCGCGCTCCCGGTTCCCATCGCGCCACACCCCCATACTAGTCGATGGGACCGTTGTCCCATCACCGCGCTACAGTGATGGGACAACGGTCCCATCACTGACAGGAGAACGCCATGCACGTGTTCGTCACCGGCGGCACCGGCCTGATCGGTTCGGCGGTCGTCGCCGAACTGCTGAGCTCCGGCCACACGGTCACCACGCTCGCCCGCTCCGACGCCTCCGCAGTTGCCGCCGAAAAGGCCGGCGCGACGCCACTGCGCGGGCACCTCGGCGACCTGGAGGCTCTCCGCGCCGGAGCCGCCAACGCCGACGGGGTGATCCACCTGGCCTTCCGCAACGACTTCAGCGGCCCCGACGCGCTCGCCGCAGCGGTCGCGGAGGAGAGCGCCGCGATGGCGGCCCTCGGCGAAGAGCTCGTCGGCAGCGACCGCCCCTACGTCACGGTCTCCGGTACCCCGTGGATCCCCGGCCGCACCTCCACCGAGCAGGATCCGCTGCCGACCGACGGCCCGGTAGGCGGACGCGGGCGCGCGGTCACCGCGGTTCTCGGCCTGGCGTCGCGCGGTGTGCGGAGCACCGCGGTGCGCATGCCACGGACGGTCCACAACGAGGGCAACGGCGGCTTCGCCGGCCTGCTGACCGACATCGCCCGCCGCACCGGGATCTCCGGCTACGCGGGTGACGGCACCCAGCGCTGGCCGGCCGTGCACGCGCTCGACGCCGCAGTCCTGTTCCGCCTGGCCCTGGAGCAGGCCGAGCCGGGAACGTCCTGGCACGCCGTCGCCGACGAGGGCGACCGGGTGCGCGACATCGCCGCGGTCATCGGCCGACGCCTGAACCTCCCGGTCGAGGCGGTTCCCGAGGAGACCTACGGCCCGCTCGGCCCGATCTTCGCGGCCGACCAGCCGTCGTCGAGCGCCCACACCCGCGAAGCGCTCGGCTGGAAGCCGACGCACCCGAGCCTCCTCGAGGACCTCGAACACCTTCAGCAATAACCCGGGAACCAGAACCGCGGTTCACTACAGTGAGGCCCCATGGACATCAACGGCGCAAGCGCCCTCGTCACCGGTGGCGCGTCGGGTATCGGTGCCGCCGCGGCCCGCCAGCTCGCGGCGAAGGGCGCGACCGTCGTGGTCGCGGACCTTCAGGTCGAGAAGGGTGAGGCCCTCGCGAAGGAGATCGGCGGCGTTTTTATCAGGGTCGACGTCACCGATACCGACCAGATCAAGGCGGCAGTGAACGCCGCGACCGAGCTCGCCCCGCTCCGCGCGGTCGTCAACTCCGCCGGTATCGGCTGGGCGCAGCGCACCGTCGGCCGCGACGGCGAGTTCGACTCCGCCCACGACCTCGATGCCTTCCGCAAGGTCATCGCGATCAACCTGATCGGCACGTTCGACGTGACGCGGCTGGCCGCGACCGCGATGAGCCGCAACGACGCCGACGAGGACGGCGGCCGCGGCGCGATCGTCAACCTCGCGTCGGTGGCCGCGTTCGACGGTCAGATCGGCCAGGCGTCGTACTCCGCCTCGAAGGGCGGCATCGTCGGCATGACACTTCCGATCGCCCGCGACCTGTCCGCGGTCGGCGTCCGGCTCAACACGATCGCGCCCGGCCTGATCGACACCCCGATCTACGGCGAGGGCGAGGCCTCCGACGCGTTCAAGGCGAACCTGGGGAAGAACGTGCTCTTCCCCAAGCGCCTCGGGGTGGCCGACGAGCTCGCCAGCATGGTCGTCGAGCTGATCACCAACAGCTACATGAACGCGGAGGTCATCCGCGTCGACGGCGGCATCCGGATGCCTCCGAAGTAGAGCTCAGCTCCACGCGCGCCGTTCGGCGGCCACCGGGTCCTGCGCCACCTCGAGCTTCTCCCCGAGCAGTCCGATCGTCCGCTCGGGAGGGCCGTAGGCCGGCCACCCGGGGTCGCCGTCGGTCGCGAACGCGACCCAGATCGCGTGCGTGCGATCCGCGACCGCCTGCGACGGTTCGCCACCCACCCGCGGCGTCACCGAGGCGCAGTGCAGGTTGTCGAAGACGAACGGTAACTCGACGCCGTGGCACGCCCCGAGGTTCGAGTTCGCGTTCGGGTCCGGATAGTCGAACCGGTACACCCAGGTCCGGCCGCGGTGCGCGTCCGCTACCGCGAGAGCAGGCAACGCAAAAGTCCAGTCACCGACGACGCGCGCCAAGGCGTCGCCGGGGGTGGCGTGTGCCTGCCGGTAGTACCGGATCCCGTCCTCGGGAAGCCCGTACCCGCCGGCGGCGAGAGCCAGCGTGGCGTCGTCGATCAGGTCGATCGTCTGGGCGGCGACCAGGAACAGCCGTGCCTCGTCCCGGTTCCACCCGGTCAGCAGCGGCACGTCGGACACCGCCTCGAGCGGGTGGACGGGAAGAACGTCCCCGTCGACGACCGGCGCAAACGGCAGCAGCGTCTGCGCGATCGTGCCCCACTTCGCGGGGTCGGCGTTCGTCTGTACCTCGACGACCAGGTCCGACGCCGCCTGCACGAGCCGCTCCAGCGGAACGCTCTCGAAGCCCTCGCGGGTCGCCGGCACGCCCACGATCTCGGCGAGCAGGCCGCTGACCATGCGTCCCTGCTCCGGCGTGATCGTGTGCAGCGCCGCGCCGGACTGGGTGATGGCCTGGGAGAACAGCCCCTGCGCCGCGGGCATCGCCAGCAGCGTCGTGATGCTCATCGCGCCGGCCGACTCACCGGCGACCGTCACCCGCGCCGGGTCACCGCCGAAGGCCGCGATGTTCTCCTGCACCCACCGCAGCGCCGCGACCTGGTCCAGCAGACCGCGATTGGGCACCGTGTCGTCGTCCAGAAAAAGAAAGCCCTCGGCGGCGAGCCGGTAGTTGACCGAAACGAACACGAGTCCGTCGCGCGCGAAGCGCGCACCGTCGTACTCCTCGATCGAGTTCGAGCCGTTCATGAACGACCCGCCGTGGATCCAGACCAGGACCGGAAGGCCGTCCGCGGACGGATCGGGCGTCCAGACGTTGAGGTTCAGGCAGTCCTCGCCCGGAATGACGACCTCGGGGAAGAGCGGCTGGTACTGGGGCGGGTAGTCGCCCTTGGGAACCGTGGGGCCGAGGGTGGTGGCGTCGCGGTCGCCTTCCCACGCCTCGACGGGCACCGGCGGCCGCAGACGGTGCGCGCCGAACGGCGGTTGCGCGTAGGGGATCCCGAGAAAGGCGGCGACTCCGTCGTCCACCCGCTTCCCGACGAGAAAGCCGCTGGAGATCCGGAGTCTTAAGTGGTCATCTCGCTGCGCCATCTGCTGCCTCCTTGCACCAAATCCGCCAGATGGTGCAGCGTAACGCCCCTATCCGACCGGGAGCGCTTCGTTCGCGCGGGTGCAGCGGCCGGCTGGCCCGTCTACGCAGGACGCATACGCGGACGATAGGGGGTCTGCGGTTCGATGGGCGGATGCGCCGCAGAGTCCTGTTGTTGAGCCTGGCGATCCTCGGACTCGCGTATGCGGTGTTCTCCCTGCGTCGGATGTTTCTGATGTCCGCGCCGCGGTGTTTCGCTGGGCACTGGCACGGCTGTTACGACACCGAAAACGGCGTCGTGCTGATGACGCTGGTGCTGCTGCCGGTGCCCGCGCTGGCGGTGTGGGTGCTGGCTCTTCTGCGGCCGGGCGCCTCTCCGTGGCGGACGTCGCTGGCCGAGGTGAGCATGGTCTACGGGACCGTGCCGTTCGTCTGGCTGGCGCTGATGCCGGGGCTCGGTGCCGGCGTCGTTCCCGGCCGGGTGAGCCTGGTCCCGCTGCAGGACCTGGCGACGATGCCGGCTCTCGGGATCGCCGGCAACCTGGCGTTCTTCGCGGCACTGGGGTTCTTCGCGCCGATGCGGTTCGCGGCCGTTGCGTCCGTGCCGCGGGTTCTCGCGCTCGGGGCGGGCTGCTCGTTGCTGATCGAGATCGCGCAGTACGTCTTCCAGTTGGACCGCGTCTCGTCCGTCGACGACGTCCTGGTTAACGCCGTCGGCGCCGCCCTCGCAGGACTGGTGTCCCGCCCCTGGTGGCGAGCCCGCGACGCCGCGAAGATCGTCCCCCTCGTCCGCAGGGTCGACCGTCGAGGAATCGGCTCGCTCGCCGGTCAGGTCGACCTGTCAGGCGACAGGGACTCGCCCGAGACCAACGACCGATTCGCCGACGATTTCGGCATTCCGACGTGAGTCTTCTCCTCGACACCCACGTCGCCCTCTGGGCACTGGCAGCACCACACGAACTGAGCGATCAGTTCCTCGACCGTCTTCGCCACGATCCGGACATCTACCTGCAAGTACGACGTCCAGACGCTGACGGTCTGACATCCGAACGGCGTCAGGGGCGGTTGAGGGCGAAGATCGTCGCCATCAGGACCACGTAGGCGACGGCCAGGGCGGTGAGCAGCCAGACCACCGTGCGGGACGGGCGGGCGAATCCGAATACGCCGGCAGCGACGAGGAGCAGCGCGCCGACGTAGATCAGGGCCGCGTGTTCGTGGCCCTTGCCGAGCCAGCTCCCGGTGAACAGACCGACGAGCGCCAACAGGATCGCCGCTCCCCCGGCGATCCGGGCACTCACGTGCGCAGCCCGCGGAGGAACTTCTCGGCCACGGGCACCGACACCGAACTGCTGTGACCGCCGCTCTCGACGAAGACCGCGAACGCGATGTCACCCTGCCAGCCGACCCACCACGCGTGCGCGTGATCGGGGTTGTTGTCGAACTCGGCGGTGCCGGTCTTGCCGTACACCGGGGCGCCGGGCACGTCACGCAGGGAGGTCGCGGTGCCGTCGGTGACGACCTGGCGCATCATCGCGCGCAGCGGCTCCACCGCGGCGGGCTTCAGCTGGGGCCCGGGGGCCGTGGCCGGCTTGTCGACGAGGGACGGCGGCGTCCATCGGCCGGACGCCACCGCGGCCGTCGCCGAGGCCATCGACAGCGGGCTCACCACGGTGCGGCCCTGACCGAACGCGGCCGCGGCACGCTCCGCTGCGTCGCCTCCGGTGGAGACCTTGCCGGAGAACGCCGGCAGACCCAGCTCGTAGTCCGCTTCCAGGCCGAGCATGCGGCCGGCGTCAGCCAGGCCGTCGGGGCCGAGCTTCGGGGCGAGTGCGGCGAACGCGGTGTTGCACGACTGGGCGAAGTCGACGCGGAACGGCACGTTGCCCAGCTCGAAGTCGTCGAAGTTCGTGAAGTCGCGGCCACCGGCTGCGAGGTGCTTGGGGCAGGCGACGGTGTCGTCGGCCTTGACAGCGCCCTGGTCGAGCAGGCCGAGCGCCGACACCATCTTGAACGTCGACCCCGGCGGGACCTTGGCCTCGAACGCGGCGTTGAACGACCCGCCGTCGGGTCCGTTGGCGGCCGCGACCACACTGCCGTCGCTGATCCGGATCGCAACCAGGGCGCTCTGCTGGGTGATGCCGTCCAGCGCGGCGTCGGCGGCGGTCTGGACGCGTTGGTCGAGCGTGGTGCGGATGGTCTGGCCGGGCTTCGGCTGGGAGGTGAACACTGTCGCTTTCTCACCGATTGCGACCGTTACGCCCGGGGTGCCGCGGAGCTTCTGGTCGAACGCGGCCTGCAGCCCGCCGTGCCCGACGTGGTCGCCCACGGCGTAGACGCCCGGTTTCGCGGTGAGGTCTTCCTTCGTCGCGTCCGAGACCGAGCCGAGCAGCGCGCGGGCGAACTGCCTGGTCGGCGCGAGGTCACGCGTGCCCTTCTGGACCACCACGCCGGTCACGGCGCTGATCCGCGTCGCGATCTTGTCGTACGCCTCCTGGCGGAGCACCACGACGTCGACAGCGATTCCGGGTTTGGCCTTGGCCAGCCGGGCGGGCAGGTCTGACAGGTCGACGTCGGTGTCGATCGACGCGAACGCGGCGGTCAGCTGCTTGGCGGCCGCGGCCGCGTCGGTGACCTTGGCCGGGTCGAGCAGCACGGTGACGATCGGCCGCGGGCGGACGATCGGGCTTCCGGCGTTGTCGAGGATGCCGCTGCGGGGCGCCTCTTCGCGGCGGACCGAGAGCGTCTCGCCCGTCGTCAGCTGCTTGTGGACGAGCGCCGGCTCCCAGACGACGTTCCACGTGTCGTCGTTCTCGCGCAGCCGCACCGACGTGTCGTACGACCAGGTGACGCCGCCCGGCAGGGTCCAGGTGACCTTGACCGTGCTGGTGGCGTTCTCGTCCTTCACCGACGCGTCGCCCGCGCGCTCCAGTTTCGACGGCGCGCTGGGGAGCTCGGCGGTGACCTTCTTCAACTGCGCGGTGACGTCGGCGGCCGGAACGGACTTCCCCGCCGGGTCCACGAAGCCGACCTTGTCGAACTGGCCTTTGCGCCAGCCCGCGAGAAAGGCGTCGACGGAGGGCTCGGGGTCGTTGCCGCCGCTGCAGGCCGTCAGGGAGCCGGCGACCAGAGCGCCGATGACGACGGCGACCATCCGGCCTTTGTGAGCGTTCATCGGTGATATGTCTCCGGTCGTGGACAGATCGGAAGCGTACGCGGGTGCCGCAACGGCGTCACTCGACGGAACTCACAGAGTGCAGCACCCCTCCGACAAGAATGTGTCCCGCCGGAACGGCGACCGGTAACCGAGGCGTCTCCAGCCAGTCGGGATTGGCGTACTCGTCCCAGGTCACGATGTCCGTCACGGCCGCGAACACGTCGGCGTCCCGGTTCTGGACCAGTGCACTCGCCAGGTGCAGATACGACCCCGGACGGGTGCCGTCGAACTCCTGGGCCAGGTAACTGATCTGCTCGCCGATCGCATGGCCGTGGTGGGGCGAGAGTGCGGCGGGGCCGGACAGCACCATCTGCACCGCGGTGGGTTCGCTTTCCCAGCGCGCGAGCAATGTCGGGAGCTGCTCGTGGACGGCGACGCGGACGTCCGTCCGCCCACCGGTCGGCGGCGCAGAGGAGCTCGACGTAGAGGTCGAGCCGCCGCGGCGCGCCCGACGGCGTCCATCGTGCGGTGGCCGGTCGCGTCGACCGGATAGGGCCCGTCGTCGACGGCGATCACCACCCAGCCACCGAGTGCCACGGCCGGGCCGTGACGTCGGCGAACCCGTACGCGGACAGGGCCTTCGCCAACGCGTCGGCGTGCGTCTCGTCGGGCACGACGTACTGGTGCGTACCCGCTAGGGCCGACCACCCGGTCATCGTGTCGCTTTCGGTCGGAGGAAGCTGCGGGCAGCGTGCCACGACCGCGCCACGGGGTCCGGCGGCCGGAGCCGCCGGACCGTGGCTCAGGCGCCCGCTGCCGCCGCCCGGACGAGCGCGACCACGCTCTCCGGATGAGAGACGTAGACCGCGTGACTGCTGGTCACCTCGGTCACCGCCGCCCCGATGCGCTCGGACATCGCCCGCTGCGCGACCGGCGGGATCATGTGGTCCTCCGTGGCGAGCAGGTACCAGCTCGGCCGCGAGCGCCACGCCGGCTCGGTGATCGGCCCGCCGACGGCCTCCAGGCCCCAGGGCAGCTGCGAGTCGGCCAGGAACCGGGCGTCGGCAGCCGGCAGGTCGGCGGCGAACGCGGCCGGGAACTTCTCCTTGTCGAGCAGCAGGAACCCGTCCACCGGCGGCAGGATCGGCGGCGTCGGCGCACCCGGCGGCGGGTCGGCGATCAGCGTGTTCACCGACTCCCCCTTGTCGGGCGCGAACGCCGCCACGTACACCAGGGCGGAGACGTTCTCGTGCGTCCCCGCCTCGGTGATCACGGCGCCGCCGTACGAGTGACCGACCAGGATCGTCGGTCCGTCCTGCTGGTCCAGGACGCGTCGGGTGATCGCGGCGTCGTCGGCCAGGGACACCGTCGGGTGCTGGACGACGCTCACCGAGTAGCCGTCAGCGGTCAGCAGGTCGTGGACGCCCCGCCACCCCGAGCCGTCAGCCCATGCTCCGTGGACGAGAACAACGTTACGAATACTCACTGGGACTCCCATCGTTTAGGCATCCGCAGTGAATCCCGACGCAGTGGACGATTTGTGAAGGGACACTTCACTCGGCAGCTGCGCGCGCGAGGTGATCCCGAGCTTCGCGAACACCTTCCGCAGGTGGTACTGGACGGTGCGGCGGCTGATGAACAGCCGGGCACCGATCTCCGGGTTGGACAGACCCTGGCTCGCCAGCGCCGCGATCTGCGCCTCCTGCTCGGTCAGCGTCGGCTGCTGCACGGCGTCACCCTCGGCCCGGACGGCGAAGCCGACCGCACCCAGCGTCTGAAACATCTGGTGCGCTTCGCGCAGATGCTCATGCGCTTCGTCCCGGCGCCCGCGACGCTCCAGCCACTCGCCGAACAGCAGGTGCGCGCGGGCGGTGTCGATCCGGCTGCGGGTCGCGCCCAGCAGCTCGATCGAGCGGAGATGGTGCTCCTCGGCGGCGTCGTCCTCGGCCAGCAACGCCAGGCTCCGCTGGTGGATGCCCTGCATCCACGGGGTGTCGATGGCGACGGCCCGCTCGGCCAGCCACTTCCTCGCGACGCGCAGCTCGCCGACGGCACCGGTCTGCCACGCCGCATCCAGCAACTCGGTCACCACCATCGACCCGACCAGCACCTGGTCGGATTCGAATGCCCGCTTCGCTGCTTCGAGGGCGACGTGGAACTGGCCGAGCGAATTGGCCAGGACGGCGTCGGCATAGTCGGCGCAGAAGCCGAAGAGCCCGCGCTGCGCGGTGATCAACCGCCGCACCTCGTCGCTGAACTTCCGCGTCTCCTCCTCGTCACCGCACCACGCGTGCAGAACCGCTTCGACGTGACGGTTGGTCCGGCCGGTCGTCACCGCGGCGACGGAGTTCGATTCGTCGAGCAGCGCCCGCGCCGCCAGCAGGTCGCCTTCGTGCATCCGGTAGAACGCCGTCCAGTTCAGCACCTGGGACAGCAGCGCGAGCGCCCCTTCGCGTCGGCAGACGACGATCTGGCGGGTGGCGAACGTGCCCCAGGCCTCCTCGTCCCACGTCTCCTCGGTGAGCGAGAGCATCTGCCGAAACACGCCGAACACCGACCAGCGTGCCGACGGCGCCGCCGCGACCAGGACGTCGACGGCCTGCTGGAGGATCGGCGCGGACGCCGCGAACCCCTCGGTGATCCGGACGTAGAGCCCGCGCAGCAACAGGTCGGTGAGGTTCGGTGGCCCCGCAGAGCGGCGGACCGTCTCCGCGACCGCCGCCGCTGCCCTCGCGAGGAGCGGATCGTGCGGCTCGGCGGCCCAGAACGTCGCGATCAAGGCTTCGAGGGAGGTCTCCCGCGCCTCCGGGCTGTTGCGGTCCGCGAACCGATTGGCGGCCGCGAAGACGAGGTCGACCCCCTCCTCGCGGCGGTGCTGCTCGATCGCGATCAGCCCGCGGATCCGCATGGCCCGTGCGGCCTGATCGTCGTCCAGTGGCCGCGATTCGACCGACTCCAGCAGGGCGAGGGCAGCGTCGTGCGCTCCCGAGTCCCGCGTCGCCTCCGCCGCGGCGATCATGCGGCGGGTCCGCAGTTCGGGCTCCACGGTCAGCGCGGCCGCGCGTTCCAGGAAGGCAGCTGCGGCGGCCAGACCGCCCCGGGCCTGCGCGCGGTCCGCGGACCGTTCGAGCTCGTCCGCGGTCTGTTCGTCCAAGCCGGGGGTCGCGTTGGCCCGGTGCCAGGCCCGGCGGTCCGGGTCGGGTGCGACAGCCGCTAAGGCGTCGTGCACCAGGCGACGCTGCTCGATGTCGGCGGCCCGGTAGATCGCCGCCCGCGCCAATGCGTCGCCGAACTCGACCCGGGCGCCGACGGCGAGCAGGCCGGACGCCAGCGCGGGCGTCACGGCGGACGGTTCCAGCCCGAGCCGGGACGCCGCGGCCCACAGCGTCGTGGGATCACCTACCGCGTCCGCGGCGGCCAGCAGCAGGAACTGACGCGCCGCAGCGGGCAGCGCGTCGAGGCGCTGCCGGTACGTGGCCTCGATCCGGAACGGGAGCGGCACCACGCCCGGGAACCGGAAGCCACCGGCCAGCTCCACCGGGCCGACGCCCCGGGGCCACTCGAGCAACGCCAGCGGGTTGCCCCGGCTCTCAGTGAGGATCGAATTCCGGATGGACGGGTCGAGCGGCCCGGTCAGCACCGAGTCGAACAGCTCACGCGCGGCACGGGCCGAGAGACCGGCCAGCGCGAGCGTCGGTATACCCCGAAAGTCCTCGGCGTCCTCCCGCGACGCGAACACGAAGCCGACCGCCTCGGTGTCGATGCGCCGGGCCACGAACGACAGCGCCAGCACCGTGGGCCGGTCGAGCCACTGTTCGTCGTCGACCAGGCAGAGCACCGGGCGCTCGCGCGCCAGGTCAGCGAGCAGCCTGAGCAGCCCGAGCGCGACCACGTACCGGTCGGGAACGCTGCCGTCCGCGAGCCCGAAGGCGACGCGAAGCGCGTCGCGCTGCGGCGCCGGAAGCCCGTCGATGCGGTCGGCCAGCGACCCGAACAGCTGGTGGAGGCCGGCGAACGGAAGCTCCGACTCCGCCGGTATACCGGTCGTCCGGAGTACGCGCAGTCCGCTCGCCCGGCTCTGGGCGTAGGTCAGCAGTGCGCTCTTCCCGATGCCTGCTTCACCGCGCACGAGCAGAGCGCGGCTGTGACCGGTACGGACGGCTTCGACCAATTCGTCGAGCGTTCGGCATTCGTCGTGCCGCCCGATCAGCCCCATAGTCCTTGCATCGTACGGTGCAAGCCTGGCTAGTCCACCGCCCTGACCTGGCTGGTTCGCGTCCTCGGCCATTCCCCTGGCGCCGGCCGCGGTCGCATATTTCTTGCGTGCGGTTTCAGATACTCGGTCCACTGCGACTCTGGCGGGACGGCGTCGAACTGGATTCCGGACCACCGCAGCAGGCCTCCCTCCTTGCCCTGCTGCTCGCCCGCGCCGGCAAGCCGGTGAGCACCACCGAGCTGATCGACCTGATCTGGGGCGACGGGGCTCCGTCCAGCGCCTTGAACATCATCCACAAGTACGTCGGCACGTTGCGCCGGCTTCTGGAGCCCACGCTCCTGGGCCGCGAGGCCGGCTCCTACCTCCTACGCCAGGGCAACGGCTACCTGTTCGCCGCCCGCGACGGCGAGCTCGACCTCTCGCGGTTCCGCGCGCTCGTCACAGCGGGCAGCAAGCTCGACCATTTCGTCGAGGGTCTGCGGTTGTGGCACGGCTCCACCGCGGAGGCCGTTCCCGCCGCCCCGATCCACGCGGCGCTGGACAACGAGTTCTACGACGCCTGCTGCGCGTCGGCGGAGCTCGCGGTCCGGCTGGGCCAGCCCGCTCGGGTGCTGGCGCCCCTGCGGTTGGCGGCGGCAATGGCGCCGTTACACGAATCCGTGCAAGCAAGTCTCGTCTCCGTACTCGCCGCCGACGGGCAGCAGAGCGAAGCGCTGTCGGTATTCCGGTCGGTCCGCCACCGGCTCGCCGAGGACCTCGGCGTCGAGCCGGGTCCTGCCCTGCGGGACGTCCGGCGGCGGGTGCTGCCAGCGACCCGTCGACCCGCACAGCTACCTCCCGACCTCCCGGTTTTTGTCGGCCGCGACGACGAACTGGCGCGGCTCACCCGGCTGCTGCACACGCCCCGGACGAGTCCGCTGATCGTGGCGTTGCACGGCATGGCCGGGGTCGGGAAGTCCGCGCTGGCCGCGCGCTTCGCACACCACGTTGCGGCGGAGTTCCTGGATGGCCAGCTGTACCTGGACCTGAAGGAACGCACCGCCCTGCTCGGTGGCAGCACCGGTGCGTACCGCACGCTGACCGCGGGCAAGCGCATTCTGGTGCTCCTGGACAACGTGGAGGACACGGCGCAGGTCCGTCCGCTGCTGCCGAACTCGGCGGGCTGCCTGGTGCTCGTGACCAGCCGCGCGCCGTTGGTCGGCCTCGCCGCGCGCGACGGCGCCCACCTGCTGCGCGTCGAGCTCCCGGATCCGCGTTCGGCGCGGGAGCTGCTCCGGCGTCGGCTGGACCGGCAGGCATCCACGCCGGAGATCGACGAAATAGCCGCGTCGTGTGACCGTCTCCCGCTCGCGCTGGCGAGTATCGCCGGACGGCTGAACGGCCGTCCGCAGCTCCCTCTCGCCACCGTGGCGGCGGAACTGAGCGACGACACCCGGCGGCTGGCGGCCTTCTCCGCGGAGAGTGATCCGTCCGCCGCGTTCGCCGAGTCCTACGGTCGGCTCAGCCCCGCTGCCGCCAGGCTCTTCCGCCTGTTCTCGTTGACGTCGCCCGCGGGCGCCGACGCGGAGACCTGCGCGAACGTTTGCGGGGTTCCGGTGCCGGTCGCGCGCGCGGCGCTCCGGGAACTGACCGAAACCGCTTTGATCGACGAGGACGAGCGGGGCGTCCATTCGGCGCACGTCCTGGTCAGGGCCTACAGCGAGCAGCTGCTCGAAGCCGCGAACGGGCCCCTGTCACTGTGCTCCTAGGAAGGACAGCAGCTGCCGGTTGATCGCGCGGACGCTCGACCTGCGCGCCAGGTGGTCAGGACTTCCTGGCCACCCCGCCGAGCAGCGAGCACTCCCCCGCGTCGATGTCCTTGTAGACGTCGTCCGCCTCGGGCCGCCACTGATTCACGACCTGCAGCCCCGGATCCACCTTCTCCAGACCGGCGAAGAACCGCTCGATCGCCTCCCGCGGACGCGGTGTCAGCACGCTGCCGCGCTGCGCGAAGTCCTTCTCGATCGCGTGCCACTGTTCCGGCCGGAACTCGTCGGTGATCTGGGACAGCGCGAGGTAGGACCCCGGCGGCAGCGCCTCGACGACCGTGGCGACGACCGCGTGCGGATCTTCGTCGTCCTTGAGGTGGTGGGTCACCGCGATCAGCAGCAGCCCGACGGGCTGCGAGAAGTCCAGGATCTCCGATGCCTGGGAGATGATCGTCGCCGGCTCGCGCAGATCGGCCTCGATGTACGTGGTCGGGCCGGTGCCCGGCTCGCTGGTGAGCAGCGCACGGGCGTGCGCCGCCACGATCGGGTCGTTGTCGGTGTAGACGACCCGGCTCCCCGGCGCGATCGAGTGCGCGATCTCGTGCACGTTCGGGCTCGTCGGTAACCCGGTGCCGATGTCGATGAACTGGCGGACACCGGCGTCACGGGTGAGGAACGTGACCGCCCGCCGGAGGAACTCCCGGTTGGACCGGGCGGTCGTCCGCGTGCCCTCGTTGAGTTTCAGCGCCGCCTCGGCGAACGCCCGGTCGGAGGCGAAGTTCGTGTTGCCGCCGAGTAGGTAGTCGTAGACCCGCGCAGGGTGCGGGCGTTCCGGGTGCAGCTCGACCGGCTCGCGGTCGGCCGCCTCGTTGGACGACTCGATCATCCAATCGTTGTTGGCCACAGTGGAAGCTTAGGGCCACTCCCCCGTACGTAGGTCACGAAGGGTCACGCTGACTTCTTCTCGGGCAGCGCTGTCCTCCCGAGCGGCTTTCCACCGCTGGTAGCGATGCGTGCAGCAGGTTCCGCACGGACGGAATCCGGCGGCGACTGCGGTCGCTTCGTCGGGGAAGAAGACGCGGTGCTTCACGTAGCTCCCGCGGGCGACGGCCTTCAGTGCCGTGCGACAGTCGAGCCGGCCATAGATCTTCGAGCCGCGGTGGCCGCCCCACCTGCCCTTCGTCGAGGACTGGTAGGGGCGGCCGTCTGCGCCGAGGAGGGTGTAGGTCTTCGGCGCGTCGCTCATGCGGCGTCGTGGAAGACCAGGGCGAGCGTGTGACGTTCGCCCGATCGGATGGCGGAGACGCCGTGCCGTACCGGTGCGGCCGACCATCCACGGGCGGACTCGACGGGGCGGTCGCGAGTGGTGAAGAGGTATCCGTGGCCGTGCGGCAGCAGCGTCGCGGTGCCCCGGGACTGGGCGCGCGGACGCTGTTCGAGCAGCAGGAACTCGCCGCCGGTGTGATCCACGCCGGGCTCGTTGAGGTTGATCACGACCTGCAGCGGAAACACCAAATCGCCGTACAGGTCTCGGTGGAGGGCGTTCCAGTCCTTCTCGGCGTAGCGGAGCAGGATCGCCGTGGACTTCGTCTGGCCGGCGTCGTGGCACATCCGCAGCCACTCGTCGAGGGTGTCCGGCCAGGGCGCGGGCCGGCCGAGCTTGCTCCACCAGTCGCGGGCGATCGGAAGTAGCCGCGGGTACAGCGCCTGCTTGAGCCGCTCGATCGGCTCCGGATAGGGCGCGGTGAAGTACCGGTACTGCCCTTCGCCGAAACGGTGCCGGCCCATCGTGATGGTGCTGCGGAACAGGTCGTCCTGCTCGTACAGCCCCCTGATCCGGGCGGTCTCCTCGGCGGACAGCAGTTGCGGCAGCAACGCGCCGCCGTACTCGTTGACCTCCTCGGTGATCGCCTTCCAATCACCGGACTCGACGCGGACGTGCCACCGGTCCTGGCTCATGCCGCCTCCAGGTGCAGCAGGGCGGTCTTGGCTTCGGGGCCGCCGATGTACCCGCCGAGCGTGCCGTCGCTGCGGAGCACCCGGTGACACGGGACGACGATCGGCAGCGGGTTGGTCGCGCAGGCGGTCCCCACGGCGCGGACGGCGTTGGGGTTGCCGACCAGTTCGGCCACGTCGCGGTAGCTACGGGTCTGCCCGTACTCGATCTCGGGCAGGTGGATCTGCACGAGCTGCCGGAATCCCCGCGAGAGCGAGAGGTCCAGCGTCACGTCGAAGGTCCGGCGGTGCTGGGCGAAGTACTCATCGAGCTCGCGTGCCACCACCTGCAGCCGCTGGGGAGCGTCCAGGATGCGCGGGCTGAGTTTCTCGCTCAGCGTCTGGAGAACCTTGTCGTGGTCCTCGCTGGCGTAGGCCACCCGGACCAGCCCTTTCGGAGTGGCTGCCAGCAGCAGCTTCCCGACCGGGGAGTCGATCGTCGTGTAGGCGATATCGATGACGTTCGCCCGCTCTGCTCGCTCCTCGAGGCGGCGGTGGAGGCGGCTGAGGACGTCGGCGTCCACGGGCGTCGACAGCAGGGCGGTCAGATCGTCATCGTTTCGGATGTCGTTCACGAGGATGCTCCTTTCGTAATCGCGCCCGGATAGTTCTTTCGAAGGTTTTTCAGCCCGTCCGCGGCCGCTCTCCGGGCAGCTTCGACGGTGCCGCCGAGAATCTCCGCGATCCCGGCGTAAGGCAGTCCCGCCACGTAGTGATATGCGATGGCCTGACGTTGTTTGCTCGGAAGCCGGCCCACGGCGACCCACAGATCGGCGTCTCCTGAGCCGGGTATCCCGAGCGTCGTCGGTGCTTCGGGCATTTCCTCGACCGGCAGCGGATTGCGCTTCGCCGCCCGCAACACGTCGATCGCCTTGCGGTGCGCGATCGTCACCAGCCACGCCTGGACGTTCGCCGTCTCGGGCAGCTCCGGATAGGCGCGCATCGCGGAAAGGAAAGTCTCCGACCACGCGTCCTCCGCGTCGTGCGGGCCGAGGACGACCCGGCAGACGCGCAGCACGGTTGCGCCGTGCTGCGCGACCACCTTCTCGAACGGCTGTTTCATGTCCATCCCAGTGAAGACGCGGCGGTTAGAACAGCCGGGCCGCGCCGACCTCAGCGGGCTCTTCGAGCTCCAGCAGCGCTTGCTTGCGCTTCAGCCCACCGGCATATCCCGTGAGCGCACCGCTCGCGCCGACGACGCGGTGGCAGGGAACGAAGATGCACAGCGGGTTCGCGCCCACCGCCTGCCCGACCCGGTAGGCCAGAGTGCGGTCGCCGAGTTGCTCGGCGATGCGACCGTAGGTGGTCCTCTCGCCACGCGGGATGCTGCTCACAATGTCCCAGACGGCGTGCTGGAACGCGTCGCCGTCGGCCGCCAGCGGAAGGTCGAACTCGATGCGCTCACCAGCGAGGTAGTCACCCAGCTGCTGGGCCGCGCCGTCCAGAAGTGCGTCCGTGGAGGCGACCACCTCCGGACCGAATGTGTCCTGCGCAGGCCGGCGGACGTGGCTGCAGAAATACAGGCCGGTGATCGCCTGGTCCTTCGCGACGACGGTGATCGCACCCAAGCCCGTGTCCACCGTGATGTGGCGGATGTTCTTCATCTGAGTGTCCTTTCGTTTCTCAGATGGAAGACGTGCGGCGAGGGCAATGCGTGAGGTCTCGTGCGATCGCTGATGCGGCCAAGATCGGCATCTCACGTCCGGCGCGCATGGGCCGTCTACAGAACGTGGGCTTCGACCGGAACACGTCCGGTCCACCGCATCTCCTGCCTGTAACTCGAAGCAACGAACAGGATCACCAGCAACGCCGGCAACGTCCTCTACGCCATCTACGTCTTCAGCCTTCCCGTCGGGCCGGCCTGGGCGTTATATGGCTTCAACCTGGCGGTGAGCGTGACGATGCTTGCGCTCTGGCTCCGGTACAGGGCAGCACGACAGGTGCTCCCGTAGGTCGGACGACGTCCGTGGCCCTCCACCTATTCGGTATCGCGGCCGCGGCGTGACCATCGCGCTGTCAGTCGAGACCTTTCCGGCCGGGCGTCCAGAACGGTTTGGTGAGCACATTGCGGCGAGGCCAGCCCCGTTCCTGGACAAGGTGATTTCGAATCAGCTGGATCGTCCGGGCTTCGCCGGCCAGGTAGGCCATGCCAGGCTCGGCCGGTAGGTCCAACCCGCGGACGGCTTCGACGAGGGTCTGCGCGGCGGCCGCGGACCTGCCTCGGCGATAGCTCCACTCCAGATCCCAATTCGGACCCTTCGCTGCGCCTTCCTCTCGGCTGAGCGGGAGGCGTTCGGAGGGACTGTCGACCTCGAGACG
This sequence comes from Cryptosporangium sp. NPDC048952, assembly GCF_043197895.1. Classification (NCBI taxonomy): domain Bacteria; kingdom Bacillati; phylum Actinomycetota; class Actinomycetes; order Cryptosporangiales; family Cryptosporangiaceae; genus Cryptosporangium; species Cryptosporangium sp. NPDC048952. The sequence goes on along the minus strand of NZ_JBICTY010000005.1, from coordinate 502,336 downwards.
GGCCAGGACGGTGGCATCAGCCGGCAAGGCTCGCAGCATGGGGCCGTAGGCGGCCTGCGCGGTCTCGTCCCCGGCGAACAGGTGGTAAGCGGCCGGGGACGTGGTGAAGTTGCCCTGGGGTTTGAGCAGCATCAGTTCGTCACCGGGCCGGGCAGTGCGTGACCAGCCGGCTCCTGGTCCGTCGCCATGGTCGAACACGAGCAACTGGAGGCGTTGCTCGTGGTAGTCCCACACGGTGTAGGTGCGCAGCGTGCCCAGCAGCCAGTCGATCGCGGCAGGCGCAGCCGCGACCCGCAGGCGGACGTGCTGACCGGGTAGCCAGTCGAGGCCGGCCAACGCGGGCCCGGTCAGCGTGATCAAACGTAACCGTGGTGCCCACCGTTCGACGGTGTCCACGCGGGCGGGCAGCAGTAAGCGGTCCAGCAAACGATGCTTCATCAATCGATTCCTTGAAGTAGTCACTCGGCGGTGGCGTCGCTCAGCTCCAAGCGCTCTAGCAATGCCGCGGCGAGCCGGCCTGAGCCGTCACTCCCATGCCGGCCTGAACCGCCTTGGCCTGACGCACCACGTCGTAGCCGGCCACCCGCGCCCAGCCGGCGTCCGGGCGGGTCAGCGTGGACAGCATCATCACGTTAGGCACGACTCGACGCTAAGGTGGCTGGTGTGCGAATTGTGGCCAACCAATACCGCGCACACGCCAAGCCGCCTGCCGGGTTGTCGGGATCCCCCATCCTGAGCGTCGAAGCCGGTGACCCCGAGGGAATCGAACGGCGGCGGCACATCCACGCTCACCCGGAACCGGTGTTGCTGTGGAGCACGACCGCCACGCTCATGGGCACCGTGGGCGCCCGGGACTGGCTGATCCCGCCGGGGTACGGGCTCTGGGTTCCCGGCGGCATCGAGCACGGTGGGACCGTGCTGCACGTCGGCGAGATGTCGATCATCCATTTCGACGCCGACCGCTGCCCGATCAACTGGAGCGAACCCACCGGCGTCGCGATCGGGCCGCTGCTGGGCGAGATCATCAGGCACCTGCACCGGACCGTGCCGGAGGACCCGAGCCGAGTCCTCAGCGAGGCACTGCTGTTCGCACTGCTCACTCCGCTGACCACCCACGACGTCCACGTCTCCATGCCCGCCGATCCGCGGGTGCGCGCTATCGCCGAACGGCTCCTGATCGACCCCGCCGACAATCGCGAACTCACCGACTGGGCCGACGAAGTCCACGCGAGCGTCCGCACCCTGTCCCGGTTGTTCCCCGCCGAGACCGGCCTGAGCTTCGCGGCCTGGCGGACTCAGGTCCGCATCCGCGCCGCCATCCAACTGCTGGCCGGCGGGGCGACGGTCAACGCCACCGCCCGAGCCGTCGGCTACGGCCGACCCAGTGCTTTCATCACCGCCTTCCGCCGTGTCACCGGCCAGACCCCCGGCACCTACACCCACACCGACGCGATTCCACCGCGCGCCATCCCGTGAGCCCGCATGTCGGCCATTCGGCCTGCGGCCGCAGTTCGCGGCGGATGACCGGCGCTAGCGTGCTCGCCGAGCGCGACGGCGAAAACGTGGCCGCCAACCTGTCGGGACAGCACACCTAGGCGCGGGTGGAGATCTCCATGCCGTCTTCGACGGGGAAGGCGGTGCTCACGTAGCCGTTCTGCGGGTCGCGGACGTAGTGCAGGTACTCGCCGACGGAGTCGAAGGTGCTGTCGTCGGCGATCACCATCGCGCCCGGGCGTAACGCCGGTTCGAGCGCACGCAGCACCGGCAGGTACAGGTCTTTCCAGCCGTCGAGCAGTAGCAGGTCGATCGGGCCCTCGACGCGGGGCAGGGTCTCGCGGGCGTCGCCCGGTAGCAGGGTGACGACGTCGTCCAGGCCGGCCTCGGCCAGGTTGGCGCCCGCGGCGGCGAGCTTGGCGGTGCTCAGTTCGCTGCTGTGGACGTGCCCTTTCTGATTGTCGGCGACGGCGGCGGCCAGGTAGATCGTCGAGATCCCGTACGAGGTGCCGAACTCCAGGACGGTCAGCGGCGAGGTCGCGCGTACCAGCGAATACAGCAGTTCGCCGCCGGTCCGGGAGACCGGCATGTACTCCGCCGCGCACAGGTCGGCGCGTTCGGCGGCCGAAGCGGCGAGGAAGGCCTGCCAGTCGGTGTCAGTCTCGCCGTCATGGTCGGCCCGGGCGAAAAGGTGGTCGAGGAGAGTGCGGACCCGCGGAGTGCGGATGCGTGGTTGCGGCCTGTGAACGGTGTCGGTCATACGCCTAGAGTAGACGCAACGTTGCGTGCAGTCTAGTCGGTTCTATGCTGATGCCCGTGAGCAGCGAGGTCAGGCGTCACCACGGCAACCGGCACGGGCGCAGCGAGGCCGCACGGGCCGCGGTGCTGGAAGCCGCCGACGATCTGCTGGCGGAGAAAGGGTTCGCGGGCGTCACGATCGAGGGCATCGCCGCGCGGGCCGGTGTCGCCAAACAGACGATCTACCGCTGGTGGCCGTCGAAGGTGGAGATCCTGCTCGACGCGCTGGGCAGCGACATGGTCACGGCCCTGGAGCCAGTCGATTCCGGTGACCTGAGCGGTGATCTGCGCCGGTATCTGCGGCGGCTGGCCCGGTTCCTGACCGGGTCGGATCCCGGCGCCGTACTGCGCGCGCTCGTGGGGCAGGCGCAGCACGACCCGGACCTGGCGGCCCGGCTCCGCGTCGAGCACCTGCAACCGCAGCGGGAGCGGGAAGCGGTGATGCTGCGCGAGGCGATCGCGCGCGGGGAACTCCCGGCCGGGTTCGACGTCGACCTCGCGCTCGACCGGCTGGTCGGGGCTGTCTACTACCGGGTGCTGGTCACCGGCGAGCCGGTGCCGGTCGCGTTCACCGACGGTCTGGTCGCGGCGTTCGTCGCCGAACAGGGACAATCAGCGAGCCGGTAAAAAGTGGCGCGAGCACGTCCGTCGCGCTCTGCGGGCCGCTCCCGGCGAGTTTGCTGCGCGACGGGCGAGCGCTCCGCCTGCCGTCAACGCCGTCGCCACCGACAACGAGGTGACGGCGGAACAGCTATCGGGACTCGGCGTCCGCCGACCAACTCCGAACGGTCAGCACCGCGTCCGCAAAAGCGGCCGGTGCTTCCTGCGGCAGGTTGTGCCCAGCGTTCACCACTCGGTGGGCGTGGCGGGCGGTGAACATGGTCGCGTGATCGGCGGTGCCGCCGGGCTTCAACGTGTCGGACGCCCCGTCCAGCGTCACCGCCGGCACCATGATTCTTGGTCGCTCGGCGAGACGATTCTCGAGCTCGTCGTAGACCGGGTCGCCCGGTGCCTGGCCCAGAGCATGACGGTAGGAGTGGATGACCACGTCGACGAAGTCGGGATTGTCGAAGGACCCGGCCGTGCGGGCAAAGGTCGCATCGTCGAAATTCCAGCCCGGCGACCACTGCCGCCAGAGCATCCGGCACAGGTCCCGGCGGTGACGGGCGAGAACCTCGCGCCCCCGCTCGGTCTGGAACAGGTGCTGGTACCAGACCGCGTGCTCGATCTCCGCAGCGAAGCCGTGTCGCTGCCGCTGGACGTCGATGATGTCGTAGCCGGCCAGCGACACCAGCCCGGCCACCCGCTCCGGCCACAGAGCAGCCGCCACACAGGACGACAGACCACCCCAGTCGTACCCGGCGAGGAGCGCGGTCCCGAGACCGAGCGCATCGAGCAACGCGATCAGGTCCGAACCCAAAGCGGCTTGCTGTCCGCTCCGGAATGTCTCCCCCGACCGGAACCGGGTCGGGCCGAACCCCCGCAGATACGGGCGAATCACCCGGGCGCCCTGCGTCAACAGCAGCGGAACGACGTCATCGTAGGCATGCACGTCGTACGGAAAGCCGTGGACGAGCACGACGGGCCACCCACCGTCCGAACCGTCCTGCAGATAGCCGACGGTCAGCACACCGGCGTCGATGGTGCGAACATCGGTCATCGAGACCTACCTTGAGCGTCTTGGTCAGCAGCCGACGAGTGCTTGATTATCTCGCGTCGGAATTCCGCAACGGCGGGCGAGCTGTCCGCGGCCCGCGTCGTCAGCTCGACGGTCCGGGTCAGACCGGCAGGTTCGGTGATGTCCAGCAGCCGGACGCCGGCCTGCGGCACCGCGGCGGACTGCGGCACCAAGGCGACGCCGAGACCGGCCGCGACCAGATCGAGCACCACCGGGTAGCCGGCCGCCCGGCCGGAGATCCGGAGCTCGAACCCGGCGAGTCGTGCGGTCAGCTCGGTCACTGCTTGGAACCCACGATCGGGGTACGTGGAGATCCAGTCGGCGTCAGCGAACGCACGCACGTCGGTGGTGGCCACTCCTGCGGCGGACAGCTGATGCGGGACCGCGAGCACGAGCGGCTCGGTGTAGAGCGTCGTCCGGCGGAGGCCGTGGGTGTCCGGAGCGGCGAGCAGGGAATAGTGGTGGATCACCGCCGCGTCGAGTTCACCGGCGCGCACCGCGGGCAGCGCGTTCTCCGGCTCCACCTCGGCGAACGAGAGCCGCAGACGCGGATAGCGGCGGCGCAGCGTACCGAGCACCGGGACGACGAACCGGCGCGCGGCCGTCGAGAAAGAGCCGACCCGGAGACGCCCGCCACCCACCGAACCGGCCGCAGCGACGTCCTGCTCCGCCGTGTCGATGTCGGCGAGGATCCGGCGAGCATGATCCGCCAACATCTCCCCGGCGGCGGTCAGCCGCACACTGCGCGCCGATCGCTCCAGTAGCAGCGCACTGCTCTCCTCTTCCAGCACCGCCAGTTGCCGGGACGCGGCAGCTGCGCTGCAGCCGACGGTAGCGGCGGCGGCAGCGATCGAGCCGGTCTCGGCGAGAGCAACCAGCAGTTGCAAGCGGCGGGTACCGAGCATCGCCTAATTCTATGCTCAGCGATGCGAGAGACGACTTTCCGCGCGTCTACGTGGTGCGCAGACTGAACGTCATGGACTTCGCCAGCGACAACTATTCAGGCGTGCACCCGGAGATCCTCGCGGCGATAGCCGCTGCCAACAGCGGCCACCAGGTCAGCTACGGCGGCGACGTCCACACCGAGCACCTGCAGGATGTGTTCCGATCCCACTTCGGCGACCGGGCGCGCGCCTACCCCGTCTTCAACGGAACCGGGGCGAACGTCGTCGCGCTGCAGGCGGCCTGCGACCGCTGGGCGTCGGTGATCTGCGCCGAGACCGCCCACATCCACGTCGACGAGTGCGGTGCGCCGGAGAAGATGGCCGGTATCAAACTGCTCCCGGTGCCGGCCGTGCACGGCAAGCTCACCGTGGAGGCGATAGCGCGCGAGGCACGCGGCTTCGACGACGAGCACCGCGCCCAGCCCCAGGTCGTGTCGCTCACCCAGGCCACCGAGCTCGGCACGGTCTACACCCCCGATGAGATCGGGACGGTCGTCGAATTCAGCCATTCCCGGAACATGCTGGTGCATCTGGACGGCGCCCGGCTCGCGAACGCCGCCGCCCACCTCGGCCTGCCGCTCCGCGCTTTCACCACCGACGTGGGCGTCGACCTGCTGTCCTTCGGCGGCACCAAGAACGGCATGATGCTCGGTGAGGCGGTCGTCGTGCTCAACCCGACACTCGACCGGGGCCTGGACTACCTGCGGAAAGCGTCCGCACAGCTGGCGTCGAAGATGCGTTTCCTCTCCGCGCAGCTCGTCGCGCTGCTGGAGACGGATCTGTGGCTCCGCAACGCCGCACACGCGAACGCGATGGCGGCACGACTGCACGCCGCGGTACACGATGTACCCGGCCTGCGGGTGAGCCACCCGGTGCAATCGAACGCCGTCTTCGCCACGCTCCCGCCGGCCGCCCTGGCCGAGCTGCACGCGCGATTCCACTTTTACGACTGGGACGAGTCGATCCACGAAGCCCGATGGATGACCTCGTTCGACACGACCCCCGAGGACGTCGACCGGTTCGCGTCGGTGGTCGAAGCGGTACTGACACCCGTTCGATCGTGAGTATTCGACTCCACCGGCCGTAGCGCGCTCGTGCGGAGGCTATCGGTGTTGGGCTCCCCCGCCTCCTGGTGGGCCAGCGGCGGTCGGTACAGCAGTTCCACGGTTTCGTCGAGCTGCGCGACCCCCGCCTCCAACGGCCGGATACCGCGCCGGGTTGCCATCAATGCGTCGACCCACACCGCCTGGAGAATCTCGCTGGCGGTCAGCGCGGCCGAATCGCCGGGCCCGAGCAGCCGGATCAGCGCCCGATTGAGGAACTCGCGCAGTTTCTGCGTCTCCTCGGCGGCGCGCGGGTCCGTGGAGGCGAACACGTGCACGAGCAGTGCCAGCATGTTCGGCTGCTCCCGGTAGACGTACGTCCCGCGCCGGAACATCGCCTTCAACTCCGATCGCGCCGACTCCGGCGCGATCTCGTGGTCGAAGACCTCCGCGTGGATCGGTAGTGCCCAGTGCAGGAAAGCCGCCGCCAGCAGATGGTCTTTCGTCACGAAGAAGCGGTAGAGCGTGCCCAGTGCAACGCCGGAGGTGGCGGCCACTGTCTTCATCGTGACCGCGGCGAGCCCCTCGTCGCGGACGACGTCGAGCGTGGCATCCATGGCGCGCAGGCGCTTGGCCGTCTGATCCGGTCGCAGCGTCTCGACCGGCTCGTGCTTGTAGTACATCGCCCCAGACCCTAACGGTCGAGCCATCTTCGTACTAGCTTTAGGCACTAGCTGGCTAGAACGTCGTTCTAGCAGTCCGACGACGCACGAGAGAGAGCACCACCATGGCTGGACGAGTGCAGGGCAAAGTCGCCTTCATCACCGGCGCGGCGCGCGGGCAGGGCCGCAGTCACGCGATCCGGTTAGCCCAGGAGGGCGCCGACATCATCGCGATCGACCTCAACGAGGATGTGCCGGGTACCGGCTCGCCGGGCGCGACCGACGCCGACCTCGCGGAGACCGTCAAGCAGGTCGAGGCCCTCGACCGGCGAATTCTCGCCACCAAGGCCGACGTCCGCGACTACGCCGCGGTGAAGAAGGCAGTCGACGAGGGTGTGGCCGAGCTCGGCCGCCTCGACATCGTCAGCGCCAACGCGGGCATCGCGTCGCTCCCGCACCTCGCTCACGAGATGGAGGAGGACACCTGGAAGACGATGATCGACATCAACCTGACCGGTGTCTGGCACACCGCCAAGGCCACGATCCCGCACCTGATCGCCGCCGGTGGGGGCGCACTCGTCCTGACCAGCTCGGCCGCCGGGCTGCAGCCCTACGCCAACATCGCGCATTATGTCGCGGCCAAGCACGGCGTCGTCGGGCTGATGAAGACGCTCGCTCTGGAGCTCGCGCCGCATCACATCCGCGTCAACAGCCTCCACCCGACGCAGGTCGACACCCCGATGATCCAGAACCCCGCGACCTACGCCCTGTTCACCGGCCGCCCGGACTCCACCAGGGAGGAGTTCGAGCCGATCTCGCAGGAGATGAACGCGCTGCCGATCCCGTGGGTCGACGCCGTGGACATCAGCAACGCGCTGCTGTTCCTCGCCTCCGACGAGGGCCGCTACATCACCGGCGTCACGCTGCCGGTCGACGCGGGCACCCTGATCAAGTGACCGTCCGGCGGCCGGTGTCACGGCGCCGGCCGCTGCAGCGGTGCCTGTTGAGAGCCGGGAAGTCCTGTCATTGCCCTGAAGCGGGGCCCTCCCCGCACTGCTCGGCGGAGCGTTGAGTGAGGGCAGGCCCAAGCGATTCCGGCGTACCCGGCCGGATACGACATCTGGGGAAGCAGCGTGCTGCGTGCACGGTGCCTGCCCGGCGCGGCACCGGGAGCGGTCGAGGATAGCCGCGCAGTGGCAGCTCCTGCTGTCGCACGGCGAAACGCCGTTGTCGGTCGAACCGAACCCCGCGGCCTCGACCATCCGGCCTGCGGCCGATCAAGCATGAGCCGTTCCGGTACGGGCGTATCCACCGTCACTACAAGAACCATGGCGACGCTCTGACAAGCGCAGTTCGCGACGATGACCGGCGCTAGCATACCTCGCATGTGGACAGCGGCGCACGGCGGTGACGAGCCGCGCATCGCAGCCATCCTCATCAACTACAACTCAGCGTCGGACATCGAGGCTCGGCTGGCCTCGCCTGCGCTGGCCGGACAGCGGATAGTCCTGATCGACAACGCGTCCGAGCCCGACCGCCTGCGGGTTCTCGCGGCCCAATACGACACCGAACTCATCCTCAGCGCCACCAATCGTGGGTTCGCCGGCGGCGTCAATCTCGGCTTCGAACGTCTTCGTGAACTGGGCAACCAGCTTCCGGTCCTGCTGCTCAATCCCGACGTACATCTCGGGACGGCCGAGCGAGACAGCCTGGTCGACAAACTCACTGACGAGAAGCTGGACGGGACTTCACCGCTCCTCGTGGAACCGAGCGGCCGTTTACAGGTCGGCGTGGCCGGCACCGACCTCTCCGTGGCGTCGACAGCGGCCTATTTCTTGCTTTTCGCGCACCTGTTCCCAGGCTGGCGCGGCTTGTTCCTCACTCGTCGCCAGTGCCGCCGCGGGGGTTCGGTGTCCTGGCTCTGCGCGGCCTGTCTCCTCCTGGACCCAACCGCGATCACGCGCTACGGCCGGTGGCCCGAGGACGAGATCGTCTACGCCGAGGACGTGGCGTGGGGAACCGCCGCGAGTGCCCGCGGCGCCCGGTTCGCGCTCGATTCCGCGGTGGAAGTGCTGCACGAGGTCGGCGGGTCAGGAGCCGGCCCGGCCTGGTCCGGTGCGTTGAAGCGGCTGTGCCGTCGCCGGTTGGGTTCGAGGGGCGGTGGGCTGGCCGCCGCGATCATCAGCACCGGGATAGCGCTGCGCCGGGGCGTCGGGCGGGTCGTCCCATGAAGATCGCGCTGATCGGCACCCGGGGTGTGCCGGCGCGATACGGCGGCTTCGAGACCGCGGTGGAGGAGGTCGGCGAACGGCTGGCCAAGGCGGGGCACGAGGTGACCGTCTACTGCCGGGGCGACGACCGCTCGGCCCGATACAAAGGGATGACGCGCGTCCTGCTGCCGTCTCTCCGGAAGAAGATCACCGAGACGCTGAGCCACACCGCGCTCTCCGTCGGGCACCTCGCGCGTCACCGCACCGAGGTGGCGATCCTGTTCAACCCGGCGAACGCGCCATTCCTGCCGATCTTCAAGCTCCTACGCATACCGGTGGCCGTCCACGTCGACGGGCTCGACTGGCGACGTGCGAAATGGGGCCGGTTCGGCCGCCGCTACTACCTCGCGAACGAGCGGCTCGCCGCCAGGCTCGGCGACGTACTGATCGCCGACGCGGTGGGCATCCAGGACTACTACCGGGACACCTATCGCGTGGCCAGTCGGTTCGTCCCGTACGGGGCACCCACGGTGTGGGAGGCGAACGATCGGCACCTGCACGAGTACGACCTCATGGCGAAGAACTACCACCTCGTCGTGGCGCGAATGGAGCCCGAGAACCACGTGCACGTCGTCGTCGACGGCTACCGGCGGAGCGGGGCCACCATGCCTCTCGTCGTCGTCGGCTCAGTGCCGTATCGGAGCACGTACCAGGACCGGGTCCACGACGCCGCGCGAGGCGACGACCGGATCCGTCTCCTCGGCGCCATCTGGGATTCCGACCGGCTCGACAGTCTCTACGCCGGTGCCCTGACCTACGTTCACGGCCACTCGGTGGGCGGCACCAACCCTTCGCTGTTGCGTGCCATGGGTGCCGGCGCCCGGGTGCTCGCGTTCGACGTCAACTTCAACCGCGAGGTCGCCGGGAACACCGGGCTCTTTTTCGCCGACGCGAACGGCGTCCGCGGGCTGATCGAAGCCGCGGAGCGCAACGTCGAGGAAGCGGTCGACGCCGGGGAGAAGGCGCGGCAGCGCGCGCAGGAGCGGTACCAGTGGGACGACGTCGCCCGCCAGTACGAGCTGCTGTGCGAAGAAATCCGGCGCTCGTGACCTACCTCATCGACCTCCACCACCTCGGCGCGCAGCAGACGGGCAACGAGACGTGGACGGCGAACATCGCCCGCGAACTCGCGCGTTCCGGGCTTCCCGACGGGACGTTCACGTACGCGGTCACCGCGGCCGGCCGGGAACGGGCGCGGGAGTTGGGTTGCGCCCCGCTACGGTCGATCTCGGCGTCGAGCGTGCGGCGCCTGGCCGTCGATCTGCCTCGGTTGGGCACAGACGCCGACGCCTTGCTCGTGCACTACACGTTGCCGCCCGGCTCCCACCGCATCGGCAAAGTCGTGCTCGTTCACGACCTCTCGTTCGAGCACCCGCACGCGGCCCGGTGGCTTCCACCGGCCTCGCGGCTCCGCATGCGACGCTCGGTCCGGCTGTCGGTCAACCGCGCTGACGTAGTGCTGGCGCCGAGCGAGTTCACCCGACGAGAGATCGCCGCGACCTACGACGTCGACCCGGCGCGCATCCTCGTGGCCGGCAACGCTGTGGATCCCGACCTCGCACGCCGCCTCGACGAACAGGCGGCTTCGGTACGGCGGCAGGCCGGTCGGGTCCTGCTCGTCGGCAACCTGCTCCCGCGCAAGAACGCTCGTGTCGTCGCCATGGCTGTTCGTCTGTTGCGGGACCGGGGTGCCGAAGCGACGCTTCGCGTCGTCGGTCGAGTGGACCGCCGTCAGGCGACGCTCGCCGCGGAGATGTCGGCACTTCTGGGCGACGCCGTGAGCTTCAGCGGGTACGTGAGCCAGGACCGGCTCGCGCGGGAGTACCTCGAGGCGTCGGTGTTCTGCTTCCCGTCGCTGTACGAGGGCTTCGGCATTCCGACGCTGGAAGCGATGCAGGCCGGCGTTCCGACGATCGTCGCCGACTCCACCGCGCTGCCCGAGGTAGCCGGCGTGGCCGCGCTGACGGCGGACCCGACCGAGCCCGAGGACTGGGCCGCGAAAATCGCGACCGCGCTGACGAGCGGGTCGAGTATGACGACGCTCGGCCGTCAGCGAGCCGAGGCATACAGCTGGTCCGAGAGCGCCCGTGTGGTCACGACCGCGCTCGAGCGCGCCGACGCCAAGCGGGCCGTCCGATGACCGATACCTATCGGGTGGCTCGGTACTACGAGACGGTCCGAACCGCGCATCTCGAGCGGCTGGCCGAGTTCACACCGGGCTGGCTGCTCTACGAGCGCGTCCAGTACGACTGGGACGACGAGCTGGCGGCCCGGTCACCCGGTTTGAAGCACGCCACGTTCCCGCAGGTTCTCGCCTTTGCGCTGCGCGCGCCGATCGGGGTGCTGGAGGTCAACGAGCCCCTGGCTCTCACGATGTGGCCGAAGCTCGTTGCGCTGTCGTGGGCCCTGTGTCTGCGCCGGGTGACCGGTCGCGGAAGAGTCGAGCTGGTCGCGTACTGCATCGAGAACTTCGACCCGGTGACGAAGTTGCGGTACCGGACCAGGTTGCCCCGGCTGGTCGCCGCACCGCTCGTCGTCCTCGGCATGGCGATCGTCGGTGCACGCTTCTCCCGGCTCGCGTTCGGCACCGACGATGCCTACCAGGTCTATGCCCGGAGCGGCGGCGCGGGCTGGCGTTTCCTGAGCGGTCGGGCACGTGTCTTCCCCGCCCTTCCGGCTCCTGCTCAGGCTTCCGTCGAGAAGGTTCCCGGGACGGTCGGATTCCTCGGCGCACTGGACGGGCGGAAGGGCTCCCGGCAGCTCGTGGCCGCCTGGCCGCTCATCGCCGGATCCATGCCCGACGCGACACTGCTGATCATGGGAAAGGGACCGGACGCCGTCGCCGTCGGGGAATGGGCGGCCACGCGCGACGAGGTGTGCTTCCGACCGGACCCCGGGCGCGCGATCATTCGCCGCGGGCTCGCCGAGTTGTCCGTACTGGTGCTGCTCTCGCAGCCGGGCCCGATGTGGAAGGAACAGGTGGGACTTCCGATCGTGGAAGGGCTGGCGCACGGTTGCGAGATCGTCGCCAGCACCGAGACCGGCCTGGCGACGTGGCTCCAGCAGCACGGTCACGCGGTTCTGGCCCCGGACTGTTCGACTTCGGAGCTCGCCGCGGCCGTGGTGAAAAGGCTTCAGGGCGCTCGGCCGAGCTCCGCCATCACCGGTGCGCTTCCCGCCGAGGACGGCCGGTTGAGTGCGGATCGCTGGCTGATGGGGGCCAGGTGACCCTTCAGGTCGAAGCCCGGCGAATGGCGGGATTCGCGGCCATCCCCGCGGTCGGAGCCCTCAGCCCACTGCTGGCCATCCCGGCGATCACGTCCGAATACGGTGCCTCGGGCTGGGCGGCGATCGCGTTCGGGCAGGCGTTCGGAACAGCCTTCTCTCTCGTCGTCGAAATGGGCTGGGGACTGACCGGACCACAACGGGTCGCTCGCGCGGATCGCGCGGAATCCCGGCACCTCTACCTGCGCTGCGTCGCCACCCAGGGGGTCGTGTTCGTCGGTTGCGCGCCGGTGCTGATCGCCGTCACCGTGCTCGGGCAATCGATCTTCGTCGGCGCATCGGTGCTCGCGGCGCTCGGAGCGGCAGCGGTCGGGTTCTCGCCGGCCTGGTATTTCGTCGGTGCCGGGACGCCGACCCAGGTTCTGCTCACCGACTCGCTGCCGAAGGTCGTGTTGACCGCCGTTCTCGCGGGCGCGCTGGTGGCCGGTGCGCCCCTCTGGCTCTATTCGGCGGGCACGCTGCTGGCGGCTCTGCTCGCGCCCGTGATCGGAGCGTTGATCGTCGGACTGGAAGACGTCCGTCTGGACCGCCGCACGCTGGCGACCGACCTTCGGGATCAGGTGTCCGCGCTGAGCGGCCGGGTTCTGGTGGCCGCGCACCTCTCGGCGCCGACAGTGCTCCTCGGATTCGCCGGGGCGCCTGCCCTCCCGTTGTTCGCTGCGGCCGACCGCCTGCAGAAGATGCTGCTCACGGTGCTGACGACCGCACCGAACAGCCTTCAGCGCTGGTTCGGCAGCGACGGGCCCTGGGTGCGGAAGCTGCAAATCTCACTCGGTCTCAACGGGGGAATCGGACTGCTCGCGGCAGTGCTCTTCTGGGCCGGCGCTCCGGCGGCCGCTCGCGCCTTGTTCTCCGGTGAGATCGCGCTCAGCCATGGTGTCGCCGCCGTCGCCGCCGTGTCGATCCCCCTGCTGTGCCTGACTCGGGTGACGGGGAACCTGGGGCTCGTCCGAGTGGGCCGGGTCGGCTGGGTGACCGGGAGCGCGTTCGTCGCGCTGTTGGTCGTCGGGCTCGGCGTGCCGCTCGGCGCGGCCCGGGGCGGCGCGTCGGGTGCCTGGTGGGCCGTGGCCGCCGGCCTCACGGTGATGCTGGCGATCCAGGGATGCGGGCTGTGGCGGGTTCGGCATGAACATTCCTGAATTCGCCCTCGCGCTGGCACCACGCTGGATCAGCGTCCTGCTGATCACCGTCCTCGGAGGCGCTGCCGCGGTGACGTTCTCGGTGCTGCAGACACCGATCTACAGCGCCCGAACGCAGCTCTTCGTCTCGATCGACAGCGATACAGACACCGTCCAGCTCAACCAGGGCGGCACCTTCGTCCAGCAGCGAGTGAAGTCGTACGTCGACCTGGTCACCAGCCCGGAAGTGCTCGAGCCGGTCATTCGACAACTCGACCTGCCCGACGATCTGGACGGGCTGAGCGAGCGGATCAGTGCCTCCTCCCCCGTCGATACGGTTCTGCTGAACATCGAGGTGCGGGACAGCTCGCCGTCGCGTGCGCGGGACATCGCGAACGCCGTAGCGGCCGAATTCCCGAAGGTCGTCGATGCGTTGGAGCGACCGGCCGGGCGCTCGAACTCCGCGGTCAGGGTGTCGGTGACGCGAAAGGCGCGCCTACCCGCGGAGCCGGTGCTGCCGCGCACCAAGACCAACCTCGCCTTCGGGTTCGCGATCGGGCTCGCCGTGGCGGTGGGTGCCGCCACGGTCCGGCATCGCTTGGACCGCACAGTGCGGTCCGCCGACGTGGCGGCCGAGGTCGTCGGCGCGCCCCTGCTCGGCACGATCCCCGAGAGCAAGGTGCCGTCGCTCCTGTTGGACGGCCGGGCCACTCCCCGTGGTGAGGCCTTCCGGCAACTGCGTACGAACATCCGGTTCCTCTCGGTGGAGTCGACGCTCTCCAGCTTCGTGGTGACCGGCTCCCTCCCGGCGGAGGGAAAATCGACCACTGCGGTCAACCTCGCGCTCGCGATGGCCCAGGCCGGAGAGCCAGTGGTTCTGATCGACGCCGATCTGAGGCGTCCAGCGCTGGCTGACGTCTTCGGGCTACCGAGCGGGGTCGGGCTGACGACCGTGCTGCTCGGTGACGTGCCGCCCAGCCAGGCTCTGCACCGCTGGCGTCAAGAGCTCGAGTTGTACGTCATGACGGCCGGGCCCACGCCGCCGAATCCCAGCGAGCTCCTCGGCTCGAGTCGGCTGTCCCGGATGATCGAGGAGTTCGCCTCGGCCGGGATGAAGGTGATTCTGGATTCGCCCCCACTGCTTCCGGTCACGGACGCCGCGATCATCGCCAGGGCGACCGGAGGTGCTGTCATGGTCACCCGGGTCGGACGGACGCGAACGGACGAGCTGGAAACGGCCGTCGTCGCGCTGCGCACCGCGGGCGCCAACCTCCTCGGTGTGGTAGCGAACCGCGTCCGGACGACGATGAAAAACGACTATTACGTGGCCGAGGAGTCCCGTGCCTAGCGCGATCGACGCCCCCGTGGTCGGGGTCGCCGGCGTGCTCACGCTCGTCCTCACCACGGTTGCCGTGCAGTCACCGATGGCTCTACTGCTCGCCTGCGGGGCGCTGCTCACCCTGGCCGTGCTGTTCGTGGTGCCGCACGACCTCGTCCTGGGGTTGGGTCTGTCGGCCGCTCTCGCCGTGCTGACCGCCGTGCCGCTCAACAAGCTCGACAACGACCCGAGCCTGAAGATCGTGATCCCCGGGGCCGTGGCCGGTGTGCTGCTGGCTTCGCTGGGGCGGCGGCACGCGACCTTGCGGATCACGCGAATGCTCGTGCTGCTCGCGTGCACTTACGTCGTCGTGGCGTGCGGCAGCCTGATCACAGGCATCGCCAGCCCGTTCTACTTCATGGCGATCGCCATGTCGCTGCTGGTGCTGTTCGTGAGCAGCAACTGCGGCCGGGACGAACGTGAACTGGTGACGCTCGTCGTCGTGCTGTTGGGGTTGGTCGAGGTCGC
Organism: Cryptosporangium sp. NPDC048952; assembly: GCF_043197895.1. Lineage (NCBI taxonomy): Bacteria > Bacillati > Actinomycetota > Actinomycetes > Cryptosporangiales > Cryptosporangiaceae > Cryptosporangium > Cryptosporangium sp. NPDC048952. The sequence continues at coordinate 487,198 of NZ_JBICTY010000005.1, read as the reverse complement.
GATCGCGTTGTTCGAGGTGTTCGTGAACCAGGGGCCGTTGTTCGTCAGTACCGGCGGCCTTGCTCGCTACAACCCGTACCTTCCCGACGGGACGCTGCGCGCCGAGGGGACGCTCGGCCATCCGTTGGTGCTGGGGTATTTCTTCCTGGTCGGGTTCGCGCTGGTGTTGCGCGTGCAATGGCCCTCGGTGTGGAAGGGGGCGGCGGGGATCGGGCTGTGCGCCGGCCTGGTGCTCTCGGGCAGCAGCAGCACACTGATCGCGGCAACAGTGGCCACCGCATATGCGCTGTGGCTCCGCTATCGCGGTGCGGTGCGGCTGGCGCTCGTGTATTTACTCGGCCTCGGGGCGGCCTTCGCGCTCTCGGCCGGGTTCCTCCAGTCCGTGCTCGTGTCCGACGTGTCGTCCGCGAGCCACTACGGGCATCGGGTGGCGTCTCTGCTCGCAGTCGGATCGCTGCTCACCGAACGCGCGCCGCCCAACGTCCTGCTGGGAAACGGCGCGGACTCCGCGACCCGTCTGTACGCGGCGGGAATACTTCCTGACGATGGCTTCTACGCCATCGACAACCAACTCGTCACGATGCTCGCCGAAGGCGGCTTGCTGGCTCTGCTGCTCTTCAGCGCATTTCTGTGGGTGACCGTCCGCACAGCGAGCGGTGCCGCCAAGCCCGTCGTCGTGGTCCTGCTCGTCATGATGTTCAGCTTCGACGTCCTGGCTTGGTACATCCCGGCCATGGCGACCCTGGTCGTGCTCGGTCTCTACTGCACCGTGCCTCTGTCCGACCATCGACGTGTCTACGGTTGACCTGCAGTCGGTCGGCGCCGACGCGCGGGCCGTCCGCTGGCAGCGGCTCTACGTCGTCAGGCTGGTGGCAGTCGATCTTCTGGCGGGTCTGAACGCCGGGCTCGCGGCGTACTTCCTGCGGTTCGGGCAGGTCCCCGGCCCGAATTGGCCCTACCTGATGGCCGCGGGGGCGCTGCCGGTCGGGTGGGTGATCGCCGTGCTGATGAACCGGGCGTATGAGACGCGGTACCTCTTCAGCGGCGGCGAGGAGTACCGCCGGGTGCTCAACGCGGCTGCCTGCTTGACCGCGGCGATCGCGATCGCCGCCTACAGCACTCATACCGCGTTCGCCCGCGAGTACGTCCTGCTGTCGATGCCGCTGCTGCTCGGACTGGACCTCGCGTTACGGGCCGCATTGCGATTCGTGCTCAGTCGGCGCCGGACACGCGGCGAGTGCCTGCACTGCGCGGTCGTGTTCGGATCCGGCCACGAGGTGCAGACGGAGCCGGCTGCGCCGAGCAGCGCTGTGAAGCGTGTGTTCGACGTGGTGGTCGCCGGGCTGTGTCTCGGGGGCCTGTCACCGTTGTTCTTGATCGTCTTCGCTGCCGTGCGGTTGAGCAGCACCGGGCCGGCGCTGTTCGTTCAGACGCGCGTAGGCAAGGAAGGCAAGGAGTTTCGGCTCTACAAGTTCCGCTCCATGTACGTCGACGCGGAGGAGCGGCTGGCCGAGTTGCAGGACGCGAACGAGTACGACGGCGTGCTGTTCAAAATCAAGGAAGATCCGCGGGTCACTCGGATCGGCAGGCACCTTCGCCGGTTCTCAATCGATGAACTTCCCCAGTTGCTCAACGTCCTCAAGGGGGACATGAGCTTGGTCGGTCCCCGGCCGCCGCTGCCCCGCGAGGTCTCTCGGTACGCAGAAGGCGTGCGGCGTCGACTCGCGGTGGTGCCGGGGCTGACCGGGCTGTGGCAGGTGAGCGGCCGATCAGATCTGTCATGGGAAGAGTCTGTGCGGCTGGATCTGCAGTACGTGGAGAATTGGTCGCTCAGCTTGGACCTGGTGATTTTGTTCCGTACGGTGGCCGCGGTGGTGCGGCCGTATGGGGCTTACTGAAGTTGTGGAGCAGTACCACGCGTCAGCGCAGGATCCGACCTGCGCCCCCGTCACGCAGCCGCAGCGGAATCGACACCTGCTCGGCGCCCCGCGCCAACTGCTTGATCAACTCGGTGCGCCCGGTGCTGTTCGCCTTGACCTCGACAACGACCATCTCTCGCGCGGCATCACCCGATATCGCATACCAAAAGTAGTCAGGGCGGTGAGAGCCGAGCTTCGCCGCCGCTCGGCGCAGAACAGGATCGAAGACCACGGCGTCCGCGTCCACCACCCGGTGCGTTGTATTACTCGACCAGGTCGGTTGCGAAGGCAATCCCAAATGTTCGGAAAGAACGCCCGCCGATTCCGGCGCACCTGCTTGGTGAGCTCCGACAACCGCAGGCCAGGCCGCTCAGGCGCGAAGGACCACAGGTAACGGACCACCGCCCACTGACTCGTCGTACGCAGTGCGGTCAACGCAGACAGTCCCCGGCACCGGTCACCGCCAAGTCTGGAAGTGCGCTCGTCGTCCGGCCCAATCCGTGCAAGGTCGGCGGGGACGAATGCCCTCGCGGTAGCCGCCGAGCCTTTCCAACTCCGGCACCGGTGACACGACGAGCGCCTGCCCCGCCTCGGCGAGACTCCTATTGACCGCATCCGCAAGACCAACGTCACTTACGACTTGGACCTCACCAGGCTGGCACAACCCAGCCGGAAGATCCGCTGTAGACACAGGCACCGCCGATGTATTCCTCACCCACCACGAGCCGTCCACACCCGACGCTTGCGGCCTCACCCAGCCCGCCACGGTGTCCGCCTCAGCGCGGAGACTCACTGTCATGCCGAGGAGCGGATGTGATCGTGCGGCCGTGCGGCCTGGAACTGGGGTGAATGAGCCGCGATCGGCTGCTGGACGGTCGGACGCCCAGCCAGTGGATGCTCGCGCTGGTCCGCGTCGGCTGCCTCCCGGTTGCGGAAGCCCTCACTGCCTGCTCGTGCCGTCGTTTCCGTACAAGACGACCCGCGGAGGCACTTCATAGCATCGGCTGGGCACTCCGCCGCCGCGCTTCGGCGTGGCGCTGCCGCCCGCTTGTCGATCTATCTGGTGGCCTTGTCGCCTGACCATGAGGAGAACAGCACATGCGTGATCTAGTCTTTACCGGCTTTGTTTCGCTGGACGGCGTGGTGGACTCCCCAGGCGGCGGGCCGGGCGAGGAGCACCGCAGCGGTGGCTGGGTGGTCAAGGACATCGAGTTCCTCCCCGAGGCCTTCTCCCTCAAGGGCGAGGAACTCGAGGATACGACGGCGCTGATGTTCGGCCGCCGCAGCTACGAGGCGTTCGCGACGACCTGGCGCGACTCAGACGACCACGCCGCCTACAAGAAGCTGCCCAAGTACGTGGTCTCGTCCACGCTGCGCGACGACGCCCTCATCGAGGGATGGGGCCCGACGACGATCCTGCGCTCCGCCGACGACGTCGCCGCGCTCAAGGAGACCGAGGGTGGCGCAATCTTCATCCATGGGAGCGCGGAACTCGCCCGACGCCTGTCGGAGGCGGGCCTGCTCGACCGGTACCACCTGCTCGTCTTCCCAGTGCTACTCGGAGCCGGGAAGAGCCTGTTCAGCAGCGCCGATAAGGACAAGCAGCTACTGAACCTCCGGGAGTCCACGGCCTACCCGAACGGTGTCGTCAAGCTGATCTACGACGTCGTCGATTGATTCAGGTCCAGGGCGATCGCACCGCCGCTGCCGTCGCGGAGTTGTCGCGCCGTGCGCCCCACGTACCGGCGCAGCGCACGGGCCAGATGCGGCTCGTCGAAGTAATCGAGTCCGGAGACGACTTCGGTGCCGGGAACGCCGTCGGCCAGGCGTGCTGCGGCCAGGCGCGCGCGTTCGATCTGCCGTATGGCGCCCTGGGTAAGCCCGGTTGCCGCCCGGAACCGGCGTTCGACGGTGCGCGCCGAGACCGCTGGACGGTGGCCTCGGCGGACCTCGGTGAGGAGCGGATCCCGGACCACGGCTCCGGAGCGGACGAGACGGCCGACCAGACCTTCGGCGTCGTCGGGGCCGGGCGTCTCCCAGCGGACGCCGTCCAGCCGAAAGGTCCTGCGGGTGGCGTCGGGGAGCTCGGCGCCGCCGTCCACCAGGGCCGCCGTGGGCACGGCCCGCAGCGAGGTGCCCACGGCGAACTCGATGCCGACGAAGGTCGCGCCCTCCGGGACCGGCGCGGTGCCGGTTCTGGTCTCGGGACCGGAAATGCTCGCGTACGCCCTGCCCTCGCGCTCCCAGAACACCAGGCCCCAGCACACCGTCGCAACGGAGGTCATCTCCGCGACCTGCTCACTCGTACAGGTCCACACGGTGTCGACCCATGGCGAGTCGGACGCGCGCGTCTCGAACCGCAGTCCCACGGGACGAGGATAGGCACCGGTCGTCGTACTGCCAATCGGGCCGTCGGTGCTCCCGATGTAACGGTGTGCGGCCCTGATCAGACGCACGCTTCTGCCGCGCAGTGTGCCCCTTGCTAATTCGTTCCGGACCTCGGTGGTGGCGCAGCCTACGATTCGCCAGGACCGGCGGTCGTGTCGGTGGCTGAGGTGAGGCGTGTCGTGATCGATCCCGATCGGCTGTACGAGGCCCAACACGCAGTCGGCGACGATCCGATCCCGGCGGTCATCGCCGAGCTGGCGGCAGGCGGTCGCTGCGACCTGGTGTGGCGGAACGAGCTGGGCGGGCTGACGTTCCGTCTCGAGGACAGGTTCGTCAAGTGGAACCCGCGTCGCACCGGGATCGACCTGGAGCACGAACGCGTGCGCTTGCAGTGGCTGGAAGGGCGCCATCCGGCGCCGCGGGTGATCTTATGGAGCCAGGACGAGCGAGCCCAGTGGCTGGTGACCAGCATGGTCACCGGCGAGCACGCGGTCGGCGCCGGCTGGCGCGTCCGGCACCGGCAGGCCATTGAGGCGATCGCGGCCGGCCTGCGCGCGCTTCACGCCGTTCCGGTGGACGACTTCCCGGCCGAGTGGACTGCGCAGACCTGGCTGAGCCGGAGTCCTTCCGCGCTCGGCCTCCGCCCGGAGATCCGGGACCCGGTACTCGTGCACGGTGACGCGTGCGCACCGAACACGCTGATATCGGCCGCGGGCGTCTGGACGGGCAACGTCGACTTTGGCGACTTGGCCGTGGGCGACCGGTGGGCCGACCTCGCGATCGCTGCGATGAGCCTGGACTGGAACTTCGGCGAAGGCCATCAGGACGAGTTCTACGCGGCCTACGGCGTCGCGCCCGACCCGGTCCGGATCCACTACTACCGCGAATTGTGGCACCTGGCATCTTGAACATCCGCTCATGCCGCTGTCGGGCACTGGATTGGCGGGCTGATCCACCCCGATTGGATACGCGCCGGAGGCCGGGAAGCGTGTGCTTCCCGGCCTCCGGTTGCGGCTGATCGTCAGCTGCAGGGGTTGTAGTCCCAGCAGTCGTTGTAACGCTTCTTGTGGTGGCGACGACGGCGCGGCTTGCACTCCTGGTAGGAGTAGTCGTTGCAGTTGTCGTACGAGTAGTCGTAGCAGCCGCTCATGTCGCCCAGCCTCCAGAGAATTCGGTGCGCGGGGTGTTTCCCCGTCCTGGAACCAGGTTCCCGCGAAACGACGCCGTGCTCGTTCGCCGGTCTGACGCCACGAGCGTTCGCCTGCGAACACTCACTCATGCCGCTGACCGCACGCGGCCGCCTACTGATCACATTCCCCGTAGTCATCGTGGTACTCGCGTGGTCCGGGCCCCTCCGGAACTCCGACCGCCGGAATGACGGCCCCTGTCGACGTTGGCCCCACGGCTACGGCTGCTGGCGCGCGACCGTCGCGGTGGTGGGCGGGACATGCTTACCTCTTCTCCCGGCAGAGCAGGAGGTACGGGTCCCGTGCGGTGGCCACGCCGAAGGTGTGCATCGGATGTTCGCCCGGTTCGACGACGAGGCGTACCTCTTCGCCCGGACGCGCTGTGAGATCGAGGGGGTGGCTGCCGTCGACGTCGATCAGTGCCTGCACGCGGTGTGGTCCGGGCGTTATCTCGGTCGTGAGGCTCTCTCCCCGCTTGAGCTTGCCGATGTGCTGCCCGTCCAACTCGATCCGGTATCTCCGCCAGATGTCCCTGGCCCAGCTGGAGGTCCGGATGACGACTAATCGTGCTGCCAGCTTCTCCACTCGCGAACACGTAGCCGAACCAGAAAAGCCTTAAACGGCAAGGGCCGCGAGCGGCGAGGGCCGCGCCCTCAAAGAGGGGATCACGGTCAGATCGAGGAACGCCGATTCCGTCGCGTCAGGGCGGCTGCTGCGAAGGTCCAGCCGGATGGAAGGGACCTGGTGGTGCGTCGAGGGCACGCCGCCAGCGCAAGGTCAGAGGGCTGCGACTCGCTGCGGCCGCACGCAGAGCTTCACGGCCACTGCGAATCGAGATTTCGGCGAGCCGGTGAACAGCAGCAGTGTGAGACGTCGTCGCACAGTATTCGGGACTAGCGCAGTGCACATGCCGTCGGGGTGCCCGTGCTGACACGCTGGTGCCGTGGCCAACATCGCGGACTCGACCGTCACGTTCTTCGCGCTCGACCCGGTTGTCCTGGTCGCGGTCCGGGATCAGGTCCGGCCGGCCGTCCCGTGGTCTCCGGCGCACGTCCTGAGTCTGGAGGCCGCCGTCCCCACCGGCCTCGACCTAGACGACTGGGACCACGAGCGGGCATTCGCCGCCTGGGGCACCTCCCGACCGGAGGTGGACTCCGAGCTGCTGGAGGAGCACGCCGACCGCCTCGTGTACCGGGTGGGGACGGCGTGGTCCGGGCCGGAGACGGTGTGGGCGACGCTCAGCGCGCAGCACCCCGGCCTCGTCGTGCACAGCGTCTCGTCCGACGGCTCGGAGTTCTCGTCCTGCGGCTGGTACGTCGCCGGGCGGGCGGTCCGCTGGGAGGAGGGCGAGCCGGACGTCCAGGACGACGGAGATGAGGAGGTGAGGCACCCCGCGGAGTGGGCGTTCTCTGAGAGCGTGGCCCGCGAGGTGTTAGCGGATAGCGGGCCGGTCAGGTGACGATCTCGGCGTGCGCACCCATCGACAAGGCCAGCCCCATCTATTCGGCGCTCACATTCGGTTTACCTGCTGAGTTTCACGCACCCGACGTTTTCGCGAACGGGCCGGTGGGATCGCTCGAGGAATTAGCCGTGCAGTGGCCCCACTGCTTTCGATAGGTCGAATGCGCCCTTCGGGGGCCTAACAATCCCGCGGTGATCCCACGGTCCCTCTGATTGGCCGCGTGCAGGGAGCCCCCCACTACAGCCTGGTCAGATCGACCTTGACCGGGAACGGCGCCGTCGCATCGATCAGGCCGGCGAAGACGTCCGAATCCCGGTAGCTCTTCACCGCAGGGTCGAGGACGTACGTGTAGACGACCGGTGGTTGCTCGACCCGCCAGTAATACGAAATCCCGGCCTTCGCGTACTGCTCCGCTTTGACGAACCGATCGGTCGTCTCCGAACCAGGCGAGACGACCTCAACGACCAGCAGCACGTCCTCAGGGCGGGTCGGGCTGACATCGATCGTGTCCGCCCGATACACCACGACGTCCGGACGCCGGTTGGTCAACGGCACGTCCTGCAACCGGACGTCGAAGTTGAAATCCGCGTTCCAATCCGACCGGCCGCAGCCTCCAGCGCGACCGCAAGGAGCTTGACCAACCGGTTGTGCCACTTGGACGGGCGCGGGCTCACGACGACCATCCCGTCCACGATCTCGATACCGCGCACTGCTCCGCAGACCAGGAGTCATACTGCTCTGCCATGACCTGATGATGCATCCAGTCAGGCGCGATCATCGCCGCAATCACCACACCCCGACCGAGCCCGAGCACCAAACACCCGCCCAGAAGGCCTACCGCCGCCAGCCCGTCGCCCCCGGCTTCCCGATGCGGCAGCGCATGAGACCCCGGGCCGAACAAGCAAAAAGGCCGATCCCGCATCACGCGGAACCGACCTCAAGAACCGTCTCACCTGAAGGCGTTCGCACTGGTCACCACCGTAAGTCCCGGCAACCACAGCAACTACTAATCAGACATAACAGTCCGAACCTACTACGTGGGCGATACTGGGATCGAACCAGTGACCTCTTCGGTGTGAACGAAGCGCTCTCCCCCTGAGCTAATCGCCCTCAAGGAACGCTCACACCATACTAGATACCCCTAGCTGAAGGGGAATCCGGTCCACCCACTGAGCCGGAGCGACACCAACAAACACGCCACCAGCAGCACAAACCCCGAAAATCCAACCACCGCCCGCACCGCCAGCGGCTGCCGCAGCACCCACCGCGTCCACGCCGCCACCTGCCGCTGCGTGAAATGCAGCAACCGCCGCGCCCACGAGTACTCCGTCGACAGGATCCCCAGCCCGGCGATCACGACCAGCCATCCGGGCCCGGGCGCCGGCACCATGATCAGGCCGAGGATCACGACCACCACTCCGACGACCGTGATCGCGACCCGGTACGGGAACCCGAACACCGGGTGCGCGCGCAGCGGGTGGTGCAACCGGTCGCGGAAGAACACTCCCCACGCGGTTAGACGAACCGCCATGGGATGCGCACGAAGGCGGTCAACGAGCGTCGGCTCCGCTGTGGGCGGGCGCTCCTGCGTGTCGATCACCGGTTTCCCCGTCCTGCTCACTAGCCCATCGTCTCTCCGCGAAACGGGCTCAGCCAGACCGGAGAGTAGCCCAGCAACACCATCGGCAAGCCCGCCGTCGTCCTGAATCCAACACGGGTGGCATGACCAGCGGGTTCACCGGGAAAGACAGTTGATGGACGCCGGCCGAACGATCCTCGACCGACGCCCGCATCTCTCCGCAACCTCACTCGTTGTGGTTCTTGAGCCACGCAGCGCTGAGTTTGCGTAGTGGTCAGACCGGGAAGAACGGGTATGGGTTCGCGCCCGCGTTCGACGCGTGCGGACGTGCAGAAAGGTGCCACCGATGGGGATCGCACAACCGACTCGGGTACAGGTGGACGTGTCATTGCGTCTAGTTGTTCCGGAGGGGTCCTCCCTGCCAGTCAAGGCGAGTCTCCGGTACGAGCCCGAGGATCCGTATGCGGTCCACGTCGTCTTCCATGCCGGCAGCACTGAGGCCAGCGGCGAAGTGTCGTGGTCGTTCGCCCGCCAGCTGCTCGCTGACGGAATGAGCGAGCCCACCGGCATCGGCGACGTGCGCGTCTGGCCCTGGCAGGCGGCCAACGGGCCGTCCGTCGCGCTGGCGCTCTCCTCCCCCGACGGGCATGCGCTGTTCGAGGTGCCGCGCGTCGCGCTCGGCGACTTCCTCGGCCGCACCTACCGTCAGGTGCCGGAGGGCGCGGAGAGTGTCCACCTGGACATCGACGGCGCTCTGGCGGCCCTCCTCGGCTCGTACGGCAGCGAACCTCGCTGAACTGATTCCACGTGAGTGCCGCCGCGCCCTGGGCGCGGCGGCACTCACTTTTTGTAGTCCCATCGCTGCGCATCGTATGCGGTGGTGACCGTTTTGCGCGCACCTTCACCGCAACCGGGCGTGTTGCAATTCTCTATCGACGCTCTGAGCAGCGCGTTTACGTGCATCCCGCGGTGCGACCCGGACATCGCCGACAACCTGTCTGTAACCCGCTCTTTACCAGACCCACGCCCACCCCTCATGGGGAGGTGGTGGCATCCCGATGACAGTGCGTGGTCGGCGACACGTCCCCCGGGTTTGAACCTTGGCGCGTGACTCAGCTAGAGTTCTCTCTGTCAGCAGCGAACGGGCCGAAAAGCCCGGTCGGAGCTAACACGCGGACGTGGCTCAGTTGGTAGAGCATCACCTTGCCAAGGTGAGGGTCGCGGGTTCGAATCCCGTCGTCCGCTCGATAGACGCCCTCGGGCGTAGCGTCGGTATCATATTTTGATGCCGACGGATACTCCGGCGGCGTGGCCGAGTGGCTTAGGCAAGGGCCTGCAAAGCCCTGTACGCGGGTTCGATTCCCGCCGCCGCCTCGGGCGATTAGCTCAGTGGGAGAGCGCTTCCTTGACACGGAAGAGGTCACTGGTTCAATCCCAGTATCGCCCACCACGTTTAACCAGGTCAGAGCCTTATCGGCTCTGACCTGGTTGCTTTTTCAGACCCCCCGCTCGGCGGTGCGGCGAGCCGCGGCTCGGCGTCAGCGAGGTCGGCGTCCGATCGCGCTGCTGATCGGGAGCGGCGGCGAGTCGTTGCGCCCCTGGATCGAGCCCGGCGATCCGCCCTTCGAGCTTGACCCTCCAGCGGCTGGAACCTCGACGATGAGGACATGACCGATCGAGCCGAACTACTCACCATCGGCCAACTCGCCCAGCGCACCGGCTTAGCCGTGCGCACGCTGCGGTTCTGGTCGGACACCGAGGTGGTGTCCCCGGTGTCCCGCTCCGCAGGCGGTTACCGGCTCTACGACGTCGACTCCGTCGCCCGTGTCGAGTTGGTCTGCACGCTGCGCGAACTCGGCCTGGGACTCGACGACGTCGTTCGTGTGCTCGACGGACGAGCCACCGTCACCGAAATCGCCGACGCACACGTGGCCGCACTCGATGCCCGCATCCGCTCCCTGAAGGTGACCCGAGCCGTCTTGTCCACCGTCGCCAAACGGCGATCCCGGATCGAGGAGATCGCAGTGATGAACCGATTGGCGCGCCTCTCCGCAACCGAACGCCTGCAGATCATCGACGACTTCAAGCGCGAGGTCTTCGGCGATCTCGACGTGGAGCAGGGCGTCCGCGAAAAGATCGCCGAGCTACGCATCGATCTGCCCGAGGACCCCGCGCCCAGCCAGGTGGACGCCTGGATCGAACTGGCGGAGCTGGTTCAGGACCCGGACTTCCGCACGAAGATGCAGTTCTTCCTGCAGATCAGTACATCGGCGAGCGGAACCGCTCAGCCCGGGGCCCGCATCTTCTGGGCCAGGCAGGTAGTCGACACGGTCGCGCACGCCGAAGAGCGCGGGATGCTCCCCGAGGCGCCTGCCGCGGCGGACCTCGTCACCGACATGTTCGGCGACGCCGATCTGTCCGCCGTTCTCACCTGCCTGGAAGCCGGTATCGACGCTCAGGCGGAGCGGTATCGCAGCCTCGTGTCCCGCGTGCGCGGCGAGTACGGCGCACCGGATGCCACTCCGCAGCTCGACTGGCTGGCTCGCGCGATCCGCGAGGCTCAGCGCCGCTGAATCACCGCATGCGCAGCGGGAGCCGGTTCAGACCCCAGATCGTGAGGAACGCCTGCCGCTCCGGCGTGCCGGCCAGCTCGATCGTCTCGTAGCGACCCAAGAGCTCGGTGAAGACCATGCGGGCCTCGAGCCGGGCGAGCGGCGCGCCGAGGCAGTAGTGGATCCCGCCACCGAAGCTCAGGGGCGCCACTTCGCGACGCGTCAGGATCAATCGCTGTGGGTCGGTGAACACGCGGGGATCCTGGTTCGCGGCACCGAGCAGCACGAGCAGGAAGCGATTCACGGGGATGGTGCTGTCGTCGGGCAGCGGGATGTCCGCCGAACTCATGCGTCCGGACAGCTGTACCGGCGAGTCGTAGCGCAGCATCTCCTCCACTGCCGAGTCCATCATCGACGGGTCCGCGCGCAGCTTCGCGAGTTCGTCGGGGTTCTCCAGCAGCGCCAGCATGCCGTTGCCGATGAGGTTCGTGGTCGTCTCGAAACCCGCGGTGAACAGCTGGACGAGCGTCGAGACCAACTCGTCCTCGGAGAGCCGGTCGTCGTCGTCCCGCGCGGCGATCAACGCGGAGGTGAGGTCGTCCCCCGGTCGCGCGCGGCGCTCCCGCACCAGGTCGATGAAGTAGGCCTCGAGATCGTCGGCCGCGGTGTCGGCGACCGCGAGGACGTCCTGGTGGACGTTGGGTTCGATCACCGCATTCAAGGCACGGACCGCGTCCTGGAATCCGGGCTGTTCGGCCGCCGGTACCCCGAGCATGCGTCCGATGACGGCCACCGGCAGCCGGAACGCGAGCTCGGTCATGAGGTCGACGACCTCGCCGTCCGCCGCACGGGTGGCGAAGCTGTCCAGGTGGAGCGTGAGCAACTCGGCGATGGCGGGCTCCAGCCCGGCGACCGCCCGCGGGGTGAAGGCCTTGCTGACCAGGCGCCGCAGACGACCGTGATGCGGTGGATCGACGAGCAGCATGGTGCGGCCGATCAGTTGACGCGACGGGTGCTCGTCGATGTCGGGGAACATCGGTCGGCCATCGGGTCGGTTCCTCCCCGCGTCGGAGCTGCGCAGCACGGCGTTGGCCGCGCGGTAGCTGGTCACGACCCGGCCGAGGAGTCGGGAGCGGTGCACCTCACCCAGTGCGTGCAGCTCGGCGTACAAGGCACCGAGGTGGTCCCGCCCCGCCGGCGAGAGGATGTCGGTCAGGATTTCGTCGACGGTACGGCTCACGTGCGCATTCCCGGTCAGCATGGGCGCAACGGTGCCACGTCCCTCCAAACACGACATCGCGAATCGATCATGGCGCTCATGCGTTGCAGGACGTCCCGCTGAGCGGAGTTGTGGAGCTCGGCGATTCCGTGGACGACGACCGTCCAGATCCGCGCATCGACGCCCGGCTCGCACAGTTGCAGGTGTTGGCCCTGCATCTCATGCGCGTACCGCTCGGCCAGATCTCGCCGAGCGTCCTCGCTCGCGTCTTCCGGCAAGGCGTCGAACTCTCTTTTGGCCTCACTGCGAGGTGCCTTGTACAGCTCGCGGTACGCGTCCATCACCGACGGCTCGACGATGCGCGACGCGATGAGCAGGAATGCCCGATCGGCCGACGAGAGTTCGCTGGCGACCTCGCCGAATCCCGGCGGCAGATCGGTGAGACATCGATGCTGCCTGATCTCCGCGAGCTCGTCGCGGACACGCTGCTGCCGCTCGATACTCGCAACCAATTTCTCGTCGAGAGCAGACAGGACCTGTCCCGCGCTCTCGGCCGACTCCTCCATCGCGCCGATGTCAGCGAGCGAGACGCCGAGGCCGACGAAACGCCGAATCTGCGACAGCCGCAGGAAATGGGTGACCCGGTACTGCTTGTATCCATTTCTCGCCCGCTCCGGTTCCGGCAGCAGGCCGACCAGATGATAGTGCCGGACGGTCTTCACCGTTGTTCCGGCGAGGTCGGCCAGCTCACGTGTACTCCAGCCGGCTTTCATCGGCATCACCTCACGCTTCGGGTACGCAGCGGAAGCGATGTTAGGAAAGGCCGGGCCGGAATTAGTCACCCATCGGAGCGCACTTTCCGTCCCCCGGGAGAGCTATTCAGCTCAGTTTCCGCAGATAGGTGGCGACCTCGGCGGCGCTCGGCATCGTGGAGGTCTGAATCCTGATTTCTTCCGCCCGGTTCCGGAACGACGGCTCGCTCAGTACCCGGGTCAGAGCCTCCGCGACCGCCTCCGGGCCGGACTGCCCCGGCGGGAGCGCAAGTCCGGCGCCGGCGGTACTGACCCGGTCGGCCTGCAGAAACTGGTCGGCGCCCTGCGGGATGACGACCATCGGGATGCCGGTGGCCAGCGTGCCGAGCGTGGTACCCGCACCGCCGTGACTCACGACGGCGGAAACTCCGTCGAGCAGCTCGGCGAGCGGCACGAACGGCGTGAATTCGACGCGCGAGGCGTCGATGGTGAAGTGTTCCGGCTTCGCCGTGAGGCCCAGCGTCACCACGAGGTCGATGTCGAGCTCGGTCAGGGCAGCCAGGATGGGCTGGAGTACCGCCACGTCCGTGAACACCGTGCCGAACGAGCACAGCACCTTCGGGCGCGAGAGCGTCGGCTCTGCGGCGATCGGCAGTGGGGCGTCGGCCGAGGCGCGGTGCGGCTCCGGACGCAGACCCACTCGTTCGACGTCGTGGGAGACCGTGTCGAACTGCAGGAGCGGCGGACAGGTGTCCAGGAGCAGCCGTCCGGACGGCGTCGCCGTCGGCGCCGGAAGCCCCCGCTCGGTGTAGCGCGACGCGACGGCGGTGACCATCGCGGCGGTGAACTCCGGCGGGACCTCGGGCCCGAATGCCAGGGCTACCGAGGGGATACCCAGTGCGGCGGCGACGAGTGGTCCGACGAAATCGGTCGCCTCGTGGACGAGCAATTCCGCTCCGAATTCGCGGCCGGCGGCGATCGCCTCGTCGGCGGTGAGGTCGGGACGGGCGGCACCGAAGAATTCCGCGACGCTGGCGGGCGTCGGGTTGTTCGCAGCATCCTCGCCGGTCCGGCGGGTCACCTCGAGCAGAATCTCCTCGGGCCCCGGCCCGGCCGGCAGAAGCGTGAAGCCTTCCGGCTCAACGGCCGGACGCAGGACCTCGCCGGTGACGACCGCGACGTCGTCGCCCTGAGCTTGCAGAGCCCGGCCCAGCGGAACCAGGGGAAGCCAGTGCCCGAAAGCCGGTGTCGTTGATAAGAGAGCCTTCATATTCATCAGAATACATCTCTAATGAATAGGAGCTCATAGCAGCGCCTCGGCGGCGCGATCGGCCAGCCAGGCCTGCGCCTCGTCGTAGCTCCAGCGGTTGTCCCGGACCAGCGTCGGATACGAGTACAGCCCGAAAAAGAACCACAGCGTGTCGGTGCCCTGGTCGACGCTCACGCCGTGGCGGAGGGCCGCCAGTTCGTTCAGCCGCACGCTCGCGGCGCGCAGATTGGCCCGGTACGTGGTGACCGAGCGCTCCATGTCGGCTGCGACCTCGGGGATGGTCGTAGCCGTCTCCACCATCAGCGCGATCACGCGGTCGTGCGCCTCGAAACCCGCACGCGTCCCGGCCGCGATCAGGTCGATCACCGCCCGCGGGTCCGTGGACGCGGCGACGTCGGCGACGTTCCGTTCGAATTCGACGGCGCTCGCCGACCGCTCGACCAGTGCACGCAGCACCGTCGGCTTGTTACCGACGCTCGTGTACACGGTCGCCGCCGCTACGCCCGCACCCTCGGCGATCTGGTTGACCGTGGTCGGCCCGTAACCCTGGGCGGAGAACAGCTCGAGCGCGGCGTCCAAAATGACCGTTCTGGTCTGGGCAGCGCTGTCTTGACGACGAGTTGCGGGCATGCATCGAACCTACAAGTCTCCGGGCCGCTGTCCCCCGAGCGAGCTACGACACCTGTCCACCCGGCGGTGACGACGGCAAACAGGCAAGTCACTAGCGTCCTGACGCGTGAAGCGATTCCCGGTGGAGCGGTGGCAACGGCTGGACGTCACCGTGCGCGACGCTCCGCTCGCCGTGCTGATGTTCGGCGCGGCGATGGCGCCGTGGTTGCACGGGTTCGGGACGCAGATCGGCAGCGTGCCCGACCGCCCGTTCGACGCGTGGGGCGCCCTGGTGGTGGCCCTGCAGACGCTCCCGCTCGTGGTGCGTCGTCGCCTGCCGTTGGTGTGCCTCGTCCTGGTGTCGGCCGGATTCGCCGCTGAACAGCTCCTCGGCTTCCACACGGTCGCCGGCACCGCGTTCGCGTTCGGGCTGGCCAGCGCCGGTGCCCATCTCGAGCGGTGCCGCTGGGTGGTCGCGGGCGCGCTGTGCGTCGGCGGTGTGCTGTTCATCGTCGCTCTGGGGGTGCGGACCGGTACCGAACCGATCAGTGACTTCTTCGTGCTCTTCACCGCCTGCGCCGGAGTCTGGGGAATCGGGTCCTGGCTGCGCTCGACGCGGGCCGCGGAGGCGGAGCACCGCTTCCAGGTGGCCGAGGCCACCCGCACCGCCGAACGCGCCCGTATCGCCCGCGAGTTGCACGACGTCGTGACCCATCACGTCACCGCGATGGTCGTGCAGACCGAGGCCGCGCGGTACCTGGCCGGATCGCCCGAGCGCCTCGACGCGACGCTGGCCGCCGTCACCGACACCGGCCGACGGGCGATCACCGACCTGCGGCACCTGCTCGACCTGCTCAACCCCGACCACGGCGTCGACACCCGGACACCGTCCGCAGGTGATCTGCACACGCTCGTGAACGAGGTCCGCACCGCCGGGCAGCCGGTGGAGCTCACCGAAAAGGGGCGCCCGGCCGATTCGAGCGGCAGCGCCGAGCTCGTCGCGTTCCGCGTCGTGCAGGAAGCGCTGACGAATGCCCTGAAGTACGACCACGGCGGCCGGACCGCCGTCCGGATGAGCTACGGCACCCGGGACATCGGCGTCGAGGTGAGGACGGACGGATCCGGCGCGTCGACGGCGTCACCGGGCGGAAGCGGGCGTGGGCTGGCCGGGCTGCGGGAACGCGTCGACGTGCTGGGGGGCGAGTTCAGCGCTGGCGCCTCCGGAGAGGGGGGCTTCGTGGTGCGAGCGCGTATTCCGGCGGGCAACCGCGCGTGACAGCGCCGCACGGGGATGCGACCGTGTGACATGAACCCAGTTCACCTCGCCATCCCGGTCGACGACCTGACGGCCGCCCGCGCGTTCTACGGCGACGTTCTCGGCCTCGCCCAAGGCCGCTCCAGCGACCACTGGATCGACTGGAACCTGCACGGCCACCAGCTGGTGACCCACGTGGTCCCCGGGCCGATCGAAGCCGCCGGCACCAGCGAGGTCGACGGCCACGACGTCCCGATCCCGCACTACGGCCTCCTCCTCACCACCGAGGAGTTCCACGCGCTCGCCGCCCGGCTGAAGACCGCCGGAACCACGTTCCTCATCGAGCCCTACCTGCGCTTCCCGGGCCGACCCGGCGAACAGTGGACGATGTTCTTCCTCGACCCGGCCGGCAACGCCCTCGAATTCAAGGCGTTCGCCGACGAGACCCAGGTCTTCGCCCGCTGATGTACGCCGAGCTCGATGCCTTCCTCACCGACCTCGTCGCCGACGTCCGCGCCGTCCTCGGCGAGACGTTCGTCGGCGCCTACGTCCAGGGCTCGTTCGCCCTCGGCGCCGGCGACCTGCACAGCGACTGCGACGTCATCGTCGCCACCACCACCCTTCCCTCCGGCCCGACCGAGGCCGGCCTCCGCCGGCTCCACGCCGAGATCCCCGACCGGCCGGGCTCCTGGTCCACGGAACTGGAAGCCTCCTATGCCGACGTCGAATCGCTGCGCACCGTGGGCGGCATCGGCACCCGCTGGCTGTTCAACGACCACGGCCACCGCACCCTGGCCTGGGACACCCACTGCAACTCGGCGCACACCCGCTGGATCCTGCACAACCACGGCATCACGCTGGCCGGTCCACCTGCCGCGAGTCTGGTCGACGCTCCCCCGTCCGACGCCCTCCGCGACGAGGCGCGCGCCGCGCTCCCGACCCTGCTGGCCGAAACCCGCACCTGGGCACCGTTCGACAACGCCTGGACCCAGCGCTACCTCGTCTCCACCTACTGCCGCCTGCTCTACACGCTGGCCACGGCGGAAGTCACCTCGAAGCGCGGAGCACTCGAATGGGCTCTCGAGCACCTCGACCCGCGATGGCGCCCACTCCTGGCCCAGGTGAAGGAAGACCGCGCGCTCGGCTGGGATCCCGACGCTCGTCCGCGGCCCGGCAGCCTGGACGCCGCCTACGCGTTCGCGTCCTACGCCGAGTCCTACGGCGTTCGCGGCACCGGCCATGAACAGCGTCAGCCCGCAGGCCGACGCCGCGCGGTGCCCCGGGGAGCCGGCCGCAGCGCGAAGAACAACGAGCCGTGGTCGTCGCGGTCCGCCGTGTAATCGACTCGCTCGTCGACCCCCGTCGGCTCGCGACCATGGAGCTTCCCACGCCCGGCGGGAGCGCCGCGTCGATGCGGTAACCTCCGCGCCTATGGCGTCGGCGCGGAGAACCACCGCGCAGGCGCTCGCCGCGTTCGTCGTCGCCGCGGCCGTGGCCGCCGTCGTCACCTGGCTGGTCCTCAAGCCGGAAGACGACGGCACGCCGCGGATCCCCCGCATCGCCAGCGTCACCGAGCTCGGTCCGCTGAAGCAGCACCCCCGGGTGAACGGCCGTGACAACGGTCAGAGCGCCGGCTTCGGCAAGAGCTCGATCTGGGTCTTCGGCGACACCGTCACCCGCGAGCCGTGGGCGTTCATCTCCAGCACCGGTGCGTCCACCGGCGACCTGCGGGCCGCCGACGGCATCACGATCACCAGCACCGACGTGTTCGGCACGTCGGGCGCCGTGCCGACAAACATGATCCCGTACACCGCGGCCGAGAAGGCGTTCGCCGCGAAGCACGCCAAAGAGCGCTGCACACCGCAGGAGGACCCGAACTGTGGTGCCCAGATCGGCCTCTGGCCCGGCGCGATCGTGGCCGACCCGGCGCGCGACCGCGTCCTTGTGTTCTACGCCAAGCTCTGCCGCGGTGGCCCGGAGAACTCCCGCTGTTCCGGCCCGCTCGGCCACGGGCTCGGCACGGGCATCGCCGCGCTCGACATGAAGACCCGGAAGGTCACCCGCCTCACCGCGACCGGCATGTCGGCGTTACCGAGCGTCGAATCCGGTGCGGACCTCACGCAGTTCTTCTCCTACCGCACCGCCTACACGGCCGCGGCCACGCTCGTCGGCGACCAGCTCTACGTCTACGGCGACTGCAACAGCCGGTGCCACCTGGCCCGGGTTCCGATCGACGCGGTCTCCGACCGCTCCCGTTGGGAGTTCTTCTCCGGACGCGACGCGAGCGGCGGCGCGGAGTGGTCCGAGGATTACGACGACGCCGCGACGAATCTGAGCGCCGGGTCGGCGGGGAACTCGGTGATCCGGGTGCCGGCGCTGAACGCGTGGCTCAACGTCTATCTGCCCCCGTTGAGCAACACGCTCACCGCGCAGACCGGGTCCTCGCCCGCGGGTCCGTGGTCGCGGGCGTTTCCGCTGATGACGACAGACAACGCCGGTGGGGGCACGAACTACGCCGGGTTCGCGCACCCGGAGTACGCCGAGAAGGACGGCCTCGTGCAGTACCTGAGCTACTACCAGCAAGCCACCTACCAACAGCGCCTGGTGCGCATAGTCTTCGACGACTGACCGACCACACTGGATAAACCAGGGAGGTCCGATGTCCCTCACCCACATCGCCCGTTTGCTGCACGAGCGCAATCTGATCGACGCCCAGATCGCTGAAGTCACCGACCGCCCGATGACGGCGGGCCACCTGGGCGAGTGGATCGCGTCCCAACTCTTCCCGATCGAGCTCGAGAAGAACGCGGCGAACCGGGGGTACGACGGCCGTTTCACCGAGGGCCCGCTCCGCGGCAAGCGAGTCAACGTGAAGTGGTACCTCAAGCAGGAGGGCCTGCTCGACCTCATTGCACCGGAACTGCTCGACTATTACCTCGTATTCACCGGCCCGATCTCGGCCGCGTTCGGTTCCCGCGGAACGACCCGCCCGTGGTGTATCACCAACATCTTCCTGTTCGACGCCGAGCAGGTGACCGCCCAGCAAATGGCACGCGGTGTCGGCACGGGGACGGCCGCGAGCCTCCTGCAAGGGCAGTGGGCGGCGGCCGAGGTCTACCCCGGCAGGAGAAGTGAGCTGCTGCCGATCACCGATGAGCAGTCGATGGCGCTGCGCCAGTTCGCCCCACTGATGGTCTAGGACATCACCCGGATCGGGGTTCCGGCGCTCCACGCCTCGATGTTCTCGACCAGCTGCGGATACCAGTGCGCGTACGTCTGCGCCGTCACGTACCCGAGGTGCGGCAGCAGGACGGTACGGGGCGCGGCGAGAAGCGGGTGGTGCGGTGGGAGCGGCTCGGTGTCGTAGACGTCGAGCCCCGCCCCGCCGAGCGCACCGGCGTGGAGCGCCGCGACCAGCGCCTTCTCGTCGACGATCGGCCCGCGCGAGGTGTTGATCAGCACCGCGGTGGGCTTCATCAGCGCCAGTTCGGCGGCCCCGAACAATCCGGCGGTGCGGTCACTGAGCCGCAGGTGGACGCTCAGCACGTCGGCGTTCGTGAGCAGCTCCTCCTTGGAGACGGCCCGCACCCCCACCTCCGACGCCCGCGCGGCGGTGAGGTTCTCGCTCCACGCGATCACGTCCATGTCGAACGCGCGACCGACCCGGGCGACCTGCGAACCCAGCCTGCCCAGCCCGGCCAGGCCGAGCGTCGACCCGGCGACGCCGGTGCCCACCGTCGTCTGCCACTGACCCGCTCGCAGCGCGCGGTTCTCCTCCGGCACGTGCCGGAGCACTGCCAGAATCAACGCCCAGGTCAGCTCGGCCGTGGCCTTCGAGGGCCCGGGGGCACCCTCGGTGCCGCACACCGTGACGCCGTGCGCCGCTGCGGCCTCCAGGTCGATCGACGCGTTCACCATGCCGGTGGTGACGAGCAGCTTCAGGTCGGGCAACCGCGAGAACTGGGCCGCTCCGAACGGTGTGCGCTCCCGCATCGCCACGACGACGTCGACGCCCCGGAGTGCGGTGATCAGCTGATCGACGTCGCCCACATGTTCTGAGCGGACGGTGACCTCGGCGCCGAGCCGATCGAACGGACCGAAGGTCCGGGCCACGTTCTGGTAGTCGTCCAGTACGACGATGCGCACTCATGCCTCCGCAGCGGTCGTCAGTGCCCGGACCAACGTATCGATCCCGGCGTCGTCGATGGCGTGGTCGGAGACACTGATCCGGAGCGCGGTGCGGCCCTGCCACACCGTGGTGCCGAGCCAGGTCTCGCCGCCGTGCTGGATCGCCGCGGCGGTGCGGCGGGTGCGGTCGTCGTCGTTGCCGACGCGGATCAGCACCTGGTTGAGCGTGACGTCGTTCAGCACCTCGAAGTCGCCGGCGAGCCGCTCGGCGATGCGCCGCGCCTGCGCGCAGGACCGTTCGATCATCTCGGCGACGCCACGGCGCCCGAGGCTGCGCAGCGCGGCGTAGACCGCGAAGGCGCGAGCGCGGCGGGAGCTTTCGGGGGTCCAGTCGGAACCCTGCCGCTCGCCGTTGCGCACGAGGTAGTCGGCGGACAGGCGCAGCGCGGCGCGGTGCGCCTCCGGGTGGGCGCAGAGGATGACACCGCAGTCGTAGGGGACGTTGAGCCACTTGTGACCGTCGGTGGCGATCGAGTCGGCGCGCTCGACGCCGTCGGTGAGATGCCGCAGTTCCGGCGACGCGGCGGCCCAGAGGCCGAACGCGCCGTCGACGTGCACCCAGGCGCCTGCGTGGTGCGCGCGATCGGCGATCTCCCCGACCGGGTCGATCGCGCCGGTGTTCACGTTGCCCGCCTGCGTGCAGACGATCGTCGGGCCGTCGATGGCGGGCAGTGCGTCCGCGCGCATCCGGCCCTGGTCGTCGACGTCGACGATCGCGAGCTGGTCCCGGCCGATGCCGAGGAAACGCAGGGCGCGGTCGACCGTCGCGTGGCGTTCCTGGCCGACGACGACGGTGATCGGGGGTGCACCGAACAGGCCGCGCTGCTCGAGATCCCAGCCGGCGTTCGCGAGCACGTGGTGGCGGGCAGCGGCGAGGCCGGCGAAGTTCGCCAGCTGGGCGCCCGTGGTGAAGCCCGCGGACCAGGCGCTTCCCAGGTGGAACAGGTCGCAGAGCCAGCGGCGGCAGATCTCTTCGGCGGCCGCGGCGGCCGGGGACAGCGCGTAGAAGCCGGGGTTCTGGTCCCAGGTGGACGTCAGCCAGTCGGCGGCGAGCGCGGCCGGAAGGACACCGCCCTCGACGAATCCGAAGAAGCGGCCCCCGTTCGTCACGACGAGCCCCGGGTCGACGCCGCGCGCCAGGTCCTCGATCACCGTCGTCGGATCGACGCCCTCGTCGGGCAGTTCGGCGCCGATCGCCTCGACCATCTCCGCCAGCGACGCCGAGCGGGCCACCGGCCGCGTCCCGGCCTGTTCGAGATAGCTCGCCGCGAGGGTGGCGGTCGCATCCAGCAGTTCCTTCACGCGTGCTCCTTGCCAGCTGCTCTCGACGAGACTAACGTACAACCACGTGGTTGTAGATCAGACGGATGTCGACTGGATCTTCGCGGCGCTCGCGGACACGACCCGGCGTGACATCGTCACCCGCGTCCTGACCCAGGAGGCGTCGGTCTCGACGCTAGCCCGGGGGTACGACATGAGCTTCGCGGCCGTGCAGAAGCACGTCGCGGTGCTCGAGCGCGCCGGACTGGTCACGAAGAGACGAAGCGGAAGGGAGCAACTGGTGCGCGGTGACATCGACACGATCCGGCGCGCCCGCGAACTGCTCCGTCAGTACGAGGAGATCTGGCGCGGACGCGTCGATCGGATGAGCGAGCTACTGGACCGGAAGGACGAATCTTGACCGTCATCAGCACTACGCCCGACCCTGCGACCGGCACGCTGACGCTCGTGGCGGAGTTTTCGGCGCCGCCGAAGGACGTGTGGCGGCTCTGGGCCGACCCGCGCCTGCTCGAGCGCTGGTGGGGGCCGCCGACCTACCCGGCGACGTTCCGGGAGTACGAGTTCACGGTCGGTGGTGAGGCGAGGTACCACATGACCGGACCCGATGGTTCGCGCTCGAACGGGTTCTGGCGGTTGACGGCGCTGGACGAACCGCGGTCGCTGGAGTTCGAGGACGGGTTCGCCGACCAGGACGGCAACCCGACGGCGTCGCTGCCGACCTCGTCGACGCGCGTGGACTTCGACGAGGTGCCGGCCGGGACGCGGATGACGATCGTGTTCCGCTACGACACCGCCGAAGAGCTCGAGCGGGTGCTGGCCATGGGGATGGCCGAGGGGATCCAGGGCTCGTTCGGCCAGATGGACGCGCTGCTAGCAGGCGCCTGACGCCGGTGGGGCGGTGCTGTCGCGGAGGACCAGTTCGGTCGGGAGCACCACGTGGGGCGCCGGGCCCGCCGGGGCGGACGAACGGCCCAGCACCGCGGCGAGCGCCTCCGCGGCCGCCTGCCCCTTGGCGCGGATGTCCTGCCGCACGGTCGTCAGCGCCGGGCGGAACGTCCCGGCCAGCGGGTGGTCGTCGAACCCGATCACCGACAGGTCCTCGGGCACCCGCAGCCCCAGGTCGTTCGCGGTGCGGATCACTCCGAACGCGACCGCGTCGGAGAAACACAGCACCGCGGTCGGCCGGTCCTCCCGGTCGAGCAGCAGCCGCGCCGCCTCCCGGCTGTGCTCGACCGAGTCGTCGAGCTGCCGGACGACCTGCGGCTGCGCCAGCCCGGCCGCGGTGATGGCCTCCAGCCAGCCTTCGAGGCGCTCCCGGGACGCGTACCCGGACACCCGTTGGTCCGCGACCTGGGCGATGTCCTCGATGTAGCCGTGCGGGCCGCGCAGACCGGACATCGCGAACCCGATCCGGCGGTGCCCCAGGTCGATCAGGTGCTGGGCGGACGCCCGGGCTCCGGCGCGGTCGGCGACGTTGATGCTCGGGATCTCGTCGACCGGATCCTGGTCGATGAAGACCATCGGCAGGCGTCGGCGCTGCAGCCAGTCGACGGCGGGGGTCTCCGGATCGCAGGAGTAGACCAGAACACCGTCCATCGCGACGTCGCGAGCCGGGACGATGTCGTCGGTGCCGATGGCGCTGAGCAGGGTCAACGCCAGGCCCGTGGGCTTCAGTTCCTCGGCGATCGCGCCGAGGAGCTGGGCGGAGACCTGGTCGTTGAACGCGAAGCCGAGCGACTCGGTGAGCAGGAACCCCACCGCGCCGGTGGTGCCCTTGGCGAGGGCGCGCGCTGCCGGGTCGGGGCCGACGTAACCGAGTTCCTGCGCCGCGGCCAGGATGCGTTCGCGCAACGTCGGCGACAGCTGGTTCGGGCGGGAGAACGCGTTCGAGACGGTCATTCGGCTGACCCCGACCTGATCAGCGATCGTCTGCAAGGTCACCCGCGCCACGCCGCCACCGCCTTCCGCTGACCAACCGTAGCCGGTGAGAGCGGGAGACAGGACCACGGATCCACCGTCAGGGACCGCCGTGGCGGCGGATCCGTGGCCGTTCGGGGTGCGCGCCATCACTTCTGCCCCGCCGGTCAGGCGGTGGCGCAACCGGACTGCGCCCCCTTGGCCGCCGCCCCCCGCGCCGACGCGGCGCGACCGGCGGAAGCCGGACGCCCGGCAGCCGAGCGACCGGCGGAGGCGGGGCTGCCCGCAGACGCCGGGCGGGCGGCTGCGGCAGTGTTGGCGGAGGCCGGGCGGGTGGCTGCTGCGCGGCGGGCGGCTCGGGCTGCGGCGAGCGCTCGGGTGGCGCGGCGCCAGAGGGACGGGCGGCGCGGGGGCTGAACCGGGCCGTCCAGGCGGCCGGCTGACATCCGCTGCTGGTCAGCGGCCTGGCCGATGTAGAAAGCTGCGATGGGCTCCATGATCGCTCCTCGGGTCGAACTCGGGTAAGCCGTTGCTATACCGGTATAGCGAGTGCGCTTTACCGGTATAGCAGGGCGGAGCTATACCGGTAAAGGCTGTACCGGTAAAGTTCGCCTCGCTGACCGACCGCGAAGAGCTCGCGAAGGAGGCTTAGAAGACGCGCCGGGCGACGCCGGGCGGGCGATCCAAGGCGTCGAACACGCGTTGCCGGAGCAGTTCGTACTGCTCACGGAACCGACGCGGCGCATCGGACGGCCGGTGCAACACCTGGCCGTTGACGACGATCTCCTCGGGATGGAACTGCTCGCCGGTGAAGTCCACTTCGGTGCCGTCGGGCAACCGGTTCCAGTAGTGGTTGCCGGTCTTCACACCATCGACGTGCACCTCGCCGAGAATCAGGTCACCACCGAGCAGGTCCTGCACGACCAGCGCGGTCATACCGCACTGGGCGCGCGCCGGATTGTCCGGTCTCCACTGCTCGCTGGCGTTCGGGTAGCACGTGTCCGGTCCCCAGGCGGACCGGAAGATCGGCCGTAACACGTCGACGGTCACCATGCCTGAATCATCGCAAAGGCCGTTATTGCGGGTTCATCAATCGACCAAACCGGCACGGAACGCGGCGATCGCGAGCTGCACGCGGTTTGTGGCCGCGAGCTTCTCGAAGAGGTGCGTGACGTGGCTCTTCACAGTGGCTTCGCTCATGTGGAGTCGCGCGGCGATGTCGGCGTTGGCGGCACCCTGCCCGATCTGCACGAGCACCTCGCGTTCGCGGCCGGTGAGGGTGTCGAGTTTGGCCAGTGCCTCGCGGCGGCGGGACCCGTCGTCGCCGGTGAAGCGGGTGATCACCTGGCGGGTGACGCTCGGGGAGAGCATCGCGTCGCCGGCGGCCGCGAGGCGTACCGCGCGGAGGAGTTCGGTGGGTGGGGTGTCCTTGAGCAGGAAGCCGGTCGCGCCGGCGGCGAGTGCGCGGAAGACGTCGTCGTCGGTGTTGAAGGTGGTCAGGACTATCACCGCGGGTGGGTGGGGCTCGGCGCGGAGGGCCGCGGTGGCGGCCACGCCGTCCAGGTGCGGCATCCGCACGTCCATCAGGACGACGTCCGGGCGGTGGCGTGTGACGGCCTCGATCGCGGCCCGGCCGTCCTCTGCGTCGCCGACCACGGAGAGGTCGTCCGCGGTCTCCAGGATGAGCCGCAGCCCCGCCCGCACCAACGCCTCGTCGTCCACCAGCAACACCGAAATCACCGCGCCTCCACCTCCACCGACTCCCCCGCGTCCGTTGCGGGCTCGGCGGTGAGGTACGGGACCGCGGCGTGGAGTTGCCAGCCGTTCGGGGTGGGGCCGGAGTCGAGGGTGCCACCTACCAGGCGTAGGCGTTCGGCTAGGCCGATCAGGCCCGCGCCGGAGCCCGGCAGATCGAGGGCGGTTCCGGTCAGGGGGTTGGTGACCTGCACGGATACGGTGTCCGCGGACCGGGCGATCGTCACTGTCACCGGCGCGTCCGGGGCGTGTTTGCGCGCGTTCGTGAGGCCTTCCTGCACGACCCGCTGGACGACCCGCGCCGACGACGCCGGCAACTCCCCCGCCGTGTCCTCCAGCGTCACGCGCTGCCCGGCCGATCGCGCGTCCGCCACCACCGACGCCAGGTCGGTGTACGGCTGCGCGTCGGCCTCGAGGATCCCGAGCACCGTCCGGAGCTCGGCCAACGCCTCCCGCGCGGTCACCCGGATCACCCCGGCGCCCTCGCGCACACGGTCCGCGCCACCGTCCGCGGTGAGCTCCAGCGCTCCGGCGTGCAATGCGATCAACGACACCTTGTGCGCCAGCACGTCGTGCATCTCCCGGGCGATCCGGGCGCGCTCCGCAGTCCGCGCCTGCTCGTCGCGGAGCACGCGCTCGGCGTCGGCGCGTTCGGCTCGTTCGCGCCACGCCTCCTGCAGGGCTCGGCGGGTGGCCACGTAGTGACCGAGCCCGAGCGTCACCGCCGCGGCGACGGCCAGGTACGTGGCGTCCCACCACGACCAGTAGCCACCGTCGAGCCAGTTCCAGCCCATCGCGCCGGCCCAGCTCACCGCCACGAGCCACCACGCGTGGCGACGCGGCGCGTAGGCGCCACTCGCGTAGAGCCCGACCAGCCACGGGCCGGGGTTGCCCGACAGCACCCACCCGAGCGCACCGGCCACCGCCGCCAGGTGCGGCCACCGTCGCCGCCACCACTGGGCGACGCTCGCCAGCGTGCCGCCGACCGCGATCACCACCAGCGGTAGCGCCGACCAGGGCGTCTTGACCGCCAGAACGGTGAGGAACAGACAGCCGACGACGAGCGCCGCGTCGACGCCGAGCCACCGCTGTACCGATCTCATGGATCGCAGCGTAGGCGCGCCGTACCCGGGTTCTCCTGCCCCCGGAGTCGACGATGATCTCCGACTTTGGTCGGAGACAGCCGCCGACCGCACGGCGATGTTCCGGGGCACCCTCCACCGCGACGCTCGGTGCGTCCTTCCCCGTATCGCTCGAAGGAGCACCCCATGAGCCCGACCCCGCCCGTCACAGCAAGGCGGCGATGGTTGTCACGTTCTCTGCGCCAATGGTTGTCAGCCAATCCACGCTATGGCGCAGAAAATCTGACAACCATCCGCGCCGGCAACCCGCCGACCACCGCAACGCGAAGCGCGCTCGGTATGGGGGGCCGTGCCGCCGCAGTGTGCGTGCTCGTCGGTAGCGCGGTGGTCGCCGCATCTCCGGCGCAGGCCGCGCCGCCCACCTGTGAGCCCCCGACCGCGGCGGCCGACTACTTCCACCGCGCAGTTCCCCAGCGCATGGGCGACACGCTCCCCGGCATGGTCGTGTCCGTCGTCTCCGGTGACAAGACCGTGTACACCCACGGGTTCGGCCGGGCCGACGTCGCGAAGAACGTACCGATGGACCCCGATCGCACGCTCGTGCGCATCGCGTCGATCACGAAGCTTTTCACCGCGACGGCGGTGATGCAGCAGGTGGAGGCCGGCCGGCTCGACCTGAACGCCGACGTCGACACGTACCTCAAGGACTTTTCGATCCCCCGCACCTACCCGCAGCCGATCACGCTGCAGATGTTGCTGGCACACACCGCCGGGTTCGAGGACCGCATCATCGGCACCGGCGCCCGCACCGCCGACGAGGTCGTCCCGCTCGGGAAGTACCTGGCCGAGAACATGCCGGCGCGGATCCGTCCGCCGGGGGTGGTGTCCGCGTACTCGAACTACGGCGCCGCGCTGGCCGGCTACATCGTCACGCAGGTCAGCGGCGAGCCGTACGACAAGTACGTCCAGCGGCACATCCTGGACCCGCTGCACATGATCCACACGACCGCCACCGAGCCGGTACCGCCCGGCACCGGCGACCTCGCCACGAGCTACCGCGACAACGGCGAGACGATACCGTTCACGTTCGACCCGCTGACGCCCGACGGGTCGATCAGCGCGACGGCGTCGGACATGGCGAAGTTCGCGATCGCACACCTCAACGAGGGGGCGGGCATCCTCCGGCCGGAGACGACGGCGCTGATGCACACCCGCTCGTTCGCGGCCGACCCCCGACTCACCGGCTACGCGCACGGGTTCATCAACCGCACGATGAACGGACACCATGTCCTGATGCACGACGGCAGCTGGGAAGGCTTCGGCAGCGGGCTGCTGCTGGTTCCCGACTGCAAGCTCGGCGTGTTCGTCTCGGTGAACTCGACGGAGGGGTTCGAGGCGTTGGGCGACGTCGTCGACGGTTTCCTCGACCGGTTCGCGCCCGGCTCCGCCCCCACCGTCTCCGGCTCGCAGAAACCTGTCGTACCGGAGGCCGGCTTCTACGCACCCACGCGGCGCAACGTCACCGGCGTCGAAAAACTGCTCACGCTGCTCGGTCCGGCGCGCTTGACGGTGACCGACTCCGGGTCCCTCCGCTTCAAAGGCCAGATTTGGACGCCCCAGGGCGACGGTTCCTATGTGGCGGGTGACGATCGTCTGGTCGCCATTCGGGGCGGGGACGGAACCCGGTACGTGGCGACCGACGGTCCGACGTTCGAGCGGCTGAGTTGGTGGTGGGGTCTGCCGTTCAACCTGGGCGTGCTCGCGGTGTTCGCGGTCGTGGCGTTGAGTGCGCTGGCGGTGCCGATCGTCGGGCTGTGGCGGCGGGTTCGTCGCCGGGAGCTCGGTGCGAGCCGGTCGTGGCGGGTGTCGCGCGGGTTGGCGGCCGGGGCCGCGGTGCTGGGGTTGGGGTTCCTGGTCGGGCTGGCCGCCGCGCTGTTCGGGAGCACCAGCGAGTTCCTGTACTCCGCGCCGACGTCGTTCCGGGTGCTGCTCGTGGTGCCGATCGTCGTGACCGGCATGGCGGCGGTTGCTCTCGGCACCGCGGTGGCCGGTTGGCGTGGGGCGGGGATTATGGCGCGGGTGCACCAGGTGGTGTTGCTCGCCGGGCTGGCGTCGCTGGTGTGGTTCTGTTGGCAGTGGAACGTTCTCGGCTGGCACTTCAGCTGAGTCGGCGCAGGGGTGCCGCGAACGCTGCCGCGATGAGGATCGAGAGCACGCCGGCTGCGGTGATCGTGGTGCTGACCGGGAGGGTTTCGGTCAGTAGACCCAGTGCGGCCGGGCCGAGGCCCTGGCAGGTCATCATGCCGGCGTGGAGCAGTCCGAACGCCTGTCCTCGACGTGGTTCTTCGACCGCGTCGAGGAACCGGCGTTGCAGGCCCAGTGCGTAGGCGTAGCCGGCGCCGGTGACGAGGAGGAGCGCCGCGGCGACCGGTACCGACGGATTCGCCGCGAACGCCACGAGTGGGAGGCCTGACAGCACCATGAGCGGGACGACGAACCGCTCCCGGGCCGCCGGAGCGAGCAACCGCCCCACCGCGAGATTGCCGACCATCATCCCGATCGGGCTGCACGCCAGCAGCAGTCCGCCTGCTCCGGCCGGGAAGTGGGCCCGCTCGGCGTAGGGGATCAGCAGCGCTTCCGCGCCCGTGGTCACGGCCGGGGGCACCCAGTGCGCGAGCAGCAGCACCCGCACCCGCCGATCCCCCGACAGCACCCGAGTTCCGAGCCAACTCTCCCGAATCCCGGTCCCCCGTGCGCCACTCCCCCCACCCGCGGCGCGGGGAAGACCTATCGCCGCCCAGGTCGCGGCCACAGCGTGGGCGGCGGCTGTGGTGTAGAGGGCGCCGGTGGGGCTGAGGGTTGCTACTGCGGCGGCGCCCACCGCCAAGCCGAAGAGCTGGGCGATGGAGGACGCGACCACCGCCAGCGAGCGGCTGAGCACGTACGCGTCACCGGTGAGAACATCGGCGATCAGGCGGTTCCCCGCTCCGGTGAACACCGGCGTGAACAGCGCGACCCCGCCGACGATCAACAGAATCACGACCACCGGCGGGCGCCCCACCGCGATCGCGAGCCCCGCGCACGCCTCGATCACGTACCCGCCCACGATCAACGTCCGGGGCCGCACCCGATCCGCCAACGCCCCGAGCCCTACCGCCCCGACGGCCTGCGGCACGAACCCGATCCCGAACGCGACAGCGGCCAGCAACGGCGACCCGGTCGCCGCGAACACCAGCGTCGAGAGCGCCACGATGCGCAGGGTGTCGGCGACGATGCCGAGCGTCCGCGTGACGAACACCGTCCGGAACACCGGCTGGGCCAACACCTGCGCATAGGTCGCACGATCTTCGGTCGACGTCACGAAAGCAGTCTTCGAGCGCACCGCACCCCAGCCAATTGTTACGTCGACAGGCGTAACGTCATAACCGTGCTGCGGATCGAACTCACCGCCGACGACCTCCTGCGCAGCCGGTTCGCCCTGTCACCCCTGTTCGAGCTGAACGGCCTGCTCCGCGTCCTCTCCGGACTCTCGCGACGCCGCCTCCCGTCCGGGCTGGCCGCACGGAGCCGCCCCGCCTACCGCCGGCTGCTCGCCGAGACCGACCTCGCCGCCGTACAGGCCCTGCAGTGGCCGCGCGGCGGCGCCGGTTTCCTCGTGCCGCCGCCCACGTCACTGGCCCAGTCGTGGGACGACGAACTGGCGGCCCTGCGCGCGGTGCCCCTCGACGAGGCCCGCAGGGACATCGCCCACTGCCTCCGCCAACGCCCGACCGACGACCCTGCCGTGCTCGACGTCCTGCACTCCGACGACGTCCGCGAGCGGCTCACGACGACGCTCGACCGCGCCTGGCGCGAACTCCTGGCGGCCGAATGGCTGCGGCTGCGCGCGATCTGCGAGCGGGACGTCGTGCACCGCGCCGGCCTGCTCGGACGCGCAGGCTGGGCAGCGGCGTTCGAGGACCTGCACAAGCACGTGCGGTGGCACGAGGGCGCGCTGCAACTTCGCCGCCCCGGCCCCGACGAGGTCATCGGCGCCGACGGCAACGGCCTGCTGCTGATTCCGTCGGTTTTCGTCTGGCCGGCGGTGGCCGTGCACACCGACGATCCCTGGCCACGGGCGCTCGTCTACCCCGCGCGGGGCACCGCGGCGCTCTGGCAGACGACGCCCACCGCGCCGGGCGCGCTCGGCGAGCTGCTCGGGCAGTCCCGCGCGCGGCTGCTCACCGCGCTCGACGAACCGGCGAGCACCACCCAGCTCGCCCACGCGCTGAGCCTGGCCGTCGGCGCCGTTGGTGACCACCTCGCCGTCCTGCGCCGCGCCGGCCTGGTCGACCGCGCCCGCTCCGGCCGCTCGGTCCTCTACCGCCGCACAGCCCTGGGCGACGCTCTCACGGCCGGCGCCGAAGCGCGCGAAGCGGTTGCGCCCGGGAGCCCGAAGGCTTCGCCGCACGCAACCGCTTCGACGTGATGGACCGGGTCAGCGCTCGTCGGTCTCGATGCGCTCCTTGCGCACCTGGCCACCGACGGTCTTCTCCTCGGTCACGGTCTCGGTACCGAGACGGACCCGCTCCACCGGAACGGCCTCCTTCTCGACGACCGGCTTCTCGGCGTGCAGCGTGACCTCGTGCTCGGCCTCGGAGATCGCCGGGCCGGAGAACGCCTCGCCGCGGTTGGCGTCGGTGATCGGCTCCCGCTCGACCCGCACGCGCTCGTGGCTGACCGGCACGGTGTGCTTCTCGTTCTCGGTGACGACGTACTTGCGCAGCCGCGCCCGGCCGGCCTCCTCCGTGGAGGTACCGACGTTGAGGCGCTCCTCGGACCGCGTCATCGCGTTGTCGTCACGGGAGCCACGGGAGTCGCGGGTCTCGCGCGTCTCGCGCGTCTCGCGGCCGGTGTGGCGCACGTTCCCGCCGTCGGACTCGTAGTGCTGCCCGCTCCGACCCTCGTAGGTCTCGCCGACGGCGGTGCCACGGTCGCGGTCGACGTCGGCCGCGTATGTGTCCCGGGTGCCGCTGGCCTGGTTGGGCAGCTGGTAGTGCCGGTACAGCTCGGCTACCTGCGTCGGCGTCAGCGAGCCGTCGCTGCCGTCCGGGTCGATGCTCGGCGCGTCCTTCACCTGGGCTTTGTCCACGCCGACGACGACACGGTCACCGCGGAGCTCGGCGCCCTCCAGGGGCACGAACGACTCCTTGAGCCCGAACAGGCCGGTGTGGACGGTGGCGAACTGGGGGCTGTCGGTGCGGTCGTCCAGGTACACCTGCTTGACCGATCCGATCTTGTCACCGGACGGGTCGTAGGCGGTCGCCTGGATCAGGGACGGAATCTGCTCCTGGGTCAACATGAGTTGCTCCTCTCGCAAGCACCGGTTGGGGTTGTTTTGCAACGGCGGTGTGCCGCAGAGATGCCGCTTCCGCAGGAGCGCTAAACGGTTGAATATAGATGAATGCAGTCCATAGAGGACGTTACCCAGGGTGGTGCGAGGGCTCCGCAGCGACGGGATAGCCCAGATCAGGCCGGGGAAACGGGCTCCCGTTCGCGTACCGAAAGGGGGCACCAACAAGCTCGAAAATTCTTTCGGATGAATCGACGCACGGAAGCGGTGCGAAGATCGTCGGTTTCTCGGACGTTGACGGCGGCTACCCAGGGTCGACCTTCCGCAGTAGAGAAGTGACCTGAAGTGATCGGCGAAAGGGTCAGCAGATGACAGGCAGGTGGAATGCGGATGACCTTCTCGATCGTGAGGTGGTCGATCGCCACGGGAGTCGGATCGGTCGGATCGACTGGGTCTATCTGGACGCCCAGTCGGCGGACCCGACGTTCGTCGCCATCAACACCGGCCCGCTGAGCCGGTCACCCAGCGTGGTGCCGCTGGCCGGCGCGACCGCGCGCGACGACGTCGTCGTGCTGCCGCTCGACCGCGATCGGGTGAAGGGCGCGCCCACTGTCGAGCCGGCGGGTCGCAACGGCGGCCTCTCCCTCGGCCAGGAACAGGCCCTCTACACCTTCTACGGCGTCCACCCCGGAGGGGACGACGCGATGACGCGTTCGGAGGAACAGCTGAACGTGCACACCGAGGAGCAGCCCGTGGCGCGGGCCCGGCTGCGGAAGTACACGGTGACCGAGGAGGTGCAGGTCACCGTTCCGGTGACCCGCGAGGAGTTCCGCGTCGAGTACGAACCCGTCACCGGCGACGAACCCGACGACACCCCGGCCGACGACCCGGCCGACGACCCGGGGCCGATGACGCTGCACTCCGAGCGGGTCGTGGTCCGCACCGAAACCGTGCCGACCGAACGCGTCCACCTCGCCACCGACCGGGTCACCGAACAGCAGACCGTCGAGGGCCAGGTCCGCCGCGAGAAGATCGAACTAGACGGGGACGCCCCTCGCGTGGCGGAACCGAGAAAGCCGCCCGGGCGGTCGGGGCCCGATCCGGGCGGGCTATAACCGGGAGATGCCTCACCTGCTGCATCTCGACTCGTCCGCCGACCTCACCGGCTCGCGTTCGCGCGCGATCACCGCCGCTTTCGCGAAGGCCTGGGCCGATCGCGGAGACGATCACACGGTCACCTACCGCGACCTGCACACCGATCCGCTCCCCCGGTTGTCGACGCCGGTGCTGCACTGGGCACCTCGGTTGCGGGCGGAGGGGGAGACCGCGCCCGCCGAGGACGAAGCGCTGCAGCAGACGATCCTCGACGAGCTGCTCGCCGCGGACGTGCTGCTGGTCGGTGCGCCGATGTACAACTACTCGCTGGCGTCGACGTTGAAGACGTGGGTGGACTACGTGCACGTGCCGGGCGTCACGACGACGCTCGACGCCACGCCGAGCCAGCCGTTGGCCGGGCGCCAGGCCGTGGTGGTGACCAGTGCCGGGGGCTCGTACGCCGAGGGGTCGCCGACCGAGGACTGGGATCACCTGACGCCGGTGCTGCAGATCATTCTCGGTAACGCGCTGGGCATGGTCGTCACCGTGATCTCGACCGAGCTGACGCTCGCCTCCCGCATCCCCGACCTGGCCCCCCAGATCCCCCACAGCGAAGCCCTCTTCAACGCCGCCCTCGATCAGGCCACCGCCCTGGGCGCCACGATCGAGGCGGCAAAGCCGCCGTCTGTCTGAACCTGGAGCCCGCTGAGGGCGACGCTGCCGATCGGGCGCGAGGTCGCCTCGTATAACTGATACTCAAGACCTCGCGCCCGCTCGGCAGCGTCGTTCTCAGCGGGCCGCCCCCGGAGCGAGGAATGCGCGTAGGGCGGAGAGGTCGTCGGTGCCGAGGTAGTCGACCTTGGCGTCTCGCATCTCTCGCCAGAACGCGTTGCGCTGGCGGCGCGAGTGGGCGGGGACGCCCCAGAACCGGACGGTGCGGCCCTCCGCGTGTGCCTTGGCGACCCACTCGTGCAGCAGCTGCCGCTCGGCGTCCGGCATCTGGCCGTGGCCGTCCCACGTGAACTTCCAGTCCCACTTCTCACTGCACAGCGGCACCAGCGACGCCGGCGAGTCGCTCCCCACCGACGAGAGCGAGCCGTCGCACGCCGCGTACCGCACGGGTGCGGCGGCGAGCTCCTTCTTCGGCGGCTTACCGGTGATGACCACGGTGACCGCGCCGGCGTGGATCTCGTCGCCCTCGAATTTCGTCAGTATGTCTTTGTAGTTGTCGAGCTCGGCCGCGAGCAGCTCCCAGCACCACTCGGGGTCGTTCTTGATCTCGACGAGCAGCTGGAACGGCCGGTCGTAGCCGGGCAGCACACCGCCGTGCTCGGCCACGCGCCGCGCGAGCGGGTCGAGGTACAGGCCGCGGAGCGTGCGCCAGTACTCGAGGTCCTCCGCGTCGTGCCCGACGAGCAGCCGCGGGACGCCGTGCTCGTCCTGGTGCGGCCAGATGTCGACCTCAACGCTCGTGAAGCCCTGGTCGAGCGCGGCCAGCAGCGGCCGGGAGTGCCGGTAGTCGTTGTGCGCGTGACCACCGGTCATCGCACCCCAGCGCCGGTGCCGGAAATGGGTACCGAGGCCGATACCGACCGCGATCACCACCACCACGGCCAGGCCGACCAGCACGGTCGCTAACGCCGACATCTTCGACTCCCTTCTCCGGGAGAAGACTTACCAGCCGACCCCGACAACTAACCGGTCGGGCGGAGTTCGTCGGCGTAACTCACCGACGTGCGACGCATGACGCCGTCGTCGGTGATCAGGTACGTGCCCAGGCGCCACAGCGGCGGCGAGTACGCGTGGATCGAGACGCTCTCGGCGTCCGCGCCGGTCATCCGGTGGATGTGGTCGGGCCCGAAGCAGAACGACTCGCCTTCGCGGACGACGACGTCGACGTGCTGACCGCCAATCCGCGGGTTGTTCTCGTGCACCGCCCCCTGCACGACGGCCACCGCACCGGACGAGATGTCGTGGTCGTGCCAGCCCGTGTCGTTCTGCGGGGTCCAGCAGAGCAGCCACACGTCGACGTGATCGTCGCGGTAGAGCGAGACGTAGTGCCGCTCGGCGTCGGAGAACGCGACGTGCTCGCGCCATCGCTCGGGCCGGCGGGCCAAGTCGTCGACCAGTTCCTTCAGCTCGCGCTTCGTCAGGTCGCGTGCCGGCAGGGTCACTGTGTACCTACCTCTCCGTGGATGAGTCGGGCGGGATTGGAAACGGCCATTGCGTGGTCGAACGCGTCCCCGAAGCCGAAGTCCGGCACCGTCGCGTACGGCCGGTCGGAACCGAGAACGACGAGGTCGACGCCCAGCACGCGGACGATCGCGTCGACGGCGCGCGGCCCGTAGGACGAGGTGTCCACGAACGCGTTCCGGTCGATTTGGCGCCGAGTCGGGCCCCCGCGGGCCACGAGGCGCTCGCCGTGCAGCGGACCCAGGCCGGCGAGCAGCGCGAAGCAGATCCGCAGCGTCGGGTGCGCGGCCCGGCCGAACGCGACGAGCGCGTGCCAGGCGTCGTGCATCTGGTGGATGTACGGGCTCAGCGCGGGCCACCACGCGGGCGCACCGGCGGGCGGCGCGGGGTGCGGGCCGGGGTGGACGAGCAGCGGCGCGCCCCGGCGTTCGAGCACCTCGAGCAGGGGGGCACAGTGCGCGTACCCGGCGGGGTCCAGCAGTGCGTTCGCCGGCAGCTGCAGCCCGATGCACCCGGCGTCCAGCGCCTTCTCCAGCGCGGCCGGGTCGATCGAGACGAGGCCGGCGGCGGCCCAGGCGCCGAAGCGGTCCGGCAGCGCCGCCACCCCGGCGTGGTACGCGTCCAGCAGGGCCTCCGCGTCGGGCAGCCACTCGATGCCGAGCGGGCTGGACAGCGAGATCAGCGCGCGGTCCAGGCCGTCCGCCTCGATCAGCGCGATCCGGGCGTCGACGTCGTGATCAGCGGGATCGACTTCGAACGGCGGGGCGCTTCCGGTGTGCAGCGTCCAGCCGTCGAGCCGGGGCGGCTCGACGCGTGCCCGGAGGGCGTCGATCAGCGACGGGGGCCACAGATGCTGGTGAACGTCGATGCGCATGCGTGGATGGTATTCCTACCGACTTAAAGGGTTAACCGCTTAACTAGGAGGAAGTTAACCGGTTAACTCCACTCCTCGTCAAGAGCCGGTGGAGTCGTTACTTCCAGGCGACGCCCCGCCCGAGCAGGAACTCCTCCACCGGAGGCTCGGCCGGAATCGTGAGCGGTGCGCCCGCGCCGATGTCGACGGTGAACTCTCGCGTCCCGGTCGGTCCCTCGCAGTACTCGACGACGACTTCGAGCTGTTCGGAGCCACCGTCACTAACCCGTCCGGCCAGCAGTTCGGCCGGGCTCGCGCTGCGGGCGTGCGCGGTCTCGGACGCGTGCAGGTCGTCGGGCGTGATCACGCGGACGATGCGCGGGGTCTTCTCTGGTTCGGTCATATCTTCAGAAAAGCCGCGGAAAGGAGCAACGCCCGACACGCCACGCCGTAAGTCCCGCGTCACTACCCTGGAAACCGTGCCGCAACAACGGAAACGAGCCACGATCCGACACGTGGCCGAGGCGACCGGGCTGTCCACCGCCGCGGTCTCCTACGCGTTGCGCGGCCTGCAGACCTCCGAGGAGACCCAGCGGCGGGTGCGTGAGGCCGCCGCGGAGCTCGGTTACGAGGCCGACCCGATCGCCCGGGCGCTGGCCAGCGGCCGCACCGGCACGGTGGGCCTGCTCTGCGGTTCGCTGGAGGACCTCTGGCAGCAGTCGCTGGCGGTCGCGATGGGCCGTGAGCTGCTCGGCCAGGACCGGTACGCGCTCATCCTGGACGCTGCCGGCGACCCGGCGCGCGAGGCGATCCTCGCCCGCCAGCTCCGTGACCAGCGGGTGGACGCGCTGGTCGTGCAGCCGATCGATCCGTCGGCGCCGGACTGGGCCGCGCTGGCCACCTCGCTGCCGATCGTCTCGATCGGCGACCCGCTGCGTGGCGTCGACGGCGGGGAAGTGCTTTTCGACAACCGCACGGGCGTCACCGTCGCGC
The DNA here is from genome assembly GCF_043197895.1 of Cryptosporangium sp. NPDC048952. Lineage (NCBI taxonomy): Bacteria > Bacillati > Actinomycetota > Actinomycetes > Cryptosporangiales > Cryptosporangiaceae > Cryptosporangium > Cryptosporangium sp. NPDC048952. The sequence goes on along the minus strand of NZ_JBICTY010000005.1, from coordinate 450,317 downwards.
TGGAGCACCTGGCCGGGCTCGGCCACCGACGCATCGCCGTGCTGACACCCAACCGCCCGAGCACTCCCGACCGGCCCGCCGAGGTGCACGTCGGGGTCGAGGCCGCGCGGCTCGGGCTCGACGTGCGGCTGGTGACGTCACCGCACGCTCTGGCCGGTGCCACCGCCTGCGCGACCGCAGTGCTCTCCGAGGAAGAACGACCCAGCGCCGTGTTCTGCTTCGCCGACTCCATCGCCTACGGCGTCTACGCGGCGGCGCGGCAGCTCGGGCTCGACATCCCGGGCGACGTGTCGGTGATGGGCTACGACTCGCACCCGATGTCCGCGCTGCTCAGCCCCGCGCTGACCACCGTCGACTGGGATCTGGAAGGAATCGTGCGGCAGGCGGCGAGCCTGGCCGTCGAGGGGCGGGTCGAGCATCGCCGATTCGTCCGATCCCCCCGCCTTTGGGTGCGCGAATCGACGGCAGCTTAAGGTCTTCCCGTGGGACGAACTCCGACTGAGCGGCTGCTCGCGCTGTTCGAGCCCCACCGTCTCTCCCCCACGCAGCGGCGGATCGCGCAGCACCTGCTCGACAATCTCGCCGAGGCCGCGTTCCTCTCCAGCGTCGATCTGGCGAGCCGGGTCGGCGTCAGCCAGCCGTCGGTGACGCGGTTCGCTGTCGCGCTCGGGTTCAACGGCTATCCCGACCTGCAGAAGGCGCTGCGGCCGATCGCGATGAGCGCGGTGGCCGACCGGCCCGATCCCGACACGGTGCGGCGCAACGAACTACAGGCGGCTGTCGACGCGGAGATCCGCAACCTGGAGGGGCTGCGGCAGAGCCTGGTCGACCCGTCCCGGGTGGTCGCGCTGGGCCGCGACCTCGCCGCTTCCACGCCGCTGACCGTGCTCGGCGCCCGGATCTCGGCGCCGCTCGCCGACTACTTCGGCTACGCGGCGAAGCGCATCCACCCGGACGTGCGGGTGACGACCTCGGGTGGCAGCGCGGTGCACGACGCGTTGCTGCAGTCGCGGGAGGCCGGCGGCACCTGGGTGTTCGCGTTCGCGCTCCCCCGCTACGCGGAGGAGACGATCGCGGCGCTGCGCTTCGCGCGTGAGCTCGGTTTTCGGAGTGCGGTGATCACCGATGCACCGATCGCTCCGTTCGCCGACGAGGTCGACGTGCTGCTGTCCGCGGGCGTCGGCACCCGCCTCGTCTTCGACTCGTACGCGGGTCCGGTGGCCCTCGCCGCGGTGGTTCTCCAGGCCATGGCCGACGCCGAGCCCGCCCGGACGCAGGCACGGCTCGAGGCGTACGAGGGCATGGCCGAGCGAGCCGGGTTCTTCACCGACCGGTAGGTTCATTCCCCTGCGTGTTGATGGGTTGAGTGGGTCACGATTCGACGTCAAAAGATGCGCGCCGTGCGCCGAGCGACAGAGGATGGGGCCCGTGGACGGAAGCGAAAGACAGCGCGTGGATGCGCGAGCATCCGCACGCGCTCGCTCCGGTCGGGCCCGTGCCCCCGGCGTCGCGACCCCTCGTACGGCCCGGAACACCCACTTCTCAGCCCTCGAAGCCCGCCAGTGCGGGCAGCAGGCCCGCCGCGTCCTCGACGTCCTGGTCGAGCGGGCGGTCGTCGAGCCGCGCCGGCAGCCGCTCCGCCGCGTACGCGTAGGCGTCGGCCAGCGGACCGTCGACCGGCGGCGTACCGCGCATCCGCAGGGCCCGGACGGCCGCGACGAGTTCCGCGGCGAGCACGATCCGGTAGCTGCCCACCGCGTCGAGCGAGTTCCGGGCGGCCTGCGAGGAGAACGGCGCGTGCTCCTCGACCCCCCGGCTGACGACGGCCGTGGCCAGCGACGTCGGCGTCGCGTTGAGGCGCAGCGCACCGAGCGCGGAGTGCGCCACGTACTCCAGGATCATCAGTCCCGACGACCCGGGCGGCCCCGCCGCGAGGAACGGGGCGAGCCCGGTGAACGCGGGTTCCAGCAGGAGGCTCAGCCGGGCGACCGACAGCGCCGCGGTCTGGTAGAGCGCGTTGCGCATCGCGTCGAGGGCCAGGCCCAGGTACGCGGTGTGGAAGTTCGCGTTGTGCAGCACCCGGCTACCGACGGAGTCGACCAGCGGGTTCTCCGACGCGGCGTTGAGCTCGATGCTCATCGTCCGTTCCAGCGCGACGACCGCGTCGAGCGCGGGACCGTGCACCTGCGGCACCGCGCGGTAGCTGTACGGGTCCTGGATCCGCGCCGCCTTCACCGACTGGCCGGCGAGCAGGTCACGCAGCCGGGCCGCGACGGTCTGCTGACCGGGGTGCGGCCGGGCCAGGTGGACCACGGCCTCGTACGCCTCGCTGTTGCCGTCGCAGGCCAGGAACGCCAGCGCCGTGATGACGGTGCTGGCGCGCAGCAGCTCGGACAGGTCGGCGCAGGCGAGCGCGGCCTCCCCCAGGGAGCCCGCGTTGGAGCTGATGAACGACAGCGCGTCCGCCGGATCGAACGGCACCGGGTCCATTCCGCCGCCGCGCCACGGCACCTCGCCCAGCAGGCAGAGCGCGGTGACGGCGAGCGCCGGGAGGTCACCGGTGCCAATGCCGCCGAACGCGTGCACCGGCGGGGTCAGGTTGCGGTTGAGCGCCTCGGCGAGGGCCGTGAGCAGGTTCGGCGCGACGCCGGAACCGCCGGCGGCCAGCTGGTTCACCCGCACGGTGAGCATCGCCCGCACGCTCACCGGATCCAGCAGCGGACCGGCGCCGCCCGCGTGGCTGCGCAGCAGACGCAGGCCGTGGGGGTCGTGACGCACCGGCGGCTCCGGCGGAGCGTCGCCGGGGACCACGCTGCCCTCCGGGCCCAGCACGACGGGTCCGGCCGAACTCTCGTACTCGACCGCGACGAGCCGGTTCGCACCGACACCCGTCGTCCGGCCGTAGACCGGCCGGGCGGCGGTGAGCGCCCGGATCGCCTCGTGGGCCGCACTCGCCCGGGTCAGGCCGTCCTCGTGCACCAGCACCCGGGCGCCGTCCCGCGCCACGCTGCGCACTTGCTCGGCGGTCAGTGCGGCACCGTCGAGAAGCACCTCCGACATCGATGTCCCTTCAACGCTGAATACGGATTTAACAGCGGCTACGCGGAACCTACCTTGACACTATCTTCACGCAACAGAAGCATGAAGAACTTCATTCACAACTGGGCGGGAGCGCTGAGTATCGGGTGATCACCTTCGAGGGCGTTACCAAACAGTTCCCCGACGGCACCGTCGCCGTCGACGACCTCAGCCTCGAGATTCCGGCCGGGAAAATCACCGTGCTGGTCGGACCCTCCGGCTGCGGCAAGACGACGACGCTCCGGATGATCAACCGGATGATCGACGCCACGTCGGGGAAGATCACCGTGGACGGCCAGGACGTGCTGAGCGTGGACCCCCCGACGCTCCGACGCCGAATCGGCTACGTGATCCAGGCGGGTGGGCTGCTCCCCCACCGCACGATCGTCGACAACATCGCGACGGTGCCGTTCCTGCTCGGTCAGGACAAGAAAGAGGCCCGCTCCAAGGCCATGGAACTGCTGGAGCGCGTCGGACTGCCGACGTCGTTCGCCAAGCGGTACCCGCACCAGCTCTCCGGTGGTCAGCAGCAGCGCGTCGGGGTGGCCCGCGCGCTCGCCGCAGACCCGCCGGTGATGCTGATGGACGAGCCGTTCAGCGCCGTCGACCCGGTCGTCCGCAAGCAGCTGCAGGAGGAGTTCCTCCGCCTGCAGACCGAGCTGCACAAGACGATCGTGCTGGTCACGCACGACATCGACGAGGCGGTGAAGCTCGGCGACATGGTCTGCGTGCTGGAGGTCGGCGGCCGGATCGGTCAGTTCGACACCCCGGAGCGCCTGCTGGCCTCGCCGTCGGACAACTTCGTCGAGGAGTTCCTCGGTGACGACCGGGGCGTGCGTCGGCTGTCGTTCGTCGGCTCGGACGGTCTGTCGCTGGACACCTCGCGGGTCGTGACGTCGGCCGGATCGGCCGACTCCTGGCGGCTGCTGGTGGATTCTTCCGGCAAGGCGTCGGGATGGCTCGCCCCCGGGTCGGCGGGTGACCCGCTGCCCGTCGGCCGCGCGTTCACCGTGGGACGTGAGTCGCTGCGCGCCGCGCTCGACAGCGCCGTTCTCAATCCTTCCGGCGACGCCATCGCGGTGGACGGCGACGGGAAGGTCGTCGGGCTGGCGAGCCAGGAGCAGATCATGGGCGCGCTGCGCGGGCAGCCGTCGCCGGGTGTCCCGGAGGCCAGCGAAATCGGGCTGGTCAAATGACCTGGGACTGGCGCTGGGACTGGGTCACGTCCCACTTCGGCCTGCTCGGTGACCTGCTCGGTCAGCACCTGTGGCTGTCGGTCGTGCCGGTGGTGCTCGGCCTGCTCATCGCGCTGCCGCTCGGCATCCTATGCGTCCAGATGCCCCGGCTGTACGCACCGGTGCTGGCACTCACCAGCTTCTTCTACGCGCTGCCGTCGCTGGCGCTCTTCGTCGTCCTGATCGACTACACCGGCTTCACCGGTTGGACCGTGATCGTGCCGCTGACGATCTACACGCTCTCGGTGCTGGTGCGCAACGTCGTCGACGGGCTCCGGTCGGTGCCCGAGCACGTCAGCCAGGCAGCCACCGCGATGGGCTTCAGCGGTCTGCGCCGCCTGCTCGAGGTGGACCTGCCGATCGCGATCCCGGTGGTGGTGGCCGGTCTGCGGGTGGCCACGGTTTCGAACATCAGCCTGGTGAGCGTCGGCTCGCTGATCGGTATCAGCGGGCTCGGCCAGCTGTTCGTGGACGGTATCCAGCGCAGCTTCATCACGCCGATCATCGTCGGCATCGTGCTGACGGTGGTGCTGGCCGTGCTCGCCGACGCGATTCTCGTCGGCCTGCAGTGGCTGTTGACGCCGTGGACGCGCACGGGCGGGTCGACGAAACCGGTTTCTTCCGATCCGGCGGGGGCTGCCGTATGAACATCGTGTCGCGGGCGATCCACTGGTTCGGGGAGTCGTCGCAGTGGTCCGGGGTGGACGGGATCCCGAACCGCGTCGGCGAGCACCTCTACTACTCCGGGCTGTCGCTTTTGATCGCGGCCCTGATCGCGCTGCCGCTCGGCCTTTACGTCGGGCACACCGGTCGCGGCGCGTTCCTCGCCGTGAACTCGGCCGGCGCGGCCCGTGCGCTGCCGACCGTCGGTCTGGTCGGACTCACCGTCGTCGTGTTCGGCATCGGTCTGACGCCGACGCTGCTGCCGCTGGTCGCGCTGGCGATCCCGCCGATCCTGGTGAACACGTACGCCGGTGTCCGACAAGTCGACCGGCAACTGCGGGACGCCGCGAACGGCATGGGGATGACGGGCTCCCAGGTGCTGTTCCAGGTGGAACTGCCGGTGGCCCTGCCGTTGATCGTCCTGGGCCTGCGCACTGCTGCGGTGCAGATCGTGTCGACCGCGACGATCGCCGCGTACGTCGGGCTGGGCGGCCTCGGCCGCTACATCTTCGACGGCCTGGCCCGCCGCGAGTACGAGGTCATGATCGGCGGCGCCGTGCTCTCGGTGCTGCTCGCGCTCGGTACCGAGGCGCTGTTCGTCGGTATCCAGCGGCTCATCGTGTCGCCCGGGGTCCGCCAGCGGGCGCTGGTGAAGTGAGACTGTCGGACCCTGGACCTACCATCAACCGCCACACCCCGCTGGAAGGGAAACCATGAGAAAGCAAGTTCGCATGTTGTTCGCAGTCGGTAGTGCCGCCGCGCTGCTGGCGCTCACCGCCTGCGGCGGCGGGGACGACAGCGACTCCGGTAGTGACCCGCTGAACCAGCCCGCGAGCAGCAGCGAGGTCGTGGTCGGCTCCGCGAACTTCCCGGAGAACGTGCTGCTGGGCGAGATCTACGCGCAGGCGCTCGAGGCCAAGGACGTCAAGGTCAAGCGTCAGCTCAACATCGGTGCGCGGGAGGTCATCTACTCGCAGATCGAGAAGGGCACGCTCACCGTCCTGCCGGAGTACAACGGCGCGTTGCTCGCGTACCTCGACAAGGCCGCTACCGCGACCACCAGCGAGGAGGTCGACGCGGCGCTCAAGACGAAGCTGCCGTCCGGCCTGGAACTGCTGAACCCGGCCGAGGCCGAGGACAAGGACTCCGTCGCGGTCACGAAGGCCACCGCCGACAAGTACAAGCTCAAGTCCCTGGAGGACCTGGGTCCGGTGGCGAAGGACCTGGTCATCGGTGGTCCGCCGGAGTTCAAGACGCGCGCCCAGGGCATCGTCGGCCTGAAGGACAAGTACGGCGTCGAGTTCAAGGAGTTCAAGTCGCTCGACGTGGCGGGCCCGATCACGGTCTCGGCGCTGAAGAAGGGTGACGTGCAGGCCGCGAACCTGTTCACCACCGACCCGGCGGTGCCGGCGAACGGCTTCGTCGTGCTGGACGACCCGAAGGGGCTGTTCAGTGCGCAGAACGTCACGCCGCTGGTGTACAAGTCCGGCGTCGACGACAAGACGAAGTCGGCGCTGAACGCGGTGTCGGCCAAGCTCGACACCACCACGCTGGCTCAGCTGGTGAAGGAGGTCGTCGCCGACAAGAAGGACGCGGACACGGTGGCCAAGGAGTGGCTCACCTCCGCCGGCCTGGCGTAGTTCGTTAGCCCCGAGGGCCGCCCGCGTTGACGCGCGGGCGGCCCTCGTCGTGTGCCGCGGCGGGCCCGCTCGAGCGGTCCCTTTCCGGCGGGCTAGGGCTCGCCCACAGGGGACCGCTCGAAGCGGTCCCGTTACGGCGCGCTCTGGCAGGCGCGAACGGGGCCGCTCGGAGCGGTCAGGGCTGGTTGGGGGCGGCCGGGAAGCCTGGCTCTCCCGGTTTGATTTTGCAGAGGGGGAGCTTGGGGTCCTTCGTGCAAATCTCGTCCACGCGGGGATCGCGCTTGGACTTCTTGCCGTTGCTCACGTTGATGCGGATGCTGCTGCGCTTGCTGGCGTAGCTGCCGCCCGGCGGGTCGGTGCCGGCGACCCGGCCGGCGGGCTGGTCGGAGTCCTCGGCCTCGTAGTTGATCGAGACGTTGAAACCGGCCGCGCGCAACCGGTAGATCGCCCCGTCGGGGGTCTCCCCCTTCACGTCGGGCACCAGCAGCATCGTGCCCCACGACAAGCGTCTCGGCGCCGGCACGAACTGCTTGGCCGGCAGCATGCGTAACACGTTCGAGAACGTGTTACGCACGATCTGCACCGGCAGATGACTGTCCGGAACCGTGTCGAAATACTTGTCCGGATTAGCGATGAACGACGCCGCCGCGAGATTAGGCGTGTATCCGACGAACCACCCCGCGTTGTTGTCGTCGGTCGTGCCGGTCTTCCCGGCAACCGGCCGGTCGATCGCCCCACCGACACTCGCCGCCGTAGGCCCACCCCCGGGGTGCGTGCACGAGATCCCCGACTGCGACCCGTCCCCCACCGGGCACCGCGCGGCATCGTTCGCCGCATCGGCCACCGCCGGACTGAACGCCTGCTTGCATGACGTGTTCGACAGCAGCATCGACCGGCCGCTCCGGTCGGTGATCGACCGCACCGGCGTCGGCTTGCAGTACTTCCCCCGCGCGGCCACCGTCGCGTACGCGGTCGCCATGTCCAGCGGGGTCACCTGCGCCGTGCCGAGCGTGAACGACCCCCACGCCTGGTTGCTGCTCCGGGCCCACTTGATGTTCTTCTGGTCCTTGGAGCCCCGGAACACCACGCCCGCCGCCTGGGCGGCTTCGACAGCTGCCTTCACCGTTACTTCCTGCTGCAACTGCACGAAGTACGTGTTCGCCGACTCGCCGAACCCGCTCGACAGCGTGTGCACACCGGTCATCCGACCGTCCGCGTTCTTCGGGCAGTAGTAACGACCGGTCCGGCATCCCCCGACGTACTGCGACACGAACTGCCGCGGCGCGTAGAGCGTGTGGCTCAGCGGGATGCCCTGCTGGAGCGCGGCCAGCATCGTGAACATCTTGAACGTCGAGCCGGCCTGGTACCCCGGAGAGATCGTCGAGCCGCTGAGCAACGGGTTCTCCGTGTAGGGGTACGTCCGCGCGCCGGGGTTCTTCGTCACGCCGTACTTGCGGTTGATCGACATCGCCTGCACCCGGCCGGTCCCCGGCTGGACCATCACGACACCGGTGGCGAACCGGCTGTGGGAGCTGAGCGCCCGGTCGACCTGCTTCTGGGCCGCACCCTGCATCTTCACGTCGATCGAGGAGACGATCCGGTACCCACCCCGGCGCAGCGCGGTCAGCCGCTCGGTCGTGGACTTGCCGAACGTCGGGTTGGCCTGCCACCAGTCGAGGAACCAGCCGCAGAAGAACCCGAAGCTCGCCTTGCTGTACTCGCAGGACTGCACGTTCTCTTTCGGACGCAACCCGATCGGCGTCTTGTTCGCGGCGTCGGCCTCCGCCTGGGTGATGTAACGCATCTTCACCATCTGACGCAGTACGTACGTGCGACGCGCGAGCGCCGGCCGGGTGCCCGCCTCGTCCTTCCCGACCGGGTTGTACTGGGTCGGGTTCTGCGCCAGGCCGGCGATCAACGCGGCTTCCGCCAGCGTCAGTTGCGACGGCGCCTTGCTGAAGTACAGCGCCGACGCCGTATTGATGCCGAAGCCGCCATTGCCGAAGTACGTGATGTTCAAATAGTTCGCCAGGATCTGATTCTTGGAGAGCTGTTTTTCCAGCGCGACCGCGTAACGGATCTCGCGCAGTTTCCGCGCCGCGGTGTCCTCCGTGGCGGCGCGCAATTCAGCCGGATTTGAGGCGCTGTATTTCAACACCGATCGGACATATTGCTGCGTGAGCGTGGACGCGCCCTGGGCTAACTCGCCGGCGGTCTGGTTCCGGACGAGCGCACGGACGATTCCCCGGCCGTCGACTCCGTTGTGCTCGTAAAAGCGAATGTCCTCGGCGGCGACAATGGCTTGGCGCATCACCGGCGCCACGTCGTCGAACTCGACGATTTTGCGGTTCTCGTCGAAGAACTGGGCAAGGATGGTCTTCCCGTCGCTGGCCAGCAACGTCGAGGTCGACGGGAGGGGCGGGATGCGGATGTCCGTCGGCAGATCGCGGAACGAGTCCGCAGCGGACTTCGCGGTCCAGCCGGAAGCTCCGACGAACGGAAATGCGACAGCCGCCAACACGACACCGGCCAGCACCCCACACACGATCAGCGTGAGGACATTGGCCAACTTGCGCTCGCGCCTGGACTCCACAGCGTCACTGTATGGACGCCACGCACGAGTCGGTGCTGGTTAATGCAGGTTTAGGCCGTCCTTCCAGACTGCAGCGATCAAGGGGACGCCCGGACGATAGGCGAGATAGACCGGATCCGGAGCATCCAGCAGAATCGCATCGGCCCGGGCACCGATTCCCAGGTGGCCGATGTCCGTGCGACGCAGTGCGGCGGCGCCACCGACGGTCACCGCCCACAGCGCTTCCGCCGGCGTCAGGTGCATCTCGCGGACGGCGAGCGCGAGGCAGAACGGAATGCTCGACGTGAAGCACGAACCGGGGTTGCAGTCGGTGGCCACCGCGACGGTGACGTTCGCGTCGAGCAGGCGCCGGGCGTCGGGGTACGGCGAGCGGGTCGAGAACTCGACGCCGGGCAGCAGCGTGGCGACGGTGTTCGAGCCGGCGAGCGCGTCGACGTCGGCGTCGGACAGGTGGGTGCAGTGGTCGGCGGAGGCGGCGTCGAACTCGACGGCGATCTGGACGCCGGGGCCGTGACCCAGCTGGTTGGCGTGGACGCGCGGGACCAGCCCTCTCCTGACGCCGGCCGCGAGCACGGCGCGGGCGGCGTCGCCGTCGAACGCGCCGCGTTCGCAGAAGACGTCGACCCACTTCGCGTGGGGGGCGCTCGCCTCGAGCATCTCGCCGGTGACCAGCGCCAGGTAGTCGGCGGGGTCGGTGTCGGGGGCGACGACGTGGGCGCCGAGGTAGGTGGTCTCGTCGGTGACTTCGCGCGCCAGGCGCAGGGAGCGGGCCTCGTCGTGGACGGACAGGCCGTAGCCGGACTTGATCTCGAGCGTGGTGCTGCCCTGGCGGCGGGCCTGGGTGACGAGGGTTCGCAGCCGTTGGCGCAGTTCGTCGTCGGACGCGGCGCGGGTGGCGGCGACAGTGGTGCGGATGCCGCCGGCGGCGTACGGGGTGCCGGCCATGCGGGCGGCGAACTCCTGGGAGCGGTCGCCGGCGAAGACGAGGTGGTTGTGGCTGTCGACGAAGCCCGGGATCACCGCCCGGGTCCCGGCGTCGACTCCGGTGTCGGCGGCGGGGGCCTCGTCCGAAGGGCCGACCCAGACGACGCGGCCGTGTTCGAACACGAGGGCGGCGTCGTGGAGGGTGCCGAGCTCGGGGTCATGGGTCACCAGCGTTCCGATGTTCCGGATGACGGTGCTGCTCATGTGAGGGCTCGCAGCGCTTCGGTCAGGGCTTGACCGGCGTCGATAGTGGTGTGTTTGCCGTTGTGCACTTTTTCGACGCCGTCGACGACGACGGAGCGGACGTCAGCCGCTCCGGCGGCGAAGACGGCGGTTTCGGCAGCGGTGCCGGGTGTGAAGCCGGCGGTGCGGACGGTGTCGGTCGCGAGCGTGACGAGGTCGGCGCGCGCTCCGACCTGGAGGGTGCCCGCGTCGGGCCAGCCGAGGGTGTCGTGCGCGAACGCGGTCGCGAGGAGTTCCTGGGCGCCCCAGTGGCCCCGTTCGCGGGTGCGGAGGCGTTCGTCGAGTTCCACTGCGCGGGCCTCCTCGAAGAGGTCGATCACGGCGTGGCTGTCGCTGCCGAGCGAGAGCGGGGAGCCGGCCTCGAACAGGGTGCGGAGGGGGCCGATGCCGTCGGCGAGGTCGCGTTCGGTGGTGGGGCACGCGCAGGTGACGGTTCGGGTGCCGCCGATCAGCGCGATGTCGTCGGGGGTGAGGTGGGTGGCGTGTACCGCTGTCGTGCGGGGGCCGAGAGCTCCGGAGTCGGCGAGGAGCCGGGTCGGGGTGACGCCGTACGCGGCGAGGCAGGCCTCGTTTTCGGCGGGTTGCTCGGAGAGGTGGACGTGGAGCGGCGCTTCATGCGCCGCCGCCCACTCCACGACCGGCGCGATCTGATCCCGCGGCACGCCCCGCACCGAGTGCAGAGCCGCCCCGATCCGCACGTGGCTGCCGCCGACGCTGGGGCGGGGGGCTCGTGACGGCGAGCCCGGCGCCGCATCGTTCGGCGGGCCGGGATAGCGCGCGGCCAACGCGGAGGTTCGGGTTGCCCAGCCGTCAGCGGCGGTGTCGCCGAAGCGTCGTTGAGGGCCCGACAGGGGGCTTCCGATGCCGCCGGAGAGGTAGCAGGTGTCCAGCAGGGTGATGCGGATACCCGCGTCGGCGGCGGCCGCGATCAGGGCCTCGCCCATCGCGTTCGGGTCGGCGTACGGGGTGCCGCCGGGGGCGTGGTGGACGTAGTGGAACTCGCCGACGCACGTGATGCCGGCGAGCGCCATCTCGGCGTACACCGCGCGGGCCAGCGCGTGGTAGCTGTCGGGAGTGAGTGTCGTGGCCAGCGCGTACATCTGCTCGCGCCAGGTCCAGAACGTGCCGCGGTCGGCCTGGGTGCGGCCGCGCAGGCCGCGGTGGAAGGCGTGCGAGTGCGCGTTGGCCAGGCCCGGCAGCGTGAGTCCCGCCAGCCGGGTGGCCCCGGGGGGCGGCTCGGCCCCGGGCGTGACGCCCACGATCCGCCCCCCGGCGACCTCGACGACCACCCCCGCCGCTACCCCGCTCGACAACCACGCGTACTCCGCCCAGTAGACCTGCTCCGGGCGCCACCCCGCGTCGGGCTCGGCCGGGTCGGTTCGCGTCACCGGGTGGCCAGGTGTTGGAGGACGTCGGCGAGGGCTTCGACGCCGGCGAGGCAGTCGTCGGTCGTGGCGAACTCGCCCGGCGCGTGCGAGACGCCCGTCGGGTTGCGCACGAACAGCATCGCGGTCGGCACGTGCGCCGACAGCACCCCCGCGTCGTGCCCGGCCCCCGTCGGCAGGATCGGCGCCGCGCCGAGCAGCGCGGCGAGTTCGTCGCGGAGGGAGGCGTTGAACTCGACGACCGGGGTGGTCGACTCAGCGGTGACCGTCACCTTCACCCCGTCCCGATCCCCGCGCTCGGCGGCGAGTGACGTCACCGCCTCCACCACGGTGGCCAGCGACGACGCGTCCGGCGCCCGCGAATCGAGCCACGCGCGCACGAACGACGCGATCGCGTTCGTGCCGTTCGGCTCCACCGACACCCGCCCGAACGTCGCCAACGCCCCGGCGAGCGCGGCCTGCTCGCGCGCCCCCAGCACTGTCGCGGCGAACGTCAGCATCGGGTCCCGCCGGTCGACCAGCCGGGTCGTCCCGGCGTGGTTCGCCTCACCGGCGAACTCGAACCGCCAGCGCCCGTGCGGCCAGATCGCACTCGCGACCCCCACCGCGGACCCCGACTCCACCAGCCCCCGCCCCTGCTCGACGTGCAGCTCGACGAACGTGCCGATCATCCCCAGGCGCGAAGGATCCGCCCCGATGCCCGACGCGTCCAGCCCGGCGGAATCCATCGCCGCCGCCCACGTGACACCGGAGGGATCCCGCAGTTCCCGAGCGTGCCCGGGAGAGACGGCTCCGCTCATCAGCCGGGATCCCAGGCACGGCATACCGAACCGCGCCCCCTCCTCCTCGACGAAATTCACCACCGCGAGCGGCCGCCGCGGCACGAACCCCCGCGCCTTCAACAGGCGAACTGCCGCCAACGACGACACCACCCCGAGCGGACCGTCGAACGCTCCCCCGTCGGGCACGGAGTCCAGGTGCGACCCGGTCACCACCGCGTCAGGACCGGACGCACCCCACCACGCCCACTGGTTCCCGTTCCGGTCCGCCTCCACGGTGAGGCCCCCGGAACGAGCCTCGGACACGAACCACTCCCGGCACGACGCGTCGCTGGGCGTCCACGAAAAGCGCTGGTAACCACCGGAGTCGGCGGACCGACCCACCGGCAGCAACCCTCGCCAGAGCTCTTCGAAGGAAGTCACGCATTCTCCTGCATCGGGATCCGCACCCCACGCTCGGCGGCGACCTCGGTCGCATCGTCGTACCCCGCGTCGACGTGCCGGATCACGCCCATGCCCGGGTCGTTCGTGAGCACCCGCTCGATTTTCTGACCGGCCAGCGCGGTGCCATCGGCGACCGTCACCTGCCCGGCGTGGATCGACCGTCCGATGCCGACGCCCCCGCCGTGGTGGATCGACACCCACGACGCGCCCGACGCGGTGTTGACCAGCGCGTTCAACAACGGCCAGTCGGCGATCGCGTCGGATCCGTCGGCCATCGCCTCCGTCTCCCGATAGGGCGACGCCACGCTGCCGCAGTCCAGGTGGTCACGTCCGATCACCAGCGGCGCCGAGATCTCCCCGCGGCCCACCATCTCGTTGAAGCGGACGCCGGCCTTGTCGCGTTCGCCGTAACCGAGCCAGCAGATCCGGGCCGGCAGACCCTGGAACGCCACCTTGTCCTGCGCGGCGCGGATCCAGCGGTGCAGGTGGTCGTTGTCGGGGAACAGGCGGAGCACCGCTTCGTCCGTGGCATGGATGTCACGGGGGTCGCCGCTCAGCGCGGCCCAGCGGAACGGGCCCTTGCCTTCACTGAACAGCGGGCGGATGTACGCCGGGACGAACCCCGGGAACGCGAACGCGCGGTCGTAGCCGCCCTGGCGGGCCTCGTCGCGGATCGAGTTGCCGTAGTCGAACACCTCGGCGCCGGCGTCCAGGAAACCGACCATCGCCTCGACGTGCTTGGCCATCGACGCACGGGCCCGCGCGGTGAAGTCGACGGGGTCCTTCTCGGCCCGGGCCTGCCAATCCTCGAGCGCGATGTCCTCGGGGAGGTAGGAAAGGGGGTCGTGGGCGCTGGTCTGGTCGGTGACGACGTCGACCGCGACGCCGCGGCGGAGGAGCTCGGGGAGGACGGTGGCGCAGTTGCCCTCGACGCCGATGCTCAGCGCGCGGCGGTCCTTCTTGGCCTCTTCGGCCCGCGCGATGGCCGTGTCGAGGTCCGGGGCCACCTCGTCGAGGTAGCGCTGCTCGACGCGGCGGTGCAGGCGGGCCGGGTCGACGTCGATGACGAGGGCGACGCCGCCGTTGAGCGTCACGGCGAGGGGCTGGGCGCCGCCCATTCCCCCGCAGCCGCCGGTGACGGTGAGGGTTCCGCCGAGCGTGCCGTCGAACTTTTTCGCGGCTACCGCGGCGAAGGTCTCGTAGGTGCCCTGGAGGATGCCCTGGGTGCCGATGTAGATCCAGGAACCAGCGGTCATCTGGCCGTACATCGTGAGGCCGAGCTGCTCGAGGCGGCGGAACTCGAGCCAGGTGGCCCAGTCGCCGACGAGGTTGGAGTTCGCGAGGAGGACGCGCGGTGCCCACTCGTGGGTGCGCATGACGCCGACCGGCTTACCGGACTGGACGAGCATCGTCTCGTCGTCCTTGAGCGTGGTGAGCGTGCGCACCATCGCGTCGAAGCTCGCCCAGTTGCGGGCGGCGCGGCCGGTGCCGCCGTAGACGACGAGGTCGTCCGGGCGCTCGGCCACCTCGGGGTCGAGGTTGTTCATCAGCATGCGCAGCGGGGCTTCGGTCTGCCAGCTTCCGGCAGTGAGCGAGGTGCCGCGCGCGGCGCGGACGGGTCGTGCGCCCTCCATCAGGCGCTCCTTTCGTTCAGGCGTGAACACTTCGGTGGCCCATAGCCCCCCGAACCGTTCACGCCTCGGGTCGGGACGGTCAGGCGAAGGCGCCGGTGACGGATTCGGCGGCGCGAAGCGCCGCGCCGGTCGCGACCAGTTGGACCGCCGCTTCGATTTCGGGGGCCAGGTAGCGGTCGGGGCCGGGGGGTGGGGCTGATTCGCGGAGTTCCGCGATCACCGCCCCGGTCGCGGGGGCGGGCGTCAGCGGGGCGCGCAGGTCCAGAGCCCGGGCGGCGGTGAGGAGCTCGATCGCGATCACGCGGGTGAGGCCGTCGATCGAGCGGCGGAGCTTGCGCGCGGCCGACCACCCCATCGACACGTGGTCCTCCTGCATCGCCGACGACGGAATCGAGTCGACGCTCGCCGGCGCGGCGAGCCGCTTGAGCTCCGACACCACCGCGGCCTGCGTGTACTGCGCGATCATGTACCCGCTGTCGACGCCGGCGTCGTGCGACAGGAACGGCGGCAGGCCGTGGCTGCGCGACACGTCGAGCATCCGGTCGGTACGTCGCTCGGCCATCGACGCGACATCCGCGACCGCGATCGCGAGGAAGTCGAGCACGTACCCCACCGGCGCGCCGTGGAAGTTCCCGTTGCTCTCGACCCGGCCGTCGACGGTCACCACGGGGTTGTCGACAGCGCTGGCCAGCTCCCGCGACGCCACCGCCGACGCGTGCGTCAACGTGTCCCGCGCGGCCCCGTGCACCTGCGGCGCACACCGCAGCGAGTACGCGTCCTGCACGCGCGTGCAGGCGTGCGGGTCGCGGTGGCTCGCCATCACCCCGGACGACGTGAGCACCGCCCGCAGGTTGGACGCGCTCGCCGCCTGGCCCGGGTGCGGGCGCAGTGCCTGGAGGTCAGCCGCGAACACCGCGTCGGTGCCGAGCAGCGCCTCGACGCTCATCGCCGCGCTGAGGTCCGCCGTGCGCAGCAGGCGGCGGAGGTCGGCGGCGGCCAGGAGCAGCTGGCCGAGCATGCCGTCGGTGCCGTTGATCAGCGCCAGCCCCTCCTTTTCGCGGAGGGCGATCGGGGTGAGCCCGGCGTCGTCGAGCGCCTCGGCGGCGGGGCGTCGGTTGCCGAGCGCGTCGACCACCTCCCCCTCGCCGGTGAGGGCGAGCGCGCAGTGCGCGAGCGGGGCGAGGTCGCCGGAGCAGCCCAGCGAGCCGTACTCGTGGACGATCGGCGTGATGCCGGCGTTCAGCATGCCCACGTAGGCCTGGGCGGTGGTGAGGCGGACGCCGGTGCGGCCGGTGGCGAGGGTCGCCAGGCGCAGCAGCATCAGTGCGCGCACGACCTCGCGCTCCACCGAAGGGCCGGAGCCCGCTGCGTGCGAGCGAATCAGGCTGTGTTGGAGGGCTACCCGGCGGTCGACCGGGATGTGTTTGGTGGCGAGCGCGCCGAAGCCGGTGGAGACGCCGTAGTGCGGGGTGTCGTCCCCGGCGAGCGCCTCGATCACGCGACTGCTCGCCTCGATCGCCTGTTCCGCCTCGGGGGCGAGGGCCACCGGGACGTCGTCCCTGGCCACCGCCACCACGTCGTCCGGGTCGAGAGGCCGTGCCCCCAACAGAACCGCTTCCACCAGTACCGCGTCACCCATGCGTCCATGGGACACCACCCAGGTAGCGGGACGACAGCGCCGCGCGGACGCCGCCGTCTGGTATCCCAGACACCCCGCTAGGCTGCGCGCATGCCCTCAGCCCACCGACCGGCCCGCGTCGCGGCCCCGCCTCCGCCCGCGCCGCCCCCGCCCGCGGGGCCGGGGCCGGAGGCTGGGCGCGGCGGGGCGGCGGCAGCGGCGCTCAGCGCTGGCGCGGCGCAGGTGCCTGCGGCGGCGCAGGTGCTCGCGATCCTGCGGTACTTCGCTCGGCAGGCGGGGCCCGTAGCAGCGGCGGCTCTGAGCCGGGACCTCGCGCTTCCGCGGTCGACGACCTATCACCTGTTGGCGACGTTGATCGATGCCGGGTTCGTGGTGCACCTGCCGGAAGAGCGGCGGTACGCGCTCGGGGTGAGCGCGTACGAGCTCGGCAGCGGTTACACGCGGCAGGCGCCGCTCCAGCGGCTGGCGCGGGTACCGCTCGCGACGCTCGTCGACCGGGTCGGGCAGAGCGCGCACCTGGCCGTGCTCCACGGCCGCGAGGTGATCTACGTGATCGAGGAGCGCGCGCCGGGTCGCCCGCCCCTGGTCACGGACGTCGGCGTGCGGTTGCCGGCACAGCTCACGGCGAGTGGGCGGGCGATGCTCGCCGCGCTTCCGAAAGCGGCGGTGCGGGCGTTGTTCCCCGATGCGAGCGCGTTCGTGAAGCGTCACGAACTCGGCCCGACGAACTACGCCGAGCTCCGGCGCCTGCTGACCGCCGTCACGAAGACCGGTCACGCCACCGAGGACGGCGAGGTGACGCCCGGGTTCGCGTCCGTGGCGGCCGCGGTGCGGGATCACGCCGGCCACCCCGTGGCCGCGGTCGCGGTGACGTACCCGGCCGACGAGGCCGTGCCGGACTTGCCGCCGCAGGTGCTCGCCACGGCGGCGGAGATCAGCCGCCGCATCGGCCGCCGCTGAGTCTCAGCGCAGGCGCACCGGCAGGCGGTCCAGCGCGCGGATGAGGTTCGACGGCCGCCACGTCAGCAGCGACGGGTCGGTGTCCAACGCCAACCCCGGGAACCGCGACAACAGCCCCCGGAACGCCACCTCCCCCTCCAGGCGCGCCAGCGGCGCCCCGAGGCAGTGGTGGATGCCGTGCCCGAACGCCAGGTGCCCGGTGGGCTGACGTCGCACGTCGAGCCGATCGGCGTCCGGCCACCGCGACGGATCCCGGTTCGCCGACGTCAGCGACACGAGCACGATCTCCCCCGCCGGGATCGACACCCCGCCGATCACCGTCGGCGACGCCGTGAACCGCACCGTCGCCAGGTGCACCGGCCCGTCCCAGCGCAAGAACTCCTCCACCGCACCGGGCACCAACGAGGGATCGGCCCGCAGCGCGGAAAGCTGCAGGGGATTCTGCAACAGCCCGTACGTCCCCGTCCCGATCAGATTCACCGTCGTCTCGTGCCCGGCGATCAGCAGCAGGAACGCCATCGAGATCGCCTCGGTGCGCGACAGCTTGTCGCTGTCCACCGACGCCGCCACGATCGCGCCGAGCATGTCGTCGGTCGGGTGCGCCCGCCGCTCGTCCACCAGCGACGTCAGATAGATCGCGAGCGAGCGCGCCGCCGCGGCCTGCCCTTCGAGGTCTGCGGACTGCAACAGCGTGTTCGACCACTTCCGGAAGTCGTCCCGGTCGTTCATCGAGACGCCGAGCAGTTCGCAGATCACCGTGATCGGCAGCGGGAACGCGTAGGCGTCGAGCAGGTCGACGCGGTCGGGCCCGGCTTCCATCTCGTCCAGCAGTTCGGCCGCGATCTCCTCGATCCGCGGCCGCATCGCCGCGATCGCCCGGCCCGTGAACGCCTTCCCGACCAGTTTCCGCAGCCGCGTGTGGTCGGGCGGGTCGGCGGCGAGCATGTGCTCGTTGATCGCGTCCTGGAGCGAGCGCCGGGTCGGTCCGTAGCGGGCCTCCATCAGCGCGCGGAACTCCGCGTTGTCCTTGTGGAGCGCGGGGTCGGCGAGCGCGGCGCGGACGTCGGCGTACCGGGTGACCAGCCAGACCTCGCTCCCCATCGGAGTGATCACTCGGGAGGTGGGGCGCTCCTCGCGGAGCGTCGCGTAGTCGGCGTGCGGATCGGAGAAGAATTCGGGGCCGAGCCGCAGTTGCTCCATTCATCCACGGTACAAGTCGGGGTAAACCCGAGGGATCCATCGCCGCTTCCGGAGCGTCCAAGGATCATGATCAGATTCGCGCTGGTTGTCGTCACCGCCCTGATGCTCGCCGCCTGCGGCACCGAGGAAAGCAGCGCCACGACCACGAAGGAGGACAGAATCTTCCGATCGACGAAGGTCACCGAGAACGGCAAGGACCGCCCGCTCGTCGACGGCACCCGCATCCACCTCTGGTTCAGTCCCGACGGCAAACACCTGCTCGTCCGCGCCGGCTGCAACCGCCTCGAGGCTCCGTTCACGATCGCCAACGGCACCCTGGAACTCGGCGAAGTCATGACCACCGACATGGGCTGCGCCCAACCGAAGATGGACCAGGACTCCTGGCTCTCGCAGTTCCTCGGGACCGGGCCCACCTGGGACAAAAACGACGACGAGCTCACGCTGACGACCGACAGCGCCGAGATCCGCCTCACGAGCACGATCTCCGCCGACGAGATCACCGGGGTCCGCTGGAACCTCCTCGGCCTCATCCAGGACAGCGGCACCACCGGAATCACCCCCGGCGTCGAGGCCTACCTCGAGTTCGACGGCGAGCGGGTCACCGGCAACGCCGGCTGCAACCGCATCAGCGGCCAGGCCGTCCTCACAGCGAACACCATCGAGTTCGACCAGATCGTCAGCACGAAGATGGCCTGCGGCGGCGCGCGCGACGCCGTCGAGAAAGAGGTCCTGGCCCTGCTCAACTCCGGCACCGTGGCGATGGAAATCGAGGATCGCCTGCTGAACCTCGTCGTCGGCGAGAAAGGCCTCCAGTTCCAGAAGGCCTGAGTGTGCATTTCTACGTGGTACCGCCGTCCCGCCGCGCCCACGATGATCAGCATGTGGGGAACACGTAAGCACTACATCGCCGACGCCGACCGGGAGTACGGCGTGGCCGTCCTCGCGCTCGTCAACGGAGACCTCGACGAGGCCGAGCGGGCCGCGCGCACCGCGCTGAAGCTCCGTGAGCGCACCACGAAAGAAGACACGCCCCGGATCGCGGCCGACGCCAGGATGCTCGCCGAGATCCTCGCCGAGAGCGACGCCCGCGCCGAGGCCAACGCGCTCTACCAGCGGGCGCTCACCGTCTACCGGCGGTACGAACTGCAGTACGACGCCGCCGTGTGCCTGCACGGCCTGGCCCGCCTGCACGCCGACACCGAACCGGCGCTCAGCCGGGAGCGGCTGCAGCTCGCGATGTGGATCAAGCGGTCGATCCTCGGCGGCATCCACCCCGAAGTCCTCGAACTGTTGAACGAGCTCTCAGGAAACGCGACAGCCTGTCGATAGGCGTACGTGTACCAGACCTTCCGTCCCCTGCTCGAATCGCTGAAGGGGCGCGGTGCCGACCCCGCGGCACTGGATCGAGCGGCGGAAGAGGCGGAACGGTCCGGTCGCTCCCTCCGCGGCGTCCTGATCAACGACGGTGTCGTCACCGAGACCGAGCTGACCGCCGCGGCCGCCGACGTCTACGGGATGAACAGCGTCGACCTGGTCAGCTACCCGATCGACCCCGTCGCGATGGCGAAGATCCCGATCGGCCTGGTCGTCCGGCACCGTGTGCTGGGCCTCTCGCTCGACGGCAACGAGATCACGGTCGGCATCACCGACCCGAGCGACATCGTCGCGCTCGACGACGTCCGTGCCGCCACCGGCATGCTGGTCAAGCCGGTCATGGTGGCCCGCACCGAGCTGCGCAAGATCATCTCCCGCCTGCAGCGCGAGGAGACCGACCTCGGCGAGGTCGCCGAGAGCCTGCGTACGGAAGCGCCGACACCGGCCAGCGTCTCGAGCCTGGCGACGAGTGACCAGGACGCGCCGATCGTCCGCTACGTCAACTCGATGATCGGGCAGGCGATCCAGAGCCGCGCCTCCGACCTGCACCTCGAGCCCAGCGAGAACGACCTGCGCATCCGTTTCCGCATCGACGGCGTGCTGCACGAGATCGACACCGTGCCCCAGAACGTCCAGGCCGCGCTCGTGTCCCGCCTGAAGATCATGTCCGGCGTCGACATCACCGAAAAGCGGGTGCCCCAGAACGGCCGCATCACGGTCGAGATCAACAACCGTGCGGTCGACCTGCGCACGGCGACGCTGCCCACGGTCTGGGGAGAAAAGGTCGTTCTCCGGGTGCTCGACACCGGCGGCGGCATGGAACTCGACCTTGCGACGGTCGGCTTCAGCGACAACAACCTGACCCGGTTCGGCACCGCGTTCCGCAAACCCCACGGCATGGTGCTGGTCACCGGCCCCACCGGTTCCGGCAAGTCGACGACGCTCTACGCGACGCTCGCCGAGATCAGCAAGCCGACGATCAACATCATCACGGTGGAGGACCCGGTCGAGTACCGCCTGCCGGGCGTCAACCAGGTGCAGGTCAACCTGAAAGCGGGCCTGACGTTCGCCGCGGTGCTGCCCGCGATCCTGCGTTCCGACCCCGACGTCGTGCTGATCGGTGAGATCCGGGACCGGGTGACCGCCCAGCTGGCCGTGGAGGCCGCCCTCACCGGTCACCTCGTGCTGTCCACCCTGCACACGAACGACGCCCCGAGCGCCGTCACTCGTCTCGTCGAAATGGGCATCGAGCCTTTCTTGGTCGGGAGCTCGGTGGACTGCGTGGTCGCCCAGCGCCTCGCCCGCCGGCTCTGCGACTGGTGCAAGGAGACGTACCAACCGACCGAGGAGGAGCTGACCGCCGCGGTCTGGCCCCACGACGAGCTCGGTACCCCCGAGATCATGTGGAAGCCGATCGGGTGCCGCAACTGCGCCGGTACCGGATACCGCAGCCGGATCGCGGTGCACGAGGTCATGCCGGTGACCGAGGAGATCGAACGCCTCACCGTCAACCGCGCGTCGGCCCGCGAGATCCACCGGGTCGCGTCCGCGGAAGGCATGCGTGAACTGCGGGTCGACGGTTTCAGCAAGGCCGCGGCCGGCCAGACGTCGCTCTCCGAGGTGCTGCGAGTCACGGTGTGAGAATCCGCTCAGGTCGTCCGGAAACACGTCGATCAGGGCGGCATGGACACGCTCCGGCGGGACTACGCGCCGAGCGCCGCTGACCGGGACCGTGACTCGCTCAACGCGATGCTGGCCGCGCTGGTGCGCACCGGCGGTTCCGACCTGCACCTCACGGTGGGCGCGCCCCCGATGGGACGGATCAACGGTGCCCTGACGCCGCTGCCCGACTACGAGGATCTCGCGCCGGCCGACACCGCGGCGCTCGCCCGCGCGGCCACCGACGCGACCCAGTGGGAGACCTACGAACGTGTCCGCGAAGTCGACCTCGCGTACAGCGTCGAGGGCGTCTCGCGTTTCCGGGTCAACCTGTTCACCCAGCGTGGTTCGTGTGCGGCCGCGTTCCGGGTGATCCCGCACGTGATCCGGCCGCTGGAGGAGCTCGGCGTCCCGGAGTCGGTGTCCCGCTTCGCGGGGCTGCCGCGCGGTCTGGTGCTGGTCACCGGCCCCACCGGTTCCGGTAAGACGACGACACTCGCGGCGCTGCTCGATCTGGCGAACCGGACGCGTGCGGCACACATCGTGACCATTGAAGACCCGATCGAGTTCCTGCACCACCACCGTCGCTGCCTGGTGAACCAGCGCGAGGTCGGCGGCGACACGAAGTCGTTTTCGAACGCGCTGAAGGCGGCGCTGCGGCAGGACCCGGACATCATCCTGGTCGGTGAGCTGCGCGACCTGGAGACGACGTCCACCGCGCTGACCGCGGCCGAGACCGGTCACCTGGTGCTCGCGACGCTGCACACGCAGAGCGCGACGCAGACGATCGACCGCATCATCGACATCTTTCCGTCCGACCAGCAGCCGCAGGTACGCGCGCAGCTGTCCACCGCGTTGCAGGGCGTGGTCAGCCAGGCGCTGGCCGCCCGGTCCGACGGTCGGGGCCGGGTCATCATCACCGAGATCATGTCGCTGACCCCGGCGATCCGGAACCTGATCCGCGAGGGCAAGAACCACCAGATCGCATCGTTCCTGCAGGCCGGCGCCGGTGAGGGGATGCTCTCGTTCGACCAGCACCTGGCCGAACGCGTCCGGCAGCAGGTGATCACCTTCGAACACGGGCTCACGCTCTGCCACTCGGTGGAGGAGTACGCGCGGTTGGCGGGCCGCCGATGACCACCTATACCGGCATCGGACTGCACTCGACGGGCCGGGCCGTCTCCGGCTCGAAGTCGTTCACCTACCAGAGCGTCGACCCCAACGGGAAGCGCACGCGGGGCAAGGTCGACGCGCCAAACGCGAACGCCGCGGTCCAGATCCTGCGCCAGCAGGGCATCGTGCCGCTCTCGGTCTCCGCGGCCGGCACCGGCCTCAACAGCGAGATCCGGATACCGGGCCTCTCCGGCCGCACCTCGCAGCGCGACCTGGCGGTCTTCGCCCGCCAGTTCGCGACGATGACCGCCTCGGGCATGTCGCTGCTGCGGTCGCTGGCCGTCCTCGAAGAACAAACGGTCAAGTCGACGCTGAAGCGCGCGATCGCCGACGTCCGGATCGACGTCGAGGGCGGGGTCGCGCTCTCCGCGGCGATGGAACGACACCCGAAGGTCTTCCCGGTGCTGCTGTGCGCGATGGTCCGAGCCGGTGAGACCGGTGGTTTCCTGGACGCCGCACTGGAGCGCATCGCCGCGAACATGGAGAAGGACGACCACCTGCGCGGCAAGATCAAGGGCGCGCTGACCTATCCCGTGGTCGTGCTGCTGTTCGCGGCGCTGATGATCGCCGCGGTCCTCATCTTCATCGTCCCGGTGTTCGAGCGGATGTTCCAGCAGCTGGGCGGCCAGTTGCCGCTGCCGACGCAGATCATCGTCAACATCAGCAAGTCGCTCGTCTGGGCCGGACCGTTGGCGCTGGCCGTCATCGTCGTCGGCACCATCGTGACCCGGCGGGAGCTGCACCGACGCCCCGCGTTCCAGCTGTGGTTCGACAAGGCGAAGATGCGCATGCCGGTGTTCGGCGGCCTGTTCGCCAAGATCGCGATCAGCCGCTTCGCCCGCAACCTCGGGACGCTGCTCGGCGCCGGTGTTCCGGTGCTGCAGGCGCTCAACGTCGTCGGTGCCACCACGGGCAGCGCGGTGATCAGCAACGCGATGGACGACCTGCAGAGCGCGGTGCGCGACGGGCAGCCGATGTCGACCCGATTGAGCCGCCATCCGGTGTTCCCCAGAATGGTCGCCCAGATGATCGAGGTCGGCGAAGAAAGCGGTCAGATTAGTCAGATGCTGGATAAAGTCGCCGATTTCTACGATCGCGAGGTGGATACCGCGGCCGAGTCTCTGACCGCGTCCATCGAGCCGATCATGGTGCTCGTCATGGGCGTCGTCGTCGGCGGAATGATCATCTGCCTCTATTTGCCGATGTTCACGATTTATCAAAACATCCAAGGCGCCCAGTGAGGACTTCCGAATGACCGCTCCGTTGGTTCAGGACAGAAGCCGGCGGGAGGACGACCGCGGCTTCACGCTCATCGAGCTTCTCGTCGTCGTCGTGATCATCGGCGTCCTGATCGCGATCGCCGTGCCGCTGTACTCGAACTACAAAAAGGGCGCGGCCAACACGTCGGCATCGTCCGACGTGCGGGGCGGGATCAGCGCGGTCGAGCAGTTCTACACCGCGAACGGAAACGTCTACCCGGCCGACGCCGACAGCGGCGGCACCGACGGCAAGAATGTTGACCTGAAGCTCGCCACTGGTGGAACACCCGGCGTGATCACGGTGTCGGCCGGCAACCAGCTGCAATTCAAGAACAACTCGACGAGCTACGTCATCTGCGGGATGAACTCCGACGGCAAGACCGTCTACTTCTACAACTCGGCGACCAGCAAGTCGGTGGCGAAATCGTCGAAGGCCACGATCGCCGACTGCGCATCCACCGGCGCCTGAGTCGACGATGGTCCTGGTCCTGGCAGCGATGCTCGGGCTGGCCGTCGGTTCGTTCCTCAACGTGGTGGTGCACCGCGTCCCGCGGAACGAGTCGCTGCTCCGGCCGCGGTCGCACTGCCCCGCGTGCGCCGAGCCCGTCCGCCACCGGCACAACGTGCCGGTGGTCGGCTGGCTCGTCCTCGGTGGACGGTGCGCGGACTGCCGGACGCGGATCAGCGTCCGGTATCCGCTGGTCGAGCTCGCGACCGCGGCGCTGTTCGTCGCGATCACGGCCCGGTTCGGCGTCACGTGGGCCCTGCCCGCGTACCTGTACCTGGCCGCGATCGCGGTGCCGCTCGCCCTGATCGACCTCGACCTGAAGCGGCTGCCGGACCGGATCGTGTTGCCGTCGTACGTGATCGGCGCGGTGCTGCTGCTCGCCGCCGCGGTGGGCACCGGCGACCCGCGGTCCGCGGTCCGGGCCGTGATCGCGATGTCGGTGCTGTGGTGCGCGTACTACGTGCTGGCGTTCACCGGCGGCATGGGCTTCGGCGACGTGAAACTCGCCGGCCTGCTCGGCCTCTACCTGGGCTGGCTGGGCTGGAGCTCGGTGTGGGTGGGCACGTTCACCGGCTTCCTGCTCGGCGGGACGGTCGGCGTCGCCCTCCTGCTCACCCGGCGCGCCACCGGCAAGACCGCGATCCCGTTCGGACCGTCGATGCTGGCCGGGGGCCTGCTGGCGGTGTTCGCCGCCGCTCCGGTCGCGGACTGGTACACGTCGATCCTCTACCCGGCCGGTTGAAGGAGCTGTCATGGGGGCCACCTCGGTGATCGGGCTGGACATCGGCTCGACGTCGGTGCGGGCGGTCGAGGCCGGCAGCGGCAAGGACGGTCCGATGCTGCTGAATTACGCCGAGGTCGTGCTGCCCCCCGGCGCGGTGCAGAGCGGCGTCATCCAGGACGCGAAAGCCGTCACGGCCGCGGTCCGGCAGGTCAAGGTCTCGGCGCCGTTCAAGACCAAGCGGGTCGTGCTGGGCGTCACGAACATGCAGGCCGTAGTGCGGGAGATGTCGGTGGCGAACGTGCCGCCGAAGGACCTGCGCGCGTCGCTGCCGTTCCAGGTGCGCGATCTGCTCCCGCTCCCGGTGGAGCGGTCCGTGCTCGACTTTCTTCCCTTGGAAGACCCGGGCCGCGCCGAGAACATCCGCGGGCTGCTGGTGGCGGCGCCGAAGGAACCGATCCTCGCGGCGGTCGACGCCGTCGAACGCGGCGGATTCACTGTCACCCGGGTCGACCTGGCTTCGCTCGCACTGCTGCGCGCCGCGGCCCGGCTCGACGACCAGGTCGAGGCGATCGTCGACGTCGGCACCCAGATCACGACCGTCGTGGTGCACGCCGACGGTGTGCCGCTGATCGTCCGCACGATCCCCCGCGGTGGCGCCGAGATCACCACCGCGCTGGCGAACCGGCTCGGTGTGCCGCTCCCGGAGGCCGAGGCGCTGAAGTGCCAGGTCGGGCTCTGGTCGGAGAACGGCCCCGAGGTCGCCGACACCGTGCGCGAGGCGATCCGCCCGCTGCTCAACGAGATCCGCGGCTCGTTCGCGTACCTCAACACGTCCGGACGCCACAGCCAGGTGGCGCGGCTCGTGCTGGCCGGCGGCGGCGGCCAGCTGCCGGGCCTGACCGACACTCTCGCGAGCCAGCTCGACGTGCAGGTCGAGCAGGCCGACCCGCTGATCCGGCTCCGGCGCCCCCGCCGGTCCCGCCACGAGGGGGCCGACATCCTGCCGCTGGCCGCGACCGTCTCGATCGGTCTGACGCTGGGGGCCGCCTGATGGCCACCGTGATCACGCAGACCGTCCCCGCCGGACCACCGGCGCGGCTGCTCTCGCTCCGCGCGGACCTGCTGCCGTCCGAGGTCGTCGAACGCCGCCAGGTCGTCCGGATCCGGCTGGCCGTGATCGTCGTGCTCGGCACGGTCGTCGTCCTGCTCGCGGCCTGGTTCGCGCTCGCGTCGTGGCAGGTCGGCCGCCAGGAGAACAAGCTCGAGTCGACCGAGACCGAGGCGATCACGCTCCGCACCCAGCAGCGCCAGTACAGCGAGCTGATCGGCACCCAGACCCAGTCCACGAAGATCAACGGCCAACTGGCGACGCTGCTCAAGACCGACGTCCAGTGGGCGACGCTGATCGCGAAACTGCGCGCCGCCGCGCCGACCGGCCTGGACCTGACCAACGTCTCCGTGGCGCTGGTCGACCCGACGACGCAGGGCAGCACGGGCAGCGGCAGTGTGACCACCGCGTCGGGGCTCCCGAGCAAGGACGGCGCCGCACCGGTCGGGTCGCTGACGATCACCGGCACCAGCAGGACGAAGACCGCGATCGCCGGGTACGTCGACACGATCGGCGCGGTCCCCGGGATCGGCAACGTCCTACTGGCCGGCGTCACCGACCAGGAAGACGGCTCGGACTTCACGCTCCGCGCCGATCTGAGCCCGACGCTGCTCAGCCACCACTACGAAGTCGCGACCGACTGATCCCGGAGGCGGGCATGGCACTCAGCCAGTTGAGTTCACGCGCATCGAGCGGACTGTTCGGCGCCGTGGCTCTGCGTGGCAGCGCCTCCCGGCTGTGGCTCGCGGGCGGTGCGATCGGCGTCGTCCTGCTGCTGGTGGTCGGGTGGTTCCTGGCGATCCGCCCGCAGAACGACCGGGCCGCGCAGCTGGAGGAACAGACCTCGGCAGCGCAGGCGCAGGCCGACTCGCTCCGGTCGCGGCTGGAGCAGGTGAAGTCCGAGAACGAAAGCCTCGCCGAGTACCGCAGCAAGTTCCAGGCGGCACGGGCGGCGCTCCCGACCACCGCGTCACTCTCGGACTTCCTCCGCAACGTCCAGTCCTCCGGCACTCGCGCCGGCGTCTCGGTCGAGGGCATGGTCGTGGGGGCGCCCAGCCAGGTCGTCGGCGCGGATTCGACGATCTACGGGATGCCGATCACGATCACGGCCACCGGCTCGGCGTCGAAACTGGAGGGTTTCCTCAACCAGCTGCAGCGGGTGCAGCCGCGGGCGGTGCTGGTGAGCACCACGAACGCGGCCCCCAACGAGAGCAGCAAGTCGCTGCGCGGCTCGGTGCTGCTGACGCTCGGGATGCAGGCGTTCATCGCCCCCGGTGCCGCCGGCGCCACCCTGACGAGCAGCAGCGCGACACCTCCGGGATGATGCGTAACCCGCGCGGCGCCCTCGACCCGGAGGCGGGCTTCAGCCTGATCGAGCTGATGACCGCGATGACGCTCATCGGCATCGTCATGGCGTCGCTCACCGGGTTCTTCACCAATACCGTCCGGGCCACCAACGTCCAGAGCAACATCCAGACGGCGGTGCAGCTCGTCAGCGACGCCCTGGAGCGGGTGCGCTCGATGCAGGGCTCGGCCATCACGACCGGCCGCGACCAGGCCAGCGTCCAGGGGCAGTGGTCGGCGGTGACGTCGGACTCCCCCGTCTCGCCGTACCTCACCTCGATGCAGCAGGTCTGGGACGACAAGGCCGCGTACCCGGCCGGTTCGAGCGCTCCCCTGCCGACAGCGCCGTCGACGGTGGTGCTCAACAACGTCACGTTCACCCGCAGCTGGTTCGTCGGCCAGTGCTGGCAGCCGCTGCTGGGCGGCGACTGCTCGCCCGTCAAGCTCACGCTCGGCATCCCGTTCTACCGGGTCGTCACGCTCGTCACCTGGTCCGGCACCGGGTGCCCGACCGGTGGCTGCTCCCAGATCGCGGCGACGCTGGTCAGCACCGCGTCGGCCGATCCGCTGTTCAACGCGAACGAGACCGCGCAGCCGCCGCGCGTCGTCAACCCGGGCCGGCAGAACGGTGAGCTGACCGTTCCGGTGTCGTTGCTGGTGACCGCGACCGGTGGAGCCGCGCCGCTGACCTGGATGGCCGCCGGCCTCCCGCCGGGCCTGGCGATGGACTCCACCGGCACCATCACCGGCACCCCGACGCTGCCCGGCACGTACGCGGTCGTGGTCACCGCCACCGACGGCTTCGGCCTGATCGGCTCGGCGGCGTTCAGCTGGATCGTGGCCGCGCTGCCGACGATCGCACCGCAAGCACCGATCTCCAGCGTCGCGGGCACCGCGCTCACGTTCACGCCGGTGCTGGTCGGCGGCACGTCGCCGTTCTCCTGGACGGCGGCGAACCTGCCCGCCGGGCTCTCGATCGACGCGGTCACCGGCGTCGTCTCCGGCACCCCCACCACCGTGGGAACCAGCGCGGTGACGGTCAGCCTCACCGACGCGTTCACCAAAACCGACGCCGAGTCGTTCACCTGGACGGTCACGCCGGCCCTGAGCCTGCTCACCCCGACGACGCAGGCGACGCTGGTCGGCAAGCAGGCGACGCCGCTGCAGATCCAGGCGTCCGGTGGTGTCGCGCCGTACACGTACAAGGCGACCGACGTGCCCACCGGCCTGCAGACCTGGCAGACGCCCGGCCTGCCGCCGGGGCTGACGCTCAACACCGCGACCGGCGTGATCACCGGCAAACCGACGCTCTCCTGCGAGTGCCTGGTGAAGGTGACGGTCACCGACGCTGCGGGTAAGTCGGTGAGCGCCCAGTTCATCTGGGCGGCCGGTCCGTACATCAAGTGGCCGCGCAGCGACCAGTCCGGCGGTCTGAACACGACGTTCGACGTCGTCGGCGAGGCGACCGGCGGGTTGGCGCCGTATCTGTGGAGCGTCGACAACCTGCCCGACGGGGTCACGCTGACGCAGTCGACCGGCCGGTTCAACGGCAAGCTCGCGGTCTCCGGGCGCTTCTACACGACGGTCCGGGTCACCGACAAAGCCAACAACACCGACTCCGCGCCGCTGGTGGTCACGGTGACCACCTCCACCGGCTTCCGGATCACCGCGGCGAGCACCGAGCGGAGCACGGCGAGGAACACGAGCGTCACGATCACCCCGGCGACCGCTGGGGGAACCGGCACGAAGACCTGGTCGGCGGCCAACCTTCCGCTCGGGACCTCGATCAACACCGGCACCGGTGTGATCACCGGGGCACCCACCACCGCCGGGCAGTACATCGTGGCGATCACGGCCAAGGACGGCGCGGGCACGCTCTCCCGCTGGATGTTCGTCTGGACGGTGACATGAGGCACGACGATTCCGGCTACACGCTCGCGGAGGCCGTCGTCACGATGGTGATCACCGCGATCTTCATGGGCGCGACGACGACGAGCATCCTCTCGCTCTACTCGTCGGCGAACCGCGCCCAGGCCATCGCCGACGCCCAGCAGCAGCTCGGCGTCGCGTTCAACCGCCTGGACCGCCAGATCCGCTACGCGTCGGGGGTCAGTGCACCCGGCACGCTCAACGGCGACCCGGTCGTCGAGTACGTCACCACGTACACCGGTTCGCCGGTCTGTACCCAGCTGCGCCTGCGGCCGTCGACCGGCCAGCTGCAGCAGCGGACGTGGAAGCAGACGACCGGCGCGATCGCGCCGACCCCGTGGACGCAGCTGGCCGGCGGTGTCACCGCCACCACGCCGTTCACGTTCCACGACGCCACCGACAAGTTCAACTTTCAGCGGCTCGAGATTTCACTGAGCGCGACGTTCGGCGGCGCCGCCGCGCCGCTCACCCGGCAGTACAACGGGACGTTCACCGCGCTGAACACGTCGCTGAATACATCGGCGAGCACGGCGAGTACGACGACGTGCGTCGAAGGGCGGTCGGTTCCGTGACGAAGGACGACCGCGGGTCCCTCCCGATCGCGCTGCTCGTGTCGATGGTGGGCATCCTGCTCTCGACGTTGCTGGTCAACACCGTCGTCGGGCAGAACACGAACACCCGCGCCCAGATCGGCCGGGTCGCCGCGCTCAACGCCGCCCAGACCGGCCTGGACGTGGCGCTCGCGCACATCCGCGCCTCGGCCGACGAGCTCGGCAACGGTCTGCTGACCGCGCTGCCGTGCATCGACCTGTCCGGAACCGTGGCCGCGGTCACCGCCGCGGCGAAGGCGTCGTACAAGGTGGAGATCGACTACTACCAGGTCGATCCGCAGAACCGGTCGCTCGCGTGGCTCGACCTGTACACGATTCGCTGCCTCTCCGGCGCCGGTGTGCTGAGCACCCCCCGGTACGCGCTGCTGCGTTCGACCGGCACGTACACCCCGAACGCGTCGAGCCGGCCGACCACCCGCGTGCTCCAGGGCACCTACACGTTCAAGACCAACGACCGGAACATCTCCGGCGGCCTGATCCACATCTACAAGACCGCGAGCACGACCGACCTCTGCATCGACGCGGGCTCGGGCTCCCCGATCGCCGGCACCGCGGTGACGATGGAGGTGTGCAGCGCGGGCAGCGTCGCCCAGACCTGGGCGTACAACCGGAACCTGACGCTGACCCTGGTCTCGTCGATCACGCCGACGATGCCGCTGGGCATGTGCCTGGACGCCGGAACACCGCAGGCCCTCGGCAAGATCGTGTACCTCCAGCCGTGCGCTGTCACGACGTTGCCGCAGCAGCAATGGAGCTACAACGACAGCGCGAACTTCGAGGGCACGTCGAACGGTTCGTCGCTCAACGGCTTCTGCTTCAACGTCCAGAGCCCGAACGTCGCCGGAAGCTTTCTGGTGCTCGCGAACACGACCGGCAGCAAGTGCCGGTCGGGCACCAACAACGTGCAGAACTTCTTCCCGGAGCAGACGACCGGTGCCGGCGCGGCCGGCGAGACCGCCAACCAGCTCGTCAACTTCAAGCAGTTCGGCCGTTGTCTGGACGTGACCAGCCAGAACGTCAGCGCGACCTATCTGATCGCCTGGCAGTGCAAGCAGGCGCCCAACCCGGCCAACGTCACGTGGAACCAGAAGTGGACGACGCCCGCGCTGGTCGACAGCGAGGACGGCACGACAGGTGCGATCACGACGAACAAGAGCGGCGTCTACTGCCTCAAGAGTCCACGCTCCACCGCCCGCGGCCAGTACGTGGTGATCGCGACCTGCGACCCGACCGCGCTGCCGGAGAACATGACGTGGAAGATGCTCCGCAACACCGGCAAATACATGACGAGCTACACGATCGTCGACAAGTCCGGGTACTGCCTGAGCCCCACCGATCCCACTGCGTCCAACCCGGACCTCTACGGCGTCGGCCAGTCGATCTCCAAGATCATCGTGGCGACGTGTGACGGGTCGACGCTGCAGAAGTGGAACGCGCCGCCGAGTATCCTCTCGGCGTTGCCGCTCAAGGACCTCTCGGAGAACTAGCGCTCTTCGATACGGCCTTCGGAGGCGTGGAAGCGCCGGTTCGTGCTGACTGCTTCCAGCATGCGGCGGTCGTGTGTGACGAGCAGCAGGGTGCCCGGATAGTTCTCCAGCGCCGACTCGAGCTGCTCGATCGCCGGCAGGTCGAGGTGGTTGGTCGGCTCGTCGAGCACGAGCAGGTTGACGCCCCTGGCCTGCAGCAGCGCGAGCCCCGCCCGGGTGCGCTCCCCCGGTGACATGCTCCCGGCCGCGCGGTGGACGTGGTCGGCCTTGAGCCCGAACTTCGCGAGCAGGGTCCTGACCTCGCCGGGGTTCAGATCCGGGAGCAGCCGGCCGAACACGCCGAGGACGGTCTCCTCCCCCGCGAACAGCCCACGCGCCTGGTCGACCTCCCCGACGACCACTCCCGGCCCGAGGGCTGCCGACCCTTCGTCGGGGTCGATCTTTCCCAGGAGGACGCCCAGCAGCGTGCTCTTCCCCGAGCCGTTGGCGCCGGTGAGCACCGCCCGGTCGGCCCAGTCGAGCTGCACGTCGACCGGGCCCAGCGTGAAGTCGCCCCGGCGCACGACGACACCGCGCAGCGTGGCGACCACCGCACCGGAGCGGGGCGCGGCGGCGATCGTCATCCGCAGCTCCCACTCCTTGCGGGGCTCCTCGACGACGTCGAGCCGCTCGATCAGCCGCTCGGTCTGCCGGGCCTTGGCCGCCTGCTTCTCGGTGGCCTCGGTGCGGAACTTGCGGCCGATCTTGTCGTTGTCGGGCGCCTTGCGGCGGGCGTTCTTGACGCCCTTCTCCATCCAGGAGCGCTGCGTGCGGGCCCGGTCCATCAGCCCGGAACGGGTGTCGGCGTACTCGTCGTAGGCCTCGCGGGCGTGCCGGCGGGCGGTCTCGCGCTCCTCGAGGTAGGCGTTGTACCCACCGCCGTACGTGTTGATCTGCTGCTGCGCCAGGTCGAGTTCCACGACCGACGTGACGGTGCGGGCCAGGAACTCGCGGTCGTGGCTGACGAGCACGGTGCCGGTACGCAGTTCGCCGACGAACCGTTCGAGCCGGTCCAGCCCGTCGAGGTCCAGGTCGTTGGTCGGCTCGTCGAGCAGGACGACGTCGTAGCGGCTGAGCAGCAGCGACGCCAGCGCCGCGCGGGCGGCCTGGCCACCGGAGAGACCGGTCATCGGCGCGTCGAGGTCGATCGAGAGCCCGAGGTCGTCGGCGACGGTGTCGGCGCGTTCGGCGAGGTCCGCGCCGCCGAGCGCGAGCCAGCGGTCGAACGCGTCGGAGTAGGCGTCGTCGGCGCCCGGCTTGCTTTCGCTGAGCGCCTCGGTGGCCTCGTCGAGCTCCCGCTGGGCCTCGGTGACGCCGGTGCGGCGGCCGAGGAAGTCCCGGACGCTCTCCCCCGGACGTCGCTCGGACTCCTGCGGGAGGTAGCCGACGGTCGCGGTGGCCGGCGTGCGGCGGACCGTGCCCTGCTGGGGGGTGTCGAGCCCGGCGAGCAGGCGCAGCAACGTGGACTTGCCGGCACCGTTGGCGCCCACGACGCCGATGATGTCGCCGGGAGCGACGACCAGGTCGAGACCGGAGAACAGCGTGCGGTCACCGTGCCCGGCGGACAGACCCTTGACGACCAGAGTGGCGCTCACCGGGGCAAGGCTAGGCCGTGTTTCAAAGGTTCAGGCCGCCGGGGGCGTGTCCCAGGCGGCGATCCGGCAAGGCGGAGGTGCGTCCGGATACCGCTTTTGTATCCGGACGTGCCGACAACGCCGCCGGTCGTCGTCTGGGGCGCGGCCCCGGCGGGCTGCTGGCCTTTGAAGCGCGGCCTGAGTCATACGCCGACGGGGTACGTCTCCAGCTCTCCGCCGACCGCGACGGCGTGCATCGGCGCGAGCGCGGTCGTGTCCGGCAGCCAGACGAAGGCGTCGTAGCGCTCGCCCAGCCGGGTGGGCACGTAGTTGCCGTACGCCTCGCGGGAGGGCTGGTAGACGACGCCGATCGCGCGGTGCGCGAGGGTGTCGGTGAGCCAGCGGGGCTGGTCACCCGACGGGAACACGAAGAGCGCCGGTTCCGGCACCGACGCGTCGAGGATCGCCTCCAGCGAACCGGCCCGCGCCGGCGGCACCGGCATCACGTCGACCGGATCACCCCAGGCGGGACCCGCGAGCACCTCGCCGCGGTGGCTGCCGAAGCCCACCAGCACGACCTCGTCGCTGCCCCACCGCTCCCGCCCCAGCTGGCCGAGGTTCACCATGCCGACGTCGGCCATGTCGGTGGCGCGGGCGTCGCCGATGTGGGTGTTGTGGGCCCAGACCACGGCCTTCGATTCCGGCCCGTAGTGACGCAGCAGGCGGTCGAGGGTGTTGACCATGTGGACGTCGCGCACGTTCCACGACTCCGGACCGTTGCTCACCATCTCGCGGTAGTAGTTCTCCGCACCGACCGCGGCCTCGGCGTTCTGCAGGATGCCGAGGTCGGTGGTGCGGTACCGCAGCGTGGTGAGCAGCTCGACCAGCGGCGGAGCGCACGTGGACCCCATGACGGTGGCCCACGCGTACTGCTGCGGGTTCTGCCCGTACGGTGCGAGACAGCCCACTGCGGCAAGCACCGCCGGCAGGTTCTCCGGGTCGTGCTCCCGGAGATAGGTGCAGATCTCGTCGAGGGACTCCCAGAGGGAGTACACGTCCAGCCCGTGGAACCCGACCGGCTGCGACCGGGCGAGGTTCGCCGACTGCAGCCACGTCACGAAGTCGCTGACTTCCTCGTTGGCCCACATCCACGTCGGCCACCGCTCGAACGCGGCCAGCGCCTCGCGTGGGCTCGCGCTACCCCGGACCGCGCGGTCGACCCGGTCGCAGTCCGGCCAGTCGCCTTCCACCGCGACGAACGAGAAGCCGCGTTCCTCGATCAGCCGTCGGGTGAGGTCCGCTCGCCAGCAGTAGAAGTCGTGCGTGCCGTGGCTCGCTTCGCCGAGCATCACGACGCGCGCGTCACCCACCCGATCGAGCAACGGATCGAGATCGTGCGCGTCGCGCAGCGGACCGGCCAGGGCTTGGATGTCGTCCCCGTGCATACGTTCTGGTTACCCCGAAGATAGCCCGTAACGCCTTTGATCTGCTTCTTTGCCGGATTTCGAACGCGAATCAGGTAAACGCAGTTTACGTAGTCAAGCTTGTGAATCACAGTTTGAAGCGGCGTAGGCTGGAGCGCGCTATCTGTCAAGACGGAGGGCCCGGTGACGATCATGAACGATTCCCCGACCGACCTGTCCCACGCGCAGTGGCGCAAAGCCACGAGAAGTACCGGCGCGAACACTGGCTGCGTGGAGGTCGCCGCCAACTTTCCGGTCGTGACCGCCGTGCGTGACAGCGTGCGGCCCGACGACGGCGCGCACGTTGTCCCGCGCGAGGCCTTCGCCGCTTTTCTGAGCGATGTGAAGGCCGGTCGTTACGACCTCTGAGCCGCCTTCCTTTGCACGGTGACACCTGACCCAGGTGTCACCGTGCTGTATTTCCGGACTCTTCTCATTGACACCGATCGGTGCAAGAAACGCGTAGTACCAGAGAATCGCGCCAATATGCACGAGAGAGTTGCCGGGCTCGCCGCACCTTCATAATCTGTGTTTCACAGATCCGGAAGCGCGTGTCGAAGGGGGCGGACCATCATGCCTAATTCCCTGCTCCGTGAACCTCGGCCCCGCACGCCGGTGGAGGTCGACAGCTTCCGGCCCAGTGCTGCGCGGATGTACGACTACTACCTCGGCGGCCGCAACCATCTGGCGGCCGACCGGGAGGCAGCGGACGCGCTGCTCGACGCGGTACCCGAGGTCGCCCTTGCGGCCAGGGAGAACCGCGCTTTCCTGCGGAGGGTCGTCGAACACGCCGTCCAGGACGGTGTCACCCAGTTCCTCGACCTCGGTTCCGGCTTCACGTCCCCCGGCGGGGTACCGGAGGTGGCGTCCGAGTGCGACGCCACGAGCCGGGTCGTCGCGGTGGACATCGACCCGGGTGTCACCGCCCAGGTCGGCTCGACCGCCCGGGCCACGGGGGTGTCCGGGCGGGTCGGGGCCATCCACGCCGATCTGCGTGACGTGGTCGGCGTGCTCGAACACCCGGTCACCAAGCGGCTGATCGACTTCGACCGGCCGGTCGCGATCCTCTGCCTCGCGGTGCTGCACTTCGTGCCCGGCGAGCTGGGCCGGGTCCTCGGTCCGCTGTGCCGCGCGGCGGCACCCGGCAGCCTGTTCGCGTTCTCCCACGTGGAGGCGGTCGAGGCGCCGACCGAGACCCAGCGGATCACCCGCCTGGTCTACGACTGCACGCTGACGCCGCTGGTGCCGCGCTCGGCCGAAACGCTGCACGCCGCAGTCAGCGACCTGGAACTCGTCGAGCCGGGCATCGTACCCGTCAGCGACTGGCGGGCGTCGCATCGTGACTCGTCCGCGCTCCCGCTGCTCGGCGGGGTAGCGCGCCGCTGAGTCAGGGCAGCGTGTCCGCGAGCTGCTTCAAGGCCACAGTGGTGGCCATTGGCTCCAGCGCGGCATCACGGATGTCGGCGAAGATCCGCTTGTAGGTCTCGACCTCGGCGCGGGAGTCGAACTGCTGCACCGCGGCGTCGTTCTCCAGGAACACGATGCCGGGCTCGTCGCCCGGGAAGTCAAAAATGCTGATCAGGCTGCTCATGCCCGGGTGCGGGCCGTCGGAAAACCGCAACAGCCGGATTTCGACGTTCTGGCGCAGGCTCATCGCGACGAGGTGAGCGATCTGCGCGCGCCGCTCCTCCGGGGTTCCCCAGTGGTAGAGCAGCGAGGCCTCGGTGAGCACCGCGACCAGCTCCACGTCTGGCTCGTCGAGCACACCCTGGCGTCGCTGACGCGCTTCCAGTGCACGGGCACGCCACTGTTCGGTCTTCGTACCGACGTTCATGTGCGCTTCGGTGTAGGCGGACGTCTGCAGCAGACCCGGCAGGATCAGCGGCATGTACAGCGAGATCCGTGCGGCGTCGGACTCGAAACCGGCGTACTCGCCCTCCTCGAAGACGTCGCCGTACTCACGCCACCAGGCACGACCCCGGGCGCGCATCGCGAGCGACTCGAGTTCTTCGCGTTCGTCGTCCGGGACGCCGTAGATCCGCAGCAGGTCGCGGACGTCGCTCATCTCCGGACGCTTCCAGACGTTGGCTTCGAACCGCCCGACCTTGCCCCGGCCCCAGTTCAGCTTGTCGCACACCTGGTTGGCCGTGTAACCGTTCGCCAACCGCAGCTCGACCAGCCGGCGGGCCAACCGTCTTTTCGCGACGGTCGCGCCGTACGAGGTGTGCATCAGACGGCGTCGTCGAACTCGCCCTTGCGGACGCCGTCGACGAAGCACTCCCACTCGAACCGGCTGTAGACCAGCACTCGACCGTCGGGGTCACCGGCGACCCGCATCAACACCCAACGCTCGTCGAGCGCATCGACGAAGGCGATCTCGATCGCCCCGGGCCCGACGCCCGAACGCTGCCAACTCTGCGTATCGACGTCGATACGCAGGTCATCCAGCGTCGGTTTCCGCGGCGGGGCCATGGAACAACGTTAGCGCTCTCCTCATGGCTTCCGTGCAACGGCGGCGTAGAACCACCGGGAGCCGTCGTCGTCCGCGGCCTCGGGATCCTCGGCTCCCCACTGACCGACGTGGACGACCACCGGATCGGCGCCCGGGTACGGCGGCACGACGTCGAGACCGTCGAAGAAGCGGGTGAATTCCTCCCGCGACCGTGACACGGCGCGGGCACCCGCCCGTGCCATCTCCGACCGCAGGTTGCCGACGACCCGGTCGGACTGCATGTCACCGGTGGGCGCGGAGATCGCGACGTACGAACCGGACGGGACGGCGGCGACGTAGCGGCGCACCAGGCCCCACGGGTCGTCCTCGTCGGGCAGGAACTGGGTGACGGCGACCAGCAGAATTCCGACCGGGAGCTCCAGGTCGATCAGCTCGCGCGTGCGTGCGGCGGACAGCACCTCGTCGACGTCCCGGATGTCGGCCCGAAGCGTGGCGGCGCCGGCGACGTCGCGCAGCAGGACCTCGTTCTGCTCCACCGTGAACGGATCCCGATCGACGTAGACGACGCGGCCGTCCGGGCAGTGCTCGGCGAGGACCTCGTGGGTGCTGCGCTGAGTCGGTAATCCGGAGCCCAGGTCGAGGAACTGACGCACACCCCACTCGTCGGCCATCCGCGCGACCGCCCGCTGAAGGAAGCCGCGGTTCGCCCAGGCCGACTCCCCCAGTTCCGGTAACGCCTTCAATGCTCGGTCGGCAGCTTCCCGGTCGGTGGCCGTGTTCGTGGTGCCACCCAGGATGTAGTCGTAAATTCCGGCCGCATTCGGACGATCGTTCATCGGCGTCTCCACTGGACAGATCGATGGCCGTCCCGCAGCAGTCTGCCATCCGAGTGTGGCGGGTCACATTACCCCTCCGTCATACGCCGAGGAATCGCAACCCGTTTGGTGTTCCAACCGCCGATGCCTTGGGGTAAGCGGTTTTAGAGATGATTAATGCGTTATGTTCTTTTCGTCTGATACGGGGGGACCGGGACATGAGACATCGTCCGATACTGACCGCTCTCGGCGCCGCGGGTGCGGTCGCCGGGCTCCTTCTCTTCGGTGGTCCGACGGCGGCGGCCCCGGACCCTGGTTCCCGGTCCGTCGAACTCGACGCCGCCCGAGCGCTGGGCTTGCCGGACGTCGACAAAAAGAAAGCAGTACAGGCGGACGCCGTGAACCCGTACCTGGGGTTGGTGCCGGAGCCGAACAAGGTCGACTGGGGCTACTGGCGGAAGAAGCTCGCGACGGACGGTCACCAGCGCGCGGTGGCTTCGTCGAAGGTGCGGGCGGCCGACCCGCGCGGGCTGGCGTCCCGGGATGTCGAACCGGTGTTCGTCGACGAGGAGGAACCGTCCCGGACGCTCGGCGGCAACGACAAGATCGGTACGGCGGAGAACCTGCCCCGCTTCGGGTCGGCCGACGGGCGGACGCCGGCCGCGCGGGTCGTCGGGACGCTTGCCGACGGGCCGGCCGCCGTACAGTTCGACCCGCCGAAGGAGGACAACGGGTCGATCCGGGTGGCGTCGAACGTCGTGCTGCCCGGCTCGCAGACGCGGCGGACGACCACCGGCAAGATCGGCGACGGACCGCACGGCTCCGAGGGTGACAAGAAGGGCGACTTCGACTTCTACAAGATCACCACGGCCAAGGCCGGTCAGCGGCTGCTGGTCGACCTCGATACGCCGAACACCAACGACGCGACGCAGCCGAAGCTGGACTCGGTCGTCGTGCTGTGGAACAAGGCCGGCAAGGCCATCGCGCTCAACGACGACGACGGCGAGACGCTCGACAGCCGCCTGGCGATCAACATCCCGACCGACGGCGAGTACTTCGTGTCGGTCGGGGCGTACGACGCACCGGTTCCCGAGGACCCGTTCGACTCCGCCAGCGGCAAGGGCACCGGCTCCGAGGGCGCGTACTCGATCACGTTCGGCCTGGACGCCGACGACGTGGACTTCTACCAGGTCGACCTGCGCGCGGGTGACGTGCTCGGCGCGGCAGTGAGCGGTGCGGCGCGCGAACTGTCGGTGCGCGACCCCGAGGACCACCTGCGGATCACCTCGCGGCAGGACCAGTCGGGCATCTACCCGCCGACGTCCCCGCTCCCGGGCGGCGGGAACGCGGTGCTCGCGCACGTCGCCGACACCAGCGGGACGCACACGATCGCCGTGAGCAGCGGCGCCGGACGCTACGACCTGACGCTGCAGGTGTACCGGCCGGGGCCGGAGAAGCGCGGTGCCAGCACCGTCCAGACGATCTTCCTCGACTTCGACGGCGCGCAGGTCAACACGAAGATCTGGGGCGGCACCGGCGTGCGGACACTGTCGCCGTTCCGCTCGTTCCTGGGCCGCTGGAACCTGCGCGGCGACCAGGAGAACGCCACGATCGACGCGGTGATCAAGTCGGTGCGCGAGAACCTCGAACACGACTTCGGCGACCGGGTGGCGATCCGGATCCTCAACAGCCGCGACAACCGCGACCCGTGGGGTGAGCCGAACGTCAGCCGCGTGGTGATCGGTGGTAGCTCGGACGAGGCCGGGCTCACGACGGTCGGGATCTCGCAGTCGGTGGACCCCGGGAACTTCGACACCGAGGAGTCGGCGCTCGTGCTGCTCGACGACATGTCGAATCCGGGTGGGGCGCGGAACACGTCGAACCCGTCGTTGCTGGCGTACATGACCCCCGCGAGCAACCGGGTCGGGTTCGTGGGGCAGGCGGTCGGGAACGCGGTGTCCCACGAAATCGGGCACTTCCTGGGTAGCTGGCACACCGCGGCATTCGACGACACCGCGGACCTGATGGACCAGGGCGGCAACTTCGCGGTCCTGTGGGGTGTGGGAGCCGATCAGATCGGCGGCACGGCGGACGACGACGACGTCGACTTCGGCCGGGACGTGTTCAACCCGGGTGAGGGGTTCGCAGGGTCGCAGGCGACGTCGGCGAACACGGAGTGGGGTCTGTCGGCGGTGCGCTGAGCGGTCCCGTTCCGGCGCGCCGTGGCGCGCCGGAACGGAGCCGCTAGTCGCGGCGGTTTTTGCGGCGGCGGGCTGCCCGGCCTCGGCTGCGCAGCCAGGTGGCCGCGAAGAAGGCCAGGACGAGGAAGGCGCTGATGCCCTCCAGCCAGGAGGTGCCGCCGGTGGGCTGGGGCATCAGTTGCTCGGGGTGGGGACGGGACGGGTGTCGAGGTCCCAGAGACGGACGACCTTCTCGTCTCCCCCGTCGGCCAGCGTCCGGCCGTCCGGGCTGAACGCCACCGCGTCGACGTCGCCGGTGGCCTTCAGCGGCTGGCCGAGCTGCTTGCCGGTCGCGACGTCCCAGAGGCGGGTCGTGTCGTCGATGCTCGCGGTGGCCAGCGTCCGGCCGTCGGGGCTGAACGCCAGGCCGTAGATGTTGTCGGTGTGGCCGCGGAACGCGCGGTCCACGGCCTGCTTCTCGACGTCCCAGATCCGGATGACCTTGTCGGAACCGCCACCCGCGACGTACTTGCCGTCGGGGCTGAACGCGATCGAGTCGATGTCGCCGGGCGTGGCCTTCAGCGGGCTGCCGATCTGTTTGCGGGTGGCGAGGTCCCAGAGCCGGATCGTGTCGTCGGCGCCGCTGCTGGCCAGCGTCCTTCCGTCCGGCGAGAACGCGACGCTGTAGACCTCGTCGGTGTGGCCGGTGAGCGGCTGGCCGATCTGCTTCTGGGACGCGACGTCCCAGAGGCGGACGGTCTTGTCGCCGCCGGACGAGGCGATCGTGCGGCCGTCCGGAGAGAACGCGAGGCCGTACGCGTCGCCGGCGTGCCCGGTGAGGACGCCGACCTTCGTGCCGGTGTCGGCGTTCCAGAGCCGGACCGCGCCGTCGCCGCCGACCGAGGCGAGCAGATTGTTGCTGCTGAACGCCACCCGGTAGACGGTGCCGGTGTGGCCCTTGAGCGGCTCGCCCACCTGGCTGCGGAACTCGACGTCCCAGAGGCGGACGGTGCTGTCGCCACTGCCGGAGGCGAGGTGCTTGCCGTCGGGGCTGAACGCGACCGCGTTGATCCACTGGGTGTGGCCGGTGAACTTGTTCTGGATCGCCGGGGAGGGGCCGATGGCGAGGGGGGTCGCGGTGACGCGGGGAGTTGCTCCGGCGGTGGTGTCGTCGTCGCCGGTGGGTCTCAGGTAGTAGACGCCGGCGCCGACGACGGCGAGCACCACGAGCACCGCCAGGCCCGCGAGGAGCGGGGCGGTGCGCTTCTTCTTTGTCGGCGGGGCCGGGGGGCCGGGGGGTGGGTAGCCGTACGGGGCTCCGTACACAGCGGTCCCACCCGGCCCGGGCTGCCCCGAAACCGGGTGCCCGGATACCGGATAGCCGGAAGTGGGGCGCGCGGACATCGGGTAGCCGGAGACCGGGCTGCCGGACACCGGGTACGCGACCGGGGCCGAGCCCGAGACCGGCGCCGCTCCGGACACGGGAGCCGCTCCGGACACGGGAGCCGCTCCGGACACGGGAGCCGACCCCGACGCGGGAGCTGAACCCGAGACCGGGGCGATTCCGGAGACGGGGGCCGCGCCGGAGATGGGGGCTGCGATGGCGGTCTGGCCGGAGCGGGTGCGGGTCCAGTGCTGGTGGCGGGTGGGCGCGTCGGTGGACGCCTCGACCGGCGTCGGGCCGCCCTCGGCGAGGGCGCCCTGAATGCGCCGCGCGCGCTCCAGGTAATCCTTCGCCCGCCCGGGGCGCCCCTCCTCCATGAGCCCCGCGGCCGACGCCACCAGCGTCGCCGCCAACCGTTCGGCCGCCGACCGCGTCGCCGGATGCTGGTCACCGTAGATCCGCAACGCGCTGATCGCGATCACGTCCAGCGCCTCGACCGTGTCGAACGCGACCAGGTCGTGCAGCCGCAGCTGCTCGTCCGAACTCAGCAGCGGCAAGAGCTCGTCCCGCGCGGCCGCCGCCGTCGGCCGGTTCCGCACCTCGGGGTCGGTGCATCGCCGCACCAGGCTCGCGACCACCCGGCCCCGCTCCGGCCCGACCTCCGCCGCGATCAACTCGTCGAGATCGGGGCGCAAGCTGTGCCGCAGGTGCGCCTGCAGATAGGCCAACGGCGTCTTCTCCGCGACGTCGTGCGGACGGCGCGCCGTGAGCAACTCCGCGAGCACCACGCCGAAGCTGAACATGTCCCACGCCGGCGTCGGGCTCGTGCCCTCGTCGGGCGGCATGTACGGGATCGTTCCGACCCCACCGGTCGGGTTGCCCGTCTGCGGGTCGCGGAGGGTTCCGAGGTCTCCGAGGACGCTCCGCCGGTCCCACCGCAGGATGTTCGCCGGCTTGACGTCGCGGTGCACCAGCACACCGCGCTGACCGGTCGGCGTGTGCAGGTGGTGCAGTGCGTCGGCGATACCGACCAGGTCGAACAGGATCTGATCAGCGGTCAACCGCGGCGGGTTCGACTTGACGACCTGATCCTCCAGGTCCTCACCGCACAACGGCATGACCTGCACCAACGCGAGGCACGTGCCGTCGAACTCACGCCGGAACTCGTTGATCTCCGCCTGCGCGAACACCGGCAGCAGGAACGGGTGACGCAACGCGGTGGCGTAGCGCTGCTCGCGGCGCATGCGCTGCAGGACGTCGGGGCGGCCGCGCCGCTCCAGTACGACCCGGACCGCGACCGGGTCACCGGGCTCCCCCGCCTCGGGTAACGGGTCGAGCAACTCAGCGGTGAACACCGTGGCCTGGCCCGTGTTCTTCGAGATCCGCTCCCGCAGGAGCACCCGGACACCTGGACCGGTGCCGACGGGTAACCGGATCGACCGCCCCTCGACGATCTGGGGCTCGGTGAGCGTGGAAGCGCCCTGTCCGTCACTCGGGGTGGCGCCGCCGGGGTCGCTCGACCAGCCGCTCATCGTGGTCAGCGCTTCCCTTCCGGTCCGGTCGCCTGTTCGTCCGCCGCTGGAGTGTATAGCGCGGTGCCGTGTCCGGATCGGCTCCGGACGGGTTGCCGACACCCGTCGCGATCTGGGGGTTCGGCGGCTGGTGTTCCTTATTGTTCGGCTGTGACTTCCGGATTCCGGGGCCGGTGGTTCGTGGTCGGCTTGCCTGCTGCCCTGATCGGCCCGTGTCGCGACCGGCGGCACGCTCTCACCACCCGCGAGGTAGCCCGGCCACCCACGTGGGTACCGCCGGATCGTGGCCCTCCCGGACTCCGCCCACGTCGGCACCCTGATCCGCCGCCTCCAAACCCTCCCCACCCGCCTCCTCGGCACCGCCCGGACTACCACCCCGGGCGACGCGGAGCCGGCCGGCAGTGCCTCCCGGCGCGTCACCCTCGCCGCCGGCGAGACCGTTGGCGCGGATGCCGACGACCCACGGCTCGACGCCGCCCTCGCCGACGCGGCCTCCGACGCCGAGCGCGACTACCTGCTCAAAGCGCTGGCCGCCGGCAACAGCGTCCCAGCGGTCGTCGCGTTCGCCGAGAAGCTACGCGGACGCCCCGAGGAGTGGCTCCGCACCCACCTCACGCTCCTGGATCCCACCACCCCTGGCACTGTCACCTACCGCGGCGCCCGGTTCGCCCAGACCGACCAGACCACGTGCGGCACCACCACCGTGATGGCCGCCCGACTCCTCGCCGATCCGATCTACGCGTTCCGCCTCACCACCGGCGACCGCCCCGACGACCCGACGTCCACGTCGCCGGAGGCGTACGAACGGCGCCTGGTAGCCGAACAGAAGAGCCTGCGCGGCTGGACCAACCGGCTCTGGCCGGAAGTACTGGGAACGACCCCCTGGGGCGTCCGCAGAGGCCTCTCCCACCTCGCCGTGCGCTACACCGTCCACTGGGCGGACGACACCGACGACCGCGACATCGCCGCCGCCGGCGCGGCGATCGCAACCGGCCTCGACTCCGGCCACCCGGTGCCGCTACTGGTCGGCGACTTCTACCCGGCCCACTACCTCCTGGCCGTCAGCCGAACCGACCAGCGGATCCGGGTCTACAACCCGGCCAACGCCCGCGTGGTCGACACGCACCTCGACGACGTCCGCCGCGGCATCGGCGACGCGACCAACTTCCGCCACCTGCACGGATACCTCATTCCGCGGTGAGCGGCCCCACGGACGTCACCTCGACCACAGCCACCCCGGCCTCGTCCGACGCCGACAGATCCACCGTCGCCGAGATACCCCAGTCCCGATCCCCCGCCGGGTCGTCGAACGTCTGACGCACCACCCAGAGCCCGGGC
The DNA here is from genome assembly GCF_043197895.1 of Cryptosporangium sp. NPDC048952. Classification (NCBI taxonomy): domain Bacteria; kingdom Bacillati; phylum Actinomycetota; class Actinomycetes; order Cryptosporangiales; family Cryptosporangiaceae; genus Cryptosporangium; species Cryptosporangium sp. NPDC048952. Next base: position 405,887 of record NZ_JBICTY010000005.1, on the reverse strand, counting down.
TCCTCCGAGATCGACAGCAGCGCCGGCCCCCGCGCATCGGGTCCGGTACCCAGCGACGTGTACTCCTCGAAGTACGGCGCGAGCGCCGTCTCCCACGCCTCGGCGTCCCACCCGGAAGCGGAGTCCAGCTCTCCCAGCTCCCACCAGTTCCGCAGCGCGGCCAACTCCACCCGCCGGAACAGCGCGTTCCGCACCAGCACCCGGAACGCCCGGGTGTTGCGCGTCACGGCCACCGGCACCGCTTCGATCGGCGCGACGTCCCCCAGGTCGTCGGTAGGCGGCGACGTCAACCGCTCCCACTCGTCGATCAGCGACGAGTCGACCTGACGCACGAGCTCCCCGAGCCACTCGATCAGGTCCGACAGGTCCTCGGTGCGCGCTTCCTCCGGCACGGTCTGGCGCATCGCCCGGTACGCGTCGGCCAGGTACCGCAGCACCAGCCCTTCCGACCGCGCCAGCGAGTAGAACGACACGTACTCGGTGAACGTCATCGCCCGCTCGTACATGTCACGCACCACCGACTTCGGCGCCAGCTCGAAGTCCGCCACCCACGGGTGTCCGCGCCGGTACGTCTCGTACGCCGCCGACAGCAGCTCCACCAGCGGCTTGGGGTACGTCACCTCTTCCAGCGCGTCCATTCGCTGGTCGTACTCGAGCCCGTCGGCCTTCATCTGCGCGACGGCCTCACCGCGCGCCTTGAACTGCTGCGCCGAGAGCACCTGACGCGGATCGTCCAACGTCGACTCGATCACCGACAGCACGTCCAGCGCGTACGACGGGGACTCCCGGTCGAGCAGCTCGATCGCGGCCAGCGCGAGCGGCGACAGCGGCTGGTTGAGCGCGAAGTCGGACTGCAGGTCGATGGTCAGCCGCACGGTCCGCCCCTCGGGGTCGGGTTCGGAAAGCTTCTCCACCACCCCACCAGCCAGCAACGCCCGGTAGATCGCGATCGCCCGCCGGATGTGTTTGCGCTGCGCCGCGGCGTCCTCGTGGTTGTCGGTGAGCAGGTGCCGCATCGCGGCGAACGCGTCGCCCGGCCGACCGATGACGTTGAGCAGCATCGCGTGCGACACCGTGAACGACGACGTCAGCGGCTCCGGGTCGGCGGAGATCAGCCGTTCGTACGTCGGCTTGCCGTAGCCGACCGAACCTTCCGGCGGCTTCTTCTTCACGACCTTGCGCCGCTTCTTCGGGTCGTCACCGGCCTTGGCCAGCGCCCGCTCGTTCTCGACCACGTGCTCCGGCGCCTGCACGACGACAGTGCCGACGGTGTCGTAGCCCGCGCGGCCGGCCCGCCCGGCGATCTGGTGGAACTCGCGGGCCTTCAGCAGCCGGACCTTAACGCCGTCGTATTTAGACAAGCCAGTGAACAAAACGGTCCGGATCGGCACGTTGATCCCGACGCCCAGCGTGTCCGTACCGCAGATCACCTTGAGCAACCCGGCCTGCGCGAGCGTCTCGACCAACCGCCGGTACTTCGGGAGCATCCCCGCGTGGTGCACGCCGATGCCGTGCCTCACCAGCCTGGACAGCGTCTTGCCGAAGCCCGTGGAGAACCGGAAGTTGCCGATCGCCGACGCGATCGCGTCCTTCTCCGCCCGGGTGCTGACGTTGATGCTCATCAGCGCCTGCGCCCGCTCGAGCGCCGCCGCCTGGGTGAAGTGCACCACGTAGATCGGCGCCTGTCGGGTTTCCAACAGCTCTGTCAGGGTCTCGTGAAGCGGCGTCGTCACGTACTCGTAGAACAGCGGCACCGGCCGCTCGGCGGAACTCACCACCGCCGTCGTCCGCCCGGTGCGCCGGGAGAGGTCGTCGACGAACCGTGTGACGTCGCCCAACGTCGCCGACATCAGCAGGAACTGCGCCCGAGGCAGTTCGATCAGCGGCACCTGCCACGCCCACCCGCGGTCGGGCTCGGCGTAGAAGTGGAACTCGTCCATCACGACTTGGCCGACGTCGGCCGCGGCGCCGTCGCGCAGCGCGATGTTGGCCAGGATCTCGGCTGTGCAGCAGATGATCGGGGCGTCCGCGTTCACCGCCGCGTCGCCGGTCAGCATGCCGACCTGGGCCGGGCCGAACACGTCGCAGAGCGCGAAGAACTTCTCCGAGACCAGCGCCTTGATCGGCGCCGTGTAGTACGTGCGCTGCCCGGTGGCCAGCGCCGCGAAGTGCGCCCCGGTCGCCACCATGCTCTTCCCGGACCCGGTGGGCGTCGACAGGATCACGTTCGCGCCCGAGACGATCTCGATGAGCGCTTCTTCCTGGTGCGGGTAGAGCGTGAGGCCCTGTTTCTCCGCCCACCCGGCGAAAGCCTCGAAGATCTCGTCGGGGTCGGCCTCGGTGGGAACCAGTTCGGTGAGCGTCATCGCACCCCTATCGTGCCCGGTCGCGGCGGTGACGGCCATGCCGGGGTACCCAGAACCCCACCAGTCACATCAGCCCCTTCCAAAACATCGTCAACGTAGTCCCGTGAGCTTTGAACCAACCCCCGCAGGGAGCCGTCCTCCCAAACAGGAAACGCAAAGCCGAACTTAAGGTCAGCCGCCGCAGGGTCGTTGATCAGCCTCAACCCGGTGCCCAACCGAATTGTCTGGACAGGAGACGGCCATGCGCCCAACTGTGAGCCCGGCCCCCGCCGAAACTCGCGGACCGGTCTCGGTCCACCCGTGGGCCTACCCCCACGAGGAGGTCCTCCGCCGCTTCGACGTCAACCCGCTGACCGGGTTGTCGATGGAGGAGGCGGCCCGTCGGCGCGGCGCGCTCGGTCCCAACGTCGTCGAGCCCGGCACGGAGGAGGCCCCGGCACTGAGCCAGGAGCGCTGGCCCCGGCTGCGCGCCTTCGTCGACACGCTGCTGAGCCGTCGGCCCGAGGCCGAGACGGCGAGCGCCGAGGTCCGTGAGCAGTTCATGGCCCGCGTCCTGCGCTCCGACCGGGTGCTGACCGTCCACGCGGTCGACCTGGTGCCCGGCGACATCGTCCTGCTCGCCCAGGGCGACCTCATCCCCGCCGACGCGCGTCTGCTCGACGTCGTCGAACTGCGGGTCGACGAGGAGCCGCTGACCGGCGGGGAACTCGCCTCCTCGCGCTGCGTCGCTCCCGTGGGCAGCGGCTGGACCCCGGTCGCCGACCGTCGCTCGATGGTGCACGCCGGCAGCCGCATCGTCTACGGCGCGGGAACCGCCGTGGTCGTGGCCACCGGCCCGCTCACGGTCATCGGCCGGGCGACGCTCAACCGGATCTCGTCCTCGCAGCGCAACGCGCTGGGACGCGCCCGCACCGCACGCCGCCCGGGTGGCCTCGGCCGCCGCGGTGGCCTGGGCGCGGGGGCAGACCGCCGCGCTGCCAGAGCCACCGAGTCGGCCGCACCCGCCGGCTTACCCTGGCTCCCGTCCGCGGCCCCGCCGTCCCGAGCGCTGCCGAAGCCGCTGCTGATCGAAACGACCGCGCCTGAACCGACGTTGCCGGCTGTCCCGGTGATCGGTCCCCGCCCGTTGGTGCTCGGCTCACGCCCCGCGCGTGCCGCCCGCAGTGCCCGGCGGTGGACCCGCTCCTGCGGCCGCTGACGTCCGCACGAACCCAACTGCACACTCTGGACGCTACGCGAGCACCCATCGGGGGCTCGCGCGTTCGGTTTTACGGGGTCGTTCCCGGGCTTCACGGGGTCGTTCCCGGCACATGAGAAAAGACCCGCGTCGCCGGGAAGGCGACGCGGGTGGTCCGACCGGGTCTCTCACTTCACGTAGTGCGAGTCGAGCATGATCTGCCCGCCGCCGAGCTTCTTCACCAGCGGATCCAGCGTTTCGGCCTTGGTCGAGGTCACCAGCCACTGCGTTCCGACCAGGTAGGCACCGCCGTAGCCCTCGGCCGCCTCGATCCAGCCAAGCATCTTCTGGTTCGACGTGAACGTCAGGATCGTCGTCCGGGTCTCCCCGATCATGCAGACGCCCTGCGAGAAGTCGCTGCTCTTGCGGACGCTGGTCGGCTCGCAGCCGACCTTGTCGGCGATCTGGTCCATCGACAGGACCGGGGCGGTCTTCGGCTCGGAGTCGCGGCTGCTCCACCACTCGGCGCCACCCAGCCCGAGCACGGAGCCTCCGACGACGGCCGCAGCGACGGTCGCGATGATGGCTGTGCGCTTCGAGGACTTCGGGGCCCTGGGGGAGGCGCCGCCGTTGCCCGGGTAGCGACCCGGAGGGTCCTGGTCATCGGCCCCGTAGCCCGGGTAGCCGTCGGCGGGGTACGCCTGTTGGTGGGGGTACGTCGACTGCGGTCGGCTCATACTTCCCATACGGTTTCCGGCGCGATGTGGTTCGACCTGGTTCGACAAAATAAACGGGCCCCGCACCGTTTTTTCAAACGGTGCGGGGCCCGGAAAAGGGTCGCGACAGCCCACCGATCCCCACAACCCGAGGGTTGCCGCTACCCGGCCATGAGGTCAGGGCCGCTTGGCCGTCACCAGGGTCTGACCCGACGTCGAGCGCAGCGAAACCGTGACCAGGTCGCTCGGCGACATCTGCACCGGCTTGGTCTCGTCCAGCACGCCGGCCGCGTTGACCTTCACCGTGTCGACGACCTTGTCGTTGCCCACCGCGTCCCGCGCGACGATCTCCACGTCCTGACCAGCGGGCAGGTTGCTGCCGTCCAGGCGGAGGCTCAGGTAACCACTGTCGGCCGAGTTGACCTCGACGTCCAGCGTCGCCTTCGTGGTGGCGTCTTCGCCCTCGAGACCGAAGTTCGCCGGGCCGAGCCCCTCGGCGGGGGTCTGGCTCGCGGTCGCCGCGGTCTGCTTCGCGACCGGCGCGGTCCGGGTGCCTCCCTCGTCGGAGTCGCCCAGGCCCGATCCGATCAGGACTCCGCCGCCGAGCACCAGCACCGCCGCGGCCGCCGCACCGGCGAACGCGAGGTGCCGACGCTGCTGGCTGGCGCTACCCGCCCGCGGCCGACGCCGGTGCGAGCGGGCCTTCTGCCCGGAGTACCCGGGGAAGCCCTCGTCCTGACGGCCGCCGGGCACCGAGCGCAGCTGCGGTCCGGCCTCCTGCCGCGGCGCTTCCTGACGGGGCGGCCCGGCCTGCTCGAACGCCTCCAGGCGGATGTCGTGCAACGCCCGCAGGAACACGGCGTCGTTCGGGTCGGCGGGTTCGTCGATGAACGCCTCGGGCGGCACCGCCGCCATGAACGCGGCGGTCTCCTCCGCCTCGTTGAGCTCGTGCCGGCACCGGGTGCACGACAGAAGATGGTCGGCCAGTCGCGCCGCCTCAGGCGGATCGAGAGCCCCTACCGCGTACGCCCCGACCAATTCGCGGCACTGCATCTCGGTCATCGTGTCACCCCCACTACATCCCCGAGCGCGGAGCGTAGAGCTCGCAGCGCGTAGTACGTCCGGGACTTGACGGTGCCGGCGGGCACGCCGAGCACCTCGGCAGCCTCTGCGGTCGTCCGTCCACGGTAATAGACCTCGATCAGTACCCGCCGATGCTCGGCGGAGAGGGTTCCCAGACCATCGAGAACCACCATCGTGTCGACCACTCCGTCGGAGTGGTCCCGTTCCATCGGCGGGGTCGCGGGGTTCTCCGCGACCTCTGTCGGCCGGGCCCGGCGAGCACGTGCCCGGTCGGTCACGATGTTCCTCGCGACCGTGAGCAACCAGCCACGAACTGACCGGGATCCGTCAGAAAGCGCTTCACCGTGCTTCCACGCACGGACGAGCGTCTCCTGGACGACGTCCTCGGCCGCCGCGGCATCGCCGGTGAGCCGGGTCGCGTACGCCAACAGCGCACGGCCGTGCTCCACGTAGATCTGCCGGATCAGCTCCTCACCCTGAGCAGGTGGTAGCTGACGACCGGACGGCCCGCGGTCGGCGCGCGCGGCGCCGTTCACCGGTTGGGCGTGTCCTGGCACGCTGGCCACTCCGTCCCTGGGTCCTGACGCAGTGCGTTGCCGGACGTCGGGTCCACCGAACATCCGGCCACTTGGCGGTACTGCCGCTCCGGGTAACCGCGGAGCGGGAACAGCGATGTGCACTGACGCCTCCGACCGTGATCCTTTATCGGGTCGCACGAACCCCAACTCTCACACGTGCGTCGTCGAGAGCCGGTTCAGGGCGAACCGAAGACTTTCTCGGCGACGCGGACGGTCAACGGCAGAAGCCAGTCAACCGGAGCCACAACGTAGTGCGGACCGGAACCGGCATCAAACCCATCCCCCTCACTATTGCCCGAGCACGATCGACCAGTACGCGACGCTCTTGGTGTTCATCCGTGCCTGCGCCCCCACCTTGGTCCAGCCGCAGCTCAGCTTTCCTCCGGAGACCACCTTGACGGTGGCCGGGAGGTCCGCGGTGGCGTCCGGAGCCGGGAACGCGGCCTGCGCCGCTTCCGCCGGGCTACCCGCTCCCGCAACCACCGAGTCGACGACTTTCGTGCCGTCGTAGCCGACACCCTTCGCGCGATCGAGCGAGCTGTCGCCGTCGGGTGTCTTGGTGTTGAAGTAGTTGCGGGTCAGCATGTCGTCGACGTGGTCGCCGGCGTAGGCCACCAGCGTCTGGTCGACCTCGACCCGGCCGCAGCCGAGGTTGTCGAGTTCCTTGTTGATCGCGGTGGCGACGGCCTCAGCGGCCTGCGCGGTGGCGTCGTCCGGTTTCTGGTCCGACGGGTTCGCCCCGGCTGCCGGTTGGCTCGCCGGGGCGCTGCTGCCCAGCGCGGAGCTCGAGTTACCGGTGTAGCGGTCCCGCTCGGCGAGCATCGTCGCGCCCAGCACGAGGACGAGCATCAGCACACCACCGGCCAGCGGCGCCCAGCTGGAGAACTTCCGGCGGGCGCCGGTGTAGCGCATCGGGCGCGAGGGTCTCCGGCGCGAGCCGGCCTTCGCACGGCGCTCGCCACCGGCACGCCGTTCGCCGCCAGCGCGTCGCTGGCCCGCGCGCGAGCCGGACGTCGGACGGCTGCTGGAAACGGGTCGGCTGCTGGGCGCGGGACGCCCCGCGGGACTGGTCGGAACTCCGCGCGCAGCCGGACCGCGGTCGTATCCGGCGTCGTAGCCGGCCGGTCCCCGGTCGTAGCCCGAGGGGCCGCGGTCGTACCCCGACGGGCCCCGGTCGTAGCCGGACGGACCGGCGTCGTAACCGGACGGTCCCCGGTCGTACCCCGAGGGGCCGCGGTCGTGGCTGGGCCCCTGGTCGTAGGCGTGCGTGCCGGTGTCGTGACCGGCCCGACCCATGGGGGTCGTGGTCGTCCAGCCGTCGTCGACCTGCGGCCTCGGCTGCGGCGCCTGGCGCGGGACGGTCGGCTGGTCGTCCTCCGGCCAGATGCTCGTCCACTCGCCGGTGTCCTGCGTGTCCCTGTTGGTGCGGCCGGAACGCCCGGCGGTCGGGTCGACCTGCCGGCCCTGCTTGTCGCTCTTGCGGTGCGCGCCGCCCAGCCGTCCGACCGTGTACACGCCCGACGACGGGCCCGGCATCGCGCGCGGGAGCTCGATCGTGCCGTCACGCTCCGGCGCGTACCCCTCCGGACCACCCCGGAGTTCGGCGTCGCCCACCGCAGCGGAGGCCGACCACATGTTCTTCCGCGCCATTTGAAGCTCTGTCCCCTTCCGGCCCCCGCCGTATCGCTTCCGGTCCGGTGGTGGCGGCACCGGGCCAGTGGCCCACCCGACCGCGATCCGAGTCGGCGATCGGGTGGGCTAGGCCGGAGTCCGCACTAGCACCGGGTGCGAGCCGCCAGCGCGAACTCCGACAGTGGTGGGGTGGTTTTCCACCCTTCCCTCAGTAGGTATATCCACCGTCTCCCGCATCGGCATCGTCATTGGTCCCAGCGGCGTCGTCCTTCGGCGGTTTCGGCGGCGCCGGCGGGTTCTCCGGGAGGCACGTGATGTTCTTCGTGCCGTCGGGCGACACGGCGAACCAGACCTTGCCGACGTTCTGACCGGTCCAGTCACCCGGCTTCTTGTCGCCGAGGTAGTAGTAGAGCGGCCATCCGCCGAGCGTGACCTGCTTCGCGCCGTCCTTGCGGGTGACTTGGCCCACCTTGGCCGCGTCCAGCCCGACGAGCTTCTGGTCCCCGGCGACGACCGGCGGCCACACCTTTGCGCAGTCGTCGTCGCAGTTGGACGTCGGCGGCTTGGCCTTGTCGTTGTCGAAGCGGTAGACGATCCAGCCGCGTTCGTCGGTGACGACCTCACCCATCTTCTTGGTCTTCGTGCGCTTGAGCGTCGTCGGCTTCTTCCCGACGTCGTCGGAGGAAGCACCGGCGTCGCCGCCGGCCGCGGATTCGCTGGCCTCCGGCTCCGTGGTCTTCGGGATGACGTCGTCCGCCGGCGGAACGGCATCGGCGGTCGCGGGTGCAGCGCCCGCGGTAGCTGCGGTGTTCTGCGCGGCGCCGTCGTACGTCGAGCCGCACGCGGTCAACGCCAGGGCCGTGAGCAGCCCGGCGGCCGCGAGGGCGGAGCGGGTGGTGACCGAGCGGATGCTCGAGTTCATCGTCCTGGTCTCCCGTATGGCGTCGGGGGCGAGAACGCGACCGGCTGAGTCGCGCGACCGAAACCACGGACGACACCCACAGGCGGTTCATAAACAACGGAGAAAGTTACAGACCACAAGCGTCCCATTAACCACAGGTCAGCCGAACTTTATCTCCTGCTTAACGATCGATCCGGGCTGAACTGGCACGCTCCGGCCCTCGTCGCGCAGAACGAGTCCTCGGGGAAGCCCGAGGCGCCCTGGGACCCCTGTTACTTCGCGACGTTCGGGAGCGGTCGATGACCGGTCGGAAAGACAATGCACCGGGTAACCGGCAGGTGCAGCGCACCGTTGCCGATGCCCTGCCCGGTCGATCACTAACCGTTTTCATGGCTCTGATCGCTGCGGGCGCGATCGCGCTGGGTGCCACCTCCCTCGGTTGGTGGCCCGGTTCAGCCTCTCCCGCGCACGCCGCCGAACTCGGCATCAACGATCCCGCGCTGCGGACCGGCCAAGGCAACTACGCCGCCGTTCCGGTCGCGGAGGAGAGCCCGGCCGCAGGCGTGCGCGACACGACCCAGGACCAGGCGACCGACCCGGTCGTCACCACGGCGAGCCCGGAGCCGGCGCCGCCGAACCCCGACCTGACCACGGCACGCTCGGTCCCGCTCAGCGAGGCCGACAAGCAGCTGCTGATCAAGGTGCGGCAGGCCGGTCTGTGGGAGATCCCGTCGGGTGAGCAGGCCCAGCAGAAGGCCGAGAGCCCGATCGTGAAAGCCGTCGGCCGCCAGCTGGCCGCCGACCACCGCAAGCTCGACGACTCGGTGCGCAAGCTCGCCGCCGACCTCGACGTCGTCCTGCCGAGCACTCCCTCGGAGCTGCAGCAGGGCTGGATGGCCGAGCTGTCCAAGGCGAACGGCGCGGAGTACGACCGGCTGTTCGCCGACCGTCTCCGGGCGGCGCACGGCACGGTCTTCAACATCATCGCGCAGGTGCGAACCGGTACCCGCAACCCGATCATCCGGGCGTACGCGCAGATCGCGAACACCGTCGTCATGCGACACATGACGCTGCTGGAGAGCACCGGGCTGGTGAAGTTCGACGAACTTCCGGCGCCGGTCCTGTCGCAGGCGTCGTCCACCAGCGGCTCGGGTGGCTCCTCCGAGAGCACGGCCCCGGGCATGCGAACCATGGCAATCGTCGCGATGCTGGCCGCTGCCGCTCTCATCGGCCTGGTCAGCGTCCGTCGGATCCGGCGAGGAGCGTGATCCGTTGAACGAGTTCAGAGATCCCGAAGCCTGGCGGACGCGGTCGCGGATTCCCCGCGAATCCGGCGCCTGGGTAGGCGTCGCCCGCGTTCAAACGGCGGCGGCCCATCCCGACGACTCGTGGATGCACGACGACTGGGTCGAGGAAGCCTGCCTGGAAGACGGGCCGGTTCCGGCCCACGTGGACGCCCGGGCCTGGGCGGCGAGCATGCTCGCCGTCGAGTCCCGGCGCGTGGAGGCCGAGGCCTCCACGTACCGCGGAACAGACGTTCCGCCACCGAGCGCGCGCCTCGAGCGCGGCGCGGTGATCCCGGCGCCCCGAACCGCGGCAGAAAGTGACGCTGCGTGGTCGGACGGTGCTGATTTCTCCGATGATTTTTTTGACAGCCCAGAATCTCCGGCCGTTGCCGGACGTGAATATTCCGCCCGCCGTACGCCGCTCAGCAGCGGAGACAGTGGACGGCACCGGGCGCCTCGCGCGCTCCGGCTGGTCTACAGCGCCGATCGCGTTGAACCGGACTCGCCCGCGCAGCGTAGTGAGGGCGAGACGTATGAGGGGCCTGTGAACCGACCCAGTGGGCAGTCCGGAGCGACCCTGCCCGCCCCAACCGAGGAGACAACACCCGCATGACTGGACCCAAGAGGCACAAGCGGCCCCCCAACCAGTTCCGTCGCCGATCGCTGATCATCATGGCGGTCGTGACGACGATGGTGGTGGCCCTCGGGGTCGGAACCGCGTCGGCGGGCCTCCGCGGCGACCGACAGAACCAAGGCTGGAAGCAGGCCGGACAGAAGTACGGCCACGGACACGGCCGGCCGACGCAGAGCGGCGCACCGGAGGCATCGTCGACCGCTGACCCGGCCAACGAGGGCGAAGAGGGCGACGACCCGGCGAACCCGGACGACACTGCCAGCCCCGACGCCAGCGCCACCGAGGGCCAGGGCGACGGCAATCAGGGCGACGGCCAGGGCGACGACAACGGCCAGGGTGACGGTAACCAGGGCGACGGCCAGGGCGACGGCAACCAGGGCGAGGACCCCGCCGAGGGCGGCGGCGAGGAGACCGAAGCCCCGGACAACGGAATCGACGAGAACGACTACATCGACATCCGACAGGTCCAGCCGAAGCAGCAGCAGCGCATCGGCCGCGCGGGTTCGAGCGGAACCTTCAGCGTTCGGTGCTCGCTCCAGAACCGGCACAACTCCGACAACTACATCGCGGCTCCGGGTATCGGTAACGGCGCGCACCACGTGCACGACTACACCGGTAACACGACGACCGACGCGAACTCGACCGACGAGAGCCTCGCGGCCGCCGGCACCACCTGCAACAAGGGCGACAAGTCGCCGTACTTCTGGCCGGTCATCCGTGACGTCACGGCCGACACCACCACCCGCTTCCCGGGCGAGCTCGAAGAGGACCTGAACACCGGTGCTCTGCTGAAGCCGCGCTTCACCATCCAGTTCCAGGGCAACCCGAAGTCCAAGGTCACCGCGATGCCGGAGTTCCTGCGGGTGCTGGCCGGCGACGCGAAGTCCTCGGTCAACGGTGGCGCCAACCAGCGCGCGCAGTTCACCTGCCAGGGCTTCACCAACCGCATCTCGACGGACAAGTACACGCTCTGCCCGAACGGCCGTGGCTTCACCCGCATCGGTGAGTTCCCGAGCTGCTGGGACGGCCAGAACACCGACACGGCCAACCACCGTGACCACATGAAGTACCCGGACGCTCAGGGCAACTGCCCGGCCAGCAACCCGGTCGTGGTTCCGAAGCTCGTCATCACGATGATCTACAACGTGAAGCCGGGTCCGACGTTCCGACTGGACAGTTTCCCGGAGTCCACGCACGAGCCGATCTCGGACCACAACGACTTCGAGAACGTCATGCCGCAGAACGTCATGAACCAGCTCGTGCAGTGCCTCAACACGGGTCGCCGCTGCTGAGAAAAAACCTCTGAACCGGCGCGCCGCCTCACCCGTCACACGGATAGGACGGTGCGCATCCCGAGGGGATCGGGAGCACCGGCCGATCGGACGCCCGTCCGGTCGGCCGGACTCTTTGCAGGGACGCAGATGCGCTCGGCCGGTGGAACTACGAGGAGGACGTGAATGGAACCCGCCCTGCTGGCGGCATCCGCTGAGGACGCCGCGGCCGCGGCAGCAGTGCACGTAGTCGCGGCAGCTGTGGGATTCGCTTCCACGATCGCACTGTGGATCAGCATCCTGATGGGCACAGCGCTCGGCCGCTCCTGGTCCCTGCCGTGGATCAAGCACGCGTCGCTGAAGAACCTGCACATGTCGTTCGCGATCGGTGGTCTCGCGCTCGGCATCGTGCACGGCCTGGCGCAGCTGGCGGCCCCCGGTACGTACGTCCGCGTGATCGACGAGTTCATTCCGTTCATCAACCCGACGAAGCCGATCGGCGTCGGACTGGGCACGCTCTGCATGGAGATGTTCATCGCGATCGCGCTGTCGGTGCCGGTGCAGCGCCGGCTCGGCCACGCCCGCTGGCGAATGATCCACTCGACCGCCTACGCGGCCTACACGGTCACCGCGGCGCACCTGGTCTTCACCGGCTCCGAAGTCACGGGCTGGGTCACCTGGGCCGTCGTCGCCTCCTGGCTGGTCGCCACCGGCTTCTGGCTGGCCGTCGGCCCGAACAAGTACGGCAAGCGGCTCGAGACCGTCGCGGTGGGTCTGCACGAGAAGCGGACCAACACCACGACCGTCAACGTCGACCCGCACGTCTGCGCCCGCTTCGGGTTCTGCGAGCACGAGGCGCCGGACGTCTTCAAGCTGCAGCACACCGGCCGGCTGGCCTACCGCACGACGGTCGAGCCGCACGAGGTCGACAAGGTCTACTCGGCGATCAAGATCTGCCCGGCACGCGCCATCTCGATGACCGGCCCTGGCGTTCCGTTCGACCTGACGATCCCGCCCGGCGCACAGACCGCGGGCAAGCCGAACATCGGCCCGACGGCGGGACCCGGGCAGTCGGAGGGCGCTCCGGTGCCGGCCGCCGCTCCGGTGGCCGACAACCGCGAGACCACTGTGGTTCCGCACATCGCGCCGGTGTCCCCCGTCGACGGTCCCCGGGCCGTCCCGGACATGCCGACCAGCCCGGCGGGGCCGTCGCAGCCTTCCGGCCCCATGCCGGTACCGGCCGGTGCCGGCGCACCGCGGCCCACGGGCCGACTCGGGCCGTTCCCTCCCGGCGGCCCCGGACGGCGTCACGGCCAGCCCGTGAACCCGCCGCCACCGCCGCCGCTGCGGTCGGTACCCAACCGACCGGAGCGCAGGGACAGCAGGGACAACACCGGCCAGTTCAACAACGTGACGGGGCTTCGTCCCCGAGGAGGTAAGTGATGCAGAGGCGAGCGGCAAACATCTCCCGCCTCGCGCCCCAGAAATCACTGGCGAATCTGGGGCCGGCCGACAGGATCCTGATCGTCGGCGGTGGCCCCGCCGGCACCGCGGCCGGTGAGGAGCTCCGGCGTCTCGGTTTCCGCGGCCAGATCCAGCTGCTCTGCCAGGACCCGGGCGGCTCGTACGACCGCCCGGCCTGCTCCAAGGGCCTGATCACCGGGACCCAGCGCCCCAAGGACGCCCGGATCGGCGTCACCGACAAGCGCTGGGAGATCAACTGGAGCCTCGGGCGCACCGCGGTCGCCTGTGACATGAACGAGCGGGTCGTCTGGGCCCACACCGGCGAAGGCTTCCGCTTCGACGGTCTGGTGATCGCCAACGGCGCCCGCCCGATGCTCAACAGCATGTGGTCCGGTCAGGCGACGCCGCACATCGTCCACGACATCGAGGACGCCTGGGGCATCCGCGTGGGCCTGCGGACCGCCGAGCACGTGGCGATCGTCGGCGGTGGCTTCACCGGCACCGAGCTCGCCTGCAGCATCCGTGGCATGGGCAAGAACGTCACGCTCATCCACCCGCGGAACGTCGTCCTGAACGGTGTTCTGGACGCGACGGCCTCGGAGCTGATGACCGAGGAGCACATCGAGGACGGCATCGACATGCGGCTGGGTCGCCGCGTGAAGGCCGCCGACCGGATGGGCGAGAAGTGGCAGCTGACGCTCGACAACGGTGACCGCGTGACCGCCGACATGGTCGTGATGACCGCCGGTGAGAAGCCGTCGATCTCGTGGCTCGAAGGCACCGGCATCGACACGTCCGACGGCGTGGTCTGCGACGACGCGCTGCGCGTCCTGGACGAGGACGGCAACGTCGTGCCAGGTGTCGTCGCCGCCGGAGCGCTGGCGAAGTGGCCGAACTACTGGATGAACGGCAAGAACGGGCGGGTCGGTCAGTGGATCGCCGCGCTCGAGCAGGGTCAGCAGGCCGCGCGGTCGCTGCTCGCCGGTGACGCGGCCAGCCACCCGGCGATCCTGCTCCCCCGGTACTGGTCGCAGCAGCTGGGTCTGCGGATCCAGGTCTGCGGCGACATCTCCGACGAGAGCGACGTGCGTCGTCTGGAGCGTCGTCCGGGCCACAAGAAGACGGCCCGCACCGGCGTTCTGACCTGTCACTACCGTGGCCGGGACCTGGTCGGCGTCGTGGCGATCAACGCGCCGTCGGAGTTCGTCACGGTGGCTCGTGAGCTGCTGTACGCGAAGCCGCGCTACGAGCTGTCCGCGCCGCGTCGGCCGGTGCAGGTTCCGACCGGCGTTCTGTCGCGTGACGGTCGTCGCTTGGCTGCGACCGGTTGATGAAGCTGCCGGCTGTATTCGGCCGGTGAGAGGCGCATCGATGGGGTCCCTGCCGACGGGCACCCGGTACGAACTCCATCGATGCGTTCCAGAAAAGCCCGCCCCGGCGTTCCTAGCCGGGGCGGGCTTCTGTGTGTGCGGGGGTGCCACTAGGTGGCTTCTGCGGGCAGGGCATCCCTCCGCACCGCCGCCCGATCGTGGTTGTCACGCTGCCCACGTGGGCCCTGGTGTGGTTGTCAGATCTCTCGCCTCATGACGCTGAATTCTTGACAACCATTCGGCGCTAGAACAGTGAGGCGATCGTGGAGAGCACGTTCGAGTAGAAGCTGCCCTCGATGTCGCGGAACAGCTGGAACGAGTGGTTCGGCTCGCCGATGAAGGGCCGCAGGGTCCAGGCGAGCTGGGCGCCGACGGCCCCGAACAGCAACGCCCACACGGACAGCAGCCGCGTAGTGACCGGCCGATCGAACGCCCCGACCGCCGGCACCGTGCACGCTCGACGTGCCGTGCACGCTCGACGCACCGTGCGCGGCGTGCGCACCCATGCGCGGCGTGCACAGCCTGCCCACCTCGAGCGCCGTGCGCGTCCGGGGCGCTGTGTGCGTTCGGGGCGCTGTGTGCGTTCGGGGCGGTGTGCGCGGTTGGGGCGGTGTGCGCGGTTGGGGCGGTATGCACGGCCTGGGTGGTGTGCGGGGCGGGCGTGGCATACGCGGCGTGGACGGGCCCGGGGTGGGTGGCGGCGTATTGGGCGTCGAGGGCCTGCCACGCGTAGCCGGGGCCGGGCGGGGGCGCGGGATGGGCTCGTGGCCGGAGAGGCGGTTCAGGCCGCGTATCCCGTCCACCATGAGGCTCAGACCGATGAACCCGGTCAACATCAGAATGCCGACGTTGAGCAGTTTGACGAACGAGTAATCGCTGGACGTGACCAGGGAAAGAGGCTGATCGGCGCGAAGGCGAGAGTCAACGCGCCGGTGACAACACGGATGGCACAGCCCCAGGCGGCACGAATGGCGGCGCGGATGGCGCCGCGCCCGGCGACACGGACGGCGCCGCCCCCGGCGGCACGGACGGCGCAGCCCCCGGCGGCGCGGACGGCGGCGCGGATGGTGCCGCGCCCGGCGGCGCAGGGGGCGAGATCGACTCGGCGGAGGGCGCCGCGGCCGGGAGCGTGGGGGGTGCTGGGCGGTGGGCTCGTTCGGCTCGCCCCGCCACCCACAGGGTGCCAACCGCGCACCCCTCTCCCAACGCGCTAACCACAGCGGTCGCGACAAGACTCACCGCCGCAGAACACGTCGGTCACACCAGCAACTGAGGTGAACCGCAGTCCCCTACAGACCGTCTGTCTGAGTGCACCGCCTGCGAGCCGCGTAAACCCCTCGACCGGCCCGATGGAAGGACCTGAGTGAAGCACTCGATGGACATGGGAATGTTCCGACAGGGCAACCACAGCCCGTCGTACTTCACACTCGCCCGCAGCATGGGTACCGGCGCCGAAGAACTCTCCGACTTTTGCATCCCCTGCAATCCGTACTTCCCCACCCCGGAGATGTTCGGCGAACTGTCCGCGAAGCTCGAGACGATTCTCAAGTACTACCCCACCGACGCCGGCGCGATCACCGGCCAGCTCGCCAGCCTTCTGCAGATGCCGCCGCAGACGATCGCGATGGGCAACGGCTCCACCGAACTCATCACCTGGATCGACCACCTCCTGATCAAGGAGAGCATGGCCACCCCGGTGCCCACCTTCGGCCGCTGGACCGACCAGTCGCTCGAAACCGGCAAGCGCGTCGACATGTTCCAGCTCCCCGAGGCCGGCGGCTTCGCCCTCGACATCGACGCCTACATCGACTTCATCCGCGAGCGCGGCTCCCGCGTCGCGGTGGTCTGCAACCCGAACAACCCGGACGGCAACTACATCCCCAAGTGGGAAGTCCTCCGGTTCGTCGACTCGCTCGCCGACCGCGACCTGGTCGTCGTCGACGAGTCGTTCATCGACTTCGTGGACGCCGAGCACCGCCCGTCGATCGCGCAGGAAGCGATGCTGCGCAACAACGTCCTCGTGCTCAAGAGCCTGGGCAAGAACTTCGGCCTGCACGGCATCCGCTTCGGCTACGTCGTCGGCAACCCGGCGCTGGTGAAGAAGATCGGCTCGCGCCTGCCGAAGTGGAACCTCAACTCGCTCGCCGAGACCGTCGTGTTCATGCTCCGCGACCACCTCGGCGAGTACCGCGAGAGCCTGCGCCTGCTGGCCCGCGACCGCTACGAGATGATCAACGAGCTGCGCCGCATCCCCGGCATGCAGGTGTTCCCGTCGCAGGGCAACTTCGTGCTCGTCAAGCTGCCGGCCGAGGTCGAGGGGCCCCGCCTGCGCGACTACCTGCTGCAGCGCCACGGCGTCCTGATCCGCGAGTGCGGTAACAAGCTCGGCATCACCAGCCAGTTCGTCCGGCTGGTCGTGCGTCCGCGCGCCGACACCGACCGCCTGCTCAACGGCATCCGCAGCTACCTGACGTCGTCGTTCAGCGAGTCGCTCGACGGCGCGACCCCGATGGACCTGGCCGGCCGCTTCGCGCAGCCCTCCGGCGTGCAGACCGGCACCCACCAGCTGATCGACGACGACCCGCTGGGCGACCGCGTCGTGCCGCTGATGGGCTCCGACCCGCTGGGCGGCCCGAGGATGGCACGCGCCCGCTAAGACCAACAACAATGCCCCGGTCGACGTCGACCGGGGCATTGTTCTGCGCCTATCCTCCGAGCGGGCACTATTCGGCACCCCGGTGGACGGGCCGAGCCATGCCCCCTCCGCACGGACCGCCACCGGAGCGCCAGCTCCCGATCCCCGGGACGGACGAGGCGCCTGCCCCCGACCCGCCGATATTCTCCCGGGAACCTCTCCGTTTCACAGTCGGGGAAAAGCACGGGCAGGGGAAGAGCCCTGTTCGGACGGCGTGGCCTGACCAGTTCCGTCCCGCAGCGGAACGCCTTTCCCGCAGGACGGGACGGGACAGCCACGTCGGCGGTGTCCGGGGTTCGACGAGGGAGAGTCCGAGTTCGATGGAAGAGAAGGGCGCGATCGACGGACCCTCGGCCGGGCGACCGACGCCGGCCCAGGTCGGCACCGAAGAGGAGCTGCGGGGATACATCCAGGCGCTGATGACCGCGCGGACCAACGTCCGGGCGGTGGCCGCGGAGACCGGTCTGTCGAAGACGACGGTCAACGAGTTACGGATGGGGCGTCGGCGGGTCAGTCTGGATGCGCTGACGAAGATCGTCGGGGTGTATGCGCCGGACGAGGTCGGGGAGGCGCGGCAGGCGTGGCATCGGGTTCAGCCGCCTCGTCGGCCTCGCCAGCCCGTGTCGGCGGCGATCGATGACGAGCCGGTGGCCCTGCCGGAAAGCGCGGTGAGTGGAGCAACCGTTCGAGGCCGCACGGAGGGTGGGGAAGCGCCTGCTCCGGCCGTCGATGGTGACCCCGGGGGTGAGGCTGCGGGCGGTGGTGCGCCGTATGGCGTCGATCCGAAGAATTTGTGGTTGCCGGTGGGGGTGTGGCCGCGGGCGTTGTACGCGGTGCTGGTGGTGCTCGCGCTGGTGGCGGTGGCCGACGGGGTGCGGACGGTCGTCGATCGGTGGCCCGGCGATGCTCCGACTAGTGCCGCCGCTGCGACGCCGGGTCCGTGCATCACGCCGGCGCAGGAGACGAAGGCGCAGCTCACCGCGCTCCCGGGCGCTCCGGCGCAGGTGCGGGCGGCCGCGTACCACCTGCAGCGGTCGGATCCGCCGCGGTTGGAGATCGCCGCAATGCTGTCGGCGCCGCCGCCGCCCGGCACGACCGTGCAGCTGCTGGAGCGGGCTGATCCGAACACCGTCGACTCCACCCCCGAGCACAATTCGGGCAATGGGCGATATTACCCGCGGCCGTCGATCCGAACTGTCGGTCAATGCGTGTTCGTACCGCAGGGACAAATCGGCTACGGCGGGTTCGCCGGAATTCGGGTTCGGTACGTCGTGGTGCTGCTTCCGGTGCGGCACGAACGCACGATCGTCGCGGATTCGGACGCCGGAGACGGATTGTCCGAGCAGGATCTGGCGCGGTATTCATTGCAGCGACTCGCCTATTTCGAATTCCGGGTCTGACCGCTGTCTGGGGGCCTTTCCCGGTCGAGAAAGTATGAGAAAACCGCGCAACGTACATTGTTCGGAAACAACCACCGGCCACAGTGGTCATAGGATCGATCGACCACCCGCCTACACCCGGGAGCTTGCGCGTGGACCGTCCGGATTGGGTTTCGGACACGGTTGACTCCGTGGCGCCCTCCGCGCCGCCCGTCGTGCCGTTTTGGTGCGCGGCCGGGTGGAAGCGGTGACGCGCGCGCCTGAGGGGCGGCGGAGCGGGTCGGGTGGCGAGGAGCGGCTCGGGCGCGCGGAACGCAATCGTGCGGTCGACATCGCGGTGTTCGCGTGGGAGTGGGCCCGGAACTTGAGCGGGACGAGTTGGGTCGCGGACGATCGGACCGTGATCGTCGAGCGGCTCCGGCTCCTCGCCGACCAGGCCGCTGACGCGCTGCTCGGCCGGGCGGAACCGGCGGCGGCGGGTCGAGCGATCGGTGAGGGCGTGGTGGCGATCGGCTTCGCGGCGCCGGACGCGCTCGGTCGCACGTTGTCCCTGCTCGGCACGCGTCTACCCGCCGAGCTCGGCATCGACCCCGCCGACGGCGTACTGCCCCGGCGGATGGCGTCACTGGTGGGGGCGGTTGGAGTGGGATTCGCGCGAGCCGCGCACGATCGGACGCTGGAGCAGCAGGACGCTATCCGCACGTCGGATCTGGTGGCCCGCCAGCGTGTCGAGCGTGCCCTACGAGCCCAACTAGCCGCGAGCACCCCACCCGCCTCGACGCATCCCACCCGGGGCGCCCTGGGCGAAACCGGCGTCCCGAGTGAAACGAGCACCACGAACGCATTCACTGCCGCGGCGCTGGGTGGGCCTGGCGGTGTCCCGGGTGGGGCTGCAGCTGCCGCAGGGCCCGCCACCTCGGATGGAGTCACCGGTGGCGGTGGAGTCCCTACCGCCACCGACGTACCGGCCGCTGACGACGTATCAGCCGCGGACGGCACTGCCGGTCCGAATGGCACTGTCGGCGCTAACGGCAGCGCCGGCGCGGGCGGCGCTCCCACAAATGGGGCCGCCGCCACCAACGGGGCCGCCACCAACGGGGCCGCCACCAACGGGGCCGTCTACGGGGCAAGTTCCCACGGGGCAAGTTCCCACGGAGCAGGTGCGCGCGGAGTGGTTGCTGCGGACGATGGCGCTGCCATGAACGGTGCAGTGGAGATTGCCATCGAAGACGCGGCCGCGACGGGCGACGAGATACGGATCGGACGGACCGGTCGGGTGCTCGACACCGGGTACCGGGCAGAACTCCCGGGCGCGCTCAAGCGCGGCGAAGTCGTGCCCTACTACCAGCCGATCGTCGCGCTCGACGACGAGCGCCTGCTGGGCTTCGAAGCGCTGGCCCGCTGGGAACACCCGGTCCGCGGCACGCTGCCGCCATCAGCCTTCCTGCCCGACGCCTCGGACTCCGACTTCTACCGCGCCCTCGGCCGCCGACTCCGCGCCGAAGCATGCGAGGCCGCGGTGATCTGGCAGGCCGAATCGGGCCGGCCGCTCTTCGTCGGCGTGAACGTGTCCCCCGCGGAACTACGTGACCCCGCCCTGGTCGAGGACATCCGCGAACTGCTCGACCGCACTGGTCTCGCCCCGGAACTCCTGCACCTGGAAATCACCGAGGACGTCTCCCTGACCGACGCGGACCTCCCCGTCCTGCGCGGCCTCGCCTCGACCGGTGTACAGCTCACGCTGGACGACTTCGGCACGGGACTGTCCCGGCTGGCGATGCTCCCGGTGCTCCCGATTCACGGGCTGAAACTCGCCGGCGCACTCCTCGACCCGGTGCGCCAGCTCCCGTTCCCCGCTGCTCAGGCGGGCACCGACGTGCTGGTGACGGTCACCGCGCTGGCCCAGCGCCTGGGCCTCACGACGACGGTCGAGGGGATCGAGAACGTCGCCGAAGCGGGCCTGGCGCGTCGACTCGGCATCGACCGCGCCCAGGGCTGGCACTACGGCCACCCGTTGCCCGCCCGCAACGTCCCCGCCTGCGTCGGCTGGGCCAACTAACCCACCACCCACGCTGTACGGCCCCTCGCCGCGGTGCCCCTAAGCCCCACCAGCACGGACCGCACGAAGTGGTCCCCATACGCCGCGCCAGCACACACCGAAACGGGACCACATCAAACGGCCCCACTCCGCCGCCCCCGGCGACGTCACAGCGGGACCGCTCCAGGTGGCCCCCGGCGCCGCGCCAGAGCGCGGCCGCTCGAACCGGCCCCCTTCCGCCGTGCCAGCACACGCCGAAACGGGACCGCTCGAAGCGGTCCCCATGGGTGGCGCCAGCACACGTCGAAACGGGACCGCTTGAAGTGGTCCCTGTGCGTCGCGTCGGGGCGCGCCGGAACGGGACCGCTCGAAGCGGTCCCCATGGGTGGCGCCAGCACACGCCGGAACGGGACCGCTTGAAGTGGTACCTGTGGGTGGCGTCGGGGCGCGCCGGAATGGGACCGCTCGGAGTGGTCCCATGGCGTCGCGTCGAGTGTGCGCCGGGGCAGATTGGAGGGTGGTGCGGGCCGGTGAGGCTCGGCGTCAGGGTTAGGTGCCGGCGTTGATCGCGTGGAGGAGCGTGTGCTCGGTGAGGGACTCGGCGAGCAGCTCCTCGCGCACCCGGCCACGGTGGAACACGACCACGCGGTCACACACCTCGGCGAGCTCGGCCAGGTCGGTCGAGCACATCAGCACGACCTTGCCCTCCCCCGCGAGCCTCCGCACGATCGCGTGCATCTCCGCCTTCACACCCACGTCGACGCCCCGCGTCGGATCGTCGAGCAGCACGACGTCCGGCTCGGCGGCGATCCATTTCGCGAAGGCGACCTTCTGCTGGTTCCCACCCGAGAGCCGTGCGACCGGATCGTCCGGATCGGCTTTGATCCGCAGCTCGGCGATGTGCCGACGGGCGATCTCCCGGGTGCGCCCGGGACGCAGGAAGAAGCCGCCGTGCCGACGGGCGAGCCACGACACGCAGGTGATGTTCTCGGCGACGGTCTGATCGAGCGTCAACCCGAGCCCTTTGCGGTCGCTGGGCACGAACGCGACCCGGCGCCGTACCGCCTCGGCCGTGGTGCGCGGGCGTTCCCCACCGTCGGGCAGCCGGACCGTGCCGGCGGTCGGCGCGACCAGTCCCCACAGCACCTCGAACACCGCCAGGTGCCCGGCCCCCTGTAACCCCGCGAGCCCCACCACCTCCCCCACCCTCGCGCTGAGCGAAACCTCCTCCAACCGCCGCGCTACCGAAACCCCCTCCAACCGAACCCCCACCCGACCACCCCGCGCCCCCGAACTCGCCGAAGCGCCCGCGACCGCCGCTCCCCCTGCCGCCGCATCCCCCACCGCCACCACCACCTCCGGACTCGCCACCACCCCCGGCGCCGCTTCCACCGCCGCCGCATCCCCCACTGCCACCACCACCTGCGGACTCGCCGCCACCCCCGGCGCCACCACCTCCGGACTCGCCGCCACCCCCGGCGCCGCTTCCCCCGGCGCCACCACCCCCGGCGCCACCACCCCCGGCGCCACCACCCCCGGCGCCGCTTCCACCGGCGCTGCCGCCGCCATGGGGCCAGCCGCACCCGCCGAAGCCACCGGATCCGCGGCACCCGGCGAGTCCCGCGATATCGCACGCACCGGACCGGACGGGGTCGCGTAAGGAGAGGCGCCTGTCAGGTCCGCCAAGCCCACCTGATCGCCCGCCACCACCGCCGTCGCCGCGCGGGCGCGATGCTCGGCGAGTGGCGCCTCGCCGAGCATCGCGGTCACCATCTCCGCGACGGTCAATTCACCCGCCGGCACCTCGCTCACCACGTTCCGCCCGTCGCGCAGAATCGTCACCCGATCCGCGAGCGCGGCGACCTCCTCCAGGAAGTGCGACACGTACAGCACAGCCACGCCCCGGCCGGTGATCCGGCGGATCACCGCGTGCAGCCGCTCCACCGCCGCGGCCGCGAGCGCCGAGGTCGGCTCGTCCAGGATCACCACGCCGGGGTTCCCGAGCAGCGCACGGCAGATCTCCAGGAGTTGTCGCCGAGCGAGGTCCAGCTCGCCGACCGGCGTCCGCAAAGGAATGTGCCCGAGCCCGAGCTCGACGAGCAGCGGACGCGCTCGGCGCGCCATCTCACTACGGTCCGCGAGCCCGGCGCGCGCCGGGAAGTCGGCGACGAACAGGTTCTCGAGCAAGTCCAGGTCCGGAAACAGGCTCAGTTCCTGCGAGACCACGGCGATCCCGTGCCGCCGCGCGTCCCCCGGACCGGCCAGCCGCACCGGCGAGTCGCCGATCGTCACCTGGCCGGTGTCCGGCGTCACGGCCCCCGCCAGCACCTTGACCAGCGTCGACTTCCCCGCACCGTTCTCCCCCAGCAACGCGTGCACCTCGCCGGGCACCAGGCGCAGCCCGGCACCGGCGAGGGCGGTCACGCCGCCATAACGCTTGGTGAGGTCCGTGGCGAGCAGCATCTCAGCGCCCGCCCTTCTATCGCGCTGACTTCAGCGGCCGGAGCTCCGGCGACGCGAACAGCTCCTTCGCCGGGTCCGCGATGCCCTTGCGTCGGGCGTCGTCGGAGGCCTGGCGTTCCATGATCGCGTCGATGTTCTTCGAATCGACGATGAGCCCCGGGGTGTAGAACCAGCCCTTGGGCAGGTCCTTGTCGTCCTTCACCGCTTCGGCGAGCAGCCGCATCGCCACGTATCCCTTGAGGTAGTGCTCCGGCGAAATGGTGGCGAAGTTCGTCCCGTCCTTGACGGCTTCGAGCGTCTTGGCGTCCAGATCGAAGCCGCCGGAGAGCCACTTGCCGCCGGTTTCCTTCTTCAGGCGCGCGAGCGAGTAGCTGTCCGCGTCGCCCACGCCCAGGAACGCCAACGCGCCCCGGTTGGCTCGCACCTGCGCCGACCAGGCGTTGTAGCTCTGACCCGGGTCGCTGAACGTTTGGAAAGGCCCCTTCACGGCGACGCCCGGCAGCTTCTTCGCGAACGTGTCCTTGATGCCTTTGGCACGCATGTCGAGCACCGGGACGCCCGGGTTCGGGACACCGAGCACGATCGTGCCGTTGGCGTTCGCGGGGAGTCGCTCGATCGCCTCGTCGGCGAGCTGCGTCCCCAGCTCGTAGTTGTCGTTGCCGACGTAGAGATCGACCTTGCTGCCGTCGAGCGGGACGGTGTCGAGCGCGACGATCGGAATGCCCTTGTCGACGGCCTGCGCGTACGGGCGGGTGAACAGGTCCGGGGCCAGGTTCTCGACCACCGCACCGTCGCGGTTCGTCGTAATGGTGTTCTGGAACATCTGGACTTCCTGCGGCCCGTCGGTCGTCGCCGGCCCGACGATCTTCAGGTCGATGCCCCCGGCCTCGTCGGCCGCGTACTTACCGCCGTTGGCCATCTCCAAAGCAAAATTCAAACTGATGTTGGCGACGACGAACGACATCTTCTTCGTGCCACCGGTCCCACCGCCCGAGTCGCTGCACGCCGCCGCGGCCAGGAGCGCCACCGTCACGAGCGCGGCACCACCCACCCGTCGCCGCATGCCACGTCGATGCTGGGAGTTCTCGGGGTGATGGCGCGAGTTCCCGGGCTCAACCCGGCGGGCTTGAGCCCGGAAAGTTGGCGCGTAACCCCGATCAGTTGCGGTGCTGGGAAAGGTCGGCATGGGGGTCCTTCCGGGGGGCCGGGAGTTCGGGGTCAGGTGGCGCGGCGGCGGGCCGCGCGGGCGCGGCGGAGGCCACTGTCGAGGGCGACGGCGAGCAGGATCACGCCGCCCGTGGCGAACGTCGTCCAGTTGATCGGGACGCTGAAGAACACCAGGCTGGCCGCGACGACG
This sequence comes from Cryptosporangium sp. NPDC048952, assembly GCF_043197895.1. Classification (NCBI taxonomy): domain Bacteria; kingdom Bacillati; phylum Actinomycetota; class Actinomycetes; order Cryptosporangiales; family Cryptosporangiaceae; genus Cryptosporangium; species Cryptosporangium sp. NPDC048952. The sequence continues at coordinate 381,477 of NZ_JBICTY010000005.1, read as the reverse complement.
CTGAGGATCAGCGAGCCGAGCACCGCACCGGGCACGGACCCGGTGCCGCCGCGGAGCGGGGTGCCGCCGATGATCGCGGCCGCGATCGCCATCAGCTCGTAGCCTTGGCCGACCGTCGGGTCACCCGCGACGAAGAACGACAGCGCGAGTACCCCGGACACCCCGGCGAACAGACCGGTGACCGTGAGCGCCGCGATCCGGACGCGGTTGACCGGGATGCCGGTGAACGCGGCCGCGTCCGGATTGGAGCCGACCGCGCGGATCCGGGCACCGAAGCGGGTGCGGGTGAAGACGACGGTCATCAGCGCCGCGGAGAGGACGAGCACCCAGACCGCGCCCGGGAGTCCGAGGATCGTGCCGCCGACGACCTGGAAGAGCGGGTGCTTCTGGTCCAGTCCGCCGACCTGCTGGCCGTTGGAGAGGGCCAGTGCGAGGCCCTTGTAGAGGGAGAGCGTGCCGAGTGTCGCGATGAACGACGGCACCCGGACGTAGGTGGTGAACAGGCCGTTCAGGAACCCCAGGAGCCCGCCGATGCCGACGGCGATCGGCGCGGCCAGCCACGGGCTGAAACCGGCGTCGCGGATGAGCAGCGCGCCGACCACGATCGTGAGGGCGTACGTGCCGCCGACCGAGAGGTCGACCTCGCGCATGGCCAGCGCGAAGACCATGCCGATGGCCAGGATGCCGATGTAGGAGGACTGCCTGGCGATCTCGGTGAGGTTGCCGGTGATCAGGAAGTCGGGTCGGAACGCGCCGACCACCACGACGAGCGCGACCAGGACGACCAGGACCCCGGCCTCGTCCCGAAGCCACGTCCGCCCCCGCCGCGGCGCCCCGGATTTCCCCGCGTCCGCACCCAGCGCAGGCGCAACCTCGGACTCGGCCGACGGTGGAGGTGGGGGTGGGGTGCCGGTCGCGGGGCGGTCGGTCATCGGGAGTGCCTCCTCGCGGGCCGCGGTGTGCCAGCAGGGTGGTCGTGGCTTTCCCCGGTCACAAGGGCGTCGTTTCACTCACCGAAATGGACGCGGCACGGAATCGCGTCAGGCGAACCCCATTTCACTCACCGAAATGCCCTCCTTGTCCTCGACAGCGCTCAGGGCTCACGCTGCCCCCGCAGTGCAGCCCGCTTCCCGAGGAGTCGCCATGCCACGCGTCGCGATCGTCACCGGCGCAGCCCGCGGGCTCGGTCAGGAGTTCGCGGTCGCGCTCGCGGGACGCGGGTGCGTCATCGCGGGGTTCGACGTCGCCGACCAGTCGGCGACGCAAGCCCGCATCGACGGCGGCTTCCTTCCGGTCGAGGTCGACGTCACCGACGAGAGCGCGGTCGCCACCGCCGTGGAGCGAGTCGCAGCAACGCTCGGCGCCCCCGGCATCGTGGTCAACAACGCCGGCATCTACCCGCCGATCGAGTTCGAGGACACCACGCTCGACGACTGGCACCGCATCCTGCGCCTCAATCTCGACGGCCCGTTCCTGGTCACGCAGGCTGCGCTCCCCTATCTGAGGGCCCAAGGCTGGGGCCGCATCGTCAACATCGTCTCTGCCGCCGTGGATCTCGGTCCGCCCGACCTCGTCGCCTACACGACGTCGAAAGCAGGCTTGGTCGGGTTCACCCGTGCGCTGGCCTCGGCCGTCGGGAAGGACGGCATCACGGTGAACGCGATCGCGCCCGGCCTGACGCACACCGAGACGGCCGCGGCGACGACCGGCGCCCACGGCGGGTTCGAGCACGTGCGCTCGCTGCAGGCGATCCCGCGCACGGAAGTTCCGGAGGACGTCGTCTCGACACTGCTGTACGTCTGCGACGAGGGCAGCGGCTTCCTCACCGGGCAGACGATCAACGTCGACGGCGGCTCGACCCGCAGCTGAGGAGGCCGGGATGTCGTTCGGTCCTGGGCAGGCGGCGGTGCTCGCGGAACTGTGCGACGCGATCGTGCCGGGCTCGGTCGCCACCGGTGCGCTGGAGTACATCGAGCGGGCGGTCGGTGGCATGTCGGCCGCGGAGGAGGATCGCCTGCACGCGGCGATCGGGCTGCTCAGCACCGGTGATCTCGGCCGGCTCACCGGCACGGCGGCGTTCGCGCTGGTTCGCCGTCTCGCGATCGAGGCGTACTACGGCGACTTCACCCCACCCGGTTACACGGGCCCCACCCCTCACGAAACGATCGGCTTCACGCCACCCGCAGCCGCTCACCTCCGCAAAGACTGGACCTTCCTCGGCCGCCCGGCCGACGGTCCCGCCCCGGCCGACGGCCGCGGCCGGCCCGCGACCGATCCCCACTGGGCCGACGACCCCTACGGCATGACCACCCCCGTCCCCGACGAAGCTGACATAGTCGTCGTCGGCTCCGGCGCCGGCGGCGGCCTCATCGCCGCCGAACTCGGCAGCCACGGTCACGACGTCCTCGTCCTCGAAGCCGGCGGCTACCACCCCGCCGAATCTCACACCCGCTTCGAGCTCGGAGCGCGGCACCACCTCTGGTGGCCGACCCGCTTCGCGGAGACCGGCGAAGACTGCCCAGGCCCCGTCGCCCTCCTCGCCGGGCGCTGCGTCGGCGGCTCCACCGTCATCAACACGAAAGTCGCGATGCGGGCCCCCGCGCACGACTTCGACCGCTGGCCCTTCCCGGCCGACCTCGACTACGACCGCGTCGAACGAGCACTCGGAGTCCGGGAACGAAACGACTGGACCCCCAGCGTCCACCGCCTCGCCACCGGCTTCGCGGCCCTCGACACCAAGCTCGAACCGGTCCGCTCCTACACCGACGCGAACTGCACCCGCTGCGGCGCCTGCCTCACCGGCTGCCCGAGCAACGCCGGCAAGTCCGCGCTCAACACGTTCCTGGCCCCCGCGCTCGCGAACAACCAGGTCCGCGTCCGCACGCATTGCACCGTCGATCAAGTCCTGATCGAGAACAACCGGGTCACCGGCGTCCGCTACAACGGCAACCGCGAGGTCAGAGCAAAGACCGTCGTCGTCGCCGCAGGAGCACTCAATACACCCCTGATCCTCCGACGGAGCAACACGCCCAACGCCAACATCGGGCGTTACCTCGGCCTGCACCCCGCCCGCCTCGTCTACGGCCGCTTCGACGAACCCCAGGACTGCCACCGCGCCTACCCCATCACCGCGCACTGCCTGAGCAACCTGTCGAGCTTCCTCGTCGAAGGCACGACGATCCAGGACCCGGTCGCGTTCGCGGAAAGCCTGATCGACCCGTCGAACCGCCCCTTGTGGGGTCGACGACTTCACGACACGGGCCAGAACTACCGCCACTGGGCCGGCCTCCTCGCCATGGCCAACGACGAGAACACCGGCGTCGTCGAACTCGGCGCGGACGACGACGCCGTCGTCACCAAGCGTTTCTCCGAGACCGAACGGGTACGCCTTGCCGACGCGCTGGCTTTCAGCGTGGCGGCGCTGCGGGCCGCCGGTGCGCGGGAAGTCGTGTGGAGCGGGTTGTCGACGACCCACGTCCAGGGCACCGCACGGATGGGCGTGGATCCGGCGCGTTCGGTCGTCGACCCGACCGGGCGCAGCCACGACGTCGCCGGTCTCTACGTCGGGGACGCGTCGCTCGTCCCGGTGTCCCTGTCGGTCAACCCGTCGCTCACGGTCATGGCGCTCGCCGCCCGGGTCGCCGACGCACTGCACGAGGAGCTCACGTGAAACCTGTGGACGCACTGCTGGAGATCCTGCGCAGCGAGGGCGTCCAGTACGTCTTCGGCAATCCCGGTACGACCGAGTTGCCGCTGCTCGACGCCCTCGTCGACGCCCCCGACCTGCAGTACGTCCTCGGCCTGCAGGAGGCGTCGGTCGTCGCGATGGCCGACGGGTACGCCCGCGCGACCGGTCGCACCGCGTTCGTGAACCTGCACGTGGCCGCGGGGCTCGCGAACGGGTTGATCGGACTGCTCAACGCGAGCCGGTCCCGCACGCCGATGGTGATCCTCGCTGGTCAGCAGGACCGTCGGCACCTGCAGGCCGACCCGATGCTCTCCGGCGACCTGGTCGGGATCGCGGCTCCGGTCGCGAAGTCCGCGGTCGAGGTGCATCAGGCCTACGACCTGCCCGTCCTGCTCCGCCGGGCGTTCGCGCTGGCCCGACGTCCGCCGGCGGGTCCGGTGTTCGTGTCGGTCCCGATGGACCTCCTCGAGGAGGAGGGTTCGGTCGCGGTCCCGGCACCGTCGCGGGTGGCTGCCCTTCCAGCAGCAACTGCTCTGGGCGACGCTGTGAGCCTGCTGTCGTCGGCGGCGGCACCGGTGATCGTGGCCGGGGACGGGGTCGGGCGCGAGGGCGCGGTGCCGGCGCTGGTGGCGGTGGCCGAGCGGCTCGGGGCTGCGGTGTGGTCGCAGCCGATGTTCGACGGGGTGGACTTTCCCGGCAGCCACGCGCTGCACCGGGGGATGTTGCCGCCGCGGCACGCCGCGATCCGGGCGGCGCTCGAGCCGCACGACGTCGTGCTGATCGTGGGTGCGCATGCGTTCATGCCGCACCACTACACGCCCGGGTCGCCGATCCCCGACGGCACCGCGGTCGTCCAACTCGACTCCGACCAGTCCGAAGTCGGCCGCAACTTCCCGGTAGCCGCCGGCCTCGTAGGCGCCATCGCCCCCACCCTCACCGCCCTCGACGCCGCGCTCGCGGAGGCCCTAGCCACGCCGCCCGCCGCCACCGCTGCGGCCAGCCCAGACACGGCGAGGCCGCTGGGCGCCGCGGACGCAGACGCGGGCGCGGCGGGCGCGGGCGCGGGTGGCGCGGGCGCGGGTGGCGCGGGCGCGGGTGGCGCGGGCGCGGCAGGGGTCGCGCCGAATGCCGCTGTGGTGGCGGCTGAGATCGTCGAGCGGCGGATTGAACGGATCCGGGAGCGGGCGGTGCGGGTGGCTGCCGAGATCGCGGCTGATCGGGAGGCTGTCGATCGGGAGGCGCGGGGGAAGTACGGGCCGGCGCCGCTGGATCCGCTCGCCGCGATGCATGCGCTGGCCAGCGGCTTACCGCCCGACGCGGTGGTCGTCGAAGAGGCGATCACGGCCGGCATCGCCCTACGCTCGGTGTATCGCCCGGACCGTCCGCACTCCTACGTGCACACCGTAGGAGGCGGCCTCGGCTGGGGCATCGGCGCCGCGATCGGCACCCGCATCGGCGACCCGACCCGCCCCGTGGTGGCGGTCCTCGGCGACGGTTCGGCGATGTTCGGCCTCCAGGGGCTGTGGAGCGCCGCTCGCTATGACGTCGCCGTGACGTTCGTGATCGTGAACAACGGCGAGTACCGCACGCTGAAGGACACGCTGGACGGCTCGAAGAGCCGGTCGAGCGAACAGAACACCTACCTCGGCCTCGACCTCCCGGGCCTCGACTGGCAGGCGGCCGCGAAGCTCTTCGGGCTCGCCTCCACCACCGTCACCCACACCGACGAACTACGCGCCCTGGTAGGCGGCGCGGGTGACCGGCAACAACCCCTGCTCGTGGAGGTTCCGGTGACCACGCACGCGTTCACCGCACCCAGCGGTACATCCACCGCAGAAGCGACATGAGATCGATTGCGGCGGCCAACGCACCCCGCCACGATCAGCGGATGGAAGGCAATGGCGTCGTTCCGAAGTCGGTGCTGGCGCGCGGGCTGCGCCTGCTCGACGCATTCGAGGCCAACGACGTCGACCTCACCCTCTCCGAGCTGTCCGAACGCACCGGCCTGCCGAAACCGACCGCGTACCGGCTGCTCAACGAGCTGGTCACCTGGGGCGGTCTGGAGCGCACGACCCGCGGTTACCGCCTGGGCATGAGCCTGTTCGTGCTCGGCCAGCGCGTGCCACGCCACCGCGAGCTGCGCGAGGCCGCGCTCCCGTACCTGGAAGACCTGTACGAGGCGACGCACGAGAACATCCACCTCACCGTGCCCGCCGGCAACGACACGCTGTTCCTGGAGAAGGTCAGCGGACGCCGCTCGACGCCGATCGTGTCCCGGGTCGGCGGGCGGCTCCCCGCCCACTGCACTGCCACCGGCAAGGTGTTCCTCGCGTACGGGTCGCCGGAGCGGCTGCGCCAGGTCATGGAGGCGGGGCTCCCCCGGCTGACGCCCCGGACGATCGTGATGCCCGGCCTGCTGCGCCAGGAGCTGGCCCGCACACTGGAGCGGGGCTACGGCGTCAACCGCGAGGAAGCGGAGGTCGGCGTCTCGGCGGTGGGCGCGCCGGTGTTCGACCATCGGCGCTCGGTGATCGCGGCGATCTCGATCACCGGCTGGGCGCAGCACCTCGACCTGGAACGTCTCGCCCCGGCGGTGCGCACCGCAGCGCTCGCGCTCTCCCGGGAGCTGGCCAGGGACACCGCGAACGGGACGCTCAGGTGGTCAGCCCAGTAGTCGTGTGGTGGCGCACGAGCGGCGCGAGCGAGGCGTCGAAACGCGCGAGCACCTGCCGCACGCGTGCCTCGGCGAGCGGGCCCAGCGCGTCGTAGAGCTCACCGAACACGAGCCGGGCCCGACGCCGGGGCCAGTCCGCGGGCAGCACCCGTTCGGGCAGGTCCGGGTCGAGCGACGGGAACGTCCGCCAGACGTCCATCAGGCGCGTGCGGGCGATCAGCGCTTCGGCCGATCCCACGTCACCGCCGTCGAGGCGCTCGCGCAGCGGGCTGGTCTCGGCGAGGAACGTCTCGTAGGCGGACCGGATCTCGTCCAGGTCCCAAGCCGAGATCAACGGTGTGCCGACCGCTTCCTCGGCACGCAGTACCGCCGCCGAGCTGATCGCGAGCTCGTCGAGGAATTCCCGGACCTCCGCGGTCGCCGCGCGCGGTGAGACCCACACACCGTCGAACAAGGGCGCGAACCCCAGCCACCGCAGGCGGCTGCGCAACAGGTGACGGAGGTCGCGCTGCTCTTCGGGGAGGGAGAACGTCGCGACGGTCCAGACGCCGTCCCAGGACTGTTCCCGCGTTCCGAGGTGGACGATGCGGCTCGAGCTCTGCACGATCGTGCGGGTCGCCGACGCGGTCAGGCCGTAGTACGTGTTGCGCCCGACCTTGCTGGACTCCAGCACGCCCCGGCGCGCGAGGCGTCGTAACGCGGCCCGCGCGCTCACCTCGCCGACGTCGAACTCCTCGACGAGCGCGACCAGCGCCGCCGAGGGCAGATGCTCCCGGCGGCCGTTCCAGTAGTCGCCGAGCAGCGTCACCAGGAGGTGCTGCGGCGAGGTTCCGGCCTGGCGACGAGGTAACTGGACCGTCGTCACGTTCGTAGGCGGTTGCGGAGCCACGGCACTACACCGGCCGGCATGAACAGCAGCACGCCGATGAGCAGCACGGCGTAGGCGGCGTATCCGAGGACGGTCGGCGCGTAGCTCGGTGCGCCCGGGCGGGTGCTCAGGTCGTTGAGCGCCTGGACGACGAGCGTGACCGCGACCGTGCCGAACACCGGACCCCAGCGGGTGCCCAGACCGCCGAACACGGCCATCACGACCCATTCGACGGACATCGCGATCGTGAACGAGCCCGGGGCGATGTAGCCGAGGAAGAACGCGTAGATGCCGCCTGCGAGGCCGGCGAACGCTGCGGAGAGGGCGAAGACGGTGACCTTGTAGCGGATCACCGGCACTCCGCTGGCCGCGGCGGCCTGTTCGCTGCCGGCGAGGGCGCGCAGTGCCCGGCCGGGTCTGCTCGCGACGATGTTCGCGGTGAGGAGAAGTACCACCGCCACGGCGGCCCAGGTGAGCCAGGCGTATTCGCGGGGCTCGTCGAGGGTGACCGAGCCGATGCCGAACTGGGGGATGCCCTGGAGGCCGATCGCGCCGCCGAAGAATTCGATCTCGGCGGCTACCGACAGAATGATCAGCTGGAGCGCGAGGGTCGCGAAGGCGAGATAGTGGCCGCGGAGCCGCAGCAGCAGCGCGCCGAGCAGCGCCGCGGCTGCGGCGGCGACCAGTGGGGCGGCGAGCAGGCCGACGAGCGGCGGCCAGCCGTGCACCGCCGGGACCGCGGCGGTGTAGGCGCCGATCGCGTAGAACGCGGCTTGGCCCAGGGAGACCTGACCGGCGTAGCCCATGAGGAGGCTGATGCCGGTAACTGCCAGCACTGCCAAGCCCATGAGGACGTAGATCGAGAGCCGGGTGTCGTCGAGGACGAGCGGCAGAATCATCGTGACGAGCAGGAAGCCGGCACCGACGAGCCGGTTCATACGGCTACCGCCTGGGGTTGGCGGATGGCTCGGACGACCATGACGAGCACCATGAACCCGAGCGCAACCTCGGTTTGGAACGAGCCGTCGACGTACCCGGCGAAGAGCGTCTGCCCGATGCCGAGGAGAAGACCGCCAGCGAGGGCGGTACCCGGCCGGTCCAGGCCACCGAGGACCGCCGCGGCGAACCCGTTCACGGCCAGTGCGACGTCCCGGTCGAACGCGATCGACTGCAGCGGCGTCAGGAGCACGCCGGCGATACCGCCGAGCACACCCGCGAGCGCGAACGCGTACAGCCCCATCCGGCGGACGTCGATGCCGGCCAACCGCGCCGCGTACGGGTTCGCGGCGCACGCGGTGAGTCCCTTCCCCAGATAGGTGCGCCCGAAGAACGAGCCGAGCGCGGCGAACGTACCCGCCGCGACGACCATCACCAGCAGCCACTGGTTCTGGATCCGGATGTCGCCGATCGTCACGACGCCGGACACACCGTCGAAGCCGCGCGGCTGGTCGCCCCAGACGATGATCTCGAGCGCGTAGCCGAGGAACCCCAGACCGAACGTGATCACCAGCGATGCCAGCGGCGGCGTACCGGGCTTGCCGATCGCGACGATCCCGACCACGAGCCCGACCGCACCGGCCAGCGCCACACCCCCGAGCTCGGCGACACCGTGCGGCCAGTGCGCCGAGAGCAGCGACCCTGCGGCGAGCCCGGCCACCACCGGAAACATCCCCTGCGCGAAGTTCACCACCCCGGTGACCCGGTGCACCACGACGAACCCGCTGGCCAGCAACGCGATGGTGCACCCGAGCGCCGCCCCGGCAATCACGTACCCCAGGAACTCGCTCATCCGGGCAGCCCTCCCAGATAGGCGGCGGCTACCTCGGGGCTCGCCTGGAGGTCGGCGGAGGGACCGGACGCCACCACCCGGCCGGCCTCGAGCACGTAGCCACGGGTGCACAGTTCGAAGGCCAGCGTCGTCTCCTGTTCGATCAGCAGCACCGCCAGGCCGCGGTCGCGGTTGAGTTCGGCGAGGTGCGCGGCGAGGTCACGGACGACGAGCGGGGCCAGGCCCAGCGAGAGCTCGTCGACCGCGAGCAGATCGGGGTCGGCCATCAGTGCGCGCCCGACGGCCACCATCTGCTGCTGTCCCCCGGACAGCGACCCGGCGAGCTGCTGCCGGAGCCGCACCAGGTCGGGGAACAGGTCGTAGATCCGGGCGGGGTCGCGCCGGGCCCGAGTGTTGCGCCACGCTCCGAGCCGCAGGTTGTCCTCGACGGTCAGCGTCGCGAACAGCTGCCGCCCCTCGGGCACCTGAGCCATCCGCCCGTCCAGGCGGACAGTTCCCGCCGCCGGCCGGACGATCCCGGACAGCGTGTTGACCAGCGTCGACTTCCCGGCCCCGTTCGCCCCGACCAGCGCCACCATCTCACCGGCCGCGACGTCCAGGTCCACCCCGTCCAGAGCCGTAGCAGTGCCGTACCGCACCACCAACTCGCGCACCTCAAGCATCCCTCTCCCCCTCCCGCGCCGGCGCCGGCGCCGCGTCCGCGGACCGGGCCGCCGGGGCGGTGGACGCGACCTGCGCCGTGGGCGGCCGCGAGGCGGACGGCGCAGCGGCTTCCGGGCCCAGGTAGGCGGCGATCACCGCTGGATCGCGGCGGACCTCCGCTGGAGTGCCTTCGGCGATCACCGTGCCGAGATCGAGCACCGTGACCTGGTCGGCGAGCCGGGACACGAACCCGACGTCGTGCTCGACGAGCATCATCGTCAACCCCTCCCCCCGCAGCCCCTCGATCACCTCGGCGAGCGCGGCCCGCTCCGCGCTCCGCAGCCCCGCCGCCGGCTCATCGAGCAACAGGAGCCGCGGCTGAGCGCACAACGCCCGCGCCAACTGGGCGCGCCGCTGCTGCCCGAGCGGCAACGACGTGGCCGGCACGTCGGCCCACTCCGCGAGCCCGACCCGCTCGAGCGCCGCGAGCGCGGCGTCCCGCACCGTGCGTTCCTCCCGCCGGCACCGCCGCGACCGCACCGCAGCCGCGAAGAACCCGTGCCGGGCCTGGGTGTGCGCACCGACCATCACGTTCTCGACCGTCGTGAGCCCGGGAAACACCCGCGCCCCCTGGAACACGATCGCGACGCCGGACGCGGCCCGGCGGTGCGCCGGCAACCGCGTGACGACGTCCCCGGCCAGGCTCACCCGCCCGGCGTCCGGCCGGAGCAAACCCGCGACGAGGTTGAACAGCGTCGATTTACCGGCGCCGTTCGGGCCGATCAGGCCGCGGGTCTGTCCGGAGGGGACGGACAGACTCACGTCACGGACCGCGAACACCCCACCGAACGAGCGCGACAACCCTTCGAGCTGCAGTACGGGCGAGTTCACTTGGGGAGGTTCGTCTTCAGTTGTTCGGTCATCCAGGACGTCGGCACGAACGCCCCACCGGTCACCGTGGCGATCGCGATGTTGTCGGTGGAGAGCCCCGAGTGGTCGTCCGCGCTGTACTCGTACCGCCCGTTCGGGGTGAGCAGCGACAGCTTCTCCAGCTCCGCCTGCACCTTCTTGCCGTCGGTGCTGCCGGCCTTCCGAATCGCCTCGGCCAGCACGATCACCCCGCAGTACCCATCGGCGGCGAACTGCGGCGGAGGCGTGCCGTACTTCTTCTGGTAGTCACCGCCCAGCTTGTCGACGGCCTGCTTCAGGTCGCCGGCGGGCAGGTCCTTGCCGATGACGCCGATCGAGGTGGAGAGAACGACCTTCTCCGCGGCCGCACCGGCGGGCTTCGTGAACAGCGGAGTGCCCTGCGCACCGGTGAGGACCAGTGGGATCGACAGCCCCGCGGTCGCGAACTGCTTGGTGGCGATCACCGCGGGTGGCCCGGTGGCCCAGAAGAACACCGCCTGCGCGCCGGACGTCCGCACCGGTCCGAACACCGCGCTGAAGTCCTGTGTGCCCGTGTCGAACGCCCGGTCGACGACGACCGTCACGCCGTACTGAGACGCCTTCTCCTTGACCGCCTCGTACCCGGCGACCGCGTACGAGCTCTTCGTGTCGTGCGCCAGCGCGATCTTGGTGATCTTGGCGGTCTGGAAGTACTTCAGCGTCTGCTCGGCGTAGGTGGAAGACCGAGCCGGGATCTGGAACGCGAACTTTCGCACCGGATCGACCTGCTGATCGGCAGCGGCCAGCGAGAGGTACGGCATCGACGCGCGCTCGGCGAGCGGGATCGCGGCGAGCGCGGAGTTGGAGAACGAGGAGCCGATCACCGCGACCGCGCCCTCGTTCTTGTGCGCGTTGAACGCCAGCACCGACTGGTCGGGCTGTGTCTTGTCGTCCTTGATGACCAGCTCGATCTTCCGGCCGTCGATCCCGCCGTCGGCGTTGATCTGTTCGACGGCGATCTGCGCACCCTGCTGGTCGCCGGTGCCGAGTGCCTGGTAATTGCCGGTCAGCGGCACGGTGAGGCCGATCCGGATCGGGCCGGTCTCGGAGTCGTCGCCGCTGGACGAACACCCGGCCAGAACGAGCGCTAAAGCGAGTAGGGACGCCATCCGGATCCGCACGGGTGAACCTCCAGGCATCGATGCCATGTGGCACAGGCCACAGTCAGCCGGTCCGTGATTCGGGAATCTAGAGGCGTGACGACCGCCGGTCAATATGGTGTGGATCCTCATCTCCAGATTGGAAACTGCAATTGCGACGCCGCAGGCCAGAGGACCATTCGGAGCATCAATACGCCCAGACGGATAGTTTCTCCGCGACGTCGATCAGCTGAATCGAAGCCGACCTGGGCAACATTAAGGAAACCCGATCGGTGACCTATCGCAGCCCGGACGAGGAGTTCCATCGAGAAATGGCGGGCAAGGTCTTGGAACATGCCGGAGTCCGACGAGTCTCGTTCGCTGTCCGACCGCGCACGTGTCCGCCGCCTCATCGACGCCCTCGACCGGGACACCGTCTCGGACGCCGTCCTGCAGGCCTTGCGGGCCAGCCGCGGGCTGGACGGCAGCGTCCCCGCCGAGCCCCGCGCCGGGAACCCGCGCTGGCACGCGGCGGCGCCGGTCGTCCGCGACCACGTCCGGATGTTCACCCGGATGCTGCACTCCGGCGAGCAGCCCACCCGCGCGGAACTGCGTGCCCTGGCGCGGCAGGCCGCCGCGGCGTCCCAGTCGCCGGTGGAGGAACTGCTGCGCTCGTACCGGATCGCGGCCGAGGCGGCGTGCCGGGCCGTGCGGGCGGCGGCCGGTCCGGACGACCTCCCGGCGGTCGTGACGGTGACCGAGGAGATGATGACCTACGTCAACCTGACGACGGCCGCGATCGTGCAGGCCAGCCTCGACGACCGTGACCTGCGTCGGTCCGAGCGCGAGCGGCGCTTCCGCCGGCTGTTCGACGCGCTGGACGGCGCCGCCGCGCTCACCGCCGACCTGGTGGAGCTCGCCGAGGACATCGGCCTGTCCACGACGGGTGAGTACCTGCCGTTCGCCGCCGCGCACCACAACGCCGGTGTGGCCGACCACACCCGTCTCGCCGCCGAACTCACCGCTGCCGGTGGGGTGCTGGCCTTCAGCGAGGGCGGGCGGGTCGACGGGATCTGCCTGTCGCAGTCGTCGCTGGAGCGGCTGACCGAGCTGGACGAGGTCGCGTTCGCAGTCGGTGCGCCGGCCTCGCGCGGACGGCTTGCTGCCGCGTGTCACGATCTCCATGTCGTCATCGACGTCGCGGTGCGGCGCGGACGCACCGGAAAGGTCGGGCTCGCGGACTTCGCTCCGGAGGTGCTGGTGGAGCTCTGCCCCGAGGTCAGCGATGCGCTGACCGCCCGGGTCTACGATCCGCTCCCCGACGATCTGAGGACGACGCTGCACGCGCTGGTGGCGTTCGGGTTCGACCGCACGACGACGGCCGCGACGCTGCACATCCATCGCAATACGCTGCTGTACCGGCTCGGCCGGATCGAGGAGCGGCTGGGCCTCGACCTGAGCCGGGCGGCCGACCAGGTGGCGATCTACCTGGCGACGCTCCGCCACGACCGGGTGACCTCCCCGGTGCCGGAAACGCCGTTTTCCCCGTCGCACCGCGTAACACCGCCGGGCACCGACCCGCCGAGGCCCAGGCCATCGGGCTCCTCCGGCCCCCGAACCCCTCATCACCACGAGGCGGTCCCTGACCTCGTCAACGTCCGCACCGCAACCATCGCCGTCCGAGCAGCCGAGCGCTGAGCACCCTTCGGCGCCGATGCGAGTACTGATCGTCACCGTGGGCTCGCGCGGCGACGTCGCGCCCTACACCGGACTCGCCGTCCGGCTCCGCGAGGCCGGTCACGCGGTCACGATCGCGACCCATCGCGGCCACGCGGGGCTGGTCACCGGGTCCGGTGCCGCGTTCCGGCCGCTGCCCGGCGACCAGCAGACCGTGCTGGAGGCCGCCGCGATCTCGATCCGGGCGGCACCGGGAATCGTGCGCTACCTCGACCAGCTCGGCACCGCACTGCTGGACGCCGCCCGTTCCGGCGTCGACGCGCTGCTCACCAGCGCCGCCACCGCGCCGCTCGCCACGCAGATCGGCGCCGGGCTGGGCGTCCCCGTAGTGGGTCTGCATCTCCAGCCGGCCCATCCGACGCGCGCGTTCGCACCACCCGTGACCAGCATCGGCACCCTGGGGCCCGGCAACCGGCCCGCGGCGCGGTTCGTGCAGTCCGTCGTGGACACGTTCTCCGCCCCCGCCGTCCGGCGCATTCGCCGTGAACTGGGCCTGCGCGGCCGCGTCCCCGACCATCCGGTGCTGTACGGATTCAGCCCCGCGGTGCTGCCCCCTCCCCCGGACTGGCCGGCCGACGCCCGCGCGGTCGGCTACTGGTGGCCCGCGCCCGCCCAGTGGCACCCGCCGGCGTCGCTCGTCGAGTTCCTGGCCGCCGGTCCGGCGCCGGTCTACGTCGGACTGGGCAGCGTCGGCGACGGACGCGCCGCCCGCCGCTTCACCGAGCTCGCCGTTCGCGCCTGCCGTCGCGTCGGTGCCCGGATCGTGCTGCGGGCGTCCGCGGTGGCCGTGCCGTCCGGCGATGATCTGTTCCGGGTCGACGACGTCCCGCACGAGCGGTTGTTCCCGCGGATGGCCGCGGTCGTGCACCACGGTGGCGCCGGCACCACCGCCGCGACCCTCCGCGCCGGCGTTCCGTCCGTCCCGGCTCCCGTCCAGGCCGACCAGTACCTGTGGGCGCGCCGGTCGGTGGCGCTCGGCGTCGCTCCGGCGGCTCTCCGTCTGCGCTCGTCCTCCCTCACTTCCCTTGCCGACGTTCTTCGAGCCGCCGTCGCGGGCGACGCCTACCGCGAACGGGCCGAGGCGCTCGCCGAGATCCTCGCGACGGAGGACGGCGCCGAGGCCGTCGTCGCGGCGGTGGGGCGCCTGCGGTGAGCACCTCGCGGCGTTCCGGATGGCTGCTACCGTCGAACTGTCAGATCGGTGATCCGAGGAGACGACCGTGTTGGGTGACGACGACATCTCCGGGTGAGTTCCGGAGGTGAGCCACCGGCGCGAGCGCGCCGCCGTGGCCATTTCGTCGTTCCCTGATCGTGTCGGGCCGCCAGTGGCGTGCCCGCGTTTCCACCGTGAAGGCTTGGCATGTCCACTGCGTTCGTCAGCTGTTCCGACCTGTCGTTTTCCTGGCCGGACGGCACTCCGGTCTTCGATTCCCTCTCGTTCAGCCTCGGCGGGGGCCGTACCGGTCTGGTCGCCCCGAACGGCTCCGGGAAGAGCACGCTGCTCCAGCTGATCGTCGGCGAGCTCCGGCCCGCCGCCGGGAGCGTCACCGTCGAGGGCACGTTCGGCTACCTCCCCCAGACGCTGCCGCTCGTCGGGGACCCGACCGTCGCCGAGGTCCTCGGCATCGCGCCGGTCATCCAGGCCCTCGACGCGCTGGAGTCCGGTGACGCGAGCGAGGCGGTCCTCGCGGCGATCGGCGACGACTGGGACGTCGAGGACCGCACCCGCGCCCAGCTGGACCGCCTCGGCCTCGGCGCCCTGGCGTTCGACCAGCGCCTCGACGCGCTCAGCGGCGGGGAGGTGATCTCGCTCGGTCTCGCCGCCCGCCTGCTGGAGCAGCCGGACGTGCTCCTGTTGGACGAACCGACGAACAACCTCGACGGGGACGCCCGGCAGGCGCTCTACCGGGTGCTCGACGAGTGGCGCGGCTGTGTGCTCGTCGTCAGCCACGACCGGGCGCTGCTCGACCGGATGGACCGCATCGCCGAGCTCGACCGGGGCGAGATGCGGTTCTACGGCGGCAACTTCAGTGCGTACGAGGAGGCCGTGGCGGCCGCCCAGGAGGTGGCCGAGAAGAACGTCCGCAGTGCGGAGCAGGACGTCAAACGCGAGAAGCGGGAGGCGCAGCAGGCGCGGGAGCGGGCCGCGCGGCGCGCGAGCAACGCCTCGCGGAACCTGAAGAGCGCCGGTCTGCCGCGGATCTTCGCGGGGAACATGGCGCGGAGTGCGCAGGAGTCGGCGGCGCGCGCCGAGGGTACGCACGCCGCGCGGCTCGGGAGCGCTCAGGCGCGGCTCGACGACGCCGAACGTGCGGTGCGGGACGATGCGGCGATCGTGCTGGATCTTCCCGGTACGCGCGTACCGGCTGGGCGGACGGTGTTCAGTGGGGAAGGGTTGCAGGTTCGGGAGCTGTTCGGGGCCGGGCTCGAGCTGACGATCCGCGGTCCGGAGCGGATCGCGTTGACCGGTCCGAACGGGTCGGGCAAGTCGACGCTGCTGCGGCTGATCGCGGGACAGGCGACGCCGTCCGCCGGAGTGCTGCGCTCCTCCGGGGCGGGACGGGTCGCGTATCTGTCCCAGCGCCTCGACCTGCTGGATCTCGACCGGACGATCGCGGAGAACTTCGCCGTGTTCGCCCCGGCCAGGCCGGAGTCGGAGCGGCTGACGCTGCTCGCGCGGTTCCTGTTCCGCGGGGCGCGGGCGCATCTGCCGGTCGGGGCGCTGTCGGGGGGTGAGCGGCTGCGCGCGACGCTGGCGTGCGTACTCTACGCGGAGCCGGCGCCGCAGTTGCTGCTCCTCGACGAGCCCACGAACAACCTCGACCTGGTGAGCGTCGGCCAACTGGAGAGCGCCCTGGACGCCTACGAGGGCGCCTTCCTAATCGTCAGCCACGACGAGCCTTTCCTGGCGGCAGTCGGCGTGACCCGTCGGCTCCGCCTGCGCGACGGCGTCCTCACCGAGGAGGGCGCGGCCCCGCTAACCTGACCGCCGCCCCGCGGCAGCGCGAGCGCAGGCGGGGCATGGGGGGTACGCCCCGCCAGCCTGACCGCCGCCTGCGCAGCGGGCGCAGCGGGCGCAGCGGGCGCAGCGGGCGCAGCGGGCGCAGCGGGCGTGGGGTGGGGGCTGCTTTCCCACACACCCCGCAGCGCCACGCGCGCCGAAGCGCGGGCGCCGTGGGGCGCCGGCAGGCGGTCGCGAGCGGCGGCGCCGCGCCGGGGGTGGGCGCTGGCGTGCTGAATGCGGCAGATGTGTAAAGCTGGGCGATATGGAGCAATCGACCATGGGAGCGTCGGCGCCGGCCGACGCGGGCCGGCCGCTCGTGCGGACCCGCTTGGACGGCGCGGTCGCCGTTGTCATGCTCGACTCTCCGGCCAACCGGAACGCGCTGTCCCTCCCGGTCGTGACCGGCCTGATCGACGCGATGCAGACGGCGGCCGAGGACAACGAGGTCCGGGTCGTCGTGCTGGTCGCCGAAGGCGAGGTGTTCTGCGCCGGCGCCGACCTCACCGAACTCACCGAGCCCGGCGAACACCACCCGGAGATCTGGGCGGAGGCCTACCTCACCCTGCTGCGGGCGATGGTGCGCCTCCCGAAGCCGATCGTCACCCGCATCCACGGCGAGGCGGTCGCCGCCGGGCTCGGGCTCGTGGGCGCGAGCGACCTGGTCATCTCGGAGCGCAGCGCCCTCTACGGCTTCACCGAGACGCGAATCGGCCTGGCACCGACGCTGGCCGCGCTCACGACCCTGCCACGCATCGCCCCCCGCGCCGCCGCCCGCGCGTACCTCACCGGCGTCACGATCGACGCCGGGATCGCCGAGGAAATCGGGCTGGTCAGCCAGGTCGTCGACGACGAGATGCTCGACGCGGCCGTCGACTTCGCGGTCGCGAGCCTGCTCGCCGGTTCCCCCGGGGCGCTCGCCGCGACGAAGGAGCTGCTCAAACGCCCGATCCGGGCACAACTCGACGAGCACGGTCCGGCGATGGTGAAGCTCTGGGCCGAACTCTGCGAGGCCCCGGAAGCACGCGAGGGCATCGCGGCCCTCTTGGAGACTCGCCTCCCCCACTGGGCCGTCCCGGACTAGGGGGCGGCCCGCCGAGAACGACGCTGCCGAGCGGGCGGAAGGACTTGAGTATCACCTATACGCGGCGTCCTTCCGCCCGCTCGGCAGCGTCGCCCTCGACGGGCTCCAGGTCAGAGATTTCAATACAGGGAGCGCTCACGCGCAGCGAGGCGAGTCAGGCCCATGAGGGCGTCTGTTGCCGGGGTGGGGACCCCGACTGCGGCGGCGATCTCGCGGACGGCGCCGACGAGGGCGTCGAGCTCGATCGGACGCCCCGAGCGGGCATCCTGCAGCATCGACGTCGTCATCGCCCCGAGCCCGCGGGTGACGGTCATCCGATCGGCGACGGTCTCGTCGATGTGACAGCCGATCCGGTCTCCGACCTCGGCGGCCTCCCGCATCACACCGGCGCAGAACTCGTACACCAGCGGATCGTCGAGGATCCGGTCACTGGTGGCGCCGGTGAGCACCGAGACCGGATTCATCGTCATGTTGCCCCAGAGCTTGTACCAGACGTCGGCCTGGATCCGGGTGGAGAGCACCGTCGGGATCCCGGCCGCGGACAGCAGGTCGACGACCTGGGCGGCCCGCTCCGACCGGCTCCCGTCGGGCTCACCGACGATCAGCCCGTGCCCCAGCGCGTTGAGCACCGCGACGCCGGGCTCGGCCACCGCCGCGCTGTAGTGCACGACGCCCCCGAGCACGTGCTCGGCCGGGACCGTGGCCGCGATCGTGCCGTCGGGGTCCACCGCGCGGAGCCGCATCCCCCGCAGCTCCGCGGGGAGCCCTTCCCCTGCGGCGAAGAACCACCACGGCACGCCGTTCATCGCCGTCAGCACCACCGTGTCCGGCCCCACGAGCGCCGGCAGCGCGCTCACAGCGTCGCCCAGAGCAGTGGCTTTGACCGAAACCACCACCAGATCCTGCACCCCGAGCTCCCCCGGGTCGCCACTGGCGACCACCGGCGCGGTCACCACCGAGCCTGCGCCACGGGTCTGCGCCGCGCCGGAGGCGGGGGCCTGTGCCGCGCCGGAGGCGGGGGCCTGCGCGACGCCGGAGGCCCGCTCCTGCGCGACGCCGGAGGCGGACGCCTGCGCGACGCCGGAGGCCCGCTCCTGCGCGACGCCGGAGGCGGGGGCCTGCGCGGCGCCGGGCGGGCCGGGATGCGCTTCGCGCTCGCGGAGGCGCCAGCCGTGGGCGCGGAGGGCGGCCAGCGTGGCTCCACGGGCCAGCGCGGAGACGCGGACGCCGTGGGACGCGAGGCGGGTGCCGAGCACGCCGCCGACGGCTCCGGCGCCGACGACGCAGACCTTGTCGATGCTCACGCGGTGAGGATCAGCCCGGACCCTCGGACCGGTCGACCGGGCCCTCACCCACGGGCTCCTCCTGCGTCTTGAGATAGAAGCTGGTCAGCCGGCCGCCGTTGTCCTCGGTCCACTCCGCGAAACAGGGGCTCTCCGTCTGCAGGATGCGGTGGTAAGTGTCGAAATCCTCGACCGGCAGGTACGCCGTCAACCGGTTGGGGGTGTTCATGTTGCCCAAGCTGTTGCTGGGGGTGAACAACACCACCGCGTCGGAGACCGGCGGACGCCCGTCCGGGTCGAACACCAGGATGATCGAGTGCCAGGGGAACGGCCGCTCACCGGCAGTCTTCACCGCGCCGTAGGAGAGCACGTAGCGCGTCACACGGAACGTGGGCACAGGAGTCCATTCAGGTCGAAGGGCGAATCCGGCTCACGATAACCGTATCCGTACACCGCGTCGCGGGCGTCCCGTTCGGTCCGTTGGTCAGCGCCAACCAATGATCGAGCTCGACACCGCTGCGGCCGTGAACTGGGCGAGCGGGAGCCGGATCGTGGCCTCGGTGCCACCGCCGGGCCGGGCGGCGAGCGTGACGGTCCCGGCGTGTTGCTGCGCGACCATCGCCACGATGGACAGCCCGAGGCCGGAACCCGCGATACCGCGCTCGAGCGCGTTGGACCCGCGGTAGAACGGCTCCACCGCCCGGGCGAGCTCGTCCTCCGGAATGCCGATGCCGGTGTCGGCGACGGTCAGCCGCGCGCTCCCGATCGGACCGCCGGTGTCCCGGTCCAGCGTGATCGTGATCGACCCGCCCGCCGGGGTGAACACGATGGCGTTGTGCACCAGGGCGGTGAGCGCGCGCTCGAGCTGCCGGGATTCGGCGAGGACCGTCGCCGGGTCCTTCTCCTCGAACCGGACCTCGATCCGCGCCTCGGCGGCGATGGGCCCGGTCTCCGTGACGACTTTCGCGACGACGTCGCTGAGGTCGACGGGCGGGCGATCGGTGAGGTTGCCCGCCGGTCCGATGCCGGAGATCGTCAGCAGGTCGAGAACGAGTTCGTGCAGGCGGGCCGTGTTGCGTTCGACGACCCGGATGGCGTTCAGCTGGTCTTCGGTGAGGCCGCCGAAGTCGCCGACCGAGAGCAGCTCGAGGTAGCCGAGGATGCTCGCGAGCGGGGTCCGAAGCTCGTGGGACGCAGTCGCGATGAACAGTTGTTTTTCGCTCTCGAGCCGACGTTGGTCGGCCATCAGCTGGGCGTTCTCCACCATGCGGCTCAGGTCGGCGGCCACCGAGGAGAGCAGGTCGAGCTCGCCGGGCGTCCAGGTGCGTGGGCCGGCGCTGTCCATCACCATGAGCGCGCCGCACGGCTTCCGGGCGACCGAGATGCGGGTGGCGACCAGGGCGCGGACGTCCGCTTCCTCGGTGAGGGTGCGGGCGGCCCGGGCGCGGGGGGTGTCGCCGTAGAGGATCGGGTCGCCGCGCAGGTTCGTGTGGGCGTCCGGGGTGCCGAGCGGTTCGGTGCTGCGCGGGTCGGGTGGCAGGAGCGGGAGCTCCTCCGACACCGGTTCGAGGCCTTCGCGGTGCCACTGGGCGACGAGTGGCGTTCCGGCGGTGACTCGGACGAACACCCGGTCGACGGAGAGTGCGACGCCCACGCGCTGGACGACGTCCGCGAGCGCGGCTTCGGGGCCCTTGGCGCTCGGTACCTCGCCGTTCGGGTCGGCGAGCCGGCGGACCAGGCGCCGCGCCTCCTCGACCGACACTGCCTGCTCACACCCGGCGATGACGGTGTTCGCGGCCGCGTACACGTGCGGGCCGTCCAGGGGTGCGCGGGCCGCGAGGTCGCCGGCGGCGGCGCGGTGCAGGACGTCGCCCACGGCGTCGAGCGGTTGGGCGATCTCGCGGCTCAGGCGCGTGCCGATCAGGCCGACGAGGATCGCTCCGCCGAGCGAGAAGACCCCGCCGTCCAGCGCTCCTGAGGCGAACTCCACTGCGGCCGCGAGCAGCAGGAAGACGATCACAATCGCGAAGCCGAAGCGCATCCGCGTGGCCGCCGACCGCACGGGCCCAGCCCCTCTCCGTCGCCAGTTATGCCCCTTATGCGAGGTTATACCCCGTCGATCGCCACTCGAACGCGCGGGCGCGCGCAGCGCGGGAAACGCGGGCGCGCGCAGCGCGGGAAACGCGGGCGCGCGGAGGCGCGGGAGGCGCGGGCACGCGCCAGCGCGGGAAGCGCGGGCGTGGGAGGCGTGTAGTGCGTGTGGAAGGGCGTTAGGGGCGGGCGGCGGATCGGAGGGCTCGGTAGAGGAGGCCTGGGTCGCCCAGGCGGCGGCGGAGGGCGCGTTCGAGGCCGGCGATCGGGAAGAGGTTCTGCGGGGCGCGCGAGTCCTTGAACTCGACGGACGCGTACCGGCAGAGCGTCTCCTGGCTCAGGTTCGCCAGCGCGACCGCGTCAGCAGCGGTCAGGTCGGCCGCGCACTCGACGCGGACGACACCCGCCCACGGCGCCCCGACCCCACCGGGCAGCCGGAGGTACCAGGCGTACCGGTCCCAGCTGGTACCCATCCGGAACACCGGCGACCGATGCGCCGCCTCCAGCCGCGCGATCACCCCGTTGAGATGCGCGGGCAGGTACTCCGCCTTGTGCGTCTTGATGAACCCGATCGCCCGCGGCAGGTGCTGACGTCCCTTGAGCGGCCCATCGATCACCAGCAGGTCGCTACCGGTCGCCGCCTCGGAAAGCCCGTCCCGCGCCTTGCGGGCAGCCTCCATCTCGACGTCCGCGAGCTGACTCTGCACCCCGAGGCTCAGCGCGTCGGCGTCGTCGCGCCGCACCTTGTACAGGGCATACGTGCCCACCGAGGTACTGACCGGCGCAGCGTCCTCGGCAGCAGTGAACACACCCCGGCGAACCTGGACGGTCGGCACCGTCGCCCCGGAGTCCGTGCAGCAGACCACCCCGGCCGCGTACGAGGCACAGATCGCCAGCGAAGCCGCGTTCTCGCTGTGCACCCAGAGCTGCGCGTCGATGCGCCGGACCCCGTCGACGAACAGCACCGCGGACGGCGCGACGACCGGCCGCGGCTCGATCGGCTTCCAGTCGGTCTGCGGCCGCTCGACCTCGAGATCCAGCTGGGCCGAGGACTTCGTGCGCGCCGCGTCGTCCTCGGTGCTGGTGCCGTACCCGGGATCCCAGGCGTCGACGGAGAACTTCATTGCATCACCTTCGTCACCACGGACGTGCGCTGGTCGCGGCTGACCTCGAACCGTACCGGCACCCGCTCCGCGAGCGCCGCCACGTGCGTGACCAGCCCGACCATGCGGTCACCACCGGCGGCCAGGTTCTCGAGCGTCGCCGCGACCACCTCGAGCGTCGCCTCGTCGAGGGTGCCGAAGCCCTCGTCGAGGAAGATCGAGTCGAGCCGGGCGGCGCCGGACGCCGCCATCGTCGACAGGTGCGTGGAGAGTGCGAGCGCCAGGGCAAGGCTCGCCTGGAACGTTTCGCCGCCGGAGAGCGTCTTGACCGGCCGCCTGCTGTCGGCGTCGGCCCGGTCGACGACGACGAACTCGCCGGCCTCGTGCGTGAGCGCGAACTGACCGCCGGACAACTCGCTCAGAGTGGCGGACGCCTCGGTGACGAGCAGGCCCAGCGCGGACGCGACCAGCCAGCGCGGGAACGCGTCCGAGCGGAGCAGCTGGCCGAGCTGCCGCGCCACCTGCTGGGCGGTCTCGGCGGCGTCGCGCCGCTCGACCAGCTCGGCGGACTCCTTCCGCCGCTCGGCGATGCGCGCCTCCGCGGCCCGCGCCTCCGCGAGCGCCCGCGCCACCGCCGGCGGCGCGGTTTCGGCCAGCGGCCGCCCGCCCGGCGCCGGCGCCCCCCGATCGGCCGCCCCGGCCCCACCGTCGGGGCCGTCGGCGATGGCCGCACCTGACGCGCGGCCCGGCTCGACGCGCGCGCTAGGCCCGCGGCCGGCTTCGGCGGCCGTGCCCGCGGAAGGCGGGAGGGGGATGTCGAGGTCGGTGAAGAGGTCGCGGAGGGACTGTTCGTGGACGGAGAGGGTGTGGTCGGCGGTGTCGACGGCGGTTCGGGCCTCGACCAGCTGGTCGGTGCGCTCGGCTGCGGCGGTGGCCGCCCACTCGGCGAACGCGCGCCACCCACCGACGGGGTCGTCCGACGGGATCGCGGGAGCACCCAGTGGCACCAGCGGTTCGCGGACCGCGGTGAGCCCACGAACGGTCGTCGCGACCTGCTCGTACGCCACTTTCTCGGTGCGCTGAGCGGTGGTCAGCGCGCCCCGGGCGGTGCGCAGCCGCTCGTCGGCCTCCCGGGCCCGGGCGTCGAGCGCATCGAGCTCCGCGAGGGACGCGGCCAGCGCCGCCGCGTCAGGGGCGTCGCCGAGCTGCGTGGTGAGCGTCTCGGCGGTGCGGTCGGCAGCGGCGAGTTCGGCTGCTGCGCGCTGCTCGGCGCGGCTGGCCTCGGTGTGCGCGCGACGGGCGTCGGCAAGGTGCTGTTGGGCTTGGGAGAGGGTCGTCTCCGCCGCGGCGAGCGTCTTCGCTGCTTTTTTCTCGTTCGTGGCCGCGGCGGCGAGCGCCGTGGTGCGCTCCGCGGCGGCGGACGACGCCCAGGTCGCCAGCGCGGCCCAGCCGGCCGCGACGTCCTCCACGAGACCGGCCGGGGCGCCGAGCGCGGCCATCGCATCGCGGGTCTCGCGCAGCGCGGAGCGGATGCCGCTGGACTCCGCGTCGACCTTGGCCGCATCGCGGTCGGCGTCGGCGCGGGCCGTGCGGGCGGCCACGAGTTCGAGGTCCGCGGCCCGGGCGGCGGTGTCGAGCGCGTCGCGCGCGGTGAGCCAGCGCTCGAGGTCGGCGAGCGAGAGGATCTCGACCGCGCCGGCTCCCGCGCCGTGGACCGTGGTGCGCAGGCTCTCCTCGCCGAGCACGGCCTGGAGGCGCGCGATCGTCTGGTCGGCATCGGCGAGGGCCGTCTCGGCGGCGCGGAGAACGGCCGCGGCCGTCGACCGTTCAGTCGACGCCTGGTCCGCGGCGTGCTGGGCCTCGGCGATGAGCCGGTCGGCGTCGGCGGTGCCGGCCTGGTCGTCCAACGGCGGCGGGAGCGTGAGAACGGACTGCTCGCAGACCGGGCACGGCTCCCCCGCCACCAGGTGCGGACGCAACACGGCCGCGGTGCGGGCCCGCGCGTCGGACTCGCGTGCCGCGCGGGCCTGCTCGAGGGCCGTGCGTGCGTCGTCGACGGCACGCTCGGCGTCGGCGAGACGAGCCGCACCCTCGGTGGTGCGCTCGACCAGGGCCGGGCGGCCGGACACCGCGGCGTCGAGTTCGCGCCGGGCCCGCCGCGCCTCCTCCACCGGGCCGCGGGGAGGGGAACCGCTCACCGCCGCCCGGGCCGCTGAATCCGCGGCCTCCGCCTCGGTCAGCGCCGCGGCCGCCCGGGACGCCGCCTCGCGCGCGGCGCGCAGCCGTGCGTCGAGTTCGTTCAGGCCCGGCGGTACCCGCACCGCGGCGAGCCGATCGCGTTCGGCCGTGAGCCGGGCGACGGTGTCGCGGGCGGCGTCGGCCCCGGCGGTGGCCTCGAGCTGCGTGGTGCGCGCCTGTTCGACGGCCTGGTCAGCGGCCACGACCCGCGCTTCTGCGTCGCCCAAGGATTGAACGGCGACGGATTGACGCTCGACCAGCACCGGCCGGCCGGCCTCCAGCGCCACCAGCTCGGCGCGGGCGCGCCGGGCCTGTTCCAGCGGTCCGCGGGCAGGCGCGGCGGCGACCGCGGCACGGGCGTCCGAGTCGGCTTTCTCGGCCTCGGCCAGAGCGTCCTTGGCCTGCGTGGCGGTGTCCTGGGCGGCGCGGAACCTCGCATCCAGCTCGCCGAGCCCTTCCGGCACCTCGACCGCGGTGAGCCACTCCCGTTCGGTGGAGAGCCGGGCCACGGTGTGCCGGGCGGTGTGGGCCTCGGCGGCCGCGGACGCGAGGACCGGCAGTGCGGTGGCGACCCGGTTCTCGGCGTCGACCAGTGCGACGACCCTGTCGTTCGCGGCCTCGTGCGCCTCCTCCGTGGCGTCGCCGTAGCGCAGTAGCTGTTCACCGAGCAGGTCGGCGTTCTGCTTCTCGCGGGCGGCCTCGGTGTTGGCGGCCTTGGCGATCTGGTCGTAGACCTCCAGCCCGAGCAGCTTGACCAGGATCTTCTGCCGGTCGCCGGCGCGAGCGTGCAGGAACTCCGCGAAGTCGCCCTGCGGTAGGACGACGCACGTGCAGAAGTGCTCGAACGTGAGCCCGAGCAGGGTCTCCACCGCCGGGGTGGCTTCCTTGTCGGCCGCGACCAGTTCGGTGTCGTCCTCGAGGTCGCCGAGCGTGGTCGGGTCGGCAAGGTGCTCCAGCCGGACGTTCTTCACGGTGACCGCGCCGGACGCCGCCCGGCGCAGCTCGCGCACGACCACATAACGCTCGGGCCCGACGTCGAACACCAGCCGGACCGTGCCGCGGCTGGCGGTGGGCGCGAGCGCCAGCGAGACCTTCCGCTTGTCGTCCCAGCGCGGCACGCTGCCGAACAGCGCGAACGTGATCGCGTCGATCACCGTGGACTTGCCCGCGCCGGTGGCGCCGACCAGCGCGAAGTAGTCGGCTTCGGCGAAATCGACGGTGGTGGGCTCGCGGAACGAGCCGAATCCGTCCATCGCGAGGAGTACGGGGCGCATCGGTGACCTCCTCAGCCCGTGGTGACGTCGTCGTGCAGGCGGGTGAAGAGGCTCTGTACCCGTTCGTCGACGATTTTGCGTTCGGTAAGGAACTCGGCGAACAGCTCGGCGGGGCCGCTCTGCTCGTTGCGTTTGTCGGAACGCGTCGTCTGGAGCGGGGCTGCGAACTCCGGGTCGATGCGGACTTCGAGCGCACCCGGGAGGATGGCCTGCACCTCCTCGCGGAGGCCGGCGCGGGCCGGTTCGCGGACGACGACGCGCAGGTAGTCGTCGGCATGTTCTTCTGCTCTGTCGCCGAGTTCGGCGATCGTGCCGTGCAGGGTGCGGAGCCTCTTCGCGCTGGTGAGCGGGAGATCCGTGACGCGGGCCGGGGTGGACGGCGTGGCCTCGACCAGGCACACGGAGGGGAGGTTGTCCTGCTCTCCGAAGTCGACGGCGATCGGAGCTCCGGAGTAGACCACCGGGCACGCCGCCGGGAGCGTCTGCCGCCGGTGCAGGTGGCCCAGTGCGACGTAGTGTGCGTCGGCGGGGAATGCACCGGCCGGGACGTGGTACTCGAAGATCGACTGGGCGGCCCGCTCCCCGCCACCCATGGCGCCGCCGGTGACCGTGAGGTGGGCGGTGACGAGGTTGACCGCGTCGTCGCCGAAGCCCGAGGTGAGCGTGTTGAGCAGGTCACGCATCAACTGGTCGTAGCCGGCGCTGTTCTCGGCGGGCGTCTTCGCGACGAGCTCGGCGGCCTTGATCGCGTGCCGCTGCGAGAGGAACGGCAGCACCGCGATCTTGACCGGTTCGCCGGTGTGGGGGGCGGTGAAGCTCACGACGCCGCCGGTCTCGGCGGTGCGCACGGAGCCGACCATCGTGATGCCGGCGATGCCCATCAGCGGCCGGTAGGCGTCGAAGGTGCGGGGATGGTCGTGGTTGCCGGCGATCGCGATCACCTCGGCACCGGTCTTTCGCAGTGCCATCAACGCCTGGACGACGAGTTCCTGGGCCTCCGCGCTGGGAGCCGCGGAGTCGTACAGATCTCCGGCGACCACTACCGCGTCGACCTCGTGCGTACGGGCGAGAGCCACGATCTCGCGCAGGACCGCGCGCTGCTCGTCGAGGCGGTTACGGCCCTTGAGGACCTTGCCCACATGCCAGTCGGAGGTGTGCAGGAACTTCACGACTCTTCTCTCGCAGTCGGGGGACGACGTTGCAGGCGACGCTAGCCGACTCCTGTGACAGAACGCGGTTGGACGATCCCCGGAAAGTACTTGCCTACTGGGAAAGTGGCACGGTACTTTCCTGGTAGGCAAGTACTTTCGCCGACGAGGAGGCCGCGATGAGCACCGAGCCGATCGATCAGGCGTCAGCCCAGGCGGCGCTGGAGGTGGTCCGCACGCAGCAGAAGGCGGTCATCTCGGCGTCGATGGTGCCGGACGGGTTCTGGGCGACGATCGCGGCGCTGACCGTTCTGTATGCGGCCACGGTCGAGAGTTCCGTACCGGCATTACTCGTGATCGGAGTCATCGTCTTCGTGCTCGGGAATGCCGTAGCGGTGTTGTGGGTGGTCTTCCGCACCGGAATCCGGCAGCGGAAGGGTTCACTCGGGGCCGTGCACGTCGCGAGCATCGTCGTGCTGGTGCTCAGCGTGAACGCGATCGGCGCCGCGATCGCAATCGTGCTCGACCGCGCCGACGTGCCGTACGGGACGACGATCGCCGTCGGCATCGCGGGGGTGGTGATGGCGGTGACCGGGCCGATCCTCAGCCGGCGGCTACGGGACGCGGCGTTCCGTCGGGTGAACCGATGACGTCGGCCAAGTTCGACGGGCTGATCCATGCGCCGACCCGGCTCGGCATCGTCGCGCAGCTCGCCGCCGCGGACTGGGTCGTGTTCAAGTGGCTGCGCGACTCGCTCGAACTGTCGGATTCGGCGCTGTCCAAACAACTGACGACGCTGAGCGACGCGGGGTACGTGGAGATCCACAAGGCGTTCGTGGGGAAACGGCCACGCACCACCGTGCGGCTGAGCCCGGCTGGTCGGGAGGCGTTCGAGGGGCACGTGGCGGCGTTGGAGGAGATAGTGGCCCGCTCCCGCTCCGGCGCGCTCTGAGGAGCTGTCCACAGATTCTTGGCCTGTCCGAATTGGGGGCTCGGTGGGGGCCAGGGTTGGTCCGTGGACGAGTGGGAGGGACTGCTCCTGGAGCAGCACGGGGCGGTGACGCGTGAGCAGCTGTTCGCGCACGGGTTCAGCCGCGGGGAAATCGCAGCTCAGATCGCCGGCCGACGGTGGCAGCGCTCCATACCGGGCATCTACGTCGTGTTCAGCGGTCCGTTGCCCGTGATGACGCGACGCTGGGCGGCGGTGCTGCATGCCGGGCCGGGGGCCGCGTTGAGTCACACCACCGCGGGCATGGCGTGGGGGTTGATGCCCGAACGGCGCGAGCAGGCGCTGCACGTCACGATCCCGCGGCCGCGGAACGCACGGTCGCGGCGCGGGCTGGTGGTGCACCGGTCGCGTGTCCCGTTCGTGCCGGTGGGATCACCGCCCTGCACCGGTGTCGCCCGAACGGCCGTCGATCTCTGTGCCGGCGCGACGAGCCTCTCGGACCTGGCCTCCGTCCTCGGGCGGCTCGCGCAGCAGTTCCCGCAGGAGCTGGACGCAACCCGCGGGCTCGTGCTCGAGCGGCGCACGATGCCGCGCCGGGACGACTTTCTCGCCGTACTGGACGACGTCCGAGGCGGCGCGCATTCTGCGCTCGAATGGCACTTCCTGGTCGACGTCGAGCGGGCGCACGGGCTCCCGAGCGGCGAGCGTCAGCGGGCGGTGGCCGGCACGCGCCAGGACGTGTGTCACCGCAAATACCTGACGACGATCGAGCTCGACGGGCGGGCGGTGCACGGTCCTGTCGTTGCGAAGTGGCGGGACATGGTGCGGGACAACGCCTCGGGGTGCCGGCGGGAGATCACCCTGCGGTACGGGTGGCAGGACGTCCGGGAGCGGCCGTGTGAGGTTGCGGCGCAGGTCGCCGACACCCTCCGCGGTGGGGGCTGGGACGACTTCCCCACCCCCTGTAGCCCAGGCTGCCTGCTGGCACGCGCCGAGTGGCCCTACCCCAACGCCTCCTAGCGTTCCGAGCCCGCTCCAAGCGGTACGCCCGAGCGGTCCCACTCCGGCGTGCCCCAGCCCGCCGAACCGGGTCCGCCCCAAAGCGGTCCCTGAAGGGCGCGCCCGAACCCGCCGCAACGGGACCGCATCACCGCGCGCCCACCGGCCACCGCTACCCGCTCCTCGCGCCACGCCAGCCCGCCCCGCCCCGCGCCCCGCCCCGCCCCAGCGACGCCGCCCGAGCGGTCCCACAAGGTCGCACGCGAGCCCGCTCAAACGGGCCCGCTTCGCCAGGCCACCCCAGGCAACCCCCGGCAACCCCGGGCCACCGGAGCCCACTCATCGCGCCGCCCGAGCCCACCCTAAGTGGTCCCGTAACGGCGCGCCCCAGCCCGCCAGAACGGGACCGCTTCGCGGGGCACCCGGCCACCGGCGTTCACTCGCCGTTCCGCGCGAGCCCGCCACTGACCGGCCCCGACCGGCCCCATTAAGGCCTGCCCCAGCCCGCCGCAACGGGACCGCTCCGCAGCGGTCCCACAGGGGCGCCCCCCAGCCCACCCGAACGGGACCGCTTCGCCAAAGCGCCCACCCGCCACCGCCCCACACTCACCGCCCCATACTCACCGTCCCGCGCGAGCCCGCCACGGCCCGGCCCTAAGCGGTCCCGAAAGAGCGCGCCCCAGCCCACCCGAACGGGACCACTTCGCAGCAGCAGCAGCAGCGGGCGCCCCCACCCGCACCGCCCACCCTGCACACCCCCAGCAACCAGAGGGTGGGCGAGCAACCACCTACGGCGCGGCGGGACGACCCAACCCCCACCACCCACCACGAGACGCGGAAGCCGCCAACCCCCACCCGGCAGGCGTAATGAAAGTCAGAACGGAGCGTCGTCGGCAGGCGCGGACGGAAGGCGCTTGAACGGGTCGCGGCCACCGATGATCTCGCCGGTCACCGGGTTCACCCCCGGCGGTGGCCCCGCGACACCGAGTTCGCCGGCCTCGCTCGAACGGGTCGCCCACGCGGGGAACGGGAACTCGACGGCGAGCGGCACCGGGATCTCCGGCTGGGCGACGAACATCGTGCCGGGCTTCGCGAGCGTGACGCGCTGACGCTGACCGGGCGGCAGGAAGCCGTACTCGGGCCGCCCCGCTTCGGCCGGGTCGAGCCGCCCCACCACTTTGATCGAGCTGTTCGAGATGATGCGCCGCTCGACCTCGCTGGCGGTCTGCTGCGCACCGATCAGGATGATGCCGAGCGAGCGGCCACGCTCGGCGATGTCGAGCAGCACCTCTTTGATCGGGCTGGAGCCCTCGCGCGGCGCGTACTTGTTCAGCTCGTCGAGCATCGTGAACAGCAGACCGCCGGCGCCGGCTTCCTCCTTGCGCCGCGTCTCGGCGGCCAGCACGACACCGACCACGAACCGCTGGGCACGTTCGGGCAGATTGTGCAGGTCGACCACGGTGAGCTGCTGGTTCTCCGTGGACACCCGGCGCGTGGGCGCCTCCGGCAGATCTCCCCGGATCAGGGGCCGCAACGCCCGCAGCGACGACCGCAGCCGACGCAGGAACGCGTTCACCGTGCCGATGCCGGTGACCTGCCCCGCCCACGCCGAGCGGGTGTTGTCGTCGCTGAGTTTGTCGGAGATCAGGTCGACGAGCTGGTCGTACGTGCGCACCTGGCGTCCGTCGACGGCGATCGCCCCGTCGGTACCGGCCGGCACCGCATCCATGCGCAGGCGGGCCGCGACCTGGTGGACGACCATCGTGTACTGGTTGCGCTCGTCCTCGGCGTCGGCGAAGACGAACGGCAGCAGCTCGTCGCGGCAGAACTCGTGCAGCGTCCACCAGAACGCGTTGACGCCGGTGGCGCGCTCACGCACGTCGGGCCGGCCCGTCAGGTCACCGGGCAGCGGGGGCGCGAAGAAGCCCGTGGACGCGAACGGCTCGGCGGGCAGGCCCATGATCGCGTACTGCTGGCGGAGCGTCTCGTCGAGCTTGGTGTTCGTGTGGTCGAGGAACAGCAGATCCTCGCCCTTGACGCTGAAGATCAGCGCCTTGGTGTTGACCGCCTTGCGCCCGAGCACCCCGGACCGGAACAGGCCGTACAGCAGGAACAGCGCGAAGCTCGTCTTCGTGGCCACGCCGGAGACACCGGAGATCGAGATGTGCGCGCCGCGGGTGCCGTCGAGGAAGTCGAGGTTGACGTAGATCGGCGTGCCGTCACGGCCCAGGCCGACCGGGACCTTGCGCTCCATCCGGTCGAAGTAGAGCGCGATCGCGCGTTCCTCGCCGGTGGCGCGCCGCACGGGCTCACCGGGACGCGGCGGCACGTACACCTCGGGTTCGACCCGGGTGGTGGCGATCTCGGCGACCTCCTGGACCTGGGCCGGGAGGACGCCGTCGGCGATCAGGAACACGTCGGAGCTGTACTGCGCGCCCTCGTGCCGGGCCGTGACCTGGGTGACCACCCCGGCGGTGAGCACCGGACCGAGGCCCGGCACGTCCCGCACGGTCACGACGACGTCGTCGAGCTGCAGGTAGGCGTCGTCGCGCAGGGCCACGTGGAACTGCAACGGCGTGGCGTCCTCGGTGCCGAGCACCCGGCCCACCCACGGGAGCGTCCGCGGCTCGCTCGAAACCCTCTCCGGTGCAGCTGTCATGGGCCCGGACGCTACCTCACCGGTAGGACAGAACCGGATCAAGGAACAGCTCCGACGCCGGTACCGGTGGGGAGAACAGATATCCCTGTGCTTTCCGGTAGCCGAGCTCCTGCAGGCGCAACACCTGCTCCGGCGTTTCCACCCCCTCGGCGACGGTGTCGAGTGAAAGCCCTCGCGCGACCTGCGCCAGGAACTCCACGATCACCGCCCGATCGCCCGGTTCGGTGACCCCCTCGACGAACGACCGGTCGACCTTCAACACGTCCACCGGGCAGGTCAGCAGCAGTCCGAGCGACGACTGACCGGTCCCGAAGTCGTCCAGCGCCACCCGCACGCCCATCTCGCGCAGCAGGTACAGGGCGTCCACCGCCGGGCCGCCGCTGAACACCGCGGTCTCGGTGACTTCGAGCGTCAACGAGGAAGCCGGAAGCCCCGACGAAGCCAATGCGTCCGCCACGTCGGCCACGAACGAGGGATCGTCCAGCTGGCGGGGCGACACGTTCACGCACACGTAGACCCCGGGCCAGCGCACGGCCTGCCGGCACGCCTCCTGCAGCACCCACCGCCCCAGCGGCAGGATCAGCCCGCTCCGCTCCGCCACGGGGATGAACTGGTCGGGCGGGATCACGCCGCGCTCCGGATCGTGCCACCGCACCAGGGCCTCCACCCCGGTGATCCGCTGCGACGGCAGCGCCACGATCGGCTGGTAGAGCACCCGGAAGTCGCCCCGGCCGAGCCCGTCACGCAGCCCGGCGGCCAGCCGCGCCTGGTCGGCGGCGGGGGTGTCGAGCGCCGGCACGAACCGCGCCCAGCTACCGTCGCCACGGGCCTTCGCCGCGTACATCGCGACGTCGGCGCGGCGGATCAGCTCGCTCGACGACGCCCCCCTCCATCCCTCGGCCAGCCCGACACTCGCCCGGATGCGCAGTTCGTCACCCTCGATGCGCAGCGGCTCGGCGAGGGCCTCCAGAACCGCGTCCAGACGGTTGCCCACCGGGCCGTGCAACAGCACCGCGAACTCGTCGCCGCCGAGCCTGGCCACAGTGTCGTCGGGTCCGGTCGCGCCCGTGATGCGGGCTGCGGCGGAGACCAGCAGCGTGTCACCGACACCGTGACCCAGCCGGTCGTTGACCAGCTTGAAGTCGTCCAGGTCGATGAGCGCGACCGCGACGTCAGGGCCCGCCGCGGCATCGACCCGATCGACGAACAGCGTCCGGTTGGCCAGCCCGGTCAGCCCGTCGTGGCTGGCCTGGTGGCTCAGCTGGTTCTCCGACAGCAGCAGCTGGTCCAGCAGGCGGCCGTTCTCCCGAAAACTCAGCCACTGACGTGCACCGACCAGCGCGGTGAGCACCACGGCGCCGATCTTCACCAGTTGCTCCGACGAGCTGAGCAGCAACACGTCGGTGAGCGCGACCGCCACGTACGGCAGGAGGTACAGCGCCCGGAACCGCGCGGGACGTCGGCGAGGCTCCTCCACTGCCGAGTCCAGCGCCGCCAGCGCGACCCGCCGCTGACGCTCCACGGCGATGGTCAGGAACAGGAACGCGGCGGGGAACGCCAGGAACGACGAGTTCAGGTAGGGGCGCGTCGCCAGCAGCGGGGTGAGACCCGCGGTACTGGCCCCCGTCAGGGCGGCGACCGCGAGGTACTGCAGCGCACCCGGATCGACCTGCCGCACCCCGGCGAACGAGATCTTGAGCAGCACCAGAACACCGAGGAACCCCGCGACCACGATCGCGATCAGCGGCAGCGCCGACCCGGTGGTCTTCTCGAAGTCGACGGCCGTCCGCAGCGCGAAGTACCAGGTGAACAGCGTTCCACCGGCCAGTACCGTGCCCGCGTCCAGCGCGAACGTCACCCACGCGGTGCGCGACATCTGGCCGACCGGCAGCAACAGCAGCGCGATCAGGATCAGCACGAGACCCACGAGGAACCCGGCCGCGGACCGCAGCGACATGATCTGCGTGGACCCGCCCGGCGCGGACAGCGCGTCCGCCGCCTGGCTGATCCCGGCGATCCCGATGATGCCGACCGCCACCGACAGAACCCGCCAGAACCGCCGGGACGCGTCGCCCAGCGGGGTGGCGATCGCCAGCCGTGCGGAAGCCACGAGGCCCACGACGATCGTGGCGCCGGGCGCGATCCAGCCCACCCACGGCGGACCGATCGGCGCGTCCCAGGTCAGGGGGAAATACCCCACGCTGAGCACGACGCAGAGCAGCGCCACCCGGGTCAGCCGTCCCGGCCGCTCCGTCATCCGTACCCCTCCCGCAGTTCTCTGACGGACTATTCGACCGGCCCACTTCCGTTCCCAAGTGTTCTCTTCTCACCGCCCCCGTACCGCAACGTGCGGGAGATGTTGCGCGGGCGTCGCGCACGCCCAACGGCGGGGAAACAGCCGATTTCTACGGTCGGTCGGACGCTTGAGACCGAGAGGGACACCCATGGCTGCGCCGACGATCTCCACGACGACGACACACGCTCCGCCCGAGCGCCGGAACGGCCGATGGATCGACGATTGGCGACCCGAAGATCCGGATTTCTGGGCTGCCGGGGGTGCTGCCGTCGCCCGTCGCAACCTGATCTTCTCGATCCTTTCCGAGCACATCGGGTTCTCGATCTGGACCATGTGGTCCGTTCTGGTGCTGTTCCTCCCGGCCGACGCGTACGGCCTCACACCGGACGACAAGTTCCTGCTCACCGCGGTTCCGGCGTTCGTCGGCTCGTTCCTCCGGCTGCCGTACACGTTCGCGGTGGCGAAGTTCGGCGGCCGGAACTGGACCATCGTCTCCGCGTCGCTGCTGCTGATCCCGTCGATCCTGACCGCGGTGCTGCTCCAGCCCGGGGTCTCGTTCGCGACCCTGCTGATCCTGGCGGCGGTGGCGGGCGTCGGCGGCGGCAACTTCTCCAGCTCGATGGCCAACATCAACGCGTTCTACCCGAACCGGCTCAAGGGCATGGCGCTCGGCCTCAACGCGGCCGGAGGCAACCTCGGCGTCGCGTTGGTGCAGGTCGTGGGGCTGATCGTGCTGGCTGCGGCCGGTGGGGCGGCGGCGAACGTCGAACCGCGGCTCGTCCCGGGGGTCTACCTCCCGCTCATCCTGCTGGTCACGGTCCTGTCGGCCCGGAAGATGGACAACCTCACCCACGCGACGAACGACAAGCGCGCGATGCGTGACGTGGTCCGCAACCCCCACACCTG
Organism: Cryptosporangium sp. NPDC048952; assembly: GCF_043197895.1. Classification (NCBI taxonomy): domain Bacteria; kingdom Bacillati; phylum Actinomycetota; class Actinomycetes; order Cryptosporangiales; family Cryptosporangiaceae; genus Cryptosporangium; species Cryptosporangium sp. NPDC048952. The sequence continues at coordinate 347,021 of NZ_JBICTY010000005.1, read as the reverse complement.
GATCATGTCCCTGCTGTACGTCGGCACCTTCGGCTCGTTCATCGGCTTCAGTTTCGCGTTCGGTCAGGTGCTGATCGCGGTGCAGGGAGTCACGCCGGTGGACGCGCTGAAAGTCATCTTCCTCGGCCCGCTGCTGGGGTCGGTCGCCCGTCCGGCCGGGGGCTGGCTGGCCGACCGGTTCGGCGGGGCCCGGATCACGCTGTGGACGTTCGTCGGCATGGGCCTGTTCGCCGCCCTGGTGCTGTTCGCGTCACAGCAGAAGTCGCTCGCGTTGTTCTACGTCGGCTTCATCGCGCTGTTCGTGCTGAGCGGGGTCGGCAACGGCTCGACCTACAAAATGATCCCGGCGATCTTCCGGGCGCGGTACGCGGACCCGAACGAAGCGCGGCGACTCTCCAGCGCCCTGGTCGGCGTCGCGGGCGCGATCGGCGCCTGCGGTGGCGCGCTCGTCCAGATCGTGTTCCGCCAGTCGTTCCTCACCTACCAGAACGCCGACGCGGCATATCTGGGGTTCATCGCGCTGTACGTGGTGTGCTTCGCGGTGACATGGTTCGTGTATCTGCGCCGGTCCCCGTCCCGGTTGGCTGGTGTCTAACGCTCCGATCTACGCCTGCCGGGCTGATGTTCGCCGCTTCCGCGTCTCGTGGTGGGTGGTCGGGGTCGGGTCGTCCCGCCCCGCCGTAGGCGGTTGCTCGCCCACCCTCGGGTTGCTGGGGGTATGCAGGGTGCCCGTCGGGGTGGCCGTGGCCACCCGGGGTGCCCACCCGGCGTGCCCACCCGGCGTGCCCACCCGGCGTGGCCGGGCTGGGGTGTCCACCTGGGGTGGCCGGCCGGGGGTGCCCACCCGGGTGGGCGGCCGGGGTGCCAGCCGGGGGTGCCGGCCGGGCCGGGGTGCCGGCCGAGGGTGCCCGCCGAGGGTGCCCGCCTGGGCTGCCCGCCGGGGCTGCCCGCCGGGGGGTGCCCGCCTGGGGTGCCCACCCGGGGTGGCCGGGCTGGGGTGGCCGCCCGGGGTGGCCGCGACGAAGCGGCCCCTTTCGGGCGGGCGGGAACACGCTGGATCGGGACCACTAGGGGCCGGCAGATGACGGGCGAACGCGGAGCGCCACCTGAACGCCGTCAGCCGGTGGCGCCGCCGCGAAGCGGTCCCGTTCCGGCGGGCTGGGGGGCGCCCATGTGGGACCGCTGCGGAGCGGTCCCGTTGCGGCGGGCTGGGGCAGGCCTTACCGGGACCGGTCGGGGCCGGTCAGTGGCGGGCTCGCGCGGAACGGCGAGTGAACGCCGGTGACTGGGTGCCCCGCGAAGCGGTCCCGTTCTGGCGGGCTGGAGCGCGCCACTACGGGGCCACTCAGGGTGGGCTCGGGCGGCGCGATGAGTGGGCTCCGGTGGCCCAGGGTTGCCGGGACCGGTCGGGGCTGGTCAGTGGCGGGCTCGCGCGGGGCGGTGAGTGTGCGGCGGTGGCCGGGGATTGCCGGGGATTGCCGGGGATTGCCGGGGATTGCCGGGGATTGCCGGGGATTGCCGGGGGTTGCCGGGGTTGCCTGGCGAAGCGGGCCCGTTTGAGCGGGCTCGCGCGCGACCTTGTGGGACCGCTCGGGCGGCGTCGCTCGGGCGGGGCGGGGCGGGGGGCGCGGGGCGGGGCGGGCTGGCGTGGCGCGAGGAGCGGGTAGCGGTGGCCGGTGGCGCGCGGTGATGCGGTCCCGTTGCGGCGGGCGAGGGCGCGCTCATTGGGGACCGCTCGAGGTGGTTGGGGCGGGTTGGCGCGGAGCTACGCCTGAACGCCGGTAACCGGTGGGTGCCCGACCGAGCGGGCCCGTTGCGGCGGGCCGGGGCGCCCCCTCCTGGGACCGCTCGGAGCGGGCCCGTTTCGGCGGGGTGGGAGATGCCCTAGTGGGACCGATCGGGGCGGTCGGGTGGGGCGGGTGTGAGCGGGGTGGGCGGTGGGGGCGGTGGTGAGTGGGGCCGGGTTGGTGGGGGCGCGGGAAGATGGGGTGAAGTGGGGCTGGGCGTTGAGAGGCTGAGGGCTCGACGAAGGAGCCCGCGATGATCATCCGTCCCGCGCTGCGCGAAGAGATTCCGGAATGTGCTGCGATCGTCGCGAGCGGATTACGCGACGACCCCGTCCTCGCCGTGGTGGTACCGAGACGGGGTGACCGGGACCGGCAGCTCACCGCGTTCTACACGGCAGGGTTCCTGCGGGGCGCCTTCCTCACGGGTGTGGTCGACACCGCCCGGGCAGAAGAGGGCGGCCCGATCCTGGGCGCCGCCGCATGGGTAGCGCCGGCGCCGCGGCCCCGCACCCTTGCACAACGCCTCGGGATAGCCGCCCCCGGGCCGCTCGGCACGATCGCGCAGCGCCTCGGGGTAGCTGCCCCCGGGCCGCTCGGCACGATCGCACAACGCCTCGGGATCGCCCCCGGCCCGCTCGGCACCCTGGCGCAACGCCTCGGGCATGCCGCGCCCGGACCGCTCGGCACCCTGGCGCAGCGCCTCGGGTTAGCGCCCGGACCGCTCGGCACCCTGGCGCAGCGCCTCGGGTTAGCGCCCCGACCGCTCGGCACGCTGGCGCAGCGCCTCGGGATAGCTGCCCCCGGGCGGCTCGGGGCGACCGTTCGGCAGTTGCCCTTGCTCGTGCAGGCGCACGGACCGATCGGTCTGGTGGCCGCCGCCGCACGGCGAGCGACCGCGCACCGCCCGCACCCCGACGAGCCGCACTGGTACCTGTCGGACATCGCCGTGGCGACCACCGCGCGCCGCCGGGGCATCGGCTCGGCGCTGCTCGACCACCGGCTCAGCCGGGTGCACGAGCCCGCCTACCTCGAGGCGACGACCCCGGCGAGCCAGCGCCTCTACCAGCGCTTCGGGTTCGAGGTGGTCGCAAAGATCGGCCTCACCCCGGAGGGCTACCCCGTCGCGATGGTCACTCGCTGAGTCGCCAGTCCTCGTACTCGAAGCCCGGGGCGACCACGCAGCTCACCAGCACCGGGTCGTTCCCGGCCGGGGCCGCGGCCTGCCACTGGCCGCCGGGTACCAGACCCTGGAGCTCGTGCCCGGGGCCAAGGGTCACCTCGCGCACGTCGTCGGCATCGGGGGCGGAACCGATCCGCAACGTGAGCGGGCCGCCGCTCTGCCACAGCCAGAGCTCGTCGGAGCGGACGACGTGCCAGCGGGACTGCTCTCCCGGCGCGAGCAGGAAGTAGATCGCGGTCGCCGCGGCGCGGGGGCCCGGGTAGCCGTCGGGCACGAACTCGACCGGCGACCGCCAGGTCTGCCGGTACCACCCGCCTTCCGGGTGCGGCTCGAGGTCCAACTGCTGCGCCAACACGGGTTTCTCCACCCGGCCACCCTAAAAGCCCACTACGCGGGAGCGGTCGGCCCCTCCTCCGCGACCGCGGGTGGCATCCTGGGCGCGGGTGCCCCCGGCGGCACGGCCCCAGCCGGCGGCACGGCCCCAGCCGGCGGCACGGCCCCAGCGGGCGGCATCGGCGCGGCCGACTCGGCCGGCACAGAACCCCCGGCCGGCGCAGGACTCCCGGCCGGCGCAGGACTCCCGGCGGGCGCAGGGGGCGGCACCACGCCGGTGGGGGGTGATTCCAAGGGGGCGCCGGACGGGGTCATCACCACTGGGGCGCCGCCCGCGGCGAGCAGACGCCGGCGGCGGAACGCCATCCCACCCGCCCCCACCGCCGCCAACACGATCGACGTGATCGCGACCCACAAACTCAGGATCGCCACGTCAGCGAGCACCAACAGGCCCCAGAAAGCGCCCGAGACGACCCAGTGAGGCCGCCGGTGGCGGTGGATCGACGGGAGCGGGTTCATGCGAACACCGTTCCCCGTCGAACCGCCGACGACACCTACCGACCGTCGTCCTCGCCGCGCTCGAGCTGCGCCAGGAACCGCTCGAGCTCGGCTCCGAGCTCCTCACCGCTCGGCACGTTCTCGTCCAACTCCCCGCCGAGCTCGGCCTGCTGGCGGTTCGACACGAACGAGTCGTACTGCTCCTCGAGCGCCTTGACCACGCCCACCGCCTGCGGATCGTCCGCGAGCTGGGAGTCGATCTCACGCAGGCGGGTGACGCCGGCCGCGTGCAGCGACCCGACCGGCAGCAGCAGCCCGGTCTCCTCGGCGACGCCGTCGAGCAGCGCGGCGGACGCCTGCGGGAACTCGACCGACGCCAGGTAGTGCGGCACGTGCGCGACGAACCCGATCGCGTCCTTGCCCTTCTCCCCCAGCCGCAGCTCCAGCAGCGCGGACGCGCTCCCGGGGATGCGCAGGTTCCCCCGCCAGACGTTGGTGCGCCGTACCAGCTCCGGCCGGGTGCCGTGCGCGGTCAGCGTGGTGGGACGGGTGTGCGGGACGGTCATCGGCACGCCGCCGAGCCCGACCACGAGACGGACGCCGAACCGGTCGGCGATCTGACCGATGGCGGTGGTGAACCGCTCCCACATCACGTCGGGCTCAGGGCCGTTGAGCAGCAGGAACGGCACTCCGGTGGAGTCTTTCAGCGCGTGCACGACCAGCTGTGGCGGCGTGTAGGACTCGAAGTGGTCCTCGACGAACACCATCGGGGGGCGGCGGGCACGGTAGTCGTGCAGCAGATCGATGTCGAAGCGCGCGACGATCTCGCCCTCGAGCGTCTCCACGAGGTGGTTGGCGGCGAGCTGTGCGGCAGAACCGGCATCGAGGAAACCGTCCAGGGCGTGCAGCATCACGAGCCGGCCATCGGACGGGGGTTCCCAGTCGCCGACGATCTCGTACAGCTCCGCGGGGTCCGGCATGACGGCGACCTCTCCAGACAGCGGAATCTTCGCCAGCCGGGGTGACTGGCGAAGGGTGGCTCACCCCAGTGACAAGTCGGGCGAGCGCTACAGCATTCCGCCTCTGATCCTAGTTCGCGAGCGGATCGTCGCCTCGACTGATCGCCTCCGCGAACGGAAGCGCGAAGTCTTCGTTCAGCTCGACTCCGCGAGCCTGCTCCTCGTCGAGCACGGTTTCCAACGCGGTCTCGACCGGAGCGCCGGCGGCCTGCTCGTACGCCGCCGCGATGCCTTCTTCGACGACCTCGGCCAGCTCGACGGCGTCCACCGCGTCGGACTGACCGACGTTGTCCGACACGACCTCGGGATTCTCGGACACAGACGACACCTGGGGCCTCCTAGGCAACTCGGGTATGCACCCGCAGGTACCCCGGAGGCCCGTAGGCGCAAACGGGTGCGGGGCCGCGTCCCACCACGGTGGTGGAACGCGGCCCGGAGACCGCCTCGGTCAGCCCTTCTCGCCGTCGCTGCCGATCAGGCGACTGAGCGCCTGGACCGCATCCTCACTGGAAGACGCCGCTTCCTGATTCGCGGCGCGCAGCTCGAGGAAGACCTCTTCTCGATGCACCGGCACACTGCGGGGGGCCCGGATGCCGAGCCGGACCACGTCCCCCCGGACTTCGAGCACGGTGATGACAACGTCATCACCGACCATCACGCTCTCACCGGGTCGACGGGTCAGCACGAGCACGGGCAGTATCCCCCCTCGAGGACGAGTACCCGCAGCGTAGCCGAGCGACGAGCTAGGCGAGGGGAGCGCGCACCGGCAGGTTGGTCCCGGTCAGCACGCACTGCGCCGCCTTCATCGTCATCGGGTCGACGACGATCGGCGCCATGAGATTCGCCGTCGAGTCCCGCGGAGTGTCACCGGCCGTGACGATCAACAGGACGAGCAGCTGGTCCGGGTCCTTGGACCCGAGTGCGGCCAGCGTCTCGTCGTCGATCTCCGGTGCGTATTCCGGGAAGAACTGGTGCGGCGCAATCGTGATGAAGCGCAGCTCGGGATCGTCCACGGACCGCAGTGAGTTCAGCAGGCCGACCTCGTCGAGTCGGACCAGCACGAAGCTCTTCTGCCCCGGGAATCCGGGCATGGGCGTGACGAACTCGATCGTCGGCAGCTGCTCACCCGAAGCCGCTGCCTTCGCCTCCGCGTTCTGCGCAGACGTCTCGAGGGACATGTCGGTTGCCATGTCAGAGGACGACTTCGCGGACTTGGTTCTTGGTGACATGTACTCCTCCTGGGTTGTTCGACTGCCGGGCTGACCGGTCGGTTTCTCGGTTCGGCATGGCGCCGTCTTTAGTCCGCACTAGCGGAGGAAATCCATCAGGGACGGTTGGATGACTTTCGCGGTAGCGCCCAGCGCGGCTTGATACGCGGTCTGCTGCAAGGTCATGTCCGTGATGGTCTTGGGCAGGTCGATGTCTTCGACCTCGGTGAGCTGCGTCTGCAGTTCCAGGTGTCGGTCGTTGGCGGTCTGCTGCATCGAGTCGACGCGATTCGACCGGGCACCGACGCTGGCCTGCGCGGTCCGGATCGTGATCAGCGCTTTGTCGAGGCGGTCCAGATCGTCCGACAGCTTGGAGGGGTCGTTCTTCATGTGGTCGGAGATGTCGGAGAGCACCTTGAAGATCTGGTCGTCGCCGGTGCCGAAGACCTCTTCGCCGCCGGCGTCCACCCGCAGCTTCGTGCCCTCGGCGATCGTCCGGGTGACCGCGCCGGAGTCGCCCAGGTAGGTGCCGTCCTTGTCGTACGCCGAGGACCCTTCGGTGGTGCCCCCGAAGATCGGCCGGTCGATGTACTTCGTGTTGGCCAGGCCGATCATTGCGTCCCGGACCTGGTCGATCTCGGACGCGATGCCCGCCCGCGCGGTGTCCGAGCCGCCGGCGCCCGCCGACATGCCCTGCAGCATCAGGTCGCGCACGCGCAGGCCGTTGTCGTGCGTGGCGCCCAGCGTCGAGTCGATCGTGTTGAGCCAGTTCTTGCCGTCCGAGGCGTTGCGCGCGTACTGCTCCTGGGTGCGCATGTCGCTGCGCAGCAGCATCGCGGTCATCGTCCCGGTCGGCGAGTCCGACGGCTTCGAGATCAGCTTGCCGCTGGTCAGCTGTTCCTCGGTCTTGCTCAGCCGACCCTGGTTCGCCTGCAGCCCGCGCATAGCGTTCATGCTGAGCGAGCGTTCGGTGACGCGGATGACCACGGCGCTGTCCCCTACCGACCCGTGCTGTTGATCAGGGTGTTGAGCGTCTGGTCGATCGTGCTCATCAGCTTCGCGGCAGCCTCGTAGGCCCGCTGGTACTGAAGAAGGTTGGACATCTCCTCATCGAGGCTCACCCCGGACGTGGACTGGTGGTTGCTGTCGAGGTCGGCGGTGATCGTGGACTGGGTCTCGGCCTTGAGCGTCGCGCTCTTCGCGGTGACGCCGAGGTCCGCCACGAGCTGGCGGTAGCTGACGTCCGGCCCGGTACCGGACGTGGCGACGTCGCCCAGGGCGTCGGCGTTGCTGCCGTCGAGCCGGCCGTTCGCCGAGCCGGAGGCCGCGACCTTGCCCGGGTCGGAAATCGCCATCCTGATCGATTTGGCGTCGGTGCCGGTGTAGAACGGCTCGCCGGCGTCGCCGTTCCGGTCGAAGCCGCCGGTGTGAATCGTGTTCACCGTGCTGGCCAGCTTGGCGGCGACGTCGTCCAGCGACTTCGCGTATTTCGGCAGGACGTTGTTGAGCGAATCCATCGACGATCCGAGTTCGCCGGACGTCACGATCGCGGGCTGACCGTTGTCGGTGAACGACAGCGCCGGCGGGTTGGTGCCCTGGTCGGCGAGCGTCTCGGACCCGTTGAGGGACAGGGAACGGGCTGCGGTGCCGCTGACCAGCGTCGATCCGAACAGCGAGACGTCGACCGCGCCGCTCTCACGCACGGTCGCCGTGGCGCCGGCCAGGTCGGCCAGCTTGAGCACCAGTCCGTCGCGGCGGTCCGCGAGCTCGTTGGCCGGCAGCCCGCCGACCTTCGCCTGCATGATGCCCTTGTTGAGGCTGGCGATCTCGGCTGCCGTGGTGTTGATGTCCTTGACGTGCGCCGTCGCACCCGAATAGGCCGACTCGTAGATCGTGGAGAGCTGCGTGTGCGCCTGATTGAGACCGGTCGCGACTGCGCCGCCCTGCTGCATGACCTTCGTGCGCACCGCGTTGTCGCCGGGCGAGTTGGACAGGTCCTGCCAGTCCGACCAGAACGTCGACATACGTTCTTGCAACCCGGTGTCGCTGGGTTCTTTGAAGACGGCCTGGACGCTGTCGTAGATCTGGCTCTGACCGGCGTGGTAGGCGTTGTTGCCGTGCTCGGTCCGGACGCGGGCTTCGAGGAGCTCGTCGCGGATGCGTGAGACGTCCCCGACGTTCACGCCGGTACCGACCGGGTCCTGCTTGGCCCAGATCGTCGGAACGTTCGACACACCCTCGACCGAGGTCATCTCGGTCCGCTGCCGGCTGTACCCCGCGGTGTTGACGTTCGCGATGTTCTGACCGGAGACGTCGAGACCCTGACGCTGTGCCCGCAGGGAGCTCAGCGCCGTCGAGATACCGGAGAAGGTGCTGGACATGGCTACATCGCCTCGTCCACGAGCCGAGGTCGCACGCCGGTCGTGACGGTGCCGCCACGGGGGCCGTATGTCTCGACCGCGCCGCCGACCGTCAGCAGGGTCTCGCGGACCGCGCGGTGGCCGGAGGTCAGCAGGTCACGGTTGGCGTCGGCCAGTGCGGTGATCTCCGCGGTGAGCGTGAGAAATGCTTTGCGGTGCTCGGCGAACAGCTTCCCCCAGGGGTCCGGGGCGGCTTCGGAGAGCGCGGTCAGGCTCGGGTTCGGCGGCAGGCCCAGCAGTGCGGCGACGACCTCGACCTCGGCGGCCCGGAGCACCTCGACCTGACGGATCTGCTCCAGCACCAGCTCGACCTCGCGGGTAGCGTGGGCGAGCCAGCGGGTCCGGGCGGACGCCAGGACCAGCTGCTCCTCTTCCAGCTTGAAGAGCAGCAGTTCGAGCATCTCCCGTCCGCGCCAGAGGATGTTCGACAGATCCGCAAAAGCCACGGGTCGACCCTTCTCTGCTCCGGCGGAGCACCTGTTCGGCACCCCTTGCTGCCCTGACCGTCGGCAGCGCCTCGAACGGCCTGAGAGGTTTCGCCGCAACCGGCGGACATCTGTCTTGCAACTTTTGTTGCAAATGTTGGGATTAGTGTTTTTGATGGTTGGAGGGGTTACACCCTGCAACTGGGGCGCAACGCAGTGACACATGTGGCCACGCGAAGCGTCCGGTGGGTCCCGGTCTCCCGGGGACCGTCGACGAACGTGAAAGGGCCGTTCCTGTGAGCCTCACTGCTGCAACCGTGGGCACCGTCAGTTCCGGTGCCAACGCCGACCGGCACACCGAGGACCTGGTGCGTGAGCATTTGCCGCTGGTCGGCCACCTCGTCCGCGAAATGCTCGGCCGCGTCCCCGCCCACGTCAACCGCGACGACCTCACCTCTGCCGGTCTGGCCGCGCTCGCTGCCGCCGCGCGGTCCTACGATCCGTCGCGCGGTACGCCGTTCGGCTCGTTCGCGACCGTCCGCATCCGCGGTGCGTTGCTCGACGAGCTGCGTGGTCTGGACTGGGCGAGCCGCTCGGTGCGCCACCGCGCCCGCAAGATCGAGACCGCCACGGCGGAGCTCACGGCCCAGCTGGGCCGCACACCGACCGACACGGAACTGGCGGAAACGCTCGGCGTCGCGGTGGCTGAGCTTCATTCCGCTGCCGACGACGTCCAGCGCGCCGTCGTGTTGTCGCTGCAGGGATTCGCCGCCGGCACCGCCGAGGACCTGGTACCCGACCGCACCCAGGGCCCCGAGGAGCTCCTGCTGCACCGGGAGAAGATCGGCTACCTGCACCAGGCGATCTCCGCGCTGCCCGAGCGGCTGCGCACGGTGGTGGAGTCCTACTTCCTCGACGAACGGCCGATGGCGGTGATCGCGTCCGAGCTGGGCGTCACCGAATCGCGGGTCTCGCAGCTGCGCGCCGAGGCGCTGACGCTGCTGCGCGACGGCATCAACTCCCAGCTCGACCCGGACCAGGTCGCCGGCGCCGACCGTCCCGAGGGCTGCGTCGCCCGCCGCCGCGCCGCGTACTACGCCGACGTGGCCGCCCGCGGCGACCTGCGCACGCGTTTGTCGCACACCACACCGCTGGGGACTCCCACCCGCGTAGCCGGGTGACAAGACTGGGAGCATGACTTCGTACCCTCCTGACGGGCACGTACATACTCAGTTCTCGTGGGACGCCCCGTTCGGGGACATGGAGCGCACCTGTGCGCGCGCCGTGGAACTCGGGCTTCCCTCGATCGCGTTCACCGAGCACGCGGACTTCGGCCTCACGACGCTGACCGACCCGCACCGCGAGCTGCCCGACTGGCTCGCGCAGCACACCGACGACGCCGGTGTGGTCACTCCCCCGACCCTGGACGTCGAGGGCTACCTCGCCGAGGTCGCCCGTTGCCGCGACCTCTTCCCCGGCCTACGAATCCTCACCGGCGTCGAACTCAGCGAACCGCATTGGCACGAGCAGCGCACGAAGGAACTCGTCGACCGCGCGGGCTTCGACCGCGTCCTCGGTTCCGTGCACACGATCCGCCACGACGAAGATCTCGACGCCGGGGACGCCTACAACGTGCTCGCCGCCGAGGCCGTCGTCCGCCAGTACCTCGCCGAGGTGGCGAAACTGGCCACCGGCTCGGACATGTTCCACGTGCTCGCGCACATCGACTTCCCGGTCCGGTACTGGCCGGAGTCCGCGGGGCCGTGCGACCCCCGCGCGTTCGAGGACGAGTACCGCTACGCCCTGCGCGCGCTCGCCGGCACCGGCCGCGCGCTCGAGGTCAACACCCGCAACCCGCTCGACCCGGTGATCGTCCGGTGGTGGCGGGAGGAGGGTGGCCGCTCACTGAGCTTCGGCAGCGACGCCCATCGCCCCGAAGTGCTCGCCGACGGGCTCCTGGAGGCCGCGGCGATGGTCGCGGCCCACGGCTTCAGCCCCGGCGCCCACCCGTACGACTTCTACGTGCTCAAGACACTGCATTGAGCGTGAGGCGCACGGTGGTGCCGACGTCCGGCGTGCTGTCGATCGCCACCATGCCACCGTGCGCCTCGATGATCGCCCGCACGACGGTCAGGCCGAGGCCGGCGCCCTGCACGGCGTCCGCCTCGGCCGACGCCGAACGGTAGAACGGGTCGAACAGGCGAGGCATGTCCTCGGCCGCGATGCCGGTTCCGGTGTCGCTCACCAGCACGGCCGGGACCGACGGTTCCACCCGGACCCGGATCTCCCCCGCGGACGTGAACCGGATCGCGTTGAGCAGCAGGTGACGCAGCGCCTGCTCCAAGGGGCGGCGCGCGGCTGCGACCCGGACGGTGCCCGGGGCGTCCCAGAGCAACCGCACCGACGAGTGCGCGGTGAGCGGACGGCTCTGCTCGACGACGGAGGTGACCAGCTCGGTCAGGTCCACGTCCGCCAGCCGCAGCGAGATGCCGCCGCTGCTGAACTCCGCGGCGGTGAGCATGTCGTCGACGAGCCGCAGCAGCCGCTCGGAGTTGCGCTGCATGACCCCGAGGAACTGGCGCGCGGTGGCGGGGTCCAGCGGCTCGGTGTCGTCGAGCAGGATCTCCAGGTACCCCCGGATCGACGAGAGCGGCGTCCGCAGCTCGTGGCCCACGGTGGTGAGGATGCGCTCCTCGAGCGCCTCGAGGTCGCGGGCCCGGCCGGCGGCTCCGGACGCCTCACGCGCGTACCGGCGCAGCTCCACCTCGGCGGTCGCGTGCCGGGCGAGCGCGCGCAGTGCCCGCTGCTGCGACTCGGTCAGCCGGCGGGGGCGGTGGTCGAGCACGCACACCGCGCCCAGGGACGTCTCGTCGCCGGAGCGGAGCGGAGCCCCGGCGTAGAACCGGACGTACGGTTCCCCGGCGACCAGCGGGTTGTCGCTGAACCGCGGATCGGCGAGCGCGTCCGGCACCTCCAGCAGGTCCGGCTCGTCGAGCGCCCGGCTGCAGAACGAGGAGTTCAGCTCGGTGTGCGTCTGGTCGCAGCCGACCCGCGCCTTGAACCACAGACGTTCACCGTCGATGAGCGTGACGAGCCCGATCGGCGCGCCGCAGATCTCCGCGGCGAGCTGCGCGATCGAGTCGAAGTCCGGCTCCGCCCGGAGATCCATGTCGCTCATAGTGTCAGTTAGTCACCGAATACGCTGAAACACGCATGAAAACACCTTCCCGGGAAAGTTTTTCGCGAAACGCTCAGACGTGCGGTGATACGGGCGATGTCGTCAGTGATCGGTCCACGGACGGTCCGACCAGAAGCACTATTCGTCCAGGAGGAGCACCAGAATGTCGCTTCGCATCAACACCAACGTCTCGGCCGCCAACGCCTACCGGAACCTGTCGGTCAACGACAAGTCGGTGTCGGGCTCGATGGAGAAGTTGTCCTCCGGTCTGCGGATCAACCGCGCCGCGGACGACGCGGCCGGCCTCTCGGTCAGTGAGGGTCTGAAGTCGCAGATCGGTGGCCTCACGGTCGCGGCCCGCAACGCGCAGGACGGCGTCAACGTCGCCCAGACCGCGGACGGCGCGCTCAGCGAGACCTCGTCGATCCTGCAGCGCATGCGTGACCTGTCGGTGCAGGCCGCGAACTCCGGTTCGCAGGACTCCGACGCCAAGAAGGCGGCAAACACCGAGTTCCAGGCGCTGAACACGGAACTCGACCGCATCGTGTCGAGCACGAAGTTCGGTAGCCAGTCGCTGCTCGACGGCAACTACAACGGTGCGTTCCAGGTCGACTCCGCCTCGAAGGCCTCCAACACCGGTGCGCAGATCAACGTCGACCTGAGCACCTCGAAGCTGACGGCCGGCGGCAACATCACCGGCCTGGATTCGCAGGGTCTGGGCACCAAGTCGCTCGACCTGACCACCGACGCCGACGGCGCGATCGACGCCCTCGACAAGGCGATCAAGGGCGTCTCCAGCGCGCGGTCCGAGATCGGTGCCGTGCAGAACCGGTTCGAGCACACGATCAACAACGTCAACGTCGCGATCGAAAACCTGAGCGCGTCGAAGTCGAGCATCACCGACACCGACATGGCGTCGGAGATGGTGAAGTTCTCGAAGAACCAGATCCTGCAGCAGGCCGGTACGTCGATGCTGGCGCAGGCCAACCAGAGCGGCCAGGGCGTTCTCAAGCTCCTCGGCTGATCTGTCTGACCCATCCGGACAGGGGCGGTGCGCATCCGCGCACCGCCCCTGCTCCGTTCAAGCGCTGATCGGCAAGGGAAAGGAATCCCAATGGTCACCAGCCTCGGCGGCCTCTCCAGCGGCATGGACACGACGTCACTGATCAACGCGCTGATCCAGGCCGAGTCCGCGCCCCAGACGAACCTCAAGACCAAGGTCTCCGACTACACCACGAACAACACGGCCTACCAGACCGTCAACGGGAAGATGAAGGCCGTCCAGGACGCGGCGAAGGAGCTCACGAAATTCGACGCGTTCAAGGGCGCCAAGGCCACGTCCTCCTCCACCGACGTGGTCGCGACCGCGTCGACCGGCGCGCAGACCGGCGACATGACGTTCTCGGTCACGAAGCTGGCCGCCGCCCACCGGGTCACCGCGGCGTTCGCGGCCAACGACACGGTCGCGACCGACAGCGGCACGTTCAGCCTGAAGATCGGCACCGAGGACCCCACGACCCTCACGGTCGAGGAGAACACGCCCCAGGGTGTCGCCGACGCGATCAACAAGGCCGGTCTGGCGGTCCGCGCCTCGGTCGTGACCACCGACTCCGGGCCGGTGCTGCAGCTGGCCTCCACGAAGACCGGTGGCGAGAACAAGTTCGAGCTCGGCGGACTGACGTCCGAAGCGAAGGTCATGAGCGAAGGCAGCAACGCCGAGCTCACGGTCGGCGACCCGACCAAGGGCGGCTTCAAGGTCTCCAGCAGCAGCAACACGTTCACCGGCGTGATGCCCGGCGTGACGATCACCGCGAGCAAGCTCGCCACCGACGTGACGATCGGCGTCAACAAGGACACCGATGCGGTCGCGGCCAAAATGCAGGCACTGGTCGACGCCGCCAACGGCGCGCTCGCGCAGATCAGCTCGTCGTCGGCCGCCGGCGCCGCGACGTCGCCCGGCTCCAAGTCGTCGGGCGGACCGCTGGCCGGCGACTACACGGTCCGCCAGCTCTCCAGCCAGATCCTCAGCACGGTCAGCCAGGGCATGTCCGACTTCGGCAGCTTCAAGCAGATGGGTATCCAGCTCACCCAGGGCGGCAAGCTGGAGTTCACGAAGGACGACTTCCTCAAGGCCTACAACGAGAATCCCGAGAAGATCCAGAAGGCCGTGACGGACGGGCTGGCCGGCGGACTGCAGAAGGTCGCCGACACCGCCACCGACAAGATCAGCGGCACGCTCACCCAGAAGATCAGCAGCGGGACGACGATGATCTCCCGGCTGAACAAGGAGATTCTCGACTGGGACACCAAGCTGGCCGATCGGCGAACCGCGCTGCAGCGCCAGTTCTCCGCGATGGAGAGCGCTCTGGCCAAGGTGTCCAGCCAGTCCAGCTGGCTCAGTAGCCAGACGGCGGCCAGCAACGCCAGCAACTCCTAGAAGTGAGGCTGTGATGACGTACCCGCCACCCGGCGCCGCGCGCGCCCGGTACATGGCAGACAGCATCAGCACCGCGTCGCCGGCCCGGCTGCTGATCATGCTCTACGACCGGCTCGTCCAGGACGTCTCCCAGGGCGAGCAGGCGATCCGCGAGGGCAACCGGCTGATCGCCGGCGAACGTCTGATGCACGCTCAGGACATCGTCAGCGAGCTGCTGGCCACGCTCGACCTGACCGCGTGGGAGGGCGCCGAGAACGTCGCGGCGCTCTACCGGTGGATGCTGTCGGAACTGGTCCAGGCCAACATCAAGCAGGACGCAGGCAAGGCCGCGTCGACGCTCGAACTGGCCACCGAGCTGCGTGACGCGTGGCGCGAGGCCGCGATGGCCGTCGGATCGGCCTGACGGTGACCGACTGGCGGTCGGCGTGGGTTGCCGCGCTCGACCACCTCGAGGCGGACGTCACGGAGGTCGAGGAGCGACTGCGGACCGATCAGTTCCTGCGGGACACCCCGACGGCGGATGCGTGGGCGCCGCCGGACGGGATCGGCCCGCTGCCGCTCGACCTCCGGCCGCGGGTCGACCGCATCCTGGCCCGGCAGATCGCCGCCGCCGAGGGGCTGGCACGGCTGATGGCCACCAACCGTCAGCAGGCCGCGCTGACGAACAAGATCGAGCTGTTCGACAGCGGCTCCGCCCGCCCGGCCTACCTGGATCAAGCAATGTGAATGCTCCTGAACTGCTCAGAAACTGCTCTTGAGAGCCGTAGGGGGATACGTGTTCGATTCCGTCACTTCCACCGTGCTGAAGACCGCCATGGACGGCCTGGCGATGCGCCAGCGCGTGACGGCCGACAACGTCGCCAACGTGGACACTCCACAGTTCCTGGCCGGCCGCGTCCAGTTCGAGGACGCCCTGCGGCAGGCCGTCGATGCTGGTCAGGGTTTCAACGGCGAGATGCGGGCCGCGATCAGCCGTGCGGCGCTCGCCGACCAGGCCACGCAGCCGTCGATGGCCCGGTCGCTCGAGCCGACGCGCATCAACGGCAACAACGTCAACCTCGACCACGAGGTCATCTCGAACGTCGACACCCAGCTGCGGTACCAGCTGATGATCCGCGCGATGGACGACCAGTACGGCGGGATCCGCACCGTCGCCGCCACCGGCGCCTAGCACGAGGAGCGGACAATGACCCTCTTTCCTGCCTTGGGTATCGCCAGCACCGGCGTCACCCTGCACCGCAAGTGGCTGGACGCGGTCTCCGACAACCTGGCCAACATCAACGACGTCCGCCCGACCAGCGGCGAGGCCTACCGCGCCAAGCAGGTGATCGCGCAGGCGGTCGACTACGGCGACGGCAACAGCGGCGTCCAGGTCGGCGGCATCGTCGAGGGACCGGCCGAAGGCCGCCTCGTCTACGCGCCGGACCACGCGCTGGCCGACGTCGAGGGGTACGTCCGGCTACCGGACATCGACCTGGCCGACCAGATGGGTCAGCTGCTCATGGCGCAACGCGGTTACCAGTCGAACCTGGCCGTGATCGACCGGGCGAAGGACTCCTACACGCAGGCCATCCAACTCGGGAAGGGCTGATAAGTGACTTCACCCATCGAAGGGATCGGCTCCTTCGGCGCCTACAACCCGATCGCCCCCGTCATGACGTCGGGGCTGAGTACGTCGGGAGTGGGCACGTCGGGAGTAGGCGTCACCGGCGCCGGACAGTCCCTCACCGCTGCGAGCAACAGCACCGAGACGTCGGAGAGCGGGGAGAACTTCGCTTCTCTGCTCGCCGACAGCCTGCAGAACCTGCAGGCCGTGCAGACGCGCAAGGACGAGCTGGCCGTGAAGGCGGCCACCGGCAGCCTCACGGACGTGCACGACTACACGATCGCGGCGACCGAGGCCTCGCTGGCCACGCAGCTGACCGTCGCGGTACGGGACAAGGCAGTCGCCGCGTTCCAAGAGATCATGCGGATGCAGTGAACTAGCCGATGGTCGACCGTCTCAAGCGCGCGCTCCGCCGCGGAGTCGAGGGCTTCAAGTCCTTCTCCGTGGGGCAGAAGGCCGTGCTCGTCGTGGCGGTCCTGGCCCTCGTCGTCGGCGGCTACTTCTTCGCCACGTGGGCGTCGAAACCGACGATGGCCTCGCTGTTCAGCAACCTCGCGCCCACCGACGCGTCGGCGATCGTGGAGAAGCTCGGCGCCGCGAACGTGCAGTACGAGCTCGCCGACGGCGGCGCCACGATCATGGTGCCGCGCGACCAGGTCTACGACCTGCGGCTGCAGATGGCCGGTCAGGGACTGCCGGCCGGCGAGGACACCGGCTACTCGCTGCTGGACAAGCAGGGCGTGACGACGTCGGAGTTCATGCAGCACGTCAGCTATCAGCGTGCGCTCGAGGGTGAGCTGGCCACGACGATCCAGTCGATCGACGGCGTCGAGGCGGCCACCGTCCACCTGGCGCTGCCGCAGAAGGACGTCTTCGCCGACGACCAGCAGAAACCGACCGCCTCGGTGCTGGTCAAGACCGCCGCCGGCAAGGACCTCACCGACAGCCAGGTGCAGGCGATCATCAACCTGGTGTCCTCCAGCGTCGAGGGCATGACGTCCTCGGACGTCACGCTGGCCGGCGCCGACGGCTCGGTGCTCGCCAAGGGCGGGCAGACCACGACCGCGGCGGGCGGCGACTCCAGCAGCAAACAGACGGTCGCGTTCGAGGGCAAGATGCAGGAGTCGATCCGCTCGATGCTCGAGCAGGTCGTCGGCAAGGGCAAGGCGGCGGTCACGGTCACCGCCGACCTCGACTACGACGACACCGAGACCAAGACGCAGACCTACAACTCGGACGCGAACACGCAGCCGCTGGCCGAGTCGCAGAAGACCGAGACGTTCTCGGGCAACGGCAACGCCGTGGGCGGTGTCCTGGGCCCCGACAACATCCAGGTCCCGAGCGGGTCCAACGGCTCGAACAACTACGAGAACAGCACGACGACGAAGAACAACGCGGTCAACTCGGTGACCGAGACCCGCAACTCCGCGCCGGGCGCCATCCGCCGGATGGGCATCGCGGTGCTGCTGGACTCCAATGTCCCAGCCTCGGCGAACACCGCCAAGATCCAGACACTCGTGCAGTCCGCGGCCGCGCTGGACACCACCCGCGGCGACAGTCTCGCGGTCACCGCGCTGCCGTTCGACGAGTCGGCGGCGAAGGCCGCGGCCAAGGAACTCGCCGAGTCCCAGTCGGCGGCGAAGCAGGCCCAGATGATGTCGACGATCAAGAGCGGCGCCGCGATCGGTCTGATCGCGCTGCTGATGCTGATCGCCGCGTTCGTCAGCCGCAAGAACCGCAAGAAGCAGCAGCGCACGACGCTGACGCCGTCCGAGCGCCTGCAACTCGAGGAGATGCAGGCCGCGCTCGAACGCGAACGGATGCGCGAGCTCGAGGCGGCGAACGCACCGCAGGCGATCGAAGCCGGGCCGGTCCGCCTCGGGCCCGACAAGGAGACCCGCCAGCGCGAGATCGCCGAGATGGTCGAGAAGCAGCCCGAGGAGGTGGCGGCGCTGCTGCGCAGCTGGCTCGGTGACCGGCGGGAGGTGTCGCGGTAATGACCGTTTCCACCGGCACCGACCTGTCCGGGCTGCGCAAGACCGCGATCCTCCTCGTCCAGATGGGCAAGGAAGCATCCTCGAAGATCCTCGCGCAGATGCGCGAGAACGAGATCGAGGAGCTGACCGCCGAGATCGCGCGGCTCGGTCAGATCGAGACCGAGGTCGCCGACGACGTCCTGTTCGAGTTCCACGACCTGGCCACCGCGAACAAGTACGCCGGCCAGGGTGGGCTGGACTACGCGCGCGACCTCCTGGAGGCCTCGGTCGGCGCGGAGCGGGCCGCGGACCTCATCGGGCGGCTCTCCAAGAGCATCGCCGACGTCCCGTTCAACTTCCTGCAGCGGGCCGAGGCCCGCCAGCTGCTTTCGTTCCTCCAGGACGAGCACCCGCAGACGATCGCGCTGGTGCTGGCCCACATGACCGCCACCCAGGCGTCCGGCATCCTGTCCGGGCTCTCCCCCGCGCTGCAGGCCGACGTCGCGAACCGGATCGCGGTGATGGACCGGACCTCGCCGGACACGATCCGGCAGGTCGAAGAGACGCTCGAGCGCAAGCTGTCCTCGGTGCTGCAACCCACCGAGATGTCGGTGGTCGGCGGTCTGCAACCGCTGGTCGAGATCATCAACCGCGCCGACCGCGGCACCGAGAAGATGATCCTGGAGGGCCTCGAGACGCTCAACCCGGAGCTGGCCGAAGAGGTCCGCAGCAAGATGTTCATGTTCGAGGACATCATCGGCCTCGAGGACCGGTCGATCCAGCTCGTGCTCCGGCAGGTGGAGTCGGCCGACCTGGCCACCGCGCTCAAGGGCGTCAACGACGCCGTGCGCGACAAGATCATGCGCAACCTCTCCGGCCGCGCGGCCGAGAACCTGGCGGACGAGGTCGAGATGCTCGGCCCGGTCCGCCTCCGCCAGGTCGAAGAGGCGCAGGCGAAGGTCGTCCAGAACATCCGGGCGCTGGAAGCCTCCGGTCAGATCACGATCCGACGGGGAGACGACGATGAGTTCGTCGCCTGACCCGACGTCGGCCGGAGTGCTGCGCGGAGCCGCGGCCGACGTCGCCGTGAGCGCGTCGTTCCACACGGACCTCGGCCGGGTCGGCGGGAGGGTGCCGCGGGTGCCCGCCGTGGACGCCGAGCTGGCCGCCGTGAAGGAGGCCGCGAAGGCCGCCGGGTTCGCGGCCGGGTGGGCCGAAGGCAAACGCGCCGCGAAGGTCGAGTCGGAGGCCGCGCAGCGGGCCGCCGACGAGGAGACGCGGCGGTTCCAGCAGGCGCGTGCCGCTGGTCTGCAGCGGGCACTGCAGACGATCGCGGCCGCGGCGAACGCGCTGGAGCAGCGCGCCGCGCCGAGCGCGATGGAGATCGAGAACGAGCTGGTCAGTGCCGCGTTCGTACTCGCGGAGGCGGTGCTGGGCCGGGAGTTGGCGCTGGCCGACTCCCCCGGTCGCGACGCCGTGGCGCGTGCGCTGGAGCTGGTGCCGGTCGGCCGGCCGGTGCTGGTGCGGGTCAACCCGGCCGACCATGCGACGCTGACCGCCGAGGCCGACCACGAGGGACCGCTGGTCATCGACGGCCGCACCGTGACGCTGGAACCGGACGCGGCACTGGCCAGCGGCGATGCGATCGCCGAGAGCGACGCCACGGTCGTCGACGCGCGCCTGTCCGCCGCGCTGCTACGCGTCGGCGAAGCGTTGGGCATGGTCGACGCCGAGGACCAACCGTGGTGAGCAAGCCGTGGTTAGCCGGCTGTTGCAGCACCGGCTGGCTCCCGCGATCCGGGCGGCACGGCCGGAGGTGACCGGGCGGGTCGACTCGGTGCTGGGTCTGTCGGTGTCGGTCGTCGGCGTTCCCGGCCGGGTCGGTGACCTGGTCCGGATCGGCGGCGTCGGTGGCATGGCCGGAATCCGGGGCGGTGCAGCCGCGGGCCCCACGATCGCCGCCGAGGTCGTGGCGCTCGACGGCGCGCGCCTGGCCTGCCTGCCGCTGGGCCCGCTGGGCGGCGTCGGCGCCGGGGACCGAGCGGTCAACACCGGCGCACCGCTGCAGATCCAGGTCGGCGAGTCGCTGCGCGGCCGCGTGCTGGACGGCCTCGGACGGCCGATGGACAACGGGCCGCCGCTCGCCAACACCGAGTGGGTCTCGGTCGAGGGCGAGCCGCCGACCGCGATGGAACGCGGGCTGATCCGCTACCCGCTGCCGCTCGGCGTGCGGGCGCTCGACACGCTCGTGCCGTGCGGCCGGGGCCAGCGCATCGGCATCTTCGCCGGGTCCGGCGTCGGTAAGTCGAGCCTGATGAGCATGATCACCCGCGGCACCGAAGCCGAGATCACGGTCGTCGCGCTGATCGGCGAACGCGGCCGTGAGGTTCGCGAGTTCCTCGAGCACGACCTGGGGCCGGAGGGCATGGCCCGGGCCGTCGTGGTCGTCGCGACCTCCGACACCCCGCCGCTGGTGCGCCTGCGTGCCGGGTTCGTCGCGACCCGGATCGCCGAGTGGTACCGCGACCGCGGCAAGGACGTCCTGCTGATGATGGACAGCCTGACCCGTACCGCGATGGCCCAGCGCGAGGTCGGGCTCTCGGCCGGCGAGCCACCCGCCACCCGCGGCTACCCGCCGTCGGTGTTCGCGCTGCTCCCCCGCCTGCTCGAACGCGCGGGTCCCGGCGCGGCCGGAACTATCACCGGTCTGTACACCGTGCTCGTCGAGGGTGACGACCAGAACGAGCCGATCGCCGACACCGCCCGGTCGATCCTCGACGGCCACGTCGTGCTCGACCGCAAGCTCGCCACCTCGGGCCACTTCCCGGCGATCGACGTACTGGAGTCGGTCTCGCGTGTCTCCGGCGCGATCACGACCCGCGAGCAGAAAGCGATGGCCAGCGAGCTCCGGCGGCTGATGGCCGCGTACCGCGACGTTCGCGAGCTGCTGGAGATCGGCGCCTACGTCCAGGGCACGAACCCCGACGCCGACCGCGCCAAGGAGCTCTGGCCGGCGATCACCGCGTTCCTGCGGCAGAGCCTGGGCGACCCGTACCCGGCCGGTGCCGCCTGGGACGCCATGGCCCAGCTGCTCAGCTCCGGATGAAGGACGCGCCATGACGGTTAAGGACAGAGCCTGGGCACTCTGCCGCCACCCGGCCGGTGCCGCCTGGGACGCCATGGCCCAGCTGCTCAGCTCCGGCTGATGGCGAAGAAGCGGTTCCGGCTCGCCACCGTGCTGCGGGCCCGGCAGGCGAAGGAGGACGCGGTCCGCGGCGAGCTGCTCGCCGCGCGGGCCGCGCTACGGGAGGCGGAGCTAATGGCCGAACGCACCGGCGAGACGTTGCGCGGGCGGCACCTGCCTTCCTCGGCGGTCGTCAGGTCGTACATGGCCGCGATCTCGGCCCGGCAGGCGCTGGCCGGTGAGCTGTTCGCCGCCCAGCGGGTCGTCGCCGACGCGGAGCAGGCCGTCGCCGAGAAGCTGCGCGAGTACACCGACGCGTCGCAGGCCCGGCGGGCGGTGGAGAAGCTCGAGGAGCGGTACAAGGCTGAGCGGGCCGCGGCCGAGCTGGCAGAGGACCAGATGCTCGTCGACGAGTTGGCCACAACCCGAAGGTCGCGGACCAAACCGCCGATGGACAACACGGAGAACTCTGCCGAGGGCGACGAAGCCCCCTGAGGCAGGGAATCGAGGGGGCAGCGTGACCGGTTTTGCGGAGGTCTCGTCGCGGATGCTGGCGATCCAGAGCCAGATCGCGCAGACGGCGACCCGGTTCGGCGCCGGGTTGGGACCGACCGGGTTCGCCGGTGCGCTCGAGTCCGCGCGTGCCGCGGAATCGACGGGTGGTACCGGTGGGAGCACCACGGTCGACCGAGTGGAGAGCGCACTCAGCCCCAGCGGCCCGACCGGCGCGGACGTCGTCACCGCCGCCCGTAAGTACCTCGGGGTGCCGTACGTGTTCGGCGGCACCGACCCGGCCAAGGGCCTGGACTGTTCCGGCCTGGTGCAGCGGGTGTTCAAGGACATCGGCATCGAGGTGCCCCGGCTGGTGCGCCACCAGCGGCTGGAAGGCTCAGCGGTGCCGTCGCTCAGCCAGGCCAAGCCCGGTGACCTGCTGATCTTCGACGGGTACGAGCACATCGGCATCTACGTCGGCAAGGGCAAGATGCTGCACGCGCCGGAGCCCGGGGAGCGGGTCAAGGTCGGGCCGGTCTACGAGACGCCGACGTCGATCCGCCGCGTGCTGCCGGCCGAGGAGCTACGCACTTCGGCACGTGACGCCGCCGAGAATCTGCTGCGCACCGCCGCGCTCGGTGGCCCGGGCGCGCTGGGCGGCGCGGCAGCGGTAGGAGGCGCGGGCGCGCTGGGCGGTTCGGCGGCGCTGGGCGGCTCAGCGGCCGGTGGCGGACGGCTCTCCGGTGTCCCGTTCGCCGATCTGTTCACCACCGCCGGAGCCCGCCGCGGGATCTCCCCCGCGCTGCTGGCGGCGGTCGCGAAGATCGAGTCGAACTACGATCCCGACGCCGTGAGCCGCGCCGGCGCCCGCGGGCTGATGCAGATCATGCCCGCCACCGCCCGGGAACTGGGCGTCGATCCGTTCGACGCCAGACAGGCGGTGGACGGTGCCGCTCGCCTGCTCAAGCAGCACCTGAACGAGTTCGGGTCGCTGCCGTTGGCCCTCGCCGCCTACAACGCGGGTGGGGGCGCGGTCCGCCGCTACGACGGCATCCCGCCGTACGCGGAGACGCGGGCCTACGTCGTGAAGGTGCAGAACGCCCTGCGTGCGCTCGGAAAGGACGCCTCATGAGCATCTCTCCCCTTCCCGCGTCGCACAACACGATGGCGCTGATGATGGCGACGCACACCGCGCCGGCGCGCGGGGCCGCCGAGGCGAACACGGACGGCGCCGGCCGGCAGGGCCAGGACGACGACGAGCAGTTCGTCTCCGCGCTGTCGGCCGCCTCGAGCAGCAAGGGCGCCGAGGACACGACGATCTCCGAGGACGACTCGTCGGAGGGGCCCAGGACGAAGCAGAAGCCCGCGAAGGCGCCGGAGGAGGACAGCGGCCGGCGCGCGATCCTGGCTCAGGCGTGGCACACGACGATGACCGGCATGCCGCCGTCGGACTCCGCGGGGGCGCTCGCGCTGCCCGCGGCGCTGCTCGCGCACGGACAGCTCGCGCTCGGCGGTGCGTCCGGCGGTGACATCGATGCCGACGCTCCGCCGGTGGCCGTGGTCGGGATCGGTGTCGTCACCGAGGGCGAAGGTGGCATCGTGACCGGGCCGGTGCTGAACCCGGCGACGTTGGGGCTCAACGCGAGAGGGCTCGCGGAGCTCCCCGCGCCTGGGGCGGCCGACGCGGGTGGGGGTGCGCCGAGCACCCGGGCGTTCGGGCTGCCGGATCTGACCGTGGTGCCCGCGGCGGAGGCGCGACCGGCGGTCGAGGCTGCGATCACCGCCAACGCGAACAGCGCTGCGGCGGCGGCGGCGCTCGCCGAGGTGGACCTGGCGGCCTTCGCCGAGGCCCTGCTCGGCGCCGGCGCCCCCGGAACCGACGCGACGGGCGCGGGCGCTTCGGGCACCGGCGGGCCCGGCTTCGGCTTGCCCGGTGCCGGTGGGCCCGGCGGTGGTGTGCCGGGCGCAGGAGCAGGCGGGCTCGGCGGTGGTGTGCCGGGCGCAGGTGGCACGGGCGCCGCGGGCGGTGCCGGCGGGATAGGGGCTGCCGGTGCCGGTGGGCCCGGCGGTGCCGGCGGTCTCGGCGCGGGCGGTGCCGGCGACGCTGGCGGCGTCGGTGGTGTCGGCTCGGCCGGCGGGCCGGGGTTCGAGCTCGGGGCGGCGGGCCTGCCACCCGTGACGAAATCCGGGCGCCAACTCTCGGCCGCCGAGCTGGCGGCCACCCAGGCCACCGCCGCACAGAACGCAGCCGCCCAGGTGGCGGCCGTCCAGGCCACCGCCGCACAACTCGGCCAGTTCCTGGCCGCCGACGACGCCACCACGCTCACGGCGGCCCCCGTCCCCGGCCCCGGCGGCCCGATCCCCGCACCGGTGAACCTGGCCGGCTACGTCCCGGGGGCAGCGCTCGATACCGGAACGACCGGCGACACCGGCACGGACCGCGACGCCGAACGCGGCAGCGGCGACGGCTTCACCGACGCACTGGCCGCGGCGAACACCCCCGCGACGCCCGACGCGACCGGCTTCACGCCGCTGCACACCCCGGACCTGACCCAGGCCCAGCAGATCGACCTGACCGGCGCGAACGCCCCGGACCAGGCTCCCCCGCCGCCTCCGGCCACACAGGTCGCCGACCAGATCATTCCGCTGCGCACGCAGGGCGACGGCGTCCACCGCATCGCGATGGAGCTGCGCCCGAACGACCTCGGCACGATCAGCGTCGTCGCGGAGATCCGTAACGGCCAGGTGCACCTGCACTTCGGCGGAGCGAACGAGATGACCCGGGAGACGCTGCGCGCGGCGCTGCCCGAGCTGCGTCAGCAGCTCGAGGACGCCGGGTTCTCCGGGGCGGCGTTCGACTTCAGCGACGCTCCCGCCGGGCAGCAGAACCGGCAGCAGTTCGCGACCACCGGCCAGGGGCCCGGGGGGCAGACCGGCCGGGGTGGACAGACCGGTGACACGGGCGGTGCCGAGAACGGCCGCCCGGCCCCGCAGCGGGCCCCCGGGTATCCCGAGCCGACACCGACCGACACCGGCCGCCACGGCCTCGACCTGCAGGTGTAGCCATGACGATCCCGATCAACGAGTCGCACAACACCGGTGCCGCGCTGAACCAGGTGCTCGGCCAGGAGCCGACGAAACCGCCGTCGGCGGACCTGGACAAGGACGCGTTCCTCAAGCTTCTCGTCGCGCAGCTGAAGTACCAGGACCCGATGAACCCGGCGCAGGGTACGGAGTTCGTCGCGCAGACCGCTCAGTTCACGACGGTGGAGAAGCTCACCGACCTGGCCGAAGTGCAGCAGCAGATGCTCACCGCGCAGCTCACGCTCGGCGCGGCGAATCTCGTCGGCAAGGAAGTGACGTACACCGACGCCACCGGCAACCAGGTGAGCGGGAAGGTCGACGGGGCGACGCTCGGGTCGAACCCGAGCATCACGGTGAACGGACTCTCGATCCCGATGTCGAGCGTCGTCGCGATCGGGAAGGTCGGTCTCGCGACGACGTCGCCGATCGGCGGCGGCCAGCAGGACGCGATCACGCCCATCGGCGACGCCGTCCCCGGCGCCGCGACCCCGGGCGTCCTCCCACCCACCGCCACCTCCCCGGTCACGACACCCCCGGGCACCACCGCTCCCGGCACGACGGTCCCGGGCACCGTCGATCCCGGCGCCACCGCACCGGGCGGCGGGAACACTCCGGCGACCGCGCCCTCGGCGGGTGTGAGCACGGGCAGCCCGGACCCCGCCACGGTGGCACCGACCACGCCGCCCGGCCCGACCAACTCCGGCACCGCCCCGGACGCCTCCAACCCCGGCGCTTAGCGCCCGCGCTACCGAAGCAAAGGAACCGATCTATGCTGCGCTCGCTGTTCTCCGGTATCAGCGGTCTCCGCGCCCACCAGCAGATGATGGACGTGACCGGCAACAACATCGCCAACGTCAACACGGCCGGCTTCAAGTCCAGCCAAGCGGTGTTCCAGGACACGCTCAACCAGATGCTCAAGGCCCCGGCCTCGCCGCAGGGAAGCGTCCAGGGCGGCACGAACCCCGCCCAGGTCGGCCTCGGCGTCCAGCTCGCCGGCATCTCCACGAACTTCACTCAGGGCTCCGCCCAGACCACCGGTCGCAGCACCGACCTGATGATCAGCGGCGACGGCTTCTTCACGGTGAAGACCGGCTCGGAGACCCTCTACACCCGCTCCGGCTCCTTCTCGTTCGACGCCAACGGCGCGCTGGTCACCAACGAGGGCAACCGCGTCCAGGGCTGGGTGGCCGACAAGGACGGCACGATCGCGTCGAACACCACGCCGACGGACATGTCGCTGCCGATCAACACCCTGCTCGCGCCGTCGCAGAGCACGGCGGTGACGTTCTCCGGCAACCTGCCCAGCGACGCCAAAGAGGGCACGGTGATCACCCCGTCGCTCACCATCTACGACGGGTCCGGCAATCCGTCCGAGCTGACCATCACGCTGACCAAGGGTGCCAGCACGGACACCTGGGCCGTGTCGGTCAGCGACGGAACCACCGACTACGACGGCGGTGACATCACGTTCTCCGCGACCGGCACGACGCCGAGTCCGACGAGCCTCACGTTCCCGGCCGCGGCCGGTGACATCGCGGTCGACCTCGCCGGCCTGACGAACTACGCCGGCACGACGACCGTGGCCCCGCAGAAGCAGGACGGCTACGCGATGGGGTCGCTGCAGGGCTTCTCGATCACCAAGGACGGCCAGCTGGTCGGCTCGTTCACCAACGGTCTGCGCAAGCCGCTCGGCCAGATCGCGCTGGCGTCGTTCAACAACGCGGCCGGCCTGGAGAAGGCCGGCGGGTCGATGTTCCGGACCACTGTCAACTCCGGTGTGCCGCAGATGGGCACGCCCGGTGGCGGCAGCCGTGGCGCGATCATGGGCGGCACGCTGGAGATGTCGAACGTCGACCTGGCCAGCGAGTTCACCAACCTGATCATCGCTCAGCGCGGGTTCCAGGCGAACTCGAAGATCATCAGCACCTCCGACGAGCTGCTCAACGACCTGATCAACCTGAAGCGCTGACGTAGCGGACGCAGGACGGGTTCGGGCACTGCTCGCACCCGTCCTGCACCGTTTCCTCACCCTCGCGCGCCACCCGCCGATGACACAGGTGTGATCGTGTTGACGCGCCTGAACGGCCAGGAGTTCGCGCTGAACCCGGACTTGATCGAACGCGCCGACTGCACGCCCGACACGGTCATCACGCTGGTCGACAACACGAAGTACGTCGTCCTCGAGTCGTTGACCGAGGTCACCCAGCTCATCCGGCAGTACCGGGCCGCGGTCATCGCCGAGGCCCAACGTGCCGTACTCGAGCCGGCGAAATCGACCCTGACCGCCATGGACGACCCTGCCTCGCAGATCGTCGTCCCGCTGCACCGTCCGGAGCGCTGATGGACCCCGCCGCCATAATCGGTTTGGTCGCGGCCTTCGCGATCGTCTTCACCTCGGTCATCCTCGAGGGTGGCCACATCGGGTCGCTGTTCCTCGTCGCACCGCTGCTGTTGGTGTTCGGTGGCGCGATCTGCGCGACGATGACCGGTGGCACGCTGCCGGACACGATCGCCTTCGGAAAAAACTTCATCGCCGCGCTGACCGCGAAGAAGGTCGACGCCGGCGCGTCGGTGGACACGATCGTCAAGCTCGCCGAACGGGCACGCAAGGAGGGCCTGCTGGCGCTGGAGGACGCGATCAAGGAAGTCAACGATCCGTTCCTCAAGGACGGTCTGCAGCTGGCGGTCGACGGCACCGACCCGGAGGAGCTGCGCGAGATCCTCGAGGGGCAGATCGAGGCGAAGAAAAAGCGCGACAAGAACGCGTCGAAGTACTTCGAGAACCTCGGCGCGTTCGCACCCACGATCGGCATCATCGGTACCACCACGGGTCTGATCCACGCGCTGGAGAACCTCGCCGAGCCGGAGAAACTCGGTCACGTCATCGCGGCCGCGTTCGTCGCGACGCTGTGGGGTCTGCTGTCGTCGAACCTCATGTGGCTGCCGATCTCCAACCGGATCAAGCGGGTGAGCGAGCTCGAGGTCGACCAGATGAATCTCTCGATCGAGGGCATCATGGCGATCCAGGCGGGCGCGAACCCGCGTCTGGTCGCGCAGAAGCTGAAGAGCCTGCTCCCGAACCCCGCACCGGCCAAAGCGGCCGCCTGACATGTCCGGTGGCGGGGGCCACGGGGGCCACGACGGCAGGCGCAAAAAACACGAAGAGCACGAAGAGCACGTCAATCACGAACGATGGCTGGTCAGCTACTCGGACATGATGACGCTGCTCATGGTGCTCTTCCTGGTGCTCTTCGCGATGAGCAACGTCGACCAGACGAAGGTCATCCTGCTCCAGGAGGGTTTCAACCAGGCGTTCGGCACGAACGCCGTGCTGCAGGGCTCGAGCTCGGTACTGCAGAGCAGCGCATCGGACAGCGCGGGTCTCGACATGGCGGCGGGCTCCGGCCCGGCCGGTCAGCTGACCGAGTCCGAGAAGGCGCTCGTGAAGAAGGCCGTGTCGGCGGCGGAGCTGGCGAAGGCGCAGACGCGCATGCTGGCCGCGGAGGCCGAGGCGCAGAACCTCTCCGAGGCCGAGAAGAAGATCAAAGCCGCGCTGAAAGAGAAGAACCTCGAAGGCGACGCGTCGTTCACTATCGACTCGCGCGGCCTGGTGGTCACCGTGGTCACGAGTTCGGTGGTGTTCTCCGGTGACAGCGCCGTCCTCCGGTCGGGCGGCCAGCAGATCCTGGATGCCGTCGGCCCCACGCTTAAATCGCTGCCCAACGACATCGAGGTCGACGGACACACCAACCAGTTGCCGGTGCCGACGCGGAACTACCCGTCGGCGTGGGAGCTGTCCACGGCCCGGGCCAGCGCTGTCGTGCGGTACCTGATCGGCAACGAGGCCATCGCCGCCACGCGGCTGCGCGCGGTCGGCTTCGCCGGCACGAAACCGCTGATCAGCCCGAGCGATCCGCGCTCGGTCAAGCTGAACCGCCGAGTGGAGATCATCGTGCTCTCCGATCTGCCGGACGACACCAGCTCGCTGCTGCCCGCCGCCGCGGAGTCGATCTGACGCCCCGGTCCGCCACGAGCCCTGATAGCTCGACGGAGACCGATTCACACCACTAAAGTGCGAAAAATGAAGATCGGGATGGCTGATGGCTAAGGAAGAAGAGGGCGACAAGGAGAAAAAGGGCGGCGGCAAGAAGAAGCTGCTCATCATCATCGTGGCCGCGGTCGTGGTGCTGATCGGCGGCGGCATCGGCGCCTACTTCGCGTTCTTCTCCCACTCCGGCGAGGAGGAGGCGCACCCCGAGCCGACCCCCAGCGCCGTCGTCGTGGCGGACGCCATCACGGTCAACCTCGCCGACGGGCACTACCTGAAGATCGCTATCGCTCTGCAGACCACGACGAACGCCGCCGAGACCGTGGACACCAGCAAGGCCCTGGATCTCGTCATCTCGCAGTTCAGCAACCTGGAAGTGGCCGAGTTGACGACGAACAAACAGCGCGAGGCGGAGAAGGCCGAACTGACCGAGAAGGTCGTCAAGGCCTATACCGAGGAGGAGCTCGAATACGTGATGGCGGTGTACTTCACCGAGTTCGTCATCCAGTGACGAGCGCTATCGCCGTTCACAATCACATACAGCGCATTCTTCTCAGAAAGCAACGCTCACGGACGATCGGGCCGACGTGACTTCGTCGTCCGCGCCCGCCGGCGCCCCCCGAACCGCCGGCCGGCTGTCACGACGTTCCAAGGGCGCTGGTCCCCAGCCGTACGACTTCCGTCGGCCGACGAAGCTCTCGCGGGAGCACGCGCGAACGTTGCAGATGACCTACGAGACGTTCGCGCGGCAGTACACGACGCTGCTCACGTCGAGTCTCCGGGCGATCTCGCAGGTCAGCCTCGTCTCGATCGAGCAGCTGTCCTACGACGAGTACATCGCCCAGATCGGGAACCCGACGCTGCTCACGATGGTGACGCTCGCCCCGCTGCCCGGGATCACGCTGCTCGAGATCCCCGTGGACATGGCGCTCGCGTGCATCGACCACCTGCTCGGCGGGCCCGGCGGAGCGCAGCCGCAGCGTGAGCTCTCGGAGATCGAGACCGTCCTGTTCCGCGGGCTGCTCGACCGGATCCTCGGCGAGTTCCGGTACTCCTTCGAGGCCGTCAAGAAGATCGATCCGAAAGCGGGGGCGATCGAGTACAACCCGCAGTTCGCGCAGGCCGCGGTGCCGTCCGACCCGATGGTCGTCGTCTCGCTGGAGATGAAGGTCGGCAGCCAGGAGTGCATCGCGACGATCTGCCACCCGTTCGCCGCGGTGATGCTGGCGCTGCAGAAGGCGGACGAAGCGACAGCGCTGACGCCTGCCGAGCGGATGGCCAAGGAGCTGACGCTGCGCAACCTCGCCGGCGGCCTGCTCGGCGCGAAACTGCCGGTCGTCGTGCGGTTCGGCACGACGCAGATGTACCCGGAACAGATCGTCGCGCTCGAGCCGGGCGACGTGGTGTCGCTCAACCACCCGGTCAACCGGCCCCTGACGGTCAGCACGAACGGCATCACCCTCGCCCATGCCGTCCCCGGTAACCACGGCGCGCGGCTGGCTTGCCTGGTCGTCGATCCCCCGAGAGAGGACGCCAGGCGTTGACC
Source organism: Cryptosporangium sp. NPDC048952 (assembly GCF_043197895.1). NCBI lineage: Bacteria > Bacillati > Actinomycetota > Actinomycetes > Cryptosporangiales > Cryptosporangiaceae > Cryptosporangium > Cryptosporangium sp. NPDC048952. The sequence continues at coordinate 316,600 of NZ_JBICTY010000005.1, read as the reverse complement.
GCATCCACTGAGGCCGCAGCGAGTGTGCTCGCCCGGGTCGGCGCCGCCGCCACCGCGGCGTTGCCGCTGCTGCCCGCGGTCGATCCGCTCACCGCGGGCGATCCCCAGGTCACGCCCGAGAGTGGTGGTCTGGTCGGTCAGGGTGTCCTCGCCAGCTTCTCCGGTGCGGCGCAGGGTCAGCTGCTGGTCGCGGTCAGCCAGGACCTCGTCGACGCGCTGGCCGAGAGCCCGATGGGCGCGCTCGACCTCACCCAGGCGCTCCAGCCGGTCGCCGAGGCCGCCGCCGGGACGCTCGGCGCCGTAGTCGTCGAGCAGGGCATCCCGGTGCCGGACCTCGAGGCCGGGCTCACCGCGCTGTCCGAGTCCGGCGACGCGGCGTTCGTGCTGCTCAGCGATGACAGCGGGGTTCGTGCCCTGATCGGTCTGCTGATCACGTCGGTGACCAGCATCGCGTCCGGGGGTGGCGGGGGCGGTGGCGCCGCCGCGCCGATGCAGCACGGGCTGGACCTTCTGCACGGCGTCGAGATGGACGTCACTGCGGAGCTGGGCCAGACCCGGATGACAGTGCGGGACCTGCTCTCGCTCTCGCCCGGCTCCGTCGTCGAACTGGACCGGCTCGCCGGCAGCCCGGCGGACCTGCTGGTCAACGGACGCATGATCGGCCGCGGCGAGGTCGTGGTCATCGACGAGAACTTCGGTATCCGGGTCACGGAGATCATCACGCCGGACAGCGACCGGCCGGCTGGCTCATGATCGAGGCCACGCTCCGGGCGATCTTCTCGCTGACCGTCGTGTTGTTCCTCATGTGGGGCCTCGCCCGGCTGGTGCGACGCCCGTCGGGCGGACGCGGCCTCGCGTCGCTGTCGGTGCTGTCCCGGCAGCCGCTCAGCCGCGGCGCGTCGGTGGCCGTCGTCAAGGTCGACGACCGGGCGCTGGTGCTCGGGGTGACCGACGCCCAGGTCACGTACCTCACCGAGACGCCACTGAGCGCGTTCGAACGCCCGGCGTTCGCGGACGTCCTCGCGGACCACACCGACGACGTTCTCGAGGCGAAACCGAACGGACCACTGGCGGGGTCGGTGCTCTCCCCCGCTACCTGGACGCAGGTCGCCGGGTTCGTCCGTGAGCGGGCGAGCCGCCAACGATGACGCGTCGGGCGGCGGGGCTGCTGCTCCTCGGCTTCGTCATCGCCCTGGTCGTCTGGGGCGATCCGGCTCCCGCGCCCGCGGCCCCGATGACCGCCCCGGTAGTCGAACCCGCCGCCCCCACGCCTCCGGTGCCACCCGGCGGTCAGGTGACGGTCAACGTCAACAACGGTCCGAACGGCAAGCCCAGCACGGCGATCACGCTGCTGATCGCGCTGACCGTGCTGTCGATCGCCCCGTCGGTGATGCTGCTCTGCACGTGCTTCACGAAGGTCTTCGTCGTACTGAGCATCGTGCGCAACGCGCTCGGCCTGCAGACGATCCCGCCGAACCAGGTCATCGCCGGCCTGGCGCTGTTCATCAGCATCTTCATCATGACGCCGGTGCTCAGCCAGGTGAACTCGCAGGGTGTCCAGCCCTATCTGAAGGGCACCAAGAGCCAGACCGAAGCGTTCCAGGACGGCGTGAAGCCGCTGCGCGAGTTCATGCTGAAGCACACCCGCAAGGACGAGATCGCACTGATGAACCGGGTCGCGGACAAGCCCCGGCCGAAGAACAAGGACGACGTCTCGCTGCCGGTGCTGATCCCCGCGTTCGTGCTGTCGGAGCTGCGCGCCGCGTTCATCATCGGCTTCGTCATCTTCCTGCCGTTCATCGTCGTCGACATGGTCGTGTCGGCGTCGCTGATGTCGCTGGGCATGATGATGCTGCCGCCGGTGATGGTGTCGCTGCCGTTCAAGCTCCTGCTGTTCGTCATGTCCAACGGCTGGACCCTCGTCGTGACCGCCCTCGTGGCGAGCTACCGGTAGGAGGCGCGGATGACCGACGCCCAGATCATCGAAATCGGCCTGTTCACGATGACGATCATTGCGAAACTCAGTGCGCCGGTGCTGCTGGCGACGCTCGGCGTCGGATTTCTGATTTCGCTTTTCCAGTCGGTGACCCAGATCCAGGAGCAGACGCTCTCGTTCGTGCCGAAGGCCATCGCCGCCGGTGCGGCGCTGCTGCTGGGCGGTAACTGGATGCTGCACGAGCTGGTCTCGTACACGGCCCAGCTCTACGCCCGGATACCGACGCTGCTCGCTGGATCATGACCTGGGGCTTCGACGGGGCGCAGCTGGTGGCGATGCTGCTGGCCACGGTCCGCGCGTCGGCGTGGCTGGTCGTGGCTCCCCCGTTCGCGGCGCCGATGATCTCGCCGCGCATCAAGGCGATCCTGGCGCTGTCGATCGCGCTCGCGGTGACGCCGGCCGTTCGCGACCAGGCACCGCCGATGGAGTGGGCCGCCGTCGTGTCCAGCGCCGCGCAGCAGGTCGTCGTCGGTGCCGCGCTCGGCTACATCACGTCGCTGCTGTTCACCGCGTTCCAGGTGGCCGGTGACCTGATCGACATGTTCGGCGGTTTCCAGGTCGCGATGGCCTACGACCCGATGGCGAACACCCAGACCGCTCCGTTCGGGCGCTTCTACAACCTGCTCGCGACGACGCTGCTGTTCGCGACCGGCGGCCACGCGCTGGTCATTCGTGGGTTCGCGGAGTCCTACGACGCGATACCGCTCACCGGGATCCTGTCGTTCTCGGCCCTGGGGCACGTGCTCACCGAAGGCATCGGGCAGATGTTCCTCGCCGCGATGCAGATCGCCGGGCCGCTGATCGCGGTGCTGTTCTGCACCGACGTCGCGCTGGGCCTGCTCACCCGGGCCGCGCCGGCACTCAACGCGTTCTCGCTCGGTTTTCCGATCAAGATCCTGATGACGATGCTGCTCGGTGGTCTGGCGATCGGGATCGTGCCGGGCATGGTCGAGGAAGTCGTCGACACCGCGGTCGTCGCAGTGATGACCGTCGTCCGGGCGTGATCCGTGTCCGGTGAGAAGACCGAGAAGCCGACACCGCAAAAGAAGAAGAAGGCCCGGAAGGAGGGGCAGATAGCCCGGACCCCCGACCTGGGGGCCTGGGTGGGGATGCTGCTGGCCAGCTTCCTGCTGCCGGGGGTCATCCGCACGATGATGGAACGCGCCCGGACGCTGTTCGAACGGGCCATCGCCGTCGTCGAGCACGCCGACGCGAACCGCGCGCTCGGCCTGGTGACCGAGCTGCTGCCGGCGATCGGGCTCACCGTCGCCCCGCTCGCGCTCGGCATTCTTCTCATGGGTGTCGCCGCGACCGCCGCGCAGGGCGGCCTGAACTTCGCGACGAAGATGCTGAAGCCGAAGTTCAGCAAACTCAACCCGCTGTCGGGCCTGAAGAAGCTCCTCGGCCCCCACTCGCTGTGGGAAGCGATCAAGACGATCGTCAAGAGCGCGGTGATCGGCGCAGTGCTCTACTGGTCTCTCAAGGACGTCATCCCGGTGCTGATGGGGATGGGGCAGATCCCGACCGAAGTGATCATGGAGCAGGTCGTCAACACCGTGGAACGGCTGATCCGTTCCGCGGCCGCGGCGGGTCTCGTGATGGCCGCCGCCGACTACGTCGTCGCCAAGCGTCGGATCGACAAGCAGTTGAAAATGAGCAAGCAGGACATCAAGGAGGAGCACAAGAAGACCGAGGGCGATCCGCACGTCAAGGGTGCGATCAAGGCCAGGCAGTTCGCGATGGCCCGCAGCCGGATGATGTCCGACGTCCCGAAGGCGGACGCGATCGTGGTCAACCCGACGCACTACGCGGTCGCCCTCCGGTACGACCCGCTGAAAGGTGCTCCGCGCGTCGTCGCGAAGGGCACGGGCACGATCGCGCTGAAGATCCGCGAGCTCGGCGCCGAGAACCGGGTGCCGGTGATCCAGGACGTCGCACTGGCCCGCACGCTGTACAAGGCGTGCGAGATCGGCCAGGAGATCCCGCCGGAGCTCTACACCGCGGTGGCGACCGTGCTCGCGTTCGTCATGTCGCTCAAGGCCAAGGGTGCCGCCGCCGGTACGCACACGCTGCCGGCGAACCGGCGGGTGAAGCTTCCTAGTGAATAGCCGCGGACGTCGAGATCTGCCAGGCGGCCGCCTCCAGGTAGCTCTTGGCCAGCACGGCCAGCGAGAGCTTGTTCTGCACCCGCGCCATTCCCCGCGCGCCGGACTCGTAGGCGCGGATCGCGTTCAGCACCACGCCGAATTCGCCCTGCTCCTCGACCAGCGCGGCCTGCACCTCGTCGGTGAGCGGGAGCCGGTCGGCGAGGTCCCTGGCGTCGACTCCGAGCAGTTCGGCGACGCCGGACAGCAGCCCGATCGTGAAGCCGACGTCGGCGGGCAGGTGGGCCTGGGTCGCGATGTTCTGGATCCAGCGGCCGCGCACCATCGGGATCGACAGGTCGGCCTCGCCGGCCTGCGACAGGTCGCTGACGATCATCACCGCGAGCCACTGCCGCAGCCGCTCGAGCCCGAGGATGATCACCGCGTCCTGGATCGACGCGATGCGCCGCCGCTGCCCGACCGACGCGGAGTTCGTCGCTCGGAGGATGCGCAGCGCCAGGCCGGGGTCGGCGGCAATCACCGCAGACAACTTCGGCAGATCGACGTCCGGGCTGGTCAGAAGGCCGAGCAACTCGAGCTGACGCGCTTTTGACGGACTGATCGCCTCGGCGGTCAACGTCTCGGGTCGACCGAGCAGGTACCCCTGGAACAGCTCGAAGCCCAGGTTGCGGGCGAGCTGGTAGTCCTCGTCGGTCTCGAGGCGCTCGGCGAGCAGCTTGATCCCCCGCTTGCGCTGGCGGGCGATCGCGACCCGCTCGGTGAGGATCTCCGGATCGACACCGGCGACCTCGAACTTGATGTACGTCGCGTAGTCGATCAGGCGATCGATGCTGGTGCCCCAGACGAAGTCGTCGAGCGCGATCGCGTAGCCCTGCCGGGTGAGGTCCACGACGCCGGCGAGCACCCGGTCGTCCACCTCGACGGTCTCCAGTACCTCGAGCACGGCCAGATCGGGAGCGAACGGCAGCGGCAGGTCACCCGCGAGGAACTCCGCGGTCAGGTTGACGAACCCGAGCCGGTCGCCGACCAGGCGCTCCAGCCCGAACTCCGCGAACGCGTTGACCAGCACCCGGCTGGTGGCCGCCGCAGCGCGCTCGGTGGACATCGTCGCGCCGGGGGCGTCCCGGAACAGCAGCTCGTAGGCGACCAGCCGACCGTCACGGTTGACGATCGGCTGCCTGGCGACGTAGAGCGTCTCTGTGCTGTCCGCGACGGGCTGCGGCGGCGCGGGGACTGGGTGCACGTCGATGACATCGGCTCAGGACGCGCCGGGTCAAGCAAAAGAATCCCTCAGGCACCGGCGCCGGAGGCCGATGGGACACGAGCCAGGACGGCGCGGGGAGCCCGATGGATCGGGCATGTCGTCGTACCTGCGGAGCGCCGTGAACTTCAAGGCGATCGGGCCGTTCGCCGTACCGGTCGGCATCGTGTCGATCATCGTGATGATGGTCGTGCCGCTGCCGACCTTTCTGCTCGACATCCTGCTGGCGCTGAACATCACGTTGTCGCTGGTGATCGTGCTGGTCAGCTTGTACGTCACGCGCCCGCTGGACTTCTCGATCTTCCCCGCCCTGCTGCTCGTCGCGACGCTGTTCCGGCTCGCGCTGAACATCAGCGCCACCCGCCTGGTGCTGCTCGACGGGTTCGCCGGCCACGTCATCGAGGCCTTCGGTCACTTCGTCGTCGGTGGCTCGCTGATCATCGGCCTGGTCATGTTCCTGATCCTGGTCGTGATCCAGTTCCTGGTCATCACCAAGGGTGCCGAGCGTGTCGCCGAGGTCGGCGCCCGGTTCACGCTCGACGCGATGCCCGGTAAGCAGATGGCGATCGACGCCGACCTCAACGCCGGGCTGATCGACGAAGGCGAGGCGCGCCGCCGCCGCGAGGACGTCGCCGCCGAAGCGGACTTCTACGGCTCGATGGACGGTGCCTCGAAGTTCGTCAAGGGCGACGCGATGGCCGCGATCGTCATCACCGCGATCAACCTGATCGGCGGCATGACCGTCGGCATCCTGCAAAAGGGCATGGCCCCGATGGAGGCGGTCAACACCTACAGCCTCCTGAGCATCGGTGACGGCCTGGTCTCGCAGATTCCGGCGCTGCTGCTGTCGGTGTCGACGGGTCTGATCGTGACCCGGTCGGCGACGTCCGGCGACATGGGTTCGTCCGTGGTGAGCCAGCTCGGGGCGCAGAAACGGGCGGTGCAGATCGCCGGCGCCGCCTGTCTCGGGCTCTGTCTGATCCCCGGCCTGCCGAAACTTCCGTTCCTGCTGTTGGGCGGCGTGACGCTGTTCCTCGCGCAGCGCCTGCCGTCGGCCGATCAGAAGAAGGAAGACGAGGCCGCCGAGCAGGCAGCGACGGCCGCTCCGACCGCGCCGTCACCGGACTCGCCGGAGGCGCTGCTCGGGGAGATGCGGGTCGACCCGCTGGAACTCGCGCTCGCGCCGGACCTCGTCGACCTCGTCGACACGTCCGGCGGCGACCTGCTCGACCGGGTGCGTGCGCTGCGCCGGAAAGTCGCACTCGAACTCGGGATCATCATGCCGCCGGTGCGCACGCACGACGACCTGGACCTGCCGCTGTCCAGCTACGGCATCCGGATCAGCGGCGTCGAAGTGGCCCGGGGGCAGGCGCCGCCCGGCACCGCGCTGGCGATCGGCGACGGGTTGGAGGCGCTACCCGGGCGCGCCGGCCACGAACCCGTGTTCGGCCTGGAGGGCAAATGGATCCCGGCCGAGCTGCGGCACCAGGCCGAGATCATGGGTGCCACGGTCGTCGACCGGGCCTCGGTGGTGATCACGCATCTCGCGGAGGTCGTCCGGCAGAACGCTTCGCGGCTGCTCGGGCGGGAGGACGTCCGGAACCTCACCGAGGTCGTGAAGCGGTCGCACCCGGTCGTGATCGAGGAGCTGACGCCGGCGCTGCTGAGCCTCGGTGAGATCCAGCGGGTGCTCCAGCACCTGCTGGACGAAGGGGTGCCGATCCGCGACCTGGTGCGGATCTTCGAGGCTCTGTCGCTGGCCGCGAAGGCCGGGAGCACGCCCGACGGGCTGCTCGAGGCCGCGCGCAGCTCGCTCGGCCCGGCGATCGCCAATCATTACGTCGCCGACGGGCGGCTGCCGGTCATGACGCTCGATCCGCAGATCGAGCAGGCGCTGTTGGAGTCGCTGCGGCCCGGCGAGGGCGGGATCCAGCTCGGCGTCGACACCGCGCGGGCCGAGGCGCTGGTCACCGAGGCACATCGATTGTTCGACACGGCGGAGCAGCGGGGCATCACCGCGGTGCTGGTCTGCTCGCCGGTTCTGAGGTTGCCGCTGCAGCGGCTGGTCCGGCTCGCGACGCCGCGACTCCCGGTGCTGTCGTACACCGAGATCTCGGGCGTCTCCGCCCAGATCGAGACCGTGGGGGTGGTGGGCGGTGTCTACCCGGCTGTTGCTTGAGGGCCCGGATCTGGAATCGCTGCTCGCGAAGATCAAGGAGGAACACGGCGCGGCCGCGCGGATCGTGTCCGCGGAGCGCGTGCGGACCGGGGGGTTGGCCGGCTTCTTCGCGAAGCAGCGGTTCGAGATCGCCGTCGACATTCTCGACCCGGACGAGTCGCCCGACGACGAGTCCGCGCCGCCGACGGCGGACGGGTTGACCGCGCTGCTGGCGCGGGCAGAGGCTCAAGATTCGATCGACCGCCCGGGCGCCCGGGACGCTTCGTCCGGCGCGCGCGACGCGGCGCGTGGGGCGCAGAGCGCGTTGGGCGAACCGCGGGATGCGTTTACGGGTGGGGCGAGCGGGCGGCCGGGTAGTGCGGCGCGATTCGCTGAGGTGTTGGCGGAGCGGGCTGGCGAGGCGTCCCGGCGCACGATCGAGCCTGCGGGCCAGCTTCGACCGGCGCTGGCGTCCGGTGCGGCCCGTTCCGGCGTGTTCGAGGGTTTGGCCGACGCCACGAGCGGCGCCGATGCTCCCCCACGCCGATCGACCACCGCTCCCACCGAGGCGCCCGGTGCCACCGGCCACGAGCCTGCACGGTCGCCCGGTGTCACCAGCCACGAACCTGCACGGGCGCCCGGTGCCACCGGCCACGGAGCCGCCGAGCAACGGGGCACCGCGCGCGAAACGGCCGGGCCCGGGGTCGGCGGCGCCGACGAGGCCGTGAAGCTTTCGCCTGGGGGGCCGGTGTTGAGCGAGCCTTCGGTGGCCGCGAAGCTCGCGGAGCGGGCACGTCGCCGGGCCGCGGAGCTCGCGGCCGAGGCCGCGGAGACCGAGCAGCGCACCGCGAGTCGGCGCAACGGACGGATCCGCATCGTGTCCGAGCCCGCAGACGACGAGGACGCTCCCGACGCACCGGCCACCTCCGAACCCTCGGCGGGCACCAAATCACTCCGTGCGGCCCCGACCGGCACCACGACCCCGGAGCGCCCCACCGACCGCGACGGGCAGATCGTCGAGGTGGGGCCGAACGCGCCGGGCACGCGTGCCTCCGAGGGTGACGACGACGAGGACAGCGCGGTCACCGCCGAGGTCTCGATCCCCCGGCCGCAACCCCGGCGACGCACGGCCCGCGGCGCCCACCCGGTGTCACCGGCCCCCCGCCGCCCAGCCCCACCGGCGGAGCCGGACGACCACCGCCCCGCAGCAACCGGTCGAGCCACCGTCCCTCCCCACCCCCACGTCGACCCCGTCAGACCCCCCGCACCGGCCGCGCCGGGTGGTGCGGGGGACGGAGATGGGCCGCCTACTGCGGTGCAGCCGGTGCGGCGGCTGCCGCCGAAGCCTGCCGCCCGCAACGGCTACGACCACCCCGCGGTGCAACTGGTCCGCAACGGCGTCCCGGTGCACATCGCCGCCCGCGCGGTCGGCCCGGACCCGTGGACCGCGGTGGCCCGCGCGGTCGCGGGACTCCCCTATCCCCCGGCGGTGCCGTCCCGCCCCGGCGAGGTGCTGGTGATCGTCGGCGACACCGAACCGGCGCTGATGGTCGCCGGGCAGATCGCCGCGCTGACCGCGGCCATCGACCCGTCCGCGACGCTCGTCGCGGGTTCGATCGCCGGCACCGGTCTGCGCCGCTCGCACCGCATCTCGTCACCCGACGAGGCGATCCGGCGATCCGCGGAGCTGCACTCGTCGGCCGGACCCCGGATCGTGGTCGTGGAAGCCACCGCCGGTTCGCCGATCGGCCGCCCGGCGGCGGTGACGCCGTCCGCGGACGGTTCGCCCCGCGCGACGATCGCGGCACTCGCGCCGACCCAGGTCTGGGCGTGCGTGGACGCGACCCGCAAGAACGCCGACACCGCGCGGTTCCTGGACGCGTTGGACCGGGTCGACGCACTCGCGGTGCACGGCGCCGACGAGACCGTCGAGCCCGGCAGCGTGCTGCACTTCGGGTTGCCGGTCGTCATGCTGGACGGTCGCCCCGCCACCGCGCGCCGGTGGACGACGCTGCTGTGCGAGCGGCTGACCGGCGGCCCGCTCCCGGGCGACGGCCCGATCGGGCCGATCATGCCCCTCGAGCTCCCGGCCGGCCACCGGGGCGCCCACGCGGCCGCCGCCGAGGACCCGGTCGGCTCCCGCCGAACCACCCACCGAGCCCCCGAAACCGACTACGTGACCGCCTACGAACCGCCCACCACCTACGGCCACGCCCCGACCGGCGCCATCCTCAACGGCTTCGCCCCCCACGGCGCGGTGATCAATGGGTACGACGCAGGGGCGGCGGGTCAGGGGCAGCGGGTGTGGTGGCCGGAAGAGGGGCCGGGCGGTTACTGATGTTCGCCCGGTACTCCGTTCTCCTGCTCGCCGCACTGCTCGCGGCTCCCGCCCTCTGGCAGGCGTTCGTCGTCGGCGACCTGGACATCGACACCGCGCTCATCCGGTACCTGATCGCGGTGCTGGTCGCCGCCGTCATGCTGGCGTTCCTCCGGATGCTCTACACCACCTACCAACGCATCCACGAGGAACACGAGACCGAGCGCCAACTCGAGGAGATGCGCCAAGCGGAAGCCGAACGCCGCGCCGCCGCCGAGGCCGAAGCCGAGAACAACGGCCCCGCAACCGCGTAACGGGAACATTCGTTCAAGACGCACCTGCCGCCCCCGCGCGACCCTTCCGGTATGGCAGACGTACACGTCCAGGAGGACGGCGACCCGAACACCTCCACCCTGCTCCTCCTCACCAACGCAGCAGCCCCCAGCGCCAGCTGGACCCCGATCGTCCCGGCGCTCGCGGAGAGCCACCACGTCGTCCGCGTCGACCTGATCGGCCACGACCGTTACGACGTCCCCACGCAGGCGCGCCGCATCGCCGCCGTCGTGGACCGCCTCGGAACGAGGCGCGTGACCGCGGTCGGCCACTCCTCCGGCTGCATGCTGGCCACGGCTCTCACCGAGATACGCCCCGACCTCGTCGAGGCAGTCGCCATCCTCGACATGGGCCCCGACCTCTCCGCCCAGCTGCCGGAGAGCCTGCTCTTCCGCCTGGTCAGGGCCCGCTTCCCCGGCGCGCTGCTCTGGCGCCTGCGAACCCCGAAGAACATGGTGAGGGCGGCCCGCGGCACGGCCCAGGGCGTCGAGATCCCGGAGTCCTGGTTCGAGCACCTCGCGCTCCTGACCCACCGGGACTTCCGGGGCATGATGGGCGCCTACACGGACTACCTCGAAGAACGGAGCCTCCCCGACCGGCTCCGCGACAAGAACGTCCCGCTGCTGGTCATCTTCGGCGCCGACGACGAACGCTGGCGCGCGTCGTCGGCCGAGGCGTACCGGACAGTGCCCGGCGCCCGGATCGAACTGCTGCCCGGCGTCGGGCACACCCCACCGGTGGAGGCCCCGGAGGACACCGCCGCACTCCTCCTCGCGTTCGCCGCGACGCTCGTACGCTGAGACCGTGCGATCCGCGCGCGCCGGTGCACCGGGCTGGGACATCACGGTTCCGGTCGGCTCCCGCCTGCCCGGGGTCGCGATGGCGGCGTTCAGTGACCATGCCGAAGACCCGATCGACGTCGAGATGGTGCCGCACCCGGCCGTCGCACTGATCATCGACCTGGGTGACGGCTCACTGGTGGTCGCCGACGGCGACGGCAACCAACGGCGCGGGGGCGTCGTAGCCGGGCTCGCGCCCCGGAGCGCACGGGGCACCGGGCCCGCCGGCGGTTTCGACTGCCTGCAGATCAGGCTCTCGCCGGTGATCGCCCACGCGGTGCTGGGCGAGCACCTCACCGGCCAGATAATCGGGCTCGACGACCTGTGGGCACGCGGCGCCGTCGAACTGCGGGAACGGCTGCGCGCCGCGGAGACCTGGGACGAGCGGTTCGCGATCGCCGAAACGACGCTGGCCCGCCGGATCGCGGCGGGCCGTGCGGTCGACCCGGAGGTCGCCCACTGTTGGGCGCGGATGCGACGGGGGCGCGTGCGCGTCGATCGGCTGGCCGCCGACGTCGGCTGGAGCCGCAAGCGCCTGTGGTCACGGTTCCGGTCGCAGCTCGGGCTCACGCCCAAGCACGCGGCCCGCCTCATCCGCTTCGACGATGCCGCCCACCGGCTCGCGGCGGGGCGCGGCGCCGCCGTGGTCGCGGCCGAGAGTGGCTACGCCGACCAGTCGCACCTCCACCGCGAGGTACTGGCTTTCGCCGACGCCACGCCGGCCGCCGTCGCGGCCAAACCGTTTCTCGCCATCGACGACGTGGCCTGGCCGGCGACGAACAGACAGGCCTCCGGGGTGACCGTCCGCGCGGCCTCCCCGATGCCTCATCCCGCCAGCGAGACCCAGAGCTTCCCGGATCCGTAGCCGGCCACCGTCACGTTCAGGTCGAGCCGGGCACCGAGCGCGACGCACCGCCCCTGGATGTCCGCCGGCGCCTGCTCACCTGGCAGGTACACGCTTTCCTTCTCCAGCCGCAGGTGTGGAGTGCCCTCGCGGTTGAGCAGCGCGGCCATGATGTTGCAGACCTCGCGGACGTTCTCCCCCACCATCTTGGTGAGTTCCTTGTCCTCCAGGCACGCCTCGGCGCCGCCCTTCGGGATCAGACCGATCGCCGCGCCGATCCAGGCCGACAGCGGCAGGTCCATGCCGCTGACGCCGCTGACCTTGTTGCCGTCGTCGACGTAGACCGCGACCGTGGCCTTCTGCAGGTCTGCCGCCGAGGGCGGAGCGCCGTCGCCCACCGTGATGTCCTTGCCGAGGAGTTCCTCGAGCATGTCCCGGACGTCCTTCGGGGACGGCAGCTGTGTAGTGGCTTGTGTCATCTGGTCACCCCAGGATCGAGTCCAACTGTTCCTTGAACATCTCGGCGGTGAACGGCTTCGCGATCAGGAACAGCGCACCGCCCGCGGCCGCGGTGTCGCGCATCTCCGGCGTGCCTTCCGACGTCACGAAGCCGAACGGCGTGTTGTTGCCACCGGCCCGCAGCGCCCGGAGCGCCTCGATGCCGGTCAGGTTCGGCATGTTCCAGTCGGACAGCACCAGGTCGAACTTGTCGGAGTTCGCCTTCTCGACCAGTTGTGCGCCGTCTTCGGCCTCGACCAGGTCGTGGCCGTCGTAACCGGCCTGCCTCAGCGTCCGGGTGACGATCTGGCGCATGACCCGGCTGTCGTCGGCAATCAAGATCTTCATTCGGTCCCTCCCCCTTGCGGCTTCTCCAGCACGCTGACCTCCATAGGCTCACCCATCCAGGTCGCCTCAAACCGGCAGATTTCGTCGCCGGCAAGCCATGGGTCGTTGTCGGCGTTGTTGTGCACCTCGGGAAGGCCGAGCGTGCACGGCTCGGGCAGCAGGCTCTTGACGTTGCCGCCGATCACGTTCGCGAGCTCCCCCAGCGCGTCGTCGACGTCGCCCTCGGTGACGTCCTCGGACTCCATACCGAGCAGCGTCGCGGCCGCCTCCTTGGACGCAACCTCGGAGCACGCCACGAGCACCAGGCCGTGCCAGGCGCCGCTCACCGCGACACCGGCCACCACGTCCTTGGAGAGCTTGTCCGGCGGCAGCGGCACCAGCGGCTTCTCCCCGTCGGTGTCGAGGTAGGAGGCCCACACCTGCTCGGCGATCTGCTGCAGGTCGTCGCCGGTCGGGGCCATCGTCGCGCTCACGCGTGCGCTCCGTCCGGGATCAGCCCGAGCATGACGAGCTTGTCGACGATCGCGTCGGGCGTGAACGGCTTGATCACGTACTCGTGGGCGCCCGCGGCGAGCGCACGGACGATCTGGCCGTGCTCGCTCTCGGTGGTCACCATCATCAGGGTCATCCCCCGGTACTTCTTGTCCGCGCGAACGGCGGTCACGAACTCCAGACCGTTCATCTCCGGCATGTTCCAGTCGATGAGGGCCAGCTCAGGTACGGCCTCGAGCTCCTCGAGGCGGTCCATGGCCTCCCGCCCGTTGCCTGCTTCGACCACCTCGAAGTTCAGACCGGTAACGATGCGTCGAAGGATCAGTCGCATCGCTCGCGAGTCGTCGATGACCATGCAGAGCACTCGCCTCACCCCTTCCCCGTGACGCCGACCGGCGCCGAAGTACCGGTCCGCGGCCGGTAGGCCGACGTCCGTCCGGTGACGACGCGTTCGAAGCCGTCGTCGATTCCCATCGTGGTCTCGGCAGCGCCGAGGAAGAGCCACCCATCCGGCTTCAGGAGATTGCGGATGCGCTTGAGCACGCCCCGCTTGGTCTCCACGTCGAAGTAGATGAGGACGTTGCGTAGGAACACCACGTCGAAGGCGGGCATCGGGGGGAACGGCGCCGCCAAGTTGAGCCGTTTGAAGGAGACCGCCTTCTTGATCGGGGCGGCGACCTCCCATTCCGCGCCGGCCCGGGTGAAGTGCTTCACCAGGAGGGGCGCGGGAAGTCCGCGGTTCACCTCGAGCTGGCTGTACCGGCCGCGTTCGGCCCTGGCCAGCATCTCGGTGGAGATGTCGGTGCCGAGGATCTCGTAGGTCCACCCCGGCGGCAGGTTCTCCTTGAGCAGGATCGCCAGCGTGTACGGCTCCTGGCCGCTGGAGGACGCCGCCGACCAGACCCGCAGGTGGCGCGACGGGCCCCGCGACTTCACGACGTTCGGGATGACCAGCTCGGTCATCGCCGTGAACGGTTCGCGGTCGCGGAACCAGGAGGTCTCGTTCGTCGTCAGCGCGTCGACGATGGCGTCGCGGTCCTGGCGACCGGACGGGCTCTGCGCCCGGAGCAGAAACTCGGTGACCGACGCCAGGCCCGCCTTGCGGGCCAGCGGCAGCAACCGCGCCTCGACCAGGTACTCCTTGCCGGGTTCCAACACGATCGACGCCTCACGGCGGACCAGGCTGCTCACGAATTGGAACTCGTGCGCTGCGAGGCTCATCGGACCACCGCCAACCGGTTGGCTCGGCCGTGGCCGACGCGAGCGAGCAGAGTGTCGGATATCGCGCCGAGCGGCAGCACCACGTCGGCGAGCCCGGCCTGCGCGACGGCCCCGGGCATGCCCCAGACCACAGATGTCTCCTCGTCCTGGACCACGATTTCGCTACCGACCCTTGCCAGGACCTCGCAGCCCTTCTTCCCGTCCTGTCCCATTCCGGTGAGGACGACGGTCAGGGCATGCGCTCCGAAGATCGACGCCACCGAGCGGAACAGTGGGTCGACCGCCGGCCGGCAGGAGTTCTCCGGCGGCCCTTCGTGCAGCTTGGTGAGCACGGAAGTGCCTTTCCGGACGACTTCCATGTGCTTGTCGCCGGGCGCGATGTACACCGTGCCGGCCTCCAAGGGAACGTCCGCCGTCGCTTCGACCACTTTCACTGCACTTGCCCGATCCAGGCGATCTGCGAACATTTTGGTAAAAATGGGCGGCATGTGTTGGACGACGACCACCGGGACCGGGAGGTCCTTGGGAAAGCCCTGGACGACCTTGGCCAGGGCGTCCGGTCCACCGGTGGAACAGCCGACAGCGATGACGTCGATTCGTTGACCAGGCGTTTTGGTCTTGGCCGGCCGCATCGGTGGACGGATGCCGCCAGCTGGGGCGGCCGGGGTACCGAGCGGCGGGCGGCCGGCGAGCGGTGCTCCGGGGCGGCCGGGCGGAGGAGCCGCGCCGGGACGGGTCGGCGGCATCCCCGGACGGGTGGGACCAGCGCCGGGCCGCTGCTTCGGGCCGAGTGCGTAGATCCGCGGGATCAGCTGCTCGCGAACGCTCTTGATCGACTCGCGGACGCTGCCGACGTTGGCCGGCTTGGTGACGTAGTCGGTGGCGCCGGCGGCCAGCGCCTCCAGCGTCGCGGACGCGCCGTTCGCGGTGAGCGTGCTGAACATGATCACCGGGAGACGCTTGTGCTTCGGGCGCAGCTCCTTGAGCGTTCCGATGCCGTCGAGCACCGGCATCTCGATGTCCAGCGTCATGACGTCCGGCTTGAGCTCGTCGATCTTCTGCAGGGCGAGCCGCCCGTTCGACGCGGTACCGACGACGTTGATGCCGGGATCGTCGCTGAGTGCGTCCACGATCAAGCGTCGGACGACGACCGAGTCGTCGACCACTAGAACCTTGATCACACGCGCCGCCTTCCCGTGCCGAGGTCCCCAATACCGGAGCCGCAGCCGCAGCAGGACGGGACGCACCTCGGGGCCGTCACGGCGTCCCTATCGGTCACCGCGCGAGCAGGCTGAGTGAAACGTCTAGCCGAGCGCGGATGGCCCCAGCGTGGCGAGTACAGGGCTGAGCAGTCGGTGCGCGGTGGCGGCATCGACGAGGTCACGCGCCGCGAGCGCCTGCATCGCGCCGCTGAGCAGGTTCCACACTCCGGCGGCCCGCTCGGTGACCGGGATTCCACTGGTCTCCACTGCCTGGACCAGTAAGAACTGCGCCGCCGCCGCCTCGCGGATCCGGCCGGCCAGGTGCACCGCCCAGGACGCCGAGTGGATCGCGGGTGCCCAGCTCGCGGAGTCACGCCGACCGGCCTCCGCGGCCTTGTACAGCCGCGTGCCGTCCTGCTGGCTCAGGCTGCCGACCCGGTCGAGGAGCGCGCGCACCGACGGCTCGGTGGGGCCGAGCGCGGTCCGGCGCTCCGGCAGGTGGCGGCTCGCTGCCACCCAGGGCGTCGCCAGGCGTCGGCGGGTGTCGTCGTCGAGCTGGGAGCGCAGGTAGCCGGCGACGAGCGCGTCACAGATCACCGCGGTGGCCGCGGACGCGGTCTCCGACTGGACCTTCACGGGCTTGGGCGCCGCCTCCCCGTCGCGCTGCACCGGCGGGAACTGCGGGGCCCGCGTCGGCTCCGAACCGTCGGCCGCGCTCCACGTCCAGTCCAGGACGTCGTACCGGACGCACTGCAGCAGGCCGTCCACCGTACCCAGCGGTGCCCGCTGCAGCAGGCTCAACGCCGAGCTGGCGCGCTTCTCGACCGACGCGTCGGGGTCGGCTTTGCTCAGCCCGGCGACATCACGGACCGTAGGCTGAACGGTCGTGGCGATCTCGACCGCAGCCCACAGATCGGCGCGCTGACCGTCGTCGGCGCGGTGCTCGGCGAGCACCGCCAGATCGTCCGGCGTCAACGCGAGCGAACGCGTCAGGACGTCGGAGACGCCGGCCCCACCCTCGATCCGGGTGAGGTCGAAGCCGAGGACTGGGGCGCTGACCAGGCTGTACACGCAAGCCAGTCTGACAGCCGTTCGCCGCTCCGCCAAGGGCTCACCGGGACCCGTTCATCGTCCTATCAGGACTCTGGACGGGTGGGTCGAGCGAGCGCCGAACGCGCGTGTGAACTACGGCATACCGTCACGGACGGTGATGTGCTCAGGCTGCTCCGAGCTCGGTGGCGACGCTCTCGGCGTCCTTCGCGAACCGCGGCGCGACGAGCCCGAACGCCTGCAGCGGGTCGCTGCCGGGGGTCTCCGGGTGCTCCAGCGGCCCGAGGGCGCCGATCAGGTCCACGGTGCCGGTCGGGGGCGCCTCGACGGACGGCACCGACCCGGTGAGCATCGCCAGCAGCTGGGCCTGCTCGCTCACCGAGTCCAGCACCGCACGTTCCTCGGCGCTCAGGGACCGGGTCTCCGCGCGGGACGTGCTCACCTCGCCGCCGCCTTGGCGGTGCTCGACGCCAGGTCGACGGCGCGCTTCGCGTCCAGCGCGAGCATCAGCCTGCTGTCGAGCTTGAACGCACCGATGATCAGCTCCCGCAGCGGTCCGGCGAGCGTGTCCGGCGGCGGTTCGAACGTGTCCGACTGCAGTTCGACGACGTCACCGATCTTGTCGACGAGCAGGCTGATCGCCTCGCCCTCCTCCGACACGATGACGTTCATCGACGGCTTGGACATGTCGCGGGGCTCCAGGCCCAGCCGCACCCGCAGGTCCACCGCCGCCATGACCTGACCACGTAGGTTGATCAGGCCACCGACCGACTTGTCGGCCAGCGGGACCCGGGTGTACTCGCTGAACCGCAGCACCTCGACGACCTTGGCGACGTCGACACCGAACAGCTGGTCGGCCACCTCGAACGTCGTGTATTGGCGACTAGTCATACCGCGCTCATCTCCTCGAGACCGCCGGCGTACTGGTCCTCGTACTCGTCCATCGCGTCGAAGAAGTTGACGTCAGCCGCCAGGATCGCCTGCCGGACGTCGAGCATCTCGGTGACACGCTGCTGGATGACCGCCGAGCCGGTGAGACCGGAGTCGTCCAGGTCGCTGTGGGTGTCGGTCGAGTCCTCGACGATGTCGACGATCTTCTCGACGGCGAGCGCGACGCTGCGGCCGCGCTCGCTGTAGACGACCACCGGCACCGAGTCGCCGTCCTCGGCCGGGTACGCACCGAGCAGGTGCGCCAGCCGCACCAGCGGCAGGATCCGCCCCCGGTACTGCACGACCTCGCGGCTGCCGACCCGCTCGATCTTCTCGATCGGGAACTCCTCGAGCCGGGTGACCATGTCCAGCGGCACCGCGACGCGGCGGTCGCCGACACCGGTGATGAGCAGGCGGTTGCCGCTGCCCTGCCGGCTCTGCGACTGCTGGGCGTCGGCGCCGAGGCCGGACTTCTCCACGGCCTGGGCCGCCAGCAGCGAACGCCGGGCGAGCGACTGGACGTCGAGGATGAGAGCCACCTTGCCGTCGCCGAGGATCGTCGACCCCTGGTACACGCCGATGTCCTTAAGCAGCGTCGCGAGCGGCTTGACCACGATCTCCTCGGTGTTGAGGACCCGGTCGACGACGAGGCCGAACCGGCGTCCCTCCGCCTGGAGAACCGCGATGTAGACGTCCTTGTCGTTCGACCCCACCGGCAGGCCGAGGCTCTCGTCCAGGCGGACGAGCGGCAGCAGCTTGCCGCGCAGCCGGTAGACCGGCGCACCGGAGACGTGCTCGATGTTCTTGTCCGAGGAGCCGTCAACGAACACGAGCTCGTCGACGGCGATCTGCGGGATCGCGTACTGCTCGGTGCTGCACTCGACGGTCAGGGCCTGGATGATCGCCAGCGTCAGCGGGATCGTCAGCCGCCAGACCGTGCCGCGGCCCGGCGTCGAGTCGACGTCGACGGTGCCGCCGATCTTCTCGATGTTGGTCTTGACGACGTCCATGCCGACGCCGCGGCCGGAGACGTTCGTGACCTTCTTCGCCGTGGAGAAACCGGGCTGGAACAGCAGCTGGAGGATGTCGTTGGTCTCCATCCGCGCCAGCTGGTCCCGGGTGATGACGCCCCGGTCGAGCGCGGTGGCCGCGACCCGCTCCGGGTCGATGCCCGCGCCGTCGTCGGCGACCTCGACCACGACGTGGCCGCCCTCGTGGTACGCGCGCAGCGTCAGCGTGCCCTCGGGGTTCTTGCCCGCGGCCTGCCGGACGTCCGGCGGTTCGATGCCGTGGTCGACCGCGTTGCGGACGAGGTGGGTCAGCGGGTCCTTCACCGACTCGAGCAGGGACCGGTCGAGCTCGGTGTCCTTGCCCTCCATCGCCAGGCGGATCTGGCGGCCGAGCTGGCTGGAGAGGTCGCGGACGACTCGGGGCAGCTTCGACCAGATCTGGTCGATCGGCTGCATCCGGGTCTTCATCACCGATTCCTGCAGCTCGGAGGTGATGAGGTTGAGCCGCTGGGTGGTGCGGGTGAGCGCCGGGTCGCTCATCTCGGAGACGCCGCGGACCAGCTGGTTACGGGTGAGCACGAGCTCACCGACCAGCCGCATGAGCGCGTCCAGCAGGTCGACGTCGACGCGGATCGAGCTCTCGGCGACGCTCCGGCGCTGCGGGGCGGCGCCTTCCTCGCCCGGCTCCGGGCCGCCGCCGGGTCCGGCCGGTCCGCCGGGTCCGGCGGGTGCGGCCGCTCCCCCAGCACGCTGTGCGGGCGCCGGCGGCTTGGCCTCTTCCGCGGGTTCCTCGTGCGCCGGCTCCGGTGCGGATTCCGGCGCGGCCTCGGCCTCGGCGGCGGCCGGCTCAGCGGCGTCCGACTCACCGGCGGCCGGCGCCGCGTCGGCGGCGTCCGCTGCGGGAGCGGCCGGGGCCGGGGCGGCCTTGGGCTTGCCCGAGCCGTCCTCGATGCAGGCCGTGACCTGCTCGATGACGCTCTGCACGTCCATGTCGCCCTCGGCGCCCTGCTCCTCGATCTGAGTCAGCAGGCCACGCACGGTGTCGACCATGCGGAGCAGCGCGTTGGCGCTCTCCACATTCATCGACTGCGCGCCGTCGCGCAGACGGGACAGCAGCGACTCCCCCGCGTGCGTCACCGTCTCCAGACGGTGGAACGCGAGGAAGCCGCTCGTGCCTTTGATCGTGTGGATCGTGCGGAAGATGCTGGACAGCAGCTCGCGAGAGTCCGGGTGCTGCTCCAGCGCGACCAGGTCCCGGTCGAGTTGGTCGAGGTTCTCGTGGCTCTCGACCAGGAACTCTTGAACGATGTCGTCCAACTCGTCCACGTCTGTCTCCCTTAAGTCGTCACGCACTTCTTCGACGCGACAGGGGTTCACCTGAGGGAAAGGCGCGCCCGAGCAACCGTTTCGGTACCATTACCCTAGTAATGTCCGTTCTCTGTCCGGCGCACTGGGGGCCTCGATGAGTACGGTTCTGATCGCCGACGACGATCCGGACATTTTGGCGCTTGTCACTTTCAAGGTGAAGCAGGCGGGTTATCACCTCGTGACCGCCACCGACGGTGCCGCGGCGCTGGCCGCTGCCCGGGAGACCACGCCCGACTTGGTGGTGCTCGACGTCTCGATGCCGCGGATGTCGGGGCTCGAGGTGTGTCGGGAGCTGCGGAAGGACACCGCTACCGCGAAGGTGCCGGTGCTTCTGCTCACCGCGCGGGCGCAGGAGGCCGACATCGAAGCCGGCTTCGACGTCGGCGCCGACGACTACGTCGTCAAACCCTTCAGCCCCCGCGAACTGGTCGCCCGAATCGCCGCGATCTTGGGCCCGGCGTAGCGGTCCCGTTCCGGCGGCGCCGCTGAAGCGGTCCCCCTCTGGCGCGCTCCTGCGCGTCGAAATGGGGCCGCTCCGAGCGGGCCCACTTAGGCGCGTCCTGGCG
Source organism: Cryptosporangium sp. NPDC048952 (assembly GCF_043197895.1). NCBI lineage: Bacteria > Bacillati > Actinomycetota > Actinomycetes > Cryptosporangiales > Cryptosporangiaceae > Cryptosporangium > Cryptosporangium sp. NPDC048952. Next base: position 296,062 of record NZ_JBICTY010000005.1, on the reverse strand, counting down.
CGTCGGAACGGGACCGCAGTCAGCGCGCTGACGCGCGTGACAGGGCTCGCGCCTTCGCGGCACGGATCGCGGCTTCGCGGGGGTCGACGGCGGATTCGGCCTCGGTGGGGCCGCCCAGGGCGCGGGGTAGCGCGATGGTGAGCGCGGTGCCCTTGCCCAGGGTGGACTCGAGCGTCACCTCGCCGCCGTGGCGCTCGACGATCGAGCGTGCGATCGCGAGCCCCAGACCGGTCCCCTGGATTGCGCTGCTCACCGCGTTCGAGGCCCGCTGGAACGGCTGGAACAGCTTGTCCTGCTCCGCCTCCGGGATCCCCATCCCGGTGTCGACCACCTCGATCACCACGCGCTCACCCGACCCCACCGGCTCGGTCCGCACGGCGACCCGCACCGACCCGCCCGACGGCGTGAACTTCACCGCGTTGCCGACGACGTTCGCCAGCACCCGCTCGAGCTGCCGATCGTCCCCGATCACCGCGAGATCACCGCCCTGCGCGCACTCGATCGTGAGCCCCCCGTCGGCGGCCGGCTGCGCGAACGCCTCCCGGACCCCGTCGAGCAGCGCCGCGAGCTCGACCCGCGTCGCGGTCATCTCCAGGTTCCCGGACCCGATCCGCGACAGCGTCAGCAGATCCCCGACCAGCTCACGCAGCCGCTCGGCGTTGCGCTCGACGATCTTCAGGCTGCGCTCCTGCGCGTCGGTGATCTCACCCTGGTCGCCGGAGAGCAGGATCTCCAGGTAGCCGAGGATGCTGGTCAGCGGCGTCCGGAGCTCGTGCGAGACCGTCGAGATGAAGTCGGTCTTCTGCCGGTCGAGGTCCTGGAAGCGCTCGGCCAGCTCGCGCTGGTGGTCGTACACCTGGGCGACGTGCAGCCCACGTCCGGTGTCGGCCGCGACCGTTTCGAGCAGGACCCGCTCGTCGTCGGTCCACGGCTCACCGCGCAGCAGCAGGAACGAACCGGCCGAGTCGGCGTCGACGGTGAAGCTCGTCGTCAGCCCCTCGGGGATGCCCGCGCGGAACGACTCGATCGGGGGCGCCGAATGCCCGGGACGGCTCCACAGCCGGTCCGTGCCGTCGGCGAGCCGGAGGTACACGTGGTCGGCGCCGAGTAGCGCACCGAGGCCGGCCACGACCTCGGCCACTATCGCGTCGGGGTCGAGCGACGACCGCACGTTCGCGCCCAGGTCGTGCGCCCGCTGCCGGGCCTCCGCACGCTCCGTCTCGAGCCGCGCGAAGACCGACCGCATCTCCTCCACCGGCCCGGCAGAGCGGCGGGCGCGCCGCCCGAGGACGAGTACCAGCCCGATGGCGACGATCGCCAGCAGCGCGGTCACGAGATCGCCGACCAGGCCGATCGTGCGCTCGCGGCTCAGCAGCGCGGTGCGTTCGGCGTCGAAGTTCGCCCCGGCGCGGGCGTTCGCGGACCGGAAGCGGCCGAACAGCTCCTCACCCTGCGCGACCACGGCTGCGGACCGCGACGCGGTGTCGGCGAGCGGCGTGCTGTACGTCGTCCAGGCGTCCGCCGCACCGAGCTCGACCGCCACCAGCGAGCGCAGCGGTTCGCTCGCCGCGGCGTCGCTGACGACGGTCCGCGCGAGCGCGTAGTCGGCGAGCCCGCGCCGGTACGGCTCGAGCAGCGACGGATCGCCGGTGAGCTGGTAACCGCGCAGGGCGGACTGGGCCTCGGTCAGGGCTCGGAGCAGGTCGTCGTTCGCCGTCGCGGCGTCGGTCGCGCGGTCGACCCGTTGATCGACACTGGACGCGACGTACTGCCCGACAGCCAGACGCGCGCCACCGAGAAGCAGGAGAAGCGCCACCAGCGCGCCGACAGCGGCGCGGACGGTGCTCGCCGTTGAGGTCATACGCAGGTGTTACCACCCCTTCATGACCGAACATCCCTTTCGCGTTGATTTATTATTACTCACGACTCTTGCCAGGCCTACCCTGGCTGGGCACACACTGGTTTCGTGATCTGCCCGCCGTGTCGCGAGGGTCGCCATGCCGAGTGCCGAGGCGGCACGTGGTGCGCCTGCCAGCACCGCCGGCCCCGCCCACCGGAACGCCCGAACGGGCCCTCTACCGAGTAGCGCCTTCCCGCGCGAGGGCGGTGAGGCGGCTGAGGGCTCGGAGGTACTTCTTGCGGTAGCCGCCGGCGAGCATCTCCGGGGTGAAGATCGCGTCGACCGGGCAGCCGGACGCGAAGACCGGCAGGCTGCGGTCGTAGAGCCGGTCGACGAGCACGACGACACGCAGCGCGGTGTTCTGGTCGGGAACCGGCGTCAGCCCGGTGAGCCCGACGGCCTCGACGCCGTCGAGCAGCGCGCCGTACCGGGACGGGTGGAGGCTCGCCAGGTGCGCGAGCAGCGTCGGCCAGTCGTCGACGGTCGCCGCCGGGTGTGCCGCGACGCGTTCGGCGACGACGTCCTCGTCGAGCGGCGCCGGCGCCTCGGCCGCGTCCCGGTGCCGGTAGTCCGGGCCGTCGACGCGGATCGCGTCGAAGCGGGCGGACAGCGCCTGGATCTCGCGGAGGAAGTCCTCGGCGGCGAAGCGGCCCTCACCGAGCTTGTCGGGCAGCGTGTTCGACGTGGCGGCCAGCGCGACCCCACGCTCGACCAGCCGGGTGAGCAGCGACGACACGAGCACGGTGTCGCCCGGGTCGTCGAGCTCGAACTCGTCGACGCAGAGCAGGCGCAGTGACCCGAGCGCATCCACGGTGCCGGCGAAGCCGAGCGCACCGACCAGGTGGGTGAGCTCGACGAACGTGCCGTAGCCGGCGGGCTTGGGCGCGGCGTGCCAGAGCGAGGTCAACAGGTGGGTCTTGCCGACGCCGAAGCCGCCGTCGAGGTAGATGCCGGGCCGGCCCTCCGGCGCTGCCGCACGCCGGAACAACCCGCGGCGCGGCGGTGGCGCGGACAGCCGCTCGGCGAACGCCCGGACGGCGTCCAGCGCCCGAGTCTGCGACGGCTCGTTCGGGTCGGGCCGGTAGGTGTCGAAGCGCGCGGCGGCGAAACGTGGCGGCGGGACCAGCTCGGCGACCAGACGCGCCGGCGCGACCTGTGGCTGCCGGTCGGAGAGGCGCGGGGGGCTGGCGGACACGCCGCTGAGCCTACGGTCGGCCCGTCGCCCCACCGACGGCGGTGGTGGGATGGACGCATGCGCGCCCTCCTCCCCTTCTCCGCGGAACTCGATGACACCGCGCTGGAGAAGCTGTACGCCACCGACCGGAGCGTTCCGCGGCTACGGATGAACTTCGTGGCGAGCGTCGACGGCGGCGTCAGCGTCGACGGCGTCTCCGCGGGCCTGCAGAGCCCGGCCGACAACCGCGTGTTCAAGCTGCTCCGCGGCTGGTGCGACGGTCTCGTCGTCGCGGCGGGCACCGCACTGGCCGAGGACTACGGCCCGGTGACGCTCGACGCCGGGCGCCGGGCCCGCCGGGAGGCTCTCGGCCTCGCCCCCGTGCCGACGCTGGTCGTGGTCTCCGGGTCGCTCTCGATCCCTCCGACGCACGCGTCGCTGGTCAAGGCACCGGTGCGCCCGATCGTCGTCACGAGCCCGGACGCGCCGGCCGACAAGCGCCGCGCGATCGAGGCGGTGGCCGACGTCATCGACGACGCCGACTTCACCGCGGCACTGCACGAGCGTGGTCTGAGCCAGCTCCTCTGCGAGGGCGGCCCCCGCCTGTTCGCTTCACTCACGGCCGCGGACGGCGTCGATGAAATCTGTCTGACGATCAGCCCGCAGCTGACCGGCGGCGGCCCGGGCCGGATCAGCGCCGGTCCGCCCTCCCCCGACCCCCGTTCGCTCGCACTCGCGCACGTCGTCGAAGACGCGGGTGTGCTGTTGCTGCGTTACTGTCGCCCGTCTCTGCTTCACTGACCGGCATGAGTCCAGATCCGGGCAGTGACGAAGAAGCGCAGCCGTGGGGGCTGCCGTTGTCCCCGCCGATCGATCCGATGCTGGCCAGTCCGGTCAAGGGCATCCCGGCCGGTGAGGGTCTGCACTACGAGCCGAAGTTCGACGGCTTCCGCTGCCTGATCTTCCGCGAGGGCGATCGGATCGTGCTCGGCAGCCGCGGCAACAAGGAGCTGCAGCGGTACTTCCCCGAGGTCGTCGAGGAGGTCCGCACCTCCCTGCCGGAGAAGTGCGTCGTCGACGGCGAGCTCGTGGTGATCGTCGACGACCGGCTCGACTTCGATGCGCTGGCCCAGCGCATCCACCCCGCGGCGTCACGCATCAACCTGCTCGCCGAGCAGACCCCGGCGCACTTCATCGCGTTCGACGTGCTGGCGCTCGGCGACGAGTCGCTGCTCGAAGCCGGGTACGCCGAGCGACGGTCCAGGTTGGCCGGGATCTTCCCGGAGGACGGCGGTCCGTCCGGTCCCCGCACCCACCTGACCCCGGTCACCACCGACCCGGAGACCGCCCGGTCGTGGTTCGAGCAGTTCGAGGGCGCAGGGCTCGACGGGCTGATCGTGAAAGCGGCCGACGGACCGTACGAGCCCGGCAAGCGCACGATGAAGAAGGTGAAGCACGCCCGCACCGCCGACTGCGTGGTCGCCGGCTTCCGCTGGCACAAGTCCGGCCCGATCGTCGGTTCACTGCTGCTCGGCCTCTACGACGACGAGGGGAACCTGCATCACGTCGGCGTCTCGGCGTCGTTCACGGCGAAGCGCCGCGCGGAGCTCGTCGAGGAATTGGAGCAGTACCGGCTGTCCGATGTGTCCGAGCACCCCTGGTCGGCGTGGGCCGAGCAGACCGCGGAGCCACCGGCGCCGGGAGCCGAGGCGGGAACGCGGATGCCGGGCGCACCCAGCCGCTGGACCGGCAAGAAGGACCTGTCGTGGCAGCCGCTGCGGCCCGAACTCGTCGTCGAGGTGGCCTACGACCACATGGAGGGCGACAGATTCCGGCATACCGCGCGTTTCGAACGCTGGCGACCCGACCGGGAACCCCGTTCATGCACTTATGCTCAGCTCGACCGACCTGTCCGGTTTGATCTGGAACGCGTGTTGAAAGGCTCTCCGTGAAGTTGCGCCGCTCCCCCCGGCTCCCCCTCGTGATAGTCAGCCTCGCTGCCGCAGTCGGGTTGTCCGCGTGCGGCACGACCGTCGCTGACGGTGAGTGGAAGTCCGTCCCCCGCGCCGGCTCGTCGAGCCCGGCGGCGCCCTCCGCTGCTCCGTCGTCGGCTCCCGACACGAGCACTGCGAAGTGGACGGACTGCAAGGCGGAGATCGAGCGGTCGATCGGCACGTCGCTGTCCGGAGTGCGGGTCGACTGTGGTGCGGTGCGCGTCCCACAGGACTGGGCGAACCCGTCCGGCGGCACGTTCGACGTCGCGATGGTGCGCGTGCGTCGCGAGCAGCAGAAGAACCGCATCGGGTCGCTGCTGGTCAACCCCGGTGGCCCCGGCGCCTCGGGCATCGAACTGGCCGCGCAGACCCCGCTGTTCCTGCCCGGCGAGATCATGGAGCGCTTCGACGTCATCGGGTTCGACCCGCGCGGCGTCGGCAAGTCCGCTCCGGTCGACTGCCTGCCCGCCTCCAGCAAGGACGCCACCACGGCGGCGAACCCCGACCCGGCGCCGCAGAAGGAGTTCGACGACCAGGTCAAGATCTGGCGCTCGGCGATCGACCCCTGCGTGAGCAAGTACGGCCGGTCGCTCAGCTACTACAGCACCGAGCAGACCGCGCGGGACATGGACGCGATCCGCGAAGCCGTGGGCGATTCGAAGATGACCTACCTCGGCTACTCGTACGGCACGCTGCTCGGCGCGGTCTACGCCCACCTGTACCCGGGGCGCATCCGAGCGTTCGTGCTCGACGGCGCGGTCGACCCGAATCTCGACGGCATCACCGCCTCGGAGGGGCAGGCCGCCGGGTTCGAGAAGGCGTTCAACAACTTCGCGGCGGCCTGCCTGGCGAAGGGATCCGGGTGCTCGATCGGTCCCGACGCCCGGCGGACGCTGCACGACGTGCTGATCAACGTCCAGAAGAAGCCGGTGGCCGGAACCGGGGGCGAGAAGCGGACAGCGACGACCGGCCACGTCCTCTCCGCGGTGACCGCGGCGCTGTACGTGAAGGCGCAGTGGCCGGCGCTGGAGAAGGCGATCGCCGACGTGTCCAAGGGCGACCCCACCGCAGTGTTCGCGCTGAACGACAGCTTCACCGGGCGCAACGCCGACGGCACGTACAACAACATGACCGACGCGTTCACCGCGATCGGCTGCACCGACGACCGGAACCCGCCGACCATCGCGACGGTGCGCAAGCTGCAGACCGAGTGGCGGCGCAAGTATCCGCTGTTCGGCGCACCGCTGGCGATGACGCTGCTCAGCTGCGCGGTCTGGCCCGGCTCGCACGACCCGTACCCGGTGGGGGCGGCGTTCGGCGCCCCGCCGATCGTCGTGGTCGGCACGACCGGTGACCCGGCGACGCCGTACGCCAACACCGCGAAGCTCGCGAGCGAGCTCGGCACCGGCCACATCGTCACCTGGCAGGGCGAGGGGCACACGGCGTACCCGCAGACCACCTGCGTCCGCGAGAACATCAGCAACTACCTGCTCACCACCACCCCCCCACCCGACGGCCTCACCTGCCCAGCGAACTAACGCCAGCCCACGTTGGTTCGAGCGCCGCCAGGCGCGAGTGCTTGAACCTGGAGCCCGCTCAGCGCGGCGCTGCCAGTCGAGCGCGAATCCGCCTCGTATAGGTGATACTCAAGGGTTCGCGCTCGCCTGGCAGCGTCGCGCTGAGCGGGCCGCGCACCCTCAGAGGTGCGTCGCGAACCACGAAGTGGTGAGAGTCGCAACCTGATCGAGGCAGCCTGGTTCTTCGAAGAGGTGGGTGGCGCCCGGGACGACCTCTACGCGGGCGAGGCCGCCCAGGGCGTCGGCGGCCTGGCGGTTGAGTTCCAGGACCGGATGGTCCAGGGCACCGACCACCAGCAGGGTGGGGGCGGCGACCGTGGTGAGCCAGCTGCTCGCCAGGTCGGGCCGGCCACCGCGGCTCACCACGGCGCGCACGGTCTCCGGACGCTGCGCCGCGGCCGCCAGCGCACCCGCGGCGCCGGTGCTGGCGCCGTAGAGCCCGAGCGGCAGCCCCCGGGTGTCGGTGTGTTCGGCGACCCAGCCCACCGCGTCGTCCACGCGCCGGGCGAGCAGGTCGATGTCGAACCGCACCCGGCCGGTGCGCTGGTCCTCCTGCTCCTCGACGGCCGTGAACAGGTCGACGAGCAGCACCGCGAAGCCCGCCCGGTAGAGCGCCTTGGCCACCTGACGGTTGCGCGGGCTGTTGCGCGAACTCCCCGAACCGTGCGCGAACACCACCACGCCCCGGGCGGTCTCCGGAAGACCGAGCCGTCCCTGGAGCTCCGCGTCGCTGACCCGGACCAGCACGTCGGACACGTGCTCCGCGCCGACCGGAGCCGTCTTTCCGGCACCGGCCTGCGGGTGACTGCGCGACGAAAGCGTCCGCTGCGGGCGATTGAGTGGGGTTCGGGCCTGCTCGGGCATGCGCGCCTCCTGTGGGGCGGGTCGCACCGGAGTGCCGGTCACCGTCGAGCATGACCCGAAGGTGTGGCCCGCGTCACCATCAGAACCCGGAAAACTACTTTTTCCGGGCCCTCGACGGCTGCACCCGCATCGGCTCGCCTTCCATCTTCGGGTAGTTCGGAGGGTACGGGGCGTCACCCAGGTCGAGGTCTCGAGCGTCCCGGTCCGACCACTCCAGCAACGGCTCGATGCCCACCGCTTCGTCGTCGATCCCGGCGTGCAGGTCCCCCAGCTCAGCGAACCGCGCCGGCACGGTCCGGATCGTGAAGTCCTCACTCTCGACGTCCGGCAGCTCGTCCCACGTGATCGGCGCCGACACCAACGCGCCGTGGCGTCCGCGGATGCTGTAGGCGCTGGCGATCGTCCGGTCGCGCGCGTTCTGGTTGAAGTCGACGAACACCTTCTCGCCGCGCTCCTCCTTCCACCAGGCGGTGGTGGCGAGCTCCGGCACACGGCGCTCCACCTCGCGGGCGAACGCCAGCGCGGCCCGACGCACCTCGGTGAACGTCCAGTCGGGCCGAATCCGGACGTAGATGTGGATCCCCCGGTTGCCCGACGTCTTCGGCCACCCGGTCCAGCCGAGATCGGCGAGGATCTCGCGCACGACGCCGCCGACCTGACGCGCCTCGGCCAGCCCGGTGCCGGGCTGCGGATCCAGGTCGATGCGCAACTCGTCGGGCTGCTCGGTGTTCGCCCGCCGCGAATGCCAGGGGTGGAACTCCACCGTCGACATCTGCACCGCCCAGATCACCGACGCCAGCTCGGTGACGCACAGCTCGTCCGCGCTGCGCCCGCTCGGGAACTTCACCTGGACGCTCTCCACCCAGTCGGGCGCGCCCCGGGGGATCCGCTTCTGGTAGATCTTTTCGCCCTCGGCACCGCCGGAGAACACGCCGTCCGGGTAGCGGTGCAGCATGCAAGGCCGCTCCCGGAGCGCCCTGACGATGCCCTCCCCGACCGACAGGTAGTACTTCGCGATGTCGAGCTTGGTGGCGTGCGGGTCGTCGAAGTAGATCCGATCGGGGTTGCTGATGCGCACAGCCCGATCACCGACGGTGAGTTCAACTGCCGGAGACGCTGCTTTGGACGCCATGTCAGCACGGTACCGGCGGGAATACCCACAGACCGTTAACAGCTGCGCCTTCCAGAAGAACGGTGGTAGCACTGAGAACCAGCTGTGTGCGCGATCACCGTATTTATTCGGCCCGTCGGACCCTCTTTTGGGTGCATGATCAATCAAAAGAAGTTGGTTTGAGCAACCTCATTGTTGAGGGCGCCAACAAGACCTCGTGACTTCACCGAGCTCCCACGGTGGGTGAGCGAAAGGACAGCAGTTATGACGTACCTGGCGTCAGAGCATGCCACGGTGGCCGACCGGTTACACCCGGTAGTCAACACGATATTCGGGACCGAGCCTCCCGTCCGGATCCGGGCCTGGGACGGCAGCACTCTCGGCCCCTCCGACGACGACGTTCCCACCCTCGTCATCCGCAACCGCCGCGCGCTGCGACGACTCGTCTGGTCGCCGAACGAGGTCGGGATGGCCCGGGCCTTCGTCTCCGGTGACCTGACCGTCGAAGGCGACTTCATCGGTGCGCTCGACCGGATGCTCCACCTGTTCGACGCGACGCAGGGCATGCACCTATCCAGCGCCGACAAGCGGATGCTCGTCTCGTCCGCGCTGCGACTCGGTGCGATCGGCAGCAATCCCCCGCCGCCGCCGGAGGAGATGCGCCCGACGACCGGCATGCTGCACAGCATCCGGCGGGACGCCGCGGCGATCGGCCACCACTACAACGTCGGCAACGACTTCTACCGGCTGGTGCTCGGCGAGTCGATGACGTACTCGTGCGCGTACTGGCCCGACCTCGGCACCGAGAACCCGGTCACCACGCTCGAGCAGGCGCAGACCAACAAGGTCGAGCTGATCGCCCGCAAGCTGGGGCTCAAGCCCGGCATGCGGATGCTCGACGTCGGCTGCGGCTGGGGCACGATGGCGATCCACGCGGCGCGCGAGTACGGCGTGCAGGTCGTGGGCGTCACCAACTCCCACGAGCAGGCGGTCGGTGCGGCCAAGCGCGCCGCGGCCGCCGGCGTCGCCGACCTGGTCGAGATCCGCGAACAGGACTACCGCGACATCGACGACGGCCCGTACGACGCGATCTCCAGCATCGGCATGGCCGAGCACGTGGGCACCGACCAGTGGCGCGGCTACGCGACCCTGCTTTACGGCCTGCTCAAGCCCGGCGGCCGGCTGCTCAGCCACCAGATCACCCAGCCGCCGACGGTGACCGACACGCTCGAGTCGCGCCGGCAGGGCAAGACCGAGCGGACGTTCATCACCGCGTACGTCTTCCCGGACGGCGAGCTGCAGTCGGTGGGCTGGATCTCCGACCAGCTCGAGACCGTCGGGTTCGAGGTGCGTGACGTCGAGTCGCTGCGCGAGCACTACGCGCGGACGCTGCGCGCGTGGGTGAGCAATCTGGAGCAGAACTGGTCCGAGGCCGTGCGGCTGACCAGCGTCGGCCGGGCCCGGGTCTGGCGGCTCTACATGGCCGGTTCGGCGCTCGCGTTCGACCGGAACCGGATCGCGATCCACCAGGTACTGGCGGTGCGTCCGGATCGGAAGGGCCACAGCCACATGCCGGCGACGCGCGCGTCGTACGCGACTGTGAGCTGAACTCACCCGTTCGGATGACCCTTTAATCCCCCGGTAGCCGGTCCAGACCACCGGACCGGCTACCTAGGGTTAAGGCCCTCTACACGCGTACCCGAAACGCCGAGAATCACCGGTAGCGTGTGCGCTCGTGGGACGGAACCGTACGTCGGGGAGGCATGCGCATCAGGTAAGGCATGCGGTGACCAGGCGTCCCCAGCGGCATGCTCGGCGCAACGAGTTCACCAAGCTCTCGTTCTACTTACCCACCGCGTTCCCCGCTCTGCTCGTCGCGATCGCACTCGGCGCGACCGCCACCTCGTCGACGATCGGCACCGCCTCCCGTCCCGCCGATCTCGTCATCAGTCAGATCTACGGCGGCGGCGGTGAGCCCGGTTCGATCTGGACCGCGGATTTCATCGAACTGACCAACCGCGGCGACGAACCGGTCAACCTGCGCGGCTGGAGCGTGCAGTACGCGCCTCCCCGCGAGCGGGGTTGGGGCGTCACCGAACTCTCGGGCAGCATCCCGGCCGGCGGCCGGTACCTGATCGCGCAGGCAGGCGGCCCGAACGGCACCACCCACCTCCCGACGGCCGACATCACCGGCACCCTCGACCTCGGCTCGACGACCGGCAAGGTCGCCCTGGTCCACGCGGTGGAACCCCTGCACTGCGTGGCCAGCTGCACGACCGTCGAAGGCGTCCGCGACTTCGTCGGGTACGGCAACGCCGACGACGCCGAGGGGCGCCCCGCCCCGGCACTGTCCAACACCACCTCGATCGTGCGGCGCGACATCACGGTCCCCGCCGACCAGGGCACGTCCTCGATCGAGGACGACCCGGGCGGCCCGGCCGGCGTCGAGAACGCCAAGCAGCAGGCTCGCGGCGTCCCCGGTGTCGACGGCAGCGGCGGCGTCGACAGCGGCAGCAACTCCGCGGACTTCGTCGTCGCGACGCCGGCGCCACCCGGCGGCCAGGGCGACAAGGCCGGACGCACCGCGCGGATCGCCGACGTCCAGGGGCGCTCGCACATGTCGCCGCTGGCCGGGCGGCTGGTCACCTCGGTGCCCGGCGTCGTCACCGCGGTAGGGCGCACCGGGTTCTGGATGCAGGACCCGGAACCCGACAACGACCCGGCCACCAGCGACGGTCTGTTCGTCTACACCGGCACCGCGCCGCGGGTCCAGAGTGGTGACACCGTCAACGTGGCGGGCACGGTCACCGAGTACCGGCCGGGCGGCGCCGCGGGTGCCGACAACCTGACCACCACCGAACTGATCCGGCCGACGGTCTCCGTCGTGTCCAGCGCGGCCCGGCGACCGGTGCCGGTCCTGATCGGACCCGGCGGCCGGATGCCCCCGACCCAGATCCGCACCGACGCGCCCGGTGACGTCGAAGCCACCCGGCTGTTCGCGCCGACGCTCAACGCACTCGACTTCTACGAGTCGCTCGAGGGCATGCTGGTGCGGTTGACCAATCCGACCGTCGTGGGCCCCACCAGCGTCGACGGTCAGTTGCCGGTGCTCCCGGCCGGCGCGGGGTCGTCCCGGACGAAACACGGTGGGCTGCGTCTGACCGACACCGACCCCAACACCGAACGCATCGTGCTCGACGACCTGCTGGCGCCGCTCCCGGTGGCCAACGTGGGCGATCAGCTGCAGGGCTCGCTCGACGGCGTGCTGGACTACGGCGCCGGCGACTACCGCGTCGAGCTGCTGTCCACGCCCACCATCCGCAGCGGGAAGGTCAAGCCCGAGACCGCACGGCCGGCGAAGCCGAACGAGCTGACCGTCTCCAGCATCGACGTCAGCGGCGCCGACCCCAACGGTGAGCGCGGCCGGCTGCGCCAGCTGGCCGCGACCGTCGTCCGCGGCCTGGGCTCGCCGGATGTCCTGGTCGTCGAGGACATGCCGGACGACGACGGGGCCAACTACGACTCGGAGGTCAGCGCCGAGAAGGGCTGGGCGGCGCTCACCGGGGCGATCCGTGGCGCCGGCGGCCCCCGCTACGACTTCCGCCAGATCGACCCGGTCACCCGGCGCGACGGCTCCGGGCCGGAGAACCGCCGGATCGGCTTCCTCTTCAACCCCGCGCGGGTCTCGTTCGTTGACCGCGGCGCCGGCGACGCCACGAAGGCCACCGCGGTCGAGGTCACGGACGAGGGCGTCGAGCTGACGCTGTCGCCGGGCCGGGTCACCCCGAACGCCACCGCTTTCCGCGACGCACGCAGGTCGCTCGCGGGCGAGTTCCGGTTCCAGGGACGCACGGTGTTCGTCGTGGGCAACCACTTCGTCTCCGGTCGCGGCGACGGACCGCTCTACGGCCGCCAGCAGCCCGCGCGTCACATCTCCGAGCAGCAGCGCGGCAGTCAGGCCTCGGCCGTCCGCGAGTTCGTCGACCAGCTGCTGGAAGCCGACTCCGAGGCCGCCGTGGTCGTCGTCGGCGGCATCGCCGACACCGACGGCTCCCCCACGCTCGGCCTGCTCACCGACGGTGGAGCGCTGGACGACGTCGCCGCGAAGCTGCCGGCCACCGACCGGTACAGCGTGGTCGCGGAGGGCAACGCGTTCCTGCTCGACCACGTGCTCGTCAGCCCGGCACTGCGAGGTACCGCTGTCGACGCGGTGCACGCGCAGAGCGAGTTCGCGTCGCGCTGGAGTGACCGCGACCCGCTGGTCGGGTACGTCACCGTGCCGAAGGAGCCCTCACCGGAAGATTCGAGCCCGGCGACTCCGTGAAGCGCGCGGTACCGTTGAGTGCATGACTCAGCAGACGCGGCCGACTGTTGTCAAGTCGGATGCGGAGTGGCGCGCTCAGCTCACCCCGCAGGAGTTCCACGTCCTTCGTGAGGCCGGCACCGAGCGTGCCTTCACGGGGGAATACACCGACACCAAGACCATCGGTGTCTACCACTGCCGTGCCTGTCAGACGGAGCTGTTCCGCTCCGACACCAAGTTCGAATCGCACTGCGGCTGGCCGAGCTTCTACGCGCCGTCGGACGCGAAGAACGTCGTCCTGATCGAGGACAACACGCTCGGAATGAAGCGCGTGGAGGTGCGCTGCGCGACGTGCAACTCGCACCTCGGGCACGTCTTCCACGGCGAGGGCTACGGGACGCCGACCGACGACCGATACTGCATCAACTCGATCTCGTTGACGCTGGAACCCACCGGGAAGTGATTGCCGGGGCCCTTCTCAGGGCCCCGGATCTTCACGGCAGCGACGCGACGATCTCGGCGACCGGCTTGCGTCGGCCGGTGTAGAACGGCACTTCTTCGCGGACGTGACGCCGCGCGGTCGACGCCCGCAGATCACGCATCAGGTCGACCATGCGGTGCAGTTCGTCGGCCTCGAACGCCAGCATCCACTCGTAGTCGCCCAGCGCGAACGACGCCACGGTGTTCGCCCGCACGTCGGCGTAGCCCCGCGCCATCTTGCCGTGCTCGGCGAGCATCGCGCGACGCTCCTCGTCCGGCAGCAGGTACCACTCGTAGGACCGGACGAACGGGTACACGCAGACGTAGTCGCGTGCGTGCTCGTCGGCCAGGAACGCCGGGATGTGGCTGCGGTTGAACTCGGCGGGCCGGTGCAGCGCCAGCTGCGACCAGACCGGCTGCAGGTGCGCGCCCAGCTCGGTGCGCCGCAGCCGCGCGTACGCCTCCTGCAGCGCGTCGGAGGTCGACGCGTGCCACCACACCATGAAGTCGGCGTCGGCACGCAGGCCCGACACGTCGTAGATGCCGCGGACCACGACGTCCTTCTGCGCGAGCTGCTCGACCAGCTCCTCGACCTCGGTCGTGATCGCCGTGCGGTCGGCCGGGAGCCGATCCGAAGCCCGGAACACCGACCACATCGTGTAGCGGATCGAGTCGTTGAGCTCCCGGATCCGCTGCGCGTTCGAGTTGTTTCCCTCAGCCATGGAATGAATTCTTTTCGACCGGCGACCTCAGAGATCGCGTGACGGGTGGATTGTTCGGAGGTTGAAAAGAGTTCATTGCCTCCCCCTTCCTGGTGGCCCTCAGAGCCGTCAAGATTCGGTCAGCGGCGGCCTGCCCCGAGCGGATGCAGGCCGGGATGCCGACGCCGTCGTAGGCGGCCCCGGCCAGTGCCAGCGTGGGCTCGTCGGCCAGCGCGGCGCGCACGGAGGCCACCCGGTCGAGGTGGCCCGGCGCGTACTGCGGCAGCGCGCCGCCCCAGCGGTTGACTTTGACGCCGAGCGGCGCCGGCCAGCCGCTCGCGACCGGCACCAGTGAACCCAGTTCGCCGAGCACGGCCGCGACGAGCGAGTCGTCGTCCAGCTGGAGCGCGGCCTCCTCGCCGTAGCGGCCGACCGAGGCGCGGACCACGGTGACCGGTTCGTCGTCGAGGATGTGGCCCCACTTCTGGTTCACGTACGTGACGGCCTTGACCAGCCGTCCGGAGCTGGCGGGCACCAGTGCACCGGTGCCCGGCGGCAGCGCCACCCGGCCCGGAAGGACCAGCGACACGAGCGCCACGCTCGCGTACTCCAGTACGCCGACAGTTCCCGCCGCGGTCGGGTTCACGTCGTTCAACAGTCGCGACGCCGGGGAGGCGGGCACCGCGAGCACGACGGCGTCGGCATGGATCGCGGAGCTGCCGCCCAAGCCGGCGGAGCCGACAGTCAGTTGCCAGCCGTCGGTCGTGCGGCGCAGCGACCGGACCGGCATGCCGGTGCGGATCGCCGCCTTCGACTCGTGCGCGACGGTCGTGACCAGACGGGACAGCCCACCGCGGATCGTTCCGAAGACCGGGGTGCCGGGAGCGGCCTTGCCACGGTTGGCCCGCGCGGCCTTGAGCAGCGACGGCTGATCGGCGAGCCCCGCGGCCAGGGCCGGCATCGTCGCGCGCAGCGACAGCCGGTCGGCCTGCCCGGCGTAGACGCCGCCGAGCAGCGGCTCGACCAGCCGGTCGACGACCTCGGACCCGAGCCTCTCGGAGATCAGCGCGCCGACCGCGACGTCACCGTCGCCGAGCGGCGTTCCCGGCAGGCCGCACTCGGCACGGACGCGCGCCAGTCCCGCGTCGCTCAAGACACCGGATGCCGCGACGGCCTCGAGGTCGACCGGGATGCCCAGCATCGTGCCGGCCGGCAGCGGGCGCAGCGCCCCGTCGACCCAGACCGTGGCGCCCGCCGCGGTGGGGCTGACCAGCTCGTCGGCGAGGCCCACCCGCTCGGCCAGCGCACGGGCCTCGGGCACTCGCAGCAGGAACGACTCGGCGCCGTCCTCGATCTGGACGCCGGCCACCCGACCGGTGCGGAGCTTCCCTCCGACGCTGCCCGTCTGCTCGACGACGGTGACCGTCACGCCGTCCGGCGCGGCGTCACGCAGCCGGAGCGCGGCGGAGAGACCGGCGATGCCACCGCCGATCACGACGACGTGCGGGGGTCGGGTGAATCGGTCCTCGAACAGCACGAAACCCATCGTGCCGCACCCCGCGGGCGGGACGCCCGCGCCGACCCCTGCGAACTCACCGAAGGTGGGCAGCGTCACGCTCGCCTTGCTACCCGGTCACGAGGCGGCAACGAACCACGCGGGCGTGCAACCGCACAGGTAACTCTCACGTCGAACTCGCGCAGGTCGGAAATCCACGAGCCCGACGAGAGGGACCACCATGGACGTTCCACGGCGCCTCCTGGCGTTCATCGCGGTACTGCTGGCCGGGCTGCTGCTCGCCGGATGCAGCGGCGACAACAGCGGCGAGGATTCCAGCAGCGGCGCGATGCCCGCAGCTGCGCCGGCCGACCGGCAGGGCGCGACCGAGCAGCAGCAGCCCGGCGGGACCGGTACCGGGCCGACGCAGCTCGGCACGCGCAGTCGCCCGCTGATCTACACCGGTTCGCTGGCGGTGACCGCGGGCAACGTCCCGGACGCGGCCGCGAAGGCGATCTCGGCGACGGTGGCCGCCGGTGGGTACGTCGCCGCCGACCAGCGCGAGGTCACCGGCCCGGACGACGACATCTCCGCCACGCTCACGCTGAAGGTGCCGTCGACGAGGTTCACCGGGACCGTCGACGCGCTGGCCAAACTCGGCACCGAAACCTCGCGCAAGCTGGGCACCGAGGACCTGCAGACCTCGACGATCGACATCGACGCGCGGATCGCCGCGCAGCGCGCCAGCGTCAACCGGGTCCGCGCGCTGCTCTCCCGGGCGACGTCGATCACCGAGCTGACGACGATCGAGCGTGAGCTGACCACGCGGGAAAGCGAGCTGGCGACGTCCGAGGCGACCAAGCGAACGCTGTCCGACCAGGTGTCGTACTCGACGCTGACGCTGTCGCTCACCGAGCCGTCCGCGCCGCCGAAGCCCGAGCCGAAGAAGGAGCGCGGGCTGTTCGTCGGGCTGCAGAACGGCTGGAGCGCGTTCGTCACGACCGTCGTCGTGCTGCTGACGATCCTCGGGTGGCTCGCGCCGTTCCTGCTGGGTCTCGCGATCGTCGGCGTGCCGATCTGGTGGGCGCTGCGCCGGTACGGTCCCCGCCGCCCGGAGCCGGTCTCCCCGGCCCCGTCGGCGCTCTACACCGCCATTGACGAGCCCACTCCGGAGGAACCTGCGAAGGAGAAGGCGGACTCCTAACCTTCGCGGCGGGAGTGTTCGTGGACGAGTTCGACGACCCGGGTGAGGACGCCCGGGTCGGTCTCCGGCAGGACACCGTGCCCGAGGTTGAAAATGTGCCCTGGCGCGGCGGCCCCGTCGGCGAGCACCCGCTCGACGTGCTCGGCCACGACCCGCTGGTCCGCCAGCAGCACCGCGGGGTCGAGGTTGCCCTGCACCGCGTGATCGGGACCGATCCGGGCGGACGCGGTGGCCAGCGGCGTCCGCCAGTCCACGCCGACCACGTCGGCACCGGCCTCGCCCATCGCGGGAAGCAGCTCGGCGGTTCCGACGCCGAAGTGGATCCGCGGTACGCCGGTGACACCGACCTCGGCCAGCACCCGCGCCGAGTGCGGTTGGACGTACCTGCGGTAGTCGGCCTCCGACAGCGCACCGGCCCACGAGTCGAACAGCTGCACGGCGGACGCGCCGGCCGCGATCTGCACCCGCAGGAACGCCGACGAGATCGTCGCGAGCCGGTCGCAGAGCGCGTGCCACAGCTCGGGCTCGCCGTACATCAGCGCCTTGGTGCGGGCGTGCGTGCGTGACGGGCCGCCCTCCACCAGGTAGCTGGCCAGCGTGAACGGAGCACCGGCGAACCCGATCAGCGGGATCTCGCCCAGCTCGCCGACGAGGGCGCCCACCGCCTCGGTGACGTACGGGACGTCGTCGGGCTCGAGCGGACGCAACCGCTCGAGGTCGGCGGCCGAGCCGAACGGCTCGTCGACGACCGGCCCTACGCCGGCGACGATGTCGAGGCCGACGCCGACAGCGATCAGCGGCACGACGATGTCGGAGTAGAAGATCGCGGCGTCGACCTGGTGGCGACGGACCGGCTGCAGCGTGATCTCAGTCACAAGATCGGCACGTCGGCAGGAGTCGAGCATGCCGATGCCCTCGCGCAGCTTGCGGTACTCGGGCAGCGAACGGCCCGCCTGACGCATGAACCACACCGGCGTGTGCGGCACCGACTCGCGTCGGCACGCCCGCAGGAACGGCCCGTCGGCCAGCTCGGCCGGGACCGGCGCACGCTCGGTGACCTGCCGCGCACCGGAGTCCGAGCCGATGTCGGCCGCGGAGCGCGGCGAGCCGCCGAGGGGCGTTGCGGTGTCAGTCATGTCGGCCATGGTTTCACGGCGCCGCCCGCGGTTGCCCAGCGCCGCCGGGCGCGCGGTCCTGCCGCCGGCAACGTCGCTGCGGGCCCGGTGGCGCGGCCGCGGGACCGACGGCTCGTGCGGGTGGCCGCCGAACGGCGCGCCGCGCTGCGCGGGCTCCGCCGCTCCCCCTACCCTCTGGAGCATGGCCCCCACCGGCGCCGAGCCAGACCCCTTCGCAAGCGCCGTGGCGACGCTGCGCGCGGTTCGGACCCGGCCGGAGATCCTCCTGGAGGAAGTTCCGGCACCGCAGCGGCTCGCCCCGCGCAGCTTCGCCCTATCCGGAACCGTGGTGCGCGGCGACGAGGAGGTCGCCACCGGCCGGCTGATCGTCCTGCACGACCCGTCCGGCCAGGAGGCCTGGGACGGGCACTGGCGCGTGGTCTCCTACGTCACCGCGGAGCTGGAGTCCGAGATGGGCACCGACCCGATGCTCGCCGCGGTCGGCTGGAGTTGGCTCCTGGACGCCCTGGACCTCGCCGGCGCGCGGTACGCGGCGATCGGCGGCACCGTGACGCAGGTGAGCTCCACCCGCTTCGGTGACCTGGCTGGGCCGCCGACCAGCTCGGACGTCGAGGTACGGGCGTCCTGGACGCCGATGCTCGACACGTCGCCGGACCTCGCGCCACACCTCGACGCGTGGTGCGTCCTCTTGGCCTCCACCGCCGGGCTGCCGCCCCCCGGCGTCACGGTGCTGGCCGCCCACCACTCGGCCTGACTACTCCGCGGGCAGGAGCTTCTCCGCCTTCGTGCAGGGAGCGTCGAGTTGGGCGATGAGCGAGTCGGTCTTCGCCTTGTCCTTCTTGCCGATCGCGTCCAGCGCCTGGATGACGAGCTTCAGGCACTGAGCGATGGTCTGCTTGTCGGCGTTCGCCGTGCCCAGCGAGTCCTTCGTGCCGCTCAGCTGCTGCTCGGTGTTCGTCAGCTTGGTCTTGGTGTCGGTGAGGTCCTTCTCGAGCGTCGCGACCTTGGCGTCCCGCTCCTTGAGCGTGCCCTCGGCCGCGGTGAGCTTCGCCTGGGTGTCGTTCTGCTCGCCGTTCTTGGCGATGAACAGCCCGGTCATCGTCAGCCCGACGACGAGCAGCACCGCGGTGGCCGCCGCGAGGATCACCACCCAGCGGTTCCGGCCACCTGGCGGACGGCCGTACGCGGACGGCCCCACCTCGGTCGAACCGGGTAACGGCGCCGTGGGGTACCCGCCGACCGCCGGAATCGGCCCGGTGGCGTAACCGCCCGGAGGCGCGGGCGCGTAACCGGGCGGCGGAGGCGACGACGGGGGCACCGACGTCGGCGGCACCGACACGGGCGGAGGGGCGTACCCCGGCGTCCCGTACCCCGGAGGTGCGGACGTGGGCGGAGGTGCCTGCTGGGCCGGGTACGTGGGCACCGAGTACTCGGCACCGGACACCGGCGCGGCGTACTCGTTGCCGGGCGCGGGATTGACCGGGAACGGACTGGCGGCCGGTTGCGCCCAGGGGTCGGATGGCTGCTGTGGCGTGGACACGGGTGCCTCCTGGTCGTTCACGTGGCGGTCAGCAGGAGATTCAGCAGGTGATCAAGCCCTTGCAGGCTTCGCCGATGGGGATGGCGAGGCCGAGTCCGTCGGCTCCCTCGGCGATGATCTTGGCTTGCGCGATGCCGACGACCTCGCCCTCGGCGTTGATCACCGGTCCCCCGGAGTTACCGGGGTTGATCGCGGCGTCGAACTGGATGACCCGGGTCGCGAGGCCCTCGACGTCGTTGCGGATCGCGCTGACCACGCCGGTGGTGACGGTGTCGGTGAGGCCGAGCGGCGCACCGACGACGATCACCGGGTCGCCGGGCTCGACCTCGTCCTCGGAGGGCTTGAGCGGGGTGAACTTCGCCTTCGTGCGGAGGACCGCCAGGTCGCGGTTCTTGTCCGTGCGGTCGATCGTGACCGGGTAGCTCTCGGAGTTGCGCGTGATCGTCGCGTTCTTCCCGCCGGAGGAGACCAGGGAGTCCACGACGTGGTAGTTCGTGATCAGGAGCGTGCCGCCGTCGGGATCGGTGCCGAACGCGAACGCCGTGCCGGTGGCCTGGCCGGCGCGCACGCTGAACACCGACGGGAGGACCTTCTTCGCGACCGCGGTGGAGTTGAGCGTGCCCTCGGTGCGTTCCTCGAGGGCCTGGATGCGTTTGGTGAGGTTCGAGACGTCCTCACGGTCCTTGGCGGACGCGGTCTCCGCCTTGTTCTGCGCCGCCTGGGCGTCGTCGAGGTCGCCGGAGGTCTTCACCAGGAAGACGCCCTGCACAATGACGACGAGCAGCAGGATGATCGCGAGTACGAGGCCGATCAGGCCGAACGGCCGCGGGCGGCGGTCGCCGGCGCCCGGCGGTAACCCGCCCCCCGGCGGCCCGGCCCCGAACGGCCCAGCCCCGAACGGTCCCGACGGAATGGCACTGGTCGGCCCACCGGACCCGGGAAACCCGGACCCCGGGTAGGCAGGGCCCTGGATGCCCGGGTTCTGCGTGCCGGGACCCGCCGAGCCGGGGGGCTGAGTACCGGGGAGGGCGTAGCCGCTGCCGTACGGGGGTGCGGAGGCGGGTGGCGCGGAGGCCGGGGCGCCGGCGGGGAACGCGTTGGCGGCCGGGGTGTAGCCGTTCGTCGGCGGGGCGAACGCTCTGGTCTGGTGGGCGAACGCCTCGGTCGGCCGGCTCGTGCCCTGGCCGGGCGCCTGGCCGGGCGCGGCCGGGCCACCGTACTGGGGCGACTGCGACTGCTGTGGTTGCGGCCAGCCGCTCACCGGTGGGCGCGGACCCGGTAACGGACCGGTCGGCGCACCCTGTGGGGCGGGCGTGGCGGAGGAGTCGTCCCCGCGGTCTGACATCGTGAGCTGCCCTTCTCCACCGGCTAACCGGAACTCACCGTAGCGAGCGGCGTCGACCAGGTCGACACGTCGAAGGGGTTCTGACGCCCATCCGACGCCTCTCGGACGCCTCGTCGACCCCCACACGGGGGTCGACAGAGCGTGCCGACACCCACCGCGACCGACCGTCTCGCTACGGTGAAGGCGTGAACGACGCGGCGAACATGGGTGCAGACCACACGGAGCAGCCGACGTTGCGCGAGGATCAGGGACCGCCGTCCGACGCTCCCGCTCCTGTTCCCCTGCTGGTTCCACGCGACGGCACGCCCGATCCGGTGGACACCGCCGAGGCACTCGCCGAGGCGGCAGCGCGCCTGGCCGCCGCAAGTGGCCCGGTCGCGGTGGACGCCGAGCGCGCGTCCGGCTACCGCTACGGCCAGCGCGCCTACCTGGTGCAACTGCGGCGCGGCGGAGAGGCGGCCGGCCGCACCGTGCTGATCGATCCACTGCCGTTCGACGACCTGGCGGTGGTCGACGCCGCGATCGTCGACACCGAGTGGGTGCTGCACGCGGCGTCGCAGGACCTTCCGTGCCTCGCGGAGCTGGGCCTGCGTCCGCGCAAGCTGTTCGACACCGAGCTCGCGGGTCGGCTGGCGGGATTCGAGCGGGTCGGCCTCGGCGCGATGACCGAACGGGTGCTGGGCCGGACGCTGGAGAAGGGCCACTCCGCGGCCGACTGGAGCACGCGGCCGCTGCCGGTCGAGTGGCTGACGTACGCGGCGCTCGACGTCGAACTGCTGGTAGAGCTGCGCGACGCGCTGGCCGAGGAGCTGGAGCGGCAGGGCAAGCAGGCGTGGGCCGACGAGGAGTTCGCCGCTTTGGTGGCGAGCAAACCGCCGGCTCCGCGGGCCGAGCCGTGGCGTCGGACCTCCGGGATCCACCGGGTGCGTACCGCGCGTGGCCTGGCGCGCGTCCGGGCGCTGTGGGAGGCGCGGGACGAGATCGCGCGTCGCCGTGACCTCGCGCCGGGGCGGGTGCTGCCGGATTCGGCGATCGTGGCCGCGGCGCAGGCCGACCCGGCCGACGAGCGGGCGCTGCTCACGCTGCCGGTCTACTCCGGGCGGGCGACGCGGCGGCTGGCCGGTACGTGGTTGGGCGCGTTGAACTCCGCGCGGGAACTCGCGCAGGACGAACTGCCGACGACGGCCACGGGCGGGGACGGGCCACCGCCCGCCCATCGCTGGGCCGACCGCGACCCGGCGGCGGCAACCCGCCTGACGCGGGCGAAAGCCGTCGTCGGCGGGCTCTCGACGGAACACAACGTCCCGGCCGAGAATCTGATCTCGCCCGACACGGT
Organism: Cryptosporangium sp. NPDC048952; assembly: GCF_043197895.1. Classification (NCBI taxonomy): domain Bacteria; kingdom Bacillati; phylum Actinomycetota; class Actinomycetes; order Cryptosporangiales; family Cryptosporangiaceae; genus Cryptosporangium; species Cryptosporangium sp. NPDC048952. Next base: position 273,902 of record NZ_JBICTY010000005.1, on the reverse strand, counting down.
CCGCCGCGTCTGCTGGAGCCCACCCGACCCCCTGGACCTCCCCGGCGTGGAGCAGGCCCTGCGCACCCTGGGCGCCCGCGAATGGCAAATAGCCCTCATCGGACCCGGCCTCCTAGAAGCCCTAGCCGACTAGGTGCACGGCCCGTCGAGGGTGGCGCTGCCGAGCGGGCGCGACCGCTTGAGTATCACCACATACGCGGCGCGGTCGCGCCCGACCCTCGACGGGCTCCGGGTTCAAGCAATACGAGCGCTGACGGCGCTCGGCGTCAGGCCGGGACGGGGAACGAGCCCAGGAGGGTGCGGACCTCGGACGCGATGGCGTCGAGGGCGGGCTCGTCGCCCTCGGCAGCCACGGCGCGGTCGATGAAGTCGGCGATCAGCGGCATCTCGGCCGTGCCGAGCCCGCGCGTGGTGACCGCCGCGGTACCGATCCGGATCCCGGACGGGTCGAACGGCTTCCGCGGGTCGAACGGCACAGTGTTGTAGTTGAGCTCGATCCCGGCCCGGTCCAGCGCCTTGGCGGCCGGCTTCCCACCGATCCCCTTCGGCGACAGGTCGGCCAGGATCAGGTGGTTGTCGGTACCGCCCGACACCAGGTCGAAGCCACGCTCGAGCAGAGCGTCGGCCAACGCGGCAGCGTTCGCCACCACCTGGTGCGCATAGGCGGCGAACGACGGCGTCGCCGCTTCCTTCAGCGCAACCGCGATCGCCGCCGTCGTGTGGTTGTGCGGCCCACCTTGCAGCCCCGGGAACACCGCCTTGTCCAGCGGCTTCGCCCATTCCTCCGTCGACATGAGCATCGCACCGCGCGGCCCACGCAGCGTCTTGTGCGTCGTCGTCGAAATGATGTCGGCGGAGCCGACCGGCGACGGGTGCGCACCACCGGCGATCAGCCCGGCGATGTGCGCGACGTCGGCAGCGAGCACAGCCCCGACCTCACGCGCGATCGAAGCGAACCCCGCGAAGTCGATGGTGCGCGGCACCGCGGTACCACCGCAGAAGATCAACTTCGGACGCTCACGAAGCGCGAGGTCGCGCACCTCGTCCAGGTCGACCCGACCGGTCTCCTTGCGCACGCCGTAGTGCACGGCGTTGAACCACTTACCGGTCGCCGACACGTTCCAGCCGTGGGTGAGGTGCCCACCGCTCGGCAGCCCCATGCCCATCACGGTCTCGCCGGGCTTGAGCACCGCCAGGTAGATCGCGAGGTTCGCCGGCGAGCCCGAGTACGGCTGCACGTTCGCGTGCTCCACGCCGAAGAGCGACTTCGCGCGGGTGATCGCGAGCTCCTCGAGCGGGTCGACGTGCTGTTGGCCCTCGTAGTAGCGCTTGCCCGCGTATCCCTCGGAGTACTTGTTCGTGAACACCGAACCGGTGGCCTCGAGCACGGCCGCCGACACGTAGTTCTCGGACGCGATCAGCCGGATCGTGTCCTGCTGGCGCTGGGCCTCGGCCTCGACGAGCCGCGCCACGTCGGGGTCCTCGGCGGCGAGATGGGGCGTGGGCGGTTGGTTGAGCGTCATCGAAACTCCCTGATGTCGTCAGCCCCGCCACCCAGGCGCACGGTGTTTCGTACGGGTTCGTTGTCGCTCCCCGGTGGTCGGTTCCACCTTCAACAAACGCCAGTCGCGACAACCCAACCCTATCGGGTGCACCCTGCACGGGTTCGTTGTCGGCTGCGCGCACCCGGGCGAGCGGTCGGTTCCACCCTCAACAAACGCCAGTCGCGACGCGTCCACCCTCGCGGCGAGGGGAGCAGCACCCGACGCCGTGTTACATGGGCGGTGTGCCGCGTCACACGTTTTGAGTGTGTTACCGGCCGGTGTTACCGGCGAGTAGCATTCGCACCAGTTACTTCCCAACCGTGGAGGACCTGTGTCCCGTCTGAGCCGTGACGTGGTCTTCGTCGACGGCGTCCGCACCCCGTTCGGCAAAGCCGGGCCGAAGGGGATCTACGCCGAGACGCGCGCCGACGACCTCGTGATCCGCACCATCCGCGAGTTGCTCCGCCGTAACCCGTCGCTGCCGCCCGAGCGCATCGACGAGGTCGCCATTGCCGCGACCACCCAGACCGGTGACCAGGGCCTCACGATCGGCCGCACCGCCGCGCTGCTGGCCGGCCTCCCGAAGTCGGTACCCGGCTTCGCGGTCGACCGCATGTGCGCCGGCGCGATGACCGCCGCCACCAGCGTCGCCGGCGGTATCGCCTTCGGCGCGTACGACGTCGCGATCGCCGGCGGTGTCGAACATATGGGACGCCACCCGATGGGCGAGGGCGTCGACCCGAACCCCCGATTCCTGTCCGAGCGCATCGTGGACCCGTCCGCGCTGGTCATGGGCCAGACCGCGGAGAACCTGCACGACCGCTTCCCGCACTTGACCCGCGAACGCGCTGACGCTTTCGCGCTCGCGAGCCAGCACAAGTACGCCAAAGCTCTGGCGGACGGCAAGATCCAGCAGGATCTCGTGACCGTCGCGACCCGCAGCGCCGAGAAGGGTTGGGGCCTGGCCACCGCCGACGAGCCGCCGCGTCCCGAGACGACGCTCGAGGGTCTGGCCGGCCTCAAGACCCCGTTCCGCCCGCACGGCCGGGTCACCGCCGGTAACGCGGCCGGCCTCAACGACGGCGCGACCGCGAGCATCCTGGCCGCCGAGGACGTCGCCCGCGAGCTGGGCCTCCCGATCGGTGCCCGGCTGGTCAGCTTCGCGTTCGTGGGCGTGGAGCCCGAGGTGATGGGCGTCGGTCCGGTGCCCGCCACCGAGAAGGCCCTGGCCAAGGCCGGTCTGAGCATCGACGACATCGGCCTGTTCGAGCTCAACGAGGCGTTCGCGGTGCAGGTCCTCGCGCTGCTCGACCACTTCGGCATCGCCGACGACGACGAGCGCGTGAACCCCTGGGGTGGCGCGATCGCGGTCGGTCACCCGCTGGCGTCCTCCGGCGTCCGACTCTTCACCCAGCTGTCGCGGCATTTCGCGGAGCGTCCGGACGTGCGGTACGGCCTCACCGCGATGTGCATCGGCATCGGCATGGGCGGGGCGGTCATCTGGGAGAACCCGAACTGGGAGGGCAAATGAGTCTGGAATTCCCGGACGAGATCGTGACGCAGGCGTTCGTCCGCTACGTCACCCTGCCCGACCTGGACGGCGAGATCGCGCTGATCACGCTGGACAACGGCAAGGACCACACCCGGCCCTCGACGTTCGGCCCGGGCGGTCTGGCGTCGTTGACCACGGCGCTCGACGAGATCGAGGCCCACTCCCCCGCGGTCCGGGCCATCGCCGTCACCGGAAAGCCGTTCGTCTTCGCGGTCGGCGCCGATCTGGACGGCGTCCCCCGGATCACTGACCGTGCGCAGGCGCTGGAGATCGGGCGTCTCGGCCACGCGGCGTTCGCGCGGCTCCGCAACGCCACCGTGCCGACGTTCGCGTTCGTCAACGGCGCCGCGATGGGCGGCGGCATCGAGATCGGCCTGCACTGCGACTACCGGACGATCTCGTCCGGCGCCGCCGCGCTCGCACTGCCCGAGGTGTTCCTCGGTCTGGTACCGGGCTGGGGTGGCACCTGGCTGCTGCCGAACCTCGTCGGCGCCGGGAACGCGGTGACGGTGATCGTCGAGAACGCGCTCAACCAGAACAAGATGCTCAAGCCCAAGCAGTACCTGGAGCTGGGCATCGGTGACGTTCTGTTCGAGCCGGCCGACTTCCTGGAGCGGTCGCTCGAGTGGGCGGCCGGGGTCCTCCGCGGCGACGTCGTCGTGCCGCGCGCCGAAATCGACCGCGGCCGGGCCTGGGACGACGCCGTCGCCTGGGGCCGCGCGGTCGCGGACGGCAAGGTGCACGGCGCTTCCCCGTCGCCGTACCGGGCCCTCGACCTGATCGCGGGCGCCAAGACGTCGACATTCGAAGACGGCACCGCCGCCGAGGACGAGGCGCTCGCGGACCTGATCATGGGCGACGAGCTGCGCGCGGGCCTGTACTCGTTCGACCTGGTGCAGAAGCGCGCGAAACGGCCGGTCGGAGTGCCGGACCGGAAGCTGGCCCGGCCGGTGACCAAGGTCGGCGTCGTCGGCGCCGGACTCATGGCCGGTCAGCTCGCGCTGCTGTTCGCCCGCAAGCTCGAGGTGCCGGTCGTGCTGACCGATCTCGACCAGGCGCGGCTGGACAAAGGCGTCGGCTACGTGCACGGCGAGATCGACAAGCTGCTCTCGCGCAAGCGGGTGTCACCGGACCAGGCGAACCGGTTGAAGGCGCTGGTCACCGGCTCGCTGACAAAGGACGCGTTCGCCGACGCGGACTTCGTCATCGAGGCGGTGTTCGAGGAGATCGGCGTCAAGCAGCAGGTGTTCGCCGACGTCGAGGCCGTCGTCTCGCCGGAGTGCGTGCTCGCGACGAACACGTCGTCGCTGTCGGTGACGGAGATGGCGTCGAAGCTGCAGCACCCGGAGCGGGTCGTCGGGTTCCACTTCTTCAACCCGGTCGCGGTGCTGCCGCTGCTGGAGATCGTCCGCGCCGAGCAGACCGACGACGCCTCGCTGGCCACCGCGTTCGCGGTCGGCAGGTCGCTGGGCAAGTCGTGCGTGCTGGTCAAGGACGCCCCGGCGTTCGTGGTCAACCGGTTGCTGACCCGATTCCTCGGGGAGGTGACGCGCTCGATCGACGAGGGCACGGACTTCCTGGAGGCCGACCGGGCGCTGGAGCCGCTGGGGCTGCCGATGAGCCCGCTGCTGCTGTTGCAGCTGGTCGGGCCCGCGATCGCGCTGCACGTGTCGGAGACGCTGCACTCGGCGTACCCGTCGCGGTTCTACGTGTCGGAGAACATGCGGAAGGTCGTGGAGGCGGGGAAGACCGCGTTCCTCGACTGGTCGTCGGGTGCGCCGGTGGTGGATCCGTCGGTTGCCGAGCTCTACGGACCGCGGAACGGCGGCCCGACCGCGGACGAGATCCGTGAGCGGGCGCTGGCGGCGCTCGCCGAGGAGATCCGGCTGATGCTCGACGAGGGGGTCGTCGCGGCCGCGCAGGACATCGACCTGTGCATGATTCTCGGCGCCGGGTGGCCGTTCCATCTCGGTGGCATCACCCCGTACCTGGACCGCGTGGGTGTCTCCGAAAAGGTGACCGGCCAGCGCTTCCTGGCCCCGGGAGTAGCCAGCCTCCCGGCCTGATACCCGCTCGAATCGGCCCGGCACCCCGCAACGGGTGCCGGGCCGCGCTCATCTAGTTCCCGACGAAGACTTTCGCGATTTGATGCATGTGAGACGTGCGCCCATACGCGGAGGGATCGCCGACGCACACACCGGTCTCTACGGTGACCGGCATGACAGCCGCGGTAGGACTCTACGAACCCCCGGACGGATGGTCCGACGACGAGCTGGTGCAGGTCCCCGAGGGCGTGCACTACGAAATCGAGGACGGCCGGCTGGTCGTCTCGCCCCGGCCCACGTTCTGGCACCAGGAAGCGTGCCGCCGGTTGGCGAACGTCCTCGAGGAGCAGTGCCCGAGCCAGTACTGGCCGGTCCAGGAAGGCGAAGTCCGCATCTACGACGGACGGGTCGTGGCCGAACTCCGCGCCCCCGACATTCTCGTCGTCCCGCGTGAACTGACCCGGCGAGGTGCGCACCGCGGCTGGGCACATCCGCACGAGGTCTCGCTCGCGGCCGAGGTCGTCTCGCGCCATTCCTACACGCCCGACCGCACCACGAAGGTGGCCGTGTACGCCGCGTGGGGCATTCCGCTGTATCTGCGGCTGGAGACCGAGCCCGAGGTCATCTGCTACGCCTACCGCCTCGGCGGCAACAAGACGTACGGGAAGCCCACCGAGCACCGCGATCTGTTCACGCTCGAAGAGCCGTTCCAGATCCAGATCGACCCCGCTCTCTGGCGCTGAAATCCTCCGAGCGGTAGGACCCACCGGACCGGTGAACCGGCGGGGTCGGTCCGGGATCCATCGCTCGGTTGCCGCCCGTTGCCCGCGCGACACCCCCGCGGGCAACGGGCTCAGGCCCGTGCTGCGCAGCTGGCCCGTTGTCGTTGCCCACCTGTAAAGCACGGGCTCAGGCCCGTGCTGCGCAGCTGGCCCGTTGTCGTTGCCCACCTGTAAAGCACGGGCTCAGGCCCGTGCTGCGCAGCTGGCCCGTTGTGGTTGCCCACCTGTAAAGCACGGGCTCAGGCCCGTGCTTACCGGTGGGCGGCTTACTTTCGTAAGGGCCCCGCTCAGGGACATTCCCGATGTGCTGGCGAGCTATGGGTCCCTACAGTTCCCGCCGTGACCGTCATAACGACTCGATCCCTGGCGAAACAGTACGACGGTGGCGTGCGGGCGCTTGACGACCTGTCCGTCACGATCGACTCCGCAGTCATCTCCGGACTGGAGAAGACCGGCGGTGTGGTCGGCCTCGTCGGTGCGAACGGCGCCGGGAAGTCGACGTTCTTGAAAATCGTCCTCGGGCTGCTTCCACCCACGAGCGGGACGATCGAGGTCCTCGGAATGGATCCCACCGTCGACGGCGAACTCGTCCGCGCCCGGGTGGGTTACATGCCCGAGTACGACTGCCTGCCGCCGGACATCTCCGCGTCCGAACTCGTCACGCACTTCGGCCGGATCAGCGGCCTCCCGAAGGCGACGGCACGCGAGCGGGCGTCCGAGACGCTGCGGCACGTGGGCCTCTACGAGGAGCGCTACCGGCAGATCGGCGGCTACTCCACCGGCATGAAACAGCGGGTGAAGCTCGCTCAGGCGCTGGTGCACGACCCCGACCTGCTGCTTCTCGACGAGCCGACGAACGGCCTGGACCCGGCGGGCCGCGACGCGATGCTCGACCTGGTCCACCGCATCGGCAGCGAGTTCGGCATCACGGTCGTGATCTGTTCGCACCTGCTCGGCGAGATCGAGCGGATCTGCGACTACCTGGTCGCGCTCGACGGCGGCAAGCTCCTGCGCGCCGACCGCGTCGACACGATGACCGCCGGCCAGAACGAACTCGTCGTCGAGGTCGACGAGGGGGCGGCGGGGCTCGCGGAGCTGCTGCGCACCCGTGGGGTCGAGGCCGCGCACGACGGCCGCACCGTCGTCGTGCCGCTGACCGACGCGGGCACCTACGACACGATCCTGGACGCCGTCGCGGACCTGCACCTGGCCCTGCACCGGCTCGACCAGCGGCGCCACCGCGTCGCCGAACTCTTTGCGAGGGCCTCGTGACCACAGGCGTCATCCATGACCTCGGGTACCAGCGGTACACCGGGCCGCGGCTCGGCCGCGGGTACGCGTTCCGCACCCTGTACGTGCACACCGTACGGACCGCGTTCGGTTTCGGCCGGGGCATCAAGGCCAAGATCTTCAGCTGGTCGATCATCGGCATCATCGCCGCGGTCGGCATCGTCATCACCGCGATCGGGGCGCAGACCGGCGAGACAGTCATGTCCGGTCCGCAGTTCGTCGACAACATGGCGACGCTGCTGATCCTGCTGCTGGCCGCTGTCGCTCCCGAGCTGACCTCACGTGACCAGCAGACCCGCGTCCTGGGCCTGTACCTGGCCCGGCCGATGCGGCGGTCGGACTACGCGCTGGCCCGGCTGACCGGCGCGATCACCGCGATCTTCCTGGTGCTGGCCGGGCCGCTGACACTGATGTTCGCCGGTGGGGCGCTCTCCACCAAGGAGGGCGCGGGCGGCGTCGGGGACGCGGCCGTCGACTGGGCCCAGGGCGTCGCCCACGCTGCCACGCACGCGCTCGTGCTGACGTCGATCAGCCTGCTGGTCGCGTCGCTGATCCGGCGCCGCGCGATCGCCGCCGCTGCTGTCGTCGCGGTCTTCCTGGTGGCGCTCCCCGCAGTCGGCGTCGCCCAGGAGCTGGGCGGCAGCGAGGGCACGACCGAGCTGGTCTCGATGATCAGCCCGCCCACCGCGATGACCTACCTCAGTCAGTGGCTCTACGCGGACGGCCACGTGCAGTTCACCGACGAGAAGATCGTCCACGGGCCGTGGTTCCTGGTTTATGCCGCCCTCGTCATCGCCGCCTGCATCGGACTGCTGGTGGCCCGCTACCGGAAGGTCCCGGCATGAGCACGCCGACCGTCACCCGAACCGACGCTCCGGCGCGAACCGTCCTGGAGATCAACGGGGTCTCGCGCTGGTTCGGCAACGTCGTCGCGGTCAACGACATCTCGATGTCGATCGGCACCGGCGTCACCGGCCTGCTCGGCCCCAACGGGGCCGGAAAAACCACGCTGTTGCATCTGATGGCCGGTCTGCTTCAGCCCTCCCGTGGCTCCATTCTTCTGGGCGACGCTCCGGTCTGGCGAAATCCGGCAATCTACGCCTCGCTCGGACTGGTCGTCGACCGCGAGGACACGTACGGCTTCCTGTCCGCCAGGGAACTGGTCGAGGCCACGGCGGCGCTGCACAAGCTGCCACACCCGCGGGCCGCCGCCGACCGGGCGATCGCGATGGTGGGCCTGGGCAGCGCGGCCGACCGGCGCGTCGCCACGTACTCCAAGGGCATGCGGCAGCGTGCCCGCGTGGCCGCCGCCCTGGTGCACGATCCGGCCGTCCTGCTGCTCGACGAGCCGTTCAACGGCATGGACCCGCGCCAGCGCCTGGACCTGATGGAGCTGCTCCAGCAGATGGGTTCGGAGGGCCGGACCGTCCTGTTCAGCTCGCACATCCTGGAGGAGGTCGAGCAGGTCTCCCAGCAGATCCAGGTGATGGTGGCCGGTCGGCTCGCCGCGTCCGGCGACCACCGGGCGATCCGCCGCCTGATGACGCAGCGGCCGCACGAGTTCCGGCTGGCGTCGAGCGACGACCGGGCGCTGGGTGTGGCGCTGCTCGGTTTGGAGTGTGTCTCCGGCATCGAGCTGGAACCGCCTGGGCTGCTCGTGCGTGCCCGCGACTACGGCGCGTTCACGCTGGCGCTGCCGTCGACGGCGCGGAACGCCGGGGTGCGCCTGTACCAGGTGCTTCCCGCCGACGAGTCGCTGGAGAGCGTCTTCTCGTACCTGATCGAAGGGGGCCAGTGATGTCGCAGGTCGGCGTGATCGCTCGGATCACGACCCGGGGGCTGCTCGGGCGGCGTCGCTTCTTCCTGCTGCTTCCGCTTCCGCTACTGCTGATCGTGGCGACGCTGATCGGGCGGGCGACGGGGGTCGACCCCGAGAAGTGGGCCGACCCGGTGCTGACGCAGATCGGGTTCGCCGTGGTGTTGCCGCTCATCGCGATGATCGTCGGCACCGGCGTGCTGGGCTCGGAACTGGAAGACGGCAGCGCGGTCACGATCCTGACCACGCCGGTGTCACGCGGCCGCATCGTGCTGACGAAGCTCGGCGTCGCGATCGCGATCACCACGGTGACGACAGCGGTGCCGATGTTCATCGCGGGCGTGATCGTGGACTCGGTGCGGCTCGGCGTCGGACTGGCGGTCGGTGCGTTCGTCGGTGCGGTCGCGTACAGCACCCTGTTCGTGGCGCTGAGCGTCGTCAGCCGCCGACCGGTGCTGATCGCGCTGGGGTACCTGGTGATCTGGGAGGGGACACTGGTCAGCATCCTGTCCGGGGTGCGGTGGCTCTCGATCCGGCAGTTCGCGGTTGCGGTGGGTGACCGCATAGCGGCGACCGACCTGGTGACCGCGAACTTGAGCGCGCTCTACGCGGTCCTGGCCACGGCAGTGCTGGCCGTATCGGCAACCACCCTGGCGATCGACCGCCTCAGCGCCTACTCGGTCCGCGGCGAAACCGGCTGAGGCCTGAACGTTCTGGTGGGCTATGACCCACCAGAACGTTCACGGCTGGATGGCGAGGACCGTTCCGGCGCGGACGCCCACACGGGCAGCCGTGCCGGTCAGCACGTTGGAGACGCCGCGGGTCGTGCCGGGGGCGAGGTCTTCGTCGTGGAGCGGCCACTCGACGCCCTCGGCGCTCACGCCGAGGGCCGGGCCGTGTACCGGGAGAAGCGTCAGGATGTCGCCGGGGTGCCCGGTCAGAGTGACTGGCTCCCGCACCACCGTCGCCGTCGCCTCGGCCCAGCGGGCCTGGATCGCCACGCCCTCGTACAGCGGGGACGCGAGCAGGAACGCGACAGCGAGCCAGTGGTCGAACCGGCCGCCGGCGCCGCCGAGCACGACGATCCGCGACGGAGTGCGAGCCAGCGCGGCGTCCAGCGCCAACTCCAGGTCGGTGGCGTCCTTTTTCGCGGGGTACCGCTCGACGCGGCCGCCCTCCGCGAGGACGCGGTCGGCGGCCCCCTCCGACGCGGAATCGAAGTCCCCGATCGCGAGCCCGACCCGCAACCCGATGCCGTGGGCCCCGTCCACCCCCGAGTCGGCGGCCACCACGAACGCGTCGGCAGGCAGCCCGTCCAGCGCGGCGGCCACAGGCGCCTCACCGCCGGCGACGACAATCACCAGAGACGAATCGGCCGGGGGCGAGCCCCCGGCCGATTCGAATGTACTGCTCAGCTTGCGGTCGCGTGCTCGGGGAAGCGGGCGATCGTCGCGAACTCGTCCGCGTCGATGCTCGCGCCACCCACCAGCGCACCGTCCACATCGGGCTGCGCCATGATCGCGGCGACGTTCTTCGCCTTGACCGAGCCGCCGTAGAGGATCCGGATGCCGTCCGCGATCTCCTGCGAGTACTTTTCGGCCAGCCGTGCCCGGATCGCGCCGCAGACTTCCTGCGCGTCCTCCGGCGTCGCCACCTTGCCGGTGCCGATCGCCCAGACCGGCTCGTACGCGATGACGATGTCCTTGACCTGCTCGGCGGTGATCTTCGCCAGCGCCGCGTCGAGCTGCGACGTGCAGTGCGACACGTGCTGGGCTTCCTCCCGCACTCCCAGACCCTCGCCCACGCACAGGATCGGCGTGATCCCGTGCTTGAACGCGGCCTTGACCTTCGCGTTGACCAGCGCGTCGTCCTCGTTGTGGTACTCGCGCCGCTCGGAGTGGCCGATCACCACGTACGTGCAGCCGAGCTTCGCGAGCATCGCACCGGAGATGTCCCCGGTGTACGCCCCGCTGTCGTACTGCGACAGATCCTGCGCACCGTAGACGATGAGCAGCTTGTCGCCGTCGACGAGCGTCTGGACGCTACGCAGATCGGTGAACGGCGGGATGACCGCGACCTCGACGAGGGCGAGCTGCTCTTCGGTGAGGCTGATCGCCACCTTCTGGGTGAGCGAGATCGCCTCGAGGTGGTTCAGGTTCATCTTCCAGTTGCCCGCGATCAGCGGACGCCTGTCGAAAGTGACCTTCTTCGCCATCAGTCAGGCCCTTTCGAGTGCGGCGACGCCGGGCAGTTCCTTGCCCTCGAGGAACTCCAGCGAGGCACCGCCACCGGTCGAGATGTGACCGAAGCGCGCTTCGTCGATGCCGAGCTGACGGACCGCGGCGGCGGAGTCGCCACCACCGACGATCGTGAGGCCGTCGACGGAGGCGACCGCTTCGGCCACCCCGCGGGTGCCCTCGGCGAACGGAGCGAGCTCGAACACGCCCATCGGGCCGTTCCAGAACACCGTCTTCGCGCCGGCCAGCTTGTCAGCGAACAAACGCACGGACTCCGGGCCGATGTCCAGGCCCTTCCAGCCGTCTTCGAGCTTGTCGGCCGGAACGACCTTGGTGTTGGCGTCCGCGCTGAAGTCGTCGGCGAGCACGACGTCGGTGGGCAGCACGATCTTGTCGCCACCCTCGGCGAGCAGCCGGCGGCAGGTGTCGATCATCTCCTGCTCGAGCAGCGAGTCACCCACGCCGTGGCCCTGGGCGGCCAGGAACGTGAAGCACATCCCGCCGCCGATGAGCAGCGTGTCGACCTTCGGCAGCAGCGCGTCGATGACCCCGAGCTTGTCGGAGACCTTGCTGCCACCGAGCACGACGACGTACGGACGCTCCGGCGTGCCGGTCAGCGTCCGCAGCACCTCGAGCTCGCGCCGCACCAGGCCACCGGCGTACGCCGGCAGCAGCTCGGCCAGGTCGTGGACGCTGGCGTGCTTGCGGTGCACGGCGCCGAACGCGTCGTCCACGTAGGCGCCGTCCTGGCCGGCGAAGTGGCTCAGCTCCGTCGCGAACGCACGGCGCTCGGCGTCGTCCTTGCTGGTCTCCCCGGCGTTGAACCGGAGGTTCTCCAGCAGCACGACGCCGCCGTCGCCGAGGCCGGCGACGGCCTCCTGGGCCTGGGGCCCGACGGTGTCGGTCGCGAACGTCACCGGGGCGCCCAGCAGCTCGTCCAGCCGCTGCGCGACCGGTTCCAGCGAGTACTTCGGGTCCGGCGCACCCTTCGGGCGGCCGAGGTGGGAGAACACGACCACCTTCGCGCCGGCGTCGCGGAGCGCGGTGATCGTCGGCAGCACCGCGCGGATGCGGCCGTCGTCGGTGATCTTCTGCCCGTCGAGCGGGACGTTCAGGTCGGCGCGTACCAGGACGCGCCGACCGGCAACGCCCTCGGCGAGCAGGTCGTCGAGAGACTTCACGTCAGAGGGTCTTCCCGATGTAGTTGACCAGGTCGACGAGGCGGTTGGAGTAGCCCCACTCGTTGTCGTACCAGCCGACGACCTTGGCCTGGTTGCCGATGACCTTGGTCAGCGGCGCGTCGTAGATGCAGGACGCCGGGTCCGTGACGATGTCCGACGACACGATCGGGTCGCTGTTGTAGGACAGGTAGCCCTTCAGCGGGCCGTTCGCGGCGGCCTGGTAGGCGGCGTTGATCTCCTCGACCGTGGCGTCGCGGCCGAGCTCGACCGTGAGGTCAGTGGCCGAACCGGTCGGGATCGGCACGCGCAGCGCGTAACCGTCGAGCTTGCCCTTGAGCTCCGGCAGCACCAGGCCGATGGCCTTGGCCGCACCGGTGCTGGTGGGAACGACGTTCAGCGCGGCGGCGCGTGCGCGGCGCAGGTCCTTGTGCGGGCCGTCCTGCAGGTTCTGGTCCTGCGTGTAGGCGTGCACCGTGGTCATCAGACCCTTGACGATGCCGAACTCGTCGTTGAGCACCTTGGCCAGCGGGCCGAGGCAGTTCGTGGTGCACGACGCGTTCGAGATGATGTTGTGCGTCGCCGGGTCGTAGTCGGTGTGGTTGACACCCATGACGACGGTGACGTCTTCGTTCTTGGCCGGCGCCGAGATGATGACCTTCTTCGCGCCGCCGTCGATGTGCGCCTTGGCCTTGGTGGCGTCGGTGAAGAATCCGGTCGACTCGATGACGACGTCCGCGCCGAGGTCGCCCCACGGCAGCTTGGCCGGGTCGCGCTCCTCGAGGGCCTTGATCGTCTGGCCGCCGACCGAGATCTCGTCCGCCGAGGCCTTCACCTCGTGGGGCAGCCGGCCCAGGATGCTGTCGTACTTGAGCAGGTGCGCCAGCGTGGCGTTGTCGGTGAGGTCGTTGACCCCGACGACCTGGATGTCGGCGCCCGACGACAGGGCGGCACGGAAGAAGTTGCGCCCGATACGTCCGAACCCGTTGATGCCTACCCGGATGGTCACGCGTACTCCCTCGCCGATGTGTGATTGCGGCTCTTTCGTCCCCTCGGACGGCCGCGATCCGTAAGCCCCCGACCGGCGACGAGACGTCGTTCTCGACGTCGAGCCTATCGAGGAGCTGCGGCTCACATCGTACCGGTCCCGCCGAATCGATTCAGCGCCGATGTTCCGTACCGATGCGACTATTCACGGGTGATTTTCCAGAGAATGACCGTCTTGTCCGTGCTCGAGCTCGCCAAATGTTCACCGTCCGCACTGAACGCGAGCCCGGTGATCCAGGTGCCGGTCTTGGCCGCCCGTTTCACCGGCGCGCCGATCTGACGGTCGCCGTCGAGGTCCCACAGCAGGATCCGGTTGTCGTTCCCTGACGACGCGAGGACCTTGCCGTCGGGGCTGAACGCGATCGTGTTGATCGAGGCCGTGTGGCCTTCGACGGTGTCGACGATCTTGCCGGTGTCGAGGTCGAACACGAACACGTCGTAGGAGCTGGAGACGGCGAGCTTCGTGCCGTCCGGGCTGAAGGTCAGGTTGTCGAACGAACCGATGTCGTCCGGGGTCTTCAGTTCGCCGCCCACCAAAGATTTCTTCTTGACGTCGTACAGGCGCAACCCGTCCTTGCTGGCGACGGTGGCGAGGCGCGTTCCGTCGGGGCTGGACGCGACCTCGGAGAACAGCTTGTCCGGACCGGCGATGGTCGGGTACGTGCCGGCCCGCTTGCCGTCGGAGGTGTTCCAGGTGACGACCGACCCGTAGGTGAACGCGGCCTGGACCTGTTTGCCGTCGTTGACGAAGGTGACGTCGAGGAGCGAGCCGGGGCTCTGCAGGCCGCTCGCGGTGTCGAGTTCGTTGATGGTGTCGAATGCGCCGCGGCGGGCCGCGGTGTCCCAGATCTGGACGTAGCTGCCCGACAGCGTGAGCAGGCGGCTGCCGTCGGGGTTGAACTCGAGCCTTTCCGGCGAAAGCGTGAAGCCAGTCAGGTCGCGCCCGTCCTTCTTGGCGTCCTCGACGTTCCAGAAGCGGATCGTGTCGTCGTCGCTGGCGCTGGCGAGCAGGTTGCCGTCCGGGCCGCTGAACGCGACAGCTGTGACGTCGTCGGTGTGGCCCTCGAGGGTTTCGACGTACGTGGCGCCGGTGATCGGTTTCTGCGTCCACGGCCGCAGCACGAGCAGCGTCGCCACGACCGCGACCACCACCAGCACCGCCACTCCACCGATCCCCACCGCGAGCCGCTTTCCCTTCCCGCCCCCACGGGAGGACGGCGGACCGCCGTGCGCACCGGGGCCGCCGTGCGCGGCAGCGCCGTGCGCACGCGGGCCGTGGGCGGGCGCTGCCGCACCCTGGGCGTATGCGCCAGTGACGGGTGGGGATAACGGGGCCGTGTACTGCGCGGTCGGGACGGGGCCGCCGGATACGGGGCTGCTGACCGGGGCGCGGCCGCCGTAGGCGCCCGGCGCGGGCGCGCCCGCGCCGGGTGGGACTGGCTGGGGTGGGGGTGGGGCCTCGGTCGGGATCGCGTCTACGGCGTGGAGGCTGCCTTCGGCGACGACGAGTTCGGGGTAGTCGAGGGCGGTGGGCGCGATGCGCAGCGTCCGGTGCAACAGGGTGGCCGCGAGCGGAATCCGCGACGAGCCCCCGACCAGGAACACACCCCCGACCTGCTCCGGCGCGACCCGGGCCTCCCGCAGCACCCCCAACGTCAACGACGACGTCCGGTCCAGCAGCGGCGATGCGAGCTTCTCGAACTCCTCGCGAGTCAACCGCACGTCAGAGCCGACCAACGGCACGTGCAGGTCCGTCGCCGGATGCCGCGAAAGCTGCTCTTTCGCCGCTTTCGCGGCTCGCCACAACGCGTACCGCGCCTGCTGGTCGGCCGGCGTCTGCGGCCAGTCCAGACGCGCCCACGCGTCAGTGGCCCCACCGGTCAGCGCACGGGCGTGCGCAACGACAGCGGCGTCCAGATCCAACCCTCCCACGTCCGGCAACCCGGCCGAGGCGACGACCTCGAACCCGGGCCCGACCGGCCGCACGACGCTGACGTCGAACGTCCCCGCGCCGAAGTCGTAGACGACGAGACAGCGATCGGCAGGCAACGTGTGCCCCAGCACCCGGGCGAAGTACGCCGCAGCGGCCACCGGTTCCGGCACGAACCGCACCTCACCGAGCCCCGCCCCAGCGGCCGCGGACGCCAGCGACCCCAGCCGCGTCTGCCGCCACGCCGCCGGATGCGTGAGAACGACCCCGGCGGGCCGCCGGCCGGTCACCCGATAGGCCTCCTCGGCGACCCGACGCAACACGACACCGATCAGATCGACGACGCCGATCTCCCGTTCGCCCAGCCAGAGCGTGCCGTCGTCGATCCGGCGCTTGGGGTTGGGCTCCAGTCCGGCCGCGAACGAGAGCCCGGCGCGCTCGGCGTCGGCACCGGTCAACGGAACCCCGTCGGGGCCGACGAACACGGCGGAAGAGAGCAAAGGGGACGAGTCGAACAGAAGCGGGCGCACCCTTCCGTCCGCACCGACCAGCGCGGCAACCGTGCTGGACGTTCCGAAGTCGATGCCGAGCCGATAGGAGTCCACAACCACGCCGCAACAGTAGGTGACAAGACTAGCCCTGGGTTACCTGACGGACAGTAGCGTCACGCGGCAGTGCCACCAGGCACCAGTGGTTTCAGGCAGACAGGCGCCGGAATCCGCTGGAGTGGAAAACCAGCGGCGCAACAGCGGGTTCGTACTCGAACGTCTCGATCCGCAGCAGGACGATGTCGTGGTCACCGGCCGGCACCTCGCGGTCGACAGTGCACTCGAGCCACGCGCTGGCTCCCTCGATGAGCACCGCCCCACCGTCGGTGGTGCCGATCGACAGGCCTTCGAACCGGTCACCGGTCTTCGCGGCCAGCCGCTTGGCGGCCAGGTCGTGCGACTCCCCCAGCACGCTCACGCCGAGGCGTGGCAGGCTCCGGAGCCGCGGCCAGGTCGTCGACGTCTTCTGGACGCACACCGCCACCAACGGCGGCTCGAGCGACACCGCGACGAAGCTGCTGGCAGCCATGCCGACCGGCACGCCCTCGACCAGCGCGCAGAGCCCGACGACACCGCTGGGAAACGCCCCGTAGACGTCGCGGAGTTCGCGGGGCGCCGCGTCGGCGACAGTCCTCATCGCAGCCCTGATGCGGTTCCGGCGACCGCGCCCGCCCACCGCTTCGCGTAGTCGGCGATCGCCGAGCTGTCGGTGTAGGTGGAGTCGATCAGGTAGAGGCCGGGCGTCGGGCAGGACGCACCCAACTCGACGAGTACCGGCTTGAGCAGCAGGTCGGGCGCCATCGCGTGCCCGGGCCCAGCACCGAGCATCACCGGCACGGCGACGACACCGGCCAGCCCCTCGGCGGTGGCGAACTGGTCGAGGAACAGCTTGAGGACGCCGGTGTAGGTGGCTTTGAACGTGGGGCTGGCGAACACTGCGACGTCGGCCGAGCGCACCGACTCGACAGCGGCGGCCACCCCGGCGTCACCCCAGCCGAGCAGGCCGGCACCGAGCGTGATGACGTCCACGACGGTGTCGGGCTCCTGGCCGGTCAGCTCGCGGGCCACCCGGGTCGCGGCGTCGAGGGTGCGCGACTGCGGCTTGGGGTTGCCGGCCACCACTGCCACGTTCATTCAGGTCTCCCTCGCTCCATAACACCGTCCGCCAGAACCGGGCGGTCGTCCAGGGACAACGTTGCGCCCTGCATCACACAATCCCAATCGACAGCGTCGTTGGTTAAGGGCATTCGACAGTTTCGGCGACAGATCGGGCCTGTGGACAGCCGCAACGAACTGTCGGTCAGGATTGCTAGCGTCCGGCGCGTGACGATCAACGAGAACGTGAGTACGTTCGCGGGGCTGCCGGTACGGGAGTGGCCCGGTGACGGTGAGCCGGTCGAGACATCGGTGGCCTGGCGGATCTCCCCGGGCTTCGATGCGCCGCGCGGTGAGTTCGTCCGCCAGCTCAACGAACTGATCGGTCGGCATCCGGTCGAGGCGCTGGTCATCGGCGACTGGGGCGATTGCTACGAGAACCCTGCACCGATCGGTGACATCGTCGCGGCGGCGCCGCGGTTGCCGGAGCTCCGAGCGCTGTTCCTCGGCGAGATGACGTACGAGGAGTGCGAGATCTCCTGGATCCAGCTCGGCGACGTCGCTCCGCTGCTCGCAGCAATCCCCTCCCTGGAGGTACTGCGTATCAGGGGCAGCGAGTCACTGCAGCTGGGGACCGTGCGCCACGAGACGCTCCGCGAGCTCGCCTTCGAGTCGGGCGGATTGCCGCCACAGGTGGTGCGGGACGTCGGCGCGAGCGACTTCCCGGCCCTCCGCCACCTCGAGGTGTGGCTCGGCACCCCGAACTACGGCGGCGACACCAGCGTCGAGGATCTCGCCGGGATCCTGTCCGGTGAACGTCTCCCGGCACTGCGTCACCTGGGGCTGCGCAACGCCGAGATCGCCGACGACGTCGCGGCCGCGCTCGCCCAGGCCCCGGTCGTGCCGCGCCTGACGACGCTCGACCTGTCTCTCGGGCTGCTGAGCGACGCCGGCGTGACGGCGCTGCTGGCCGGGCAGTCCCTCACCGGGCTGGAGCGGCTCGACCTGCACCACCATCTGGTCAGCGACGAGATGCTCGCCCAGCTGGCCGCCGCGCTGCCGGGCGTCGTGCTCGACACGGAGGATTCGCAGCTCAACGAACGCTACCGGTACGTCGCCGTCGGCGAGTGATTCGTGTTCACCGAGTTGTCGGTCGGGCTTGCTACGGTCCGCCGCGAATCGGCCCCGAAATCGACGCTGATCGACCGCTTGCCGATCCAGGCGCTGGTGATCGGCAACTGGGGAGATCCGGCCGAATCCGCGCCTCCGATCGCGGAGATCGCCGAGCTGGCCGACCGAATGCCTGACCTGCGGGCGCTATTTCTCGCCGACATGACGCCCGACGAGTGCGAGATCTCCTGGATCGAGCACTGCGACATCACGCCGCTGTTCGCCGCCTTCCCCAAGCTGGAAGTGCTCCGTGTGCGCGGCTCGAAGAATCTGGAGATGCAACCAGTGACGCACACCGCGCTCCGCGAGCTCGCGTTCGAGACGGGCGGCCTGCCGGCCGGGGTGGCCCGGGCGGTCGCCGCCAGTGACTTTCCCGCGCTGGAGCACCTCGAGCTCTGGTTCGGCGAGGAAGGACTGGAGCGCCTGGGCACCGCACTGCCGGACGTCCGGATCGACACCTCCGAATCGCAGTTCGAAGAAGCCGAAGACGAGCGGTACGTCGCGGTCGGCGAATGATGATCGTGGTGGTCGGCAATCCCGAGAACCGCCGGGCGACGATGTTCGGCGCGGCGGCGCGTGCGGTCGGGCACGACGTCGAGGTGCTGCCGTGGCGCGCGGTCGCGGCCGGCCCGGTGACGGTTCCCGCGGGTGCGTTGGTGCGGATCGACTCCTCCGGTGAGGACGCCGAGGTCGATCGGCTGCTGCGGGGTGCCGACCGGCCCGCGGTCTTCGGCGAGATCCACGGCGGGGCGGCCTGGTACCGGGGGTTCCGGGCCGCGCTGGGGCGGATCGAGGCGGCGGCGGACGCGGCCGGCGCCACACTGCTCCACGACATCGGGGAGATCGCAGTCCTGTTCGACAAACGGGTCGCCCACGCGCGGCTCCGAGCGGCCGGTGTCCCAGTGCCCGACGCCCTTCCCGCCACCTCCCGGGACGTCCGAGCCGCGCCGGGCGGTTCGATCGGTGGGTACGACGAGTTGCGGGCGGCGATGCGCGCGGCGGGACATGCCCGGGTGTTCGCGAAGCCGGCGCACGGCTCGTCGGCGTCCGGGGTGATCGCACTGCAGGTCGGGCGCGGGCGGCTGTCGGCCACGACGTCGGTGGAGCTCGCCGACGACGGGCGGCTGTACAACTCCCTGCGGGTGCGCCGGTACACCGACGAGCGTTCGGTCGCGACGATCGTCGACGCACTGGCTCCCGACGGCCTGCACGTCGAGCGGTGGTTCCCCAAGGCGTCGATCGGCGGGCGCTCGTTCGACCTGCGTGTGCTCGTGGTGGCCGGGCGTCCGGGGCACGTCGTGGTGCGCACCAGCCGCACTCCGCTGACCAACCTCCACCTCGGCAACGCCCGCGGTGACGTCGGAGCGGTGCGCGCGCTGGTCGGCCCGGCGGCGTACGAGTCGGCGCTCGCCACGTGCGTCGCGGCAGCGGCGGTGTTCCCGGGCAGCCCGCACGTCGGCGTCGATCTGATGATCGGTGTGGACAAGCGCACCCACGCGGTGGCCGAGGTCAACGCGTTCGGCGACCTGCTGCCCGGCGTCCTCGACGAGCACGGCCGCAGCACCTACGAGGCTCAGGTCGCCGCGCTGGGTGTGCCGGTATGAAAGGGCTGATCGGGACGCACGACCTACTCTTCGTCACGTTCGACACGCTCCGGTACGACGTCGCGGCTGAACTCGCCGCCGCCGGTCGCACCCCGAACCTGGCGAACGTGCTCCCCGGCGGACAGTGGGAACGTCGCCACACCCCGGCAAGCTTCACCTACGCCGCTCACCAGGCCTTCTTCGCCGGCTTCCTCCCGACGCCGACGACACCGGGCCCCCACCCCCGCCGGTTCGCCGCCGCGTTCCCCGGCAGCGAATCCACCACCGACGACACCTGGGTGTTCGACGCCCCGGACCTCGTCACCGCCCTCCGGGACGTCGGCTACCGAACGGTGTGCGTCGGGGGCGTCGGCTTCTTCAATCCGGAATCCGCGCTGGGCCGGGTGCTGCCCGGGCTGTTCGCCGAAGCGCACTGGGAGCCCGCGTTCGGCGTGACGAACCCCGCCTGCTTCGAGGCCCAGCTCGACCGGATCGAAACGGTCACCGCGGAGCTCGATCGTGACCGACCGCTGTTCCTCTTCGTCAACGTCGCCGCGGTGCACCAGCCCAACCGGCACTACGTGTCGGGCGCCGGGCACGACTCGCGGGAGACCCACGCGGCCGCGCTGGAGTACGTCGACGCGCACCTGCCCCGGCTGTTCGACGCGGTCACCGGCCGCAACCGCTCGGTGGCCGCGATCCTGACGTCCGACCACGGAACGGCCTACGGCGAGGGCGGCCACACCGGACACCGCGTCGCCCACGAGGTGGTCTGGACCGTGCCGTACGCGGAGGTGGTGCTCCCGTGACGCTCGACGGCTCGCCCTACCAGGGCTACCTCTACGCCTACCCGCACAAGACCGCCTACCGACCGCTCCGGCCGCGCCCGGCGCTGGGCGAGGTCTGGGGCGCCGAGCCCACCGACGCGCTGTTCCTCTACGCCCATCTGCCGTTCTGCGAGATGCGCTGCGGATTCTGCAACCTGTTCACCCGCGCCAACCCACCGGCCGAACAGGTCAGCGCGTATCTCGCCCAGCTCCGGGTGCAAACCCGGCGGGTGGCCGACGCACTGGGGCCGGTGACCGTCGCGCAGGCCGCTGTCGGCGGGGGCACGCCGACCTACCTCACCGCGTCGGAGCTGACCGAGCTGTTCGACCTGCTCGACGCGTTCGGCCGCGGGGCGGTCCCCACCGCCGTCGAGACCTCCCCGGCCACCGCGACGCCGGACCGGCTGGCGGTGCTCGCCGAGCGCGGCACCACCCGGGTCAGCATCGGTGTGCAGAGCTTCCTCGACGCCGAGGCCCACGCGGCCGGGCGTCCGCAGAAGCGCGCGGAGGTCGATCGTGCGCTCGACGCGATCCGCGCCTCGGGCATCCCGGAACTCAACGTCGACCTGATCTACGGCATCGACGGGCAGACCGAGCGGAGCTGGGAGTACTCGCTGGCCACGGCGCTGGAGTGGGCGCCGGAGGAGGTCTTCCTCTACCCGCTCTACGTCCGGCCGCTCACGGGGTTGGGGCGACGCAGCCCGGACGGAAGCGATCCGGCCTGGGACGCCCAGCGCCTCGCGCTCTACCGGCAGGGTCGGGACCGGCTCCGCGCCGCGGGCTACCGACAACTCTCGCTCCGGCACTTCCGACGACCCGCCGACGACGACCCCACCGACTACCACTGCCAGGACGACGGCATGGTCGGGCTCGGCTGCGGCGCCCGCTCGTACACCACCGACCTCCACTACTCGTTCGACTACGCGGTCGGCATCGGCCAGGTCCGGGCGATCATCGACGACTACCTCGCCCGCCCGGCGTCGGACTTCGACCACGCCGAGGTCGGGTACCACCTCGACGACGCCGAACAACGGCGACGCTGGCTGGTGAAGTCGCTGCTGCGCTCCGAGGGCCTGGTGCCCGCCGACTACGGAGCCCGGTTCGGGACCTCTGTCGACACCGACTTCCCGCAGCTCTCCCAGCTCGCCGAGCGGGGATGGCTCACGCGGGACGCCACTCTCGTCGCGCTCACCGACGACGGGTTGGAACGCGCCGATGCGATCGGCCCGTGGCTGGTGTCGAGCGCGGTGCGGGCCGCGATGGAAGAGCATGTGATGCGCTGATGGACCTCTCGCTCCTGTACCGCGGCCCGCTCGCGAGCTGCAACTACGACTGCGCGTACTGCCCGTTCGCCAAGCGTCGTGACAGCCCGGCGACGTTGAGAGCCGACCGGGAAGCGCTCGAGCGGTTCACCGACTGGGTGACCCGCAACCCTGACGGCGACCGGCTCTCGGTGCTGTTCACGCCGTGGGGCGAAGGCCTGACGCGGACGTGGTACCAGCGGGCGCTGGCCGACCTGTCCCAGCTTCCGCACGTCGGTACGGTGGCGATCCAGACGAACCTGTCGGCGAAGTTCGGGTGGATGGCCGACGCGGACTTCGAGCGTCTCGCGCTGTGGGCCACATACCACCCGACGCAGATCGCGAAGGGCAACTTCCTGGCGCGCTGCGAGACGCTGCGGTCCCGGGGTGTCCGGTTCTCGGTCGGCATCGTGGGGCTGCCCGCGCACTACGAGGACGCGCGGTGGCTCCGGAAGGCGTTACCCGAGGACGTCTACCTGTGGGTGAACGCCGCCGAGGGACACGTCTACACGCCGGGTGAGGAGCGAGTCTGGGCCGCGATCGATCCGCTGTTCTCCTACAGCGTCCGGCCGCACGTCTCCGCCGGGCAGCCGTGCCGCACCGGTGACACCGTGCTGTCGGTGCGCGGCGACGGGAGCGTTCGGCGGTGCCACTTCGTGGACTCGCTTCTGGGGAACCTGTACGACGGCTCGTACCGGGCTGCGCTGCGCCCGCGGACGTGTCCGCTGCCGGTGTGCGACTGCCACATCGGCTACGTGCACCTGGAGACGCTGCCGCTCTACGACGTCTTCGCCGGCGGGATCCTGGAGCGAATACCCGCCCGATTCTGAGTACTTGCACTCACGCCAGGGCAGAAGCTACCGGCGAAAGTAGACGCATGCGAATCCTTCAGCTCGCCTTCGGCAACTGGTTCTCCCGCGCCTACCTGATCGGCGTCGCGCTGGTCGCGGCGTTCGTCACGGTCACCGTCCTCACCTGGGACCAGCCCGACGCCAACCTGGCCGGCGTCTGGCTCATCTTCGTCACGCTGCCGTTCTCGCTGCCGCTCCTGGCGATCACGCCCGACTCGGTGCTCGGCCCGGTCACGTTCTACGCCGCCTGCGCCCTCGCCGCGTTCGCGAACGCAGCGACCATCGGCGCCATGGTCGCCCTCTACCGCCGCACCCGCCGCCACCCCGCCCACTGAGCCCCGGCCACCGGGCCGGCGCCGTCGGAGCGCTCGGCCTACCGCGCTCCGATGACGACAACCGCCGCGTGCTGGCAGTGCCCGCCCACCTGAACGGTCAGGGGGCGAGCATCTCCGGGGTGACGCTGGCCTCGGTGTCGGGAATGCCGGTGTCGTGGGCGCGCTTGTCGGCGAGGGCGAGCAGACGCCTTATGCGTCCGGCAACAGCGTCCTTCGTCAGGGGCGGGTCGGCCAGCGAACCGAGTTCCTCCAGCGATGCCTGGCCGTGCGCCAGCCGCAGCCGGCCGGCCGCGAGCAGGTGCTCCGGCGCGTCTCCGCCGAGGATCTCCATCGCCCGCTCCACCCGCGCACCGGCCGCGACCGCGGCCCGTGCCGACCGGCGCAGATTCGCGTCGTCGAAGTTGGCCAGCCGATTGGCGGTGGCCCGCACCTCGCGGCGCATCCGCCGTTCCTCCCAGGCCAGCACACTGGCGTGGGCACCGATGCGGGTCAGCAGCGCGCCGATCGCGTCCCCGTCGCGGACGACGACCCGGTCGACGCCACGCACCTCGCGCGCCTTGGCCGTGACGCCGATGCGCCGGGCGGCCCCGACCAACGCCAGCGCGGCCTCCGGACCCGGGCACGTGATCTCCAGCGCGGCCGAGCGGCCGGGCTCGGTGAGCGAGCCGTGCGCGAGGAACGCACCTCGCCACGCCGCTTCCGAGCAGCACGCCGCCGCGGACACGACCTGCGGCGGCAACCCGCGCACCGGGCGTCCCCGGACGTCGAGAAGGCCGGTTTGACGGGCCAGCGAATCACCCTCCCGCACCACCCGCACGATGTAGCGGCTGGTCTTGCGCAGCCCACCGGCGGTCAGCACGTGCACCTCGCTGCCGTGGCCGTAGACCTCGGCGATGCTCTGCCGCAGCCGCCGGGCGGCGTTGCCGGTGTCGAGCTCGGCCTCCACCACGACCCGGCCGGCGACGATGTGCAGCCCACCGGCGAATCTCAGCAGCGCTGCCATCTCCGATTTACGGCAACAGGGTTTCGTGACCACGACCCGGCTCAACTCGTCCTTGACCGCGGCCGTCATCGCCATCGCGCTGCTCCAGTCGTCTCGCTCTGCCCCCGTTACGACACGAACGGCGGCCCCAGCCGACCGGTTTCAGCCGGTACCGAGCACTCCGCGGAGTGCACCGGCAAGAGCCTGCTGATCGTGCCGCGGACTTCCATCGGACGCCGCTACCGGCGCCACGACAAGTCGTCCCCCTAGAGATTCTGCCGCACGCGACAGACCGGTGTGGTCCCCGACGATGTGTGGATCTGCCAGCACGACGTCCACTTTCAATGCCGGAGCGTGTTCAGCAAGGGCATAAAGGTGGCCATCGAACGGCATTCCCTTGGTTTCGCCGTCGGTGCTGAGGTTCAGGACGACGATCCGCTGAGCCGCCGAACTGACGATCGCGTCGGCGAGTTCTGGCACCAGGAAGTGCGGAAGAACGCTCGTGAACCAGGATCCGGGGCCCAGCACCAGCACGTCGGCCATCTTCACGGCCTCGACGGCTTCCTCGCAGGCCGGGGCGTCCGCCGGGGTGACCCGGACGCGCCGCACCTGCCCCTTCGTGGTCGCGACCTCGTGCTGGCCGTGGACGGTGATGACGTTGCCCAGCGCACCGGCGACGTCGGCCTCGATGTCGAGCGGTTCGGACGCCATCGGCAGCACGCGCCCCCGGCACCCCAGGACGCGGGACGCGTGATCCAGCGCCTGCACGGTGCCGCCGAGGATGTCGCTGAGCCCGGCGAGGATCAGGTTTCCGATCGCGTGCCCGCCCAGCTCTCCGTTGCCGGGAAAGCGGTGCTGGAACACCGCTGCGGTCACCGGATCAGCCGGGTTGGCCAGCGCGACCAGCGCCTGACGCAGGTCGCCCGGGGGAATTCCGCCGAATTCGCGGCGCAACCGACCGCTGGAGCCACCGTCGTCGGCGACCGTCACCACGGCCGTCGGTTCGATCCCGAGCAGACAGAGCGCTTTGAGCGAGGCGAACAACCCGTGCCCACCGCCGAAGGCCACTACTCGGGGAGGCCGCTCGGTGTCCGACCCAATCACGCCGTTCGCCTTCCCATCTGCCGCACAACACCGGAACACCGCAGGTCCGTGATGGAACGCTTCGCGGCGTTAGTGCCCCGCACTGCAAATTTCACCTGCAACGCGTAGCGGAGGCGGACGGTACCGTGCTCCGCATCGGCGGTCACTCCCGGCCCAGGTCCCGGTGGCTCACCGTGGTGGGGATGCCCCGGGCCTCCAGGCGCGCGGCCAGTGCCAGGGCGCTGGCGACACTTCGGTGCTTACCGCCCGTACACCCCACGGCGATCGTGAGGTAACGCTTGCCCTCGCGTTTGTAGCCGTCAGTGGCCATCGCGACGACCGCCGCGTACTGGTCGAGGAACTCGACCGCACCGGGCTGGGCCATCACGTAGTCGCTGACCGCCTGGTCCTTGCCGCTGAACGGCCGCAGCTCCGGCACCCAGTGGGGGTTGGGGAGCCAGCGCATGTCGACGACCAGGTCGGCGTCGGCCGGGAGCCCGTACTTGAAGCCGAACGACAGCGTCGTGACGTGGAGCGTGCGCTCGGGAGTGACGAACAACTCCTCGATGCGGCCCCGGAGCTGGTTGCCGTTGAGCAGGCTGGTGTCGATGATCACATCCGCGAGTTCGCGCGCGTTGGCGAGCAGCACCCGCTCGGCGGCGATGCCGTCGGCGAGCCGACCCTCCCCTTGCAGCGGGTGGGCGCGGCGCACGCTCTCGAAGCGGCGGATCAGCACGTCGTCGGACGCGTCGACGAACACGACCCGGGGATTGAAGCCCCGGGTGCGCAGGTCGGCCACGGCGCCGAGCAGATCCGTGGAGAACGCCCGGCTGCGGACGTCGAGCGTCATCGCGGTGCGCCGACCCGCTCCCCCGGAGGCGAAGGCGAGTTCGGCCATCGTGACCATGAGTGTCTGCGGCAGGTTGTCGACCACGTAGTAGCCGACGTTCTCCAGCGCTCGGGCGACCGTGCTGCGGCCCGCCCCCGACAAGCCGGTGACCACCACGAGGTCCATCTCGGCGCGTGCGGCGGCGATGCCGTCCACGTCCCCGAGGTCGTCCGCGTCCGGCGACCGTTCCCCGATCGTCATCGGTTTTCGTGTCCCCCAGCTCGCAGCGTTGTTGTTACCCCTGATTCTGCTGCGTCGGCGCCAGTTTCCGCAGCCCGCGCGCCAGACATTCCGGGCGCTTGTCGCCGATCGGACGCCTCCGGAGCCGTCCGAGCCGCCGGCACGCCCTCCGCCGCGTCCGCCGACAGCGGCGCCCCGGCAGCCGGGGCGGCGTCGCCGGCCAGGGCGGCGACTATCGCCTCGGCCGTGCGGCGGCCGATACCGGGCACGGACACGAGTTCGTCGGCGGTGGCCTGCTTGAGCCGCTTCAGCGACCCGAACTGGCGCAGCAGCGTCTTGCGCCGGGCCTCGCCGAGGCCCGGGACCCCGTCCAGGGCCGACTCGGTCATCCGCTTGGAGCGCTTCTGCCGGTGATAGGTGATCGCGAAGCGGTGCGCCTCGTCGCGGACGCGCTGCAGCATGTACAGGCCCTCGCTGGTGCGCGGCAGGACGAGCGGGAAGTCGTCGCCGGGCAGCCACACCTCCTCGAGGCGCTTGGCGAGGCCACAGAGCGCCACGTCGTCGATCCCGAGCTCGGCGAGCACCCGCGCGGCAGCCGCCACCTGCGGCGCACCACCGTCGACGACGACGAGGTTCGGCGGGTACGCGAACTTCCGCGGCCGCCCCGTGCTCGGATCGATCCCCACCGGCACACCCCGATCGGCGGACGTGTCGTCCCCGTCCTTGTCCTCGTCGGGAAGGTCGCCGGATTCGGCGTGGGCGTCGAGGTAGCGGTTGAAGCGCCGGCGCAGCACCTGCGCGAGCGACGCCGTGTCGTCGGGCGGCCCGTCCGGCCCGGAGCGCACCGCGAACCGCCGGTACTCCGACTTCCGCGCGAGCCCGTCCTCGAACACCACCATGCTGCCGACGATGTCCGTGCCACTCACGTGCGAGATGTCGTAACACTCGATCCGCAGCGGCGCCTCGTCGAGCAGCAGCGCGTCCTGGATCTCCTGGAGCGCCTTCGATCGCGCGGTGAGATCGCTCGCTCGCTTCAGCTTGTGCTGGGTGAACGCCTGCTCGGCATTGCGCTTGACGGTCTCCATCAGCGTCTTCTTGTCCCCGCGCTGCGGCACCCGCAGTGCCACCCGGGTACCGCGCATCTCGCTGAGCAGCTCCTCCAGCACCCTGGCGTCGGTCGGCAGCTCCGGGACCAGCACCTCCCGCGGCACCGCCTCGTTGACCTCGTCACCGCCGTAGATCTGCAGGCAGAACTGCTCGACCAGGTCGCCGACGCCGAGATCCTCCACCTTCTCGACGACCCAGCCGCGCTGGCCACGCACCCGCCCGCCGCGGACGTGGAACACCTGCACGGCGGCTTCCAGACCATCGTCGGCGAATGCGATCACGTCGGCGTCGGTGCCGTCGCCGAAGACGACGGCCTGCTTCTCCATCGCCCGGCGCAGCGCCCCGATGTCGTCGCGCAGCCGGGCGGCCCGTTCGAACTCGAGCTCGTCGCT
This sequence comes from Cryptosporangium sp. NPDC048952, assembly GCF_043197895.1. Taxonomy (NCBI): domain Bacteria; kingdom Bacillati; phylum Actinomycetota; class Actinomycetes; order Cryptosporangiales; family Cryptosporangiaceae; genus Cryptosporangium; species Cryptosporangium sp. NPDC048952. Next base: position 246,138 of record NZ_JBICTY010000005.1, on the reverse strand, counting down.
GGCGCGCTGCATCTCGCGCTCGAGGCGGCGCAGCATCTGGTCGGTCTTGCCGGCCATGAAGTCGCAGAAGTCCTCGACGATTTCCCGGTGCTCCTCGGCCGAGACCCGGCCGACGCACGGCGCCGAACACTTGTCGATGTAACCGAGCAGGCACGGCCGCCCGATCTGCCCGGCGCGCTTGAACACGCCGCTGGAGCAGGTGCGGGCCGGGAACACCCGGAGCAGCAGGTCGAGCGTCTCGCGGATCGCCCACGCGTGCGCGTACGGGCCGAAGTACCGAACGCCCTTCTTCTTCGGGCCGCGCATCACCCGGAGCTGCGGGTACTCCTCGTAGAGCGTCACCGCCAGGCTCGGGTAGCTCTTGTCGTCGCGGTAGCGGACGTTGAAGCGCGGGTCGTACTCCTTGATCCAGGAGTACTCCAGCTGCAACGCCTCCACCTCGGTGGTGACGACGACCCAGTCGACGTTGGCCGCGGACGTGACCATCTGATAGGTACGCGGGTGGAGGCCGGCCGGATCGGCGAAGTACGAGTTCAGACGGTTGCGGAGGTTCTTCGCTTTACCGACATAGATGACCGTGCCCCGAGAATCCCGGAAACGGTAGACACCAGGAGACTCCGGGATGGTTCCCGGAGATGGGCGGTACGTGGACGGGTCGGGCACGGTGGAAAGCCTAGTCGGGCCCACCGACAGTCCGAGCGACGCGCGGGTCCGTAGCGCACATATCGCCTTTCAGGCGATCCCGCTGTCAGACATCCGACACGACACGGCATCATGGGTCGCCAGATGACGACGCGACCACGATCCCAAACGAAAGGGCCGCGATGACCACGCCGGGCACTCCGCAGGCCGACGACCCGCTGGCCGGAGTCGATCTCTTCACCGGCCTCGCGCCCGCCGTGCGCAGCCGGGTGGCTGCCGCGGCCGTTCCGCGCAGCTACCGGCGTGGGCAGTTGCTGTTCCTGGAGAAGGACCCCGGTGATTCGCTGATCATGGTACGGCGCGGCGCCGTCTCCGTGTTCCGCACCGCCCCGACCGGTGACCGCGCGTTGCTCTACGTGGTCCGGCCTCCCGGCGTCCTGGGCGAGTTGGCGCTGCTCGACGGCGGAAGCCGCTCGGCGTCGGCGGAGGCGCTGGAGGAGACGCACGTCCTCGCGCTGTCCCGGGGCGCGTTCCTCGAGCTCGTGCGCACGCAGCCGCCGATCCTCGACGGGGTCATGCGTTCGTTCGGCGGACTCATCCGGCGCCTGACCGACCAGACGTCCGACCACATCTTCCTGGACCTGCCGGGCCGGGTCGCGAAGACGCTGATCCGCCTCGTCGGCGACAACCGGTCACCGGTCGTGACGATCGACCTGAACCAGACGCAGCTCGCCGAGATGGCCGGCGGTTCACGTCAGAGCGTCAACCAGGCACTCGGAACGTTCGCGACGCGCGGCTGGCTCCACACCGAGGGCCGCAAGATCGTCGTCACCGACATCCCGGCCCTCCGCCGCCGCGCGGGGATGACCTAGTCGCAGGTGACCCACGTCTCAACCGGTTCGGTGACGATCACGCCGGTGGACACCAACTCGTCCAGGACCGTCTCGGGAACACGGACGGCCGAACCCGGCGGGTGGCCGATTCCCGTGGAGTCGGTCCACGCCGTCTTCAACGTCACGGTGACCATACTCGACATTCCGGGCATTGCGGGAATTCCCCTCCATCCGGCATGGTTCACCGGACGCACCGGACCCCACTGCTCAAGTCGCCACACACGGTAGTCACGCCTCACCCCGGCGTGTCAGCGGAGCGTCCGGTAGGCGACTCAGAAAGGCTCCGACCGGATGATCTTTGTCGGATGGGTGGCTCCCGGCCAACGCCACTGAGACGATTCACAGCAAATACACGACCGCTGACAGATTTGGTGTAACGGAATAGGTTGCGAGCGGGGGTGAACGTCCCATCGATACGCACTGCGCACGCTGCGCCGCGGTCGGGCGCCCCGGCGACCGCTTCTGCGGCCGCTGCGGCTCCGCGCTGCTCCGCAAATGCCCCAGCTGCACCGCCGGCGTGGAGCTGACCGCCGAGACCTGCCCGCACTGCGCGGCCGACCTCGATCCGGCCGCCCGCAGCCTGCCGGTACCCGGCGTCGCCTCCCGCGAGGAACGGCGGGTCGTGACGATCCTGTTCGTCGACCTCACCGGCTTCACCAACCTCGGCGAGCGGCTCGACCCGGAGGATCTCCGCGCCCTCCAGCAGCGTTACTTCGACACCGTCGCGCGCGCGATCCGTCGCCGCAGCGGCGTCGTCGAGAAGTACATCGGCGACGCGGTGATGGCCGTCTTCGGCGCACCGGTCACCCAGGAGGACGACGCCGTCCGCGCGGTGCGCGTCGGCCTCGAGCTCCAGGCCGACCTCGACGGGCGAATCATCGGCCCGTCCGGCCCGCTGCGCGCCCGCGTCGGCATCGCCACCGGCGAGGTCGTCGTCGACCTCGACGCGATCCGCGACGGCGGCCAGGCCCTGGTCGCCGGTGACGTCGTCAACCTCGCCTCCCGGCTGCAGTCGCACGCGCCGGTCGGTGGCATCGTCGTCTCCTCGGCCACCTGGCGCGCCAGCCGCGAGTACGTCGAGTACGCCGAGATGCCCCCGGTCATGGTCAAGGGCAAGGCCGGGCCGGTGCCGGTGTGGCGTCCGCTGCGGCTCGTGCAGCGCCGCTGGGACCGCCACCGCGACCACGGCCCGTTCGTCGGCCGCGGCCCGTACCTCGACCATCTCGCCGGGCTTCTCCGCGCGACCGTCGACGACCGGGCGCCGCGCCTGGTCACCGTCGTCGGCCCGGCCGGCGTCGGCAAGAGCCGGCTGGTCCGGGAGCTCAACCGGCACGCCGAGCAGGCGATGCCGGTCGGCGTCCGCTGGGTCGGCGGACGCTGCCTGGCCGGCGGCGAGGGTGGTCCGTTCGCGGCGGTCGCCGAGGTCGTCACCGGGTACGCGGGGGTACTCGAGTCCGACAGCGCCGACACCGCCCGCCGCAAGGTCGTCGACTCGCTGCACGGCCTGCTCACCACCGCCGAGCGCACGAGCGTCGTCGACGCGCTGGCGCCGCTGGTGGGCTACACCGCTCCCCCGGTCGAGGCCGACGAGGCGCAGGCCGCCTGGCGCATGTTCTTCGCCCGGCTCGCGGCCCGGCGCCCCCTCGTCATCGTGATCGAGGACCTCGCGCTGGCCGAGCCGCCGCTGCTGGACTTCCTGCGGCAGCTCGTCGACACCGTCGACGGACCGCTGCTGGTGCTCGGCACGGCCCGGCCCGAGCTGCTGGCCACCCGGCAGATCCCCTGGTACGACGCCGCGCACCCGCGGCACGCCCTGGTGGAGCTGCCACCGCTCGACCCGCACGACACGCTGACGCTGTTCCGCGCGCTCTCCGGCGATTCGCCGATTCCCGACGAGACGCTCGAGCACCTCACCGTGCTCGCCGCGGGTACGCCGCTCTACGCCCACGAGTACGTCCGGATGCTCGCCGACCAGCACAGCGACGAGACCGAGGAGGCGCTCCCGCTGCCCGACTCGGTGCTCGCGGTCGTCGCCAGCCGCGTCGACCTGCTCGGACCCCGCTCCCAGCGCGCGTTGCAGGCCGCGGCGGTCATCGGCGAAGTGTTCTGGCCCGGTGCGGTCGCCACCGTCGCCGAGCTGGCGCGCGACGAGGTCGAGACGCTGCTGGCGGAGCTGCGCGCGAAGGCCTTCATCCGGCCGGCCACCGGTCACGTGCTGGCCGGCGAACCGGCGCTGGCGTTCTCCCACGCGGTCGTCCGCGACCTCGCCTACCGCCGTCAGCCCCGCGCGCTGCGCGTCGTGCGCCACCAACGCGCCGCCCGCTGGCTGCAATCCCACGTCACCGGCCGTACCACCGAGGCCGTCGACGCGGTCGCGCACCACCGGGTCGCCGCGCTGGAACTCGCCCGCACCCTGCACATGGACGTCCGCCCGTTCCTGCAGCCCGCCCGCACCGCGCTGGTGGCCGCCGCCGAGCGTGCAGCCAGCCTGCACGCCGCGCCCACCGCCGTCGACCTGCTCGACAAGGCGCTGGCGCTCTGGGACGACGCGAACACGCTGACGCTCGAGGAGCTGGCAGCACTCGAGCACCCGGCGGCCAGGGACGACGAGGTCTCCCGGCTGTCCGCGCTGGTACTGCGGTGGAAACTTCGCTTCACCGGATCTCCGGACGAATTCCAGGGTGCCGTCGACGTCGCCCGGTGCGCCAGCCAGCTCGAGGTGCTGGGCGCCCGCGACGCGGCAGCGTCCGCCCGCACCCTGCTCAGCCAGGTCGCGTGGGCCCGCGGTGACCGCACCGCGGCGCTGGCCCACCTCGACCGGGCGCTGGCCCCGTACGGCGCCGGTGAGGAGAGCCCGGTGCGTGCGGCGGCCCACGCCGAGCTCGCCCGGCTGCGAATGATGAGCTACGAGGTAGACGAGGCCACCGCCGCCGCCAAGACCGCGGGTGACCTGGCCCGACGCCTCGGCCTGCCCGAGCTCGAGGTGAACGCGCAGATCACCGAGGGCGCCGCCCGTTACCTGGCCGGCGACCTCTCCGGGCTGACGCTGCTCGAGCGCGCTGTCGACCGCAGCCGCACCGACCACCTGCGCTCGCTGCGCCGAGCGTCGGAGAACCTGGCCAGCGCGCTACAGGAGGAAGGCGAGATCGCGCGCAGCTTCGCGCTGCTCGACGAGGCCGCGGCCACGACGCTGAGCTTCCGCGGTGCCCCGCACCCGGGCCACACGCCGATGCGCGCGTACTTCGACGGCGACTGGGACGCGACGCTGGCCTCCGCCGACGCCGCGTTCACCGGCGACGAGACGCTGGACGCCGAGTGGGCGCACCTGCGGACGCTCGCGGCCTGGCTGCGGGCGCTCCGCGGCGAGGACACCGGCTTCAACCCCGAGATGATCGTCGTGACCGCCGCCCGTCACGGCAGCCGGCTGGCGATGGCCAACGCGCTGGCCCACGCCGCGCTCTACCGCGCGGTCACCGGCTCGGCAGAGCAGGCCACGATCGCGCTGCGCCGGTTGGAGGCCGAACACTCCGCCGAAGCGCTGGCGCCCCGCGAGTGGCTCGCCGCCGCCGCGCACGCCGCTGTGCTCACCGGCGTCCGGTGCGGCGCGCAGGGCGAGGAGTCCGCCGGCTGGCTGAAGGGCGTCCTCGACGGCGCACCGCGCGAGACGCTCTGGGTACGCGCCGCCCGCTCCGTGGTCAACGGAGCCCAGGCCGCCCACAACGGCGACCGCGGTACCGCGGCACTGCACCACGCGGTCGCGGCCTCGGTCTACGAGCGGATGGGCGACGCCACCGACGCGGCGCTGGCCACCGCCTGGTCACTGCGCGCCGCCAGGGCCGGCGAGGTCGCGCCCGTGCCGGAGCTCACCACCCGCCTGACGACGTTCGGCCTGCGCAACCGGGCCCGCCTGCTGCTGCGGTTCGCGACCACTGATCCGTTAGACAGCCCCGACGTGCCGGACGACCCGGGGCCGCTGGCCGATCAGGACCCGTCGTCGAGCCCCGCCTCGATCGCGTAACGCACCAGCCCGGCACGGTTGTGCACCTGCAGTTTGTCCATGACGTTCTGCAGGTGGTTCTGCACCGTCCGGATCGACAGGCTCAACCGGGTCGCGACCTGCTTGGCGGTCAAGCCCCGGGCCACCAGCCGCAGCACCTCGGTCTCGCGGCTGGTCAGCGCCGGGCCGGCAGCCGGTTCCGGGCTCGCCGCGAGCCGCCGGTACTCACCGAGCACGAGGCCGGCCAGCCCCGCGGTGAACGCCGCCTCACCGCGCGAGGTGCGCGTGACGGCGTCGATCAGCTCACCGGCGCCCGCCGACTTCACCAGGTACCCCGTGGCCCCGGCCCGGATCGCCTCCAGTACGTCCGGCCGCTCCGCGCTGGCCGAGAGCACCAGTACCCGGCACGACGGGTCGGCGGCCAGGATCCGCGCTGTCGCTTCCACGCCGGAAAGCTCGGGCAACTGCAGATCCATGACGACGACCGAAGGACGGCTCGCCGCCGCGATGCGTACCGCCGCCGCACCGTCGCCTGCGGTCGCGACCACGTCGAAGCCGGCGTCCACGAGGTCGCGGGCCACCGCGTCCCGCCACATGGGGTGGTCGTCGACGACCATGACCCTAACGGGGGACATTCAGCTCCACCTCGGTTCCTTCGTCGGGTGCACTGGTGATCACGGCAGTGCCGCCGAGCTCCCGGATCCGGCCGCGGATCGACTGAACCACACCCAGTCGACCCTCGGCCGCGGCCTCCGCGAGCCGCTCCGGCGGGATGCCGGGCCCGTCGTCACGAATGACCACGGACACCGCGTCGGGCTCGTCCTCGATCGCGACCCAGGCGTGGGCGCCGGGTGCGTGCTCGGCGACGTTGTGCAGCGCCGCGGCGACCGCTGCCACCAGCTCTCCGGCTGCGTCCGCCGGCAGCAGCACCGGCTCCGCCGGCGCCACCAATTCGATTCCCGGCGACGCCGCGAGCGGGGCCACCAGCGCCGTCAGGTCCACGACCCCGTCGGACGGCGTGGCCGAACCGCCGGTCATCAACGCACGCAACGCGGATTCCTGCTGACCGGCCAGCTCCGCCAACTCCCGGCCCTCGCCGTCCAGGGCGGCTCCCCGGCGCTTCACCAGTGTCAGCACCTGGAGCACGCCGTCGTGGATGTGCCGGGCCAGCCGGTCGCGCTCGGCGACCGCGCCCTGTTCCTGCCAGGCGTCGACCATGAGCCGGTCGACCTGCCGGAGCACCTCGGCGACGTAACCGATGACGATCGCGGCCAGCAGCACCAGGATCATGTTGTGCACGGTTCCGCGGGTCGGCTGACCGCTGACCACGACGACGTTCGCGACGCCGAGCCCGAGCGTGGCCAGCAGGCCCCCGACGATCTCCCAACGCAGCGCCCACGCCATCACCGCGGTGGAGGCCCACACGGTCGGCACCGTGAACTCGCCACCGGCGATCCGCTCGGGCGTCTCGACCAGCAGCGTCGCCAGCACGGTGGTGAGCGTGACGGCCAGGTCGACGACGAGCAGCACCGGCGTGCGCAGCCGGGGACGCGCGTAGCAGTAGCTGGCCACGGCGCTCCACGCCGCCATGACCGCGAGCGTCGCCACGCACCAGGCGGGACTGCTCACCCGGCCCAGGTCGTCCAGGTTCAGCGCGACCGCGTAGACCAGCGTCAGGAACCGGAACGCTGCCAGCGCCCGCCAGCCGGACACCTCGACGGTGAACCCGGCCGGGCGCCGGTCACCAGCCGTCGGGTCAGGCGGCAACTGGTTCCTGCGCACGGCGCGCGGCGTCGGACCCGTTCTTCACGGAGGCAGCATAGACGTCGCTGTACTGCTGACCGGAGAGTTGCATCAGGTCGTACATGATCTGGTCGGTCACCGACCGCTCCACGAACCGGTTGCCGGCCATTCCCGCGTAGCGGGAGAAGTCCAGCGGCTTCCCGGCCCGCATCCGGACCCGCAAGATCTTCGGGACGAGGCGGCCGATCGGCTGCACCTCGTCGGTGTTGAGCATCGCCACCGGCACGACCGGCACCCCGGTCTGCAGCGCGAGCCGGGCCACGCCCGTCTTGCCCCGGTACAGCTTGCCGTCGGGAGAGCGGGTGCCCTCCGGGTAGATGCCCAGCGGCTGGCCCTCACCGAGCACGCGCGCGCCGGTGATCAGCGCGGCCTCGGCCGCGGATCCGGACGTGCGGTCGATCGGCACGCAGCCGGCCGCGCTGAAGAACACCCGCGAGAAAAGACCCTTGATGCCTTTTCCGGTGAAGTACTCCGCTTTCGCCAGGAAGACGATGCGCCGCGGCACCATCAGCGGCAGGAAGAACGAGTCGCTGAACGAGAGATGGTTGCTGGCCAGAATGACCGGTCCGGACGCGGGGATGTTCTCCACGCCCTCGAGTACCGGCCGGAAGAAAAGCCGGAGAAACGGACCAATCAGGATGTATTTGCACACCCAGTAAAACACCGTTCCTCCTCGTCACCCGCGCCGGTCGAGCGTACCCTCACCGCCCCACTCGTCGGTCTACCCGACAGTGGCGTTCACCACGCTCGATCTCGCTGAGGTGCTCCGAACGCGGGGCCGATGACGCCGCCTCGTGTCACGATGGAACCGACGCTCGCGCCCTCCGCACCGGGTTGCTGAGCCGAGTTCTCGGGGAGGCGAGGAATGTCCGTGCTGCCGGGCGCAGAGCCATTCCTCTTCGACGCTGGGCCGGACGCGCCCGCGGCCGTCCTGCTGAGCCACGGCTTCACCGGCACCCCGCAGTCGATCCGGCCGTGGGGCGAGGCGCTCCGTGCCGCCGGCTACACCGTTTCGTGCCCGTTGCTGCCCGGTCACGGCACCCGCTGGCAGGACATGAACCGCACCACCTGGCACGACTGGTACAAAGCCGTCGAGGACGAGTACCTGTCGTTGCACGCCCGGGGAGTGCCGGTCGTCGCCGGCGGCCTGTCGATGGGCGGCACCCTGGCCACCCGGCTGGCCCAGGTCCACGCCGGGAAGGCCACCGAGCCGGTCGGCCTGCTGCTCGTGAACCCCTCCTACCTCACCCTGCGCAAGGACGCCGCCCTCCTGCCGGTGGTCAGCCGCATCCTCGGCTCGTTCCCCGGCATCAGCGACGACATCAAGAAGCCCGGTGCGCACGAGCTGGCCTACGACCGGCTCCCGCTCAAGGCCGCGGCGTCGTTGTCTCAGCTCTGGAAGGCAGTGAGCGCCGACCTCGGCCGCGTCACCGCGCCGGTACGGCTGTTCCGCAGCCTGGAGGACCACGTCGTCGAACCGGCGAACGGCGAGAAGTTGCTGGCGGGAGTCCGGTCTGCCGTGAAGTCCGAAGTTGTGTTGCGGGAGAGTTACCACGTGGCGACGCTGGACAACGATGCACCGACGATCTTCGAGGGAAGTGCGCAGTTCGTCGCGTCACTGCTGTCACCGGCAGGCAGCCGATGAGTGGCACCTCGGGGCGTCCGTACCGGGGGCGGCGCGACAACGGCCTGGACGCGACGGAGTTCGTCGCGCTCGCCGACGTCGATCCGCGGATCGGTGAGCACCTGCTCGACGTCCTCGGCATCGTCGGTATCGCCGCATACCTGGCGCCGAGCGCCGACCTCAACCCGGTCGTCCGGTCGACGTCCCTGCCGGCCCGTCCCACCGACCGGCTCTGGGTCGACCGCGACCGGCTGGACGAAGCGCGTGGCCTGCTCGAAGCCGTCCAGGAGGACGACGCTGCGCGTCCCACCGACGGCACCCAGCCCGCTGGTACCTCCCGCCCCGTCGAAGTCGATGTCGACGTCGAATGGGAACGCATCATCGCCGGTTACGACGCGACGGCAGCGCCCGACCGGCCGCGTCGCCGTACGCCATCCGAACCGTCCGAGGGTGGAACGGCCGCGGACGGCACCGCGGCAGCGCCCTCGCTGAGCGACCCCACGGCCGATCCGCTGCCCGTCCGGAAGCCGGGCACGGCCGACCAGCCGGTCCGCCCCGACGCCCCGGCCGACCGCGCACCCGAAGCGCCGCCCACCGAGCCTCCGGCAGACCGCCCACCGGACCCTTCGGGAGAACCCGACAGCGGCAGCGGCACCGGCGGCACCGGCCCCACGAGTGATGCCACCAGGAGCGCCGGCACGGAGAGTCGCGCGTCCAGCGGGCCCGCGCTGGTCCGCCCACCTGGCGACCTCATCGGGCGTCCGCTCGGCCGCGACCGGCTGACCGGCACCGACGCTCCCCCGAGCGACTTCCCGGTCGACGAGGACGAGGGCTACGAACCCCCGCCCCCGCCGCCGCTTCCCCGGATGTCCGCCCCCGTCATCGGCGCGCTGCTGGCGATCGCGGTCGGCCTGGTGCTGCTGTTCCGCTCCGACACGCTCGGACTCAGCGAACACGTCCGGCTGTTGCTCTCGCTCTGCGGCATCCTCGGCGGCGCGGGCGCGCTGGTGTGGCGTCTACGTGACGGCTGGAACGACGACGATCCGGACGACGGAGCCGTGGTCTGAGTTCCCGGTTGGGAGAAGTTTTTCCGGACGGTCATGTAGCGGTTCGCAGCCCGTAGCGAACATCCCTCACCGTGAACGGTGGGAGGTGGTCACGATGGCCCGTCACGAGCAGGTGCTCGCTCTCTGGTGTGTACTCACCGGGCACGACCCGGAGTGGCTCGAAGAGCCGGAGCGCGAGGCGCTGCTGGCCCGCAGAGAGATCGCCAAACTCGCCGAGACTTCGGACGCCGTGTTGCTCGACGCCGGTCAGTCCGTGCGTCGCGGCAACTCGCTTCCGTTGGAGCGGTGGCTCGCCGCCGCCCGCGTCAGCGCGTGAGTCCGATCTCCGCTACCAGCGGCCGATGGTCGCTGGCCAGAGCAACGTCCGGTGTGGTCAGGACGCGATAGCTCCGCACCGGGACGCCGGGCGAGACGAAGATCCCGTCGATCCGGCGGCGCGGCGACCGCGTGCTGAACGTCGGCGTCGGGTCGTCGGCACCGGCGTCGGTCAGCTGCGACGCCAACGCACGCCAGGCCGGGCCGTCAGCGGTCTCGTTGACGTCACCCGCGAGCACGACCGGCTCGTCACCGGCGAGTGCCTGCAGCAGCGGAGGGACGTGCCCGACCCGCTCGGGCTCGGTCAGTCCCAGGTGGACGCCGGCCACTGTGAACGGCGCCCCGGCCAGCACGCCGCGGACCACCACGGCCGCCCGAGGATGCTGGAACCGCGTCAACGGCAGCCGCACGACCGCGGTCTCCCGCACGGTCACCGCCAGCGAGGACAGCACCAGGTTGCCGGACGCGCCGCCCTGGACGACGACCAGCCCACACCGGCGGGCCAGGGACGCCGCCCGGGCCCGCCAGCGCACCACCCGGGGCGCTTCTTGCGCCACGACCACGTGCGGCTCGACGGATCGCACCGTCCGCACCAGCGCGTCGACGTCGTCACGGAGTCCCCGGACGTTCCAGTCGAGGACCCGCAACCAGGCCGTCAACGAATACGCGCCAGATCCGCTGCCCCGATCAGGCCGGCCTTGTTGCCGAGCGCCGCGATCCGTACCTCCGCCACCTCGGTGCGTCCGCGCAGCGCTGTCACCTTGGCGTAGGTCTCCCGGGCCGGGATCGACATCAGGTCACCGGCCTCGGCGACACCGCCGCCGAGGATGATGCACTGCGGGTCCCAGCCGGAGACCAGGTCGGCCATGCCCCAGCCGAGCCAGTCGCCGAGCTCGGTGAACGACGCGATCGACGCGGGGTCGCCGGACTGCGCGGCCCGGGTCACCATTGGGCCGTCGATGTTGCCGACCTCGCCGCCGGCCATCTCCAGCAGCACCCGGGCGGCGGAGGCGTCCGCACCCGCACGCTGCTTCGCGAACCGCACCAGCGCCTTGCCGCTCGCGTACTGCTCCCAGCATCCACTGGCACCGCAGCCACACGGGTGACCGTCCGGCACGGCCCGGACGTGACCGAACTCGGCCGCCATGCCGAAGTGCCCACGGTAGATCTCACCGTTGACGACCGCGCCGCCGCCGATGCCGGTGCCGACAGTGATCAGGATCAGGTGGTGCTGGTCCTGGCCCGCACCGAACCGGTACTCCGCCCAGGCAGCCGCGTTCGCGTCGTTCTCGACGACGACCGGCAGGTCGACGCGCTCCTGGATGCGGTCGCGGAGCGGCTCACGACGCCACGCGAGGTTCGGCGCGTGCAGCACGACCGAGCGGGATGCATCGATCCAGCCCGCTGCGCCGACGCCGACCGCCTCGATCGAGAAGTCCTCGTCGAGCTCGCGGACGACCTCGGCGATGACGCGCGCGGTGTCGTTGACGTCCTGACTCGGGGTAGGCCGCCGCACCGTGGCCAGCACTTCCCCATCCGGAGTCACCACTCCGGCCAGGACCTTGGTACCTCCGACGTCGACTCCGACGGTCAGGCTCACGCGCCCCTCACCACACCTACGCACCCTTCAGGTCAGCGTCACGCTTCAGCGCAGCGTATGGCACGCCGCTGCGCGGTCACCCATCGCTCCGGCTTTGGCGAGTCGGTCAATCGATGTCGATGCGCTCCACGGGAGGCTCGTCGTCGGGTTTCGCGGCCGCCGACCGTCCCCATTCCTGCGCCACCTCGGCGACGACCTGCAGCAGGCCGGCACCCGCGACCGCGACGTCCGCGACCGCGCCACCGAACCGGGCGACGAGCTCCGGCGGCAGTTCGGGAGCGCTCTCGCCGCGCACGCGCTGCAGCAGCGCCTCGGCGAACTTGACGGCTTCGTCGACCAGCGGGCCGGGCGGAGGAACTGTCATGCCTCGAACCTCACTTCCAGGCGGCCGTCCTGCAGCCGGGCGCCGGCGACCGCCCGGTGACGCAGCACCGTCGGCAGGGCCAGCAGCTGACGCCGTCCGGCGACCGTGAGGATCAGATCGTCGGCGACGCGGGACAGCGCGACCTCGGAGCGGTCGGCCAGCGGCAGGGCCACCGAGAGCACGGCGTCTCCGTCGAGGCGCAGCGGTGGTTCGACCGGAACGGCGGCCACCGGGTCGTCGTCGCCGTAGAGCGCCTCCGCGAGTTCCGCGAGCGCCGGGACGCCGACCGGCTCAGTGGCCAGGTACGGCGCCGTCCGCAGCGGCACACCGGCGAAGCTCTCGGCCGCTTCCGCCAGCTGGGTCCGCTGCGCGGCGGCCCAGCCGGCCCGCCAGGGGTCGTCGCCGTCGGGAATCACCCGGTTCACCACGACGCCGTCGACGACGAACCCGTGCAGCGCCAGCGCCGTGAACGTGCGGCGCGCTTCCGCGAGCACCACGGCTTCCGGCGTCAGCACGAGCCGGACCGCGCTGGTCACCGGATCGGTCAGCAGTTCTCGGACGTCGGCAAGAGCCAGCTGCAGCCGCGTGACCGCGGCCACCACGGCGTCGTCCGGAAGAAGGTTCTGCAGTTCGCGGCCGAGCACCGGACGCGCGACGCCCGACAACCGGCGGTGGAGCGGCGCGAGCCGCTCGGTGTACCAGCCGAGCACGTCCGGAAGCGTGAGCAGGCGCAGCGTCTCCGCGGTGGGCGCGCAGTCGACGACGACCGTGTCCCACCGCCCGGAACGGGCCTCCTCGTGCACCGCGAACAGCGCGAACAGATCGTCCAGGCCGGGCGGGACGACGATCTCCTCGGCAGCGACGCCCGAGAGGCCACCGTGGCGGAGCACGGCGGTGAGGTAGCCGCGCAGCGCACCCCAGTACTGCTCGTACCGCGCCTGCGGATCGACCTGCTGGGCGTGCAGTCCGTCGGCGACCCGGGTCGGCTCGGGGCCCACGGGGACACCGAGCGCGTCCGCGAGCGAGTGCGCCGGGTCGGTCGAGACGACGAGCGTCTCCCCGGCCCGGGCCGCGAGAACGGCAGTGGCCGCCGCGGACGTGGTTTTGCCTACTCCGCCTTTGCCCGTGAAAAGGACGACCCTCACGATTCCACGCGCTTCTTCAAATCCTTCAGCGCGGTGTCCATGATCAGTTTTTCGGCTTTGCGCTTGAACATCCCGAGCATCGGCATGTTGATGTCCACGGTGAGCGTGTACGTGACTTCCGTGGTGCCGTCGCCGTTGTCGACCAGGTCGTAACTGCCGTCCTGCACTTTCATCATCGTGCTCTCGACGAGCGTCCACTCGACGCGGGTGAGGTCCTCCGCGTACGCGTACTCCAGCGTGTACTCGTCCTTGAACACGCCCGCGTCGAGGACGAATGTCGCCTGGTGGGCGTAGCCGTCCTCGTATTCACTGACGATCTCGACGCTCTTCACGGCGTCGACCCATTCGGGGTAGGACGCGAAGTCGGTGATGACCGCCGCGATCGTGTCGACCGGCGCGGCGATCGTGATCGACTGCTGAGAGGAGTCCGCCATGTGTTCTGCTTACCACTCCAGCACGAAGGGTTTGCCGGTCGCCCGGAAGTGACCGACGTTCACGCACTCGGTGCGGCCGATGCGCAGCCGCCGCTGCAGCGGCTGGTGGACGTGACCGAACAATGCGTACCGGGGCTGGTGCTCGTGGATCGCGGCCAGCAGCGCTTCGGACGCCACCTCCGGACGCCGGGTGACGGTGTCCCAGCGCAGTTCCGGAACCGCAGGCGGCACGTGGGAGCAGAGGACGTCGACCGGCCCGAGCGACTCCACTTTCGCGGCGAACTCCTCCGGTGAGAAGTCGGCGCCGAACGGAATGGCGGGAATCCGCGGTTTCCGGGTGACCGGTTGCGCCGCCGGGAGGACCCTCCGGGGCCATCCGCCCACGAACCCGAAGCGCCAGCCGCCGATCTCGACCACCTCGGCGTCGAACATGCGGTGCTTGTCGTCGACGAACTCCGGCCAGAGCGCCGGCATGTCGACGTTGCCGTAGGTGCAGTACGCGGGCGTCGGCATGATCTCGAACAACTCGGCGTACTGGGCCCTCGCTGCAGCGGTGACCGCACCCGGCAGATCGTCGACGCTCACCAGCTGGGCGCCGATCGACCGCAGGTCGCCGAAGCGGTGCTCCTTGCGCAGCGCCGCGAACTCCGCGCCGGCCTGTGCGCCCAGCAGATCGGCGAGGATGCCCTGGCTCGGATCGGCGTAGTCGAGGTAGAGCAGCAGGTCGCCGAGAACGAGGAGGCCGTCGGCACCGTCACCGGCGGTGGCCAGCGCGTCGGCGCGGCCGTGGACGTCGGAGACCACGTGGAGGCGGGGCACCCTCGAAGCATGCCACCGGAGGCGAACGCGCCCACCGTGACTCCCACCACGGTCAGATACCGTTGAGTAGGCTCGAACACACCGAATGGGAGGCCGTGGTGCGTGAGTTCGCTCAGCCCGCCGTCTACACCGTGCCCGATGGGGCGAACCTCACCGACGCGGTGTGGAGCGCCGCCGAGGAGGCGCCCGACAAGGTCACGTTCCGGCGGCCGGCCGGTTCAGGGTGGACCGACGTCACCGCCGCCGCGTTCCGCGACGAGGTCGTGGGCGTCGCGAAAGGTCTGATCGCGTCCGGGATCGAGCCGGGTGACCGCGTCGGCCTGATGGCCCGCACCCGCTACGAGTGGACGCTCGTCGACTACGCGATCTGGGCCGCCGGTGCCGTCACCGTGCCGATCTACGAGACCTCGTCGGCCGAGCAGGTGCAGTGGATCCTCGGCGACTCCGGCGCGGTGGGCGTCTTCGTCGAGACCTCCGACCACCAGTCGCAGGTCGAGGCCGTCCGGGGGTCGCTGCCCGACTTGCGCCAGGTCTGGCAGATCGATGCGTCGGCCGTCGATCTCCTGACCACCGGCGGCCGGGAAATCCCGGACTCGGAGGTCCAGACGCGTCGAGACGCGCTCGGCCCCGCCGATACCGCCACGATCATCTACACCTCGGGCACCACCGGTCGCCCCAAGGGCTGCGTGCTCACCCACAAGAACCTGCTGTTCGAGGTCGGCAACGCGCTGCCGATGCTGCCGAGCATGTTCAACGAGGGTGCGGCCACGCTGCTGTTCCTCCCGCTGGCGCACGCGTTCGCGCGGCTGATCCAGCTCGGGGCGGTGCAGTCCCGCGCGACGCTCGGCCACGCACCGGACATCAAGAACCTGATGAACGACCTGCAGACGTTCCGCCCGACGTTCGTGCTGGCGGTCCCCCGGGTGTTCGAGAAGGTCTACAACGGCGCCAAGCAGAAGGCCCACCAGGAGGGCAAGGGCGCGATCTTCGACCGTGCCGACCGGGTGGCGGTGGCGTACTCGGAGTCCCTCGACTCCTCGTCCGGCCCCGGGCTGGTGCTGCGGTTGCAGCACGCACTGTTCGACAAACTCGTCTACGCGAAGCTGCGGGCCGCGCTCGGCGGTTCCTGCACGCACGCGATCTCCGGTGGCGCCCCGCTCGGCCCCCGGCTCGCCCACTTCTTCCGCGGCATCGGCCTGTGGGTCTCCGAGGGCTACGGGCTCACCGAGACCTCGCCCGCCACGGCGGCCAACGTCGACGACGCGGTGAAGCTCGGGACGGTCGGTCGCCCACTGCCCGGGATGACGGTCCGGATCGCCGACGACGGGGAGGTGCTGATCGCCGGGGACCACGTGTTCTCCGAGTACTGGCACAACCCCGAAGCCACCGCCGAGGCGCTCAAGGACGGCTTCTTCCACACCGGCGACCTCGGCACGCTCGACGACGAGGGCTTCCTGAAGATCACCGGTCGCAAGAAGGAGCTGATCGTCACCGCCGGCGGCAAGAACGTCGCCCCGGCGGTGCTCGAGGACCGCATCCGGGCGCACGCGCTGATCAGCCAGGCGATGGTCGTCGGCGACGGCAAGCCGTTCATCGGCGCGGTCGTGACCGTCGACCCGGACGCGTTCGGGCCGTGGAAGGACAAGCAGGGAAAGCCGGCGGACGCTACGGTGGGCGATCTCGCGGACGATGCCGAGCTGCGGGCGGAGATCCAGGCCGCGGTGGACGACGCCAACAAGGCTGTGTCGCGCGCCGAACAGGTCAAAGTCTTCCGTATCCTGCCTCGCGACTTCACCGAAGAGACGGGCGAGCTGACGCCGAGCATGAAGCTGAAGCGCTCCGTCGTGGAGAAGGAGTACGCCGACGAGATCGCCGCTATCTACACCTGACCGGGTCGTCCGGGGCACTCCCGCGCGGGGTACCCCGGTGCGCAGCGGACCCGCATGGCTCCGGGGGCTGCCTCCGGCGTCGGATCTGCTGGAGACCGTGGCGCTGACCCGCCTGATCCGCGGTTGCCTGCTGGCGCTGGTGATCGTGCTGTCGCTGGCGAGCACCCGCTCGATCGCGCCGACGCTGCTCTGGTGCGCGCTGTTCGCGCTCGCCGCGGCACCCGGCCTGGTGGCGCCGGAGCGTCCCTGGCCGGCCCGGATCGGCTGGCTGGCCGAGGTGATCGTGGTCGCGATGGCGGCCGCCACCCCACCGGAGGAAGAGGCGTTCGTCCACCCGGCGTTCGTGCTGACCTACCTGGCCGCACCGGCGTTCGCGGTCGGCGCGGTCGCGGGGCTGGCCGAGCTCGGTGCCCTGGTCGCGGTGGCGGCGGTGGCGGCGGGCGTGGCGGGGGCGCTGCAGGACCAGTTGGACTCCTCCTCCTACGTTCTGGCAGCCCTCGAGTGGACCGTGCTGGCAGCCATGGCCGGGGTGGTCGGTCTCGCGGTACGCCGCCTGGTCCGCAGCCGCAGCGACGCCATCGAGCCCGAGTTCGTGCAGGCCGCGCGGCTGCTCACCCAGCTCCGGACGATCGCGCGCCAGCTCCCCGGTGGCCTCGACCCCGGCAGCCTGGGCGACCGGCTCCTGGAGGAGCTGCACCAGGTCGCCGCGACCGACCGGAGCGCGGTGCTCACCGGCAGCGGCGGCGGCCGGCTCGAGGTGCTCACCCAGCGCGCGCCAGGCCGGGTCGCGTGGGAGACGTCGTTCGACGCCGACACCCCGCTGGCCGACACCTGGGCCAGCCAGCAGCCGCAGCTGTCCAACCGGACGCTGGACCGGGCAGGCCCCGGCACACCCGTATCGGTGCTGGTGCTCCCGATGATCACCGGCGTGCGCACGGTCGGCCTGGTCGTCCTGGAGTCCGACCGCACCGGCGCCTACCCGGCCGCCGCGGTCGCGGAGGCCGTCGAGGTCGTCGGCAACGCGGCGCTGCGGCTGGAGACCGCATTGCTGTTCGACGAGGTGCGCGGGCTGGCGACGGTGGAGGAACGGCAGCGCCTGGCCAGGGAGATCCACGACGGCGTCGCCCAGGAGCTGGTGATGGTGGGGTACGGGATCGACAACGCGATCGCCGACCTCCCCGACGGCAGCGAAGCGGCCGAGAGCACGCTGCGCCTGCTGCGCGCCGAGGTCACCCGGGTCATCACCGAGCTGCGGCTGAGCCTGTTCGAGCTGCGGAGCGACGTCGACCGGCACGGCGGTCTGGGCAGCGCGATCGCCGACTACGCCCGGACGATCGGGTCGTCCGCCGGGCTGCGGGTGCACCTCTCGCTGGACGAGTCCACGGCCCGGCTACCCGCCGCCGTGGAGTCCGAACTGCTGCGGATCGCGCAGGAGGCGGTGACGAACGCCCGCAAGCACGCCGGTGCGGCGAACCTCTGGGTCACCTGCGAGGTCGATCCGCCGTACGCCCAGATCGAGGTCAGCGACGACGGCAAGGGGCTCGGCCGGGACCGTCCGGAGGGTCGCTACGGAATGACGATCATGGCCGAACGGGCCAATCGCGTCCGAGCCGAGTTGGAAATCGTGCCACGTGCCCCCAAAGGGACCACGGTGCGTGTTGTCCTCGGCGGGAAATCCCGTCAAGGAACGGCCAGCTAAATGGCATAATTCGCATCAACGACCGTTTTCCCGGCGTTTGGCTGTCCACTATGGCCGGACGGAATGCATTCTTGCTGGCCATCACCTACAGAGGCCCTGATATGAGAACTTTAGGCGACGGATCGTATAACGTGACGCTGCAGGAGGTGCGGCCAGACAGTGACTGACAACAGGTCCTTCCCCAGTCCGCCGGGGGGCGAGGCCAGCGGCGGGGTAACGACTGTTCTCCTCGTCGACGACCACGACTTGATTCGGCAAGGGCTCCGCCACGCATTCGAGCGCGACCCGGGTTTCGAGGTCGTCGGGGAGGCGGGGTCGGTCGCCGACGCACTCCGCAAAGCCGCCGAACTCAAGCCCGACGTCGTGATCATGGATCTGCGCCTGCCCGACGGCAGCGGTCTCGAGGCCACGAAGGCGCTCCGCTCGTCGCGGGCCGACATCGGAATCGTGGTGCTCACGATGTACGCCGGTGACGACCAGCTGTTCGGCGCGCTCGAGGCAGGCGCTTCGGCGTTCGTGCCGAAGAACGCCCCGGCCGACGAGGTGGTCGCGTCCGCGCGGCACGCCGCGTCGTCGCCGAACGCGTTCACCGCCTCGGACCTCGCCAGCGCGATGAAGCGGCGGCTCACCCCGAGCGGTCCGCACCTGTCGCCGCGCGAGAGCCAGGTGCTGCGGCTGCTGGCCGACGGAATGAGCGTCGCCGGAATCGCGAAGCAGCTCTACGTCAGCGAATCCACCGCCAAGACACACATCTCGAAGCTCTACGAGAAGCTCGGCGCGGGAAACCGCGCTCAGGCACTCATGACCGCGTTGCGCTTGGGTCTGCTGGAGGCCCCGAACACTCCGGGTCTGTGAATCTCTGGTCCGGCCCGGTCTTCTGACCGGGCCGGTTCTGTCTGTCAGCCCAGGAGCGTCGTCATCCTGGCCGCGAGGTCGTCCCACTGCCAGTCGCGTTCCACCCAGGCGCGGCCCGCTTTGCCCATGGCCTGGGCCTTGTCGCGATCCTCGAGCAGTTCGACGGTCCGAGCGATGAGCGTCGTCCGGTCGCCGACCACGTAACCGGTCTCCCCTTCGAGAACGGCGTCCGGGGCTCCCCCGGAGTTCCCGGCGATGACCGGCAGACCGGTGGCCGACGCCTCGAGGTAGACGATGCCCAGGCCCTCGACGTCGAGGCCCTTGCGCCGGGTGCGGCACGGCATCGCGAAGACGTCGCCGGCCGCGTAGTGCGCCGGGAGCTGCTCCCACGGCACCGAGCCGGTGAACGTGACGTCGTTCTCCAGGTGGTGCTGCCGGACCAGCTTCTCGAGCGTCTCCCGGTAGGGACCGCCGCTGACGAGCAGCAGGGCAGCGCCCGGGACCTTCTCACGGATCGCCGGGAGCGCCCGGATCAGCTGGTCCTGGCCCTTCCGGGGAACGAGCCGGGAGACACAGACGATCGTGGGCCGGTCCTCGAGCCCGTACTTCGCGCGGACCGCCGCACCGTCCACACCGGGGTGGAACATGCTCGTGTTGACGCCCGGGGGCAGGTGCACGAGTTCGGCTTTGTTCTTGACGGGGCCTTCGAGCTTGCCCCGGGTGTACGCGCCGAGATAGGTGATGACGTCGACGCCGTCGGCGATGCGCGTGAGCAGCTGACGGGCCGCCGGCAGCTGCGCCCAGCCGGCTTCGTGGCCGTGGGTCTGGGCGACCTGGCGGACGACCCCGGCTCGTTTCGTGAGGGTGTGGGCCAGCAGGCCGAGTGGTGCCGCGGCGCCGTACCAGACGGTCTCGCAGCCGTGTTCCTCCGCGGTCCTGACGACGCGGTTCGCGGCCGCCGGGGTGGGCACCAGCAGCGACGTGGGGTGACGCACCACGGGGAACGGCTGCTCGGCGTCGAATTCCTCGGCGCCCTTCCAGCGCGAGGCGTAGACGACCAGTTCGCCGGGCGGCTGACGGACCGCCAGTTCGTGCACGAACGTCTGGATACCACCCGGGCGGGGCGGGAAGTCGTTGGTGACGAGCAGGGTCCGGGTCATCGGGCCGGCGCCGGGATCGGAAGGTGCTCGCGGGCCGCGAAGTCCCGCGCGGCAGCAATGCGATCCACAGTGGTGGGGTGCGTGCCGAACCAGAGCTGGAAGAACCGGTTCGGGCGCAGGTCCGCGCGGTTTTGCAGGGCCAGCCCGCGTTGCATCGACACGAACGCCTCCGGATCTCGGGTGAGGGCGAGCGCGTGCTCGTCGGCGCGCGCTTCGATCTTCCGCGACACCAGGCCCTGCACCGGCGTCGCGAGCGCCCCGACGATCGCGACGACGGCCAGCAGCAGCGCGAGCGACCGCGGGTCGGTGAGGCTCTCGACGCCCGCGCGGCGCAGCAGCGAGGTGGAGCTGCCGAGTACCGCCAGCCCGCACACGGCCGCTGCCGCCCCGAGCGCGCCGAGCACGGTGCCGGTGACGACGTCGCGGTGCACGGCGTGGCCGAGCTCGTGCGCGACGACCGACTCGACCTGCTCGGGCGGAGCCTGCTCGAGCAGCGTGTCGTAGACGACGATCCGGCGGGACGCGCCGTACCCGGACACGTACGCGTTGAGCGCCGTGGTGCGCCGGGAGGCATCCGCGACCAGCACGTCCTTGACCGGTTCGCCGTCACGGTCGGCGAGCTGCAGCAGGCTGGTGCGCAGCGCCGAATCGGGCATCGGCGTGAACTTGTTGAACACCGGCTCGATCAGCACGGGGAACGCGAACGACGCCGCGAACACGAACGCCGCGGCACCCGCTGCGGCCCACGTCCACCACCAGTTGGGCGTGGCGCGTACCAGCGCGAACAGCGCCAGCGTGAGCACGGCCGTGAGCAGCGCCGAGATGGCCCAGCCCTTGGCCTGGTCGGCCAGCCAGCCGCCCCAGTTCTGCGTGGACAGGCCGTACCGGCGCAACAGCGCCTCCGAGCGCGCGGCGAGCGGGAGCGTGAGGACCGTCGCCACGGCGCCGAGGACGATGCCGCCGAGCAGGGCCTCGACCCACCAGGAGCCGCCGAGGGGGCGGGCGACCGCGCCGATCAGCCGGGCGCCGAGCGGGGTGAGGCCGAGGGCCAGCGCGATGACCAGCCCCAGCGCGAGGCGGGTCAGCGACCAGGGCCGCAGCGCGGCGCGGAACGCGCTCCCGCGGCTGATCTCGGCGTCGGTGAAGTCGGTGGACGCGTCGGCGGGTGACTTCTCCGCGACGGCTGGGTGCGCGTCGGGAACCGTGCGCCAGGGGGTGAGCAGACCGGCCGTCAGGACCACGGCGACGCCGAGGACCAGGAACACGATCAGGGCGACCACTCGGCTGGACACTTCCCGATCATCCCAGCCGCCCGCTGCTGGACGGCCGGGGGTTGCTGACTGAGCGGACTTGTGGATGGGGCGCTCAGCCCGCCTGACGGTCGGCGTGGTGGCCACCGAGCCAGTCGGTGTGGTGACGCAGGTCGTGGGTGGGCTCGTTCGCGGTGATCGACACGAACTCGGGGTCGAGGCCCGCGGAGACCAGGGCGCGCAGTGCGTTCTCCTCCACGTCGTCGAGTTCGACGCCGTTCGGCATCTCGGTCAGTTCGACACCGGGCGGCGGGGCACCGACCAGCGCGGTGATGACGCAGTCGGCGCAGCCTGAGCCACGGACCCCACACGCGTCGCAATCGATGAGCATCGTCGTCGCCTCCTTCCGTGCATCTGTTCCTTCCACCACGCACGGTAGGCAGGGGGTACGACAAAACCGCTCTACGCGCGATCCAGGCGCTTGACCAGCACGATCGACGGCACCGCGTAGGCGCCGGCCCGGCGGATCCCGTCGGCCACTTCCTTGTCCGACGACACGACGACGACCGGCCGGCCCTGCGGCTCGGTACGCACCAGGCGGCGGATCACCTCGTCGGCGGTCTCCCCCGCCGGGCTGAAGATCACCCGCACCCCACGCGGGCTCCCGGGGGCGATCGCGAGCCGACCGGCCCCATCGAAGACCACCGTGATCTCGGCGTTCGTCTGCGCGGCGAGCCCGGCGAGGCTCGCCACCAACCGGGTGCGCTGCTGCTCGAGCGCCGCCTCGGGGAAGCCGGTCTTGGTCACGTTGTACCCGTCGATCACCAGGTGAACGCGGGGCAGCGCGAGCAGCTGGTCGAGCCGGGCCGGGTCGTCAGCGGCCCACAGCTGGCTGCCGGTCTTCGTCTTCGTCCCCGCGACGGCCTCCACGTCGGCCGCGACGACGTCACCCGGCAAGACTCCGGGGGGACCGAGCGCGAGCTCGCGACGGAGCCCCTGAGCGGCGTTCCCGAGCGTCTCCAGCAGCAGCCACAGCCGCATGTCGTCGGTGACCCGCCCGGCGCGGCTGGACGACTTGGCCGTCTCCAGCTCCCGCTCGGCGTCGGCGAGCCGGCTGCGGAGCCGGCGGATCTCGGCATCGGACGTGCTGGAAGCGGCGGCGACCCGGCCCTTCTCGGTGGAGACCGCGTCGGTGAGCCGCCGGACGTCCTGCTCGGAGTCGCGGAGTGCCTTGGTGAGCTCCCGGACGCGCGCCCGCAGCTCGTCGGCTTCGGCGCGGACGTTCGACAGGTCGGCGCGCAGTTTGTCGGTATCGGCTTTCGCGTTGACCCGGGCGCGGTCCAGCTGCTCGGTGAGGCGTTCGATCTGCCGGGACGCCGCCAGGACCTGTTCGGATTCGGCGGCGGCGGTGACGGTAGCGGACACCGACTCGACGAGCGTCGTCCAGCGGGGCGGGCGGGCCAGGTAGGCCAGCGCCGCCACCTCGACGGGATCGGCGGCACCGGGCGGTGTGCCGGCGGCCACCGCGGCACCCAGCGGCCCGGCCGCTTCGACGGCCCGCTCCGCCAGCCGCTCGCGGAAATCGGCGTCGGCGGCGAGCTGCGCGACCACGCTCGGACCGGCCAGCCGAGCGCGGCGGGCGGGCGTGAACTGCGCAAACCGTTTGAGGGACGCCGGCAGGACGTCCGCGCCGACGGTGGGGAACAGGTCGACGGCGATCGCGGTGACGCGCGCGCGGACGGCCTCCGGAAGGGTGGGCTCCACCTCGGCGTCCGGCTCGTGGGCAGCACCGATCGCGGCGTCGGTGACGCCGTCCTCTCTGTGGTGATCGCCGGTCACAGTGGCCGCAAGGTGGACATGGTTCCAGTCTTCCACTCCTGCCCGCTCACGGCCGCACGACGGACCACGTCTGACCAGGTGAACCTGGCCCCTCGCGTTTTTGTCCCACCCTCCCCCTACGGTCGGGCCATGCAACACCACGCCTCGTCGACCAGAACCCCCAAGGCATGGGTCCAGTCGACGTTCGACGAACTCGGCCAGCCGCTGCGTGAGACCACGTTCGTCGTGGTCGACCTCGAGACCACCGGCGGGGCTCCCGGTGGTTCGGCCATCACCGAGATCGGCGCGGTCAAGGTGCGTGGCGGCGAGGTGCTCGGCGAGTTCCAGACCCTTGTCGATCCCGGTATCGGCATCCCACCGTTCATCACGGTGCTCACCGGTATCACCGACGCGATGGTGGCCGCGGCACCACCGATCCGCGAGATGCTGCCGGCCTTTCTGGAGTTCGCGCGCGGCTCCGTGCTCGTCGCGCACAACGCCCCGTTCGACCTGAGCCACCTGAAAGCCGCCTGCGAGGCCCACGACATGGTCTGGCCCGGCTTCCGGAAGGTCGACACCGCCGTGCTGGCCCGCCGGGCGCTCAGCCGTGACGAGGTGCGCAACTGCAAGCTCAGCACGCTGGCCCAGTTCTTCCGGTCCCCCACCACGCCGGTCCACCGCGCGCTGGCCGACGCGCAGGCCACTGTGCACGTCCTGCACAGCCTGATGGAGCGCCTCGGCAACCTGGGCATCCAGACGCTGGAGGAGCTGGAGACCTTCACCACGCAGGTCTCCGAGGCCCAGCGTCGCAAGCGGCACCTGGCCGTCGGAGTACCCAACGCGCCCGGCGTCTACCTGTTCCGCGACGGCCGCGATCGTCCGCTGTACGTCGGCACCAGCAAGGATCTGCGCTCGCGGGTGCGCCAGTACTTCGTCTCGTCCGAGCAGCGGTCGCGGATGGCCGAGATGATCAACGCGGCCGAGCGCATCGAGGCCATCGTGTGCGCGCACTCGCTCGAGGCCGAGGTGCGCGAACTCCGGCTGATCGCCGCGCACAAGCCGCCTTACAACCGGCGGTCGAAACACCCCGAGCGGCGGCTGTGGCTGCGTCTGACAACCGACGCCTACCCCCGGCTCTCGGTGGTGCGGCAGACCCGCGACGACGGCACGGCGTACCTGGGGCCGTTCTCGTCCCGGCGGTCGGCGGAGGCCGCGGCCACCGCCGTGTACGACGTCCTGCCGCTGCGGCAGTGCGGCGGCGTCCTGTCGACGCGCAAGACGAGCCCCGCGTGCGCGCTGGCCGAGATCCGCAAGTGCGAGGCGCCGTGCGAGCACCGCGTCTCGGTCGAGGCGTACGGGCGCCACGCCGCAGCGTTCCGGGAGGCGGTCCAGGGTGACCCGTCTCGTCTGGTGGAGCGGTTGCTGGGCCGCATCGAGTCGCTGTCGGACCGGCAGCGGTACGAGGAGGCCGCGGTAGCCAGGAACCGATTGTCGGCGCTCCTGCGCGCTGTCATCCGGTCGCAGCGCACCCAGGCGATCAGCAGCGTGCCCGAGATGGTCGCCGCGCGGGCCGACGGGAGCGGCGGCTGGGAGATCTCCGTCGTGCGCCACGGCCGACTGGCGGCCGCCGGCGTGGCTGCCCGCGGCGTGCCGCCGATGCCGATCGTCGACCAGCTCGTCGCGTCGGCCGAGACCGTGGAGCGTGATCCGGCCACCGAGGGGCTCCACCTCGAGGAGGTGGAGCGGGTGCTGGCCTGGGTGGAGCGTCCCGAGACACGGCTGGTGAGGGTCGACACGGTCTGGTCGTCGCCGGCGCGCGGGGCGGGGCGCTGGGCCGACCTACTCAGCCGCATCGAGGCCGGGCGGCAGGGTGCGGATCCGTTCGGCGATCGGCGCCGCATGCGGATGGAGTCGCGTCCGCCGCGGGTGCCCGTCACGCTGACCACACCGGAGCGCTCTAACCTGTCCAGTCATGGCGCCCGCGAACCCGAGTCGATTCCCTACGGTCCGGGCGGCGGTGCACCGCACGGCGATCGGGGTGTTCCGGCGGCTCCCGCTGCGGGTGCGCCGCAACCTGGTGCGGTTGGGGACGCCGAACTACACCCTCGGCTCGGTGGTGCTTCTGCGCGACCATGACGACCGGCTGCTGCTGGTGCGCCAGCCGCCCGCGGCGGGGTGGTCGCTCCCGGGAGGTCTGCTCGACCGGCGCGAGCACCCGCGGGAGGCCGCGGTCCGCGAGGTGCGCGAAGAGATCGGGGTGGAGCTGGAGCCCGACTCGGTGACGCCGATCGTGCCGAACGCGCACGTCAATCCGTGGGTGCAGCAGGTCGACCTGATCTTCACCGCCACCGTGGACGCGGGTGAGATCGCGCTGCGGGTCGACGAGGTGGAGATCGGCGAGGCGCAGTGGTTCGCGCTCGACGCGCTGCCGTCTCTCACCGGCCCCACGTTCCGTCTCCTGGGCCGCGCCGGCCTCGTCTCCCCCGACACCACCCCCGCCACCCCCGCCACCCCCGCCACCCCGGAACCCTCCCCGGCGCCGGCTGCGGAGCCGCCCAGCGTGGGGGCGGCGCCGGCGACGATCGTGGGGGCAGTGCTCGACGGTGGCGCCGACCGCACGGACGCCGTGCTCGCCGAACCCGGCGAAGCCTTCGCCGACCCCGAGGCCACCGAGACCACCAAGGCCACCGAAGCCACCGAGCGGGCCGACACCGCGGCGCCCGGGAGCGCGAGCGGGGCCGGTCGGGACGAGAACGCGTGACTGAGCGGGGGCTCTGTGCGGTCGTGTTGGCCGCGGGGGCGGGTAGCCGGCTGCGGCCGCTCACCGACGTGCTGCCCAAGGCGCTGTGCCCGGTCGGCAACGTGCCGCTGCTCGACCGGGCGCTCGATCGGCTGGCCGCACTCGACCTGGTCGGCCCCGACTTCGTCGCCGTCAACGCCCATCACCACGCCGACCAGATCGCGGACGCGGTGGCCGGACGAGCGACGCTCTCGATCGAACAGCCCGAAGCGCTCGGCACCGCCGGCGCGATCGCCGCGCTCCGCGACTGGGTCGCCGGTCGGGACGTCCTCGTCGTGAACGCCGACGCCTACCTGGCCGGCCCGTTCCCCGACGACTTCGTCGACGGGTGGACCGGCGACCAGCCCCGGCTGCTCGTCGTCGCCGCCGGCGACCGGCGCCGCGACTTCGACACGTGGCGGTTCGCCGGCGTGTCCCTGCTCCCCGCCGCCGACGCGGCCCGCCTGCGCCCCGAACCCACCGGCCTCTACGAGGTCGTCTGGCGCGCCGCCTGGGCCGCGGACCAGCTGCAACTCACCCCGTTCCCCGGCACCTTCGTCGACTGCGGCACCCCCACCGACTACCTGGAGGCCAACCTCCTGGCCCCCGCCACGGATCCCGGCGCGATCGTGACCGGCCGCGCCGTCGACTCCGTGATCGGCGCCGGAGCCGTCGTCGAGGGCCTCGTCACCCGGTGCGTCATCTGGCCCGGCGCGCGCGTCGAGGCGAACGAAACTCTCACGGACGTCATCCGCGCCGAAGGCGGCCTCACCGTCCCCGCCTGATCCGCTGTCGTTAGGCTGGCCGCACCGCGGGACGGACCGCGGAGGAGTCCGAGGAGCGTCCACCGTGATCACGTCGATCGTGATGATCAGCTGCGAGACCGACTCGATCCCCGAGGTCGCCCAGACCCTCGCCGACCTGCCCGGCGTCAGCGAGGTGTACTCCACCGCGGGCAACGTCGACCTGATCGCGATCGTGCGCGTCCACCAGTTCGACGACATCGCCGAAGTCATCGCCGGGCGCATCAACAAGGTGCCGGGCATCGTCGACACCGAGACGCACATCGCGTTCCGCGCCTACTCGCGTCACGACCTCGACGCCGCGTTCTCGATCGGCCTCGAAGACGCCGACTGACCCACCCCGCACACGACGAAGGGCCCCGCCGATCCGGCGGGGCCCTTCGTGTTCGTGCGTCAGTAGTTGCCGGAGTCCGAGGACGACGCTCCGCTGAGCTCCGACGGCTTCTTGCCGTCCGAACCCGCGCCCACAGCGGTCTTCTCGACGTCCTTCGGCCGCTCGACCGGGATGAAGAAGCCCCGGACCGCACGCCCACCGGCACCCAGCTTGTTCATCTTCTTCGGCACCGCGGCACCGACGTACTCCAGGTGCGTGTGACCGTGCTCGTCGGCCTCGCCGAGCGGCTGGTGCACCTCGATGAACTGACCCGACGGCAGGCGCCGGATCATGCCGCTCTCGACACCGTGCGCCAGCACCTCACGGTCGTGCTGCTGCAGACCGAGGCAGATGCGGTAGGTGAAGAAGTACGCCAGCGGCGGGACGATGAACAGACCGATCCGGCCCGCCCACGTCGTCGCGTTGAGGCTGATGTCGAACTTGTCGGCGATGATGTCGTTGCCGCCCGAGAGCAGCAGCACGATGAAGAAGCTGATCGCCATCATGCCCAGGCCGGTGCGGGCAGGCGCGTCCCGCGGGCGCTGGAGCAGGTTGTGATGCGAACGGTCCTTGCTGTACCGCTGCTCCAGCCAGGGATAGGCACCGGCGAGCGTGAACATCACGCCGGCCAGGACCACCGATGGCCAGAACATGGCAGGGATCGTGTACCCGAAGCTGCGGAACTCCCAGGCGGGCATCAGCCGCACCGCGCCGTCGAGCCACATCATGTAGAAGTCGGGCTGCGAACCGGCGGAGACGACCGCCGCCTCGTACGGACCGAACAGCCAGATCGGGTTGATCTGCACCAGGCCGCCGAGCCCGGCGATGACGCCGAACACCAGCATGAAGAAGCCGCCGGCCTTCGCTGCGAACCCGGGGAACATCCGGTGGCCGACCACGTTCTGCTCGGTGCGGCCCGGGCCGGGGAACTGGGTGTGCTTCTGCTTGACCAGCAGACCCATGTGCGCACCGACCAGGGCGAGGATCGCCGCGGGCAGGATCAGCACGTGGATGATGTAGAAGCGCTCCAGGATGAACTCACCCGGGAACTCGCCGCCGAACAGCGCGAACGACACCCACGTACCGACCACCGGGATCGAGTAGATGATCGCGGACGCGATGCGCAGACCGGTACCGGACAGCGCGTCGTCCGGCAGTGAGTAGCCGAGGAAGCCCTCGAACATGCCCAGGACGAACAGCGTGATGCCGATGACCCAGTTGAGCTCACGCGGGCGGCGGAACGCACCGGTGAAGAACGTCCGGAACATGTGCACGAGCATCGCCGCGACGAACATCAGCGCGGCCCAGTGGTGGATCTGGCGCATGACCAGACCACCGCGGACCTCGAACGAGATGTTCAGCGCCGAGTCGTACGCCTTCGACATCTCGATGCCCTGCAGCCGCGTGTACGCGCCGTCGTAGACGACCTCGGTCGGCGACGGCGTGAAGAACAGCGTCAGGAACGTGCCGCTCAGCAGCAGAATGATGAACGAGTACAGCGCGATCTCGCCCAGCATGAACGACCAGTGGTCAGGGAAGACCTTGTTGAACAGTCGACGGGCCGGGGTGGACGCTTCCAGGCGGTCGTCCGCCCACGTGCCTACGGCGGCGGGTTTGATCTTCGGCAGCAACGGCATTACGGACGCTCCCAGAAGGCCGGTCCGATGGCTTCCTTGAAGTCGCTCTGCGCGACGAAGTAGCCCTCTTCATCCACGGTAATAGGAAGCTGCGGCAACCGCCTGGTGGCAGGACCGAAAACTGGCCGGCAGCTGTCCTTGACGTCGAACTGCGACTGGTGGCACGGGCACAGCAGCCGGTTCGTCTGCTGCTCGAAGAGGCTCGCCGGGCAACCGGCGTGCGTGCAGATCTTCGAGTAGGCGAAGTAGTTGCCGTAGTGCGCGTTCTCGAAGCCCTTGCGGGGCTTGAACTCCGCCGCGTCCTCCTCACGGAGGTGGATGAGCAGCGTCGGCGAGTCCGCGTACTTCAGCGTGGTGCCCTCGGGGATGCCGGGGAACACCGTCTCCAGACCGCCGGCCGAGACCTCGCCCGGCCGGATCGGCGTGCCGTCGTCGCGGACCAGGCGCACGCCCTCGGTGAACCCGGTCGTCCAGAGCGGCGAGGTCTCGCCGTCCGGGTGCGGGTCCTTGATCAGGGCGCCCAGCGGCATGATCGCCATGATGCCCAGCGGCGCGGCACCGAGCGCGAGCGCGCCCTTGAGGAGCGGGCGCCGCTTGATCCCGGTCTCGTCGACCATGTTCATGATCGTCGCGGCGGTCAGCGCCCGCTCGTCGAGATTCGGGTTGTTGTCGTGCCGGTCCTGGACCGACACCTCTTCGGGCATCAACTTCTTGACCCACACGATGATCGCGGCGCCGATCGCGAACAGCGCGACGCCCATCGTGAAGCCGAGCAGCGGCGTGTACAGCTTGTCGGCGTGGTAGCCCTGCTCGTACTCGTACGGCCAGGCCAGGTAGACGACAACGAACGCCAGCGCGGACAGGCCGGACAGCAGGAGCAGGAACGCGATCGTCCGCTCGATCCGCTTCTCCCGCTTGGTACCGGCGACCGCGAACCGCGGCTGGTAGTGGACGATCTCGACGCCGTCGCGCCGAGCGCCTTCCCGCACCAGGTCGAACTGGCTGTGCTTCGGGTCGGTCGGGTCGAACTCGACCTCGGTGCCGGCCCCGTGAGACTCACTCATGACTTACCCGCAATCCACAGCGCCCCGAAGAGACACACCACGATGCCGATTCCGAAGATCACGACCATCTCCGGCACGGGGCCGGTCCGGCCGATGCCCCAGCCACCCGGGTCGGCGTCCGTCTTCTGCGTCTGGACGTAGGCGATGATCGCCTTCTTCTCGTCCGGCGTGAGCTGGTTCTCGCCGAAGACCGGCATGTTCTGCGGGCCGGTCAGCATGGCCGCGTAGATCTCGCGGTCGCTCGCGGGCTCCAGCGACGGGGCGTACTTGCCGGAGGAGAGGGCGCCACCGTTGGACGAGAACGCGTGGCAGGAGGAGCAGTTCACGCGGAACAGCTCGCCGCCGAGGGCCTCGTCGCCACGCAGGTCGCCGTCCGGGATCTCCGGGCCGCCACCGATCGACTGGATGTACGCGGCGAGCTGGTCGGTCTGCTCGTCGTTGAAAGCCGGCTGCTTGCGCTGGGCCTGGGCCTCCTGCCGCGCGAGCGGCATCCGACCGGTCTCGACCTGGAACTCGACCGAAGCGGAGCCCACGCCGATCAGGCTGGGTCCGCGGTCCTTGACGCCCTGGGCGTTCTGTCCGTGGCAGCTGATGCAGCTCTCGTTGTAGAGCTTCTGCCCTTCGCGGACCGCGATCGAGCTCGAGGTCTCGTCGGCCTGCCCGGTAGGCGCGAATGTGGCGTACGCGCCGCCGAACAGACCGAGCGCCACCACGAGCATGACGACGCGACCCAGGCGCCCAGCTCGGTTACGGCGGCCACCCTTACGGGAGGCTGCGGAGGCGGTCATGGCTTCACCTTGTCGGTCGGGGAACCAGTTGCGACGACAGCCGACTTCGTCATTTGACGAGGTAGATCGTGGCCCAGAGGCCGATCCACACCACGTCGACGAAGTGCCAGTAGTAGGAGACGACGATCGCGCTGGTGGCCTGCGCCGGAGTGAACGGCCCGAGCGTGCTCCGGCCCATCATCAGCAGGAAGGCGATCAAGCCACCGATCACGTGGAGACCGTGGAACCCGGTGGTCAGGTAGAACATCGTCCCGTAGCCGTTGGCCTGGATCGTGATGCCCTCGTGGACCAGGTTCCGGTACTCGTTCGCCTGACCCAGGACGAAGATGAGCCCCATCACGAAGGTCAGTGCGAACCAACGCCGCAGCCCGTAGACGTCACCCACCTCGGCGCGGAACACGCCCATCTGACACGTCACGGACGAGAGCACGAGGATGACCGTGAACACCACCGCGTACGGGACGTCCAGCATCTGTGTCTCTTCAGCCCAGAGGCGCTGACCCGGGCCGGAGGCTCGGATCGAGAAGTACATCGCGAACAGAGCCGCGAAGAACATGAGCTCGCTGGAGAGCCACACGATCGTTCCGACGCTGACCATGTTCGGCCGCGTCAGCGAGTGGATCTGGCTCTTCTCGATTGTGGTCGTGGCCGTCGTCACGGGAGCATTATGTCCCGCACGAATCCCAGCGCACGCACCGGGTGCCTACGTCGTGTCGTAGATTCCGGCCTAAGGTGGAGACCGTGTTGCCGACCACTGCCCTGACCAGCATTTCGGCGAACAACGCGCTACCGCCGTTCACTCCGGCAACGCTGTTCACTGCCGCCAACCTCGACCAGTGGATGGCGATCGCCCTCGTGGTGATCGCCGGGCTCTATCTGTACGGCGTCCACAAGCTGCGGGCGCGCGGTGACCGCTGGCCGATCGGACGAACACTCGCGTTCGTGCCGGGTGGGCTGGGCACCGTCGCGGTGGCGACGCTCTCCGGGCTCGGCACCTACGACGACACGCTGTTCAGCGCCCACATGGTGCAGCACATGCTGCTGAGCATGGTCGGGCCGATCCTGATGGCGCTCGGCGCGCCGGTGACGCTCGCCCTGCGCACGCTGCCGGCAAACCCCAAGAGCTGGCTGCTGGCCTTACTGCACAGCCGCTTCTTCCGGCTCGTCAGCCACCCGCTCATCGCGTTCGCGTTCTTCATCGCGACGCCCTACGCGCTGTACCTCTCCGGCTGGTACCCCGCGACGCTGACCAGCACCTGGCTGCACGAGTTCACGCACGTGCACTTCATGATCGTCGGCTCGCTGTTCTTCTGGCCGCTGATCGGCCTCGACCCGCTGCCCGGGCGGTGGCCGTACCCGGCGCGGGCGCTGATGATGATCATCTCGATGCCGCTGCACGCGGTGCTCGGCGTCATCATCATGCAGATGGCCGGCCGCATCGCCACCTCGTACTACGAGGGCCTGAACCTGAGCTGGATCACCCCGGAGATGGACCAGCAGGTCGGCGGTGGCCTGCTCTGGTCCTCCGGCGACATCATCAGCCTGCTCATGCTCGCCGCGTTCGTCACCCAGTGGATCCGCTCCGACGAGCGAACCGCGGCCCGCATCGACCGCCAGCTCGACCGCACGACCGGCGAGGACAACGAGCTGGAGGCCTACAACGCCCACCTGGCCCGACTGGCGGGCAGGCCGGCCGCGGAGCAGCGCTAGGATCCGCTCACAGCGTCCCCCGCAGCCGTCGTACGTTGGGAGCCCCACCACCATGACCAACGCCGCCAGCGCGTCGCCCGCGACCGTTCTCGTCTACAGCGACGACGCGGCCGTCCGGGAGCGGATCCGGATGGCCGTCGGCCGTCGGCCCGCAGCCGACATCGGTCCGATCACCTGGGTCGAGGCCAGCCGTGGCGAGGAGGTCGTCCGGCTGACCGACGCCGGTGGGCTCGACCTTCTCCTTCTCGACGCCGAAGCGTGGCCCACCGGCGGCATGGGCATTTCGCGGCAGCTCAAGCACGAGATCGACGACTGCCCGCCGGTGTGCCTGGTGCTGGCGCGCAAGGTCGACCGCTGGCTCGCGACCTGGTCCGAGGCCGACGCGGTGCTGTCCCACCCGCTCGACCCGGTCGCCGCTGCCACCACCGTGGCCGACGTCCTGCGCACCCAGCTGGGCGTCGTCGCGCGATGACGCATACCTGGCCGTCGCTGCTCAACACGCTGCTGGCCCGGGAGGCACTCGCGCCGGAGCAGACCACCTGGGCGATGAGCCAGATCATGGCCGGTGACGCCACCCCGGTGCAGATCGCCGCGTTCGCGATGGCGCTGCGCTCCAAGGGCGAGACCGCGGCGGAGATCGGCGGTCTGGTCACCGGCATGCTCGCCGCCGCGACGCCGATCGACGTCTCGCCGGACGCCGTCGACATCGTCGGTACCGGCGGGGACCAGGCGCACACCGTCAACATCTCGACGATGGCCGCGATCGTGGTGGCCGGCGCGGGCATCCCCGTGGTGAAGCACGGCAACCGGGCGGCGTCCAGCAGCACCGGCGCCGCTGACCTGCTCGAATACCTCGGTGTGCCGATCTCGATGACGCCCGAACTGGCGTCGGTGTGCGTCCGTGAGGCCGGCATCGCGTTCTGCTTCGCGCCGATCTACCACCCCGGCATGCGGCACGCCGGCGTCCCGCGGAAGGAGATGGGCGTCCCGACTTTCTTCAACTTCCTCGGGCCGCTCACCAACCCCGGCCGGGTCCGGGCCAGCGCCGTCGGCTGCGCGAACCTGCGGATGGCCCCGGTGATGGCCGAGGTCTTCGCGCAGCGAGGCGCGTCGGCAGTGGTCATGCGCGGCGAGGACGGCCTGGACGAGTTCACCACCACCGCGCCGACGCGGCTCTGGGTGGTCACTGACGGCACGGTCACCGAGACCGTCGTGGACGCCGCCGATCTCGGCATCCCGCGCGCGGCACGCGAAGACCTGCGCGGCGCCGACGCGGCGTTCAACGCGAAGGTGGCGCGGGCCGTCCTGGCGGGCGAGCGCGGCCCTGTACGCGAGGCTGTGGTCCTCAACGCCGCCACGGGCATCGCGGCGTTCAACGGCTTCTCAGGGGGCCTGGAGGCGTCCCTGCGGGCCGGTCTGGAACAGGCCGCCGCCGCTATCGACTCCGGGTCCGCCAACACCGCGCTGGACCGGTGGATCGCGGTGGCGACCCAGCAGTAGCCACCCCCCGGGGTGACCAACACGACGTTTGCACGCGGCTCTTTCCCGGCGGCGCTCGGTTTAGCGTTGCCGCAGGTGAGCCGCGTGCGAACAGCACACGGCCCGAAGACAACAGCGCGTGAAGAAATGCTGACGAAACGTTCCGTCAGACCGGACCCGATGGGACACTTAGCCCGTGCCGCCCCCTCTCCCCCCGCGGGTTGCCGCCGCGGTGGCGGCGACAGTCGCAGATTTGGTTGCTGCCGGAACCACCGGCGTCGTCCTCCTCGGTAGCCAGAGCCGGGGCGACGCCCACGAGCACAGTGACGTCGACCTGGTGGCGCTCGGAAACGGGCCGGAGTACATCCACCGCCAGATCGGTGGCCTGCTGATGTCGGTGTCCTGGCGCACCGCGGACGCCGTCCGGGCGTCGTTCGCCGATCCCAAGCTCGCCGGGAGCACGGTTCCCGGCTGGCGCGGAGCGGTGATCCTGCACGACGCCGAGGGGCACGCGAACGAGCTCACGGCCGAGGCCGGGGCGTGGCGCTGGTCGGACATCGAGGGCCCCCGCCGGGCCTGGATCGCCGGTCAGATGACCGGGCGGGCCGAGGTCGTGCAGCGGCTCGTGGGGTCGCTGGCCGCGGGTCGGCGGACCTCCGCCGCGGTGACCCGCAACCGCCTGGCCACCCGTTTACCCGTGGTCGCCGCGGTGCACCACCGGATCCTGTACGACAGCGAGCACCGGCTGTTCGATCTCGTGGCCGACGCCATGGGGCCGTCGTGGCGTCGCTCGCAGGATGCGGCTTTGGCGCTCAAGGGTGAGCAGCTCTCCGACTCCTGCCGAGCCGCCCTGGGCCTCTACGCCCAGCTGGCCCCGGTAGTGGAGCCCTACCTTTCCCCCGACCAGCAGGCCGTGGTCCGCAGCGCCGCCGAACTAGCCTGGGCCGCCCAACACGCTGCTTGAGGGCGGCCCGTCCAGAACGGCGCCCTGGACGGGCTCCAGGTTCACGCAAAAAGCCGGCCCCTTCGGGGCCGGCTTTGCTCGCTGCGCCTGCTCAGTGTTCTCCGGGCCTCGTGTAGTACTCGAAGAGGAGGCCGCTGACCGTGAAGAGGACGGAGATGACGCCTAGGGCGATCAGCCAGGGGAACCAGTACGCGGCGCCCAGCCCGGTGATGCTCGCCGCAACCGCGATACCGAACGGCCAGTAGCTACCCGGGCTGAAGAACCCGAGGTCACCGGCACCGTCGGAGATCTCGGCGTCCGACCGGTCCTCGGGGCGGGCCTCGATGCGCCGCGCGACCAGCGAGAAGAACTGGCCACACATCCCGCACAGCAGACCCGACAGGATCAGCGCGACCACGCCGACCCACTCGGTACCTTCGTCGATCTTCGACGTCCAGACGCCGTACACCGCCGCCATCGCGAACAGGAACAGGGCGAGCAGGTTGAAGATCCTGGATTCGCTCTTCATTGCTGCCTCTCCTAGCTCGGCTGACGCAGGGTGCGCTCGGTCTTGAACGGCGTCGTCGTGGTGGCGACGGGCGACTCACCGATCTGCTGCAGCGCGTCGTGAGTCGACGCCCCGGCCTTCTTCGCGGCGATGAACTGGTCGAACTTCTCCGACGTGACCGCGCGGAGCTCGAAGTTCATGTTCGCGTGGTAGGTGCCGCACAGCTCGGCGCACCGGCCGACGTACGCGCCCTCTTCACCGGGGTTGATCGACGCTTCGAACGAGTTCGTACGACCCGGGACGACGTCGCGCTTGAACAGCAGCGCCGGCACCCAGAACGAGTGGATGACGTCGTTCGAGGTCTCGACGAACCGGATCCGCTCGCCGGTCGGCACGACCAGGACCGGGATCTCCTCGGTGGACCCGACGGTGCCGATCGGCTGCCGCTCGGCGTCGAGCTCCTCCGGGTAGAGGAACTGCCAGTTCCACTTGAAGGCGACGACCGAGACCGTGACGTCCGGGTTGGCCTTCTGCTTGTCGACGTACGTCTGCACGATCGCGGTGTAGTAGAAGAGCACCGCGATGATCAGGAACGGGACCGCCGTGTAGAGGATCTCGATCGGCAGGTTGAACCGCGTCTGCACGGGCAGTTCGTCGCTCTTCTTGCGGTAGCGGATGACCGCCCAGAAGATCAGGCCCCAGACGAACACACCGACCGCGAGCGCGGCGATGACCGAGCCGGTCCAGAGGTCCATCATCTGCTCGGCCTGCGGGGTGATGCCCTTGGGCCACCCGAACCGGAGCACTTCCTCGGTGGAGCAGCCGGACAGCAGCAGCGCCGTCGAGCCGGCAATGCCGGTGACAGCGGCGATGCGCCCGGCCCGAGAACGCCGACTACGACGCTCGGCACTCGCTGACGGGTTTGCCCCCACCAGTCGCCCTCCTCATCGGCGCCCGACGACCTGCTTGAGTCGGGTCTCAATCCCTTCGACCGAACGTAGACTACTGGACCTCCTGAGCGCGGACCCGCAGGGGTCGCCGACGCGCCGGGGGTAGCGTTTCGGGACGTGTCCGACGCTCGCGAAACATCAGTACGGACGTACTTCGACGCTGCGACGGCAGTACCGCTCCACCCGGTGGCCAAACAGGCCTTCGGGGCCGCGCTGGACGACGGCTGGG
This sequence comes from Cryptosporangium sp. NPDC048952, assembly GCF_043197895.1. Lineage (NCBI taxonomy): Bacteria > Bacillati > Actinomycetota > Actinomycetes > Cryptosporangiales > Cryptosporangiaceae > Cryptosporangium > Cryptosporangium sp. NPDC048952. Next base: position 209,501 of record NZ_JBICTY010000005.1, on the reverse strand, counting down.
CCGATCCCGCCCGCCTGTACACCGAGGCCAGGCGGGCCGGGCAGTTGCTCGACGCCGCCCGTGCCGTGGTCGCCGAGGTGGTCGGCGCCCGCGCGGACGAGGTCACGTTCTGCGCGAACGGGTCGATGGCCGCGCACCTCGCCGTCCTCGGCGGCCTGGCCGGACGGCGCCGCGCCGGCTCGGTGTTCGTCCACTCGGCAGTGGAGCATTCGGCCCTGCTCCACGCGGCGGAGCAGCACGTCGCGGGCGCGGCCGGTACGGCCGTACCGGTGGGAGTGGACCGCGCCGGTCGCGTGTCCACGTCGGCCTTCGCCGACGCGGTCCGCGCGCCCGGCGTCGCGCTGGCTGCGCTGATGAGCGCGAACCACGAGGTGGGAACCGTGCAGCCCGTCTCCGAGGTGGCTGCGGCGTGCGCCTCGGCGGGCGTTCCCCTGTATGTGGACGCCGCCCAGACGCTGGGTCGTGCGCCGGTGCCCACCGGGTGGTCGTTGCTGACCGGGAGTGCACGGAAGTGGGGCGGTCCGGCCGGGGTCGGTGTGCTCGTCGTGCGCACCGGCACGCGCTGGACGTCGCCCTACCCCGCGGACGAGCGGGAGCGCGGGCGTTTCCCGGGGGCACAGAACCTGCCGGCGATCGTCGCGGCCGCCGCGTCACTGCGTGCTGTGCACGCGGTGGCGGCCACCGAGGACGCCCGGTTGCGCGCGCTGGTGGATCGGATCCGCTCACACGTTGCCGCCACCGTGCCGGACGTCGAGGTGGTGGGCGACCCGGTCGACCGGTTGCCGAACCTGGTCACGTTCTCCTGCTTGTACGTGGACGGCGAGGCGCTGCTGCACGCGCTGGACGCGCGGGGGTTCGCGGTGTCGTCCGGGTCGTCGTGCACGTCCTCGACGCTGTCGCCGTCGCACGTGCTGGAGGCGATGGGGGTGTTGTCCCACGGCAACGTGCGGGTTTCGCTGCACGCCGGTACCACCGAGGCGGAGGTAGAGCGGTTCCTGGCCGAGTTGCCGACGATCGTCGCCGATCTGCGGGCGATCGCGGGGGTGACGGGGCTGTGACGCCCGACCTCATCCTGGACTGCCGGGGCATGCGGTGCCCGCTCCCGGTGATCCACCTGGCCCGCCGGATCACCGAGGTCCCGGTCGGCGGGATCGTCCGCGTCCTGGCCGACGATCCCGCCGCCCGAACCGACATTCCAGCCTGGTGCCGCCTGAAGTCGCACGAGCACCTCGACTCCGACGGCACCGCGCACGACGTCCGCCGCAGCAATTGAAGGCGGCGCAGCCGCCGTTGCGTTCTGACCTGGAGCCCGCCGAGGGCGACGCTGCCAGTCGAGCGCGAGACCGCCTCGTATAGGTGATACTCAAGGGCTCGCGCTCGCCTGGCAGCGTCGTTCTCGGCGGGCCGCCCACTAAAGGTGCGCGGCTACTTGCTCGGCGGCCAGGTCGCCGTAGTCGTCGCCGAGGCGCTTGACGAACTCGGTGGTGTCGACCGAGTACTCCTGCGTACCAACCGTCTCGAGCACGTACGTCGCGAGCAGGTTGCCCACCTCGGCGGCCCGCCGGAGATCCAGCCCCCACGACAACGCCGTGAGGAAGCCGGCCCGGAATCCGTCCCCGACCCCGGTCGGGTCGGCCTTGGCAGCCTCGGTGGCGCACTCCACGTGGATGCGCTCGATCCCCCGCCCGACGATCTCGACGCCGTCCTTGCCGAGCGTCGTCACCCGAACCTCGACCCGGTCGAGGATCTCGTCCTGCGAGTACCCGGTCTTGCTTTCCAGCAGCGTCTTCTCGTACTCGTTCGTGAACAGGAACGCGGCTCCGTCGATCAACTGCCGCGTCTGCTCACCGGTCATGCGGGCGAGCTGCTGCGACGGGTCGGCAGCGAACCGCAGCCCCCGCTGCCGGCACTCGGCCGTGTGACGCACCATCGCCTCGGGGTCGTTCGCCCCGATCAGCACCAGGTCGAGCCCGCCGACACGCGTGTCGATCGGCCCGAGCTCGATGTTGCGCGCCTCGCTCATCGCGCCCGCGTAGAACGACGCGATCTGGCACATGTCGTCGTCGGTCGTGCAGACGAACCGCGACGTGTGCGCGTACTCCGAAACGTGCACGGAGTCGCAGTCGACGCCGTGGCGCTCCAGCCAGGAGCGGTAGTCGGCGAAGTCGTTGCCGACCGCCCCGACGAGGATGCCGCGCAGGCCGAGCTGCCCCATCCCGAACGCGATGTTGGCGGCCACCCCGCCCCGCCGGACGACCAGGTCGTCCACGAGGAACGACAGGGAAACGCGGTCGAGCTGGTCGGGCATCAGCTGGGTGGCGAACCGGCCCGGGAAATGCATGAGGTGATCGGTAGCGATCGACCCGGTGACAGCAATTTTCATCCGGGGTTGTCTCCATCCGGGGTAAACAGCAAGAGGGCACCGCGTCCGGGGACTACCCGGAGAGCGCAAACGGCGAACAGCCTAATGCACACGAAACGGCGCCCACCACTGGTGAGCGCCGTCTCGAGAAGCTAGTTACTCAGTGGAACGAGTCGCCGCAGGCGCAGGACCCGGTCGCGTTCGGGTTGTCGATCGTGAAGCCCTGCTTCTCGATCGTGTCGACGAAGTCGATCGTCGCGCCGCCCAGGTAGGGCTTGCTCATCCGGTCGACAGCGACCTCGACTCCGCTGAAGTCGAGAATCGTGTCACCGTCGAGCGAACGCTCGTCGAAGAAGAGCTGGTACCGGAGGCCGGAGCAGCCACCGGGCTGGACGGCGATGCGCAAGCGCAGGTCGTCCCGGCCCTCCTGGTCGAGCAGGGCCTTGACCTTGCTGGCGGCGCCGTCGGTGAGGACGACCCCGTCGGTGGTCGAGGCGTGCTCGTGGGTGTCGGAGACGGTCACAATCGCTCCCGTTGTGTCGCTGGTCAACTACCGGGACAACTGGAGGAGGGGTCCCGGTGTTCCCCAAGAAGGGGTGCAGACCCATGGTTGCACAAGATTCAGCGAACTGATCGAGGCCGACTCCAGTCACGGGCGGTCCGCGCGGCCAGATCGGTCAAGACCGCGGCCGCATCATTCATCGCGCGGTCCAAGCCTGCGTGGTCCACCAGCGATCGCGCCTCGTCGATGTGGGCGGCGGCGGCTTCCTGCCGCCCCACCGCCACCTGCCCGGCCAGGACGACGCACGGCGCGCCGTGCTCGGCGGCCGCGGACGCGACTCCGGCGACGACCTTCCCGCGCAGGGACTGGTAGTCGAACGAGCCCTCGCCGGTGATGACCAGGTCGACCTCCGCGACCGCGGCATCGAAGCCGATCAGCTGCCTGACCAGCCCGATTCCGGCCTCCCGCCGGCCGCCGAGCGCGAGCAACGCCACGCCGAGGCCGCCCGCCGCGCCGGCGCCCGGCAACGACGCCACCCCGGGCGGGCATCCCGGCAGGTCACGCTCCAGGACCGTGGCCCAGTGCTCCAGAGCGGCGTCCAGGATCTGGACGTCGTTGTCCGACGCCCCCTTCTGCGGCCCGTACACCGCCGACGCGCCGTGGATGCCGGTCAGCGGGTTGTCGACGTCGGTCGCCGCCACGATCTCGACGCCGCGCAGCGCGGGAACACCCGCGAGCCCCTCGCACACCCGCAACGCCGCACCGCCAGGCGGCAGCGCCGTGCCCGAGACACCCACCGGTCCCGCCCCCAGAGCAGCCAAAAGCCCTGCTCCGCCGTCGTTGGTGACGCTGCCGCCGAGGCCGATCACCGCCCTGCGGGCACCGGACTCCACCGCGGCGGCGAGCAGCAATCCGAGCCCGTACGTCGTGGTGACCTTCGGGTCACGCTCGTCCTTGGGCACCAGTTGGAGCCCTGCGACCGTCGCGCACTCCAGGTACGCGACGTCGTCCAGCAGCAGGAACGACGCCTCGAGCTCCTCCATCCGCGGACCGCGTGCCGACACCGGTACCAGCGTGCCGCCGAGCGTGGCGCGGATCACGTCGACCAGGCCGGGGCCGCCGTCGGACAGCGGGCGCGTCACCACGGTGTCGTCGGGCGCTTCGCGGGCCCAGCCCGCCGCGATCGCGGCCGCTGCTTCACCGGCCGACAACGTCCCGCCAAAACTGTCCGGAGCCACGAGTACGCGCATGCGCCACATCGTGCCGTACGGCGCGGTCGGGGAGTTGTGCTCGAAGTGATCAGCACCACTGGCCGAAACGCGACCGCATGACACCATGGTTAACCCCGCGGTAATACGCGTCGATCGGAGTGAACGTGAGCACCGACCTCGGGCTACCGACCCTGACCGCTCAGGGATTCGCGGAGCCCTCCCCCACCGCCGCCGCGTTGCTCCTGCTCGGCAGAGGAACCGACGCCAACTCCGAGCGGGGCGTCGACTGCCCGGGCGACCTGCCCGCCGCGTCCGACCCCGGTCTGGTCGAGCGGGCCACGAAGGCACGTGAGCAGCTCGGCGACCGCGCGTTCGTCCTCGGTCACCACTACCAGCGCGACGAGGTCATCCAGTTCGCCGACGTCACCGGCGACTCGTTCAAGCTCGCCCGCGACGCCGCCGCGCGCCCGGACGCCGAGTACATCGTGTTCTGTGGTGTGCACTTCATGGCCGAGTCGGCCGACATCCTCACCGGCCCCGACCAGCAGGTGATCCTCCCCGACCTGGCGGCCGGCTGTTCGATGGCCGACATGGCCACCGACCAGCAGGTCGACGAAGCGTGGGAGGTGCTGAAGGACGCCGGTGTCGCGGCTGCCACGGTGCCGGTCAGCTACATGAACTCCTCCGCCGCGATCAAGGCGTTCACCGGTCGTCACGGCGGCACGATCTGCACGTCGTCGAACGCGAAGCGGGCTTTGGATTGGGCTTTTACGCAGGGCGAGAAGGTCCTGTTCCTGCCTGACCAGCACCTGGGCCGGAACACCGCGGTCCTGGAACTGGGCCTGGAGCTAGGCGACTGTGTCTTGTTCGACCCGCACAGGCCCGGCGGTGGCCTCACGCCGCAGCAGCTCCGCGACGCGACGATGATCCTGTGGCGCGGGCACTGCTCGGTGCACGGCCGGTTCAGCCTCGACTCGGTGCTCGACGTCCGCGATCGGATCCCCGGCGTGAACGTGCTGGTGCACCCCGAGTGCCGCCACGAGGTCGTGACCGCAGCGGACTACGTCGGCTCGACCGAGTACATCATCAAGATGCTGGACGCAGCTCCGGCCGGTTCGAGCTGGGCGATCGGCACCGAGCTGAACCTGGTGCGCCGGCTCGCGCTCGCGCACCCGGACAAGACGATCGTGTTCCTCGACCGTGCGGTGTGCTTCTGCTCGACGATGAACCGGATCGACCTGCCGCACCTGGTGTGGTCGCTGGAGTCGCTGGCGCGCGGCGAGGTCGTCAACCGGATCACCGTAGATTCCGAAACGGCACACTTCGCCCGGGTTGCCCTCGATCAAATGCTGGCGCTGCCGGGATGAACGTTTAAACCTGCCGATACGCTGGTCAGGTGAGCCTCCTCCGTCGTAAGTCCACGCCCGTCTCCGATGACGTTCCGGAGACCGTCGAGCCCGTGGAAGCGCCTTCGGGGAGGGCCTACACCCCCGGCAAGGGCCGTCCGACGCCGAAGCGCACGGCCAACAGCCGTCCCCGCACGATGTCCGCGGCACCGGCGGACAAGAAGGCCGCCAAGGCCGAGATGCGCACGAAGATGCGCGAGGAGCGGTCCAAGGCGTACGAGGGCATGCGCCGCGGCGAGGAGAAGTACCTCAGCGGCCGTGACAAGGGGCCGGTGCGGCGGCTCGTGCGCGACCTGGTCGACTCGCGGCGCAACGTCGGTTCGTACTTCCTGATCGGTGCGTTGGCCGTGCTGCTGTTCTCGCAGCCGCAGTGGCCGGCGCCCGTGCGGTTCGGCGCGAACATCCTCTGGCTGCTGCTGATCGTCGCGATCCTGGCCGACGTGTTCCTGATCTCGCGCCTGATCCGGAAGAACGTTCGGGAGCGGTTCCCGAACGCGCCCGACAAGATGGGCGGCCTGACGTTCTACGGCGTCATGCGGTCGGTGCAGTTCCGCCGTATGCGTACCCCAGGCCCCCGGGTCAAGATCGGCGAAAAAGTTTAGTCACGACGTCTTCGATCGCTGGTTCGAGGACACGGAGGTCGCGGAGCGGGGCCGCTGCCGCGACGGCGGCCACCACGGGCGGTAGGGGTCCTTCGAGCGCGAGCGTCTGACGGCGTCCATCGGCTTCGACGAGTTCGGTGACCGCCCCCGGAACGGCTAGCGGGGCCCAGGCTTCGTCGAGTTCGACGATCAGGCGCCGGCGGGACCCGTAGCGCTCGTGCAGGGCCGCGAGTGTGCCGTCGTGCACGATCCGCCCGTGGTCGACCACGACGAGCCGCCCGCAGAGCCGCTCGATGTCGGCCAGGTCATGCGTGGTGAGCACCAGCGTCGTGCCGTACCGCTCGTTCAGCTCGGCCAAGAAACCACGAACTGCCTCCTTGCTGACGACGTCCAAGCCGATCGTCGGTTCGTCGAGGAACAGCAGCTCGGGGTCGTGCAGCAGGGCGGCGGTGAGCTCGCCGCGCATGCGCTGGCCCAGGGAGAGCTGGCGGACGGGGGTGGCCAGGAACTCGTCGAGGCCAAGGAGTTCGCGGCACTCGTCCAGGCGCTTCGTGTGGTCGGCCTCCGACACCCGGTACACCGACCGCAGCAGCGTGAAGGACTCGGCGAGCGGCAGGTCCCACCAGAGCTGACTGCGCTGCCCGAACACGGCACCGATCCGGCGTGCCAGCCGGGTCCGGTCCGGCACCGGATCGAGACCGCAGACCTGCACCGTGCCGCTCGAGGGCGTCAGGATGCCGGTGAACATCTTGAGCGTCGTGGACTTGCCCGCCCCGTTCGGGCCGAGGTAGCCGACCATCTCGCCGGGCTCGATGTGCAGGTCGACGCCGTCCACGGCGTCCACCCTGCGGCGGACCCGCCGGAACCGGCCCGCTTTGGCCCACACCGTGAACTCTTTGCGGAGTCCCTCCGCGGCCACGACGCTCATGAGCCGGTGCTCTGGTAGTGGCGGACACCGACCCGCCAGATCCCGGCCGCGGCGAACGCCCAAAAGACGCCGACGACGGGCGCGCCCCAGTGCGTCCACGCCGGGGTGCCCAGCGGGTCCGAGCGTCCGAGCAGCGCGAGCGCCGGGAGGTAGCCGACCGACGCCAGGCCCAGCGCGAACCCGAACAACCTGCCGAACCACACGCCGTACATCGCTGTCGGATAACTCGCGAAGTCGCGACCTCCGTAGGTCACCGCGTTCACCACTTCTCCTCCGTCCACCAGCCAGAACATCGTCGCGGCGCCGGCCGTGAAGATCGCTCCGTACGTGACCGCTCCGGCGAGCGGCGCGATCGCGGCGAGTAGCACCCGCTGGGGCGTCCACTCGATGTCGGCGACGCTCAGCGCGACGCCGTACGTCGTCAGTCCCTGGATGAGCCGGCCCGCGCGCCGGATCGAGAAGTCGAGGACGACCAACTGCCCGAACGTCGAGAGCGGTCGCAGCAGCACGGCGTCCAGCAGGCCGGTGCGCAGGTACTGCGGCACCCGCTCGAGGTTGCCCACGCACACGTCGGCCAACTGGAACGCCAGCTGGGCGATGCCGGTCATGAGCAGCACGTCGCCGATGTCGAAGCCGGCCAGCTCCGGCGTCACCCGGAACACGGCGAGCAGGACCAGCACGTCGATCGTCGTGATTCCGGCGTTGAGGACCAGGTCGACGGCGAACGAGAGCCGGTACTGCGTCTGGCCGCGGATCTGGGCCAGGAACAGCCGGGCGTAAGCATTCTCAGCCACCCTGCACCACCAGCCGACGCACGGCGACGCGCTGCGCCAGCGCCGCGGCCGTCAGCGTCAGTCCGGCGGCGACCGCTCCACCGCCGACCAACGCCCCCGCGCTCCCCCGCTCCAGCAGCACGTCCAACGGCGCCTGCAGCATCCACGGGAACGGCGTGCACCACAGCACCGCCTGGGCCCACTCCGGGAAGAACGGGATCGGCACCGCCAGGCCGGTGAACAACGTGCCGCCGACCAGCCACAACGAGCCGGGTCCCCGGGCGTCCAGCCACCAGAACGCGAGCAGGTTGATCAGGTAGCGCGTCGCGAAGCTGGTCACGGTGGCGAGTACGACCGAGATCGCCACGGCGAGCCAGGTGGTTGCGTGCTCCGGCCAGCGCAACGGAAAGAACAGCGCTCCGACGGCCATCGGCACCGTCAGCCGGACCGCCAGTGCATGGAGCGCGCGGCCGATGTCGACCGCGAGGAACGACAGCAGTGGGTCCACCGGCCGCAGCAGGTCGGTGACGATCTCGCCGGTGCGGATGCGGTCGGCCAGCTCCGTCCACTGGAACACCTGGACGACGCCGATCAGCCCCTGGCCCGCCCACGCGAACATCGCGAGCGCCGCGGCGTCGTACCCGGCCGCGGCGCCGTTCGCGGCCACCGCCAGCAGCACGTACGTCTTGAGGAACCCGAAGATCGAGTTCGTGAACGCGGACGCGAATGTGGCCCGCCGATACGTGGCATGACGTCGGAAACCTGCCCTGACCAGGGCGGCAAACGCCGGCACCGCAGCTCTCCCCTCGGGTGATGTGCTCGGATGAGCCACCACGCCGCGCACCGCGAAAGGGTGCCCGCCGCCGGCCGGCGAACGTCCAGAGTAGTACTACCGTCGGCCCCATGGAATTCCGCACACTTGGTCGTTCCGGGCTCTACATCTCCGAAATCGCCTACGGCAACTGGATCACCCACGGGTCGCAGGTCGAGCAGGACGCCGCGATCGCGTGCGTTCACACGGCGCTCGACCTGGGAATCACCACGTTCGACACCGCGGACGTCTATGCGGGGACCCGCGCCGAGACGGTGCTGGCGAAGGCACTGGAGGGTGTCCGCCGCGCCGACTACGAGCTGTTCACCAAGGTCTACTTCCCGGTCGGGTCGGGTCGGAACGCGCGCGGTCTCTCCCGCAAGCACATCATGGAGGGCATCAACGGGTCGCTCCGCCGCCTCGGCACCGATTACGTCGACCTCTACCAGGCCCACCGGTACGACTACGAGACGCCGCTCGAGGAGACGATGCTGGCGTTCGCCGACGTCGTCCGCGCCGGGAAGGCGCTCTACATCGGCGTCTCCGAGTGGCGCGCCGAAGAGATCGCCCGCGCCGCCGAGCTGGCCCGTGAGCTGCACGTCCCGCTCATCTCGAACCAGCCCGAGTACAACATGCTGTGGCGGGTCATCGAGGCCGAGGTCGTGCCGGCCAGCGTCGAGGCGGGTCTTTCGCAGATCTGCTTCTCGCCGATCGCCCAGGGTGTGCTCACCGGCAAGTACAAGCCGGGCGAGCCGGTGCCGTCCGGTTCCCGCGCCACCGACGAGAAGGGCGGCGCGAACTTCGTCAAGCGGTGGATGGCCGAGGACGTGCTGACCCGGGTGCAGCAGCTGCAGCCGCTGGCCGACCAGGCCGGGCTCACGCTCGCGCAGCTGGCGGTGGCCTGGGTGCTGCAGAACCCGAACGTGGCCGCGGCGATCATCGGCGCGTCGCGTCCGGAGCAGGTGACCGAGAACGTCGCGGCGTCCGGTGTGCGGCTCGACGCCGATCTGTTGACGGCGATCGACGATGTTCTGGAGCCGGTGGTGGAGCGGGACGCCGGTCTGACCCGGTCGCCCCGCACCCGTCCGTAGCTACTCGGCGGTCAGGGGCATGGCGTACTCGACGCGGCCGTTCTCTTCCAGGGTGACCTCGTCGATGCCGGACGCCAGCAGTTCGCGCCACTGTTCGCCGAGCCAGCTCTCGGCGTCGGACTGGCTCGGGAACTCCTCCGAGACCGAAGGTTCGCTGCTGCCCTGGTATCGCCACTGCCATGTCATTCCCCGAACCTACAAGGACTTCTCGATGCACACGCTGGTACTCGGCGGGATCCGCTCCGGTAAGTCCGCGTGGGCCGAACGCGAGGCGGCCCGGTCAGCTCGGGCGGTGTGCTATCTGGCCACCGCGCCGGATCGGCCGGGTGATCGGGAGTGGGCGGAGCGCGTGCGGGCGCATCGGGAACGCCGGCCGGAGCCGTGGACCACCGTGGAGGTCGGTGGCTCCCCCGGAGACCTGCCCGCAGCGCTGGGGACGCTTCCACCGGACGCGGTGGCGCTGGTCGACGACATCGGGAGCTGGCTGGTCGGTGCTTTCGACGCCGCTTCGGCGTGGGAGGCCGCCGACCCGTGGGGAGCAATCGCCGCCGACGTCTCGGCCCTGCTGGACGCCGTCACGGCCTGCCCGGCCGACTTGGTCCTGGTCAGCCCGGAGGTGGGCTGGACCATCGTCCCCGCGACCCGCTCCGGCCGCGTCTTCGTCGACGCCCAGGGCACGCTGAACCAGCGGCTGGCCGAGATCTGCGAACACGCGGTACTCATCGTGGCCGGGCGGGCACTCGGGTTGTCGGACCGGGCGGATAGCCTCCTGTCGTGACTGAGCCGGACGTCGAGGGCGCGCCACCGCCCGAACCTTCGTTGCTGGAGAGCCTCACGCCCGTGGCCCCCGACTGGGCGGCCGGTGAGGCAGCTCAGGCGCGGCTGGCCGGTTGGCGCACCGCCACCGGAACCCTGGCCGACGTGGCCCGCTGGGTAGGCACCGTGCGCCCGGACGGCACCCCGTTCCATCGAATCCGCCTCATCGCCTTCGCCGCCGACCACGGCGTGGCCGACGGGGCGGACGAGGCTCGGGCCCTGTTGGCCGGGGAGGGTGCGTTGGCGCTGCTCGCGGAGCGGGCCGGGGTCTCGATCCGCCTGATCGACGCCGGGCTGGCCGGCGACCCCCTGCCGGGCGACGTCTCGGCTCGGCGCGTACGGGCCGGCAGCCCCGCGCTCCACCACGAGGATCCGCTCACCCCCGAACAGGTCGACGCCGCGCTCGACCTCGGCGCCCGAGTAGCCGACGAGGAGGTCGACGCCGGTGCCGACCTGGTGATCCCGGTCGTCCTCACCGAGTCGGCCCTCATCCCCGCAACCGTGATCATCGGTTCCCTCTGCGACGTCGAGCCGGTGCGGGCACTCGGCTACGACGCGCACGTCCCCGACGCGGTGTGGATCGAACGCTGCGCCGCCGTCCGCGATGGCATGCGCCGCGTCTCCACGGCAGCGGCCACCCTCGCCACCCGGCGTCTGCTCGCGATCGGCGGCGGCGCCGACCTGGCCGCCGCTGCCGGTTTTCTGGTGCGTACCGCGGCCCGGCGCACACCCGCCCTGCTCGACGGCGTCGGCGCCGCCGCGGCCGCGCTGGTCGCGCGAGCCCTCGCGTTCGAGGCGCCTCGCTGGTGGTACGCGCCGCACGGGTCCGGGCGCGCCGGCGAGAAGCAGGCGTTCTCGATGCTGAGCCTCGAGCCCGCCGTGAACCTCGGCGTCCGCCTCGGCGACGGTGCGGGCGCCCTGTTGGCGCTCCCGGTGCTCACCGCGGCGATCGAACTCACCCGTACCGCCCCCCAACGCGTCGAGGAGACCCCCGACGAGGTCGAGGTCACCGTCGACCCGGGCGACGAGATCGGCGGCGTCGGAGGCTATGACGCCGGCCCGCGCGCCCCCGAGGCGGACGTGCCCATCGTGCAGCCGGAGGACGTCGACCCGGCGGTGATCGAGCCGCTCGACCCGGCTGATCCGCTTGCGGTCGATCCTGAGCCCTCGCTCGATCCCACGCCGCTGGCGGCGAACCCCGCGGCACCGACGGATGCGGTGAGGCGAGCGGGAGACGCGCCGAGCGGTGGGTGACGCCGCGCGGCTCGCGTTCTCGATGCTCACCGTCGCTCCGGTGCGCGCCGGCCGGATGGACCGGGAGACCGGGGGCGGCGCGATGCTGCTCGCCCCGCTCGTCGGGGCGACCGTCGGCCTCGCCGCCGGTGTCGTCCTGCTGATCGCGACGCTCGTCGGCATCCCTCCGCTGGCAGCGGGCGTGCTCGGCGTCGGCACGCTGGCGCTCGTCACCCGCGGCCTGCACCTCGACGGGCTCGCCGACACCGCCGACGGCCTCGGCTCCTACGGCGAGCCGCAGCGCGCCCTGGCCGTGATGAAGGCCCCCGACATCGGCCCGTTCGGCGTCGTCACGCTGATCCTCGTGGGTGTCGCCCAGGTGGCGTGCCTGGCGTCGGTCACGGAGACTCGCGCGGTGCTGCCGCTGCTGCTACTCCCGGCGGTCGGCTCGGCGACCGGCCGCACGGCGATCACCTGGGCGTGCCGCGTCGGCGTCCCGTCCGCACGGCCGAACGGGTTGGGAGCGCTCGTCGCCAGCACGATCTCCCCGATCGCGCTCGCGCTGACGACCTGCGCGGTGGTCGTCTCCGCAGCCCTCGCCACCGGTGTCGGCGGCCCCACCCTCTGGCGTGGGCCCTTGGCCGTGGCGGCCGGACTCGTCGTCGCCTGGGCCCTCGTCCGCCACTGCGTCCGTCGCTTCGGTGGCATCACCGGCGACGTACTGGGCGCCGCCTGCGAGGTAGCCACCACCGCCGCCCTGGTGGTCCTCGTGATCCAACCCTGGTCGGTCTCCCTCCCCCTGACACGGTGACTGCCCGCCCGGATGATCCGGACGGGCAGTCAGAGTGCGGTGGAGCTCAGTCGAGCGGGCTCGCGCTCGGGAGGGTGCTGACCGAGTCGGTCATCGGCGCGATCGGCGCCGACGCGGACGCCTCGCCGCGCTGCGGCGTCTCGTCCGGGGCCGGCTGCTCGGACGTCCCGTCGGCCGGAACGTCACCCTCGGTGGGGTCGGGCGACTCGGTCGGCTCGCCGCTCGGGCTCTCGCTGCCCTCGTCGGACGGGCTGACGTCCTCGCTCGGCGACTCGCTCGGCGTCGCGTCCTCGCTGCTGCTCTCGCTGTCCGAGGGCGTCGGCGTCGGGCTCGTGTCGCTGTTGTTGCCGCCGGTCACGACGTGGTTGAACGTCGTACCGCTGCCCTGTCGACCGTTCACCGCGTCGGCCACGGTGCGGCCCTCGAACAGTTCGATGGTCGTGATGATGCCCATCACCAGCAGGAACAGCGCGGCGCTGGTCAGCGCCATCCGTTTCCACGGGAGCCCGTCGTACCAGGCCGGCCTACCGCCGTAGACGGTTCCGTCGCCGTTCGGCCGACCCGGCGGCGGCACCGAAGCAGCCCCGTAGGCGGTGCCGCCAGCAGCGCCACCCACGGTCCCGTTCGTCGTGAAAACCCCGGACCCACTGACCACGGGTGTCCCGAACGGACGCGTGGCATCCTCCGGCACCGCGTCCATCACGTGCGTCTCCGCCATGTGCGGATCCGGCAGACCACGCCCGACCTGCGTCACTCCCGGCAGGCTCGGATCCGGCGCCACCGTCGACGAGTCGCGACCTTCGTGCAGCACGTCGTCCACCGGCACCTGCGCACCGCCGACCGTCGTCGTCACCACGGTCTGCAGCACCTTGCCGGACCGCTGGATGGACTTCTGGTAGACGGCGGTGCTCACGGTGGCGATCACGCTGCCGAGCCCGGCGCCGAGCACCGTCCCGGCCACGCCGAGGTAGGACGCGGCGACAGCGGACGTGGACGCCGCCATCGCACCGGCGAGAACCTGGCCCCCCGAGATCCCGAGGAAGCCCTTCTTCTCGTCTTTCCGCTCCTCCTCCGGCTGCTCCGGCCCCCGCAGCGCCGGAGGTACCTGGGAGGCAGCGATCGGGCTACCGGTCGCGGGCGCCACGTGACCGCTGCCGGTCGCGCGCGACGTGTACCCGGAATACCCCGTCGAGTACCCCCGATATCCCGTGGACAGCGCACCACCGGTCGCAGCGGCCGCCGCACCGCGGAACTCCGACTCCGCGGTCACGGGCCGCGGAACAGCGGGTTTCATCGGCTCGTCAGCCGTCGGGGTAGCCGCGGGAGACGCCGCACCGGGCGTCTTCAGCGAGTGCCCCACGGGCGCCGAGTCCGATGTCGTGACCGGCGGCAACGGCGGGAGCTCGAGCGAATCGATCCCCCGGGTGGTGGGTTCCTCGAGCGCAGGCGTATCAGCACGTCTGGCCCCGCCGGTGGTCGACGGAGCCGGTGACGCCGACGTGGAGTTCACGTCCGGAGCGGTCTCACGGCTGGGCGGATCGGGACGGGCGGGCAGGTTCGGCTCAGTCATGCGCCTTCGGCAGGTCGAGGACGGTCAGGGTCACGGAGATTCAGGCTACGTCGGCGCGCACGTCGGGCGCGGCCCCAGACGGCCTACCCGATGATCCCCTAGCGAACACACATCATCGGGTCCCCAAACGTGAGCTTTTGACCGGGCACCGCAACGGTGCAGGTCACCGAGCGTGCGACTCACCTCACGTGTGACGGCACGAACGGCGGATCGACGACCCGCACCCGCGACCGCCGTCCCCGGACGTCGATCGTCACCTCGTCGCCCACCGCCACCCCGGCAGCCGTATCGAGCAACGCGAGCCCGATCCCCACCTTCCGGGTGGGCGAGAACGTGCCACTCGTGACGGTGCCGATCCGCCCACCGTCGGCGTCGAGCACGGCCATGCCGACCCGCGGGATCCCCCGGTCGAGCGCCTCCAGCCCCGCCAGGCGACGCGCCGGTCCGGCTTCCTTCTCCGCGAGCAGCGCATCCCGGCCCCAGAACGACGGCTTCTTCCAGCCGACCGCCCAGCTGCTCCGGGCCTGCAGCGGGCTGATCTCCAGTGACAGGTCCTGCCCGTGCAGCGGATAACCCATCTCGGTGCGCAGCGTGTCCCGAGCGCCGAGCCCGGCCGGGCGCACACCCAACGCCTCGCCGGCGCCGAGCAGCGCGTCCCACAGCGGCTCGGCGAACTCCGAGCGCGGCAGCAGCTCGTAGCCGTGCTCGCCGGTGTAGCCGGTGCGGCAGACGATCACCGGCACGCCCTCGTGCTCGGCCTCCACGAAGCCCATGTAGTCGTGGTCGGCGGGCAGCCCGATCGCGGCGAGCAGCTCCGCCGACCGCGGCCCCTGCACCGCGAGCACCGCGTACTCGGCGTGCTGATCGGTCACCTGGACCGTGACTGGCGCGGCGGCCGCCAACCGCGAAACCACCGCCGCGGTGTTCGCCGCGTTCGGCACCAGGAACACCCGGTCGTCGGCGACGTAGTAGGCGATCAGGTCGTCGACCACGCCGCCGGACTCGTCGCAGCACAGCGTGTACTGCGCCTTGCCCGGTCCGATCCGGCCCAGGTCGTTGGAGAGGGTCGCGTTCACGAACTCCGCGGCGCCCGGCCCGGCGACGAGCGCCTTGCCGAGGTGCGAAACGTCGAACACCCCCACCGCGGTGCGCACCGCCGTGTGCTCGTCGATGACGCCGGAATACTGAAGTGGCATCTCCCAGCCGCCGAACTCGGCAAACTTGGCGCCGAGCGCGACGTGCCGATCGTGCAACGGCGAACGGCGCAGGGGCGATTCGGGCGCGGCGTGATGGCTACTCGGGTCGCTGCTGGTCATGCTGGCGAACGTACCGTCAGGGTCGATCGCAGTCGGCCCGGGTGTCGCGCCGTAGCATCGCCACGGCACTCAACCGGAATCTGGAGCGAGAATGACGCGACCCACCGAGGCAGCTGTCCTGACCGTGTCCGGCGCCGGCGCCGTCGACGCCGAGGTCGACGCCGTCGTCATCGGCGTCCATCGCGACGGCGAGCAGCTCAGTCTCGGCCCCGGCGCGGCCGCCGTGGACACCGCGCTCGGCGGACGCCTGCTCGACGTGCTCGCGAGACTGGGAGCGAACGGCGTCACCGGCGAGGTCGTGAAGGTCGCCACGCTCGGGGCCACCACCGCTCCGGTCGTGGCCGCGGTGGGGCTCGGCCCGGTCGAGCCGAAGCCCGGCAGCCCCGACCCGCACGAGAACTACCGGCGTGCGGCCGGTGCGGCGATCCGCGCGCTGACCGGCACCGACCGGGTCGGCCTGGCGCTCGTCGACTCCGACCCGTCGCTCACCCGCCCGGTGCTCGAGGGCGCCACGCTCGGCGCCTACGACTTCGTCGGCTACAAGAGCGAGCTGCCCCCGAGCTACCGTCCGCCGGTCCGCGAACTCGTGCTGCTCGCGGACGCCACCGGCCGTGGCGAGATCGAGCTGCAGGGCGAGACCGACCGGGTCAAGGCCGTCACCGACGCGGTCCGGCTGGCCCGCAACTGGATCAACACCCCGCCGAACGACCTCCGTCCGCCGGCGTTCGCCGCTCAGGCGGCGGAGGCGGCGGCCGATGCCGGTCTGGAAGTCGACGTTCTCGATACCGACGCGCTGAGGGCGGGCGGGTACGGCGGCATCCTGGCCGTCGGGCTGGGTTCGGAGGCGGGCCCGCAGCTCGTCCGGATCGCCTACACCCCGGCGGAGTACGACAAGCACGTCGCGCTGGTCGGCAAGGGCATCACGTTCGACACCGGCGGTATCTCGATCAAGCCGGCGCAGAACATGCAGGACATGAAGAGCGACATGTCCGGCGCCGCGTGCGTGGTCGCGGCGATGACCGCGATCGCGCGGTTGCAGCCGGCCGTGAAGGTCACCGCGTACGTGCCGATGGCCGAGAACATGCCGTCGGGCTCGGCGTACCGGCCGGGTGACGTCGTGACGATGTACGGCGGCACGAAGGTCGAGGTGCTCAACACCGACGCCGAGGGCCGGATGATCCTGGCCGACGCGATCGCCAGGGCCGTCGAGGACGAGCCGGACTACCTGCTGGAGACCTCGACGCTCACCGGCGGCCAGGTCGTCTCGCTGGGCGAGCGCATCTCGGGTCTGATGGGCTCGACCGAGCTGCTGGCCCGCCTCAAGGACGCCGGTGCGCGCACGGGTGAGCCGATGTGGCCGATGCCGCTGCCCGACGAGGTGCGCTCGGGCATGGACTCCGCGATCGCCGACGTCACGCAGATCAACGCCGGGTTCGACCGGGCCGGTCACATGCTCCAGGGCGGCTCGTTCCTGTCGCGGTTCGTGCCGGACGAGGTCCAGTGGGCACACATCGACATCGCGGGGCCGTCGTACAACACGAAGACCCCGCACGGCTACACCCCGAAGGGCGCCACCGGAGTCCCCCTCCGCACGCTCATCGAGACCGTCGAAGACATCGCCCACAACGGCTGACCGAGGCTTCAGGCTTGAACCTGGAGCCCGCCCAGGGCAAAGCTGACAGTCGAGCGCGAATCCGCCGCGTATAGGTGCCTACTCAAGGGTTCGCGCTCGCCTGTCAGGTTTGGTCTGGGCGGGCCGCCCTCTTGCGAGACCATTCGCGCATGCGGGTGGGGTAGCCGACCGCGGCGACGTCGTAGACCGGCATGCCCAGGCGTTGGCCCAGCTTGCGGGCATCGTCCGGGCTGCCGATCCGGCGGCGCGTCCACTCGCCGTCGGTCGCGATGAGGATCACCGTCATCGCTGTCACGTTCGTCTGCGGCTCGACGTACGCCTCTACCCCGCGCCGGGTCCTGGCGAACTCCTCCAGGTGCGCGATGTCCTCACGCTGCGCACCGCGCGGCGTCCCCGGCCGGGATTTCTTCCGTCGTAAGAAACTCACGGGGGCACCTCCCTGCCCCGAGTGTAGGCAACCTGCACGACCTGCGGTGGTAACCCACGTCGCGATCCGACTTCGGCTAGTGACAGGATTGGGGCAAGAGTCAAAAGCTCGGGAGCCTCGGGAGAAATGGTGGGCGGAGGTCCAGCGCACGACCTCGTCGTACTCGGCGGTGGTAGTGGCGGTTACTCCTGTGCACTCCGGGCCGCGGAACTGGGCCTGTCGGTCGTTCTGATCGAGCAGGACAAGCTCGGTGGCACCTGCCTGCACCGCGGCTGCATCCCTACCAAGGCCCTGCTGCACGCGGGCGAGGTGGCCGACACCACTCGCGAGGCCGCCCGGTTCGGCGTCAAGGCCGAGTTCTCCGGCATCGACGTCACCGCGGTGCTGGCCTACCAGGACGGCGTCGTCAACAAGATGTACCGCGGCCTCACGGGCCTGGTGGGCAGCCGAGGCATCACGGTGGTCAACGGGCGCGGACGGCTGACGTCCCCGACGACGGTCGAGGTCGACGGCGAGACCTACGAGGGCCGTCACCTCGTGCTGGCCACCGGCTCGGCGCCGAGCACGCTCCCGGGCCTGGAGATCGACGGACAGCGGGTGCTCACCAGCGACCACGCGCTGCGCCTCGCGCAGCTGCCGGCCAGCGCGGTGGTGCTCGGCGGCGGCGTGATCGGCGTGGAGTTCGCCAGCGCCTGGCGCTCGCTCGGCGTCGACGTGACGATCGTCGAGGCGCTTCCCCGGCTGCTGCCCGCCGAGGAGGAGTCCTCGTCCAACCGTCTCGAGCGTGCGTTCCGCCGCCGGGGTATCGGTTTCCGTACCGGCGTCCGGTTCGCCGATGTCAAAAACACCGCCACCGGCGTCCAAGTGCACTTGTCCGACGATTCCGTGCTGGACGCCGAGCTCCTGCTGGTCGCGGTCGGCCGCGCACCGGTCTCGGCCGGCCTGGGCTACGAGGAGGCCGGCGTCGCGGTGGAGCGCGGGCACGTCCTCGTCGACCCTCTGTGCTCGACGAACGTGCCGACGATCTCGGCCGTCGGAGACCTGATCCCGACGCCCCAGCTCGCGCACGTCGGGTTCGCCGAGGGCATCCTGGTGGCCGAGCGGATCGCCGGCCTGCCGGTGACGCCCATCGACTACGCGGGCGCGCCCCGCGTCACGTACTCCGAGCCGGAGGTGGCCTCGGTGGGGTTGACCACGGCTGAAGCCCGCGCCCGGGGGTACGACATCGACGAAGTCCAGTACGACCTCGCCGGCAACGGCAAGGCTACGATTTTGCGGGCCTCCGGCGCGGTAACGGTGTTGCGCGCGAAGGACGGTCCGGTACTCGGTGTCCATCTGGTCGGCAGCCGGATGGGTGAACTGGCAGCCGAGGCCCAGCTGATCTACAACTGGGAGGCTTTTCCCGAGGATGTCGCGCCGCTCCTGCATCCGCATCCGACCCAGTCCGAAGCGCTCGGTGAGGCTCACCTCGCGCTGGCGGGAAAGCCGTTGCACGTACACGGGTGACACACCCGCGCCAACGATCAAATAGTTCGAGGAGCCGCACAGACAATGCCGACTTCCGTATCGATGCCCGCACTCGGCGAGTCGGTCACCGAGGGCACCGTGACCCGCTGGCTCAAGCAGGTCGGTGACACCGTCGCCGTCGACGAGCCGCTGCTCGAGGTCTCGACCGACAAGGTCGACACCGAGATTCCCTCGCCCGTCGCCGGCACGCTGCTGTCGATCACCGCGGACGAGGACGCCACCGTCGAGGTCGGCGGCGAGCTCGGTGTCATCGGCGACGAGGGTGAGGACGCCGGTTCGAGCGCCCCCGCCCCGTCCGAGGAGCCGGCCGCCGAGGCCGCGGCCGAGGAGCCCACCGACGAGCCCGCCGACGAGCCGGCCGAGGCCCCCTCCACCGACTCCGACGAAGAGGCCACCGCGCCACAGGCCGAAGCCGCGCCGAGCGGTGGCGGCGAGGGCACCTCGGTGAAGATGCCCGCGCTGGGCGAGTCGGTCACCGAGGGCACCGTCACCCGCTGGCTCAAGCAGGTCGGCGACTCCGTCGCCGTGGACGAGCCGCTGCTCGAGGTCTCGACCGACAAGGTCGACACCGAGATCCCGTCGCCGGTCGCCGGCACGCTGCTGTCGATCAGCGCCGACGAGGACGCCACCGTCGAGGTCGGCGGCGAGCTGGGCGTGATCGGCTCGGCCGACTCCGCCCCCACCAAGTCCGAGCCGTCCCCGGCGCCCAAGTCCGAGCCCAAGTCGGAGCCCAAGTCGGAGCCGAAGCCCGAGCCGCAGCCGGCGCAGCCCGAGAACCCCACGGCGGAGGAGTCCGAGGAGCCGGCTCGCGCGGCCGTCGAGTCGACGCCGCCGCAGGACGCCGCACCCGCCTCCGCTCCCGCCCCGGCGCCGTCGCGGGCCCCGGAGAGCTCCGAGGCCCCCGCAGCCGACAACGGCCAGGGCGCCTATGTGACGCCGCTCGTGCGCAAGCTCGCCGCGGAACACAGCATCGACCTGGGCAGCGTCAAGGGCACCGGCGTCGGTGGCCGGATCCGCAAGCAGGACATCCTCGACGCCGCGGAGGCCAAGAAGGCCGCCGCTGCGGCCCCGGCGGCAGCAGCGCCCGCCGCCTCCGCTCCGGCCGCCGCGCCGAAGGCTCCGGCGCAGCCGTCGCCGCTGCGTGGCCGCACCGAGAAGCTGACCCGCCTGCGCAAGGTGATCGCCCAGCGGATGGTCGAGTCGCTGCAGGTCGCGGCCCAGCTGACCCAGGTCATCGAGGTCGACGTCACGAAGATCGCGCAGCTGCGGCAGCGGGCGAAGAACGACTTCCAGGCCCGGCACGGCGTGAAGCTGACGTTCCTGCCGTTCTTCGCGGTTGCGGCCGTCGAGGCGCTGCAGCAGTACCCGCAGCTCAACTCGGTGCTCAACATGGACGAGGGCACCGTCACCTACCCGGCTGCCGAGCACCTGGGCATCGCGGTGGACACCGAGCGCGGCCTGCTGGTGGCGACCGTGCGGGACGCCGGTGACCTCAACCTGGCCGGCATGGCCCGGAAAATCGCCGACCTCGCGGACCGCACCCGCAACAACAAGGTCACTCCGGACGAGCTGGCCGGGGCGACCTTCACGCTGACCAACACCGGCAGCGTGGGCGCCCTGTTCGACACGCCGATCATCTTCCAGCCGAACTCGGGCATCCTCGGCACTGGCGCGGTCGTCAAGCGTGCCGTCGTGATCAACGACCCGAACCTCGGCGAGGTCATCGCGCCGCGGTCGATGATCTACCTGGCGCTCTCCTACGACCACCGGATCGTGGACGGCGCGGACGCCGCTCGCTTCCTGGGCGCGATCAAGCAGCGTCTCGAGGCCGGCGCCTTCGAGGGCGAACTCGGCCTGGCCTGACAGTCCTTCCGACGGCCCGCCCCTCCCGGGCGGGCCGTCGGCATTCGGTGCCGATGCACGGCGTGCTCGCCCGGCCCGGGCGAGCACGCGTGGGCGCGCGCCGAGCCGGGCCGGGCCGAGCCGGGCGAGACATGTTGCGGACGCGCGCGCCTCGAGTCGCGAGCCGCGGTCTGGCGCGAGAGGATCGCGTCATGAGGATCGTGGTGAGTGGCGCGAGCGGCCTGATCGGGACGTCGCTGGCCGACGCCCTGCGCGGGGACGGGCACGAGGTGATCCGCCTGGTGCGCCGCGAGCCGACCGGCGCCGACCAGGTGCGCTGGGACCCGGCCGCCGGGCACCTGGACCCGCAAGCCCTCTCCGGTTCCGACGCGATCGTGCACCTCTCCGGTGCGGGCGTCGGCGACCGGCGGTGGACGTCGAAGTACAAGGCGACGCTCATCGACAGCCGCGTCGACTCCACGCGGACGATCGCGACCGCGGCCGCGCGAGCCGAGAAACCACCGAAGGTGCTGCTCTCCGCGTCCGGCATCGACGCGTACGGCGACACCGGCGACCAGGAGGTCCGCGAGGACCACCCGTTCGGCACCGGGTTCCTCGCCGACCTGTGCCGCGTCTGGGAGGCCTCCACCGCTCCGGCCGAGGAAGCCGGTGTCCGGGTGGCCCATCTGCGTTCCGGGCTCGTGATGGGCCCCTCCGGCGGGCTGATGGGCCGCCTGAAGCCGCTGTTCAAAGCTGGCCTCGGTGGCCGCCTGGGCTCCGGGCAGCAGTGGTGGCCGTGGATCTCGCTGCGCGACGAGGTGGCCGCGATCCAGTTCCTGCTCACCGCCGAGGACGTCGCCGGCCCGGTGAACCTGGTGGGCCCCGAACTGGTCACCAACGCCGAGTTCACCGCGGAGTTCGCCCGGCAGGTGCACCGACCGGCGCTGGCCACCGTCCCGGCGTTCGCGCTGCGCCTCGCGCTCGGCGACTTCGCCGACAACGGCATCCTGTCGAGCAAGCGCTCGGTGCCGGGCGTGCTGCTCGACTCCGGGTTCACGTTCACCGACAACACGCTCGCCTCGGCTCTGCGGTACTCACTGGCCTGAGCGGGATGGGGTCGCAGGTGGCCCGCAACGCGGTGGCCACTTCCCCGGCGGTGGGGCGACGCCCGGCGACGGCCGCGGCCAGCACCGTCACCAACCCGGCCGGCACTCCGTTCGCGACCAGCCGCTCGGGCCATTCGGCCGGAAGAGCGGGCCCCGTCGGGAGGCCCAGCAGCGATCGCACGGCGAGCGCCGCGAGGTGACCCGCCCCGTCTCCGGGTGCGAGCGCTTCGGCGAGGGGCGCGAACACCGCCACCACCTCGCCGACCCGTAATCGAGAGGTTCCATCCATGACGTCGGACGGTAGGCCGATCGCGGTGGCGCCGCGCCGGGCGTCCACAGCCGTGTTTGGTTATCCACAAGCACGGTCACACGGGGGACGGCGCACCGTAGTCTCTTCTCGACGGGACGGTGCGATCGTTCCGGTGTAAGGCGTTCGCGTTCGGGGGACGGTGATCGCATGGACCTCATCACACTCGCCGGGGACCCGACCTCGGAGCCGGACGACCTGGCGGGCGCCGTCGACGCCGCCGCCGGAGAGGTCGCGGCATTCGGGCCCGTTCTGGGGCTCGTCGACCATGACGCGCCGGCGGTCCGCACCGCAGTGGCCCGCGCGCTGCCGCACCTCGCGGCGATGGAGATCAACGCCCCGTTCGCACCGCTCGCGGTCGACGCGCTGATCAGCCTCACGGCCGATCCCCACGGTGACGTCCGCAACTGGGCGTGCTTCGGGCTGGGTACCCAGATGGACGAGGTCGACGGAACGACGGTCCGGGAGGCGCTAGCCGCGCGGCTCACCGACCGGCACGGTGAGGCCCGGCGCGAGGCGCTGATCGGCCTGGCGCGGCGGCGTGACGCCCGAGCGCTCCCCGCGGTGCGTGCGGCCCTGTGCCGGTCCGACGTGTGGCTGCTGGAGGTGGAGGCGGCCGGCGCGCTCGGCGATTGCTCGCTGCACCCGCTGGTGATCCGCCACCTCGACGGGTGGGACGGCGGAGCGGCCCGCACGGTGGCCGCGGTGGCCCGTCTCACCGACCCCGACGGCATCGGCGCCGACCTGATCGACGGCCTGGCCGCCTGGTACCGCTGCGGTGGCCCGCTGGCCGCCGACGCCGACCCCGGCTGGTGGCGGATCGCGCTCGACCTGCTCGAACTGGCGCCGTACCGGGCGACCGAGCTGGCCACTGCGGTCGCCGGGCGTCTCGGCAGCGACCAGCACGCGCTGGACGTGCTCGACGACTCGACGCTGGGCGCGATCGCCCGCACGCACGGCTGGGCCGGAGTGGGTCCCCGCGCGGCGTAGCCTTCGGAGCATGACGCTCGCTACGGCCCCCACCGACGTACGACGCCTGCCGGGCCTCAACGAATACCGCGAGGTGTGGGAGGAGCAGCGTCGCCTGCACGCGCTGCGCGTCGCCGACGAGATTCCCGACACCGTGCTGCTGCTCGAGCACCACGACGTCTACACCGCCGGTCGCCGCACCGAGGACCACGAGCGCCCGTTCGACGGCACCCCGGTCGTCGACGTCGACCGCGGCGGCAAGATCACCTGGCACGGTCCCGGCCAGCTGGTCGGCTACCCGATCGTCCAGCTGCCCCGCCCGCTCGACGTCGTCGCGTACGTGCGGCGCATCGAAGCGATGCTGATCGACGTCTGCGCGGAGTTCGGCCTCGCCACCACGCGCGTCGAAGGCCGCACCGGCGTCTGGCTCCCCGCCGACGACCGGGGCCCGGAGCGCAAGATCGCCGCGATCGGCGTGCGGGTCAGCCGCCGCGTGGCGATGCACGGGTTCGCGCTCAACTGCAACTCCGAGCTGCGCGGATTCGGCAACATCGTGCCGTGCGGCATCCAGGACGCGGGCGTCACGTCGCTCTCGGCCGAGCTGGGCCGCACCGTGACAGTGGACGACGCGATCGCCCTGGTGGAGCCGCGGCTGCCGTCTCTTGCGGGCGGTCCCGACCGGGTTTGAACAAGCCGGTTCGGGGGAAGCGGCCGGACGACCTGACCACTTTTGTGGTAGGCAAACCCGACCGTATCCGTCCTCCCGGAGGTGGCCTGATGTCTCACACGGACGAAAGACCCACTTCCGAGACGTTCACCGAGTTGGCGACCGAGCCCTATCTGAGCCTCACCACGTTCCGTCGCGACGGCACCGCCGTCCCCACGACGGTGTGGGCGGCGCCGTTCGGCGGCCGGCTCCTGGTGTGGACCGGCGCCGAGTCCGGGAAGGTCAAGCGCCTGCGCAACCAGCCCGTGGCGACGGTCGCGCCCTGCGACCAGAGCGGGTCGCTGCTCGGCGACCCCGTGGCGGCACACGTCCGCATCATGCGGCGCGACGAAAAGCGCATGCTCGACGCCGCGCTGAAGGCGAAGTACGGCTGGCAGTTCCGCATCTCGGCCCTCGGCGCGGCGATCGGGCGCCTGATCGGCGTCGGCAGGCGGGGGCAGATCGGCCTGGAGATCACGCTCGATCAGGGGTGAGCCGCGCCACGTCGTTGGATCCTCAAACCGGCGTAGGCTTGCGTGCTGTGACAACGGTGCAGCCCGATGGACGCAAACTGCTCCGGTTGGAGGCCCGCAACGCGGAGACCCCGATCGAGCGCAAGCCACCATGGATCCGCGTAACGGCCAAGATGGGGCCCGAGTACACCGACCTCAAGGGTCTGGTGAAACGGGAAGGCCTGCACACGGTCTGCGAAGAAGCCGGCTGTCCGAACATCTACGAATGCTGGGAAGACCGCGAAGCCACCTTCCTGATCGGTGGCGACCAGTGCACCCGGCGCTGCGACTTCTGCCAGATCGACACCGGCAAGCCGAAGGCGCTCGACCGTGACGAGCCCCGCCGCGTGGCGGAGAGCGTCCAGGCGATGGGCCTGCGCTACTCCACGGTCACCGGCGTCGCCCGCGACGACCTGCCCGACGGTGGTGCGTGGCTCTACGCCGAGACCGTGCGGCAGATCCACGAGCTGAACCCGGGCACCGGCGTCGAGCTGCTGGCTCCCGACTTCAACGCCGTCCCCGAGCTGCTCGGCGAGGTCTTCGAGTCCGCGCCCGAGGTGTTCGCGCACAACATCGAGACCGTTCCGCGGATCTTCAAGCGGATCCGTCCGGGGTTCCGGTACGAGCGCTCGCTGGACGTCATCCGGCAGGCGCGGGCGGCCGGTCTGGTCACCAAGTCCAACCTGATCCTGGGTATGGGCGAGGAGCCGGAGGAGGTCACCGAGGCGCTGCGCGACCTGCACAGCGCCGGCTGCGACCTGGTGACGATCACGCAGTACCTGCGCCCGTCCGCGCTGCACCACCCGGTCTCGCGCTGGGTGAAGCCGGAGGAGTTCGTGGCGTTCCGCGAGCAGGCCGAGGAGATCGGCTTCGCGGGCGTGCTGTCCGGGCCGCTGGTGCGCTCGTCGTACCGCGCCGGGCGGCTCTACCAGCAGGCGATCGACGCGCGGGCAACCGCGATCGCCGCGGTCTAGATACGCACTCGACACACGTCGGACACGGCGATCCGGCAGAATGTGTATGCGGAACGTAAACGTGAAATTACTTTCAGTAATCAGGAGGTTGCCGTGACCGCCGTTCAGCCACTGCGCCAGCTGGTCACGTCGGCGATCGCGCTGCTCCCCGAGGGGGGCCAGCGCACCGCGCGTCGTAACGCCTGGGCAGCGATGAGCGAGGACAACCGTCGGGCCCGCGATCGTCGGGAAGCCGCTGCTGCCTTCGCGGTGCCGGGCGCGGTGGCCCGGCGAGCCAACCGTCACGTCTGATCGGGCTCGCCATTTTGCGCGCTCACGGCGCGCTCTAGACTTGGAGCATGACCTCCGCCACCCCCGAAAAAGTCGGCTTCCGCCAGCGGGTCCGACAGATCTTCCAGGTGTTCAAGTTCGTTCGGGGGCACGATCGTCTGATCGTTCCGCTGATGCTCGCGGCGTTCCTGGTGCCCCTGCTCGTCGGCATCGGCGTCGCCTGGCTCACCGGGCTGTGGGTCATCGTGCCGCTCGCGGTGCTGATCGCCGTTCTCGCGACGCTGATCGTGTTCAGCCGGCGCGTCCAGAAGGCGACGTATGCGCAGGTGGAGGGCCAGCCCGGAGCCGCGCTCGCGGTGCTGGAGTCGATGCCGGGCAACCGTAACCAGCGGAACTGGAAGTTCACGCCGGCCGTGCAGGTCAGCCAGCAGCAGGACGTCGTCCACCGAGTGGTCGGCCGTCCGGGCGTGGTCCTGCTCGGCGAAGGTGCCCCGCACCGGGTGAAGCAGCTGATCAGCACCGAGCGGAAGCGGGTCAGCCGGGTGCTGACCGATGTCGCGATCCACGACGTGATCGTCGGCGAGGACGAGGACAAGGTGTCGATCCGCAAGCTGCAGTCGCACCTGCAGAAAATGCCGAAGACCCTGACGCCGAACCAGGTGGGCCAGGTCGCCCAGCGCCTCCAGGGCCTCGGCGGCGCCCGCCCGCCCATCCCCAAGGGCCCCATGCCGAAGAGCGCCCGCGCCATGAAGGGCGCCAAACAACAAATGTACCGAGGCCGTTAGTGGGCGGCCCGCCCAGAACGACGCTGCCGAGCGGGCGGCAGGACTTGAGTATCACTTATACGCGGCGTCCTGCCGCCCGATCGGCAGCGTCGCCCTGAGCGGGCTCCAGGTTCAAGCAACTACTCGCGCCGAAGCGGCGCTCTAGAGTGAATGCTTGAGATCGACGTCAGGCGTCGCGCTGATTGGGCACGACTATTGCCCCAGTCACTTTGTCGTGCCAGCGGCGGCCGTCGGACGTGATGAGCAGGGCCGGGATCAGCAGGATGATCAGCGCGGTGCGCAGGAGTGCGCGGGCCAGGCCGATCGGGCGGCCGTCGGCTACACCCTGGCAGTGGATCTTCAGTAGCCGCATGCCCGGCGACTCACCGAAGATCCCGATGAACGCCGTGTAGGCCACCAGGAACACCAGCGTGCTCCAGCCCCCCGGCGGATCGGGGTACGTGAACAACCCGGCGACCATCGCGCACAGGACACCGTCCACGAGAAATGCTGCGGCACGGCGTCCGAATGAAGCAGTTGACGGAAGGCCGACGGCGGTAGAGCTCACCCCTCGACCCTAGCGGTGACAGGGACGCCGGCGAGAACGTGACTTACGCCGCCCGTAGGGTTCGTCCTAAGCTGTCCGAAAATGAGCGCCTCCGCCTTCGTCCCGTCACCCTGGTTAACATCGGCGAAACTGATGGGACATTGGCAGGCAACCGGCGCTTCCTACGTTGTGGCCAGCGACCCACACTGACGGAGGATGGATGTTTTCCCAGCCCGACGAACTGATCCGGTTCATCCAGGACGAGAGCGTTCGCTTCGTCGACGTCCGTTTCTGTGACCTGCCGGGTGTCATGCAGCACTTCACGATCCCGGTTGAGTCGTTCGACACGGACATCCTCGAAGAGGGGCTGGCGTTCGACGGGTCGTCGATCCGCGGCTTCCAGCAGATCCACGAGTCGGACATGCTCCTGCTGCCGGACGTCTCGACGGCCTTCGTCGACCCGTTCCGCGTCAACAAGACGGTCGCGCTGAACTTCTTCATCGCCGACCCGTTCACCCGCGAGTCCTACTCGCGCGACCCGCGCAACGTCGCCAAGAAGGCCGAGCAGTACCTGGCCAGCAGCGGCATCGCGGACACCGCGTACTTCGGTGCGGAGGCGGAGTTCTACATCTTCGACTCGATCCGCTTCGACACCAACCAGCACAGCTCGTACTACTACGTCGACTCGGTCGAGGGCGCCTGGAACAGCGGCCGCGAGGAAGAGGGCGGCAACCGGGGCTACAAGACCAACTACAAGGGCGGTTACTTCCCGGTCCCGCCGATCGACCACTTCGCTGACCTGCGCGACAGCATGGTGAACAACCTGCAGCAGGTGGGCATCAGCGTCGAGCGTGGCCACCACGAGGTCGGCACCGCCGGTCAGGCCGAGATCAACTACAAGTTCTCGACTCTGCTGCACTCCGCCGACAACTTGATGCTGTTCAAGTACATCATTAAGAACACCGCGTGGGCCGCCGGCAAGACCGTCACCTTCATGCCGAAGCCGCTCTTCGGTGACAACGGCTCGGGTATGCACACCCACCAGAGCCTGTGGAAAGACGGCAACCCGCTCATGTACGACGAGGTCGGCTACGCCGGTCTCTCGGACACCGCGCGCTGGTACATCGGTGGTCTGCTCAAGCACGCCCCGTCGCTGCTCGCGTTCACCAACCCGACCGTCAACTCGTACCGGCGCCTCGTGCCGGGCTACGAGGCCCCGGTCAACCTGGTGTACTCGCAGCGCAACCGCTCGGCCTGCACGCGTATCCCGATCGTGAGCAGCCCGAAGGCCAAGCGCATCGAGTTCCGCGTGCCGGACCCGTCGGCCAACCCCTACCTCGCGTTCTCCGCAATGCTGATGGCCGGCCTCGACGGCATCAAGAACAAGATCGAGCCGCCGACGCCGGTCGACAAGGACCTCTACGAGCTCCCGCCGGACGAGCTGGCCGAGGTCTCGCAGGTTCCCGGTTCGCTCCCCGAGGTGCTCGACCGCCTCGAGGTGGACCACGACTACCTGCTCGAGGGCGGCGTGTTCACGCCGGACCTCATCTCGACCTGGATCGAGTACAAGCGGGCCAACGAGGTCGACCCGGTGCGTCTGCGCCCGACCCCGCACGAGTTCGCGCTGTACTACGACATCTGATCGACCGGTGTGCCGGGCCTGAGCCCGGCACACCACCGTCAGTCCGTCGCTGGGCCGCCTCCCGTTCCCCGGGGAGGCGGCTTTCGGCGTTTGGCCTACCCCGAGGGCGTCAGGCCCACAAGCCGGTAGACCGGCCGGCTTCGCCTACCCGCGCGAGTCTGCACCAACTCCTCCTCCAGCACGGCCGTCACGCGCTTGTCGAGATTTGCTCTGATGTCTTCGAGTAGTTCCGGCCCCAGCGCGCCCTGAACGTCTCCCCCGCTGTCCGGTTCGAGATAGAAGATTCGCCGCTTCGTTCTGACACCGTCAAGTCGACCCGATATCGAGACGGTCCGGCGGTCGGTGCGGATTTCTTGCAGGCTGTTGTGTAGAGCATCCGCCTGATCCACCGACAGAATCGACCCAACCATTTCTCCGAAGGTTGGGAAAAAGCTGAATTCGAGGCTCGAAGTCTTTCGCACGGCGTCAACCATGTCGTTAACCGCATTGCGCACCGTTTGTCGCTGACCCAAGACCGCGTCCAGCGAGGCGTCATCCTCGGCTGAGCTCGGCAGGATGTTCACCAACTCCCGCGCAGCTAGCTCAGAGAGGGTCTCGACGCGAGAGTCCGGCAAGTAGTCGTCGCCATTCACATCAGCCTCAGGAAAGCTGAATACAATCATATTGCCCGCCTGCGCACGCTGAATCAGCCTCGCTTTATCGCGATCGCCAGCGTTGACTCGGAGAGTCTCCGTCCTCGGGTCACGGATGACATGACCTAGTTTTGCCGTCGCATCCTGTACCGCCTTTGTAACCAAGTACGAGGCATGCGCCTCGATTTGATGCTTTCCCAGAAAATCGATCCGCAGGAAAGAGTCTTTGCCGGCCCCTCGAGCGAACTTCGTCTCGGCCGCTGCGACCGAAGCCGCCGCCAAGTCCTCGAGCCACGAAGCACCTGGAGTGTCATGTGCCGCACCGAAGAACAGCCCGCTCACCAAGTCACCTCCGCATATCCTTTGGCTAGACCGTCGATGACCTCGCCGCGAGCGTCGGTCACTCGAGACCAGGCCCCGTGCCAGTACTCCTCCCGATCCGGGGAGCAGATGAAAGCATCCAGGACCCCACCGACAGGTTGGAGGCGCCCGAACCAGATCGGCGGTGTGCGGACTGCGACATCTTGAAGCGTCAGTAACGCATGCAGCTGCATGCGACCACGAATGTCTATTTTTCTCAAATCATCCCATTCGGCTGGGAGAATTACTACGTCAACGTCGGCGGGCGGCTGATCTTTTCGCACGCAAAAGCCGCCCCCTATCCACGCCCTACCTTCTGGGATCAGCTCGCGCATGAGGCGAAGGTGCACTGCGAGAGCCGCGTAGAGAAGTTCGCGCCGTTCCCGAAAGGGGGCATCCAGAACAAGGCGCTCGTATATCGCAGAAAGGTCAGCCGCGTGCGGACCCGGCGGAAGCAGGCCGTCCGAAGTCCATAGGGGTAAATCCATCTCCGCCCTTACATCACGCTCTCATAGTCACCACACAAGCACTCGAAGTGATGATGCTAGGTCCTATCTGGCCTGTCCGGCCGCCTTTTCGCTGATGAGCCACCCGACGCGTGGCACCCTGGTCAGCGATAGACGATGACCGGAACGACGGCTTCATCGGTCAGGACGTGGCCGCCCGACGTTGTGGAGGCTGCTCGCGAGTGCTGCGTTCGCGCGTCACGCCTCCTCCCCGAACGGGTGGGTGTGCAGCCACCACACGATCACCGCGCGGCTCGCGGCGCTCCGGCAGCCGTACGTCTCGGCCCACGGCAGGGCCTCCCCGATCGGACACACCCACCACTCGGTGGTGCCGAGCACCCCGAGCTCGGCGATCGGGTCGCCCGCGCGGAGCAGGAGCCAGCGGTTGCGCCCCAGGGGCCAGAGACGCCACGGCGACGCGGCGCCACCGGCCGCTTCGGCCTCCCGGGGCGTCGGCCGGACCGGCGGCTCGAACCAGGGGTTGCGCTCGGACATCGGAAATCTCCTCCCCCTCGCGCGCCGGCGGTTCCGGCGTTCGTCAGGGCAGGAAAGTCGGTCCGGCGAAATGTCCGACGGCGCTTCTAGGATGCCGGACACCGGACGGACGGCCGGACATCGCCGGTCCCGGTCCGGACACGTCATCGGGCCGGTCGGGGAGCTCTCCGGCGGCCCCGTCCGTCCTGCAGGAGGAATCCGCGTGCCCCGCACTCCCTCACCGTCGGCGCTGCTGCGCCACCACCGCACCCGGGCCGGGCTCACCCAGCGGGAGCTGGCCCACCGGGTGGGGTACAGCCGCTCCACTGTCGCCAACGCCGAGACCGGCGACGTCCGATCGGCCGACTTCTACCGCCGGTGCGACGAGGTTCTGGCCGCCGACGGCGCGATCAGCGCCGCCCGCGCCGCGCTGGACGCGCCGGCCGCGCTGGACGGCCGGGCGGCGCCTCCGGGCCCGGTACGGCCCCTCTCCGCGGTCCCGCCCGACGAGGCGATCGAGCACCTCCGCCGGCACTGGCACCACCTCGTGCGCACCGACAACCTGCTCGGGCCGCGGGCCGCACTGCCCGACGTCCTCGAGGCGCTGAGCACGCTGACGACGCTGCGCGCCACCGGCCCGGCCCGCACCGCGCTGCGGTGCCTGTCCGCCCGGTACGCGGTCACCGCCTCGTGGCTCTGCCAGGACGCCGGGCTGCCGGGCGACGCCGCGTCGTGGGCCGGCCAGGCGCTCGAACTCGCCCACGAGAGCGCCGACCGGGCGTCGATCGCCTGGGCACTCCACCGCCTGAGCCGGCTCGCGGAGCACGGCGAGCCGGAGCGGGCCGTCTCCCTCGGCCGGGCCGCGCTCCGCCAGGGCACGGACGCCCAGCGTCCCCTGGCCGCCGCCCTGCACGTCCAGTGCGCCCGGGTGCTCGCGCAGCGCGCCGACCGCCCCGGCTGCGACGCCATGCTCACCCGCGCCGCACTGCTGGCGGACGCGCGCGAGGCCACCGGCGACGACCGCACCGGCTACGGCAGCTCCTGCACCCGGGCGTGGGTGCTGGCCACCCGCGGCGAATGCGCGCTCCGGCTCGATGCACCGGCGGACGCGGTGGGGCCGCTCCGCACGGCGCTGGCGCTGCTCGCCCCGGCCTACCGCCGCAACCGCGGCCTCGTGCTCGGCCGGCTCGCCGAGGCCTGCGCGCGCCTCGGCGACGTCGACGAGGGCCGCCGCGCCGCAGCCGAATGCCGAACGATCGGCGAAGCCACCGGCTCCGCCTCCGTACTGGCCCTGGCCGAAGCGCCGGCCCCGGCCCCGGCCCCGGCCGAACTCAGCAGCGGGACCGCCAGGGCTGGCCGAACGAACCGGTCAGGAAGTAGCTGCCCGCCCGCTTCAACCGCACCTTTACCCAGGTCCCGTCCGGCTCAATGCACCCCTCGGGCCCCCGCAGCACCATCCACGGCGACCACCGCACCCGCACGGTGAGATCGGTCGCCACCGGGCTCGTGAACCGCACGCCGGTCGCGCCGCTGGAGTCCAGCCGCGCCGGGTACGGCACGACGGAGGGACCGCCCACCACCCGGTACAGCGACCAGTCGGAGTTCTCCCACTCCTTGCGCAGGTACGAGAGGTTCGCCTCGATCAACGCCGCCTCCTCGCGTCCGGCGGGGTCCAGCCGGGTGTCGCCGCGCGGCACCGCCACGTAGCTGACCGCGTTCTCGTACAGCCAGGACAGGTACGTGTCGGGTGCGAGCGTGTCGTCGTAGAACAGCGCGTTGCGATCGACGTCGACCTGCCGTTCCCAGCCCCGCGCGATCGGGACGACGTCCGCGACGTACGTCGACTCCCAGTGGTCGCGCAGCGGCACGACCTCGATCCGGCCGACCGGGTCGCGGCGCTTCAGCTGGTCCATCAGCGGCTGGTAGTACAGCTTCGTCGCCTCGCGCGCTCCGGCGTAGGCCAGGTCCCCGCCGATCAGCGGCGGCTGCCACCAGCACAGCAGCGCGACGACGCCGACGAGCAGCCGCCGGTCGAACGTCGAGATCGCGACGACGACCGGCGCCGCGAACAGCATCGACAACCGGACGACGTTGCTGCCGACCGGGTTGTGCGAGTAGTACGTGAGCGCGGCACCGACCGCGGACAGCACCGCCGCGATCCGCACCGCCTGGTAGCCACGGCGTGGCACGAGCAGCACCACCGCGAGGCACGCGGCCACGCACACCTTCATCGACTCTTCGCTGAACGGCTGCACCCCGCCGTCGTGGAAGACGAACGTCGGCACGGTCATTGCGATCCCGGCGCCGACGCCCAGCACGAGGCCCTCGGCCACCACGCCCGAGAGCAGCAGCGCCGCGCCGCACAGCCCGACGAACAGGCCGGCCACCGGGCTCGCCGCGGTGCTCAACGCCGCGAGCGTGCCCGCCAGCACCATCTCCCACCAGCTGGCGCGTGGTTGGAGCAGCGCACGCAGCCAGTGCGCGGAGTCGCTGGGCGGGGGCCGGTAGCGATGGGCGGACGCGGCGACGACGCAGAGCGCCAGCATGCCGAGCGCGATGCCCATCGCGAACGTCGTCCGACCGCTGACCAGGTTGAACACACCTGTGACCGCGCCGAGCACACCGGCCGTGAGCGGGCGCTTGGCCCCGACCTGGGCCAGCAACCAGGCGAACGCCACCGCGGACACCACGACCGAGATCGCGCCGACGCCCCGCGAGCCGAACAGCGAGTTCGCCGGGCCGGTGAACGCGCTGTACCCGAACGGATAGACGCCCCCGTACCAGCGGAAATCGATCGGCACCCAGCCGTGCTCGTCGAAGAAGTGGCCGCGGGCCACCTGTGCGGAGAGGTCGGTACCGGCCAGCGGCAGCGAGAGGAACCCGACCGCGAGCAGTAGCGAGGTCAGGAACGTCACGGTGACCGGCATCCGGTGCGACTCCGGCAGCAGGCGCGTGGACAGCCCGTCCCAGCGCCGCCCGGAGCGCGGCGGTTCGGAGCCCACCGGCAGTCGCACGCTCACACCACCGGTTGTCGTCCCTTTTGACGGGGACGACACCGAGTCAGGCATAGAACACTCGCTCCACCGCTTGCCGGCCGTGTCGCATCGTCCGCAGGTAGTCGTCGAGGAACTCGCCGGTGTCGGCGTCGGCCGACCACCCGATCGCGCGCGCCACCCCGGTCAGTTCCCGGCCGTGCCGCGGCAGCTGGTCCGACGGCCGGCCCCGCACCAGCATCAGGGCGTTGCGCACCTGCGCGGCGAGCTCCCAGGCCGCGACCAGCGCATCGTGGTCGACCCCGGTGATCAGCGACGCGTCGCGCGCCGCACCCAGTGCCGCGATCGTCTGCGTCGTGCGCAGGCCGGGCACCTCCGCGGCGGAGCGCAGCTGCAGCAGCTGCACTGTCCACTCGACGTCGGCCAGCCCGCCCCGCCCCAGCTTGGTGTGCGTCGCCGGGTCCGCGCCGCGCGGGAGCCGCTCGACGTCGACCCGGGCTTTGATCCGGCGGATCTCGGTGATCGCGGCCGCGTCCAGACCCTCGGCCGGGTAGCGCAGCGGGTCGATCATCTCGACGAACCGGCGGCCCAGGTCGTCGTCTCCGGCCACCGGGCGGGCACGCAGCAGCGCCTGCCACTCCCACGGCTTCGACCAGCGGCGGTAGTACTCGGCGTACGAGGAGAACGACCGCACCAGCGGCCCCTGCCGACCCTCCGGGCGCAGGTTCGCGTCGATGCCCAGCGGCGGGTCCGGCGCCGGCATCGACAGCAGCCGCCGCAGCTCCTCGGCGACGGCCCGTGCCGCCACTGTGGCGTCGTGCTCCGACGCCCCCTCCAGCGGCTCGTGCACGAACATCACGTCGGCGTCGGAGGAGTACGACATCTCCGATCCGCCGAGGCGGCCCATGCCGATGATCGCCATGCGCATCGGCAGCTCGCCGGCCCGCTGGGCCGCCACCACGCGCTCCGCGACGCCCAGCGCGGCCACCAGCACGGCGTCGGACACGTCGGTGAGCGCCCGGCCGACCGCCTCCACGTCGTCGACACCGAGCAGGTCCGCGAACGCGGTCCGCAACAGCTCCCGTCGACGCAACGCGCGCGCCGCGACCACCGAGGTTTCCGCGTCGGCGTGGCGCGTGGCGGCGGCGCGCAGCGCGCCGTGCAGCACGTCGCGGGACCGGGGCTGCAGCTCGCTGTCCTCGGCGAGCAGCCGGAGGCCTTCCGGGTCGTGGGTGAGCAGGTCGGCGACGTAGACGCTGGTGCCGAGCAGCGTCGGCAGCCGTTCGGCGACCAGCCCCTCGTCACGGACCAGCCGCAGGAACCACGGCGTCGTGCCGAGCCGGTCGGACACCTGCCGATACGCCAGCAGGCCGGCGTCGGGGTCCGGGGCGTCGGCGAACAGCCTCAGCATCGCCGGGAGCAGCGTCCGCTGGATGTGCGCGCGCCGGGACACGCCCTGCGTCAGCGCCTGGACGTGCCGGAGCGCACCGGACGGGTCGCTGAACCCGAGCGCCTCCAGCCGCGCCTGCGCCGACTCCGGCATCATCCGCAGGTTCTCGTTGGAGACGGCAGCCACGGCCTCGAGCAGCGGCCGGTAGAACAGCTTCTCGTGCAGCCGCCGGACTTCCCGCGCGTGCCGGCTCCACTCGGCGTGGAAGCCCTCGACGGGGTCGCCGCCACCCCGGTAGCCCAGCGTCGCGGCCAGCCAGCGCAGTTCGTCGTGGTCGGTCGGAAGGCTGTGGGTACGGCGGAGCCGCTGCAACTGCAGGCGGTGCTCGACAGTGCGCAGGAACCGGTACGACGAGTCGAGCGCCTCGCCGTCGAGCCGTCCGACGTAACCGCCGTCGATCAGCGCACGCAGCGCGTCGAGCGTGTTGCCGCTGCGCAGCGTCGCGTCGCCGCGGCCGTGGACGAGTTGCAGCAGCTGGACCGCGAACTCGATGTCGCGCAGGCCGCCGGGGCCGAGCTTGATCTCCCGGGCCGCTTCCTTCGCGGGCAGCGACTGCTCCACGCGCTGGCGCATCGCCCGGATCTCGGCGACCGCGCCTTCGCGCCCGGCCGCACCGTCCCGGCGTGACTTGCCGGTGGTGGTGCCCCACACCAGCGGCGTGACCTCACCCATCCAGGCCATGCCCAGGTCGAGGTCGCCGGCGATCGGGCGGGCCTTGATCAGCGCCTGGAACTCCCAGGTGCGGGCCCACTGCTTGTAGTACGCGGCGTGCGAGGCGAGCGTCCGGACCAGCGGCCCGTCCTTGCCCTCCGGGCGGAGCGCGGCGTCGACCTGCCAGGCCACCTCGTTGCAGATCCGCATCATCGAGCTGGCCAGCGAGGAGGCCGTCCGCAACGCCGGCCCGGGGTTCTCCGTGTCCGGGAACTCGTCGCCGGGTGCACCCGGCTCAAAGACGAAGACCACGTCGACGTCACTGAGGTAGTTGAGCTCCCGGCCACCGCACTTACCCATGCCGATGACGCCGAGCCGCACCGCGGGGGCGTCGTCGGGCAGCGCGGCCGCGGACACGGCGAGCGCGGCCCGCACCGTGGCCTCGGCCAGGTCGGCGAGCTCGGTGGCGATCATCGCGACGTCGGACCGGCCGGTCGGCCCGGCGTCGCTCAGGTCGCGGGCGACGGTACGCACCAGGCACCGGCGGTAGACCAGGCGCAGGTCGGCGACGACGTCGGGGCCGGATCCCCGCGCCTTCACCCCGCCGCTCCCCCAGGTTTCCCCGGCGTCGGTCGGCGCGCCCACTGCGTCCAACAAGATTTCGCGGAGCAGTTCCGGCGACGGGGGCGAGGGCTCCCACACGCCGGTCGCGAGCGCGCGCCACTCGTCGGGAAAAGCACAGAGGTGGTCCCCGAGTGCGGCGGACGCGCCCAGGACGCCGAGCAGGCGGTGGCGGAACCCGACGTCGTCGCGGAGCGCGTCGGCGAGGGCCTCCGGATCCTTCTGGCTGGCGTTCAAGCGGTGCAGCGTGAGCACCGCCAGGTCGGGGTCGGCGGCGCCAGCAAGCTCGGTGATCAGCAACTCGCCGTCGGAACCGACTGGTCCGGACGTCTCCGGGCTCCACCAGCCCAGGCCGTCGGGGCCGAGCAGGTCGGCGGCGCGCTTGGGGTCGCGGAAGCCGAGGCGGGCCAGCCGGCTGGTGCCGACGGGGGCGGGTCGGGTCATGCCGGCTCCTCCCTACGGTCGGAGCCGGCGTGCCCCGAGTCGGACTCTGCTAGCCGGACCTCGCGCAAGCGCTCGGTCATGCCTCCACCACCGGAAGGGGGACGCCCGGACCTGCTCCGCGACCGGCGGCCACCGCGACGAACCGGCCGGCGAACGGACGCCACACCTCTTCGACGTCGGCCTCCACGGCGGCGCAGCGGGCCAGCACGGTCTCCGCGTCCAGCCCCGCGCGCTCGAGGGAACCGTCGTCGCTGACCGCCCACTCCGCCAGCATCGCGGCGTCGCACTCGATGTGGAACTGCAGGCCCCAGGCCTTCGGCCCGAGCCGGAACGCCTGGTGCGGAACGCGCGGCGACGACGCCAGCAGCACCGCGCCGGGCGGCAGCACCGTGATCTCGTCGACGTGCCACTGGTAGACGTCGGGCGTGAACGGCAGCATCGCGAACAGCGGATCGGTCTCGGCGACGTCGCGCTTGGCGATCAGGAACGCGCCGATCTCCGGCCCGTTGGCGGCCGGCTCCACCCGGCCGCCCAGCGCGTCCGCGAGCAGCTGACCACCCAGGCAGACGCCCAGTGTGGCCACCCGCTTGTGCACCGCTTCGCGCAGCAGGTTCTTCAACGCCGGGAACCACGGCGACGCCGGTTCGCCGTGGGCCGGCTGGGCGCCGCCCATCACGACCAGACCGTCGAATCCCGTCAGGTCGTCGGGCAGCGCATCCCCCGCGTCGGCTTTCACGACGTGCAGTTCGGCGCCTGCCTCGACCAACCAGTCCCCGAGTCGACGGGCGTCGTCCTCGGCGTCGTTCCGGACGACCAGCAGCCGTGGGTTGCTCACCCCTGCAGGCTATCGAGTCCCCATCACAAGAACGGCAGGTACCGACGCCGTTCGTAGGCGGTGACCTGACGGCGGTAGTCGTCCCACTCCGCACGCTTGTTCTTGAGGAAGAAGTCGAAGATCTGCTCGCCGAGCGTCTCGGCGACCAGCTCGCTCTTCTCCATGTAGCCCAGCGCCTCGGACAGGTTGTGCGGCAGGTCCTCGTACCCCAGCGCACGCCGCTCCTCGGGCGAGAGCGACCAGACGTCGTCCTCGGCGCCCGGAGGCAGCTCGTAGCCCTCTTCGATGCCCTTGAGACCGGCCGCCAGCAGCACCGCGAACGTCAGGTACGGGTTGCAGGCCGCGTCCACCGAGCGGATCTCGACGCGTGCCGAGTGCGGCTTGCCGTAGCGCGGCACCCGGACCAGCGCCGACCGGTTGAGGTGCCCCCAGCTGATCGAGCTCGGCGCCTCGTTGACCACGTTGTGCTGCGGTGCGCCGAACAGCCGCTTGTACGAGTTCACCCACTGGTTGGTGACGGCGGTGTATTCCCGGGCGTGGAACAGCATGCCCGCGATGAACGCCTTCGCGGTCTTCGACAGCGTCATCGGGTCGCCCGGGTCGTGGAACGCGTTGCGCTCGCCCTCGAACAGCGACAGGTGGGTGTGCATGCCGTTACCGGCCAGGTCGGTGAACGGCTTCGGCATGAACGTCGCGGAGACGCCCTGGAACAGCGCGACCTCCTTGATGACGTGCCGGAACGTCATGATGTTGTCGGCGGTGGCCAGCGCGTCGGCGTACCGCAGGTCGATCTCCTGCTGGCCGGGCGCGGTCTCGTGGTGGCTGAACTCCACCGAGATGCCGATGCGCTCCAGGGCCAGGACGGCCTGCCGCCGGAAGTCACGCGCGGTGGCGTGCGTGGTGTGGTCGAAGTAGCCGCCGGAGTCGACCGGGGTGGGGCGACGACCGTCGGTGGGGTGGTCGGCGAGCAGGAAGAATTCGATCTCGGGGTGCGTGTAGAACGTGAACCCCTTGTCGGCGGCCTTGCGCAGGGCGCGACGCAGCACGTGCCGCGGATCGGCCCAGGACGGCGAGCCGTCGGGCATCTGGATGTCGCAGAACATCCGGGCGCTCTCGCCGGAGCCGGCGCCCTCGAACGGGAAGACCTGGAACGTCGACGGGTCGGGCATCGCGACCATGTCGGCCTCGTAGACCCGGGTGAAGCCTTCGATCGCCGAGCCGTCGAAGCCGATGCCCTCTTCGAATGCGGCCTCGAGCTCCGCCGGCGCGACCGAGACGCTCTTCAGCGTCCCGAGCACGTCGGTGAACCACAGCCGGACGAAGCGAATGTCTCGCTCTTCCAGCGTGCGCAGCACGAAATCCTGCTGACGGTCCACGACGGCCTTCCCCTCGTTCTGGTGCTTTCAACCTGCTGCCCGGAGTCTCCCGGGACCCTGTTACGACGACGTTACGACGGGGCACCCATCGTGACGAACCCCACCCCCATGCGGGCAAATCCGGTGCGACGATTGGGCCGTACCCGGGGACCCGCACATGTGGGCCTCGAGGAGGAAAGGGGACGATGATGTCCGAAGAGACGTCGTTGTACGGCGGTCCCTCGCACCGCCGAGTTCGTGCCCGTGACCTGGTCGCCGCCAAGGAGCGCGGCGAGCGGTGGGCGATGCTCACTTCCTACGACCAGTACACAGCCGCCCTGTTCGACCGGGTCGGCATTCCGGTTCTCCTGGTCGGCGACTCCGCGTCGAACAACGTGTTCGGCAACGAGACCTCGCTGCCGGTGACCGTCGACGAACTGATTCCGCTGGTCCGCGCGGTGAGCGGCGCGGCTTCGCGGGCTATGGTGGTGGCTGATTTCCCGTTCGGGTCGTTCGAATCCGGGCCGGAGCAGGCGCTCGCGACCGGCGTCCGTTTCCTGAAGGAAGGCCGCGCGCACGCGGTCAAGCTCGAGGGTGGCGCGCGGGTCGCGCCGCAGGTCGACGCGCTGACCGGCGCCGGCATTCCGGTGTTCGCGCACGTCGGCTTCACGCCGCAGCACGAGAACCTGCTGTCGGGCTACCGCGTTCAGGGCCGGGGCGACGACGCCGACCGGATCGTCGAGGACGCGGTGACGCTCGCCGAGGCCGGCGCGATCGCCGTGGTGCTCGAGATGGTGACCTCGGACGTGGCCAAGCGGGTCACCGACGCGATCCGGGTACCGACGGTCGGCATCGGTGCCGGCGGCTACACCGACGCCCAGGTGCTCGTCTGGCAGGACATGGCGGGCCTGCGCACCGGCAAGCTGCCGCGTTTCGTCAAGCAGTACGCGGACATGGACGCGATCCTGGACGACGCCGCGCGGCGCTTCGCCGAGGACGTGCGGGAAGGCAAGTTCCCCGCCGAGGAACACACGTTCCACTGATGTCATCGGTGGCGGCGGTGTCCCCCACTGCCGCCACCGAACACGAAGATCCCGATCAGCAGCAGTGGCCAGAACGCGAAGACTCCGCGCGCGGCGGCGAACAGCGCGACGACCATGAGCAGGAGCGCCAGGCCACCGAGCGCGTAACGCGCCAACCGGTCGGGGTGTTCGCGCTGCCACGCGACCTGCGCCGGCGGGTGGGCGACTTCCGCGCCGGGAAGCACCTCGTCCAGCCGCACCGGCAGGTCGGCCAGTAACGGACGCAGGTCGGCGACGGTTTTGGTCGCGTAGGCCGTCTCGACGCGCTGCTCGTACTCCTCGATCGTGAGCCGACCCTCGGACGTGTGTTGCCGCAGCAGTTCGACGACACGCTCGCGGTCTTTGTCCGACGCGCGAACCGGCGGACGATCGGAATCCATGCTGCCTCCCGAGGTACTCGCCTTTGACGGTACCCCGGGAGTTCGAGCGATCAGTCGTTCCAGCGCTTGTCTTCGGCGTCGGCGGCCGCGTTGCGGGCGGCCACCGTGTCGAGTGCCTTCTCCGCGGCTTCCCGCGACGAGTAGGGGCCGAGGCGGTCAGCAGCCTTGCCCTTGTCGGCGTCGGTCTCGACGCGCTTGTGCTTGAGGTTCCACCAGTACTGGGTTTCCTCGGCCATCGTGATCACCTGTCCTCTCGATCCGAACGCGTACTTCCCGACGGGCTCTTTCCACAAACGATCCGGTTCGCCGCCTCCACCACCGCGCGCCGCCGACCGGCCCACTCGTCCTCGTCGATCGACCCCTCGGTGAGCATGCGCGCGATCTGCGGAGCGGCGAACCACCAGTTCGCCAGCGCCAACAGCAGGAACTGCAGGTGGTTGGCGCTGATCGTGTCGTCGAGCAGACCGTCGCGCTGGGCCGCTTCGAGGGCCTCGACCTTGCTCCGGTAGTGGACGCGCCGGTTCAGCTCGTCGGCGACCTCTCCGGTGTCGGCCAGGGCCTCCCACATCAGCAACCGCTGTACTTCCGGGTGCGTACGCAGGTAGTCGAACGTGCGGCCGGCGAGCTCGCCGAAGTCCTCGGTGCGCTCCACGCGAACCGGGACCGCTTCGGCGACCTTCTCCAACTCCTCGATGAGGATGCTGGTGAACAGAGCGTTCTTGTCGCCGAAGTAGCTGTAGAGACGCTCCTTGTTGGCCTTCGCCCTGGCCGCGATGCGCTCGACGGTGGTGCCGTGGAGGCCGTGCTCGGCGAACTCCTGCCGCGCCGCGTCACGCAGGCGCTTTTTCGTCGACTCCACGTCCCGTGCCATGCACGCCACCCTATCGTGGCCAACTCCAACGTTGCCGTTGGCGACGAGTACGGCTAGCGTTTCCAACGCAACCGTTGGAATGGACCAGGAGCCATCATGAAAACAGCGTTGATTCTCGGAGCCTCGCGCGGACTGGGCCTCGGCATGGCGAAGGAGTTCCAGGCACGCGGCTGGCAGGTGATCGGCACGGAGCGCTCCCCTAGCGACCTGCGCACGCTCGACGTCACAGTGGAAACGCTGGACATCACCAGCCAGGAGCAACTCGCCGCCCTGCGGAAGCGCCTCGACGGTCAGACCATCGACCTGCTGTTCGTCAACGCCGCTGTCGCCAGCGCCGACGCTCCGGCGGCTTCGGTGGAGACCCAAGACTTCGTCGACGTGATGGTGACGAACGTGTTGAGCCCGATGCGCGCGGTCGAGACGCTCGACGACCTCGTGCCGCCGACCGGCACGATCGCGGTGATGTCGTCACGGCAAGGGAGCATCGCGATGAACACGAACGCCGGGTACGAGGTGTACCGGGCGAGCAAGTCCGCGCTCAACCAGCTGATGCGGTGTTACGCGGTACGACGGGAAAACGACCCCCGCACGCTTCTCCTGGTCAATCCCGGCCACGTGCAGACCGAGCTGGGAGGACCCGGCGCGGTGCGCACGGTGGAGGAAGCGGTGCCGCCGGTCGTCGACACCGTGGAGAAGCGAGCCGGCCAGGGCGGCTTCTTCTTCGTGGACTACAACGATCAGGTGGTGCCCTGGTAGGCATGGGCTTTCGCCGTGGCGGCGACCGCCGCGGCCTCGTCGCCGAGCGCGCGGGCCAGGTCGGCCTGCTTGAGCCAGTTGTACGGGCTGCACGGCCGGACGTTCAGCCGCTCGCTGATCAGCGACCGGGCCAGCGGGAGCCTTCTCGCCCGCAGCGCGGCCTCGACCAGCGTCTTGTAGACCGCGTCCCGCTGGGCGTGGCTGCCGCCGAACTCGTTGACGTGACCCCGGATCGGACGGAGCAGGTCGACGGTGTCGTCGTAGCGGCCCTGTCCGAACGCGAGGAGCGCCCGGCAGACCGGTAGGCCGACGCGTGCGGTCATCGCCTGGTTGGTGACGGTGGGATCGTCCCGCAGCCACTGGATGCGGTTCTCGATCAACGCTTCGGCCAGCTCGAAACGCCCGGCACCGACGTAGGCCATCACGGCGTGGGCGTCGTTGAACGCGTAGAACGGGTTCTCCACCCGGCGCTGCCACGGCTCGACGAGCGCGGCGAACCGTTCGGTCTGCCGGTCCCCCGCCAGCTCGAAGCGCCACAGCAGCGCGGCGGCGTCGAGGAGCTGAAGCGAGATCCCGGATGCTCCGGGGCCGTTGATCGCCGCGTCGTAGATCTCCAGCGCGCGGGTGCGGTCGCCGGACTCGATCGCGTAGAGCGCGTAGTGCCACCAGTTGTGGACGTTGAAGAACGTGTCCGTCGACCAGTCGTCGAGCCGGTCGTCGAAGTAGCGGAGGCCGTCGCCGAACCGGCCCTGCATCTCGTAGGTGTGCGCGACCGCGTGGATGCCCCAGACGTCCCTGCGGTCACGCTCGACCGCCTCCCGCCCGACGTCCTCGGAACGGTCGTAGTGCCCGGCCTCCTCGAGGCCGAACGCGTACATGCCGAGGACGTTCGGGTAGTGGCGGTCGTCGGGGTGCCAGGAGCTCAGTGCCCCGCCGACCCGGTCGCGGAGGCTGACCGCGTTACCGGTGAAGAAGTCGATCTGGTGGCCGACGGCGAGCGCGAGGGCGTCGCGCGGATATTCGACGGTCAGGTCCTGGAGCGTGCGGCCGGCGCCGTGGAAGTCGCCTCCCGCGAGCTGGTTCACCGACGCCAGGTGGGCGCGTTCGCGCGGATTCACGGTGCCCGTCTCGGAGCTCGCCAGATGCTGGCGGGCGGCCACCGCGTCGTCGTGATCGGTGGTCAGCAGGCCGAGGTACCCGCGCAGCACGACCGCCATCGGGAACGTGGGGTCCTCGTCCAGCGCAGCGCCGGTTTCGGCGACGACCTCGGCGCGGAAGTGCAGCAGTTCGTCGACCGCCCGGTCGTAGTGCTCCAGCGCCGTGGTGCTCGCCGTCGTCGTCTGCAGTCCGTGTTGGTCGACGCCCATCGTCAGGCCGTGACGTCGTGGCCGGCAGTGCGCAGCACCGCGACGGCCTTCTCGGCGTGGGACGCGGGCACCAGCACCAGATCGGCGTCGTAGGTGGAGGCGGCGAACACGGGCAGCCCGGCCTCGCCGAGCGGCGCCAGGATGCTGAGCAGCATGCCCGGGACGTCGAGGTCGTGCGACGACTGGCCCTGGAACGCGCGCCAGCCGTCCGCGGTGTCGGCCACGGTGCGGATCACGGTGAGGCCATCGGGAGCACGGACCAGCGCGACCCAGTCGGCGGTGCCGACGATGTCCTCACTGTCGTGACGCTCGATCGCGAAGATATCCGGTCGTAGGGAAAGACTTTGGGGTACGAACGTCGACATACGTCGAGCCTAAGACCGACGGTGCCCCGTCTCCCATGCCCACGCGGCGATTCCGACCCGATTGGCGACGCCGAGCTTCTGCTGGACGTGCGCCAGGTGCGTCTT
Organism: Cryptosporangium sp. NPDC048952; assembly: GCF_043197895.1. Classification (NCBI taxonomy): domain Bacteria; kingdom Bacillati; phylum Actinomycetota; class Actinomycetes; order Cryptosporangiales; family Cryptosporangiaceae; genus Cryptosporangium; species Cryptosporangium sp. NPDC048952. The sequence continues at coordinate 165,596 of NZ_JBICTY010000005.1, read as the reverse complement.
CACGGTGCCGGCGGTGATGTAGAGCTCCGCGCCGATCTCGGCGTTCGTCCTGCCGTCGGCGACGAGCGCGACGATGTCGAGCTCCCGGTCGGTGAGGGGGTTGGAGTCCGCCGTGCGCGGCGTGAGTTCGCGCAGCAGCCGCACCGTGATCTCGGGGCTGATCAGCGCGTCCCCCGCCGCGGCGGCCCGGATGGCCTCGGCCAGCAGGGCGGCGCCGGAGTGCTTCAGCAGGAATCCGCAGGCGCCGTTGCGGAGCGCGGTGTGCACGTACGCGTCGAGGTCGTAGGTGGTGACGACGACGACCTTGGTGGTCGGGGACAGCACCCTGGTCAGTTCCAGGCCGTCCATGCCCGGCATGCGAATGTCGACCAGCGCAACGTCCGGCTTGGTCTCTTTGGCCAGCTCCAGTGCTCTGGTGCCGTTCTCCGCTTCGGCGACGACGCTGATGCCCGGCGCGGCGTTCAGGATGGTGCGGAAGCTGAACCGGACGGCGTCCTGGTCGTCGGCGATCAGTACCCGGATCACGACGGCAGCTCCATCCGGACGGTCCACCGGTCGCCGTCCGGGCCGGCGCTGAACGTGCCCCCGGCTGCGGTGACCTCGTCGGCGAGGCTGCTCAGGCCGTATCTCAGCCCCGGGCCGCGCGGCATCGCCGCTGGCGGCAGCCCGTTGGTGATCGTGAGCGTCACGCCGTTTCCGTCGCCGTGTTTGCCGGCGTTCCGCAGCGCCTCCGCGATCACCCGCTGGACCACCGGGTACTCGGGCTGGGCGACCGGCCGCTCGGCCTCGCCCTCCCGTAACACCCGGATCGACCGCTGCATCGACGCCAGCGCACGGGCGCCATCGGCCTCGATGCGGTTCAGCACCTCCTGCACGTCCTCCGCGCGCTGGCCGAGCAGCACCTGCGCGGCCTGCGCCTGCAGCACCATCGCGCTGACGTCGTGCGCGACACCGTCGTGCAGGTCTGCAGCGAGTCTCGTGCGCTGGAGTCTTCGGGCATTCGCGACGGCGGCCGCCCGCCGGACGTCCAGCAGGCGCAGGTACAGACCTGAGCCCGCGCCGACCAGGCCGGCCAGTGACCAGAACACGCAGGCCCCGGCGGCTTCCCAGCCGGTCATCACCGGCGCACCGGTGGTCTGCAGGATCAGCAGCGATTCCGCGACGACGGCGGCCGGCCCCACCGTCAGCACCCAGCGCGGCGACGCCCAGCGGCAGAGCAGCGCGAGCAGCACCATCAGCACCGCGGTCTGCTCCAGCGACCAGATGCCGCCGCCGATGGTGGGGTTCTGGAGCCAGTACCCGACGCCGACGAGCGTCCCGACCGCCACGGCACCGACGACCGGCCCCAGCGTCCGCTTTCCCGCCGGCCAGGTGGCGATCAGGGTGGCGAGCACGAGCACACCGAGCACGGTCGGCGTGTCCCGCACCGGCCGGAACTCCGGCGAGACGACGAGGGCCAACGCCAGCACCGCGGCCGCTCCCACCGCCGCTAAGAGCACCCTTGACCTGGTCATTCGTCCACGATAGAGCGAGGCACCGACAGTTCGCCTCTGCCGATCGGCAGATGGCGCACCCGCTGCGGCCACTCGACGCTCGGAGCATGAAATCTCGACTCCTCGCCGCCGTCTGGTGGCCTCTGCCACGCCCGGCCCGATCGGCGTTGCGCTCGCGGTTCTCTGTGGACTCGCTCTGGCCGCCCTGGCATGGTCCCGGCGGCGCGCCGGTCGCGCGCCGGGCGTCGTCCTGCCTACGCCGAGCGCCGCCGAGCGTCCGAGGGCCGCGGCGCGGCCCTTCCCCGCGGCGCGGCCCTTCCCCGCGGCGCGGCCCTTCCCCACGGCGCGGCTCTTCCCCACGGCGCGGCCCTTCCCCACGGCGCGGCCCTTCCCCACGGCGCGGCCCTTCCCCACGGCGCGGCTCTTCCCCACGGCGCGGCTCTTCCCCACGGCGCGGCCCTTCCCCACGGCGCGGCCCTTCCCCACGGCGCGGCTCTTCCCCACGGCGCGGCTCTTCCCCACGGCGCGGCTCTTCCCCGCGGCGCGGCCGACGCGGTCGGGGCGTCAGGCCGGCTCGGCTCGGAGGGAATTCGCGACGGGGCGGCGGCTGGCGAGGCGGGCGGGGATCGCGGTCAGGACGGCGGCCACGAGGCCGGTCGCGAGCACCAGGGCGAGCGTTTGCCACGGTGAGGGCCAGCTGGCACGGTCGCTGTCACCGCCGGTAGCCGCCATGATCAGCGCGAAGAACGCCAGGCCGCCCGGGACACCCAGGATCGCACCGGCGAGCGCGGGCAACACCTGGGCGGCCGCCAGCGCCGCACTCACCGCCCGAGGCGTCGCCCCGAGCGCACGGGCGAGCGCCGACGTGTGGCGGTTGTCGAGCACCGTCGCCCACGTGAGAACGATCGCGTTGATCGCCGCCAGGCACGCCACGATCCCCATCACCACGAACAACACCCGACGCAACTGCCCGACCTGGGCAGCGTCGTACCCGATGACGAGCGGCTGCCCACGCAGAAACGCGTCGAGCACCAGCGCAACGAACACCCCGCTGACCGTGATCGCCACACTCACCATCCCCAGCACCACGCGCCGAGGCCGTCGCGCGGCAACCCGCACCGCGAGCAGCAACGGAACCGGCAGGCGCGCCGACAGCCGAATCGCCCAGCCGGTGCGACGAGGCGGACGCGCCGCGTCGGCAAGCGCGTCGACGGTGCTGGCCCGCGCGGCCTTCACCGCCGGAACCACTGTCGCGAGGCTCGCGACACCGAGCGCCGACACGGTCACCACGACGACCGTCGACAACGTCAACGACGGCGTACCCGCGGTACCGAGCAGCCCGGCGCCGGGCCCGATCAGCAGCGGCGCGACCACCGCGCCGATCACCAACCCGGCCGCGGCCGCGACGAGCGACACCAGGACGTACTCCGCCAGCAGCACACCGGCGACGAGACCCGGCGTCCCCCCGACGGCCTTGAGCAGTCCGACGCGCCGGGTCTGATCGGCCATCCGACCACCGACCAGCACCGAAAGACTGGCCACCGCCAGCAGTCCGAGAAGCCAGGCGCCGATCAGCAACAGGATCTGGATGTCCTGGGCCAGCTCGGTAGCCTCGGTGCGGATCTCCTGCCAGGACCGGAGCATCGGCCCGTCCGCGCCGTGGGCCTCCACGAACGCGGTGGCCTGATTCGGATCGGCGAGCCTCAGGTTCACCACGTAGGTGCTCACCTCGACACCGAGATTCCGCACGTCGCCCTGGGTGAGCCAGACCAGTCCGGGGTTCGCGAGCACCCCCTCCGGCGCACCGTCGGCGTTCGGGTCGCCGTGCAGACAGGCCATCAGGCACGTCGTCGCCGGGTAGGGCGCCAGCGCCGCGGTCACCGCGGTGCCCACGACCTCGAACGCTCGGCCGCCGATCGTGACCCGGTCGCCGACCCGGATCCCGGCCTCGCTCGCATAGGCCGCTTCCACGACCACTCCGCCGTCCCGGACCCAGCCGCCGTCGCGAACCTCGGGCTGGTCCACGTCGGTTGCTGCGGTGTCGCGCCCCACGACCTGCACGCCTGACGTCGAATTGGGCGTTTGCAGTTCGGCGGAGACGACGGGGAAGGGGCCGCTGTGGGTGGTGACGCCGTTGTCTGTTGGAAGTCTGTGCAGCGTGTCCAGTTTGCCGGCGGCGATCACATCCGGGCCCCGGGTGGCCTCGCGGGTGGTCTGATACGGGTCGTCCGCCGCGTCGCGGAGCACGAGCCCGAGCGTCAACGTCGTCGTGGCGGCCATGATCGCGACCAGGAGCAGTGCGGCTTCGGTACGACGTCGCCGCAGGTCGCGGACGGCGAGACGGCTGATCAGGAGGAGGCGGCCCACGGCTCTACTCCTCGAATCCGAGGAGCGCGCCGAGCTGGCCGGTGGTGCCTCCGGTGAGGCGGGTCTCGTCCACCACCGCGCCGTCGCGCATCGTGAGCAGCCGGTCCGCCGTCGCTGCGATCCGCGCGTCGTGGGTGACGATGACCAGCGTCTGCCCGCGTTCGTGCAACTGCTCGAAGAGCTGGAGGACGTCGATCGTGGCGGCACTGTCGAGGTTGCCGGTCGGTTCGTCGGCGAGGACGACGAGCGGTTCGTTGCACAGCGCCCTGGCGACCGCGATCCGCTGCCGCTGACCGCCGGACAGCGCACTCGGAAGGAACTGGGCGCGGTCGGCGAGCCCGACCTCGTCGAGAAGCTGACGAGCGCGCCGCCGGGAGGCCCTCGGGGAGTGCCCGGCCATCAGAGCCGACAGCTCGACGTTCTCGACCGCGGTGAGCTCCTCCATCAGGTGGAAGGACTGGAAGACGAACCCGATGTCGGTGCGCCGGGTTCTGGCCAGTGCGTTCTCGCTCGCGTTGTCGATGCGGCGGCCGTTCAGCAGGATCTCGCCCTCGTTCGGCCGGTCGAGCCCGCCGAGCAGGTGCAGCAACGTGGACTTTCCGCAGCCGCTCGGCCCCATCACCGCGACCGTCTCCCCCGCGGCGACGTCGAGGTCCACGTGGTCGACGGCGCGCACCAGACCGTCGCCCTTGCCGTAGTGTTTTTGCAGGTTGCGGGCGCGTAAGACGGTCATCGTCGGCTCCTTCGGTGGGTCCAGCGCTTTTCGCAGGCCTCGAGCCAGCGCAGGTCCGCTTGGAGCCGCAGTACGATGCCCTCCAGCAGGAGCGCCGAGTCTGTTTCCGGCTCGGCCATCGCGGCGCGCTGGGTGTCCCGGAGGCGGCGGAGCAGTTCGCGGCGCTGGGTGTCGACGATCGTGATCGGGTCGGCGAGCCCGGCCGCAGCGGCGGCGACGAGCTTGAGGTGGAACTCGGCGAGGTCGGGCTTCGGCCAGTTCACCTCGGCGATCCACTCGGCGACGCGCTGCTGCCCCGCGGCGGTGAGCGCGTAGACCTTGCGGTCGTCGTGGTCGTTTGCTTCGAGGTAGCCGGCTTTTTCGAGGCGGGTGAGCGTGACGTAGATGTGGCCGGCGTTCATGGCGTCGCCGAGGGGGCCTAGTGCGTCCCGGAGGCGGGCGCGGAGTTCGTAGCCGTGTGAGGGCTCCTTGGCGAGCATCGCCAGCACAACTTCCTGCTGCATCACCCCTCCTACCTAACGGTTATCTCAATATAACAGTTAGCCCCGAGCCGCCGTCGTTGAACGGTTTTTCCTGCCATGACGGGAGACGGTTCAACCACTCACAGGGACAGTCCGCCATTCAAGCCACCGCGTGATCCCGCTCATGGGCGCGATCGTCGAGCCGCCCGAGGCACTGGCCGACTACGTGCGGTCTTGCGGGGTTGCCGCGCATTCGCTGCACACCGATGCGGGGCGGACCCGCCAGACCTCGACGGACCGCCGATCTCTGATCCTCAACCCAGCTTCCCCTCCGCCGATCAGTTCGGAGAGGAGTGGTGTCCCATGACCGAGGCTGTCGCTTCACCGCACCCGACCGGGCGCGATCGTCTCGCGGTGATCGCCTTCGTCCTCGGGCTTCTCGGGTTCCTCGGCGGGTTGCCGTACCTGGATCTGTACGGCATCGGCTTCGCCTTCGTGGAGCCCGGGATCACGACCGGACTGGTCCTGGCATCGTGTTCGGTGGCCGCCGTGGTGCTGAGCCCGATCGCGTTCCGACGCTGCGAACGGCAACGACGGCGAGGCTCGTGGCTGGCGCTCGCCGGCCTGATCGGCGGATCGCTCGGCCTGCCGGGCCTGGTCATGGCCATCAGCTTGCTCAGAATGGGCGACGAAGGAGGCTTGACCGCCGACTTTTTCAGTTGGTGCTGGTGAGGTGTATCCGAGTCAACGAGCTCGCTGGGCACTCGCGATCGACTGAGCCGCAGTCGCCTCGATCACCTTCGCCAGACCCGCCAGATCCTCTGCCTGGAAGTGCAATCGCAACTGCACGGGCTGCCGCTCCTCCAGGCTCGCGAACCCGGTGACATGCAGAATCACGGTGGGCACGACGGCGTCCGGCCCCGCCAGAACACCACCCTCCACATCGATGCCGCCGACGAAGATGTCGTTGTCCTCGGGCCCCAGAGTCATGCCAGCGAGGCTAGCGGGGGCAGTGGACGAGTCGGCTAGTCCACCGGGTTCTCTAGCGTCTGCGGTCGCGAACAGCCGTTGCAGCTATGACCGGGCAGCGCGTGAAGCCCGGGTCGGCGCGGCCGGGATAGACGGCCGGAGCCCAGGTCCGCGGAGTGCCTGCCGCCTCAAGTGCGGCAAGCCCGCCGAACAGGCTCGTGAACACATCTCACTCCTCCGCCGTGAACACAGAGCGCCTCCGCACAAGCACGCGCCGTAATCATTTCACCCAGGGGGAACTATGCCTAAGAGCCCAGTTCGTGCAGGGATCGCCGCGCTAATGGTGATCGGCGGATTGCTGTTACCAGGCTCCGCACACGCTATGACCCAGCTACCCGGGGCGTCCGCCGACGTTTGGCGCGCCTGCGGTTGGCGCACGTCGGAGAATAAGATTGTGCGTACCTTCGACCGTTTCCGGGCGAACGTACCCAATCATTTCCTGCGAGGCGGGAAATCGAATCTGCTGTGTGGGAACGACAAGTTCGGCTACCGCCACATCCTCGACGGCCACCGCGCCGAGTGGGAACAGGCAGCCTTCCTGGTCCGGCGCAATTGGCGTGACATCGCCGACTTCTCGATCGCGACAGTTCTCGGCGATCCCGACAAGGTCACCTATAACCCGAAGGTAAAGACCTACTGCTTCTCGCGCGTGGTCTACCTCGTCGACAAGACGACCGCCAAGACCGTCGGCACGAATATCCCGCACGTAGTCGTCGCCGAATCAAGCAAGCGAATCATCACCGCATTCCCTTCGAAGGAGCAGTGCAAGTAGGTCCCACGGACGTAGGGGTTGGTAACGTAAATCACGTGGACGTCATTGGTGCGATCGTCGAAGACCTATCAACCTACGCAACCGTCAGGTTGTCCGAACAGCCAGGAAAGATTCTCCTCGACACGCTTGACGGCCAGCCGCTGCAGCCTCCTGCGGTCATCGTGGCCCCGGCCGATGCCGTGGCCAACTACGTGCAATCGTGCGCCGCCTCCGCACGAGCTCTGTGGACCGACGTGGACCCCGAGGAGGGCGGCTTGCGTCTGCTGTTGGTACACATCAACGAGGAAGTTCTCAGCAAGGCTCAAGCCGGCACCATCATCACGGTGGGGGACGACAAAATCACGGTCCACGGCGCTCGCCGGATGGATCTCTCCGGCATCGACCCCAACGGCGAGTACTACTGGACGGCCGACCGCCCCGACCAATTCTGACCGGCTGGGGCGGTGGACGAGTTGGCCTGTACGCCGGGGTTTGGCTCCCGCACCGCCCTCACCAGCTACTTCACCGTATTCTCGCGGCTCAGGGCGTCCCGCCCTTGCTATCTGCCGAGGTCGCTGTCCTTCCAGTCCGGCGGAAGCTTCGGAAGGCTGATCAGCACGTCGAGCCCAAGGTGCTCCAGCAGCATCGCTTTGAGCTGCCGACCTTCGATGATTTCGATACGCCCGTTGCGTGCAGCAAAGTCACGACTGGCCTTGCCCACCCATGACGTCGTCACGAGCACGCCCTTGGCCGCGGACTTGTCCTCCATCACGCCCGCGAGCGCGTGGACCGCCTCCAGTCCCACGATCTTGCTGTACCGCTTGGCTTGGATGATGCAGAGGCCACCGACGATGGGGTCCTCATTGACCGCTACGCCGTCGACGCCTTCGTCCTTCGATGCCTGGGTGACCCACGACTTCATGCCGATCTTCTCGAAAAGTTGCCGGATCAGGTGCTCGAACTCGACCGGCTTGAGGTCCAACAGGTCCGGCCGACTGTCCAGGCCGGCCACGACATCCATCTCCTCAACGAACTTGTACTTCGACAGGTCGAACTCAAGCACGGGCCGGACGGGTTCGAGGTCAGCAGGGTGCGGCGAGACGATCGCGTTCAAGTACTGACGCAGACAGGCGACCGGGTCGAGCTCCGGTTCGTCGAGGACGACCTCCGAGAAAGCCTCTCGGGTCGCGTGGACACTGATGAGGAGCGGGCGTATCGGCTTTCCAGTCGCTTTGTCTTTCGCCGAGACGTAGCCGTTGAAGACAATCTGGGTTACGAGCGTCGGAGACGCCAAATCAAAGGTTTCCGCGAGAGTTCGCAGCGTTACCCGGGCCAGTAGATCCCCATAAATCGACTTTACTTCGGTCGCCTTTCGTGGCACGGGCTGGATTATCTTCTTCTGCCTCATGTGCCGATAGGACGAGACTGCCGGCACTACGTCCTCACGCGGTAGTTCGTACTCGACGAGCAGCTCACGAGACTCTGGCCTGAACACGGCGGCGCATGATCCTGTCAGCTCTGCCGGGTACGGCGAGGTTGCGAGGTGACGCTGAAGCGCCTCGACGAACGCCTGAGATCCCTCGCGGTTGAACAGCCCTTCGATCTCGCGACTTCGACGCGCGAAGATTCGACTGCGATCAATTAGCAGTCGTTGGAAGCCATCCACCAGCTTCGCAACGGCCTCGGTCCTAAAATCGGCCTCAGCCTGACGGCGCTCCTCTGCCTGAGCCTTCTCCTCCGCAGCCCGCTGCTTCTCCTGGCGTTCCGCCTCTGCCAGCGCCTGCCGCTGCTGCCTGGCTTGCTCGGTCGCCAGTCGCTGGGCTTCCTTCTCACGAGCGGCAGCCTCGCGCTCCGCTTGTAGGGCCTCCTGGCGTTCCGCCCGCTCGCGTTCTCGCTCCGCCTGAGCAGCTTGCTTCCGCTGCTCGGCCTCGTCTCGCCGCATCTGAGCTTCGAATTCGCGCTGGATTTTCTCTTGGGCGCGCTGTTGTTCTCTCTTCGCCTTTTGCCGCTCGGCATACATTTGCGCAAGAAGTGACTTCTTTTTCGCCACGCTACCCCCAGAACTTCAGCGCAGGCGGGCGCTCACCATCCCACCAGCGCAAGTGACCGCAGCTCAGGCTAGGCGATTCGGCATGGTCTATGTAACGCCAGAACGGATCCGGGATAAATACGAACGACTGATCGAAAGTGGAGAGACGAACGAAGATTCGCGTGGCCAAAGTGGCAAATTTTATGCAGCCATCGCGGCCTCAGACGCGAATAGCGCATCGATCGCTTGGTGGGTTCTCTCCTCGCTCGACGGCATGAGGTGCGTGTAGATCCGGAGCGTGAAGCCCGGATCGGCGTGACCCAAGTACGTCGCCAGCGCCCGGACGTTCTCCCCCGCGTCGAGCAGCGTCGAGGCGTAGAAGTGGCGTAGCGCGTGCACGCCGGTCGCCCGAGTGTGCGGGATGCCGACCGCCGCGAGCGCCGGGTGCCAGATCTTGCTGTTGAAGTGGCTCCGGTTGATCGCGCCCCGCCGCGACGTGACGAAGACCAGGGGCACGGTCACCAGCTCGTCGGAGAACGGGTCCTCCCACGGCAGCGTGACCTTCACCGTCGGGAACTCGGCGAGATGCGCCCGGAGCGGCGCAGCGATCGATGTGGGCAGCGGCACCCGGCGATCCTTGTCATTCTTCGGGAGCCCGAACACCAGTCGCGAATTGACGCGCTTCACCTGTCGCCGGACGTGCACCCATCCGCCGTCGAGGTCCACGTCGTCGACGCCGAGCCCGAAGATTTCGCCCTGTCGCATCCCGCACCCGCCGCCGAGGTCGACGACCGGCCGGTAGCGCGGAAGCAGGTTCGCGCGGATTGCCGAAATCTCGTCGTACGTCCACGGGACCACCCGACGCTCGACCGGCCGCGGTTGCTTGACCGACTTTGCCGAGCACGGGTTCTCGGCGATCCGCTCGTCGTCGACGGCCGCCGTGAGGATCATGCGCAGATACGCGAACGCGACCGACCGCGTGTCTTGCGCGAGGACGCCGGCCAGCTCGCTGTCCCATTCCGCGACCGCGCTGGGCTTGATGGACGCCAGCGGCCGGGAGCCGAAGAACGGCAGGATGTGCTTCCGCACCCGTAACTCGAGGCTCTCCATCGTCGACTTGTCGTAGGTCCGGGTGCGCAGCCAGGTCTCGGCGAACTCACCGAACAGCATGCGACCGGCAGCCGGGTCGATGAACGAGCCTCGGTGCTTGTCCGCTTCGACGGTCGCCATGAACGCTTCAGCCGCCTGCTTGGCCCGGTCGGGGAACGACTTCTTACGCTCGCGCCCGTCCGGACCGATGTAGCGAACCCGGTAACGCAGGCCCGTTCCGTACAGCGGCGTCCGCGCCATGACTGGTTTGCCTCGCGCGTTCAGCACGAGCTTGCCGTCGTCGTCGCGTTGCGGGGTGAACCAGCGATCTTCGATGTGGGCCATCAGGCGACCTGCGCTCTCACCCAGGCCCGGACGTCCGCCGGGTCGTAACGGAGGTGCCGGCCGACCCGAGCAGCCGGTGGGCCGGTCCGGTGCTTGCGCCAGCGGTAGAGCGTCTCCACCGGTACGCCGAGGTAGACGGAGACGTCCTGGACTGTCCAGAGCCGGTCGGAGAGCGACGGGGCATCGGTGATGGCTGAAACAGTGGCCTTGTGCGTCATGGCGTCGTCTCCCCGGTCAGGCGGCGTCGGCGTTTGCCGAAAGGTCGGCGAGGGTGTCTTGGGCGTGGGCGTACTCCTGTCTCCAGCGGAGGCGGTCGGTGAGCGTGCGCATCAGCAGCGACGCGAGTGGTGGGCAGTCCTCGTCGGCGGGCCGAGCGCGCTCCCAGACGTAGGCGTCGGCGTTCTCGACCTGCTTCCCGACGGCGCCGAGGACGCGGAGTACGTGCCGCTTCCGGTCGGCGCGGTGGTCGGTGAGCGTCTTTCCGGACCACTTCCGGGACACCAGGACACGACGCCCGACGAAGCCGAGCGTTTCCCGGCGGTGTGCTTTGCCGGAACAGCGCCCAGGGACCAGACCGGGCTTCACGTTGCGGGGCTGGATGCCGTAGAGCAGCCAATTGGCGCAGCGTTCCGAGCACGGTTCGAAGCGGAGCGCAGCGGCGAGCCGGTCGACATGCGCTTTCTGCGCGTCGGTCTCGGGTGCGTGGCACTCCGCGACGGACTTCGTCAGGTACTTGGTGAGGTAGCCGACGCAGGTGTTCGCCGACTTGGTACCGGCGGTGACGCCCTGGACGTCCGCGACGGGTCCGAATCGGACGACGTGCAATGGTTCGGCGTCGTCGGGTAGCTCGTCGAGGGCGTCGTCGAAGGTGTGCAGAATTTCGCCGGTCGCCGGATCGACGTAGCCGGCCTCCGGATCCCAGACGGGGAACGTGTTCGGTGCGCTGGGGTCGAAGCGTGGTTCGGTGAGTGCTGGCCACCAGACCTGGTGATACGTGGCCGCGATGACCTGCTTGAGCAACGCACGAGGGAAGGTGCCCCGGACGGCCGCGTGTAAGTGCGGCGCCAGCCGCTTCTGTGGCTCGACGGCCGCGAAGTATTGGACGTCGTAGCCGACGACGCGGCGGAGGTTCTGCCAGAACCGGTCGACGAGCCGGGGGAAGTGGATCGCGTCCCGGGCAGCTCGCCGGTAGTCGTAGGTGTTCGGGCTGACCGGGGTGCCATCTGCCTTGACTCGCCCGTAGGTGTCGCAGGTCAGCGTCAAGAACGTCGAGGGCCGGAAAACCGTGCCGTCGTTGCCGGTGAACGTCCGGCCGAGCGTCGAGTCGTCGACCTTGCGGAACGGAAGGTTCGGCGCGTCCTGGCGTCGCTTCGTCGACCGCACCCGGCGAGGCTTGGGAGGCGCGGCCGGGTGCGGTAGTGAGCCGCGGATTCCGGCGTTGAGCATCTGCTCGTCGACTGCCGAAATCTCGTCGTCGATCTGGTCGCGGTCGGTGGTGTCGTCGGCCTCGTCGGCGTCGGCGCGGATGTCTTCGAGCGCCGCGCGCCAGGTAACCAAGTCGACCTGGTCGTCGGTCGCCTCATCGGGGAGGAGGTCGGGTTCGTCGTCGAGGTGCCAGCCCTCCCGGCATTGCTGCATCCGCAGCCGTTTGGCGCGCTGCGCGCAGGCGGGGCACTTGCTGGCGAGAGTGGAGCCACGGGGAACGCCGAGGATCGAGCTCCCGCCCGTCGCGGTGTCCGTGCGGCGCATCGGGACGAGGTTGGAGCAGACGCCGTTGTTCGCGGCGATCTCGGTGAGGACGTCGACCGCGCGGGGCATCTTGGCCCGCTCGACGCGGGAGAGCCGCCGATCGTCGGCGCGCTTGATCGGGGTTGTTTCGGGGTCTGGGGCAGCGTTCATCTGGTGGTCCTCTCCCGGCAGAGAAGCGCGAAGGGGCAGCCGAGGCCCGGGAGGCGGGCGTCGGGTCGGGGCAGTACGGGGCGATCACGTCGTGGGCTCGCTGTCCGGGCCGCCGTGGTTCCACCAGGCGACGAGGGCATCGAGTGCGGACACGGCCGCGCGGAAGGAACGGCCCCAGGCCAGCGACTCGCCGACCGGCTGGACGCCCCATTCGTGATCGGAGAGCCACACCAGCTCCCCCACCAGCACGGCGGCGTCAGCGGAGGGTCCGTTCTGGCGTTGCGGGCCGTACACCAGCCAGCGGCGGGCCGAGGAGCGTTGGGTGAGCCAGCCGGTGGGAAGGAAGGGTTGGAGCGTTTCGGACGGGTCGGGGAGAACCCGTCCGAAGGGCCGGTAGCCGTCCGCCGGGTCGTAGCCGCCCGGGGAGCCGCTCCAGAAGGTGGTCATGAGGAGTCAGGCCGCTTCCTGATCAGGCGCCGAGTCCAACCGGCGGCGGGTGAAGTCGGGGGCGTAGAGCTGGCAGGTCTCGGCGATCGCGTCGTCGTCCGGGTAACCGAACCGAACACGCACCGGGTCGGGGTCGTCGTCGAGGCGGACGTAGGCGACGCCCGGCAGGGCACGCGGGATGCGGTCGCAGAGCGCGCCCCGGTCGCGGGCACCGTCGCCGAGCACCATGTCGACCTGTTCCGCCTCGGTGAGCCGAAGCCCGATCCGGGTCGGGAACAGGTCCCGGAACGGAACGACGTCCTTCCTCGGGTCCTGAACCGCCGCGACGACGAGGAAGCCCGGCGCGCGGCCCTGCGAGAGCAGCAGCGACAACGCCGCCTTGATCCGGTCTCGCAGCTTCCGATCCGGCAAGTACGCGGTGAGCGCGGCGAGTTCGTCGACCAGGACCACGATCAGCGGGTCGCCCGGAGACGGCGTGTGCTGGCGGGTGATGCCCTTGAGGCGCTGGGTCCGCGCCTGCATCCGCTCGGCCGCCTCTTCGAGCAGCTCCGTCATCGCTTCGGCGTCGGTGTCCTCGTAGCGAGCGAACAGCGGACGACCGAACGTCATCTCCATCCCGCCTTTGGGATCGATGACCCACAGCTCGACCGTCCGCTGAGCGACCAGCGGAGCCAACGCGCGGATCAGGGACCACAGCACCGAGCCCTTCCCCGCACCCGAAGCGCCGGCCACCAGCACGTGAGTCCCGAGGAGCGCGAGCAGGAACGGCACCGCATCCTCGGTGCGGCCCAGCTCGATCCGGCGGAGGTCCGGAAGATCCTGCATCGGCAGCGGTCCGAGCGGAGTCGCGAGTGGGTCACGGTGGTAGAACCGCAGCGCGACGACGCCGGGCCGCACCTCGCGGGCGGTGCAGCGGTAGGCACCGAAGACGTGCCGCAGGTTCTCGGCGACCAGCGCGAACCGTTCCGGGGTCTGGCCGTAGAGCAGCCGGACCCGTAGCTCGTCGGCCCACCGGGTCGAGCGCACGCGCCGGATGACCGGAAGGTATTGCTTCTCGTCGTGGACGACGGCGAGCTGGCCGCCGATCATCGCGGGACGCCACAGGCGCCGATAGCGGACCATCAGCCGCCACTGACCGAGTAATCGCGCACCGACCACCCGCTTGAAGCTCGACGGGTGAGCCAGGAACCAGGCGACCAGGAACAGCACCGCGCCGGTGAGGAGCGCCGCTGGACCCGGCCATTCCCACTTGCCGTAGGCGACCAGCAGCACCAGCACGGGGCCGGTGATCGCACCGCGCCGGACCAGCCAGACAAGAACACGCCAGAGCGCGCGGAAGCAGACGCCGAGCAGCGACATCCACAGCGGCATGACCCAACGTTCGCGCGTGATGAGACCGACTCGCGCCAAGTCGTCGGCCCGATATCCGTTGACCTTCACTACTGATCGCCTCCCGGACAGGCAGCGTCGGATTCGGCCCATTCGGGCCGTTGGGGAAGGAACTTCTGACCCCGGTAGTCCTCCGGGATCGCGTAGCGCTCGGCCGCTTCGTCGGACGTCGTGTCGCCGACGGCGGCGAGTTGTTCGGGCGTCGCGCCGTAGTGGATGGCCCACTGACCAGCGCTGATCGCGAGGCGGTCGAGGTGTTCGGCCGCTGCGCGTTCAGCAGCGACCCGGAGCAAATACCGCGACCGCAGTTCGGCCGGATCACGGCGGGACGGGTCGCAGAGACCAGGGATTGGGCGCAGCCGAGTCACGTATGCCGAGACGGCGGCCTGCATGCCGGCCCGCAGCGCGAGCCACTCCGGCCCCTGCGTGATCAGCTCCGGTCGGTAGAGGTGCTCGGGTTCGGTCACGCGGCCTCACCCGACCACGCCGACGTGGGCAGGAACCGGCCCTTCTCGTCCCGCAGCGGCAGTGCAACCAGGCCAGCGCAGCGAGGGCACTCGCCCCGGACCAGCGCGCCGACCGGATGCGGTTCGCGACAGGTGGCGCAGTCCCGAACGCGGGGCCGAGCCGAGGTGTACTCACTCACGAAGTGCTCCCAACGATGGGGAGGGAGCGCGGCCCGGAGACGAAGGGGAAGAGCCTCCGACGCCGCGCTCCCGGTCAACTGGGATCACGCGGCCTTGCCGGTCGCGGAGTGCGCGCCCCGGGCCGGTGACCGCATGCCGGTGGCGCGGAACGAATAGGCGACCCGCCCGCGGCACTGCGGGTGGCCACTCCCCTTGCACCGGGCGCCGTCCACGTAGGGGAAGACAGTCAGGTTCTCGAACTCGACCGGCCGGAACGGCGTCCCGGGCAGTGCGTCCGGGAGCACCGGCTGAACCGGGGCCACGATGGTGACCTTCAGTTCGGCCTAGCCGCGCTTCTGTGCGTCCTCGTCGCCGTCGACGCAGCGCACGGGCCACATGCGCTCGCCGGTGTCCTTGTCTCGCTTCTGGGTGTCGTTGGCGCCCGACTGGCGCTTCTCGAAGTCCACTTCGGGCTCGACGGCCATCGCGAACAGCCCTTCAGCGAAGGCCGTGCCCATCTCGATTCGCATGCGTCCCTTGATCACGTCTCGTCCCGTCTCGCGTCGGTGGCATATGCCAGTGGCCTCTATAGTACTGGCCTATGCCACTGACGCAAGGCGTTTGGACGGTCACGCCGTGAAGGGACTAGTTCGGGACTAGCGGACGGAGTAGTCCTGCTCGAACGTCCACCGGTCCGGCGGGTACACGGACTCGGCGAACTCGATCGGTCCACCCTGGGTGTCGTAGACCGTGTGGCGGTAGTTCAGCACCGCGTGCGGACCCTCGCCGAGCTCCAGCTCTGCGGCTTCCTCATCGGTGGCCAGACGCGCGGCCACCCGGTCGGAGGCGTACTCGGCCGTACGACCGGTCGCGTTCTCGACGTAGGCGATAGTGCCGATCTTGATCCGGTCCTTGACCAGCAGCAGCGGTGCCGTCTCGGCCAGCTCGCCGGACAGCCACGAGACGGACGACTCCACCGGGCCATCCTCGGAGTGCGTCACCCGCTGGCGGCGAATCGCCTGCTCGCCAGACGCGAGCCGCAGCGTCTCCGCAACATGCTCGGGAGCCTCGACCAGCTCGGCCGACACAATGACGGCGTACTCCCCCGGCGCGTAGATCCGACCGATCTGACGCGAGCGCACGTACCGCTCCCGGGCACGACGGGCAGTCGGCTGATCCTTGACGAAGGTGCCGGCGCCTTGCCGCGACTCCACGAGACCTTGGTTCTTGAGCGCTTCGAGGGCCCGAGCCGCCGTCGGTCGCGCAACGCTCCAGTCAGCGGCGATCTGCCGCTCGGAGGGCACCTCGTCACCCGGCCGCAGCGTGCCGTTGTTGATCTGGTCGCGGATGTGGTTCGCGATCTGCAGGTACTTGGGTTCCACGTGCCGCAGCTCAGGCATTACTTTCCTCGCAGGTGGACTAGGCCACTGGCCACCCTACGTCAGCGCGGCGCTCGAACCAAAACTTCACCAGGGCCCGCGAAGTTTCCCCGTACGGTCGAATCATGACCATGCGCCTCTACGTGGCCGCCGGGGGCGGAGGCGACGCCATCGCCGCCGCGCTACTCCACGACGATCCGACCACGCGACCGGTCATCCTCACCTACGCCTGGGAACGCCTCATCCTCGATCCCGTGCCTGGACCACGCAGCGTCGAGGACTTCGAGGGTCTCGGCCAGGACGTGCCCGGGATCGCGGAGATACTCGCGACTACCGAGGCCCGGCCGCCGGCCAGGTCACCGCTCCCCCGGCTCACCGGGACTCTGAATGCCCGCCTGTTCCTGCTCGACCCGAGCGGCGGAGCAATCGGCATGCACGAACAGATCCGCGCCGCAGTCGACTACTTCAAGCCCGACGAGGTCACGGTCATTGACGTCGGGGGCGACATCATCGCCCGAGGTGACGAACCTGGCCTCCGCTCCCCCATGGCAGATGCCCTAGTTATAGCCGCCGTTCAAGACCTAGGTGTGCTCACCCGAGTATGGATGGCTGGCCCTGGCCTCGACGGAGAGCTCACCGAGGCAGAAACGCTAGCCCGAGTCGACGAACTCGGCGGCCGACTCCACCGCACGCTGACCTCAGCCGACACGCACAACATCGGCGACGCCCTCGACTGGCATCCGACCGAAGCGACTCGATTGCTCGTTGCGGCCGCCCGCGGCTATCGAGGGACGGTCGAGATACGAGACCACGGGAGCCTAGTCAAAATTACCGATGCGAGCACTTATGTGTTTGCCCTCGCGCCAGATCAGGCAGAAAAAGAAAACACACTAGCACTTGAACTCAAGAATGTAAAGACACTTTCGTCAGCCAACGCTATTACACTAACCTGCGTCGGAAAGTCCGAACTTGACTATGAGTTCACTAAAAGTAGGAGCCGACGTTCAGAACCGACCGAATGGAGAAACCTCGGCACCGCTTCGGATGCTCTGGCGGCCGCGCGGCGGCGCGGTGCTGAGTACCTGACGCCGCGCCGCCTTGCCGAACTGACAGGAAATTCGAAAGTTGACACAAAAAATCTGCTCATAAACACCTAACACCCAGGCGCAAGCTATTGCACCATTAGCATTAGTCACATGATTGGCGTCGGCCGGGCTGGTTGGCGAGGTAGACCCAAATGATCCTGCGCCAAGAACGTCAAAACCTGAGATCCAGTTCCAAGCGGCAATGATGCGAAGCTATGCGCAAGCGCAACCGGTATCACGGCATTCTTGTAGAGAAGTGTTCCGACCCGGTCAAGCAAACTAACCGCAGTATCCAGAGCCGGATAGTGGGACAGATCAACTGACTCAGCGTCGTCTATCGGAGGCCCGCCGTGCAATGGAGGGATACTGAAGACAATCACTCGGCCATCGCGAGTCCGATAGATGAATCGTCTACCGAAGTCAGTGTCGTAGCCATATGCACGCTTTCCTACCCGCTGCTGAACCTGCGTACGAATGTACTCATCGGGAAGGGCGAGCAGGTAGCCTCTCGGGATGTGCTCTTGAATCGCCTCGGCGTGGTCGGCGAGCGCGCCAGTTTTCTCCACACCAATGACGACCGGAAGGCCGGGTCGACCGGATTGCAACTCCAATTGATTGATCGATTGGAGGAACCGCAGTGCAGAACGCTTCAGACCAGCCGGACGTCCCGAAATTGCAAGGGCACCGTCTAGAATAAAGGCTGTTTTTGGAAGAATCCGTCCCGAATCCGCCGTTCTGAATATCCAAATCTGCCAGAGAAGAACAAGAACCTCTAGGACGCTCATCAGTCGACCTAGAGCAGTCTGATTCGATCCGTCTGGACTCACCTCTTCGTGAGTCTTCGTCGCATCGCTAAAATACAGAGGAGTCTCGCAGTTTGGGCAGACCGAGCCACCGAATGGAACAGTTATATCCGCGTTATCGCAGTCACGATCGAATCTGCCTGGACAGTTTTCAAGAACCACATTCCGGGCTGGCGAGTTCGGTCCGCCCAAGACATGAGCGAATACGCTAGCTAGGGAGGTCGAGACGCTACCGGGACCCTCTAAGAAGCAGCCCGCGAAGAGTTCTGACACAGCCTGACGCCATGCTTCGTAGCTAGTTTGGCCGGGCCGCATTGTTACTACACTGGTCGGCACGACACCTTTCACTAATGCCGCATTCGTGGCCTGCGCTATTGCACGAGGGTCAACGAAAGATCCCGGCGATGGCGGCTCGAATCGCGTTAGGTTGCTAAAAACACCAGCTATCTGCGTAAACCCGACCTTGGCAGAAGGGAAGTCAGGCCGAACCTCTACTTCCTGAAATGACCCGTCGACCGAGATCGCATAGGTTGGCGCAGGCAGCCCACTTACCGCGAGTGTCGTCGCTTCGAAAAGTAAACTAGCGATCGGCGGCGGCCCAGAAGCGGCCGGCGGCACATGAAACGACGACAAAGCAGTTCGGACAGTCGGATCAAGAACAGTTCGGACGTGCCCAAGGCGGCTAGCGCGCTCCGGTGCACCATGAGGCCGTATATAAGGCATAGCTACGCCCCACCGTTGGTCGGCGCCAGCAAAGGACCAAATCCAGCTTCGACCCGAGCAGCGTTGATCATGTTTCGATCAAATTTGGAAACCTGAACAGGAATAATATACTTGCCCGACCGTGTCTTTATTCGAACAAAACCACGGTCTTCCGACGAGAGGATAGCTGACTCAAAGGACTTGAAATCGTAGTACTTGGAGAGCGCTCGGATCTCGTCAGAATTGTTGAGATGCGCCACAACCCAGTTGCTAGTATTCGCGAGCACGGCCGGTGCGACAGCGGTGACCTCTTGCGTCGCATAGATAAGCCCAATCCTGAACTTGGCCGCCTCTTTCGCCAACCGCACATAAGGATTAGGCGTCGTCGAATCGTACGCCTTCCGGTCGAACAGGCGATGTGCTTCCTCAATTACTATCTGCATCCGGTGCGCGATTCCGCCACTCGTAAATCGCTCGGTTGCTCGCGAAAGGATATGATTGATAATCCGCTCCGAAAGCAACTGAAGCACCTGCTCGGTCCCGCGCGAGAGGTCAACGATGACAATGCGGCCCTCGACCAAGTCATCGTGAATTCGTCCCGCGTAGTCGTTGCCGGCGTAAGGGCTGTGGAACGACCTAAGCTCACGAAGGTACCTCCACCCCCTCTGGTTGCCGGTCGGGTTGTACAGCTGAAGAACGGCTTCAACGGATTGATCCTTCAGCCACTTCTCAGCTTCTGCGTTACCGTTTTCTGCGCTATCAATGATCCAGTCAACGACCGCCTGTACGCCCTCGATGCCGACCACGCGGGCCGACCCCCCAGAGACATTCTCTAGCACAACCGGCGCGACATCATCGTCTCCATTGCGCCGCGCTTCCTCCGCGGCGGCCTGTTGATCTGCATTGAATGCGTTCGCCAGCACTGCTTTGATGCTCGTCGAAAATCGTGTTCCCGGCCGGACCGAGAAGTCAGCCTTACCGAGAAGCGCATAGAAGCAGAAACGTGCGCGACTCGCACGGTTTCGACGAGAAAAGCTGACTCGTCCGTCGGGTCCAGGCTGTGGCTCCGCCAGGTCCGCACCAATGAAGTTCTGGATGTAGTTTCCAGTCGTCACCGAAGCTAGAACATTTCCGATGATTTCTTGCGCAGCGGTAATCTGCCGTTGATCATAGAAGTTGATCTGTAACGGCCGAGCGCCTTCCTCACCATCCCGCGCCCCGAAGCGGTATATGACAACGTCGTCGCCTAGTTGAGCGAGCGCAGTGTCATCATCTTGCGAGTTTGGATTTGCGTATTCACCTTGAGGGTCAAATAGAAGCTGACCGATAGGCACATTGATGCTCTTGCTATGCCGATAGGTTGCGACGGCGAGGGTCTTCATTGTGTTCGACTTACCCATGCGAGTCATGCCGAATACCGCAGACTTCATCTCAATGAAGTCATCGACTCGTACGTGAACGGGAACAGTGTCTTCCCGCTGATTTCGTGCCCGGCGGCGTGTGGATGAGTATCGTACAGCACCAATCTGCAATAGGTGCGGACGATCACCCGTCCGTAACTCGTCTTCCGTGATAGCCGGGTAGGACACAATCGTCGCCAACGATGCTGGCGTCGGCTTATATACGCGATACCGGCTCGCCGAATAGATATTGTCAACGTCGGCACCGAATTCCAAGAGTGATCGACCATCATGCAAGTCGCGCTGGTAAAAGGTACCCAGAATTTTACACTTTAGTCCGGAGCGCTGCATTTCCTGCTGTGTTAAGACATCGACCGTCAGATTACCGTCGGTCAGCATCTGACGCATTGTGAACTCTCGGACCTCCACCAGCTCCGCTTGGCGCGGAAGCTGACAGGTGTCGTCGACTCGGAGAAGAAGCACCTCCTCATCCTCGGGGTCGGCGGCCGAATCTAAGGGCATCACTGTTGCGAGGAGAAATGCGTGTTGAGGGATTCCGCCCGCATCAACCTTCCAACGGTCATCCGTGGAAACTAAGGCGTCTTGAAAGTCAAGATGGTAGATACCGCCGACCTGCTTCGCCCCCGAAAGCAGTTGAGCATGGAGAACCGACGATTCGAGTCGAGCACTCGTAGTCAAGTCAGTCACTTGAAACCCCCCTGTACTCCAACAAACGCGGAATGTTCGTCACGATGTATTCGCTTCCGGACCCGCGGCGCGAATGGGCAGAATAGTTCAGCGTCAGACGACCGAGGCGGTGCTTAAACGCGGGCGCATCCGCCTCATCCGTTGGCAATACAACGAGCGGCGTTGAGTAGAGGTCCTCGATCGCCGGATGGTAGTCGTACGACAGCACCCAAGGAATCGAACACCCGAGCAAGTAATCCGCAAGGCGCTTGTGATCGGACTGTTCAAAAGACAAACGGTAGAGGGTCTGCGCCTTGGCAAAGAACGGTGGATCGAGATAAAGCAGTAATTCAGGGCCGTACTGGCGTTTGGCTACTCCGAGTACATCTTGATAGTCGCCCTTGACGACGTCAGCGATACGACCAGATGCGGCGAGTTCGCCGACTGCCTTCACACGGCGAGCGATCTCATCTCGCGGGAATCGGCAATCGATCTTATATTTGCTTTGCTGCTTTCGGCCGCCAATTGGGCCCGCGCGCCAATGGAGAATCCCCGAGAATGACGTCCGATTAAGAAATAGGCAGGAAGTAGCCCTGTCTCGCGTGGTGCTTCCTGGGTTAGCCTTGAATCTTTCCCAATTCTCCACTGTAACCGGGATGGACTGAATCACGTCGATCAACCATTCGGGCTCGGCGCAGGCCGTGGCCCAGAAAGCGTAGAGAAGCTCGTCGGCCTCCCCCAAGACAACTTTCTCCGCAAGGCCATTGACCGCCACGTGGAGCCCAATAGAAGCGCCCCCAGCAAATGGTTCCACAAATGTGCGCGCTGGTCGGTCCAGCAACAGCTCGTTAAACATTCGAACGAGCTGTCTTTTCGCTCCGGGGTAGCGAAGTGGAGATGGCAAACGCTGATTCCCCGGTGCTGCGCGTGGAACCCCGGTTACCTCAACGGCCCGCGTCACGCTGACCCTCTTGCTGCTCTGGCCTGAGCCCGCTAGCCGCGCATTGACAGGTTCAGACGGATAGCTGAGAGCCTCGGTCAAGGTTGGCGCCCTCCATACCCTTGTCGTTCAGGTGGTCAGCAGCTTAGCCGCCTACGGTCCGCGGCGTTGAGCCTGGAGACTATCTGTTCAAACTGGATGATCGCATTGGATGAACCTCGACTGCGTTGTCCAGCCGGACATTGAGCGATTGAACCGCGTTGCCGAATTGCTCTGTAGATGATCAAGGGCCGGCCTGCGGCCGGCCAGCGCGCCTCCCCGCCGTCTGTCGACGCCGCTGGCGTTTCGCGGCCGGAGCATGCGGCCTCCGGCCGGTCACCGGCCGCGCCGCCACGGCGTCGCACACGACGTGCGACGGCTGGCCACCGCCGGCGACCCACCCGCCGTACCGGCGCGCTCAAGACGACAAGCGGGTACTCAGGCTCCAGGGATAAGGCATCCCGCCTACCGCCGACCCAGGACAAGCCGAGCAGACCGTCACCGGGGCCGCCATCCTCTTGACACCCAGCGGACGACGCGAAGGCATGCGGCGGCCCACTGCCGGCCCGCACCCGCAAGCGGTGGGTCGACGGCAGACGGGATGCAGGAAGGGCGGATCTCAGGGCGTCTCCAGGGCGTCAGGGTGCGCCCAGGGCGTCAGATGACGACTGGAGCCGACCACTGTCGACCAACGCTCACCCAACGAACCGCGAGGTCAGCGACGTAAGCCGCCCCTCGACCAGAGGGGCGGTGGACGAGTCGGCCTGTACGCCGGGTTCTGTCAGCCAGAGCACCTCACGGCACTGCCCTGACCAGCGGCCATCCATCTCGGCCTGCCGTTGCCGACAGGCTCTAGCGGTCTACCCGTGAACTCGGGCGAGCAGCCCTCGAACGTTCACGCAGAGCGACCGGAGTCGCTCCTCTTGACCTTGCTCCGGGTGGGGTTTACCGAGCCGCCCCGGTCACCCGGGGCGCTGGTGGTCTCTTACACCACCGTTTCACCCTTACCGGCCGCATGGTGCGACCGGCGGTCTGTTTTCTGTGGCACTGTCCCGCGGGTCACCCCGGGTTGCCGTTAACAACCACCCTGCCCTGTGGAGCCCGGACGTTCCTCGGCAACGCTCCCGAAGAAACGCTGACGCGGCCGCCCAGCCGACTCGTCCACCGCGCGCATGATGATACGCAACATGGAAACCTCACACTGATGCACCTGTCGCTGCCCGATGTCGCGCTGCTGGTGGTCGCGGGTCTCGCGGCCGGAATCGTCAACGGCGTCGCCGGTGGCGGTTCGCTCCTGACGTTCCCGGCGCTGATCGCCACCGGGCTCCCGCCGGTCTCCGCGAACGTGACGAACTCCGTCAGCGTGACGCCCGGCTACCTCTCGAGCGTCTACGGCAGCCGCAAGGACCTGCACGGCCAGCGCAGACGAGCCCTCACACTCGTCCCTATCGCGTTCGTCGGCGCTGCGGCCGGCTGCGCTCTGCTACTCGTCACCCCGCAGAGCATCTTCGAGTACATCGTCCCGTTCCTGGTGCTCAGCGCCACCGCGGTCCTGGGCTTCCAGAACAAGCTCAAGAGCATGGTCGGCCACCCCACCCGAAAGGGCAGGAACGTCACGATGGTGGCCCTCACGTTCCTGGGCTCCGCCTACGGCGGCTACTTCGGCGCCGCGCTCGGCGTCGTACTGGTTGCTGTTCTTGCACTTGTTCTGGACGAGACGCTGCAGCGCGTGAACGCGCTGAAGAACGTGTTGTCGGCGGCCGTGGGGATTGTCACCGTCACGGTGTACGCGCTGTTCGGGCCCGTGTCCTGGGTGGGGGTGACGGTGGCTGCGCCCGCCACTGTCGCCGGCGGCTACCTCGGCGCCCGGCTCGCCCGGAGGCTCTCCGCCCAGGCGCTACGCATCACGATCGTCGTGTTCGGCACGGTCATCGGCCTCGTGCTGCTCTACCAGGCGATCTGGTAGAGCAGCACGAGCCGGACTCAGGTCGACGACTTGCTGTCCCCGGCGCCGTCCGCGACCAGCTCCGGGATGTCGTGCACCTTCGGGTCGCCCTGCTCGGCGGTGTAGTCCGACGGCTTGGTGAGGTCCTCGCCGTCCGCCACGTTGGCGGCACGCAGACCCCAGGTCACCAGCACCGCGACGATCAGGTTCAGCGCCACCGCGAGGAAACCGGTGTAGATCGTCCACTTGGTGTCGAGGCCCAACTCGGAGAGCTTGAACGCCGACCCGCCGAAGTGTTCCCGCTTCGTCGCCGGGTTCGGGATCGTCCACAGCATCCAGAATCCGGCCGCCATACCGACGGCCCAGCCAGCGACCAGGCCCCACTTGTGGAACCACCGGGTGAAGACGCCCAGCGCCACCGCGGGGAGCGTCTGCAGGATGATCACACCACCGATGAGCTGCAGGTCGATCGAGTACTGGGTGTCGAGACCGAGCACCAGGATCACCGCGACGAACTTCACCGCGAGCGACGCCAGCTTCGAGACCCGCGCCTCCTCGGCCGGGGACGCCGAGGGGCGGATGTACTCGGTGTAGATGTTCCGCGTGAACAGGTTCGCGGCCGCGATCGACATGACCGCCGCCGGGACCAGCGCACCGATACCGACCGCCGCGTGCGCGATGCCGGTGAACCAGGACGGGAACGCCCAGTCGAACAGCAGCGGCACGACTGTGTTCCGGTCACCGGCGACACCGGCGTCCGGGTCGGCACCGACCGGCACGATCTTCGCCGCGATGGCCATCAGACCCAGCAGCGCCAGCAGCCCCAGCACGAACGAGTACGCCGGCAGCGCGGCCATGTTGCGCTTCACGGTGTCCCGCGACTTCGCCGCCAACACACCGGTCAGCGAGTGCGGGTACAGGAACAGCGCCAGCGCGGAGCCGAACGCCAGCGTGATGTAGTTCAGCTGGTTGTTCGCATTCAGCAACAGTCCGGAGCCCGCCGCCTGCGCGGCCGGAGCACTGAACTTCGCGCCCGCCGCCTCGAAGATCGCGTCCCAGCCGCCGAGCTTCGCCGGGATCACGATCACCGCGACGATCACCGTCAGGTAGATGAGCGTGTCCTTGACGAACGCGATCAGCGCCGGTGCCCGTAGCCCCGAGTTGTAGGTGTAGATGGCCAGGATCAGGAAGGCGATCGTGATCGGCCACTTGCCTTCCACGCCCATCGCCTTGAGCACGGCCTCGATGCCGACGAGCTGCAGCGCGATGTACGGCATCGTCGCGATGAAGCCGGTGATCGCCACCAGCAGCGCGAGCGTCGACGAGCCGAAGCGGGCGCGGACGAAGTCGGCCGGCGTCACGAACCCGTGGACGTGCGACACCGACCACAGCCGCACCAGCGGCAAGAGCACGATCGGGTAGAGCACGACGGTGTACGGCAGCGCGTAGAAGCCGAGCGCGCCGGCGCCGTACATCAGCGCGGGCACCGCCACGAACGTATAGGCGGTGTAGAGGTCACCGCCGAGGAGGAACCAGGTGATCCAGCCGCCGAAGTTGCGGCCGCCGAGCCCCCACTCGTCGAGGTGCTCCATGCTGTCGGGCCGACGCCAGCGCGAGGCCACGAACCCCAGCACGCTGACGAGCGCGAACAGCACGCAGAAGATGACCAGTTCGGTGACTTTGACGTCCATCGCTCATCGCCCCCGCGTCTGCCGGTAGACGACGAGCGTCACGACGACGCTCAGGACGACGAACAGCAGCTGCAACCAGTAGAACCGCGGAATGCCCCACAGCGTCGGATCCGTGCCGTTGTAGAGCATCGGGAGCAGCGGAACGATGATCGGTACGAGCAGCAGCCAGTACCAATGATTGCGGTCGGACCGGGCCGGTGGCTCCGGTGGTCGTTCCTCTGTAGTGGACATGTGGCGGTCTCCTCACGTGCGCGCTGTGACGAGCTCCAGTGACACAGGCCACAAGACACTAGCCCGCACATACCCCACCCGGAACCGACGCCGCGCTCAACGGCGCACCCGGCGCGCCCGACGGTCGCCGTCAGGTCAGTCCTACCAGTCCGCGCAGGAACCGATCGATCTGCTCGTCCAGCGGCGGCCACGGCAGGGTGGGTTCGTTGAGCCGCAGGGACACCGCACCGATGACCGCGGTGCGCAGGTCGAGCGCGACCGTGAACGCGTCCCCCGACCGCGCCACCTGCGCGTCCATGCACCGCTGCACGGCCGCCACGGTGCCCGCGAGCCCGCAGCAACTCGCCCTGGCCGCGGGCGTTCGGGCGGCGAGGGCCGCGCAGGCGGTCGTCGCCGCCGCGCAGGAGCGCGCTCGCGAGTTGGGCGCGCGCGTCACGGTCGCCGTCGTCGACGAGGGCGGGCACCTGGTGGCGCTGGGACGGATGGACGGCGCGCCGCCGCTCTCCGCCCAGATCGCCGAGGCCAAGGCCGCCAGCGTCGCGCTGTTCCGGCGCGACGGTGCCGCGTTGCTTCAGATGCAAGAGGCCTGGCCGGCGTTCTTCGCCCGGGTGGCTGCGTCGCGTCCGGTGCTCGCCGGCGCCGGTTCGCTGCTCATCCGGCGGGCGGACGAGGTGTGGGGCGCCGTCGCGGCCAGTGGCGGGACACCCGAGCACGACGACGAGTGCGCCGGCGCAGGTGTCGCCGCGATCTAACCGGCCAGGTGGTGGGTGTCGTTGACCAGGCGGACGTTCGCCGGGCCGTCGGCGTACCAGTCCACCTCGGAGACGCCAGTGACGTCGAGTTGCAGGCGGTAGAGCATCACCGGGGGTGCCTCGAGTGCGAGCCGCAGCAGGGTCTTGAGCGGCGTCACGTGTGACACCACGACCAGCGTTTTCCCTTCGTGCTCAGCGATCAAGCGGTTGCGTGCTCTGATCACCCGCTCGGCCACCTGCGCGAAGCTCTCGCCCCCCGGCGGCGCGATTTCGTCCGAGCCGAGCCAGGCACCCAACCCCTCCGGATCGGCGGCCTGAATCTCCGCGAACGTCATACCCTCCCAGGCACCGAAGTCTGTTTCGACCAGATCGTCGTCGAAGACCACGTCGAGCCCCGCCGCCTTCGCGATGAGCTCCGCGGTGTGCCGGGTGCGTCGCAGCGGCGAGCTCACGACCAGGTCGAGCCCCTCGCGCGCGCCGAGCCGCGCCGCCACCCGCTCCGCCTGCGCGACCCCCACCTCCGACAACTCCACGTCCCCCCGCCCGGAGAACCGCTTCTCCGGCGAGAGCACCGAGGAAGCATGCCGGACCAGCACCGTCGTGGTGGCCCGCCGTTGCGGCCCCCGGCTCCATCCAGGCGTTTTGATCGACGCCTGCCCGGTTGCCACCGCAGGACGGTCCTGTGCGGCCCCGGTCGCGACCGCCTCCGCCGGCGCGGACGCGATCGGGTCAGTACCCCGCCCCGCGGCGGTCGTCGCGGGGCCAGCCGCGGCAGTCGTCGCGGTGGCGGCCGCGTCAGTCGTCCCGGCTCCGGCCGCGTCAGTCGTCGCGGCTCCGGCCGCGGCAGTCGTCCCGGCTCCGGCCGCGGCAGTCGTCCCGGCTCCGGCCGCGTCAGTCGTCGCGGCTCCGGCCGCGGCAGTCGTCGCGGCGCCGTCTTCGGCGGGCACGGACGCTGACGCGTGGTTGCGGTGGATGGTTTCGCCGTCCATGGCTGCGTTGGCCAAGGCGTCGGCGGATTTGTTGTCGGCGCGCGGGATCCAGGTCAGTGAGGTCTGGCCGAACGAGCGCAGCAATTCGGTGGCTCGGCTGACCAGCGGTTTCAGGTGGGGCTGCTTGACCTGCCACCGCCCCGAGCACTGCTCGATGACCAGTTTGGAGTCCATCCGGACGTCCACCCGCTCGGCCCCGAGCTCCTGCGCGGCTTCGAGCCCGGCAATCAACCCCGAGTACTCCGCGACGTTGTTCGTCGTGACCCCGAGCCCGGCCGCGCGCTCGGCCAGCACCGCGCCGGTGCCGGCGTCGAGCACGACCGCGCCGTACCCGGCGACCCCCGGGTTACCCCGCGAACCCCCGTCGGCCTCGACCACGACGTGCAGCGAACTCACAGGCCGGACTCCGCGGTACGCACGAGAATGCGACGACACTCCTCGCAGCGCAACACCTCGTCCTCGTCGGCGGAACGTGCCTCCTGCAGCGCGGTGCCGTACAGCTCGATGCGGCACCCGCCACAGCGCCGGGCCCGCAGCGCGGCCGCACCGATACCCCCGCTGGACGCGCGGAGCTTCTCGTACAGCGCTCGCAGGTCCTCGGGGATCGACGCGGCGATCGGCTCCCGCTCGGCCGTGCGGGCGGCGACGTCGGCGTCGATCTCGGTCTCCAGCGTGTCGCGGCGCACCTCGAGCGTGGCCAGGCCTTCGTTCGCGGTGTCGAACCGGCTCTGCACCGCGGACCGGACCGTGTCGGCGGTCTCCCGCTCCTCCATCAGCACGAGCTCGTCGTCCTCGAGCGCGGACTGCCGCGCGCCGAGCGTGTCGACCTCGTGCTGCAGCCGCTCGAGCTCCTTCGCGCCGACCGCACCGGACTGCATCCGCTGCGAGTCACGCTCGGCCTTGGCGCGCACCTGCTCGACCTCGGTCTCCAGTTTGCGGATCTTCGTGTCGAGCCCTTCGACCACCGACTCGGCACCGGCCAGCTCGTCGCGCAACTCGCCGAGCGACGCGGCGGTCTTCTCGATCTCGGCGTGTTCGGGCAGCGTGCGCTTCTTGTGCGCGAGCTGGTCGATCGAGAGGTCGACCGCTTGCAGGTCGAGCAGGCGCAGCTGGTCAGCGGCAGGGGCCTTCACGATTCTCCTGGTCTTCAACGGGCACGGTCTTCAACGGGCACGGTCTTCGGCAACGGGTCGCCTGCGCCGGTGACGAGATACCGGCGGAGGGTGATCAGCCCGGCACCACGGCGCGGGTCCACGGGTCGGTGACGAGGTCGGATACGAAGGTCTCCACCGTAGCGGCCCCGACCGACGAAACGAGGGCGGCGGCCGCCTGTGCGAGCCAGGGCTGTTCGGTGGCCCAGTGGGCGGCGTCCAGCAGCACGGGGCCGCCCGCTTCCGAGTGCTCGGAAGCGGGGTGGTGCCGCAGGTCGGCGGTGAGGAACGCGTCGACGCCCGCGCGCGTGGCGTCGCCCAGGTACGAATCACCGGCCCCACCGCTGACGGCCACCGTCCGCACGACGCGTGCCGGGTCGCCGGCCAGCCGAACCCCACCCGGCGTAGCCGGCAACACCTTCGCCGCGAGCGCGGCGAGCTCCCCCGCGGTCATCGGCTCCGGCAGCACACCGATCCGCCCGATACCGACCCGCCCGTCGCCAGCCGCATCCCGACCAGCCGCGTCGCGGCCGATGGCGTCGCGGCCGGTGGCGTCGCGGCCGGTGGCGTCTTTGGGGGCGGAGAGGGCTGCGTGGGGGTGGAGAGGGCGGAGGCTGTGGAGGTTCAGGCGGGCGGCCAAGGCGTCGGAGACGCCTGGGTCGGCGGAGTCGGCGTTCGTGTGGGCGACGAAGAGGCCTGCGCCCGCGCGGATCAGGCGGTGCAGCGTGCGCCCCTTCGGCGTGGTCGTCGGAATCGCGGTGACGCCGCGGAGCAGCAACGGATGGTGCGCGACGAGCAGGTCCGCGCCCCAGTTCAGCGCCTCGTCGACCGTGGCGGCGACGACGTCGACGCAGAAGTACACCTTGCGCACGTCCGCCGACGGATCACCACACACCAGCCCGACCGCGTCCCAGCTCTCGGCGAGCTCCGGCGGGTAGAGCTTGTCGAACACCTCGACGACATCTCCGATAGTGGCCACGTCGCCAGGCTACGACCCGAGCCGTGAACACCTTGGGGGCCTATGACCCACCAGAGTGTTCAAGCCCCGCGAGGGCGTGCCTGATCGCGGCTTCGGGATCGCCGTCGTGGTAGATCCGCTCGGACTCCTCGATGTTGTCGAGGAACTCCTGGTACCGGACGGCATAGGCGAGGTGGGCGAGCGGCTCGGCGAGCCGGAGCGCCTCGTCCGGCCGGGAGCCGGGCGCCGCCTCCTCCCAGGCGGAGATCCACGCCCGCCGAGCGGTGTCCCGGCGTGAAGCCGGTAGGTAGTCGATCGCCCGGAGCCCGTCCTGGACCGGGTTGCCCCAGTAGGCGTCCGCGAAGTCGAGCACCACCGGCGGCTCCCCCGGCGCGCCACGCCAGTTGCCCGGGTGGAAGTCCCCGTGCACGAACGTGTCCGGCAGCCCGCACTCCGCCAGTGCACCCCAGCGCTCGTTCAACCCCCGCGCCCGCGCGACCTCCTCCGCGCCGAGCTCGCCTCCAGCGAGCCGATCGAGCAACCGCTCGACCTCCACCACGAGCACCCGCGGCCGCCGGTCCCGTAAATCCGCACCCAGGCCCTGTCGACCCGACCCCACCCCACCCGAATCCGCGTCAGCCCCACGAGACGCGTCGCGCGCGATCATCGCTTGCGCGACGACGAAGCGGCCGAGCATGCTCGTCACCTGGTCATCGGTGGCAGCCCAGAGATCCTCCCCCGGAACCTCCGCCAGAATCACCCGCCCCGGCGCGGACGCCAATACCCGCGGCGCCAACCCCGAACCCAACATCCCGATCGCCGCAGCCTCGTCAGCGGCGAACGGCGGTGTCGCCTTCAGCCACGCGAACCCACCCACCACCGGCAACCGCCACAACGCCGCCAGGTTCCACGTCTTGTGCTGCACCGGCCGCCCTGTCAAGGGCACCACCGAATCAGCCCACGCCAACAGCGCGGACACTCCGGACGCCGTAGCCCACGGAAGCCGGAAACGTGGGTTCGAAACACTCACCACCGCAGGGTGAAAAGCCACCGACGGCCGAGCCCCAGCCTCCACGTGATAAGTCACGTGCCCGTCCCGCGCCCCCTCCCCACCCACCACAGAGAGCAACCGCAGAACCGTCACCGGCACACCGAGAAAGGCCTTCAAAGAGACGACGACCGGACCCACCTCCGCCCACCACACCGGTGAAACGGAAAACGGCCCGACCTCCCCCAGACACTCGGACCCGAGCGTCACCACCGCACTAAAGGTGCGCACTCAGAAAGTCCGAGACCATGTGGACGTACACCACTCGATTCGGCTTCTTCAGCAGGACGTGCCCCTCGTCCTCGAACCGCAAATACTGCACCGGCGCATTCCGCGCCTCCAACGCCGCCACCGCCTGCTCGGCCTCGTACAGCGGCACGTTCGTGTCGTTGGTCCCGTGCACCACCAGCAACGGCGCCTTCAACCGGTCGATGCGATGGATCGGCGACAGGTTCCGCAGCAGGTCCCGGTCATCCTCCGGATGGCCGTACTTGCTCACCGCGGCAGCCGCGACCCACGGCTCCGTGCGCTCGTAGAACGTCTGCAGATCCGACATTCCACACGTGTCGACGCCGACCGCGAACAGATCGGGGAACCACGTTAGGGCGACCAGCGTGAGATAGCCCCCGTACGACCGCCCGAACACGCCCAGCCGCCCCGGCTCCGCGATCCCGGCGTCGAGCAGATAACGCGCGCACGACCGCACGTCCTCGATCCCGTCGTGGCGCCGAGCCAGATTGTCCGCGTTCACGAAGGCACGTCCGAACCCCGACGAACCTCGCACGTTCGGCGCGAACACCGAGATCCCCCGCGACACCAACTCGCGGAACAGCGGGTTGTAGACCGGCCGTTCCTGCGCTTCCGGCCCGCCGTGGAAATGGACCACTGTCGGGCCCGGAGCGGAACCGGCCGGATACAGCCAGCCCGAAAGAGACAACCCGTCATGAGCCGTGAACCGATGCAACTCCGGCGCGATCGACGCCGCCGGCAACAGCGGCGGATGGGTCACCGGCTTGGCCGCGCCCGACGCGACCTCCACCGTCCAGATCGTCGGTGGCAACGACGGCCCCTCCGCCGTGAGCGCGAGCGTCGACGCGTCACCGGCCAGCGAGAGGTGGCTCACGACGTCACCGGGCAGGTCCGTGATGTTCCGCTGCTCCCCGCTCACCAGGTCGAGCAGCGTCACCTCGCTGCGGCCCCCGAACACGTTCCAGAGCAGCGCGGCCAGCGTGCCGTCCTCGCTGAGCGAGAAGTACTCGAGTTCCGCGTCGTCCCGGGACGCGACCACGCGTGAACCGCCGCCCAGCCCCACCGCGACCAACGCCGGCAGCGAACGCCCGACGTCAGTGCGCACGTAGACGACGTCGCCCGAGA
This sequence comes from Cryptosporangium sp. NPDC048952, assembly GCF_043197895.1. Taxonomy (NCBI): domain Bacteria; kingdom Bacillati; phylum Actinomycetota; class Actinomycetes; order Cryptosporangiales; family Cryptosporangiaceae; genus Cryptosporangium; species Cryptosporangium sp. NPDC048952. The sequence goes on along the minus strand of NZ_JBICTY010000005.1, from coordinate 133,764 downwards.
AACGCCCGAGGTCGGTGGAGCCCTCGCCGTCGCCCGGGTACAGCCGCCGCGCCTCGCCCGACTCGACCTGCACGACCTCCAGCCACCGCGCGCTCCGCGGTCCACACCGCACCAGCGCCAACGACCCGTCGCGACTGACGTCGAGAGCAGCACGAAGGTCGGCCTCGCCGACCGTGACCCGCCGCCCGGTGGACGGATCGATCAGGTGGGCGGCACTCCACCCGATGGCGTCGGCCTCGGCGACGGCCAGCGACGCGCCGTCGTGGCTCCAGTGACCGAACCATCCGTTGGTGCGGCCGAAGCCGCCGATCTGGTGCAGGTCGGAACCGTCCGGACGGATCACCCAGATTTCCGTCCGGTCGGACCCACCGGGAGCGATCAGCACGGCGATCCATTCGCCGCTCGGTGACCACCGCACCTGTTCCACTGGCTCGGGTCCGGTCTCGATCAGGACCGGATTCCCGCCGTCGACGGAACTCGTCCAGAGCCTCGGCTCGCCGCTCCGGTCCGACACGTAAGCGATCGTGTCGCCGGACGGTGAAAGGGAAGGCCCCCAGCTGGCCGGCGCCGCCGCGGGATCCGCAGCGAAATGCGCAGCAGCCGGACGAATCCCGCCGTCGAGACCAGTGGTCATCCAACTCCCTTCGTCTGCAACCACATCTCCAGCAACCCCAGTTGCCAGAGCGCGTTGGACCCGAGCGTCGTCCGGGTCTCGTTCGGTTTGTCGAGCAGCGCGCTTACCTGCTCACTGTCGAAAATTCCCCGCTGCCTGGCCGCGTCCGACGTCAACGCGTCGGCGACCTGCTCCAGCAGCGGCCCGGACAAGTGCCGAATCGCCGGAACGGGAAAATACCCCTTCGTCCGGTCGATGACCTCGTCCGGTACCACCCCTCGCGCGGCGGCCTTGAGGATGCCCTTGCCGCCCGACGCGAGTTTGAGCCGGGGCGGGCACGCCGCCGCCAGCTCCACCAACTCGTGGTCCAGGAACGGTACCCGGGCCTCGAGCCCCCATGCCATGGTCATGTTGTCGACCCGCTTGACCGGATCGTCCACCAACATGATCTGGCTGTCGAGACGTAACGCCGCATCAATCGTCTCTTCCGCACCCGGAACCGCAAAATGCGCCTGCACGAACGCCTTGCTGACGTCGGTCGAGAGCCGCCAGTCGGGCTGGAGCAGATCGTTGAGCGCGCCGTGGCCTCGATCGAAGAACACGTTGCGGTAGGCGTCCAGCGCGTCCCGCCGCGGCACGTCGGCCAGTGGCGGGTACCAGTCGTAACCAGCGAACACCTCGTCGGCGCCCTGGCCGGACTGGACCACCTTCACGTGTTTCGCGACCTGCTCGGAGAGCAGGTAGAACGCGACGCAGTCGTGGCTGACCATCGGTTCGCTCATCGCGCCGATCGCCGCGTCGACGGCGGGGACCATGGTGCGGGTCTCGATCCGGATCTGGTGGTGGTCGGTGCCGAACCGCTCAGCGATCAGGTCGGAGTAGACGAACTCGTTGCCGCTCTCGCCGCCGGCGTCCTCGAACCCGATGCTGAACGTCTGCAGGCCGGTCTGGCCGGATTCGGCCAGCAGCGCGACGACGAAGCTGGAGTCGAGCCCACCGGAGAGCAGGACGCCCACGGGCACGTCGGCGACCATCCGCCGCTCCACCGCGAGCCGCAGGGCGGCGAGCGTTCGCTCCCGCCACTCCTCGTCGGAGAAGGAGCCCGTCCGGGTGTGCTCGGGCTTCCAGTACAGGATCTCGTCGGTCGTGCCGTCCGGCTCGATCACCCGGACCGTCGCCGGCGGCAGCTTCCGCACCCCGTTGAGGATCGTCCGCGGCGCCGGCACCACCGAGTGGAACGTCAGGTAGTGGTGCAGCGCGACCGGGTCGACCGACGTGTCCAAGTCACCGGCGGCCACCAGCGCGGGCAGCGTCGACGCGAACCGCAACCGCCCCGGAACCTCGGACAGGTACAGCGGCTTGATGCCGAGCCGGTCGCGGCCCATCACGACCCGGCCGGTCTCCCAGTCGCTGATCACGAACGCGAACATGCCGAGGAACTTCTCGACGCACCGCTCGCCCCAGCGGTGGTACGCCTTCAGGACGACTTCGGTGTCCGACGTCGAGAAGAAGCGGTAGCCGGCGGCCTTCAGTTCGTCGCGTAACTGCTTGTAGTTGTAGATGATCCCGTTGAACACGAGCACGAGGCCGAGTTCCTCGTCGACCATCGGCTGCGCACCGGCCTCGGACAAGTCGATGATCTGGAGCCGACGGTGTGCCAGCGCGAGTGGTCCCTTGGACCAGTACCCGCCGCTGTCCGGTCCCCGGTCGACCAGGCAGGGCACCATCCGGGCGACCGCGTCGACGTCCGCGGCCCTCCCGTCGAGACGAAACTCTCCGCCGAATCCGCACATCGAGCTCTCCTTCGCGTCGACTTACAAAATCCAGGTGTCTTTCGCACCGCCGCCACGCGAGGAGTTGACGACCAAGCTGCCTTCGGGCGCCACCCGGGTCAGCGCGGCCGGCGCCACGGTCGGGGTCTCCCCCATGAAGACGAATGCCCGCAGGTCGACGTGGCGCGGCGTGAGCCGGTTGCCGTCGAAAACGGGGTGCGTGGACAGGTGCATGGTCTCCTGCGCGATCCAGCGGTGCGGTGCGGCCTTGATCTGCCGCCGGACCGCGTCGAGCTCCTCCTCGGTCGCGCGCGGACCGATCAGGACGCCCTCGCCGCCGTACCCGTCGACCGGCTTCACGACCAGCTCACCGAGACGCCGGAGCACCTCGTCGCGCTGTTCCTGATCGCCGCACAGGTACGTGGGCACGTGCGCCAGGATCGGCTTCTCCCCGAGGTAGTACTCGATGAAGTCGGGCACGAACGCGTAGATCGCCTTGTCGTCGCCGACGCCGTTGCCCGGTGCGTTGGCGAGCGTCACGGTGCCGGCGCCGACCGCGGAGAGCAGCGGCGGCCCGAGCGGCCGACCGTCGCCGGCCGGCGCGTGCACCAGCGTGTCCTCGTCCAACCGCAGGTAGATCACGTCCACCCGGCGACGGGTTCCGTGCCGGTGCAGGTAGACCGTCCGGTCGTCGACGACGAGATCGGTGGTGCGCACGACCGGCACACCCATCTCCTCGGCGAGCAACTGGTGCTCGAACCACGCCGAGTCGACCGGTCCCTGGCTCAGGACGACGATCTGCGGGCCGCCTCGCCCGGCCATCCGCGGCGGCGCGGCGGCTTCCAGCGTCGTACGCAGTAACGCCGGAAGCGTCTCCACCGGGTGCAGCCCGGCCGGCCGCGGCAGATCGGGCCAGATGTGGTCGGTCAGTCGCCGGTTGGCCACCGCGTACCCGAGCCCGGACGGCACACGCAGGTTGTCCTCGAGCACGCTCCAGTTGCCCGAGGCGTCGTGCACCAGGTCCATGCCCGCGATGTGCGCACGCGTCGGCTGACGGATCAGCGCGGCGAGCGGCAGCAGCCCCGGAGCGCCGTCCACGACCCAGGCCGGGATGACGCCGTCCTCGACGACCTCGCGGTCGGCGTAGACGTCCTTGAGGAACGCGTCCAGAGCCCTGACCCGCTGGACCAGGCCGCGGCCGAGCGCCTCCCAGTCCTCGCCGGAGACGATCCGCGGAATGACGTCGAACGGGAACAGCCGGGCGGTGGTCTCGCCTGCGACCCGGAACGTCATCCGGTGCGAACGCTGCTCGGCGTCGCGTTCCTTCTCGCGGTCGCGGATCCCACCGGCACCGAGGCGTTCCAGCAGCTGCAGCATCGGTTCGTAGACCGGCACGACGCTGCCGTCCGCGGCGATGACCTCGTCACCGCGCGGCTCTTCCTCCTGGTATCCGGCCAGCAGCGCTTCCTGTCCGCCGAACCCACCGACGGTGACCGCACCTCCGGCCCGGGTTTCCGCCAACAACATGTCGACGACGTCCGCGAGGCGACCGCGGCGGGCGAACACGCGTCGCTGACGGTCGGCCGCGCTCCCACGGGCCAGCGCCTGACCGGCGAGCGCGGACACGTACTCCCAGTCCCCGGCGGCTTCCAGCTGGGGCCGCAGCGAGTCGACCAGGCCTCGGACGGCCTCTCCCGCCGGCACCGGGCGCGCGAACCCGGACAGGTCGACGAGGTCGCCCTCCAGGCCGGAGCGGGCGGCGCGCCACATCGCGGCGCGCTGCAGCGGCCCGCGGATTCGCGGCAGCGGGTAGCGGTTGGCCACCGCGTCCCGTTCGCGCCGCACCAGGGCCCGGAACAGCGCGGCCAGCAGCACGACGGTGTCGACCGACGGGCAGGCGTCGGTGACGCGGAGCTCGATCGTGGGCACGTGGGCCGACGGCCGGACGTCGAAATAGATCATGCCGGGGTCGGTGATCGTGCCGGAGGCGATCAGCTCCGCCACCAGCGAGTCGTGGTCCTCAGCGGTCTCGACGAGGCCGCTGGCGCCGGCGGTCGGCCAGCGCTGCCAGAGCAGCGACCGGATGCTCGCGTAGCCGGTGTCCTCCCCCATCCAGAACGGGGAGCTCGCGGAGATCGCCAGCAGCGCCGGCAGGTACTGCGACACCCGCTGGGCGACGGCGACCGCGACGTCCCGGTCGGGCATGCCGACGTGCACCTGGGCGCCGCAGATCAGCTGTTCGCGCGCGAGGAGCTGGTAGTCGTCGAGCATCCGCTCGAACCGCGCGTTCGGGGTGACGGCGAGCTCCTCGACGTCCACCAGTGGAACGGTGCCGGCCGCCACGATGCCCATGCCGAGCGATTCGGCGACCTGGGAGGCCTGCCGACGCAGGGCCACCAGTTCGTCGCGCAGCCGTTCGAGGCTCAGGTGCACCTTCGTGTTCGTCTCGACCACGGAGCGGTGCAGCTCCGGGGAGAACGAGGTGGCCGGGAGGTGTTCGAGTACCTCCGGCGCGCGCGGGACCAGCTCACGGCTGTCCAGATCGACGACGTGGAACTCTTCCTCGACGCCGAGGTCGAGCTGCTCGGACGCCGGAAACGCCGCGGCGTCCGCCAAATCGTTACCCGTCATGGACGCACGATCTCTGCCTTGCGTACCTGAGCCGTGAGGTGCCGGTAAATTCCCCGCAACACATGGATCCTCCGCACCATTTCGAGAACTAGGTCTCATGGTGCCCCGGGCAGACCACTGCGAACCGCGACCCACTGCGGCACCGGTCACTCTGCGCGTGCGTGGTTTTTCCGCTTTGGGGGCATTCAAGTCCGTGGGGGTGGGGCTCATGACACGGTTGATGTTGCTGGGGGCCGACGGTTTCGTCGGCGAACACGTCCGGACACGGCTCGCCGCGGAGCCGGACGTGGAGGTGACGACTGTGACGCGCCGCGGTGACGTCGCCGCGGACGTGCGGCTCGACCTCGCCGAGAGTGCCGTCGCTGTCGCGCACGCGCTCCGCGACACCACGCCGGACACGGTCGTGAACTGCGCCGGGTCGACGGCCGGGGATCCGCCGTCCCTGGCCGCCAACAACCTGGTTGCCGTCAGCAACCTGGTCGACGCCATGCTGACGGCCGGGCGTCCGCTGCGGCTCGTACACATCGGGTCGGTGGCGGAGTACGGGCGGATCCCGGGCGGGGAGGCCGCCCGGGAGGACAGCCCGGAACGCCCGGTCACGCCGTACGGCCTCACGAAGCTCGCCGCGACGCACGTCGTCCGCACCGCCGCGGCCGCCGGGCTGGACGCGGTGACGCTGCGCGTGACGACGCCGATCGGACCGGGGACGCCCTCGTCGATGCTGGCCGGGCGGCTGGTCGGGCAGCTGCGCCAGATCGAGGCGGCGGGTGCGGGCGGTGTCACGACCGGTCCGCTCGACGACGTGCGGGACTACGTCGACATCCGCGACGTGGCGGACGCGATCGTGGCCGCGGCCGTGCGTCCGCGGGGGCAGGCGGCGCTGCCGGTTGTGCTGAACGTCGGGAGCGGCGTGGCGACGCCGACGCGCGAGATGGTGGACGCGCTGCTCGGGCTCGCCGGCTTCACGGGCGGCCACCGCACCGACGGTGGCGGCTCCACCGCTCTTCCCTACCAGCACGCCGACGTCACCGCGGCCCGCGAGACCCTCGGCTGGTCACCGACCCGCTCGTTGGACGACTCGCTCGCAGCGCTGTGGTTTTCCAGTACGGTGCTCGCGCCCTGCTAGCTCACCTGGAGGGTCCCGGCGCCCTTGAGGCGGCGGACGACCGGCGCTGTTTCGGTGCGGTGGACGGGCCGGTCACCGCGGCCGTGACCAGTGTCGGCGTGGGCCTGAGGACGGTCATGCCGGCGTCGGCGGTGCCGCCGGCGCTGTACCCTTCCGGCGATGATCGACAAGATCGCGTGGATCCACCTGCGGGACGGCCGGATTCTGAGCACCCGGTCGCAGGGTAAGGACGTCTGGTACCTGCCCGGCGGCAAGCGCGAGCCCGGCGAGTCCGACCTCGACACGCTCGTGCGCGAGATCGACGAAGAGCTCTCCGTGCACATCGTCCGGGCGAGCGCCGAGCACCTCGGCACGTTCGAAGCACCGGCGCACGGTCACCCCGTCGACGTCCGCATGACGTGTTACACGGCCGACTACACCGGGGACTTCGTCGCCGCGAACGAGATCGCCGAGATCGGCTGGCTCACGACAGCCGATCTCGGCCGGATCTCACCGGTCGACCGGTTGATCTTCGCTCACCTGTCCGACGCCGGCCTGCTCTCCTGATAGAGCTTCCACAGCTCGTCGGGCGTGGCCTCCCGGCCGGTGTCGTCGGTGACCTCCTGCACCACCCGGGCGAAGTTCGCGCGCTCCTGCGGTGACAGGTCCACTCCGTACCGCGTCCGCAGCACGTGTGCGATGCCGCCGCGACCGGACTGGCTGTTGACGCGAATCACGGCCTCGTACGAGCGTCCGACGTCGGCCGGGTCGATCGGCAGGTACGGCACCGCCCACGAGGCCCGGTCCGACGGCAGGCCGGCGGCGGCCGCGTCCGCGGCGTGCCGGGCCAGGCCTTTGCTGATTGCGTCCTGGTGGGTACCGGAGAACGCGGTGTACACGAGGTCACCCCCGTACGGATGCCGTGGATGCACCGGGATCCGATTGCACTCCTCGACGACGGCCCGCACCGCGTCGATGTCGGAGAAGTCGATCATCGGGTCGACGCCCTGCGCGTACAGGTTCAGCGCCAGCGTCACCAGGTCGACGTTGCCGGTGCGCTCGCCGTTCCCGAACAAACACCCCTCGACGCGCTGCGCCCCGGCGAGGACGGCCAGCTCCGCACAGGCGACGCCGGTGCCGCGGTCGTTGTGCGGATGGACGGAGAGGATCACGGAGTCGCGGCGGTCCAAGTGCCGGTGCACGTGCTCGATCTGGTCGGCGTAGACGTTCGGCGTGGCCACCTCCACCGTCGCCGGCAGGTTGTGGATGACCGGCCGGTCGGGCGAGGCGTCCCAGAACGACGTCAGCCCGTTGCAGATCTCCAGCACGTAGTCGGGTTCGGTGAGGTTGAAGACCTCGGGCGAGAACTCGAACCGGATGTTCGTGTCTCCGGCGTTGCGCGCCATCCGCTCCGCAGCCGCGCGGATCACCGCGTGCACCTCGTCGCGGTTGCGGTGGAGCACGACGTCGCGCCAGGTGGGAGCCGTGGGCATGTACAGGTGCACGACGGCGCGGGGCAGGCCCCGGATCGACTCGAACGTCCGGTCGATCAGGTCCTCGCGGGCCGGTGTGAACACGACCACCGTCACGTCGTCCGGGATTGAGGTCAGCGACCGGACGAAGTCGAAATCGGTGCGGCTGGCCGACGGATAGCCGATTTCGATCTCCTTGTAGCCCATCCGGACCAGCAGGTCGAAGAAGCGGCTCTTGCGGGCGGTGTCCATCGGCTCGGCCAGCGCCTGGTTGCCGTCGCGCAGGTCGACCGGCACCCAGAGCGGTGCGTGCGCGAAGCGGTTGTCGGGCCACGCACGATCGGTGTTCGGTACCTCGACCCGGTCGTACACCGATCGGTACCGCTCGTGCGGCATGGCGCTGGGCTGTTGCGGATTCCAGTTCACGGGGTTCCTTCGCGTCGGTCGGGAGGACCGACCGGCGCAGCACGACACCCGCGGCGGGGTGCCGGTCGAGTCAGGCCCCGCCGCGGCAGCCGAGAAGAAGTCCGCGGAACATGCTCGGTACAGTAGCCACATGTCAGCTCCTCAGACAAGTTGTTGAAACCCAGCCCCCTCGTCGATCAGGCCGTCGCGTACCTCCGAGGCGAAATCGAGTCCGGTCGGTGGCCGGTCGGCAGCAAGCTGCCGGGGGAGACGACGCTCGCCCGCACGCTCGGCGTCGGCCGGACGACGGTGCGGGAGGCGCTGAGCGCGCTGGCCGGCGCGGGGATGGTGCGTGCGCGGCAGGGCGCCGGCGTGTTCGTGCTGGCCGATCGGCCAGCCGACGACTGGCTCCAGCGCGCCGCGGTGGCCGATGTGTATGAGGTGCGGATGATGCTCGAGGTGCAGGCAGCGGGCCTGGCCGCGCAGCGCCGCACCCCGGCCGACGTAGCCGCGCTGCGGGACGCACTCGCAGCTCGTCGGGACGCCGCCGACCGGGACGACGCCGCATTCGTCGACGCCGATGTGGCGCTGCACGGTGCGGTGGTGACCGCAGCGGGTAACCCGGCACTCACCGCCCTTTTCGGAGAGTTCACGCCGGTGCTGCGAGGCGCGCTGGTGGACCTCGTCGCACTCCTGGGCCTGCGCACCACCGACCGCACCCCCGGCGACACCAGCCACGCAGCCCTCGTCGACGCCATCGAGCGCGGCGACGCGGCGGCAGCGACAGCGGTGCTCCAGGACGAGCTCGGGCGGACGCTGGAGCACCTTCGCGCGTAAAAAGTCGGGCACGCGAGGAATGGAACAGTTCCAGGTAGGTATCCCGCGTCCGTGTCCAGCCTTGACGAGAACCGCGAGCGCCTGCGCGCGGCCGGCCTACGGGTGACCAACCCGCGGCTCGCCGTGCTCACGGAACTGACCGGGGGTGGTCATCCAACCGTCGACTCGTTGGCCGACGCCGTGCGCGCCCGGATCGGCGCGGTGTCGACCCAGGCGGTCTACGACGTGCTCGGAGCGCTCGTCGAGACGGGGTTGGCGCGGGTGATCGAGCCGGCCGGAAGCGCGCGGCGGTACGAGGCGCGCGTGGCCGACAACCACCACCACCTGGTCTGCCGCACCTGCGGCCACATCGAAGACGTCGACTGCGCCGAGGGAGAGGCCCCGTGCCTGGTCCCCGGCGAGTCCCACGGCTTCACCCTCCACGAGGCCGAGATCACCTGGTGGGGCACCTGCGGACCTTGTCGGTCCGCAGGTGAAAGGGTGGGCGCAGTAGGTTTCGAACCTACGACCCCTCGCTTGTAAGGCGAGTGCTCTCCCACTGAGCTATGCGCCCTGCACCAACGAGGGTAGCGGAGGCCACTCAGGAGGCGAGTGCCGCCAGGGCCGTCGCGTAGTCGTCGGCCGAGCGGGCGACACCGATCCCGGTGACCACCTTCCACCGCACCACGCCGGAAACGTCCACCAAAAACGTTCCGCGCCGCGCGGTCCCCTTCTGCTCGTCGAACACGCCGTAACTCTGCGCCACCGCACCGTGCGGCCAGAAGTCCGACAGCAGCGGAAACCCGAAGCCCTCCTGCGAAGCCCACACGTTGTGGACGAAGAACGAGTCGACGCTGATCGTCAGCGTCTGCACGGCGTCGTTCTGGAATCGCGACAGGTCGTCGCGGATCGCGGCGAGTTCCCCGGAACACACCCGGGAGAACGCCAGCGGATAGAACACGACCAGCACGCTGCGCGAACCCTGGAAATCGGAGAGGGACACCAACTGGTGGTTCTGGTCCGGCAACGTGAAGCCCGGAGCGATGTCGCCGACTTCCACAGGCATGGCTGGATCCTCTCAGGGCACGGCAACGGCACCGGGAGCGCGTCTCACGCGCTGCCGGTGTCAGCGGAATGCCGAGGGTCAGCGCTTGGAGCGCGCCGCCTTCGGCGCGACCAGGCGCGCTCCGGACCAGTCCTGCGCAGCACTGATGCTCGAGGTCTGCTGCAGGCCCGCGGTCGGGGCGACCTCACTGATGTCGCTCGGTTCCACGTGCCCCGGCCGACCGGCCTTGGGCGTCAACAGCCAGACGACGCCGTTGTCGGTCAGCGGGCTCAACGCGTTCACCAGTGCGTCGAACAGATCGCCGTCGTCCTCCCGCCACCAGAGCATGACGACGTCGACGACCTCGTCGGAGTCCTCGTCGACCAGATCGTCACCGACCCGTTCGGCGACGGCGTCACGCAGATCGTCAGCACCGTCGTCGTCGAATCCGATCTCCATGACCACCATGCCCGACTGAATGCCGAGCCGGTCTGCCGGGCTCTTGACGCCGTCGGCGTGACCCGCGGTCGCGCTCACTCTTCGGTTCCCTCCTCCTACTGATGGCGGCTCGTCGCCGCCTAGTCCGGTAGTCCACACATACATCCAGCGCAACGCAAGTGTTGCCAGCGATAAGACCGCACGCGTCGCACCCATCGGTACCTGACGGACCAGTTCTTACCCGCAGGTCAGCCGCCGAGAAACGAAAACCGTACCTGCCGGTCGTGGTTGTCGACATTGAGATCGACCAGACAGAGGCTCTGCCACGTTCCCAGCGCCAGCTGGCCACCCAGCACGGGCAGCGTCGCGTACGGCGGGATCAGCGCCGGCATCACGTGGCTGCGCCCGTGCCCGGGGCTGCCGTGCCGGTGCCGCCACCGGTCGTCGGCAGGCAGCAGGTCGGCCAGCGCCGCCAGCAGGTCGTCGTCGCTGCCGGCTCCGGTCTCGAGAACGGCCAGCCCGGCGGTGGCGTGCGGTACGAAGGCGTGCAGCAGCCCGTCGCCCCGCGACCGGACGAAGTCGGCGGCACGCTCGGTCAGGTCCAGAACGACCGGTGAAGATCCGGTACGGACGGTGATGATCTCGCTGTCCACGTGTTCTATCCTGCCCGTCGCGTGTTCGCCTGGCGCATCGGGTGGGTCTGAAACGATGTCACCCTACGGGCGGGGCGCACACTACCGGCCGGTAACGGTCCCCCGGAGCTAACCATCCGCGCGCCTACGGGGCAGGATGGATCGGTAAAGCGAAGTGGCGTCGGCCGGTCGCCGACCGTGATCGACCGGACCCCACCCACCGACGAGTGTGAAGGATCGACGTGGCGAACTCACGCGAACGGCTCCCGGTGATCAGCGACGGGCTACCCAGTCAGCTCCCGGACATCGATCCCGGGGAGACGTCCGAGTGGCTCGAGTCGCTGGATGCAGTGATCGACAACGCCGGTCGCCAGCGGGCCCGGTACATCATGCTGCGTCTCCTGGAGCGGGCTCGGGAAAAGCAGGTCGGGGTCCCGGCCCTGCGGAGCACCGACTACATCAACACCATCCCGCCGGAGCGGGAGCCCTGGTTCCCGGGTGACGAGCACATCGAGCGCCGCCTCCGTGCCTACATGCGATGGAACGCCGCGATCATGGTCCACCGGGCCCAGCGTCCGGGTGTCGGGGTCGGCGGGCACATCTCCACCTACGCCTCCAGCGCGAGCCTCTACGAGGTGGGCTTCAACCACTTCTTCCGCGGTCACGACGACCCGGGTGGCGGCGACCAGATCTACTTCCAGGGGCACGCCTCCCCCGGCATGTACGCGCGGGCCTTCCTCGAGGGTCGGCTGAACGAGCACCAGATGGACGGCTTCCGCCAGGAGTTCTCGCACCAGGGCGGCGGCCTCTCGAGCTACCCGCACCCGCGCCTCATGCCCGACTTCTGGGAATTCCCGACCGTCTCGATGGGCCTCGGCCCGATCAACGCGATCTACCAGGCCCGGTTCAACCGGTACCTGCACTCGCGCGGCATCAGGGACACCAGCCAGCAGCACGTCTGGGCGTTCCTCGGCGACGGCGAGATGGACGAGGTCGAGTCGCTCGGCGCGATCGGCGTGGCCGCCCGCGAAGAGCTCGACAATCTGACGTTCGTCATCAACTGCAACCTGCAGCGCCTCGACGGGCCGGTCCGCGGCAACGGCAAGGTCATGCAGGAGCTGGAGGCGTTCTTCCGGGGCGCCGGCTGGAACGTCATCAAGGTCGTCTGGGGCCGCGAGTGGGACCCGCTGCTGGCCGCCGACACCGACGGCGCGCTGGTCAACCTGATGAACACCACGCCCGACGGTGACTACCAGACCTACAAGGCGGAGTCCGGTTCGTTCGTCCGCGAGCACTTCTTCGGACGCGACCCGCGTACCCGCAAGATGGTCGAGCACCTCTCGGACGACGAGATCTGGAATCTCAAGCGGGGTGGCCACGACTACCGGAAGCTCTACGCCGCCTACAAGTCGGCGACCGAGCACACCGGGCAGCCCACCGTCATCCTCGCCAAGACGATCAAGGGTTGGACGCTGGGCAGCCACTTCGAGGCCCGCAACGCCACCCACCAGATGAAGAAGCTGACCGAGGACGACCTGAAGGAGTTCCGGGACCGGCTCTTCCTCGACATCCCGGACGAGAAACTCGACAAGTACCTGCCGCCGTACTACCACCCCGGCAAGGACTCCGACGAGTACCAGTACCTGATGGAGCGTCGCCGCCAGCTCGGCGGCGCGATCCCGAAGCGGGTCGACCGCAGCAAGCCGCTGGCTCTGCCGGGCAAGGAGATGTACGCCCAGCTGAAGAAGGGCTCCGGCAAGCAGAAGATCGCCACCACGATGGCCTTCGTCCGGTTGCTGAAAGACCTGATGAAGGACAAGAACATCGGCGACCGCTTCGTGCCGATCATTCCCGATGAGGCCCGCACCTTCGGGATGGACTCGCTGTTCCCGACGGCGAAAATCTATTCGCCGCACGGCCAGCAGTACACGTCGGTCGACCGCGAGCTGATGCTGGCCTACAAGGAGTCCCAGCAGGGCCAGATCCTGCACGAGGGCATCAACGAGGCCGGCTCGGTGGCGTCGTTCACCGCCGTGGCGACGTCGTACGCCACGCAGGGCGAGCCGATGATCCCGATCTACATCTTCTACTCGATGTTCGGCTTCCAGCGCACCGGTGACGGCTTCTGGGCTGCTGCCGACCAGCTGGGCCGCGGGTTCGTGCTCGGCGCCACCGCCGGGCGTACCACCCTCAACGGTGAGGGGCTCCAGCACGAGGACGGCCACTCGCTGCTGCTGGCGTCGACGAACCCGGCGGTCGTCGCGTACGACCCGGCGTACGCCTACGAGGTCGCGGTGATCACCGAGGACGGCCTACGGCGGATGTACGGGGAGAACCCGGAGAACATCTTCTACTACTTCACCGTCTACAACGAGCCGATGGTCATGCCGGCGATGCCGGACCACGTGGACGAGGAGGGCATCCTCAAGGGCCTGTACAAGTACGCACCGGCGACGAAGGACAGCCCCCTCAAGGCCCAGCTGCTCGCGTCCGGCGTGGCGCTGCCCTGGGCCCTGCGGGCCCAGCAGCTCCTGGCCGAGGACTGGAACGTCGCCGCCGACGTCTGGTCGGTCACCTCTTGGACGGAGCTCCGCCGGGACGCCGTCGAGGCGGAGGAAGAGGCGCTGGTGCAGGCCGACGGCGAGGCCCGGACCCCGTGGATCACCGCCCAGCTGGCGGACTCCGAGGGCCCGGTCATCGCGTCGAGCGACTGGATGCGGTCCGTACCGGACCAGATCTCGCGCTGGGTACCGAGCGACTACACCTCGCTCGGCACCGACGGGTTCGGCGCGTCCGACACCCGGCACGCGCTGCGTCGCCACTTCAAGGTGGACGCCGAGTCGATCGCGGTGGCGACGCTGCGGGCGCTGGCCAAGCGGGGCGAGGTCGAGGCCTCGGTCGCGGCGGACGCGCTGGCGAAGTACCGCATCGACGACGTCACTGCCGCGCCTCCTGGAGAGACCGGCGGGGCGTCCTGACCCGCGCGCTGTGCCCCGGCAACACCCCGGGGCACAGCGCCACCAGGAGCACCAGCCCGACCAGCAGGTAGGCGTTCCGGATCGGCAGCAGGTACCACAGGTCGTTCGGGTGATCGACGAGCCGCGTCGCCCACATCGGCGACAGCGTCAACACGGTGGTCGCGGCGATGGCGAGCGTGCGGTGGCCGTCCCGGACGAGCACCACCAGCGCCGGCAGCGCCCACACCCAGTGGTGACTCCACGAGATCGGCGACACGAGCAGGCCGGTGAGCCCTGCCACCGCGAACACGGCGAGGAAGTCCTCGCGCCGGGCGTAGCCAACGAACACGCCAAAGACCAAAAGCATCAACGGAATGACGTAATACCAAGCGCCGACGTCATCCAGCACCCGCGTCAACGCTCCGAACGGCGACTGGTTGCTGACGTACGGAACACCGACCCGCGAGCTGTCGTAGAACGTGTCCCGCCAGTACACGAGCGACGCATCCGGCGCGACGAGCCAGGCCGCCCCCGTAGCCGCGACGAACGTGACCCCCGCGATGACCGCCGGCCGCACCCGTCCGGCGGCCAGTAGCAGCACGATGAAGATGCCGGGCGTGAGCTTGATCGCCGCCGCGATCCCGATCCCGATGCCGGCGGAGCGCCCGGTAGCCAACCGCCGGAAGTCCACCGCCACCACCGCGAGCAGGATCAGGTTGACCTGGCCGAGGAACAGCGAGTGCCACACCGGCTCGAGCATCAGCCCGCCGGCTACCGCCCACGGGACGTATCGGCGGGGCACCCACTGCCGGCACGCGACGACGAACGCCCCGACCGACGCCAGCTCCCAGAGCACCCGCGCCGGCACCAGCGGCACGAACGACAGCGGCTCGAACAGCACCGCCGCGAACGGCGTGTAGGTGAACCAGTGGGCGGCCTGCTGCTCGAGGTAGAGCCGGGCACCGTCGCCGACGACCTGGCCGCCGAGCCGGTAGATGAAGAAGTCGAGTGGGTTCCACAGCACCGCGAACACCACGACGAGGGCCACCTGAATTCCGAACACGAGCTTCGCCATGCGAGAACCGTGTCGAAATCATCGTCCGTCCACATTGGGCTGGAGGCGACATCACCCCTGGTCGCAGGACTTAATCCCCGGGGCTGACCAACCCGCACTCGTAGGCCAGGATCACCAGCTGCACCCGGTCGCGGGCGTCGAGTTTCGTCAGCAGCCGGGCCACGTGGGCCTTGGCGGTGGCGATGCTGATGAACAGCTCCCCCGCGATCTCCGCGTTCGACAGGCCGCGCCCGACGAGCGTCAGTACTTCGCGTTCCCGGTCGGTGATGCCGGCGACCGACGGGCGCGGCGCCGGCGCGGGCTTACGGCCGGCCAGCGTGTCCACGAGACGCCGCGTGACGCTCGGCGCTATCAACGCGTCTCCGCCGGCCACGACCCGGATCGCGGCCAGGATGTCGTCGAGGCCCATGTCCTTGACCAGGAAGCCGCTGGCGCCGGCCCGCAGTGCCCCGTACACGTAATCGTCGTCGTCGAACGTCGTCAGCACGAGGACGCGGGTGTCGGGCAGGGCTGCGGCGATCGCGGCGGTCGCGGCGATGCCGTCCATCTCCGGCATCCGCAGATCCATCACGACGACGTCGGGCCGGTGCTCTTCGGCCAGCGCGACGGCCTCCACACCGTTCGCGGCCTCCCCGATCAGCGCGAGGTCGGCCGTCTCGGCGAGGAGGACGCGCAGCGCGGACCGGATCAGCGGCTGATCGTCAGCCAGGACGACGCTAATCATGAATGGGAATTGTCGCCGCTACCCGGAACCCGCCCTCGGGCCGGGGCCCGGCTTCGAACTCACCGTTCAGCAGCGTCACCCGTTCGCGCATGCCGATGATTCCGTAGCCGGTGCCCATCGTTCCCGGGGTGCCGGAATCCAGCACCTCGATCGCCAGCGCGTCGTCGCGGTAGTCGAGCGTCACCCGGCAGGAGTCGGTGCCCGCGTGACGCACCACGTTGGTCACGGACTCCTGGACGATCCGGTAGGCCGATAGTTCCAGGTCAGCGGGCAGATCCCGGACCTCACCGGTGCGCACGACCGCCACCCGCACGGATGCGGCCAGCCGGTCGAGGTCGGCCAGGCGTGGCGTCGGCAGGGTCGGTGCACCTTCGGGCTCCGAGCGGCGCAGGGCGGCGAGCGTCCGACGCAGCTCGGCCAGCGCCTCGCGCGAGGTCGTCTCGATCGCGTCCAGCGCGTTGCGCGCCTCGACCGGCCGGGTGTCGATCACCCGCCGCCCGGCGCCGGCCTGGAACGCGATGACACCCATGCTGTGCGCGACCAGGTCGTGCAGCTCCCGCGCGATCCGCAGCCGCTCGGCCGCGACCGCCAGTTCGGTCTCCTCCCGCCGCCGCGCGGCAGCGTTGTCGCCCGCCTGCCGGATCGTGTTGCCCACCGCCCAGACGCTGACGATCGCGAGCGCGAGGACACCCGCCGTGTTGATCGCGCCGCCGCCACGCACGTAGAACGCGGTCCCGAGCAGCGCGACCACCACCAACGCCACCGCAGCGCCCGGTACGGACACCCGCCACGGCCGTACCGCGGCCAGCCTGCCGACCGCGATCAGGACGGCCACGCAGCCCACCGGGCCGACCGTCTCCGGGTCGTACAGCGGCGTCAGCAGAGCGGTGAACAGCAGCACGAGTCCCAACGCGAGAACCGGCCGCTTCCGCAGGAGGATCGGCCACGCCAGCACGACGAACAGCGGAGGCACGGCCGGAGGGCCGCCTTGGTTGCCGGTGGCTGCGACGATCACCGCGCACAGCAGCACGATGACGACTAGTGGGACAACACGCAGACGTCGCATCAGGCCAACGTAGCCACGGCGAATCGCCCGCACAGCGGCCCGGAGACGTAAGCCCGTGGGCTACCCCGATTCAGCGAATGCGCGACGGGGTAACCATCAGCTATCGCCCGGTGACACAACCCCCCGCTCTTCTTACTCCATTCAGCACGCCCTGAAGGAGGCGATCCCCCGTGCCCTCTGAAGTCAGACTCTCCGACGGAACCGCGGTGGTCATCCACGCCCCGTCGGACGGCCCCGACCGGACCCACTCCGGCACGTGGCTCGCCGAACGCATCTGCGACGGCACCCCGGGACGGCCGGACCGGGTCGACGTCCACTACGACACCCCGACCGTCGGCGCCCGCGCACCGGTCTCGGTGACCGTGTCGTGGAACGTCGCCCCCGAGCGTCCACCGTCGGCCGCCGACGCTCCTCCGGGCCCGCCGCCCGGCGTCGTCGTCCCCACCCAGCGTCCGGGCGCCGCCCCGCCGACGATGTCCTGAGCGAGAACGGCAGCGCGCACCACCGGCTGAGGACTTACGGTTGCACTGTGAAACTTGCGATCCACTACCCGAACTTCTCCTTCCCGGGCGGGAACACCGCGATCGCGCCGCTGCTCGCCGCGACCGCGCGCGCCGCTGACGAGGGCGGCGCGAGCACGTTCACGCTGATGGACCACTGGTTCCAGATGGAGGCCTTCGCCCCGGCCACCGAACCGATGCTCGAGGGCTACACGAGCCTGGGCTTCCTGGCCGGGATCACCCGGCGGATCACGCTCGGCCTGCTGGTCACCGGCGTCACCTACCGCTATCCGGGCCTGCTGGCCAAGACCGTCGCGACGCTGGACGTGCTGTCCGAGGGTCGCGCGATGTTCGGCATCGGCGCCGCCTGGTACGAGAAGGAGCACAAGGCGCTGGGCGTGCCGTTCCCGCCGGTCGCCGAGCGGTTCGAGCGGCTCGAGGAGACGCTCCGGATCACCCGGCAGATGTTCGGTGACGACGACGGCCCGTTCGAGGGCAAGCACTACCAGCTGGCGGAGACGCTGTGCCGGCCCAAGCCCGTTCAGCAGCCGGGTCCGCCGGTGATGATCGGTGGGTCCGGGGAGAAGAAGACGCTGCGGCTGGTCGCGCAGTACGGCGACCTGTGCAATCTGTCCGCGCCGGACGTCGAGACGGTGGCCCACAAGATCGACGTGCTGAACCAGCACTGCGCGGACGTGGGGCGCGACCCGGCGGAGATCGAGAAGACGATCATCTTCGGCCAGAACCCGCTGGACGACACCGACGGCTTCCTCCGCACGATGGAGAGCTACGCCAAGATCGACGTCCGACAGGTCTGGGTCAGCAACCGCGGCACCGACGACCCCGCGTCCTGGACCACCGAGGTCTGCGACCGAGTCCTCCCCCGCCTGAGCGAAATCTGACGCGACTCACGCGTTCTCGGCCGCGGACGCGAAGCGGCCGGGCAGCGCGTGAATACGCTGCCCGGCCGGGGTGGGGCGCGCTAGACCGAGGCTGCTGAGCCGTGGGCCGGTGCGGCGCCGACGAGCGCGTAGTCGCTCTGCACCGCCAGCGCCGCCGACGTCCGGGTCGTGCTCCCGGGCACCGGGGTGCTGACCATGATGCGCCCGGTGGGAGACGAGATCGGCCGGCGGCGCCGCAGCCAGCGCGCCGAGCGCTCGGGAACGAGCAGCGCGACGGCTGCGGGCGCCAACAGGAACGGCGCCGCAGCCACCGGACCGACCACGTCGGCGGCGACGATAGCCAGGCCGGGGCTGATCGCGGCCAGGATCGCGGTGGCGTAGAGCGCCCAGGACCGGCCCTCGCGCAGGCCGAGAGCGACCGAACACGCCACCCACGCCACCGCCAACTGCCAGATCAGAACACCCGGCACCGCAGCGACCGCAACCTCGGCCATCACCGCGGCCCCGAGCAACAGGGTCAAGAGAGACGCGACAGTAACCAGAGACGGACAAATCGCACGATGCTTCGCCATGCGCACAGATTAGAACTTCTGTGACGTAATTACACGAGTGTGACACACCCGTGATTGCGCCGTGTCTCAGCAGATCAGCCCTGGCGCAGCACTCCGAGGAACTTCGTCACCTCGCTGCTGAGCGTTTCGGCCATCTGCGAAAGGCCCCCGCCACCACCCCCGCCACCCTCGACCGCCTCGGCGATCCCCGCCGCCATCTGATCCATCTCCGACACCGACGCCGTGACGCTCCGAATCGCCGTCACCGCGTCGTCCGTGCGCGAACTCGCGTTCGTGACCTGCTCGAGGATCCGCTCGCTCGCCCGCGACGTCTCGTCGGCAAGCTGCTTGACCTCGGTCGCGACGACGCCGAATCCCTTCCCCGCCTCACCGGCCCGCGCCGCCTCGATCGTCGCGTTGAGCGCCAGCAACCGCGTCTGCGCCGAGATCTTCGTGATGATCTGAACGATCTGCTCGATCTGCGCCGACGCCTCGCTCATCGTCTGGATCGTGCCGGTGGCCTGATCGGTGGCTTCCACTGCGTTGCGCGTGGCGCCGGCCAGCGTCTGCGCCGAGGCGCCCAGCTGCGTGGACGCCGCGGCCACGGTCTCCGACACCGAGAGCACCGCGTTCTCGAAGTCGGCCGCCAGCGCCAGGCGGTGGTCGGCCACCTGTTCCACCTGCCGCGCGCTCGCCTGCATCGAGTCCCGGGCCTCGTTGATCGACCGGGCGCCCGCGCGGAACGTGCCCTGCATACCGCGCTCGAGGAACTTCCGGTGGTAGCGCCCTTCGGTAGCCGAGGCCAGCGAAGCTGCCGCTTCCCGGATGAACGCGTCGGTCATGTCGAGCAGGTGGTTGAGGCTGTGCCGGATCGTGACGACGTCGGAATAGCGGTCCTCGCCGGGCAACTGCGGCACCCGCACCTCGAAGTCGCCCTTGCCGGTGGCCTCGCACGCGACGGCGAGCGCACGCAGCGCACCGCGGTAGACCTCGAGCTCGGACTGTGCGTCCGGCTTCATCGCGCCCCCGCCTTCGCCGACTCCAAAGACCAGATGAACCGCTCGTAGCCGCCGAGCTCCTCGGCCTTCGTGGTGAGCATCGCGGTCGACGCGGCGAGCGCCTCGGACGACTTGGCGTGCCGACGCTCCTCGGCGACCAGCTGGCCGTAGAGCGGACGGATGACGTCCATGCCCGCGCGGTCGGGCGTACGTCGGTTCGAGTGGTAGCCGATGATCTGGCCGCCCGGGCCGAACGAGGGCGTGACGTGGGCGAGCACCCAGTAGTGGGCGCCGTCGCCGGCCAGGTTCACGACGTAGGCGAAGATCTCCTGCCCGGACCTGATCGTGTCCCAGAGCAGCTTGAACACGCAGCGCGGCATGTCGGGGTGCCGGATCATGTTGTGCGGCTGGCCCACCACCTCGCTCTCGGGGTATGCCGAGACGCGGAGGAACACATCGTTGACGTAGGTCATTATCCCTTTGGTGTCGGTCTTGCTGACGATCAGCTCGTCGTCGGCGATGGTGCGCTCGACACCGCTCGGCACGACCGTCTTACGTGTCCGCTCCGCCACCAAAGTCCCCCTTAGGCGTAATTGCCGCCGATTTTACGGATTTCAGAGCGTCCAGTGCGGTTAGCACGTGCAACCAGTCGGGCGAGCCGGGAGTGATCACTCCGAAGTGGTCGGCTCCGGGGAGGAGGGTGAGGGTCGCGCGACCGTCCGCGGCGTAGCTGCGCGCGACGTCCGGAGGCACGACGTCGTCGGCGTCGCCGTGCAGCATGGTCACCGGGACGGCCGGTGCGGGCAGGCTCGCGGGGTCCGCCACCGCGTACCGCTCGGGCACGACCCCCGGCACCCCCCCGAGAAACGCCTCGACAGCCCCGTCCCCCAGCCCTAGTTCCGCCCCCGACACCAGGTCGGCAACCGGAGCAAGCGCCAACACCCCCACGATCCGGCCGAGCCCTCCAGCCACGCCCGGCGCACCAGCCGCACTCGGCGCCCCGGGGGTGCCGGGTGGGAGGGCCGGGCGGGCGGCGGCCCAGAGGGCCAGGTGGCCGCCGGCGGAGTGGCCGGCGAGGATCACCGGCAGATCCGGCGCCACCGCGTCCGGAAGGGTGTCGAGAAGCGCAGCGACGTCGAGCAGCGTGCCCGGATACCCACCCCCGGGCTGCCCGACCCGTCGGTACTCCGCGAGCAACACCGCATACCCGGCCTCGGCCAGCGCCCCGGCCAAGGGACGCGCGTGCGACCGGTCGTACATCGCCCGCCAGTACCCCCCGTGCAGGAACACCACGAGCGCCCCCGGATCCCGCCCCGGATAGAACTCGGCCACCTGCTCCGGCCCGGGCCCGTACGCCAGCAACCGACCGGGCACGCCGCCCTCCGGCAATGGTTCGCTCATCCGAAGATTGTCGGTCACGTCGATTCTGTGATTACTGGTCGGCTCCGCCGACGTGGCACGCTTCGCCCGTGACCACCGCTCCACTCGCCGCGACGCTCCGCCGGATAGAACGCGCATCCGGCGCGCTGGCGACACGGAGCGTGGCGAGGATGGACGACACCCTCCCCTGGTTCCGCGCTCTCCCCGCCGACCAGCGCTCCTGGGTGACGCTCGTCGTCCAGGCCGGCATCGGCTCCCTCGTGCAGTGGATGCGCAGCCCGATCAGCCGTCCGAAGGTCACCGGCGACGTCTTCGGCGCCGCCCCCCGCGAGATGGCCCGCTCGGTCACGCTCCAGCAGGCCCTCGCGATGGTGAAGATCACCGTCGAGGTCGCCGAGGAACAGGCCGGTGAGCTGGCCGCCCCCGGCGAGGAGTCCGAGCTCCGGGAAGCGATCCTGCGCTACTCCCGCGAGGTCGCCTTCGCGACCGCCGAGGTCTACGCCCGCGCAGCGGAGACCCGCGGCGCGTGGGACCTGCGCCTTCAAGCCCTGCTGGTCGACGCCCTGCTGCGCGGCGATCCGGCGGACGCGCTGGCCAGTCGCGCCGCCGCCCTCGGCTGGACGGACCTCTCCCCCGTCTCGGTGGTGATCGGCACCGCGCCGGGCTCGGCCACCGTGGCGGATTCCGACCAGATCGTGGACAGCCTCGTGCACATCGGTCGCCGCTCCGGCCTCGACGTGCTCGCCGGCGTGCAGGGTCAGCGCCTGGTCGCGGTCCTCGGCGGCGCCGACGACCCGGTCCGGGCCACCCAGATGCTGCTCGCCGAGTTCGGGACAGGCCCGGTGGTCGTCGGCCACGCGGTCCCGACGCTCTCCGGTGCTCCGGAGTCCGCCCGCGCGGCCGAGGCGGGCTGGCGGGCGGTCGCGGCCTGGCCCGCGGCACCTCGCCCGGTCGCGGCCGCCGACCTCCTGCCCGAACGGGTGCTCGCCGGCGACACCGAAGCCCGACGTCGGCTGGTGTCCGACGTCTACAAGCCGCTGGACGCGGCCGGACCGACGCTGGTGGAAACGCTCTCCGTCTATCTCGACAGCGGCGGCACCCTGGAAGGCACCGCGAGGATGCTCTTCGTTCACCCCAACACCGTGCGTTACCGTCTGCGTCGGATCGGGGAGATCACCGGCCTGGCCCCCACGAATCCGCGAGAGGCGTTCAGTCTGCGACTGGCGCTCGCTATCGGACGGATGCACGGCCAAGCCTGAACGGGACCGATTCAGCGCCTTTTCGCGGCTACCAGTGACGCACGTCGCCCGCACCCCCCATCCTTTGGAGGTTTCCTCCAAAAACCTGCGTAGGAGTTAGTGGCTCGCCATAACGCGAAAGCTGCGGTTCAGTTGCGAGGCTTCATACGTGCTCGCCCTACTCGCCCCCGGACAGGGCTCGCAGAAGCCAGGTTTCCTCACCCCGTGGCTCACCGGTTGGGACGGCGCCGACCGGGCAACCGCTGTGCTCCGTGACTACTCGACCGCCACCGGTCTGGATTTGGTGCGGCTGGGAACCGAAGCTGACGCGGACGAGATCCGGGACACGTCGAAGACCCAACCCCTCCTCGTTGCCGCCGGCCTCGCCGTTGCGGGGTTCCTGCCCGCCACGAAGGCCGACGTGGTGGCCGGCCACAGCATCGGTGAGCTGACCGCCGCCGCACTGGCCGGTGTCCTCACCCCGTCCGACGCCATCGAACTGGCCGCCGTCCGAGGCCGCGAAATGGCTGCGGCGTGCGCCCTCGAGCCCACCGGCATGAGCGCGGTGCTCGGTGGCGTCGAAAGTGAAGTGCTCGAACGGCTGGAGACGCTCGGCCTGCACCCGGCGAACCGCAACGGTGCCGGTCAGATCGTCGCGGCCGGGCCGCTGCCCGCGCTGGCCAAGCTGGCCGACGATCCGCCGGCCCGCGCCCGGGTGATCGCGCTGCAGGTCGCCGGTGCGTTCCACACGCCGTACATGACCTCGGACGCGCTCGCCGCGGCGACCAAGTCGGTCGAGGTGGCCGACCCCGCGCGGACGCTGCTGTCGAACGCCGACGGCGCCGTGGTCACGTCCGGTACCGACGCCCTGGCGCGGATCGTCGCCCAGGTCACCTCGCCGGTGCGCTGGGACTCCTGCCAGGCCACGCTGCTCGAACTCGGCGTCACCGCGGCGATCGAACTCGCTCCCGCGGGCACGCTCGCCGGTCTGGCCAAGCGCGCGATGAAGGGCGTCAAGGTCGTCACCGTCAACACTCCCGACGACCTGCCGGCCGCGGCCGAGCTGATCGCCGAGCACAGTTCGGAGCCTGAAACATGAGCCGCTACACCGACGGACCCGGCGCCCGCATCGCCGGTCTCGGCCACTACCAGCCCGCCCGCATCGTCACCAACGACGACCTGAGCACGGAGTTCGGCGTCGAGACGAACGACGCGTGGATCCAGGAGCGGGTCGGCATCAAGGCGCGCCGGTTCGCCGCCGAGGGCGAGACGGCGCTGGAGATGTCCGTCGCCGCGTCCGGCAAGGCGCTGGCCAACGCCGGTATCGAAGCCGCCGACGTCGACCTCGTCATCGTCGCGACGCTGACCCCGCCGACGATGCTGCCGAACGTGGCCAGCCAGGTCGCGGCGCGACTCGGCATCAACGCCCCGGGCGCGTACGACGTCAATACGGCCTGTTCGGGTTTCAGTTACGGGCTGGCCAGCGCGCAGCACGCGATCGCGGCGGGCGCGGCGAAGACCGCGCTGGTCATCGGCGCCGAGAAGCTCACCGACGTGATCGACTTCAAGGACCGCACCACCTGCATCCTGTTCGCCGACGGCGCCGGGGCCGCGGTGGTCACCGCGTCCGAGCAGAACGGCATCGGCCCGGTGTACTGGGGCAGTGACGGTCCGCGCGGTGACGTGCTGCACATCGACGACGGGGGCTACATCCGGCAGGAAGGCCAGGCGGTGTTCCGCTGGGCCACCACCGCGCTGGCACCGTTCGCCCGGGCGGCGTGCGAGCGCGCCGGGGTCGACCCGTCCGAGTTGGTCGCGTTCGTCCCGCACCAGGCCAACGTCCGCATCATCGATCACATCGCCAAGCGCCTCGGCGCGACGAACGCGGTGATCGCCAGGGACATCATCGAGTCCGGCAACACGTCGTCGGCCTCGATCCCACTGGCCCTCTCCAAGCTGGCCGAGCGCGGTGAACTGCCTTCGGGCGGCCCGGCGCTACTGTTCGGCTTCGGTGGAGGACTTACCTACGCCGGCCAGGTTATTACCATCCCCTGAGCCGTCCGCCACCCCACAACGAAAGGAATGCGTCAACAGTGAGCAGCAACGACGAGATCCGCGCCGGTCTGGCTGAGATCCTCGAGGAGATCGCCGACGTCCAGAAGGACGACGTCGCCGACGACAAGTCGTTCACGGACGACCTGGACGTGGACTCGCTGTCCATGGTCGAGGTCGTCGTGGCAGCCGAAGAGAAGTTCGGCGTCAAGATCCCGGACGACGACGTCCAGGGCCTGAAGACCGTCGGCGACGCGGTGGCTTACATCTCCCAGGCGCAGGCCTGATCACATGACCGAGCGCCCCTCCGCTGAGGTCCCCGCCGCTCAGGCGGTTTCCGCCGCTTCGGCGCCCACTGGCGCCGGGGCGAACGTCGAGGTGCTCGTCACCGGGCTGGGTGCGACGACCCCGCTCGGTGGCGACACCGCCACTACCTGGCAAGCCATGCTGGACGGCAAGTCCGGCGTCCAGGCCCTGACCGACGACTGGGCCACCGATCTACCGGTGCGCATCGCCGCGAAGCTGGCGGTCGAGCCCACCGAGGTCATCGAGCGCGTCAAGGCGCGTCGCATGGACCGCGTGCAGCAGGTCGCCGTCGTGGCCGCGCGCGAAGCCTGGGCCGACGCGGGTGCCCCTGACGTCGATCCCGAGCGTCTCGCGGTCGTGGTCGGCTCCGGCATCGGTGGTGCGCTGACCCTGCTCGGCCAGTGGGACGTGCTGCGCGAGAAGGGCCCCCGTCGGGTCTCTCCGCTCACCATCCCGATGCTGATGCCGAACGGGCCGGCCGCTGTCGTCGGACTCGAGATCGGCGCGAAGGCCGCCGTGCGCGCCCCGGTCTCCGCGTGTGCCACCGGCGCCGAAGCGATCGCCATCGGCCTGGAACTGATCCGCAGCGGCAAGGCCGACGTCGTGCTGGCCGGTGGTGCGGAGGCCTGCATCCACCCGTTGCCGATGGCCGGCTTCGGTGCCATGCGTGCCATGTCGACGCGGAACGAGGAGCCCGAGCGCGCCTCGCGTCCGTTCGACAAGGCCCGGGACGGGTTCGTCCTGGGTGAGGGCGGCGGCATGGTCGTGCTCGAGCGTGCCGAGTTCGCCCGCGCCCGGGGTCGTTCCGGGTACGCGGTGCTGGCCGGTGCGGGCATCACGGCCGACGGTTACGACATCGTGCAGCCCGATCCTTCGGGGTCCGGGCAGGCGCGAGCGGTCGTCGAGGCACTCCAGGACGGCGGCCTGACCGGCGCCGACATCCAGCACGTCAACGGCCACTCCACGTCGACGCCGGCCGGCGACATGGGCGAGCTGCTGGCACTGCAGAAGGCGATCGGCGACCACCCCGTGGTGACGGCCACCAAGTCCATGACCGGGCACCTGCTCGGTGCTGCGGGCGCGGTGGAGGCCATCGCGACGGTCCTGTCGATCCGTGACGGCATCGTGCCGCCGACGATCAACCTGGAGAACCCGGACGACGGGGTCTGCCTGGACATCGCGGCCAACACGGCGCGAAAGATGACGATCACCGCGGCGATCAACGACTCGTTCGGCTTCGGCGGCCACAACGTCGCCCTGGCCTTCCGAGCCCTCTAGGCAGTTCGCGCGTTCAGGCCCCGATCGCTTGCGGGGCCTGAACGCGTTTCCGGCTCTACGACGGGTTTGTGGGCCTACGACGAGTTAGCGGCCCTACAGCGGGCCGTCGTAGGCCCGCGAACCCGTCGTAGGCCCGGTTACTCGTCGTAGGCCCGGTTACTCGTCGTAGGCCCGGTCACCCGTCGCCCGACCGGTTACTTGCTGCAGGCCACCCCGCGGCGGGCGAGCGCCCTCCGGAGTTGGTCGCAGAAGAGCGCGAACAGCTCGGGCTCGCGCAGCTGGTCGCGGGTCACGAAGAGCACCTCCCACCCGGCTTCGTTGATCCGGTTGAGGCGCGCTCGATCCTTGCTGATCTGCCCGCCTTCGCCGTGCCACATCCCGTCGTACTCGACGGCCACCTTCGCGGCGAGCCACGACAAGTCGAAGCGAGCGACGAATCGTCCCTCGAACCAGAGTTCGTGTTGCGATGTCGGCGGCGGGAAGCCCGCCAGCACCAGACGGACCCTGGTACGCGACTCCTGCGGCGACTCGGCGAGAGGATCGGCGAGGCCGATCGCCAGCGCTGCCTGTGACTCCGGGTTCGCGCCGACCCAGGCGTCCAACGCCTCCCTGCTCGGACGTCCGGAACGGAACACGACGTCCAGGTCGACCACCGCCTCCACCAGGTTCGGCCCGGACGCGATCTCCCACGCCGTGCGCAGCGGGATCGTCCGGGGAACGACGCCGGGCACCACGTGCTCGGCCGGTAACCAGGACGTCCGGGTGAGCGTGCACCCGCGTCGCGCCCAGCGCGTACCGCTCGGAGCGATCACCTGAACCAGGTCGTTCGGCTCGCCGATCGGGACGCCGTCCAGACACGCCGCCGATCGACCGGTGACCGCGGCGCCCTCGGGGAGCAGCAGCCGGACGGCTCGGCACCGCAGCTCGTAGCTCTCCGGGACGGACGAGTCCACGTAGACATCGCGGAACACCTTGCGCCAGGCGTTGGTGCGGAGTTGATCAGGCGTCAGCAAGCCGGTTTGCAGGGCATCGGAGCCTCGGAAGAACGCGCGGCGGAGGCGCGGGGGACGATACAGGGGACGTGGCATCCGACCACGATGGAAGACCGGAGCCCACCCCCGCTGAGACCGTCCACAGGCCTACGAGCAGGCTGAGCGGGGCAGGCCGGTCACCGGCACGGGTGATTTGCCCGGAGCCTTCGCCTTCCCCACCAGCACGTTCGCCAGTGCCGTCATCGACGACTCCACGTTGCCGTACGTCGCCACCAGCGTCGGCGACTTCGCGGACGCCAACAGGTACGGCGTATCGGTGGCCACCGTCACCGACGCGGGCCGCAGGTCCGCTGCCGTGTCGAGGTACCCCGTCAGGTGGATCGAGTCCCCACCCGCGCCGATCTGCACGCCCACCCTCGACAGCGCAGACGTCAGGAACTCACGCGCCTCCGACGACCCACCGGTGATCGTCACCGGACCCCGCACCAGCGCCCCCGAGCACTTGCCCTTCAGCACGGTGACGGCCGCCGCCGCGGCGCGGTCCACCGCCTGCAGGTGGTCGGGCGAACGGAGCGAGTCGAGCCCCGGCGCCTCCGGACGCGACGCGAGCTTCACGGTGAGGATCCGCGTGACCGCGTCCACCGCCCGCTCCCGCGGCAGGCGTCCGGACTTCAGCGCCCCGAGCAGCGCCTGCTGCGCCCCGCTCACGTCCGGCGGCAGCAGGAGCAGATCGTTGCCCGCGAGCACCGCCCGCACCGCCACCTCACCAGCCGAGTACTTGTCGGTCAGCGCCTTCATGTCCAGACCGTCGGTGACCACCATCCCGGTGAACCCCAACTCCCCGCGCAGCAGATCGGTGAGCACCTTGTGGCTCAGCGAGGCGGGCGTGCCCGGGTCGATCGCCTGGACGTCCAGGTGCCCGGACATCACGATCTGGCTCCCGGCGTCGATACCGGCTGTGAACGGGGCCAGATCCTGGGCATCGAGCGAAGAACGGTCCTGACCCAGCACCGGGATCGCCTCGTGGCTGTCGACGTCGGTGTGCCCGTGCCCCGGGAAGTGCTTGAGCGCGGTGGCTACACCGGCGCTCCGGTAGCCTCGCACGGACGCGGCCACGTGCCGGCCCACCGCCGCGGGGTCCGCCCCGAACGACCGGGACCCGATCACGGTGTTGCCGGGACCGCCGATCACGTCCGCGTCCGGCGCGAAGTCGACGTCGATCCCGAGCGCCGCGAGTTCCGAGCCGGACGCCGCCGCGGCCTGCTCGGTCAGCGCCGGATCGTCGGCCGCCCCGAACGCCATCGCGGTGGGCAAGCGGGTGACCCCGTCGCGGATCCGCGTCACGGTGCCGTGCTCCTGGTCGACGCCGATCATCAGCGGGACGCCGGCGGGCAGCTCCGCGGCGGTCTTGCGCAGTCCGTCGGTGAACCGCCGCACCTGGGCCGGCGAACCCACGTTCGACGCGGGGTTCGTGGGCGCTGTCGGGTCGTCGGAGGCCCGGCGCACGAGGATCACGCCGCCGAGCCGGTACTTCGAGATGATCTCGGACGGGGTCCCGGCCCCGGTGCGGGCCAGGTTCAGCTGACGCGTGGAGTCGGTGACCTCGTCCGAATCGTCGCCGTAGACGAACGGCATGAGCATCTGCCCGACTAAGTCGACGTCGTCGAGCTTCGAGGCGATGGCCCGGGCCGAAGGGGCAGCGTCGGCCGAAGAAGGTGCGGCGGAAGGCGCGGGATCAACAGGTGACTCGTCCCGGGTCACCACCCAGACCCCACCGATCACCAGCCCGACGACGACCACCCCGGCGATCGCCAGGAACAGCGATCGCCGTGGCCCGCTGCCGGGACGGTCGAAACGGCTGGGAGCAATCCGAGCGTGACGGGCCACGGCCCCACCGTACTCAGCCTGTCCGGTGCAGCCAGGTGACCGGGGCGCCGTCGCCCGCGTGGCGGTACGGCTCGAGTTCGAGGTCCCACTCGGCCGCCAGGAGTTTCTCCAGGCCGTGCGCGAGCGCGTCCGGGCCGGCCGCGGTGGCCAGCAGGCTCCGCAGGCGGTCCTCCGACACCATGATGTCGCCGTTGGCGCTCATCGCGCTGCGGTGGACGCCCCGGCCGGGGACGTGCATGATCCGCTCGCCGTCGACGCCGGGGCTGGGTTCCTCGGTGATCTCGAACCGAGTCATCGGCCATGCGCGCAGCGCAGTGGCGATCTCGCCGGCCGTCCCCGGAGAACCGGTCCACTGGGACTCGGTACGCAGGGTCGTTGGATCGGCAGGCTGAGCCGTCCACTTCATGTTCACGGGCACGCCAAGGACCCGTGCGACAGCCCACTCCACATGCGGGCACACCGCAGGCGGGCAGGAGTGGACGTACAAAACGCCACGTGCTGACACCGGAGACCTCCCGAAGGAACGAGGTACGCCTTCCCCAACGCTCTCGTCCATCGATAGGTCGACACTCATGATGCCCTTGCGGCGGGTGTCGTGCCAAGCCGTTCTACCCGGTCAGATGCCTCGATCGTCGCGCATCAGAGCCGGTTCCGTACCGGTTTCGCCCTTTTCGGCGTGTCGCATGTCGTCAAGACGACTCTTAAACGTGCCGGTTGTCTCAAACAGCGAGCGCCGGCGGGCCCGAGCCCACCGGCGCAGCTGGCGTGCGAGGAGCTCACCCGCGGGTGTCCGCCGGCCGACGCCGGGAGAACACCGCACCGCTGTCCGACTGGAAGCTGGTGGTCTCCGCGGGGCCCGAGCGCTGCGGCCAGCGCGGCTTCTCGTCGACCTCGCCCGGCAGCGACGCGGCGACCTCCTGCGGCGTCGGCACGGCCGGGACGTCCTGGCGCTCCGGAACGGGAGGGAGGCTCTCGGTCGGCGCAGCAGCCGCCTTGGCTTCCTTCGCCTTGCGCATCTCCGCGGCGAACTTGGCCATCTCCGACTCGGAGGCCTTGACCTTGACCTGGGACGCCTTCTCCAGGTTCTCGTAGAACATGCCCAGGTGGTGCGAGACCGCGCCGATCACGGCCGGCACCAGCGGCAGGAACCACTCGGTCCAGATCCCCGGCGTCGCCGACCGCGCGATGACGATGGCGGCCAGCGCTGCACCCGAGCCCTTGGCCAGCGCGCGGAGGAACGCCAGCGCGATCAGCACGAGCCCGGACCATCGGGTCGTGTCGGTCGCGGCCAGTGCTCGTGCGTCGCGTCGGCCGAGGTACATCCCGGCGAGCGCGGCGGTCACCGAGAACCCGACTGCGGCGCCCCACATGGTGCTGTCGGCCACGACGCGGATCGCAACCCCCGCGATCACGCCACTGCCGATGGCGATCGCGCCCTGCATCCAGTCGACCTTCTCGCCCGGGTACCAGTACAACGTCTGCTCGTCGTCCCCGCGCTTCTTGACGTAACGACCCATGAGCTTTTCTCCGATCCCGTCGCCACGGACCAGTAGAACCCCCACCCTCGTCGCTGAGGGTGCATATTCAATTCTGAAGAGTGATCGACAGAAAATCACGAGTTGACGCCAAGTAAGTAGTGGTCACGCCCCGAAGGAACGTGAGTGAATCGGCTCGCGCCCCCGCCTGATTGCTCAGCGTCTCCACCTGCTCATTCACCCCGAACACCCCGCCGGACGCGCCGGTACCACCCGCACGATATTTCGAACGCGAGTTCGATACTGTGCCCTTATGCAGCGCGAACGCCCGTCGGAAAACGGACCAGAACCGGCGCGTGAATTTTGGGTCCGGGTCGCGATCGACGGTACCGCCCGAATTGTTCGGGTGGTAGCCCGTTCGCCACAGGATGCGCTGCGCCGCTTCGGCCAGGATCTGCACCGCGGGGGCCGTCTGCAGTATTCGACAGCCGACGGTGACCTCGTTGTCGAGTGGGGCAACGTGGCCACGCTGGAGGTCGGTCCGATCGTCCGGGTCGTCCGTATCGTCGAGCGCCCGGACGGCCGCTCCTGAAACCCCTCTTGCGCACCGGACGTGGAAGCGCTTAACCTCGCCGCCATCGATACGCATCGATAGCGCCCGGAGGAGGTGCGATGGCCACGTTCACGAGCAAGGACGTCGCCCGCCTCGCCGGTGTCTCGCAGAGCACCGTCTCGTACGTGATGAGCGGCAAACGCCCGATCTCCGAGGACACCCGGCGCCGGGTCCTCGATGCGATCGACCGCCTCACCTACGAGCCCAACGCCGGTGCCCGCGCCCTCGCCAGCCAGCGCACGAACGTCGTCGGACTGGTAGTGCCTTTTGGCGCGGGAGTCGACACGACGGGCCTGCTGCCGTTCATCGAGACCATTGCGGGCGCTGCCCGCGCGCGGGACCACGACGTGCTGCTCGTGACGACGAACGAGGGTTCGGCAGGCATCCGGCGGCTGGCCGGCCGGTCGCTCTGCGACGCGATCATCCTGATGGACCTGCAGCGCGACGACGACCGGCTCGCCGTCGCGGCGGACGTCCGCACGCCGGTGATCCTGATCGGCGTCCCGGACGACCCGCACGGCCTGCACTGCGTCGACCTCGACTTCGCCGAGGCCGCCCGGCTCGCCGTCGGCGAGCTCGCCGCGACCGGCCACGATCGGCTGGCGTTGATCGGTCACCCGGCCGACATCGTGGAGCGCGACCTCAACTACGTCAGGCGCTTTTATGACGCCACTCGAGCGGCCGCCGCGAGCCATGGGCTGCCGTTGGACGTGATCGCGCCGGTGGAGTGGGGCCGGGAGGCCGCGTCCGGGGCCGCCGCCGCGCTGGCCGCGATCGAGGCGCGGAAGCTCGGCGTCGTCATCCCGGCGTCGAACACCGTCCAGCCGGTCCTGCACGCGCTGAACGCCCGGGGGCTCGTGCCCGGCCGGGACATCTCGGTGATCGGCCTGCTCACCGATGCGGCGGCGGCGGAGACCGAACCGCCGGTCACGAACGTCTCGCTCGAGCCCCGCGACGTCTCCCGGCGAGCGATGGAGACGCTGTTCCGCCTGCTCGAGGCGCCTGAACCGCCGCAGGTCGACCTGATCACCCCGAAGCTCACCCGTCGACAGACGGTCACCTGACGCAGTTCGGCATGACGTTCATCGATACGTATCGACAACCAACCCCCACCGAAAGGACAAAAGCTCATGGATCAGCGTCGATCGATGGTCCGCGCCGCAGCCGCTCTGGCTCTGGCGCTCCCGCTCGCGCTCGCCGGGTGCGGCGGCGGAGGCAGTGGTTCGGGCGGCGACCCGACGAAGTTACGCGTACTCGACTACTACAACAACGACCCCGACAAACCCGTCTACACGAAGGTGCTGAACGCCTGCGCCGCAGCGAACAAGCTGACGATCCAGCGTGAGGCGGTGCCCGGCGACACGCTCATCCAGAAGGTGCTGCAGCAGAGCTCGTCGAAGACGCTGCCGGACGTCCTCATGCTCGACAACCCCGACCTGCAGCAGATCGCCGCGACCGGTGCGCTCGCCCCGATCAGCGACTTCGACCTCAAGGCCGACGGCTTCGTGCCGGGCGTCGTCGCCGCGTCGACCTACAAGGACAAGCTCTACGGTCTGCAGCCGGTCACGAACACGATCGGGCTGTTCTACAACAAGGACATCCTGGCCGCAGCCGGCGTGCAGCCGCCGACCACCTGGGCCGAGCTCCGGACGGCGGCGAAGAAGCTCACCAAGGGCAAGCAGTACGGCATCGGGTTCTCCGCGCCGGCGAACTACGAGGGCACCTGGCAGTTCCTGCCGTTCATGTGGTCGAACGGCGGCGACGAGAAGAACATCGCCACGCCCGAGACGGCTGCGGCCCTGCAGCTCTGGGTCGACCTGCTGAAGGACGGCTCCGCGTCGAAGTCGGTGCTGAACTGGACCCAGGCCGACGTCGCCGACCAGTTCAAGGCCGGGAACGCGGCGATGATGGTCAACGGTCCGTGGCAGTTCCCGTTGCTCAACGAAAACACCAACCTCCACTACGACGTCGTGCCGATCCCGGCGCCGAAGGCCGGTGGCACCGCGGTGGCCCCGCTCGGCGGCGAGACGTGGACGATCCCGAACACCGGCAACAAGGACAAGCAGAAGAACGCCGCGAAGATCGTCGAATGCCTGAACTCCGACGAGAACCAGCTGCTGCTGGCGACGGAGCGGCAGACCATTCCGACGAAGCTGTCGTTGCAGGACAAGTTCGTCGCCGACCAGCCGACGATGAAGGCCTTCAGCACGCTCGTGAAGGACGCCAGGGCCCGCACCGGTGAGCTGGGCGAGGACTGGCCGAAGGCAGCGACGAAGATCTACACGGCCGTCCAGGCAGCGCTGACCGGCGGCGCGGCGCCGCAGAAGGCGTTGCAGGACGCGCAGAATGGTTGATTCACGCCGCCGGCACCGGGCACTGGAGATCCTGTTCCTGGTGCCGGCGGTGGCCTACCTGGTGCTGTTCTTCGGGTATCCGGTCGCCAAGAACCTCGTGATGGGGTTCCAGGAGTACACGACCTCGACGTTCTACACCGGCGAGGCGCCCTGGGTCGGGTTCGCGAACTACAGCGCGGTGATCGGCTCGTCGGTCTTCGGCAAGGCGCTGCTCAACACTGCGGTATTCACGGTGGCGTCGATCGCGGGGCAGTTCGTGCTCGGCTTGGGGATCGCGCTGTACTTCCGGCGGCGGTTTCCGCTCTCGGGCCTGCTGCGGTCGCTGATCCTGCTGCCGTGGCTGATCCCGCTGATCGTGGCCAGTGCGATCTGGCGCTGGATCCTCGATCAGGACAACGGGGTGCTGAATCGGGTGATCCCGGGGAACCCGGGCTGGCTGACCAGTACGTCGCTGGCCCTGATCGCCTGCATCATCGTCAACATCTGGATCGGCATCCCGTTCAACACGACGATCCTCTACGGGGGCCTGCAGGACATCCCCACCGACCTGTACGAGGCCGCCGCCCTGGACGGTGCGACCGGCTGGCGCGCGTTCCGGTACGTCACCTGGCCGCTGCTGCGACCCGTGGTGAACGTCGTGCTGGTGCTCGGGCTGGTCTACACGATCAAGGTGCTCGACCTGATCCTCGGGCTGACCCGGGGTGGTCCCGCGAACGCCACCCAGACGCTGGCGACGCAGTCCTACCACCTGTCGTTCGTCGAGTTCGACTTCGGACAGGGTGCGGCGCTGGGCAACATCCTGATCGCGATCTCGCTGGTGTTCGCCTTCGTGTACCTGCGCGGCGTCCGGAGGGAAGCATGAAGTCGTGGGGTTGGACCGTGGGCGGCTTCGCGATCCTGGCCGTGGTGCTGTTCCCGATCTACTGGATGATCAACGTCTCACTGCAGCCCTCCAGTGGAGCGGCTCTCACCCCGTGGGTGCCGGTGGAGCTGGATTTCTCCGGCTATTCGAAGGCCTTGAGTGATCAGGGCGGTCACTTGCTGACGAGCCTCGTCATCGCGGTGGGCAGTGTCGTCTTCAGTCTGTTGATCGCCACGCCGGGTGCCTACGCACTGGCACATTTCCGGGTCCGGTTCGCCGGCGTCGTGCTGCTGGGAGTGCTGCTCAGCCAGATGGTGCCGGGCATCGTCGTCGCGAATGCGCTCTACAGCGCGTACAACGACCTCGGTCTGCTGAACTCGTACTTCGGCCTGATCCTCGCGGACTCGACCGCGGGTATCCCGTTCGCGATGCTGATCCTGCGCGCGTTCATGGGTGGGCTGCCCCGCGAGGTGATCGAGGCGGCGTGGGTCGACGGCGCGGGCCCGCTGCGGACGTTCCGCTCGATCGTGCTGCCGATGAGCCGCAACGCGCTGGTCACCGCTGCGCTCTTCACGTTCCTGTTCACGTGGGGCGACTTCCTGTTCGCGCTCACGCTCACCACGACCGAGGACATCCGGCCGGTGACGCTCGGCCTCTACACGTACATCGGGACGTTCGTGCCGGACTGGAGCTCGGTGATGGCCACCGCCGTGCTCGCGTCGATTCCCGCCGTCGTGCTGCTCGTGGTCGCGCAGCGGTACGTCGCGGCCGGTACCACCGCTGGCTCGCTCAAATAGGAGGGCTCATGGACGCTCTGGAAGTCCGCTTTCAACACGAGGTACTCCGGATCGAGCCGTGGGGAACCGACAGCGTGCGGGTTCGTTCCGCGCGGGAGTCGATTCCTTCGTCCGACGTGGGGGCGCTGCAGGATCGGCCCGCGTGTGGGCCGGTCGAGATTTCCGACGGGAAGCTGGTCAACGGCGAGCTGACCGTTGTCGTTTCGCTTGTGGAAGATGACGGATTTCCTTTTCCGTCCGTTCGTTTCGTGCGGACCTCGACCGGTGAAGAGCTGCTCGCCGAGGAGCGGGAGCACTTCTGGTGGCCGGGCGCGCGCGTTTTCTACGGCAACCGGTCGGGGGCCGGCGAAATACACCAGCAGTTCAAGGCGTATCCCGGCGAGCGGTTCTACGGAATGGGCCAGCGCACCCATGGGCGGCTCGACCACAAGGGACTCGCGCTCGATCTCGTGCAGCGCAACGCCGAGGTGTCGATCCCGTTCGTGCTGAGCAACCGTGGCTACGGGTTCCTGTGGAACAACCCGGCGGTCGGGCGGGTGGAGTTCGCCGACAACGTGACGCGGTGGACGGCGACTCAGGCGCGTTCCATCGACTACTGGATCACAGCGGGGTCGCCTTCGTCGATTCTTTCTCGCTATGCCGATGCCACCGGACATGCGCCTCGACTGCCGTCGTGGGCGTCGGGGTTCTGGCAGTGCAAGTTGCGGTACCGGAGTCAGGAAGAACTGCTTTCCGTCGTTCGTGAGCACAAGCGTCGCGGCCTGCCGATGGACGTGATCGTCTCCGACTTCTTCCACTGGACCGCGATGGGGGATTACAAGTTCGACCCGGCGGAGTATCCGGACCCCGCGGCGATGATGGACGAGCTCTCCTCGCTCGGGGTCCGACTCATGGTCTCGATCTGGCCGACGATCTCACCCCTCTCGGAGAACTATCCGAAGCTGCGCGACGACGGAATGCTGGTCGGCACCGACCAGGGCGCGGAGTTCCACGGCACGATTCGCGACAAGGGCATGCCGGTGCCGATGCCGTTCGCGTTCCACGACCCGACGAACCCGGCGACCCGCGAATTCCTGTGGTCGGTGGCGAAGAAGAACTACTACGACCTCGGCGTGCGGGTGTGGTGGCTGGACGCGTGCGAGCCGGAACTGAACCCAGGTCACCCGGCGAACCTGTCGTTCCACGCCGGGCCGGGCGCGGAGGTGGCGAACGTCTACCCGCGGGACACGGCGCGGATGTTCTTCGACGGGATGACGTCGACCGACGACCCGGAGACGGTCCTGCTGTGCCGCTCGGCGTGGGCGGGATCGCAGAAGTACGCCGCGGCGGTGTGGTCGGGCGACATTCCCGCGACCTGGGACGCGCTGCAGCGCCAGGTGCGTGCGGGCCTGTCGATCGCGATCGCCGGTATTCCGTGGTGGACCACGGACATCGGCGGTTTCCACGGTGGTGACGCTTCCGACCCGGAGTACCGGGAGCTCATCGTGCGCTGGTTCCAGTACGGCGCGTTCTGCCCGCTGTTCCGGCTGCACGGCAACCGGGAGCCGCGAATGTCCACCGGGTGGGACATGACCGGTGGGCCGAACGAGGTGTGGTCGTACGGGGAGGAGGCGTACGGGATCATCCGCGAGGTGATGTTCATGCGGGA
This sequence comes from Cryptosporangium sp. NPDC048952, assembly GCF_043197895.1. Lineage (NCBI taxonomy): Bacteria > Bacillati > Actinomycetota > Actinomycetes > Cryptosporangiales > Cryptosporangiaceae > Cryptosporangium > Cryptosporangium sp. NPDC048952. The sequence goes on along the minus strand of NZ_JBICTY010000005.1, from coordinate 97,180 downwards.
GCGGTTGCGTCCGTACCTGCACGAGCAGCTGGACCGGGCTTCGTCCGAGGGACTTCCCGCCATGCGGCCGCTCTTCGTCGATTTTCCTGACGACGCTCGCGCGTGGGACGTCGACGACCAGCTGATGTTCGGGCCTTCGGTGCTCGTCGCGCCGGTGCTCGAGGCGGGGGCGCGGTCGCGCTCGGTGTACCTGCCGGCGGGGGCGCAGTGGACCCACGCGTTCACGGGTGAGGTGTTCCCGGGCGGCACCGTGATCGAGGCGGACGCTCCGTTGGAGCAGATTCCCGTCTATCTGCGTGACGGTGCGTCAGTACCGGTAGCCGGGTAATCCGCAGCTCGCGGGCGGCTTGGGGACAACGGTGATCGGGCAGCTGCGGAGCGGGAGGATCGCAATTCGTTGCGATCCTCCCGACTGCTGAAAGGCCGCCCGGAACGCGGGGCTCGGGGAGGTCGAGCTCGATGCCGGGCTCATCGCCACCGCCGGCGACCGCGAGGTCACCTGGCTCAGGCAGATTCGTGAGCGGCGGGGAGGATGACGCGGGGTAGGCCGTGGGGGCGGGAGCGAGGTTGCCACTCTCGGGGGTAGCCGAGGGAGACCTCCTCGAACGGCACGCCGTCGACCACGTCGCTGAGCGGGATGTGCAGGTGGCCGTAGACCGCCACGGCCGCCCGGTACCGCAGGTGCCAGTCCGCGGTGAGCGTCGTGCCGCACCACTGCGCGAACTCCGTGTACCGCAGGCGCTTGGTCGGTGCGGGGTTCAGGGGCCAGTGCGAGACCAGCACGGTCCGCTGGTCGGGCGGTAGCTCGGCGTCGAGCCGGGCCGCCGTCGACTCCACCCGCGCCCGGCACCACTCCTCGCGCGTCGCGTAGGGGTCGGGGTGCAGCATCGCCTCGTCGGTGCAGACGACGCCGACGTCATAGGCCTGCGCGAGCGCCTGCTCCTGCGTCTGCCCGTCGGGGCGGAACGAGTAGTCGTACAGCGTGAACAGCGGGGCGATCGTCACGGGCTCGGCGCCACCGTCGAACACCGGGTACGGGTCCTCGGGCGTGGTCACCCCGAGCGCGCGGCACGCCTCGACCAGCGTCTCGTACTTCGTCGTGCCCCGCGGTGAGCCCGGGTCCTTGGGTGACGTCCAGAGCTCGTGGTTACCGGGCACCCAGATCACCTTGGCGAACGAGAGCGTCAGCACCTTGAGCGTCCACGCCACGTGCTCGATCCGCTCGGCGACGTCCCCGGCCACGATCAGCCAGTCGTTATCGCTCAGGGGGTGGAGCGAACGCACGACGTCGCGGTTTTCCTTGTACCCGACGTGCAGATCGCTGACCGCGAGGAGATTGCCCACCCCACCCAGACTAACCAACGCCTTCCCGGCCCTACGACGAGTTTCTGGGCCTACGCCGGGCGGAGGTAGGGCCGGGAACTCGTCGTAACCCCGATTACTCGTTGCGTAGGCGGGCGGCGAGGGTGTCCCACTGGAACCCCTCGCGCGGTGCGTACCTCACGACTCGCTGCGTCCCCGCGAGCAACCTCCTCGCGTCCGCGAGGTCGGAGACCAAACCCGCCGCACGGGCCTGCACCAGCACGTTTCCCAGCGCGGTCGCCTCCACGGGACCCGCCACCACGGGCAGCCCGGTCGCGTCCGCGGTCAGCTGGCACAGCAGTGCGTTCCGCGCTCCCCCGCCCACGACGTGCACCACGTCGACGTCGTGCGAAGCCAACGACGCCGCCTCGCGGATCGTGCGCCGGAACGCCAGCGCCAAGCTGTCGAGGATGCACCGCACGACCTCGGCAGGCGCAGCGGGCTCCGGCTGCCCCGTCGCCCGCGCGAATGCGGCGATCCGCGACGGCATGTCGCCCGGCGGCAGGAACCGGGCGTCGTCGACGTCGATCACCGTGCGACCCGCCGGCACCCGGGAAGCGTCGGCCAGCAGTTCGGGCAGGTCGAAGGAAGACCCATCACGCTCCCACCAGCGCACCGACTCCTGCAGCAGCCACAGCCCCATCACGTTGCGCAGGTACCGGACCGTCCCGTCGACCCCGGCCTCGTTCGTGAAGTTCGCCGCCTGACTCGCCGAAGACAGCACCGGCGCATCGAGCTCCAGCCCCGCCAGACCCCACGTACCGCACGAAATGTAGGCGAACCGGTCCCCCACCGCAGGCACGCCGATCACCGCGGAAGCCGTGTCGTGGGAGGCCACGGCCACCACGGGAGCGTCGAACCCGACCTCGGTGGCCACGTCCGCGCGCAGCCGCCCGAGCAGGTCCCCCGGCTGCCGCAGCCGCGGCAACAGCTCCGGGCGCAGGCTGAGCTCCGTTGCCAGCTTCACGTCCCAACCACGGCTGTGGACGTCGAGCAGCTGGGTCGTCGAGGCGTTGGTGACCTCGGCGCCCTGCTCGCCCGTGAGCCAGTAGCCGATCAGGTCGGGAACGAGCAGCAGCGAGCTCGCGGCCTGGTACGAGGCCGTCTCCCTCGCCGCGACCAGCTGGTACACGGTGTTGAACGGCAGCGTCTGGAGGCCCGTGCGCTGGTAGAGCGAGGCGGCGCCGATCTGATCCGCGACCGCGGCAGCGACTCCCTCGGTGCGCTCGTCCCGGTAGTGCACGGGCGTCCCGAGCAGCGCGCCCTCGGCGTCGAGCAGACCGTAGTCGACAGCCCAGGAATCGACGCCGATGGAAATCGGCGTGCCGTGATCGCGGCCCAGGAACCGCAGCCCGCGGAGGATCTCGGTGAACAGGCCGGTGACGTTCCAGTGGAGCGTGCCCGCCAGGCGCACCGGCTCGTTGACGAACCGGTGCACCTCGACGAGCTCCAACGTGGAAGCGCCGACCCGGCCGGCGACCACGCGGCCGGAGGAGGCCCCGAGGTCGACGGCCGCGAACAGAGACGTCATCGCAAGAAGGCAGCCGCGACGCCGGCGTCCACCGGAACGTGGAGACCCGTGGTGTGCGTCAGCTCGCCGCCGACCAGCGCGAACGCCGCGTTGGCGACGTGTTCCGGCAGCACCTCGAGCTTGAGCAGCGTCCGCTGGGCGTAGTACTTGCCGAGCTCCTCCTCCGGCACGCCGTACACCGCAGCGCGCTTGGCGCCCCAGCCGCCGGCGAAGATGCCGGAACCGCGGACGACACCGTCGGGGTTGATGCCGTTGACGCGAATGCCGTGCTCACCGAGCTCGGCCGCGAGCAGCCGCACCTGGTGCGCCTGGTCGGCCTTCGCCGCCGAGTAGGCGACGTTGTTCGGCCCCGCGAACACGCTGTTCTTGGACGAGATGTAGATGATGTCGCCGCCCATGTTCTGAGCGGTCATCACGCGAGCGGCCTGCTGGGCGACCAGGAACGAACCCTTGGCCAGAACGTCGTGGAGAAGGTCCCAGTCGGCTTCGGTGGTGTCGGCCAGTGGCTTGGAGATCGACAGACCCGCATTGTTGACGACCAGGTCGACGCCACCGAACGCGAGCGCTGCGGCGTCGAACGCGGCCTGGACCCCCGCGGCGTCGGTCACGTCGGCCGCGACGCCGATCGCCACGTCGGTGCTCCCGAGCTCTGCGGCGGCGTCGGCGGCCTTGGCGGCGTCCAGGTCCGCGATCACCACGCATGCGCCCTCGGCGGCGAATCGGGCCGCGATCGCCTTGCCGATGCCCGATGCCGCCCCGGTGACCAGCGCGATGCGTCCGACCAGAGCCTTCGGCTTCGGGAGACGCTTGAGCTTGGCCTCTTCCAGCGCCCAGTACTCGATCCGGAACTTCTCCGACTCACCGATCGGGGCGTAGGTGGAGATCGCCTCGGCGCCGCGCATCACGTTGATCGCGTTGACGTAGAACTCACCGGCCACGCGCGCGGTCTGCTTGTTCGCGCCGAACGAGAACATGCCGACGCCGGGGACCAGCACGATCGCCGGGTCCGCGCCACGGATCGCCGGCGAATCGGCGTCCGCGTGACGGTCGTAGTAGGCCTGGTACTCGGAACGGTAGGACGCGTGCAGTTCGCCGAGCCGCGTCACGATCTCCTCGACCGACGCCGTCCCCGGCAGGTCGACGACCAGCGGGCGGACCTTCGTGCGCAGGAAGTGGTCCGGGCAGGACGTGCCGAGCTCGGCCAGCGGTGCCAGCTTCTCGCGCGACAGGAACTCCAGCACGACGTCGCTGTCGTTGTAGTGCCCGACCTGCGGTTTGTCGGTCGACGCGAGCCCACGGATCACCGGAGCCAGCGCAGCAGCCTTGGCCCGCCGTTCGTCGACCGCCAAGGGTTCGAAGCCCGGCACGACCGCGCCGAACGGCTCCGGCGCGCCGTGCTGAGCGATGTACGCGGCAGCGGTCTCGATGATCCACAGCGAGTTGGCCTCGGCCTCTTCGCTGGTGTCGCCCCAGGCCGTGATGCCGTGGCCACCGAGGACGGTGCCGATCACGCCGGGGTTCTCGGCCTTGATCGCGGCGATGTCCAGGCCCAGCTGGAACCCGGGACGACGCCACGGCACCCACGCCACGCGACCGCCGAAGATCTCCGCGGTCAGCTTCTCGCCGTCCGCGGCGGTCGCGATCGCGATCCCCGAGTCCGGGTGCAGGTGGTCGACGTGCGCGGCGTCGACGAGGCCGTGCATCGCGGTGTCGATCGACGGAGCGGCACCCCCGCGGCCGTGCAGGCAGTAGTCGAACGCGGCGACCATCTCGTCTTCGCGCTCGATCCCGGGGTACACGTCCACCAGGCTCCGCAACCGGTCCAGGCGCAGCGCCGCGAGCCCGGACGCTGTCAGCGTGCCCAGGTCACCGCCCGAGCCCTTCACCCACAGCAGCTCGACCGGCCCACCGGTCACCGGATCGGTGTCGGCGCCCTTCGCCGAGGTGTTGCCTCCGGCGTAGTTGGTGTTGCGCGGATTTGACCCGAGGCGATTGCTACGCGCGATCAGCGCGGCGACGGTCTCGTTCGTCATTACCCAGTCCTTCGAATGGAGATCAGGATGTCTACCGGCTCAAACGGGAGCTACGCTCCCCAACCCGCCTGGGTACCGCCGACGCGCTCGGCGACGATCTTCTCGGCATACCCGGAGCGCTTGTAGGCGCCCATCGGGTCGGGGTCGAGGCCCTTGCTCGAGCGCAGGTCGGCGAGCAGCGGCCGCACGTCGGTGTTGTACGCGTCCATGAACACCGCGTTCGAACCGAGCACGTCGCCGGACGCCTGGGCCGCGGCCAGCGCGTCCTGGTCGACGAGCAGCGCCTTGGCTGTCGCTTCCTGCACGTTCATCACCGAGCGGATCTGGCCGGGGATCTTCGGCTCGATGTTGTGGCACTGGTCGAGCATGAACGCGATCTCGTCCATGGCGCCGGGCTCGCGGTCGAAGCCGCCGCCGCGCAGCACCTCGAACAGGATGCGGAACAGCTGGAACGGGTCCGCGGCACCGACCATCAGGTCGTCGTCGGCGTAGAAGCGGGAGTTGAAGTCGAACGCGCCGAGCTTCCCGGCGCGCAGCAGCACCGCGACGATGAACTCGATGTTCGTGCTCGGTGCGTGGTGCCCGGTGTCCACGCAGACCACTGCCTTCTCGCCGAGCGTCAGCGTGTGGGCGTAGGCGGTGCCCCAGTCGGGGACGTCGGTGGCGTAGAACGCGGGCTCGAACAGCTTGTACTCGAGCAGCATCCGCTGGTCGTCGCCGAGCCGCGCGTAGACCTCGGCCAAGGCCTCGGCGAGGCGGTCCTGGCGGGCGCGGATGTCGTCCTGACCGGGGTAGTTGATGCCGTCGGAGAACCAGAGCTTCAGGTCGCGCGACCCGGTCTGGTCCATGATGTCGATGCACTCGAGCAGGTGGTCGGTGGCCTTGCGGCGGATCCCGGCGTCCGGGTTGGTCACGCTGCCGAGCATGTAGTCGTTGTCCTGGAACACGTTCGAGTTGATCGTGCCCAGCGTGACGCCCTGGTCCTTGGCGAAGCGCGCCAGGTCGGCGTAGTCGTCGGTCTTGTCCCACGGGATGTGTAACGCGACCGTCGGTGCGGCGCCGGTGTACTTGTGCACCTGCGCGGCGTCGGCGACCTTCTCGTACGGGTCGCGCGGGACGCCGGCCTGAGGAAAGACCTTGAACCGGGTCCCCGAGTTGGCGAACGCCCACGAGGGCAGCTCGATGTGCTGGCTGTTGAGTACGTCGGTAACTCGGGACATGGCGGTTTCTCTCAATCCAGGTGAAAAACTTCGGGGACGATCAGGAAGCCTTCGTCCGGGCGCCGGCCCTCGAGGCCGATGAAGAACGGCCCCATCTCTGCCTGCCAGCGGGCGTTGATCTCCTCACCGGCCATGCCGGCGAGCCCCGCGGAATAGTCCTCGGTCTCCAGGTAACCGATCAGGAGACCGTCGTCCTTCAAGAACAGCGAGTAGTTCGTCCAGCCGTGCCTAGACAGCGCCGCCAACATCTCCGGCCACACCGCCGCATGGCGTTCCCGGTACTCATCGAGCCGCGCAGGATCGACCTGGCCCAGAAGGCAAACACGCTGCACGAGACACCCCTAGGAGTGCCGGGGCGCAAGGCGCCCCGGCAACCCGATCAGAAATTGAACTGGTCGATGTTCTTCGCGTCGAAGACCTGGGGCGGGCCGAGGAGGATGGCGCCGTCCTTGCCGATCGTGTACTCGCCCAGCTCACCGGCCTTGAACTTCTCGCCTTCCTTACCGGTGATCTGCCCGGAGGACAGCGCAGCGGCGGTGTAGGCGCAGAGGTAACCGAGCTTGGACGGGTCCCAGAGCTCGAACTCCTTGACCGTGCCGTCCTTCACGTACTGCCGCATCTGGTTCGGCGTACCGAGACCGGTCAGCTGCACCTTGCCCTTGTACGGCGACGACGACAGGTAACGAGCGGCCGCCGCGATACCGACAGTCGTCGGCGAGATGATGCCCTTGAGGTCGGGGTACGCCTGGAGCAGACCCTGCGTCTCCTGGAACGACTTCTGGTCGTCGTCGTTGCCGTAGGCGACCTTCACCAGCGACATGCCCGGGTACTTCTTGAGTTCGTCCTTCATGAACTCGATCCAGGCGTTCTGGTTCGTGGCGTTCGGCGTGGCGGACAGGATTGCGATCTTGCCCTTCTCACCGATCTGCTTCGCCAGCAGCTGCACCTCGGTGCGGCCCAGGTCCTCCGGGTTGGCCTGGTTCACGAACGCGTCCCGGCCGGCGACCGCGGCGTCCGAGTCGTAGGTGACGACCTTGACGCCACGCTGACGGGCCTGGGTCAGCGCCGGGACGATCGCGTTCGCGTCGTTGGCGGAGACGCAGATGCCGTCCTGGCCCTGCTGGGTCAGCGTGTTGATGTACTGGACCTGCGAGGATGCGCTGGCCTCGGACGGGCCGACCTCCTTGTACGTGCCCTTGAACTCGGTGACCGCCTTCTCGCCGCCCTTGTCGGACACGGTGAAGTACGGGTTGTTCACCTGCTTGGGCAGGAAGGCGATCTTCAGACCCTCCTTGATCGGAGCGTCCGGGTTCGCCGAGGCGGACGATGCCGGGCCGGCTGCCGCGTCGTCGTCGGTGGAGTCCTTGGTGGTGCCGCCGCAGGCTGCCGCGGCGAGCGTGACCGCGACGAGCGCGGCGGAGAACGCAACGGCTCTCCGTGCACGGAGCAACATCATTGTCGGTCCCTTTCGGGTGGTGGTGGGGGGTTAGGACGAAAGCTTCCGGAGTCTCCACCGCTCGCGGCCCCAGGCAACGGCGTTGGGAGCGAGGACGGAGAAGATCAGCAGCCCGCCGGTGACGAGCATCAACGTGTCGGGCTTGACGTCTTCGAGCGTGAGCGAATTGCGGAGCACGCCCACCAGCAGCACCGCGACCAGGACGCCGGGCAGCGTGCCCCGGCCGCCGAAGATCGAGACACCACCGAGCAGGACCGCCGCGACGACGGTCAGCTCGAGCCCGTTCGCGTTGTCGGCGCGGGCGCTGGCGAACCGCAGCGTGTAGACGACAGCGGCGATTCCGGCGAACGCACCGGACGAGACGAACAGCCAGAACGTGATCCGCTTGACCCGGATGCCGGCGAACCGCGCGGCCTCCTTGTTCGAGCCGATCGCGTACAGCGAGCGTCCGATCGGCGTCGCGTGCAAGATGATGCCGACGACGATCGCGAGCACGATCACCAGGACCGTCGGGTACGGGATCGGCAGGCTCCCGAGCGTCTTCGTGGGCCAGCTGGTGTAGCTCGCCGGGAAGTCGGCGACCGCCTTGTCGCCGAGGAACACGTAGGCCAAGCCGCGGTAGAGCGCCAGCGTGCCGATCGTGACCGCGAGGCTCGGCAGGCCGACGACCGTCACCAGGAAGCCGTTCAGTGCGCCGGCGATCGCGCCGACGACGATCACGATCGGGATGATCGACTCGATCGACAGCCCGGCGTTCCAGAGCACGCCCATCAGCGCGCTGCACATGCCCAGGTTCGAGGCGATCGAGAGGTCGATCTCGCCGATCACGACCAACAGCGTCAAAGTCAACGACAGAATTGCAATTTCGACGATGTCGAGCTGCAAGTTCGTGACGTTGAACTGGCTGGCGAAGTTGTCGACGCCGAACGAGGCCAGCAGGACCACGAAGATCAGCAGCGCGGTGATCGCGCCTTCCCACGACAGCAGCCGCCGCAACGGCGAGTGCTCCGCCAGCGAGTCCGACCCGGTCTCGGGCGTCTCCTTCGGAGGCAGGACCGTAGTACTCATCGCGCACTCCCCTCGGTGACCGTGCTCTTGGTAGCGGCGTCACCTGTCGGTGGGGAGCCCGTGGGCAGAGTGGTGGCGCCTCGGCTGGCCGAGGCGCGGAGGGCGCGTTCGGCGCGGAGGGCCAGGACACGGTCGAGGGTGATCGCGAGGAGGAGCAGCGCGCCGTCGATGGCTCGTTCCCAGAGCGCCTCGACCTTCAGCACGACCAGCGCGCTGCCGATCGTCGACAGAAGCAGTGCACCGAGAGCGGCACCGACAACGGTGCCGCTGCCGCCGAAGATCGCGACACCACCGACGACGACGGCGGCCACGACGTTGAGTTCGAAGCCGGTGGCGGCGGTGGCGTCGACAGTGCCGTACCGCGCGGCCCAGAGCACGCCGGCCACACCGGACAGCGCGCCCGTGAGCACGAACGCGACGAACAGGCGCCGGCCGACCGGGATACCGGCCAGGCGGGCGGCGTCGGGGTTCGAGCCGATCGCGTACAGCTCCCGCCCGGAGCGCAGGTTGCGCATCCCCCACGCGGCGATCGCCAGCAGCACCAGCGCGATCAGCGGCAGGATCGGGATGCCGAGCACCGAGCCGCTTCCGATCTTCAGGAACGCCGACGGCATGTCCGCGGCGTTGACCTGCCGTCCCTCGGCGAGCCAGTAGTCGGCGCCGCGGAACACGTACATCGTGCCGAGCGTCACCACGAGTGCCGGGATCCGGCACACCGCCACCAAAACGCCGTTGATGACGCCACACACCGCGCCGATCAGCGTCCCGACGATGAACGCGACCACGATCGGCACGTCGTGGTCGGCGAACAGCAGACCGGTGACGAACGCGGACAGACCCAGCACCGAGCCGACCGACAGGTCGATGTTGCGGGTGACGACGACGAGCGTCTGACCGACCGCCAGCAGCCCCACGATCGCGGTGTTGAGCAGGATGTCCTTGAGGCTCTGCACGCCGATGAACCGCGGGTTGACGATCGCGGTCGCCCCGAACAGCAAGAACAGTGCGACGACGAGTCCCAGCTCACGAGCCCGCGCGAGCCGCCCGAGCAGCGCCGCCGCGGACCGCTGCCGCTCAGCAACCGGGGCACTCATGCGGCACGCCCCGATCGGCCGACCGCGGCGGACAGCACGGTCTCCTCGGTGGCGTCGGCGCGGTCGAGCTCAGCGGCGAGCCGACCCTCCCGCATGACGAGCACCCGGTCGGCCATCCCCAGCACCTCCGGGAGTTCGGACGAGATCATCAGCACCGCGACGCCTTCGGACGCCAGCTGCGAGAGCAGCCGGTGCACCTCGGCCTTGGTGCCGACGTCGATGCCCCGGGTCGGCTCGTCGACGATCAGTACCTTCGGCTGCGTCGCGAGCCATTTGGCCAGCACGACCTTCTGCTGGTTGCCGCCGGACAGCACGCCCACGGCGTCGGAAAGCCTGCGGTATTTGAGCTGTAGGCGGGTCGACCACTCCTTGGCGCGGGTGCGCTCCGCACGACCGCTGAGCAGACCGAAGCGGGACAGCCCACCCATCTGCGTCATCGTCGCGTTGCGCTCGATCGAGAGCTCCATGACCAGGCCCTGCTGGCGACGGTCCTCGGGCACCAGCGCGAGGCCGGCGTCGATCGCGGCGGTGGGGCGGTTCGGCTTGAGCGCTTTTCCGCGCACCGTGACCGACCCCGCGTCGTACTTGTCGATACCGAAGACGCACCGGGCGACCTCGCTGCGACCCGAGCCGACCAGGCCGGCCAGCGCGACGATCTCGCCGGCCCGCACCTCGAAGGACACGTCCGTGAACACGCCTTCGCGGGTGAGCCGCGAAACCGCCAGCGCGACCTCGCCGGGCGTCGTGTCCATCTTCGGGAACAGCGCGTCGAGGCTGCGGCCGACCATCCGGCGGACCAGCTCGTCCTCGGTGACGTCGGCCAGCGGGTCGGACGAGACGAACTTGCCGTCGCGCAGCACCGTGACCCGGTCGCAGAGCGCGTAGACCTCGTCGAGACGGTGGGAGATGAAGACGAGCGCGGCGCCGTCGGCGCGGAGCGTGCGCGCGACGGTGAAGAGGCGCTCGACCTCACGGGAGGAGAGGGCCGCGGTCGGCTCGTCCATGATGATGACGCGCGCGTTCAGCGACAGCGCCTTCGCGATCTCGACGAGCTGCTGGTCGGCGATCGAGAGGCCGCTGGCCGGACGGTCGGGGTCGAGCGCGACGCCGAGGCGGGCGAACAGCGCCTCCACTCCGCCGCGCATCGCCTTGCGGTCGATGCTTCGGAAACGGCCGAGCGGCTGGCGGCCCATGAAGACGTTCTCGGTCACCGACAGGTCGCCGAAGAGCGTCGGCTCCTGGTAGATCACGGCGATGCCGGCGTTCCGCGCGGACGCCGGGTCTCCGAACGTCACTTCCTCGCCGTCGAGCCGTACGACGCCCGCGTCGGGCTTGTGGACGCCCGCGAGGATGCGGACCAGAGTGGACTTACCGGCACCGTTCTCACCCATGAGGGCGTGCACCTCACCGGGGTAGAGGTCGAGCGAGACGCCGTCGAGCGCACGTAACGCTCCGAACGTCTTGCCCACCCCTTCCAGGGAGAGCAGCGGCCGGGAGGGCTCGCTGTTGGTCACGGGACACGCTCCGTTGCAGGTCTTTTGATCGAGAGAATGAATCGTTTCAACGCGGTGGCGCTGACCGTACGAGTGAGCGCCGTCACGTGTCAATGGTTTCGCCTGCGTGACATTCCTGTGACCGGGGGCATCCCTCAGGTCGTTGGTTGAGACGTTTCAAATATCCCTGGGCAGCCAGTACGCTCTCGCAGATCACCACTGGAGGCGCCGCATGGGGACGACCAGCATCCGCGAGGTCGCGGAGCGAGCCGGCGTGTCGGTCGGAACCGTCTCCAACGTGCTCAACCGTCCCGACGCGGTGGCGCCGGCGACTCGGGAGCGGGTGCGCCGGGCGATCGAGGACCTCGGGTTCGTCCGGAACGAGTCGGCCCGCCATCTGCGCGCCGGCCGCAGCCGCACGCTCGGCCTAGTGGTCCTCGACGTCACGAACCCCTTCTTCACCGACGTCGCGCGCGGGGTCGAGGACGCCGCGAACGAGTCAGGGCTCGCTGTCATCCTCTGCAACTCCGACGAACGGCGCGAGAAGGAGCAGGCGTACCTCGACCTGCTCGAGGAGCAGCGCGTCCAGGGTGTGCTGATCACTCCGGTCGACGTCGACGGGGACCGGCTGACCCGGCTGCGCAACCGCGGTGTACCGGTGGTGCTGCTCGACCGGCACGCGGGCGAGGGTGACTACTGCTCGGTCGCTGTCGACGACGTGCTGGGCGGCGAGCTCGCCGCGGCGCACCTGCGCGACCTGGGGCACGAGCGGATCGCCTACGTGAGCGGGCCGATGAGCCTGTCACAGTGCGCGGACCGGTACCGGGGCGCGATCGCGGGCGGCGAGATGGAGATTCTCGCCGGTGCGGCGTTGAATGTCGCCTCCGGGCGGGACGCCGGTGAGCGGTTGCTCGGGCTGCGGACCCCGCCGACTGCCGTCTTCTGCGCGAACGACCTGCTGGCGCTCGGCGTCCTGCAGGTGATGGTGGCCCGTGGGCTCTCGGTGCCGGGCGACATTTCGATCGTCGGGTACGACGACATCGAGTTCGCCGCCGCGGCGGCGGTGCCGCTGAGTTCGGTACGCCAGCCGCGTCACCTGCTCGGCCGGACGGCGGCGGAGTTGCTGGTCGCCGAGGCCGAGGCGACGGATCCGCACGTGCACCGGCAGGTGCGCTTCTCCCCCGAACTGGTCGTTCGAGCGTCGAGTGGGCCGCCGAAGCTCACCGTGTGATCAACAACATGTACTAAGCAACTTTGCAGATCCTGCAAGTAAGTGCGACGGTAACGTTGTGACCAGCAACGATGCGTAGCGATCTCGCGCAGCGCGCATTACGTGAGGCGCCGCTCATCGCAGCGCTCTACCTCGCCTATGCCGGCGGCCGGATTCTCGCCGCCGGGCACACCGGCGCGGCGTTCGTGCATGCCGAGTCGGTGTGGGAGCTGGAGCGGTGGCTGCACTTACCGAGTGAGCACGGTGTCCAGCAGGCGGCGCTGCACTGGCCTCGGCTGGTCGAGTTCTTCGACGCGTACTACGCGAGCGTGCACTTCCCCGCGACCGTGGCCGTGCTGGTCTGGCTGTTCGTGTGGCGGCCGGCCGCTTATCCGTGGTTCCGGCGGACGCTCGCGCTGTTGACGGGGTTCGCGCTGATCGGGCACGTTCTTTATCCGTTGGCGCCGCCGCGGATGCTGGTCGACCACGGCATGGTCGACACCGCGCACGTGTACGGGCAGTCGGTGTACGGGCCGGTGGGCACCGGGGTGGCGAATCAGTTCGCCGCGATGCCGTCGTTGCACGTGGCGTGGGCGGTGCTCGTCGCGCTCGCGATCGTTCGGGTGTTGCGGAGTCCGTGGCGGTGGCTCGCGGTTCTCCACCCGCTGACGACGGTGTCCGTCGTCGTCGTGACCGGCAACCACTACTGGCTCGACGCCATCGTCGGCTGCGCGCTACTCGCACTGGCCCTAGCGATCACCCGCCAGGCGAGCCTCGCACCCGCAGCGCCCGCGGCGGTCGCTGGGCCGCGGCCTATCGCTGGCGCGGCGCGGGCCGCAGGCGCGGCGCGGGCCGCCGGTGCGGCGCGGGCCGCCGGTGCGGCGTGGGCTGCGGGTGCGGCGTGGGCTGCGGGTGCGATTCGGGCCGGGTGGACGGGGGCGGGGGTCTTGGTGCGCAAGCATGCTTGGCCGATGGTGCGGTTCGTGGTCGTGGGTGGGGCATCGACGCTGCTCTCGGCGGTGATTTTCGTGCCGCTGCTCGCGATCATGCCGTCCGCCGCGGCGAACACCGTCGCCGCGATCATCTCGACGCTGGCCTCCAACGAGGCGAACCGCTCCTGGGTGTTCCGCAGCGACCGGAACGGAATCCTGCCCCGGGTAGCCGCGGCGAGCACCGTGCTGCTCTCCTACGTGGCGACCACCGGCGCGCTGCTCGTCCTCGACCTCACGGTCCCGCACGCCGGCGCCGTCCTGGAACTGACCGTCATGCTGGCCGCCTCCGCCGTAGCGGGCCTCGCCCGCTACGTACTACTCGGCCTGCACATCTTCCCGTCCGCCCCCGCCCCAGGAGCCGCGGGCAGCGCGGCCGCTGCGGCAGCGCAGGGTGCGGGGAGTCCCGCGAGGACGCAGTCGAACGCGTTGTCGATGGCTTCCTCGAGCGCCCCCTGATCGCACCGCTCCGGCGCCAACGACATCATCGTCGAGCCGAGCGCAGCCACCGCCACCGACGCGACGAGCCGCGGATACGCGTCCCGCTCCGGATCGAGCCCGGCCCTTCGGGCGACGTCCTCGGCCAGCACCCGCCCGAACCCCCGGAACAACTCGTGCGCCAACGGCACGAGGTTCGGCTCGGACCGCAGGATCCGCGCCCGCAGCAGCGTCCGCTCCCGATGACCGGCGTCCTTCTGCAGACCGAGCGTGTGCAACGCAGCCCGGAACGCCACCAACGGATGCTGCCCATCGGCCTGCTCGGCCAGCGCCACCGCCAGCCGCTCGGACTGCCCGCTCAGATCCCCGACCAGCACGTCGCGTTTCGTCGGAAAATGATGGTGGAAGGACCGGACGCTGACGCCGGCCGCCGCCGCGATCTCGTCGACGGTGGTGGCCTCGAACCCGTTCTGCGCGAACAGCTTCAGCGCGGCGTCCTCGACCACTTGGCGGTTCGCCAGCCGCCGCGCCACACGACGATCTCCGCCGCCCGGGCGATCCGCACGACGGCGATCAGGCTGCTCGTTCACTGCCATCTCGACCCATCGTGCCATGTGCGGCGCGGGCTCAGACCTCGTCGATCAGATCGGCCACCGAGCTGAGGATGCGGGAGGGCCGGAAGGGGAACCGGTTGACGTCCGCGGCCTGAGTGACGCCGGTCAGCACGAGCACGGTCTCCAGCCCGGCTTCCATCCCGGCGATGACGTCGGTGTCCATCCGGTCGCCGATCATCACCGTGCTCTCGCTGTGCCCGTCGACCGCGTTCAGCGCCGACCGCATCATCAGCGGGTTCGGCTTGCCGACGAAGTACGGCTCGACGCCGGTGGCCTTGCTGATCAGCGCCGCCACGGCCCCCGTCGCCGGCAGCGCACCCTCGTGCGACGGACCGGTCGGGTCGGGGTTGGTCGCGATGAACCGGGCACCACGGTCGATCAGCCGGATCGCGGTCGTGATCGCCTCGAAGCTGTAGTTCCGGGTCTCCCCCAGCACGACGTAGTCGGGGTCGGCGTCGGTGAGGACGTACCCGATCTCGTGCAGCGCGGTGGTCAGACCCGCTTCGCCGACGACGTGCGCGGTGCCGCCCGGCCGCTGATCGTCGAGGAAACGAGCGGTGGCCAGCGCGGACGTCCAGATCGACTCCGGCGGCACGTTGATACCGGCCCGCTGCAGACGCGCCGACAGGTCACGCGGCGTGTAGATCGAGTTGTTCGTCAGCACCAGGTGCGGACGCCCTGTTTCGACCAGCTTCCCGAGGAATTCGGGGGCACCGGGGACCGGCACACCCTCGTGGACGAGGACGCCGTCCATGTCCATCAGCCAGCACTCGATGCTCTTCCGCGTGGTCATGCTGCAAGGGTTTCACACGGGTACGGTGACCTGGTGACGGACGCCACTCGTGACCCGGTCGCCGACCTGCGTCGGATCGCGTTCCTGCTGGAACGCGCGCACGAAGCCACCTACCGCGTCCGGGCGTTCCGCTCGGCGGCCGCGGCGGTGCAGAAGCTCGACGCGGACGAGCTCAGTGAGCGCGCGACGGCCGGCACGCTCAAGAAGCTACCGGGCATCGGTGACGTCACGGCCCGCTGCGTGGCTGAGTCGCTGGCCGGCGAGGAGCCGGTGTATCTGCGTCGGCTGGAGGCCACGGCGGGAACGTCGGTCGACGAGGCCGGCGCCGAACTGCGATCGCTGCTGCTCGGCGACTGCCACACGCACTCCGACTGGTCCGACGGTGGTTCGCCGATCCGCGAGATGGCCGAGGCCGCCCGCAGCATCGGCCATCAGTACGTCGTCCTGACCGATCATTCGCCGCGGCTCACCGTCGCCAACGGGTTGAGCGCCGACCGCCTGCGGAAGCAGTTGGACGTCGTCGCGGAGCTGAACGAGGAGCTGGCGCCGTTCCGGATCCTCACGGGGATCGAGGTCGACATCCTCGACGACGGGTCGCTCGACCAGGAGGACGAGCTGCTGGCCCGGCTCGACGTGGTCGTCGCGAGCATCCACTCGAAGCTGCGCGATCCGGCCGACAAGATGACCAAGCGGATGCTGGGCGCGATCGAGAACCCGCACATGGACGTGCTCGGCCACTGCACCGGGCGTCTGGTGACCGGCCGCGAATCCACCGGTCAAGGCAAAAGGCCGGAAAGCCAGTTCGACGCCGACGCGGTGTTCGCGGCGTGCGCCGAGCACGGCGTCGCGGTGGAGATCAACTCGCGGCCGGAGCGCCTCGACCCGCCGAAGCGCCTGCTGCGGCTGGCCGTCGAGGCCGGGTGTCACTTCGCGATCGACACCGACGCCCACGCGCCGGGCCAGCTCGACTGGCAGCCCTACGGGTGCGCCCGAGCCGCCCAGTGCGGCGTCGACCCGGCCCAGGTCATCAACACCTGGTCCGCCGACGACCTCATCGACTGGACTTCGCGACGCTGAGGGCCCAGGCCACGAGTGGGGCCTGGAACGGTAGGCGGCCGTAGGCGATCGCCTTGTACTGCGTGTTCGACGTCCGGCTCGCGTCGACCGCCATCTGGCAGTTCGCGGGGAACACACCGACGAACAGCGCGGCCGACGCGAGCGCGCCCAGCCGGCGGGTCTTCGGCACCGCCACCAGCGCCGCGCAGGCCAGCTCCGCCACACCACTGATCGCGACCAGCGCGTCCGGGTTGGGCAGAGCCTTGGGGATGATCCGCGCGAACGGCTTCGGGGCGACGAAGTGCAGGACGCCCATCGTCGCGAGCCCACCGGCCAACAGCGCCGGGGACGCCTTCTTCCATCGGGATGCCATGAACTCATGTTCGTTCATGCCCAATACCCTGCGCGAGTGGGTCGGGGCCGTGACCCGCACGTAACTTCGAGGAAGTACTTCGTCACCGGGAGGAGTCACGTGCTGCTCGGTCAGGACGATGGCAGCCTGCAGAACAACCCCCGCGCCATCGTCATCATCGTCTTCGTCATCCTCGCCGGGCTCCTGCTGAACTGGTTCCAGCGCAGGTGGCTGAAGAGCATGTCGCTTCGGAACCGATTCTTCTTCATCGGCGTCGGGGCCCTCGTCCTCGGCGGCGTCTTCTACGGCCTGGTTTACAACGGAAGCAACGCGTAGCGTCCGCCCCCGGAACGGGTAATAGTGGTGTCGGGGTGATGTCGTATGCGCGAGGTACTCGACGATCTGTTCGGCTGGTGGGACGCCGGTGAGTCGGTGGGCGTCGGCACTGTCGTAGCCACCTGGAAGAGCGCCCCACGACCAGCGGGCGCGTCGATGCTGGTGGGCCCCGACGGCACCGCGGTGGGCAGCGTGTCCGGCGGTTGCGTGGAGGGCGCGGTCTACGAGCGCGCCCAGGACGCGATCGACACCGGCTCACCCGGCCTCGAGCGTTACGGCGTCTCCGACGACGATGCTTTCGCGGTAGGCCTGACCTGCGGCGGCATCCTCGACGTCTGGGTGGAGCGGGTCGACCGCGAGTCGTTCCCGGAGTTCGGCGACGTCGTGGCCTCGGTGCGCGACGGCGCTCCGGTCGCGGTGGTGACCTGTGTCGCGAGCACGGCGGCACCGACCGGCGACGACCGCGTGGGCGGCCGGCTCGTCGTCTGGCCCGACCGGTTCGCCGGCAGCCTCGGTTCGAGCCGCCTGGACGAGGCGGTCGCCGACGACGTGCGCGGCCTGCTCGCGGCCGGGCGCACGACTACCGTCCACTACGGCCACGACGGCGAGCGTCGCGGGGACGACCTGACCCTGTTCGTGTCCTCGTTCGCCCCGAGGCCCCGGATGATCGTGTTCGGCGCGATCGACTTCGCGGCCGCCCTCGCCCGGATCGGCTCGTTCCTCGGCTACCGCGTGACGGTGTGCGACGCGCGTCCGGTGTTCGCCACTGCCAAACGCTTTCCGGACGCCGACGAGGTGGTCGTCGAGTGGCCGCACCGGTATCTGCGGGCCGAAGCCGACGCCGGGCGCGTGGACGAACGGGCCGTGCTGTGCGTCCTCACCCACGACCCGAAGTTCGACGTACCGGTACTGGAAGTAGCGCTGCGGATACCCACCGCTTACGTCGGCGCGATGGGGTCGCGCCGCACCCACGAGGACCGGCTGCAGCGGCTCCGTGAGGCGGGGCTCACCGCGGAGGAGTCCGCGCGACTGGCGTCGCCGATCGGTCTCGACCTGGGCGCACGCACCCCCGAGGAGACCGCGGTGAGCATCGCCGCGGAGATCGTGGCCGGTCGGTGGGGCGGTTCGGGTGCCCGGCTGTCCAGTTTGAACGACGCCATTCACCGCGACACCGACTTCCTCCACCGGGACGAGTCAGAACTCTCCGTAGCCCCATAAGTGCTAAGGGTCACTATTTCCCGAACTTGCACATTGCCCGGCCACCACGCCTGCAAGCTCGGAGCCGTAGGGTTACCCCGAATCACTGCGGTGCCAGAGGAGGAAATCCCCATGGCGTACGGCCTGAGCAAGATGGTCGGCGGCCCTATCCTCCACCTCGCGTTTCGTCCGTGGGTCGAAGGAAAGCAGTACGTCCCCGAGAACGGGGCGGCCATTCTCGCGTCGAACCATCTCTCGATCATGGACTCGGTGTTCCTGCCTCTCGTCCTCGATCGGGACGTCGTTTTCGTCGCGAAGCAGGAGTACTTCACCGGAACCCGGCCGATCGACCGGCTGACCGCCCGGTTCATGCGCAGCTCCGGGCAGCTGCCGGTGAACCGGGGCAACAACCGGGCCGCCCAGGAGGCGCTGGACGCCAGCCTCGGCGTGCTGAAGGCCGGGGGCCTGTTCGGCATCTACCCGGAGGGAACGCGCTCCCCCGATGCGCGGCTCTACCGGGGTCGCACCGGCGTGGCGTGGCTGGCGCTCACCGCCGACGTGCCGGTCGTGCCGGTCGCGATGATCAACACCGAGCGCGCGCTGCCGCCGGGTACGCGAATTCCGCGGCCGGTAAAGGTCGGAATCCGGTTCGGGCCGCCGATGACGTTCGAGGAGTACAAGGGTCAGGCAGGCAAGGCGAGGGCACGCCGGGCGGTGACAGACCAGATCGTGGCCGCGATCGGCGAGCTGTCCGGCCAGGAGTACGTGCCCAACTACGCTCCCAAGCGGAACGCGGACCCCGATGCCGGTGCCTGACAGACCTCGGTCGCTGTACGACCGGCACGGGAGCGCCGCCGTTAGAGTCGGGCTCGCCGTCTCTGTCCGGAAGGAGCCGACGCTGGAAAGCACGCCGTGGTCGCTCACGATCGAACAGATCGGGAGCGAGATCGTGTTGCGCGCGTGTGGCGCGCTCGACCTCGACACGTCCGGTCGGCTGCGGTCGGCGGGTACTACCGCGCTCCGGCAGGCGGGGCCTGCCGCGACGCTGACCGTCGATCTGGCCGAGGTGACGTTTCTGGACTCGACCGGGCTCGGGGTGTTGGTGACGCTGTGGCACGAGTCGCGTAACGCCGGGGCGAAGTTCCAGGTGTCGCGTCCGTCGCCGGCCGCTACCCGGATCCTGGAGATCACCGGGGTGGACGCACTCTTCGACCTGACGTAGGCATCCGAGTAGCCTTCGGGTGTGCGGTCGCTTCTTCTCTCCCGGCGGTGGCTGGTTCGCCACGTCGTGGCGATCGTGCTGATCGGGGTCTGTCTCGGGCTCGCGTGGTGGCAGTGGGGTCGTGCTCACTCGCTCGGCGGCACCGCCCAGAACCTCGGCTACGCCTTGCAGTGGCCCGCTTTCGCCGCTTTCGTGGCCTACGCCTGGTTCCGCATGCTCCGCCTGGAACTACATCCCCCGGCCGACGCCGCCCAACGCGTCGCCGGAAGCGCGCGTGGCGCGCGCGCAGCGACCGGCACCGCGGCGGCCGCAGGCGCACCCCCAGCGGCCGCCACCGCCACCGCTGCTGCGGGCGGCGCTCGCGGCGCTGCCGACGCTGCCGCTGCCGGCGCGGGCGGCGCTGCCGGCGCGGGCGGCGCTGCCGACGCGGGTGGCGCTGCCGACGCGGCTGGCGCTGGCGCGGATGGTGGCGCTGGTGGTGGGCCGCGGACCGTGCGGGTGCGGCGGCGGTGGCAGCCGGTGGCTGCCAGCGGCGGCGCTGAGCCGGTCGATGAGCATCTGGCTGCTTACAACGCGTATCTCGCGTCCCTGAACACCCCTTCGAAGACTGCACCGAAGACAGAGGAGACCGCCCCGTGACCCCCTCACTGAAGTCGGCGCTGACCCGCTTCCGGATCGCCGCGTACGTCGTGGGTGTGGGCCTGCTGGTGCTGGTGCTCGTGGCGATGCCGGTGAAATACATCGGCGGCAACGGTTCGCTGAGCTCGATCGTCAGCCCGATCCATGGCTTCCTCTACATGGTCTACCTCGGCGTGACGCTCGACCTGGCCATGCGGCTGCGGTGGCCCGCGCTGAAGATCATCGGCGTGATGCTCGCCGGAACGATCCCGTTCCTCTCGTTCTTCATCGAGCGCCGGGTGCACCGCCAGGCGGTCGCCGACCTCGAAGCCGGTGCGGCGAAGACTCACGCCTCCGCGTAGGACGTGACGACCGCGACGTCGAGCGGGAACTGCACCGGCGTCGCGCCGAACAGCAGCCGACGCGCTTCGTCGGCCGCGTCCAGCACGGCGGCGCGCACCTCGTCGGCCATGGTCTCCGGGCAGTGCACGACGACCTCGTCGTGCACGAAGAACACCAGCTCCGCGCCCGTGGGCGCGGTGGGCCGCAGGCGCCGCCGCAGCCCCACCAGCCAGATCAGCGCCCACTCCGCCGCCGTGGCCTGGACGAGGAAGTTCCGCGTGAACCGCCCCCGAGCCGCCCGCCGAGCCTGATCCGCAGCCCCGGGCTCCACCTCGCCCCCCTCCTCGGCCTCGCCGAAGCCACCGCCCGCGCCACCGCCCGCGCCACCGCCGGGGGCGGTCGCCGGGGAGGCCGCGCCGGTCGGGGAGCCCTCGCCGTCGAGGGAGGAGTCCCATGAGCGGCCGGGGGGTGGGCAGGTGCGGCCCAGGCGGGAGCGCACCAGGCGGCCCTCCTCACCGGCCCGGGCGGCGTCGTCGACAGCGGCCAACGCGTCGGGGAACCGACGGCGCAACACGTGAGCCAACCGGCCACCCTCGCCACTGGTCTGCCCGTAGAGCGCACCGAGCATCCCGAGCTTGGCGCGGGCCCGGTCGTTGTCGAACGCGTCCGCCGCGAGCGCGGTGTACAGATCGCCGGCCGCGGCGAACTCCGCCAACCGCCGATCACCGGACATCGCCGCGAGCACCCGCGGCTCCAGCGCCGACGCATCGGCGGCGACGAACACGTGCCCCGGATCGGCCACCACGGCCTGCCGCACCACCTTCGGCAGCTGGAGCGCCGCACCCCCACGGGTGGCCCACCGCCCGGACACGACCCCGCCCGGCACGTACTCCGGCCGCATCCGCCCCTCGGACACCCACGTGTCCTGCCAGCTCCACCCATGGGCGGCGAAGATCCGGGACAGCTCCTTGTACGCGAGGATCGGCGCGACGGCCGGATGCTCGACCCGCTTGAGCACCCAGGACCGCGTCGACGGGATCTGGATGCCGACCCGCCCGAACGCGCGCACGACGTCGGCAGGTGCATCGGGGTTGACTTTCAGGCCACCGAACGCGGCCCGCACGTCGGCGGCGATTTCGTGCAGGCGCACAGGAAGGTCGCCGGGAGGCGGCCGCGAGCCGAGCATCGACTCCAGCAGTGCGTCGTGCCGCTCGACCGACCACGGCAGCCCATCGTGCCCCATCTCGGCCGCGGCCAGCGCGCCGGCGGACTCGGCGGCGATGAGCAGCCGGAACCGGTCGGGGTGCTCGACCGCGGCGATCCGCTGCAGTTGGGCGCGGTAGACCTCGGCCAGTACCTCGATGGACTCGGTCGTGTCGACTGTCGCCTCGACGTCGGCCGCGAACAGCACCGGCTGGGTGTCGCGGGGGCGCGGGGGCCGGTCGGGGGGTACCGGCAGGCCTCTGGCCCTGGCCAGCGCGGCGGCCAGTGACCGCGGTTCGCCCCAGTGCCCGTCGTACCCGACGAGGAGCGACTCGACGAGCTCGAGGTCGTGGCAGCGCTCGACCCGGACCCCGGCGGCCAGCAGCGCAGGGTAGATGGCCGCGGCAGTGGGCCAGAGCCAGCGCGGCTTGTCGGCGGCCTCCCGTTCGGCGACCGTGCGGGCCAGCGATGCCCCGTCATCGCACCACCGCACGGGGCCGGTGACCTGGCCCGCGGAATCGATCTCCGCGAGCCACCCGCCACCACCCCACGCCGGAACCAGTCCTACGAGCACGCCCCGATGCTCCCCCACCCCACCGACAAAACTTAGGCCCGTGGCGGTACCAGCTCGTTCAGAGCGATCAGCTCCTCCGGAGTAGGCACCCACTCGCCCGCCGCCGCGTTCGCCCGCACCTGCTCGGGCGACGTCGCACCCGCGATCACCGAACTGCAGCCGGGCTGCGCGGCGAGCCCACCGATCGCGATCTCCAGCAACGAGCGGCCGGAGTCGGAGCCCCACTTCGCCAGCGCCTCGACGCGGTCGAGCTTCTCCTCGGTGACGTACCCGTCCCGCCCGGCCAGCCGCGAGTTCTCCGGCACCGGCTGACCCCGCCGCACCTTGCCGGTCAGCAGCCCGTTCGCCAGCGGGAAGTACGGCAGCACGCCGACCCCGTAGTGGCGCGCCGCCGGCACGACCTCGCGTTCGACGTCACGCTCCAGCAGCGACCAGTGGTTCTGCGCCGAGACGAACGGCACCGTGCCCAGCTCACGGGCGACGTGCGCGGCCTCGGCCAGCTGCCAGCCGGAGAAGTTCGAGTGCCCGATGTAGCGGACCTTCCCGTCGCGCACCAGTTCGTCGAGCGCCACGAGCGTCTCGCTGATCGGCGTCACCGGGTCGGGTGTGTGCAGCTGCAGCAGGTCGATGTGGTCGGTGCGCAACCGTCGCAGCGACTCCTCGACCGCACGCCGGACGTAGGCCCGGCCACCCTTCGAACCGGCGGCCGGGCCGTACCCCATGTCGTTGCGCTGGTGACCGAACTTCGTCGCGAGGACGACCTCGTTCCGGCGGCCGACCAGCACCTCGCCGAGCGCCTCTTCCGACGCACCGCGCCCGCCGTATCCGTCCGCGGTGTCCAGCAGCGTGATCCCGACGTCGAGAGCGGCATCGACGACCGCGCGCGTGCGTGTGACGTCGAGCCGCCCGCCGAAGTTGTTGCAGCCGAGCCCGACCGCGGACACCAGCAACCCGGAATTGCCCAGCGATAGATAGCGCATCCCCGAATGCTAGGCACGCCCCGAACGGAGTCGCTCGGGGGCGATCTCGCGCTGTGGGAAGCGCCGGAGGTACTCGCCTTCCAGCTCCGCGGTCCGGGTGGTGTGTGCGTCCAGCGCGTCGTCCGAGCCGTGCCGGAGCGTCTCGTGGCGCGTCTCGTGCAGGCGCAGCAGCTCCCGGAACAGATCGTCGTCGTCGAGCCGCTCCGGGTCGACTCCGGTACCGCCCGCTTCACCGCTGATCGTCATCGTCTCTCCTTGCTCTCGGATGTTCTCCCCCGTACCCACCGCGTCGGCGGCTACGCGTTGTGATCTCGCACAAAGACCAACCGGTGGAGAGGCCGGTCACACCGGTGCCCGCACTCGCTACTAAGATGACCGCGAGTCACGCCCCCGCGTGACCCATGGGTCGAGCAGACGGCCTCCACGCGTTGGCGACGCGGTCGGTTCGTGGTGTCCGAAACACCCTGGGCCACCGCAGGAGGAACCCCTACATGAACGACCGCAACGGCTGGCTCGCCCCGGACACCCGCGTCTCCGTCACGACCGCGCCCGGCCTGGTGACGATCGCGCTCAACGGTGAGATCGACCTCCTGGTCATGGAGGCGCTCGACGGCGCGCTCGCGACCGCCGGTGAGGCCCAGCCCGCCGACGTCGTCGTCGACCTCGGCGGTGTGACGTTCATCGGATCGCAGGCGCTCAGCTTCCTCGTCCGGCTGCACCACCTCACCGCCGAAAACAGCCGCCTGACGACGCTGCGTAACGCTCCGCCCATGGTTCGCAAGGCGATGGTGACGGTGGGTCTCGATCTGCTCTTCGCGCTCGAAGAGGGCGGGATTTCGGGTCCGCGCGGAAGCGAGTGACAATAGGGCCATGCTCAAGGCCTTGCTGCTCGAGAACCTGCACCCCCATGCCGAGGCGATCCTCGGTGCGGCCGGCGTCGAGGTCGACGCCCGGTCCGGCGCCCTCGACGAGTCGGAGCTGATCGACGCGCTCTCCGGCGTGCACCTGCTCGGCATCCGCTCGAAGACACAGGTCACCGAGCAGGTTCTGGAGAAGGCCCCGGATCTCCTGGCGATCGGCGCGTTCTGCATCGGCACCAACCAGATCGATCTGGTCTCCGCCGCCGGGCGCGGTATCGCGGTCTTCAACGCCCCGTTCTCCAACACGCGCAGCGTGGTCGAACTCGCGCTGGCCGAGATCATCGCGCTCACCCGGCGTCTCACCGAGAAGAACAACTCCCTGCACGACGGTGTCTGGGACAAGTCGGCCGAGGGCAGCCACGAGGTGCGCGGGCGTCGCCTGGGCATCGTCGGCTACGGCAACATCGGCAGCCAGCTGTCGGTCGTCGCCGAGGCGCTGGGCATGTCGGTCGGGTTCTTCGACACCGCCGACAAGCTCGCGCTGGGCAACGCCCGCCGGTACACGAGCCTCGACGACCTGCTCGACTGGGCCGACGTCGTCACGCTGCACGTGGACGGACGCCCGGGCAACGCGGGGCTGTTCGGCGAGGCGCAGATCGCGCGGATGCGGCCGGGGTCGATCTTCCTCAACCTGTCCCGCGGGTTCCTGGTCGACCAGGGCGCGCTGCGCGACCACATCGTCAGCGGTCACCTGGCCGGTGCCGCGGTCGACGTGTTCCCGCACGAGCCCAAGAAGCGCGGCGACGAGTTCCAGTCCGACCTGCGTGGCCTGCCGAACGTCATCCTGACCCCGCACATCGGTGGCTCCACCGAGGAGGCGCAGGAGGACATCGGCCGGTTCGTCGCCGGCAAGCTGCGCAGCTTCCTGGAGACCGGCAGCACGACGCTGAGCGTCAACCTGCCGCCGCTCAGCCTCGAGCAGAACCCGGGCACCCACCGGCTGGCGCACCTGCACCGCAACACGCCGGGCGTGCTGGCCACCGTCAACCGCATCCTGGCCGAGCACGGCGTCAACATCGAGGGCCAGCTGCTGAACACCCGGGGCGAGCTGGGATACGTCGTCACCGACATTCCCGGTGTGCTCTCCGACGACGTCCTCGCGGCGCTCGAGTCGATGCCTGAAACGGTCTGCCTCCGCCAGCTAGGCTGACCGCCCCGGTCTCAGCGACGGAGGCCTTGGCGGACGGAGCGGAGTGAAGCTCGCCAGGCGCACACTGCTGCGGCGCACGCTGCAGGGCAGACGGCGGATCTGGATCGCCGGCCGTGGCCGGTGGCTCGTCGCTGTCCTGCTGCCGCTCGCCGCGGGCCTGGTCATCGTCAGCACGCCCACCGGCGAGGTGATCCCCGGCTTCCTGTTGCTGTACGCGGTGATCGGCGCGACGGTGATCGGGGGCCGGGCTCCGGGCATGGTGGCGGCCGCTGTCGCGACCGCGTCGCTCGCCACCGCGTTCGTCGTGCAGGAGCCGGGTCGGACCGACGCGAGCAGCCGGTGGGTGTGGGCCGTGGTCTTCTTCGGGTTGACCGTCGCGGCGGTGGCCTGGGTCGACAATCTTTTGGGCGACGCTGCCCGCCGGGCCACCGCACTCCTGGATCCGCTCGTGGAGGCGGCGCCGGTGGGCATCGCGCTGTTCGACCGTGACCTGCGGTTCGTGCGGGCGAACACGTCGCTGGCCGCGCTGACCGGCCGGTCTGCCGCCGAGCACCTCGGCCGCGCTCTCGACGACGTCCTGCCGGACGTCCCTCGGGAATTGGTTGCGCGGCTGCGTACGGTGCTCACTTCCGGGGCGACCGTCCGGCACGAACTACTACCGA
Source organism: Cryptosporangium sp. NPDC048952 (assembly GCF_043197895.1). Classification (NCBI taxonomy): domain Bacteria; kingdom Bacillati; phylum Actinomycetota; class Actinomycetes; order Cryptosporangiales; family Cryptosporangiaceae; genus Cryptosporangium; species Cryptosporangium sp. NPDC048952. The sequence goes on along the minus strand of NZ_JBICTY010000005.1, from coordinate 71,267 downwards.
TCACGACGACGTCGGGCGCGGCGCGGCACTTCGCTGTCGACGCGTTCCCGGTGCGGATGTCGGGCGGCGCCGACGGGTACGTCACCGGCGTCGGTGCGGTGATCACCGACGTGACCGAGCGGAACCGGCTGGAGCAGCTGGAACGTGAGGCCGAGCAGCTCCAGGCCACCGCCAGGGTCACGCACCGGCTGCTGGAGTCGCAGCGGATCGCGCAGCTCGCCGGGTTCGAGGTCAGTCTCACCGGCCGGCGGTACATCTGGTCGCAGGAGCTCTGCGCGCTGATGGGGCGGGACGAGCCGCCGGCGTCCGACGAGGAGGTCGCCGCTCACGTCCACCCGGACGACCTCGACCGCATGTACGCCGTGCAGACCCGGGCCGTGCTGACCGGTGCGCCGTACACCACCGAGACCCGGATGATCCGGGCCGACGGCTCGGTGCGGGACATGCTCATCCACGGTGAGGCGGTCCGCGCGGACGACGATCCGGAGGCCGACGTCGTGGGCTTGTGGGGCGTCATCCAGGACATCACGGACGCCAAGGCCGCCGAAGGGGAACTGGAGGCGACGCAGGGTGAGTTGGTCGCCGCGCAGCGGGACGTCGCCGAGGCGCGGGAGGAGATCGCGGCCGAGCGGCTGCTGCTGGAGCTGTTCCAGCGGGCGATGTTGCCGGCCGAGCTGCCGGACGTGCCCGGCGGAGCGGTGAAGGCCGAGTACTTCGCGGTGGCCGACCGGATCGACGTCGGCGGTGACTGGTACGACGCGTTCCCGCTGCCCGACGGGCGGATCGCGCTGTCGATCGGTGACGTCGTCGGGCACGACCAGCAGGCCGCCGCGACCATGGGTCAGGTGCGCGCGGTCAACCGCGGCTACATGCTCGAGCACCCCGATCCGGGTGCGGTGCTCAGTCGGTTGAACCGTCTTATGTTGGTCGCTTATCCGAGTGGGACGCTGGTCAGCGCGATCGTGTGTCTGTACGACCCGGGTACGGGGCGGCTCGACTGGGCCAACGCCGGGCACCCGTTCCCGCTGCTGGCGGTGTCGGAGGCGGAGGCCGCCGCCGAGGTGAGCGTGCTGAAGAGCGCGGATCCGATCCTTGGCGCGTCGGTCGGGCGGGCGTACGCCACGCACACGCTGACGATGCCCGGGAACAGCACGTTGCTGTGTTACACCGACGGACTGATCGAGCGGCGGAGCGTCGATCTGGACCTGGGGCAGGAGCGACTCGTCGAGCTGCTGTCACGGATCGTCGCGGGGCCGGGGGTGGTTCCTGCTCAGACAGTGATCGCGCAGGTCACAGCGGGGATGACCGCTGGCGAGTCGCTGGAGGACGACGTGTGTGTGCTGGCGCTCCAGCGTCACGCGGACATTGATTGACCTGTTCCTCACGTAGTGTGGTGGTCACCGCCACCTTCGAGCGGACGACCCCGAGGGATTACGCAGCCGATGACGCACGCCCCCGACCAGCGACCTCCCCGGTCGCTTCTCGGCGTGCGCGGGGCGCGCTTCGTGCTTGCGCTGTGTGCGGCGTTGTTGGCGGCCGTGGGGTTGGGCGGGGCGGCGGCCCCCGGGGCCGCGACCTCGGTGGGGTACGGCGCCACGCCGGTTCCCGCTACCGCGCGGGCGGCTGGGCACGGGGCGGTCAGTGGGGCGGCCAACCGCGTGCGGCCGAACGGTCAGCACGAGAACTCCAAGCCCGCGTCCGCGGCCGTTCATCGAGGTCAGCCGGATCTTCTTCCGGTGGCCATCGCCGTGGCACGATTCGGCCTGATCGAGCCGATCCTCCCCGCCGGGCCCGCCCTGGCCGGTGCACCCAGCCGTGCCCCGCCGGCTCCCGCGGGCCTGCCCGACACCCGAGCACCACCCTCCTCCGGACGAATCTGAGCCGTCCGGCCCGCGGCACCTGAGCCGCGCGCCGGTTCCTGCCCTCGTCCGGAGGACCGTTCATGACACGCGCCACCCTGGCGCGCGCGGTTTTTGCGTGCACCATCGTCGCCGTCTCGATCTATCTGACCGTTACGTCCAGTCCACGGCTGGGTCTCGACCTGCGCGGTGGCACCCAGATCGTGCTGGAGACCAGCGACACGTCGACCACCAAGGCCAACGCCGAGGCCACCGACCGCACGGTGGAGGTGCTCCGCCGACGGATCGACGCGCTCGGCGTCACCGAGCCCACGATCACCCGATCCGGCGAGAACCGGATCATCGTCGAGCTACCCGGTGTCCAGGACCCGGCCGAAGCGGCCGCGGTCATCGGCCGCACCGCCCAACTGACCGTCCGCCCAGTACTCGGCTACGACCAATCCGCCCTCCCCACCCCCGATCCGTCCGCTTCCGCATCTCCCGACGCGAGTGCTGCGCCGGATGTGAAGGCGGCTCCGGCTGATCCGGGGCAGGAGATCACGCTCAAGGACGACACCGGCGTGCCGCTCAAGCTCGGCACGGCGGCCCTCACCGGCGAGGGAATCGCCAACGCCGCCGCGAACTTCGACGCCACCAGCGGCCTGGGCTGGTTCGTCACCGTGGACTTCCGCGGTGCCGGCGAGCGGGCCTGGGAGACCGTCACCGGCCAGGCCGCCTGCTCCCCGTCCGGCGACCCGACCCGCCGCGTCGCGATCGTCCTCGACCAGGAGATCGTCTCCGCGCCCCAGGTCGGTGAAGACGTGCGCTGCAACGTCGGCATCACCGGTGGCTCCACCCAGATCACCGGCCAGTTCTCCAAGGCCGAAGCCACCGACCTGGCGCTGCTGGTCAAGGCCGGCGCCCTCCCGGTACCGGTCGAGACCGTCGAGCAACGCACCGTCGGCCCGACCCTCGGCGCGACCGCGATCCGCGCCAGCGCCGAGGCGGCAATCCTCGGCGTCGCCCTCACGATCGGCTTCCTGCTGCTGGTCTACCGGCTCTCCGGCCTCGTCGCCGGAATCGCCCTCGCCGGCTACGGCGTGCTCTCCTACGGCGCGCTCACCGCGCTGGGTGCCACGCTCACCCTCCCCGGCCTAGCCGGCTTCGTCCTCGCGATCGGCATGGCGATCGACGGCTGCGTGCTCATCTTCGAACGATCCCGCGAGGACTTCGCCGGCGGCGTGTCCAAGCGGGGGCTCCCGGCCGCCGTGAGCAGCGGCTTCAAGAACGCCTTCTCCGCGATCGCGGACTCCAACGTCACCACGCTCCTCGCCGCGGGACTGCTGTTCTTCCTCGCGTCGGGCCCGGTCCGCGGCTTCGGCGTGACGCTGTCGATCGGTGTCCTCGCCTCGATGGTCAGCGCGCTGCTGTTCACCCGCGTGCTGATGGAGCTGCTCGTGGCGTCGCCCTGGATCAGACGGCACCCGCAGTGGACGGGACTGTCCGGACCGGGCCGGGTACAACGGTGGATCACCGCTCGCAACTTCAACGTGATGCGGCACCGGAGGGTGTTCCTGTCGGTGTCGGCCGTGCTCGTCGTGCTCGCGTTCGCAGGCATCGGAATTCGCGGACTGAACCTCGGCGTCGAATTCACCGGCGGCCGGTTGATGGAGTACACGACGTCGCAGTCGATTTCGATCGGTGATGCCCGTCAGGCCGTCACGGACGCGGGTTTCCCGCGTGCGGTGGTGGTCGAGTCCGGCGATTCCGACGTCAGTGTGCGCACCGAAAAGATCACGGACGACGAGGAGCAGCAGATCCGAACCGCGCTCGCTGATGCGGGTGCCGGTTCGGTGGAGCGCATTCGCGACGAGCAGATCGGACCGTCGCTGGGTGACGAGCTGCGCACCAAGGCGCTGATCGGATTGGCGGTCGCGCTGCTCGCTCAGGCCGCGTACCTGGTGATTCGGTTCCGGTGGACGTTCGCTGTTTCCTCGGTGCTCGCGCTGCTGCACGACGTCGTCATTGTCGTTGGTCTGTTCGCCTGGCTGGGGAAGTCGCTGGACGGGGTGTTCCTGGCCGCGCTGCTGACCGTGATCGGTTATTCGGTGAACGACTCGGTAGTGATCTTCGACCGTGTCCGGGAACGCTGGCGCGGGGCGAACCGGCTGCGCTCCGAAAATCGTTTGGCACCTTTCGCCGACGTAGCCAACGAAGCGGTGCTGCAGACCGTGCCCCGCACGGTGAACACCGGTCTCGGCGCGCTGTTCATCCTGAGCGCGCTGGCGTTCCTGGGCGGTGACTCGCTCACCGACTTCGCGATCGCGCTGCTCGCGGGCGTGATCGTCGGTACCGCGTCGTCCGCGTTCACCGCGACGCCGCTCGCCGTCGTCCTCGAGCAGAAGTGGCCGGGACGGGTCCGCGGTAGTGGCTCGCCCTCGAAGAAGCAGCCGGTTCGAGCCGATTCCGGGGCGGTGGTCTGATGCACATCGGAGAGATCCTGCTCGCGCTCGGCGGGGCGTTCTTAGCCGCCGGAATTCTCGCCCGCCTCGGCGCCAAGATCGGGCTGCCGACGATTCCGCTGTTCATTCTGGCCGGGGTGTTGCTCGGCCCGCACACGCCGGGGCTCGCGCTCGTTTCCGACCCGGGTCACTTCGAGTTGCTGTCCAAGCTCGGCCTGGTGTTCCTGCTGTTCTATCTGGGACTCGAATTCCACCTGGACGATCTGGTGCTCGGCGGGCGCCGATTGGTGACCGCCGGGCTCGGTTATCTGGTGCTGAACATCGGCGGAGGCCTGGCGTTCGGGTTCGCACTGGGCTGGGGAACACGGGAAGCGTTCGTGCTGGCCGGGGTCGTCGGCATTTCGTCGTCGGCGATCGTTTCGAAACTGCTGATCGAACTCGGTCGCCTGCGGAATCCGGAATCGCGGCTGATCCTCGGCATCATCGTGGTCGAGGACGTGTTCCTGGCGTTCTACCTGGCGGCCCTGCAGCCCGTTCTGGGCGACGCTTCGTCGCCCGCGGCGGCTGCGGCGGAGTTCGGGATCGCGTTCGTCTTCCTCGTGGTGCTGTTCGGGCTGGCGCGCTGGGGTTCTGCGGCTGGTGTCGCGCCTGTTGGACGTGCGTGCGGACGAGCTGCTCGTCGTGATGTTCGTGGGGCTCGCGGTCGTGGTCGCGGGTGCCGCGGAGGAGCTCGGCGTCTCGGACGCGATCGGTGCGTTCATGATCGGGCTGGTGATCGGGTCGACGCCGCAGGCGAAGCGCGTCACCGCGCTGGTGCACCCGCTGCGGGACGCGTTCGCCGCGATCTTCTTCTTCACGTTCGGGTTGACGATCGATCCCGGTGACGTCGTGTCGGTGGGGATGCCGATCGCTGTCGCGGTGGTGCTCACCATCGTGCTGAACGCGATCGCCGGGCTCGGGGCGGCGCGGCTGTACGGGTTCGACCGGCGTGCCGGGACGAACGTGGCGGTGACCGTGCTGACCCGGGGCGAGTTCTCGATCGTGCTCGGAACGCTCGCGATCGGCGCGGGCCTGGACGCGCGGGTGGCGGCGTTCGCGGCCGGCTACGTGCTGGTACTGGCGATCATCGGCCCCTTGGCCGTGGTGCGGACGAAGTGGCTGTCGCAATTCGTCCCCAGCCGCATACTCCCGGCCCCGACGGGGGTTCGCGCTAGGAACGAGGTGGCGGAAGGCTCGTCGTAGCGAGCCCTCCGCCACCTCGTTCAGGCGCCGTGAGCGGCGGGGAGGCTGCCCAGGCGGCCGGCGCGGAAGTCCTCGAACGCCTGCACGACCTCGGCGCGCGTGTTCATCACGAACGGGCCGGACATCGCGACGGGCTCCCGGATCGGCTGCCCGCCGAGCAGGACGACGTCGAAGTTCGGGTGACGCGAGTCCTGCTTGGCGTCGGCGGCGACAGTGATCGAGTCGCCGTCCTCGAGCACCGCGAGCTGCCCGGAGCGGATCGGGCGCTGCTTCGACCCCACCGTGCCGTCGCCGCCGAGCACGTACACCAGCGCGTTGAAGTCCGGACGCCACGGCACGGTGACGCTGGCTCCCGGGCTCAGCGTCGCGTGCACGATCGTGATCGGGGTGTGGGTACTGCCGGGGCCGGCGTGGCCGTCGAGGTCACCGGCGATCACCCGGAGCAGCGCTCCCCCGTCGTCGCTGCTGAGCAGGGCGACCTTGCTGCCACGGATGTCCTGGTAGCGGGGCTGCGCGAACTTCAGCGAGCGGGGCAGGTTCACCCAGAGCTGCAGCCCGTGGAACAGACCGCCGCTGGCTACGATGTGTTCCGGGGGCGCTTCGATGTGCAGGATGCCCCCACCAGCGGTCATCCACTGGGTGTCGCCATTGGTGATCAGGCCACCGCCGCCGTTCGAGTCCTGGTGGGCCATCTCGCCGTCGATCATGTAGGTGACGGTCTCGAAGCCGCGGTGCGGGTGCCACGGCGTGCCCTTCGGTTCCCCGGCGCCGTATTCGACCTCGCCCATTTGGTCCATGTGGATGAACGGGTCGAGGGCGCGGAGGTCGACGCCGGCGAAGGCGCGCCGGACCGGGAAGCCCTCGCCCTCGTAGCCCTGCGGTGCGGTGGTCACGCTGCTGACGAGGCGTGGACGGTCGGCGGTGGGGTCGACGGGCGTGATCCTCGGCAGGAGCAGCGGGTTCTCGACGGTCACTGCGGGCATCGGGAGCCTCCCTCGGGTTGTTTCCCTTCTTAATGTAGATGACGTGTCAACTATTCCGCCTGTGACACGATGCCGCCCATGGTCGGTGCGGCGTGGAGCGGCGTCGTTCTCGTGGCGACGCTGGCACTTTTGCCCGCCGCCGCGGTCGTCGTCGCCCTGGCCCGATGGCGCAGCCGGCGCGGCGCGGCCACTCCCGGGCTCGCGCAGCCCGGGACCGGGCATGCGTGGCGGTATTCGGTTGCCGAGGTGGGGATGGTGGTGGGGACCGCGCCCTGGCTGTGGATGATCCTGACTCCGCGGGGGTCAGGGAGGTCCGTGGAGTCAGTGCCGCTGGTCGGGCTGATCGATCAGCTCGGGGGTGCGCCCGCGGTCGCGATCGAACAGATCGGCGGCAACCTGCTGGTGTTCGCCGCGTTCGGCGCCTGCTCCGCCCTACGGTGGTCACTCAGGGTGCGGACGGTCACCGCCATTGCCTGCGCCGCCTCGATCACCGTCGAAATCCTGCAGTACGCCCTTGCGATAGGTCGCGTCACCAGCGTGGACGACGTCCTCCTCAACACACTGGGCGCCACTGTCGCCGCGTTCAGCGTCCACCTGATGCTGTTGCTGTTCAAGCGCCGCCAGGCGCGCGCACTTGTCTGAACCTGGAGCCCGCCCAGGACGGCGCTGCCAGTCGAGCGCGGACCCGCCGCGTATAGCTGAATACTCAAGGGTTCGCGCTCGCCTGGCAGCGTCGTTCTGGGCGGGCCGCCCTCAAAGAGGGAGGGGGTCGTCTATTAGGTCTTGATCCAGCAACGCCAGGAACGCGTCGACGACGATCGGGTCGAACTGGGTGCCTCGGGCGCGCTCGATCTCGTCGCGGGCGGAGCGGGCGTCGAGCGCGGGGGCATAGGGCCGGTCGACCCGCATCGCCGCCCAACTGTCACACACCGCGATGATCCGCGCCCCGAGCGGAATGTCCTCACCCTTCAGGCCCTCGGGATACCCGAGCCCGTCCCACCGCTCGTGGTGCGCCGCCACCAACGGCGCGAGCGCCGCGTGACCACCGACCCCGCGCAGCAACCGCGCCCCTTCCGCCGGATGGCACCGCAAAGCCCCCCACTCGGCGTCGGTCAGCGGATCGGTCTTCCGCAGAATCGCCGCACCGACGCCGAACTTTCCGATGTCGTGCAGCCGTCCAGCAGCGACGACCTGCCGCAACTCGATGTGATCGAGCGCCAGATACCCGCCGACCAGCAAGCACCACCGCGCCACCGCCGTGCTGTGCTCGTGGTCGCTCAGCACCCGGTCGACCCGATCGGCGAGCCACGCCAGCTCGGCCGGAACGTCGACGTCGTCGGCGAGCGTCCGACGGTCGGCCCGACCAGCGACGACGACCCGGTCCCCACCGCGCACCCTCGCGTCGTTGAGCGCCCGGTCGGCGTCCTGCACGAGCCGGTCCATGTCCAGGACGGGCTCGTCGTCCTCTTCCGCGAGCACCTCGTGGCCGGTGGCGGTCGCGACACCGAACGACGCGGTCACCGCCACCGACTCACCGCTCCCCACGACGATCGACGTGCGCCGCAGCGCCTGCCGGAACCGCTCCGCGACCTCCATCGCGGCTTCCTCGTCGGTCTGGGGCAGCAGACAGGCGAATTCCTCGACGCCGTAGCGCGCGAGCACGTCGCCGGGGCGCGCGGCGGTTCGCAGCCTGTCGGCGACCTGCACCAACACCGCATCGCCGGCGTCGTTGGCCTCCTCGAACGAGTCCAGCTGGGCGAGGATCAACGCAGCGCGCCCGTTGCCGTGCAGCGCCCGCCGCGCCTCCACACCCAGCAGCGCCTGGAAAAACGGCCGGTTGTACAGGCCGGTGAGCCCGTCGGTGACCGCGGTGCGCCGCTGCTCCTGCAGCGCCTCGTCCAGCTGCTCGGCGAGACGGGTGCGCTCGCGCGTCGTCAGCGCCTGGCGCGCGAGCAGACCGGCGAGCACCAGCGCGGTCACCCCGAGCCACACCGTGTCGACCTTGTGGTTGCGGATCTGGTCGACGCCTACCAGCAGCGCGACGACGAGCCCGGAGATCAGGACCGCGCCGAACGCGCGATCGTGGTCGAACCGTTCCATGGGTGGCTCCACGTCCGGGTGCCGGATCGCGGCCAGACCTCCCAGCGTGAGGAAGACGGCCTGCGCCTGCCAGCCGAGGTTGACGAGGCTCGCGTCGGTGAACGAGTTGCTCGCGTCGGCGAACGCGTAGCCTGCGTCGGCGGCGACGCCGATTCCGAACCCGATCATCGTGAGCAGGATCGAACAGGGGATGCCGCGGTGGCCGGACAGGCCCGCACCGATCAGCGCGAGGACGAAGAGCAGGCCGACCGCGGGATACGCCAGGTCGACGAGGACGTCCGGCTGTACCGGGTCGGAGCCGCTGAGCAGACGCCATCCGATCGAGCCGACAGCGAGCACGACGAGGGCCGCGTCGACGAGGGCCCGCGCGCGCCAGAGTTTCCTGGTCTCCACGAAGCCGATCCACGCCGCCGGCACCAGCGCGGCATAGGAGATCGTGTAGGCGACATCGGACAGTGGTATCGACTTGTCCGTGTCGGCCACCGCGCCGAGCCGGTCCTCGGACAGCCAGACGCCCCAGACGCTCCACACCAGCTCGCCGATCAGCCAGCAGATGTGGGAGATCGCCAGCCACGTCCAGACCCGTTTGATGCGGCCACTGCTGGCGCGAGCGGCGAATACACCGGCGATCGCCGCGGCGGTGATCGGTAACAGGTAGAGGGCGTCGGTGACCAGCGGTGCTGCCCAGCTGTCCTCGGCGAACAGGGCCAGTATCTGGTAGACGATCAGCCAGCCCACGCCGCAGGCGGCGGAGGCGCGGCACAGCTCGTCACGGCACACCGCTCTGCGGTGCGCGGAGAACGCCGCGGCGCGGCGTCGTGCCTCTTCACGGTCCTCGGCAGCACCGGGGAGCGCGCCGTCGTGGTTGACCGCACGTTTGTCGCCGGAACCGGGCGAGAACGTCACGACTTCCCGAGCGTTACGACGGGAGTGCCCTGATGGCAGCCGTGCGCATCGACGCGACCGTCGAGAACGGACTGTCGTCCACGAGAGCACCCGAACACCGCTACACCATGGCAGATACGCGGCCATCCGTACCGCCCCGTAGTGCCACCAAACCCGCTCTGCGACGAAGTGCCCCCGACCTGAGGGCCCAATGGTGGACATCGCGGCGCCGTTCGGTGGTACCCGGGAGGACCGCGAGGTGGGGTACGGGTCCTTTGCCGGGAAACGGCCGTCAGCTCCGGAAACGGGAGCGGGCCAGGTCCGCGGCACCGATCAGGCCGGCGTCGGAGCCGAGGCGGGCGGGTTCGATGCTCGCCTCCCGCCGGTATCCGCGCCCCGGCAGGCTGCGGCGGAACTCGTCACGCGCGGGTTCGAGCAGCAGTTCGAGGTTCTCGCTGTCGGGCGGAACCGCCACGCCGGCGAGCGCCGCGACCAGCCCGCCGCCGATCACCACGCGCCCCGGGTCGAGCACCGACGCCACTGTCGCGATCCCGGTGCCGAGCCAGCGGCCCAGCTTCTCGACCATCGCGACGGCCGTCGGATCACCCTCCCGCGCGGCTGCCACGACCACCCGGTAGCCGATCTCGTCGACGTCGCCACCGGTCTTCTCCAGCAGCGGCTTGGCTTGCTCCGCGCCGGCTTTCGCGAGCTCGCGGGCCTCGCGCGCCAACGCGGCTCCGGACGCGTACATCTGCCAGCAACCGCGGTTGCCGCAGCCGCAGGGCAGCCCACCGGGCACCACCGGAATGTGCCCGTACTCCGCAGCGACGCCGAACCGGCCACGGTAGGGGTGCCCGTCGACGACGAAGCCTCCCCCGAGCCCGGTGCCGATCACGCAGCTGACGAGGCTGCTCTCCCCCATGCCGGCACCGAAGCGCACCTCCGCCCAGGCCGCGGCGCTGCCGGAGTTCTCCACGACGACCGGAATGGCGAGCAGCTGCTCGAGCTCGGCACCGATCGGCAGGTCGGCCCAGCCCGCCAGCGACGAGAACAGCACCGTCGACCGGTCCCGGTCGACGAAGCCCGCGACTCCCAACCCAACCGCCGAGAGCGCGTATCCGCCCCGAAAGCCACTGACCAGCTTCTGGACGCAGGGCACCAGGTCAGCGGGGCGCGGTGGAGTGGGAACGGTCTGCCGGATCAGTACCCGACCATCGGCGTCGACCAGACCGGCCGCGATGCGGGCACCGCCCACGTCGACTCCCACGACCAGCCCCATGCTTCTCCCAACCCCGATGACCCATTCGACATGTTAGGTGGCGAGTCGGCGGATCCAGCCCTTCGGGTGGTCGGGGTCGTCCAGGCCCCAACTGAAGATCCAGTGCGGGTGGATCCGGATGATCTCGCGTTGGGGCTCGGTCAGTGCCTCCGCGACGCCCCGGATCTCGACGCCGCGCACCCGCCACGGGTTCACCGAGGCGATGTCGTCGACGACGAACGCGACACCGCCCTGCTGTCGCACGTTCCGGAACTTCCGGCTCGCGCCCATGTTCCAGCCGGCGATGTCGATCGTGCCGGCCTCGTAGTCGACCGAGAAGCCGACCGGGCTGTTCTGCGGGATGCCTTTGGCATCCACGGTCGCCAGCCGGCCGAGCCGTTGGTCCGACAGGTACTCGCGTTCCGCGTCGTCGAAGATCATGCAAACTCAACTTCGGTTGAGGTCAAGGGGTCTTCTCCACCAGGGCGGAGTCGACGAAGAGCTCGGCGAGGCTCCCCAGCCGCGAGGGGGAGAGTCGCGCCGCGAGCAGCTCGTGATCGCGGACGCCGATGAAGTTCGCCGACATGGCTCCTTCGCCGGTGATGTCGAGTGGCCACCGCCCCAGGTCACCGCGAATGGATGCGACGACGCCGACGCCGCACCGCCCGGTGGTGGCGAGTTCGGCGTCGAGCTCGCCCAGCGCGATGGTTTCTTCGAGGTCGGGATCGGAGGCGAGCAGGACGGTGGGTGCCCACTCGTCGTCGGTCTCGTCCTTGGCAGCGTGGCGGCCGGGGGCGTCGGGTTCCACGCCCAGCGCTTGGGACACGCGGCGGCGCATCCGGCCGATGCCGTCGGCGATGGTCGGGACCGGCTCGATCCGGCCGTCGCCGATCATCACGAGGTTGTTCGTCTGCTCCTCGTCGAGGCCGGCGACGAGGATCTCGAGGTCGTCGCTCCACGGATTGCCCGCGAGCTCCGCGCCGACGTAGCGGAGAAGGTCGTCGGCGCGCCACGTGTCGCCGGTGAGCGTGATGACGCCGAGGCGTTCGACGTCGAGCAGGAGCGGGCTCGAACTGCGGGTGCCGACGGTGACGAGCATCGGCAGCGGGGCGGGGACGCCGGTCGTGTCGGGTAGGTCCGCGTCGGCGGGGAGCTCCCAGGACAGTTCGCTGCCCGTCCAGGGTGCGGGTGGGTCGGCGCACGGACGGTCGAGCACGAGCCGGACGACGCCCCGCTCGATCCACGCACCGGTGACGTCGGGCATCGCGTCGCCCTCGCGGTCGACCAGGGCGGTGGAGAGTGCGCGGAGGGCGGCGTCGAGGCGCTTGTTGGCGTCGGGTTTGGCTGCGGGTGGGGCTTCGAGGGAGGTTCGGGGGCGCGGGGGTGCGGCGATGAAGCCGTCGCGGGCGACGGTTGGTGCTTTCGGAGTGCTCTTCTTGTTGTCGCCGTTCTTGCCGTGGCCGCTCGTGCCGTGGCCGTTCTTACCGTCGCCGTTCTTACCGTGGCCGTTCTTACCGTGGCCCCTCGTGCCGTGGCTGCTCGTGCCGTCGCTGCTCTTGCCGTGGCCGCGGTGCCGGCGGTGGCGGCCGACGATGGCTTCCTGGCGTCGGCTGCGAGCCAGCACGAGGGCCGCGAGCAGGCCCGCGCCGGCGAGCGGGACACCGATCGGCAGAAGTGGCGAGAGCCCTTCGTTGAGCGAGGCGGGTCGGGTTTGGGGGTTGTCCGGCTCCTGCCGGACGCCGCCGGGGGCGGCCGTGAGCTCCCCCGACCCCGGCCGAGCCGTCCCACCCGGAGCACGCGCGGACGGCGCGGTCGTCCCGGGGCCGGGCGCATCGGGCGCGCCCGTCCTGGGCGCTGGTGCCTTGGGCGCAGCTGTCCCGGGGGCGGGCGCGGGTGGCGCAGCGGTCCCGGGGGCGGGCGCGGGTGGCGCAGCTGTACCGGGGGCTCCTTGGCCGGGTGCGGGCGTGGACGGCGTGGGCGCTGACGGCGCAGCCGTTCCCGGTGCGCCCTGGCCCGGTGCGGGCCTGGACGGCGCGGCCGTCCCGGGGGCCGGGGCGCTTGGCGCGGGCGTTTTGGGCACGGCTGTCTTGGGCGCGGGGGCGCTCGGCGCGGCAGTGCCCGGGGCGCCCTCGCCCGGTGCGGGCGTCCTCGGTGCTGGCGGCGCGGTCGGCGCCAGGGTGGACGGCGCGGCTGTTCCGGGTGCTCCGTGGCCCGGTGCGGGTGTCTTCGGGGCGGGCGTCTTCGGGGCGGCCGTGGACGGCGCGGGGGTAGACGGCGCCGCTGAGCGGGGCGCGGGCGTGCTCGGGGCGGCTGTGCCTGGGGCGCCCTGGCCTGGTGCGGGGGTGGACGGAGCCGGGGCGCTCGGGGCTGGCGCGGATGGTGCGGGGGTGGGCGTCCTGGGGGCGGGGGTCTTCGGGGTCGACGGGGCAGGGTTGCCCGGTGCTGGGGCTCCCGGGGCTGGGGTCGGCGGTTGTGGGCTGAAGTCGGGGGCGGCGTCGACCCGCCCGGTGGCGTGGGCGTCGGAACCGCGATCCTGCGCACCGGGCGGCAACTGGATCCGCTGACTAGGCCGGATGTCGTCCGGATCCTCGAGCCCACTCCCGGTAGCCAGTTCCGGATACCGGTCCGCGTCCCCGAGGAACCGCTCGGCGACGTCGGACAACTGGTCCCCGGGCGCAACGACGTAGCTGTCCCCCGCCTTCTGCACGGGCCCCGCCGCATACTGCGACGCCCCGCGATCCCGCGCATGCGAAGGAAGCACGATCCGCTGCCCAGGCCGGATCTCGTCCGCATCGGACAGACTATTCGCGCTGGCCAACTCCGGATACCGATCCGGGTCCCCGAGGAACCGCGCCGCAACGTCAGCCAACCGATCCCCCGGCGCGACCACATAGGTCTCGCCCCCGGTAGCAACCGGCCGAACCGCACTACCCGGCACTCCCCCGAACACCACGGTCCGCACCGGCAACGGCGGCAACGCCTCCGCACCCGCCGCCCGGCCCTCCGGTAGCGCCGCTTCCGCCCGCCGCGCATCCAACGGCGCCGTGCCCAACGAAGCGGCATCCCGGGACGCGACATCACGAGACGCGGAGCCATGAGGTCCGGCCGTCCGCGACCCACCACCCCGAGCCGCGTCATCGAAGGGCGCAGCGGCGCGAGGCACGCTTTCAGGCGACGCGACGGCGCGAGACGCGCCTTCAGGCGACGCGACGGCGCGAGACGCGCTTTCAGGCGGCGCCGCGGCACGAGACGCGCTCTCAGGCGACGCGACGGCACGAGACACGCCTTCAGGCGGCGCCGCGGCGCGAGGCGCGCCTTCGGGGGGTGCGGCGTGGGGCGGGGCGAGGTCGGGTGGGAGGGAATGGCGGGGGGTGGCAGAGGACCAGGGGGCGGTGCCCGTATAGGTGGTGGTGACCGGTGCGGTCCCGATCGAGACCTGGGCTGGTGGGGTCGCGGCGCTCGCCACCGCCGAGGAGCTCCCGATCAGCGCGACCGCCGCGATCAGCGTCGCCGCGATCCGCTGCTGGGTGCGTAACCCGGGCAGCCGCGGCGCAGGACGGCGTCGTACCGCCGCCGGCAGCTCCACCAGCACCGACAGCGCAAAGGTCGCCCATCCCACCCAGCCGACCACCGCGAGGGCCTGCAGGAACAGCGTCCCGTCGTCGGGCGACGTCAGCGCCTCCCCGGCCTCCGCCAACGACGGAACATGATCCGGCAGCGGGTTCCCGCCCAGCACCGCCAGCAGCACCGGCACACCGACCAGCGCCCCGAGCAGCACCCCGAGCGCGACCACCCCAGACAAAACCTGCCGCGCCCGCCCACCGCGGCCGTCGCCCGGGACGCCGCCACCGCCTGGGCCGCCGGGGCCCGCCGGGCCCTCGCCCCGACCCGGACGCCGGGTCGTGGATGGAGAACTCATCCTCGCCTCCTGCTCATTCGGTGCGGAGCACAGCCGTGGCACGGCCGGTGACCTGGATCGTGTTGATCCCGATCAGGCTGAGCATCGCGGTGTCCCGGGTGATCGTGACCTCGACGGTGACCTGCTTCCCGCCCTCTCCCACCACCGCCGTGCCCGGCACGCCGGCCGCGGCGAGGTACTCCCGAGCGGCCTGACTCGCCAGCTCGGGGTCCAGCTCCTTCTCGCCGCCCGGGATCGCCTTGCCCCCGTCGATTCCCTGGCCGGCGGCGCGTGCGGCTTCCGCGGCGACGTTGTCCGCGCGCTGCATCGCGCGCAGTCGCGCTCCACCGTCGGCGACCATCCCGATCAGGATCAGCACCCCGGCGAGCGCGATCGCCAGGAACACGCTCACCCGCCCCGCATCCCCCGAGACGCCCGCCCCACCGGCCACGAGCGAGTCCCGCACCGCGACCGCATCTGGTACCACGAGCGGTTCGCACGCCGCAACCGCGCCCGGCACCGCATTCGACACCACGACCGTGTCCCGCACCGCCACCGCATCCGGCAGCGCGACCGCGCCCGCATCCGGCGACGCGACCGCGACCGGCACCGCCACCGCGCCCGTGTCCCGCACCGCGCCCGCGACCGGCGCCGCGAGCGGGTCCCACGCCGCGACCGCGAGCGGCGCCGGGGACGGGCGGGGGGTCATGATCGGCTCCGGTAGACGTCCAGCGGGCTGGTGAAGGTCGCTGACAACGTTCGGTTCCCGGGCATGCCCGGGATCGCGATGTCGGAGAAGGCCACCGAGCAGGAAACCGTCGCGGTGACCGCGGCCGCCTGTCCGACCGGACGTGCGAACTCGCCGGTGTCGACGGTGATCGTCACCGGGTCGCAGTGCAGACCCTGCGCGTCGAGGACGCTCTTCGCCGCTTCGTTCCCGCGGCTCTGCGCGGTGGCCGCGGTCCTCGATATCGACGCCGCCCGCGCCGCGTCGTGGGCCGCGCCTTCGATCGCGGTCTGGGCGACGGTCTGCCGCCCGATCACCGCAGCCACAGCGATCAACAGCAGGAACGCCGGCACCAAGATGGCGAACTCCACGGCGATCGAGCCCCGCTCGCCCGCGTCCCGGGCCGTCGAGGCTTGCACGCCTTGGTGGGCTATGGCACGCCAAAGCGTGCAAGCCTCCGAGCCACCCCGCCCGCCCACGGCCGAGCCACCCCGCCCGCTCACGGTCCCGCACCCCCGTCGTCCGTCGTGAAGCGCTCGACCTCACCGCGCGCCGTCTCCGTGACCGTGAACGTGAACCCCGGAATCAGCGAGATCGCCTGACCGGTGACCGTCGTCGTGACCTGCTCGCCGTCCCGCTGGACGCCGACCTGACCGGCGTCGAGCCAGTCACCAGCCCGCGACAGGAACCGCTGGCCACGGTCCTCGCCGGCACCGGCCGGGGCACCCGCCACCCGCTCCGCGGTCGCCGCCTCCTGGGCCGCGGACAACGCGACCGACCGCGCCATGAACACCGCCGCGACCTGGATCGACGCGAACAACGCCAGCAACACCGCAGGCGCGAGAATCGCCAACTCCACCGGCGACGACCCGCGGTCGCTCCTACGTTCCCGCCGTGCCCAGCTGAAGCGTCCACCCCGGCGGACGCCACCGCGCCGCCCGCCGTCGCGCACCGCGGCACCACCGACGCCGGTTCGGCGGCGGCCAGTGTCACCGGGAACCGGGCCACGGAGCGGCATTTACGGGGCCGAGTTCATCGCGTTGTTGGCCTTCGTCGTGGCCCACGCGACCACCGCCGCGGCCAGCACCGCGAGCCCCGCGATGATGATCGACGTCGGCACCGGGCCGTCGCCGCGGTCGCGTTCGCGGGTCAGCTCCTGCACCCGCAGGCACAGCGCCACGTACACCTTGATCATGCGACTCCCTCAGATGCGGGTCATGAACGGATAGAGCACGAACAGGACGAGCACGAACACCAGCGCAGCCCCCGGGATGTCGAGCCGCGAGGTGATCGACTCGGCTTTCGCGAGGTCGGTGGTGCGGATCTGGTCGCGCAGCGAGTCGGCCTGCTCCCGCAACGTGTGCTGCACCTGGGCACCCTCGGTGCCCGACGACTGCATGATCGCGCCGACGTCACCCAGCTCGGCGACGCCGATCTCCTGGCTCATCAGCCGCAGCTCGGCCCACGGGAACCGCATCTGCAGCTGCGCCCGGACCAGGGCCTCCCGGATCCGCTGGAACACCCAGCCGTCACACACCGTCGCGGCCTGCTCGAGCGCCTGTACCGGCCCGTGCGCGGCCGCGAGCTGCAGCGCGACCAGGTCCAGATAGGTACACACAGCCCGGATGAACTCGCCACGCGCGCTCGCCGCCTTCTCGACGACGTCCCGGTGCGCGACCACCACGAACAGCACCGCGCACACCAGCCCGGCCGCCACCGGGATCGCGACCGGCAACTCGATCCCCGCCGCCGCGAAGATGAACCCGGCCACGGGCGGCGTCGCCAACCCGATCAACGCGGAGAGCAGCAATGAGAGCAGGTACTGCTCCCGCGTCCGCCCGAGCAACGCCAGGTCACGGGAAGGAACACGGATCCGCCGGGCCACCCCCGACAGCAGCGACGGGGACGACGGGGACGAAACCGTCGGCGTGGCATGCAGCCGACGCAACGCCGGACCCAACGCGGGCACCGCCGGCAACGCCTCCCGCACCAACAGGAACGCACCACCACCCACGGCCGCGCCGCCGAGTACCGCAGCCGGTAACTGCCAGTCCGCGATCACTGGTCACCCGCCTGGGGAACGGACAGGAACCGCGGCGCCCGCGGCGGCATGCTCATCGCCCGCACCCACGCCAGCAATGCGATGAAGACGCCACCGAGTCCGGCCATCACGAGCTGCCCGGTGGTGGTGCCGTACGGCGCCATGTAGTCCGGGCGGCTCGCACCGTAGACCAGCACGAGCAACGTCAAACCGGTGAGGAAACGCACCGCGAATCGGGGCTGCGTCCGCTTCGCCTCGACCTCACGACGGGTCGCCACCTCGGCCGACGCCGCCGACGCGATCGAGTTGAGCACGTCACCGAGGTGCTCACCCCGGTCCGACAGGTGCAGGATGAGCGCGGCCACCACCTGGTCGCATACCGGGTCGGCGATCTCGTCGGCGAACTTCAGCAGCGAGAGCCGACCGTTCCACCCGGCCTGCAGCCGCGCGGCGAGCGTCCCGATCTCGGTCGAGATCGCGGCCGGCGCGGTCGCCGTGGACGACACGATCGCCTGCTGCAGCCCCACCCCGGTCGCGGAGATGTCCTTGAGCCGCCGCGCCCACTCCCCGACCGCTTCGATCCGCTGGATCGCCCGCTTCTCGCTGTTACCCACCGTGAACAGCCACGGCACGCCGGGCACCGCCACCGCGGCCAGCAACCCGGCGATCGGCATCCGCGTGAACAGCCACGCGAGCACTCCCGCTGCCAGTGAACCGACCAAAAGCATCCTTCGGAGACGTCGGTCGGATGCGCTCAGCCCCTCGCCGTTCCACACCCGCCGCCACCACAACACCGAAGACGACGTCGGGCGCGGCGGCCGAGCAGTGCCGATCAGCGCGAACACGCCCAGCACGACACCGCCGACGACCAGCGCACCACCGATTCCGGCGATCAGTCGCAGGTTCACACCATCACCCCCGCGGTCGTCGTCGGAATACGGTTGAGAAGGCTTTCCAGCGGTTGACGCCATGCGCCGTGGCCGGCCTCGATCCAGCCGGCGAGCGCACGGGCGTCGTAGCCGACCCGGAGGAGCTGGTCACGGATGCGGCCGGGCAGGTGCCGCGGCACTCCGCGCCCGTCCGCGCCGGGACCGAACACGGTGGTGGTCGCGACCCGGTCCCCGGAGACACCGTCGATCTCCTCGATGTGGGAGACGAAGCGGTGCTTGCGGCCGCCGATCGGCGTCTCGTCCTGCACGGTGACGTAGACGACCAGGTCGAGGGCGTTGCCGGCCATACGCCGGGCCAGTTCGACGGTCATGTCCTTGCCGTGCGAGAGCGAGAGCTCGATGATGCGTTCGGTCACCGCCTGCGGGGTGCGGGCATGGATCGTGCACATCGAGCCGCGGCTCGTGGTCATCGCCTGCAGCATCGGCACGATTTCGCGGGAGCGGACCTCACCGACGATCACGCGCAGCACACCCAGGCGCAGCGACAGCGGGATCAGGTCGGCGATCGTGACCTCACCGGCCGGACGTCCGGCCAGGTCCCGTTCGCCGTGGCCCTCGCGCGCCTCGAAGCTCATCGCCCACGGGTGGCGCGGGGAGGCGTGCAGGCCTAATTCTCGTGACTCTTCCAGCACGACGAACGCTTCCTGACGCGGGATCTCGGCGGCCAGTGCGCGCAGGAGCGTGGTCTTTCCCGCACCGGCGAGGCCGGCGACCATGATGTTCAGGCCCGCGCGCATGGCCGCGGACAAGAACTCGCCCATCAGCGGGTCGATCATCTCCGACAGGTCACCGCGCCCGCCCGCGAGATCCGGCAGGGTGACGTCGAGAGTGGAGTGGCGGCGGATCACCGCGTAGGGGCGGTGGGAGACCTGGTAGACGGCGGCCAGCCGGGAACCGTCGGGCAGTTGCAGGTCCAGGACCGGGCGGGAGGTCGACAGCGACCGCTCGGTGGAGCCCGCGCGGCGGGCCGCGGTCTGGAGGATCTCGACCATCTCGTCGTCGGATTCGGCGATCGGGGAGCCGGATTCGACCGCGCCCGAGCGGCGGGTGATGCGGACGCGGTCGCAGCCGAGGATGTGGACTTCTTCGATGGTCGGGTCGGCGAGCAGTGCCTGGAGGCGACCGAGGCCGACGAGGTCGGCGACCACCGCGTCGAGGAGGGCCCGTTCGTCGCCGGCGCCGAGGGGGACGCCTGCGCGGCGTTGGGCGTCTACCCATTCGGCGACCTGTTGGCCGGCGACCCGGTCGCGTTCGCGGCGGCGGTCGTCTTCTGCGGCGTCGGGATGGTTGCGTAGCCACATCGAGAGGCGTTCGCTGATCTGGCGACCGAGCAGGCGCACCGCGGAGTAGTCGACGGCGGCGGTGATCGGGGCCGCGTGGCGCGGCCCCGGACCACCCTGCAGGTGGGGCGGGGGCGGCGGCAGCCGCCGCTGGCCCGGCTGTTCCACCACCGACGGTGGCAAGAACACCACCGCGTCGTTCTCGCCCCCGGGCGAGCCCACACCCCCGCGCGGCGCACCCTCGAGCGGTAAGCCACCGCCTCCGCGCGGCATACCCTCGGGCAGCGCGGCGCCGCCCAGGCGCGGCGCACCCTCGAGCGGCAAGCCACCGCCTCCGCGCGGTGCACCCTCGGGGGGTGCGGTTCCGCCCAGGCGCGGCGGGCTCTCGGGGTGGGGTTGTCGGTCGACGCGGAAAGCTTCGGACGGGCGGCGGGGCACGGGTGGCAGCGCGGACTGCAGCGCGCTCGACGGCATGCCCGCTGCCGAGGGCCCGGCCGGTGACGGCGGCGGATACCCCGCTGCCACCGATCCCACCCGCGCAGCCCCCGCATACCCACTCGGCCCCGATCGGCCTCCCGGCGACTCACCGGCACCCGCCGCCGACTGACCCAACATCGACCCATCCCACGGAGGCCCACCCAACGGAGGCCCACCCAACGGAGGCCCACCGGCATCCGGACCGCCCAACGGCGGCCCACCGACAACCGGACCGCCCGACACCGGCCGACCGAACGGCGAGCCGCCCGACACCGGACCGCCCGACACCGGACCGCCCGACACCGGGCCGCCCGACACCGGACGACCGAACGGCGAGGCGCCGGGCGGCGGGCCGCCCGACACCGGACGGCCGGGCGGTGGGTCCGCGAACGGTGGGGCGGGTGGGTCGGGTGGGAAGAAGGTTGGGCGCAGGGGACCGCCGGAGACCGGGGTGGTCTCCGGCGGACGGGGGAAGCCGGTTGCCGGCGGTGGGGCGTCGTACCCCGGAGGGGGAACCGCCAGCGGATCCACCGGCGCGGCGTCATCCGAGGACATGGGAAGCCCCCATCTCCCTGCGCACCGCACGGCGCGGCACCTGCTCGCGGTGATCCGCGATCAACGCACGCACCCGCCCCTCCGCGCTCGCCGCCGCACGCAGCAGCGGGCGCGAAAGCCGCACGTCCCCACCGAACGCGAGCACGTCAGCGGTACGACGGTCGTCCGGCAGCGTCGCCACGACCGGCGCTCCGAGCTGCCCCGACACCTCCGACGCCGAGTACGGCCCAGAACCGGTCAACACCAGCCCGAGCGACGACAGGCTCGCCGTCCGCTCGTTGAGCTGCGCCCGGATCGCGGACAGCGTCGGCACCGCCGCCGACACCGACGGCAGCGTCGGACGGACGACCAGCAGCACGGCGTCGGCGGCCCAGAGCAGCGGCCACGGAGTGGCCGGCGCGGCCAACCGACCACAGTCGACGACCACGTCGAACCCGGGCTCACCGAACTCCAACTGTGCGAAGAACCCGGCGAACCGGTTCCACAACGGCGCCAACGTGCCGGACTGCGCCGGATCGGTCAACCCGGGTAACAGCAACCGCTGCCGGCCGGGAGGCGCGAGATCGACGAGCTGCGCCCAGAACTCGCTCTCCAACCGGTCGTTGGCACCGGAGTGACGGAGATCGGCCACGGCGAGCGGCATCAGACCGCGCCCACCCTCGACCTGCCCTTGCAGGTACCCGGCCAGCACCGATCCCCCCGAGGGATCGCACTCGGCCAGCACCGTGCGCGCCGCCCACGAGAACGTGAACGCCAGCCCGGCCGTCGTGACGCCGGGCGAGCCCTTGGCGGACGCCAGTGCGACGAGCGCCATCAGCGCGTCCCCGTGAGCACGACGCCCAGCCGCTCGGCCCCGGCCAGTTCGACGACCCGCGCGGCGTCGGCCGAAGAGACCGCGACGTACACCACGGTGCGTTCCTGGTTCTCCCGCCGCGGCGAGGCTCCGACGACGGTGGCCGTGAACGTTTCGTCCGCAGTGGAGTCATCAGTGGAGTTCGGAGCAGCCAGCGCCACCAATCGCACCTTGTCACCGGGCCGCAGCTGCGAAGCGGGCATCTGTTCGGGCTTCAGCCCGATACCCACCTGCTGTTGACCGGGCCCGACCAGCTCGGTGTCGGTGAGCTGATCGGCGGTGAGCAGCGTGCCGGGTACCAGCGAGACCTTGGCGCGCTTGCCGACGACGTTGCCGCGCTGGGACGAAGGCACCGGCGTCAACCCCGCAGCGCTGTTGACCTGCACGACCGCGAGATCCTGCTCGGTGATCGTGGCGCCGGCGGCGACCGGGCGCCGCACGGCCAGGAAGTCGCCGGTGCGGGTGGCGGCGTAGAACGCGAACGCGGCGAGCAGCCCGCCGATCGCGACCAGCGCCACGGCGAGGCCGAGGTGCCCGCCGCGCACCCGCCGTTGCCCGACCACCCGGGGCGCCGGCACCGGCCCGGACGTGACCGGGGTCTGCGTCGCGGTGTGGCTCACTGCGTCACCACCTGAAGTTCGTCGATCTGGATCGTGGTCGTGGTTTCTCGCGTTTGCGGTATCTGGCCGGTCTGGCCACCGCCGGTCCAGTTGACGACCCAGTTGGTCGTGCCGGTGACCGTGTATTCGCCGGCGCGCGTGTAGCGATATCCGCAGTTCGGCGACGCTTTGTTGCCGTAGGAGGCGAGGTAGGGCGTTCCGGGGTTGTCACAGACGACCTGCTTGCCGTCGCCCATGTTCCAGGTGATGCGGGTCGCGGTGGCCGTGGCCGTGACGGTCAGCCCGGGCACGGCGGCGGTCGCGGTGAACGGACCCCACGTCTGCGGGGTCACCGCGGTCCACAGCCAGACCGGCAGCCCGACGAGGCCGGCGCCGTCCGGGTCCGGCGCGATGCCGATCTGCGGGCCCTTGATCGGGATCGTCGCGAATTCCCGGAGCGCCACCTGCTCGGCGGTCTCCGCTTCCGGCGGCTGGCCCTCGGGGGGCGGGCAGAACGCCGGGTTGTTGCACGCACGCTCGACCGGACCGGTCGGCCCGGGCCCCGGCGCCGGACGTTCGGCCGGCGGCCGGGGACCCGAGCCGGGCCGCTCGGCGCTCACCGAACAGTCCTCTCCGGGCGGGCACGTGGCACCGCCGGACGGTGGCGGCTCCGCTGCCGCGGGGACACCGAAGGCCAAAGCCGCAACGAGCACGGCAAGAGCCAAACCCGCACGCATCGGAACGCCCCTCTCACCCCGGGTAAGTACGCCGAGTGACCCATAGCGCATGGTCACCACGGAAATACGCGGAGGATGGTTCAGCCCCGCCGATGACATTCTTGGCACCCGGCAGGCGAAGTTCGCAGTAGACATACAGCGACTCAAACTGGACAGGCGACGGGCGGATAAACCCTTCGGGGGATCAGGCTCCCCCGGCGCGTGCGACGCCGTTCGCGGATGGATACTCACGCCCACCGAAGCGAATGGGCGCTCCGGTCAGTCCGCAATGGCCGAACCGTCCGCCGCCATCACTGCGCGCGACGCCCGTCGTTCGCCACAGGCATGAACTACTTACGACGCTTCGCCGTCGCCGCGCTCGTGCTCGCCGGGATGCTCGTGGCAGCGGCACCCGCGCACGCCGCCACCGTCGTCACCTACCCCGCACCGGCCGGGGCACCGGGTACGAGCCAGTACACGGTCTCGGTCGGTGGGCAACCGAGCTTCGTCCACCCGACCGGTCTGGGTGCCTTCACGAACTTCTCGTTCGGCGGCGGCCCGGTCACGGTGACGGTGACGACCAGTAAGGACTCCCGGACGCCGGTCCTGCGACCCCGGGACGCTGCCATCGGCGTGACGCGACTGGCGGCCCGGACGTTCCGCTTCACGATCCCGGTCGCCGGCTCGTACAGCTTCGAGATCGATCCGGACACCGACGGCTACCCGCCGCTGTTCCTGTTCGCGAACCCGCTGGAGAACAATCCGCCGACCGGCGACACGGCGACCACGAAGTACGTCGGCCCGGGTTACTGGACCGTCAACGCGGCCGGGCAGATCGTTCCCGGCAGCGTGGGTGTCGCCGGAACCTACGCGGTCGCCCCTGGAACGCGGCTCCACCTGGCCGGGGGCGCGATCCTGCGTGGCAAGGTCCGGATCGGTTCGGACAGCGAGGGCGGCCCGGGCGCCGACGGCACCGCCGTCACCGGGCGGGGCATCGTCGACTCCACCGCCGTCGTCGACCACGGGCGTCCGCTGCGGATCAACAACTCCACCGGCGTGACGATCGACGGCCCGATCTTCCTCGGCCAGAAGCACTGGGGCGTCGTCACGAGAAAGTCCCAGCAGGTCACGCTGCGCAACATCAAGGTGATCAACTGGCGGGACGACGACGACACCGGCACCCCCGACGGCATCGACGTCGTGGCGTCCAGCAACGTCGAGGTCGACCGGGCGTTCGTCCGCAGCTACGACGACGGCATCGCGATCAAGAGCAGCATGTCCGACGACACCTGGATGGGCCCGACCAGCCAGATCTTCGTCCACGATTCCGTGGTGTTCAACGGACGAGCGGGCAACGGCCTGGAGATCGGACGCGAGACCGGCGCACCGATCACCGGCGTCTCGTACGACGACATCGACATCATCCACAAGCTGGCACGCAGCGACCCGTACGCCCGCGACGCGATCTCGATCTTCGTGCGCGACGACGGCGACGTGCACGACGTCAACTACTCCGACATCCGGATCGAGGAGTGCCAGGAGCGCTACCTGGGCTTCGAGGTCACCGGTTCGGGCTCGCTCACGGGAGTGGACGTCACGGACACAACTTTCGCCGGCACACCCCGGGGACTACCGACGGTGATCACCGGCAACCCGAACGGCCCGCTCGATGACGTCGACTTCCGTGGTTTGCGGTTCAACGGCGGGTCGACCCTGATCACGCGAGCCTCTCAGCTGGCGTTCGTGAAGAACCAGTACGCCACCCGGGTGACCTTCCGACCCTAAAAGTTCACGTTATCCCTCGCAGAGGCCGGGTAGGGCGAAAACAACGCCTGTGGAGGGAGAACGGCCGTGACGACGCAGAACCCGTTCGAGGACACGGACCGTGTTCTCGATCGAATCACCGACAAGTTCGACGAGCGTTACGACGGGGAGGTCCCCCGCGAGACGATCGAGGAGAAGGTGCACGAGGCCTACTCCGAGTTGGCCGAGGGTGCGGTGACCGACTCGATGCTGCCCGCGCTCACCGAGCACGAGGTCGGTGACCGGCTCGCCGAGGAGGTCGGCCGACCGGCTCCGCTGGCCGAGAGCGCCGACGGCACCCCGTCGGGCGGTCAGCTCCGGGCCGGCGCGGCGGATCCGGAAGGCGACCAGGGCGGCCTGGGCCGACCGGTGGGCCCGCAGTACTGATCCGACCGTGGGCGCTCAGGCACTGTCCTGAGCGTCCACCGGCAGGGCCCGGTTCCCCACCACGACCCGGTCCCGACCACCGCGTTTCGCGGCGTACAACGCCTCGTCCGCGGACCCGAGCAACGCCGACAGATCAGTGCCCGCAGCGCTGTAGACGCCGACACTCACAGTGATCGGCAACGGACCCGCGTCCGTCTCGACCGGCAGCTCGCGCACCGCCGCGTGCAGTGAACTCGCCACCCGCGCGGCCCGTTCGGCGGCGGCACCCCCGAGCACGACCGCGAACTCCTCGCCGCCGTAGCGACCGAGCGCGGCCGCCGTGCCGGCGGGCCCGCTCTCCGCGAGCCCGGTGCCGAGCCAGCCGCCCGAGTCGAGCACCCGTTTCAACCGCGAGGCCACCTCCGCGATCACCTGGTCGCCGACGCCGTGGCCGTGACCGTCGTTGACCTGCTTGAAGTGGTCGATGTCGACCATGATCGCCGCGGTCGGGCCGCCCGCGTCGACGATCGCACCAGCCTCCTCGTAAAAGTGGCGCCGGTTGGCCACGCCGGTCAGGCCGTCGAGCGTCGCGAGCCGGGTGACCTCCTGGAACAGCAGCGCGTTCTGGAACGCGGTCATGCCGTGCGTGGCCAGCGCCTCCGCCAGCCCGAGGTGGCTCTCCCGGAACCGGTCCTCACCGTCGGCGGCCAGCAGTACCACGCCGATCCGGGTCGGCGGATTCTCCGCGACGGTCAGCGGCACCACCAGCAAACTCGACGGCCCGTCGATCGGCACGACCATCGGGCTGTCGACGGTGAGCAGCAGCTTCAACGTCGACGGGCTGACGTGTTCGAACCCGGCCTCGCCGGACAGCCGCAGCGTCCCGTCCCCGTCCTGCTCCACCAGCCAGGAGACGTCGCACGGAAGCATCGCGCGCAGCGCGTTGTGGATCCGGCTGAGCACCATCGCCGGGTCCAGCGTCCCCGACACGCTGGTCATCGCGATCCGCAGCAGGTCAGCGGTCTTCTGCTCCTGTTGCACGGCGCGGACGCCGGCGGCGAGTTCGGCGGCACGGGCCGTCTCCAAGGCCGCGGCCACGTGCGTACAGATCGCGGTGAGGATGGCCGCGTCCTTCTGCCGGAACACACCGGTCGCTACCCGGCTGTCCAGATAGACGACGCCCAGCAGGTGACCGTCGAGCTCCAGCGGCGCCACGACGACGCTGCGCAGCCCGTACTCGAGCACGCTCGCCGAGCCCAGTGCCGCACCGTCCTCGGGGCCGGTGATCACGAGTTCGTGGCGGGTCATCCGGACACGGTCGACGAGCGTCGTCGCGTAGCCGCTCGACTCGACCAGGTCCTCCTTGCGCGCGTTGCGGCCCAGCCAGAGCTCCAGCCGCCCGGTCTCCTCGTCCATCAGGAACAGCAGCCCGCGTTCGGCGCGCAGGATCTTGATCGACTCGTCGAGGCCCACCCGGGCCAGCCCCAGCAGGTCCAGTTCACCGGCGGCGGCTTTGCTGACCTGCTCCAACGCGGCCAGCCGCTCCCGGTCGGCTGCTGAGCGCGAGATGTCCCAGTCGGGGTCGTACGTGCCTACCGGAGATTCGCCGGCCAGCTCGAACTCCAGGCGCACCCAGTCCGACCGGTGCGGCCACCCGTGTTCGGTCGCGAGGTCGATCGCGTCGCGGGCCGCTCGCCGGGCGGCGCCCGGGTCTCCGAGTTCCAGCAGTGCCCGCGCGCGCACCCGGGCCGCCTCGTACTCGGCCAGCGCCGAGGAGGCCGCCCGGATCGGACCGGCCGCCGCGTGCGCGGCTTCCAGCGCTCCCGCCGGGTTGCCCTCCAGCCGCGTGAGCTCGGCCCGCGCGACGAGCGCGTGCGCCTGCAAACTGCGCCCCCGTGCGGCGGTGGCCAGGTCCGCTACGGCCCGCCGCGCGGCGTCGAGCTTCTCGTCCTTGATTCCGACGTTCTGCGCGGCGCCGCCCTCGGCACGGCGGCGGTGCCGGTCACGCCGACACTGTTCGAGCCGCCCGTAGGCCGCATAGACGTAGACCGTCCGCTGGATCGGCAGCAACGCGTCCGGTTCGAGGCCCATCGACGCGAACCCGGCCAGGGTGTGATCGAACCGCTCGCCGAGGTCGCCGGACTCCACGGCGACCTGGGTCTCGGTCATCGCCGCGTTGACCCGCAGGCCCGACACGTCGCCCTCGCGGGCCGCGACCAGTTCGCGCAGCTGGGCGAGTTGCTCGTGGGCGTCGGTCAGCCGGCCGCACGCTGCGGTCACGGCGGCACCGACCAGTGCGAAAGCGGGATCGTCCTCATCGCTGAGCGTCAACCGCTGGGCTCCGCCGCGGTACGCGGCCATCGCCGTCACCACGTCCCCACGGATCAGCCGCTGCCAGCAGAACACCGCGGTGCCGTTGAGATACAGGAACAGGTCGAGCCACTGCCCCCGCTCACCGAGCAGGGCCGCGGACCGGTCGGGCGCGTTGTCGCCGGTGAGGTACCGGGCGTCCTGCTCGTGCAGCGCCGTCTGCGCGGTCAGCTGCGGCTGGCCCAGCGCGTCCGCGGCCTGGTGGGCGCGGGCGAACAACCGACGCGCGATGCGCCGGCGTCCGGTCGCGGCGCTGGCCATCCCGAGCAGCCCGAACACCCCGACGTACTCCGGTGTCGGCCCGATCCGGGCGGCTGGGAGCAGCGCCCGCAGGGCGTAGGTGGGCATCTGCCGGGGCCGCATGCCGAACTGCGCGCTGTTCGCGAGCCCGACCAGCGCACGGGCGACCAGGCGGTTGCGTTCCCGCTCCGGCCCGGTGATGGTGCCCCCCATCCGCCCGGCGCGCTCGGTCCGGCCGGTGCGCATCCGGGCGACGGCGACGAGCGCGGACAGGCCGCTGGAGAGCGCGAGCGCGGTGCGGTTGCGCGGCAGCGGGTGACCCAGCACCGACAGCGCCCAGCCGAACGCCTCGTCGGCGGCCGTCGGGTCCCAGCGGCTCAGGTGCACCTGCCCGACGTCGATCAGCAGGCGACCGCGTTCCAGCGGGTCACCGGCCCGGTCGATCGCCGAGGAGAGCCGGTCCAGCGCCTCGGCGTAGCGGCCGCTCTGGTGCAGCGCGAGGCCGATCAGCTCGTCGAAGCGGTACGGGAGCGGCAGGCGGTAGGTGGTCGCGACGCGCTCGGCCTCGTCGGCGTATCCGACGGCGTCGATCGGCGAGTAGTCGGCCAGTGCCTGGCGGGCGGCGTCCGCGCAGGCCTGCACCACAGCACCCGGGTCACGCTCGACCTGGCCGTTCATCCGGTGGCGGGCGACCGCGTAGATGCGGCCGGGGTCGACCGGGCCCGTGACGTCGCGCGGGGTGAGCATCTCGGCGGCGGTCTGGTGCACCGCGCGCAGCTGCAGCCGGTCCGCGCCGCGCAGGAGCGCGCGCCGGATACCGGAGTGCACGAAGCCGTAGTCGGCGCCGCCCCGCCGTTCGACGACCCGCAGCCGGCCGGCCTCGTCCAGCGCGACGCGGACGTCCTCGGCGGAGGCACCGCTGACCGCGCTGAGCATCGTCGGGTCGAAGCGGACGCCGAGCGCGGCGGCCACGATCAGGATCGTGCGGACCGGCGCGCTGAGCTGTTCGAGGCGCGCGATCAGGAACGCGACGACGTCGGTGGGCAGGCGGACGCTGGCCAGGCCGTCCAGGTCGACGATCCAGCGTCCCCAGGAGGGCCGGATCAGGCCGCCCTCGACCGAGGCGCGGAAGTACTGCAGTACCGCGAGCGGGTTGCCGTCCGCGGCGGTGGCGATGCGGTCGGCGAACTCCCGGCCGAGGTCCATCCGTCCACTCAGCCGCTCGACGAGTTCGGCGACGGCGGTGGGGTGCAGCGGACCGAGCAGGATCCGCTCGTCGATCAGCGCCTGCATCTCCGCGGACGCGATCAGGCTGGTGGCGTTCGCGACCCCGCGGGACGTCGACACGACCAGCACCGGGTTGCGCGCCCGCTCGGCGAGGATCTGGGCGATCACCCGGGCGCTGGCCGAATCCAGGACGTGGGCGTCCTCGATCCGCATGAGCAACCCACCCGCGCAACGGGCGAGCTCGCTGAGGAACGTCGCCACCGCCGCCGGGAACTGGTGCTGACCGGACTCGTCGGCCACCGGCTCCGGCAGCCGCAGCAGCGCGGTCAGCGCCGGCGAGAGCGGCTGCAACAGCGACGCCACCGGCTCCGCCGCGGTGGCGAGCCACTGGTAGGACTCGGCGCGGGGGCCGTCGGGTAATCGTTCGACGCCGCGGACGTACTGGTCGATCGCGGTGCGCAGCCCGGCGAGCGGCGCCGCGCCGTCGGTGGCCCGCGCGGTGAGGATCACCGGGCCGGGCCGGCCGCTGGCCCGGGCGCGGACCTCGACGACGAGTTGCTCGGCCAGCCGTGACTTGCCGATGCCGGGGGCGCCTTCGAGCACGACCGACGACGCCACCCCGCCGGCCACCCGGCGCCAGTAGCCGAGCAACGCGGCGAGTTCTCGCTCGCGGCCGACGAGCGGCAGCGGGGAACGCGCGTCGATGCCGGAGGGCACCACGCCGGCCGACGCGTGCCCGGCGTCGGGAAGCAGGCGCCGCAGTTCGTCGGCGACCGCGAGGGCACCGGGATAGCGGTCGTCAGGGTCCTTGGCCAGGAGACGGCCGAGCACCGCCAGGAACCCGCCGGACAGGTCCGACCGGTACATCCGGGGGTCGGGCGGCGCCGTCGTGGCGTGCAGGTGCATCAGCTCGCCGACGTCGGAGGCGAGGAACGGCGGGCGTCCGGTGATGCACTCGTAGAGCACGACGCCGAGCGAGTACAGGTCCGAGCGGCCGTCGACCGGGCGGTGCAGCAGCCCGCTCTGCTCCGGCGACGTGTACGTCAGCGTGCCGGCGATCGTGCCGGACGGGCGGATGCCCCGGCCCGGCTCGCTGCTGCCGCTGGCCGCCGGGCCGAAGTCGATCAGGCCGAAGTCGATCAGCATCGGACGGCCGTCGGGCCGCACCATGATGTTGTGCGGCTTGACGTCCCGGTGGACCAGACCGACCCGATGGGCGGCGGCGAGCGCGTCGGCGACCGCGGCGCCCAGTACGGCGGTGGCCGACTGGGTGAGCGTGCCGCCGTGCAGCACCTCGGCCAGCGACCGGCCCTCGACCAGCTCCATCACCAGGTAGGGGCGCCCGTCGACCTCGCCGACCGCGTGCACCCGGACGACACCCGGGTGGTCGACGCAGGCCAGCACCGCGGCCTCGCGGCGGAACTTGTGGCGCGCCTCGTCACCGACGCTGGCGGCGATGCCGAGAACTTTGACGGCGTACTGCTGGATCGTTTCAACGTCCGGCCCGTCGCGTCGAGCGCGATAAACGACGGTGTCGTTGCCCCGACCTATTTCGCCGAGAAGGACAAGGCCGGGTATCCGCGGTACGCCCTCGGACGCCCGCGAGCCCGTGGACCGTTCACCGATCACGTCGGGCACGCTCACGAACCCACCCATCGGCCCCACTCGTCGCCGTGCCGGTGCCGCAGGATCCCGATTCCGCAGCGGTGCGGCATCAGTAGCGGCGAGTTACGAGAGTACACGGCCCAACGAGTTGTTGACGGTGTTACGTGATAGGTCTTGGTCCTACCCGAAGGAGCAGACATGAGCACGATCGAGCGGGTCGGCGTGGTCGGTGCCGGGCTGATGGGTTCGGGCATCGCGGAGGTCAGCGCACGCGCGGGCCTCGACGTCACGGTCGTCGAGGTGGACGCCGGGGCGCTCGAGGCCGGCGAGCGACGAATCGAACACTCGCTTAATCGCGGGGTCAAAGCGGGCAAACTATCTGCAGAGGACCGAGACGCCGCCGCGGGGCGCATCCGGTATACGACGACGCTCGACGAGCTGGCCGACCGGGACCTCGTGATCGAGGCCGTGGCCGAGGTCGAGTCGCTGAAACTCGAGATCTTCGCGCACCTCGACAAGGTCGTGACCCGGCCGGACGCGATCTTCGCGTCGAACACCTCATCGATCCCGATCATGAAGCTGGCGATGGCCACGGGCCGGCCGACCCAGGTCATCGGTGTGCACTTCTTCAACCCGGCGCCGGTGCTCAAGCTCGTCGAGATCATCCCGTCGCTGCTCTCGTCGGACGAGACGCGGGCACGGGTGGAGGAACTGGCCACCGACCGGCTCGGCAAGACCGTCGTGCGGTCCCAGGACCGAGCCGGGTTCGTGGTGAATGCGCTGCTGATCCCCTACCTCCTCTCGGCGATCCGGATGTTCGAGTCGGGTTTTGCGTCGGCTGACGACATCGACAACGGCATGGTGCTCGGCGCCAACCATCCGATGGGTCCGCTGCGTCTGATCGACCTGATCGGGCTCGACACCACCAAGTCGGTCGCCGAGTCGATGTACGAGGAGTTCAAGGAGCCCCTGTACTCCCCGCCGCCGCTCCTGCTGCGGATGGTGGACGCCGGCCTGCTGGGCAAGAAGTCCGGGCGCGGGTTCTACCAGTACTAGACCTCGGCCACCGCGCCGTGGATCGCCGACGGCTCGACGTCGCCGTCGGCGCGCCAGTGCGAGACCGGCACCAGGCCCGGCTCGACCAGCGGGTGACCGTGGAAGAACGCGGTCACCTGCGCCGAGTCCCGGAGGGTGACCGGGGTGGCCGTGCGGGCGTAGACCGCGAGCCCGTCCTCCGACTCGGGCGGTGGGGCTTCGTCGACGACGACGTGGGACAGCGCGAGGTATCTGCTTCTGGCCAGGTACTCGCCGAGGATCCTCTCGGGGTCGTCGCTGTTGGGAATGAAGTGCAGCACCGAAATGGCGAGGATCGCGATCGGCTCTCCCGGGTCGAGCAGAGTGGCCTGGCTCCACACCGTGTCGGGCTCGCGCAGGTCGGCGTGGACGACGTCGGCGTTCGGGGTGTCGGCCAGCAGGCGTCGGCTGGTCTCCACGGCGATCGGTTCGACGTCGACGTAGACCACCCGGGACCCCGGATCGCGGGCGTGTGCGATCTCGTGGACGTTGCCAGCGGTCGGGATGCCCGACCCCAGGTCGAGGAACTGCCGTACGCCCTGGTCGAGCAGGTAGCCGACAACCCGGCGCAGAAAAGCTCGGTTCTCTCTCGCGTTGTCCCGGGCGTCCGGAGCGACCGAGAGCAGGCCCTCCGCGGCGGTTCTGTCGGCGGCGAAGTTGTGCGAACCGCCGAGGAAATAGTCGTACATCCGGGCCGCGTTCGGCTGCTCGGTACCGCCGAGAGCCCGCGCCGCATCAGGAACCGACATACGCCCCACACTCCCAGAGGATCGCGCGCTTCGCCGGTCTTTCGCTCAGCCTCTGGTTGCTCAGCCTCTGGCCAACGCCGACGCCAGCGACGGGGCCAGCGGCAGCTGCGGAATCAACGTCGCCTGCACCGCGTGGTACGCGTCCGGCTTGCCACTCCACACCGACGCGGACGGCGCGTTGTGCTCGTCCAGTTCGTGCCGCCACGAGCCGTTCTCGCGGTCGATCAGGTACTGCTCGGCGTAGTCCCACCACTGCCGGTACGGCGCCTCGAAACGCGTGTCCCCGGTGGCGATCCACAGCGCGGCGGCCGCGTTCGTGGCCTCGTTCACCACCCAGTGCAACCGGTCGCGGACGACCGGCCGGCCCGACCAGTCGGTCGTGTACACGAACCCGTCCGCGCCGTCGGTGGCCCACCCGTCGGCAACCGCCCGGTCGAACAACGACACCGCGCCCGCGCGCAGGTCGTCGGCAGAAGAAGCGGCAGCCAGGTGCAGCACGAGACGCGACCACTCCAGGCCGTGCCCGATCGTGGCGCCGTACGGCTGGAACTTGTGGCGCGGCTGGTCGCGGTTGTACTCGAGCAGCGGGTTCCATGCCTCGTCGAAGTGCTCGGGAATGCGCCACTCGTTGCCCGAGGCCCACTCCAGCACGTGCCTGGTGATGCGGTCGGCTCGTGCCTGCCACACCAGGTCACCGGTGACGTCGGCCGCCGCGAGGTACGCCTCCACCGTGTGCATGTTCGCGTTGACGCCGCGGTATGGGTCGAGCGTCGACCAGCTCCGGTCCCAGGAGTCGACGACCATGCCGTCGTCCTCCCGCCAGAACCACTGCTCGTTCACGGCCAGCGCGTCGGTGAGCAGCGCCTCGGCACCCGGGCGGCCCGCAGCCGCGGCGGAGGACGCCGCGAGGATCACGAACGAGTGCGGGTACGCGGCCTTGCTGTCGTCCACCGGGCCGTCGGCCGAGATCGACGTGAACCAGCCGTCGTGCTCGCGGTCTCGGAAGTTGTCGGTCAGCGCCCGAATGCCGTGGTCGGTGAGCTCTGCCGCGCCCGGCCGGCCGAGCAGCGTCGCGAGCGCGAACACGTGCGTCATCCGGCAGGTGATCCACAGTTCGAGCGGACGCTCCGCGTCGAGCGCCCCGTCGTCGGTGAGCCATCCGAACCCCAGCGGATGCACCGATCGCGCGGCGAAGTCGAACAATCGGTCCCGCTCGGCGTCCAGCCAGGCCCGGTGTTCAGCGGAATCGATCCCGCTGTCGCTCACGGGCCGCGCCGCCCGAATCTGCTCGGCCACTCCCGGACCCACCCTTCTTCGAGGTCAGCGTTCGTTCCCCATCATGACCGGAGGGCGGCAACGACCGTCAGCCGGGTCGATCGCGTTTCGTCGGACCCGGTCGCTACGTTGCCCGCATGACTGAGCAGACGTCCCAGGCCGCGAAGGCGCGGCACTTCCTCGAACTGCACCGCAGCGAACGTCCGCTGCTGTTCCCGAATCCGTGGGACGTCGGGTCCGCCGTCCTGCTGGCCTCGCTCGGGTTCAAGGCGCTGGCCACGACCAGCAGCGGCCACGCGGCGACACTCGGTCGGCTCGACGGCCAGGTCAGCCGCGAGGAGGCGCTCGCGCACGCGTCCGCGCTGTCCGCCGCCACCGATCTGCCGGTCGCTGCGGACTTCGAGAACGGCTTCGCCGACGCTCCCGAGGCGGTGGCCGAGGCCGTGACCGCGGCGCTCGGCACCGGCCTGGCTGGTCTTTCCATCGAGGACGCCACGGGCCGCGACGCCGATCCGATCTACGACCTCGCGGCGGCCACCGAGCGCATCGCCGCCGCGGCGAGCGCGGCCCACGCCGGGCCGGTGCAGCTGGTGCTCACCGCTCGCGCCGAGAACTACCTGTACGGCCGC
Source organism: Cryptosporangium sp. NPDC048952 (assembly GCF_043197895.1). NCBI lineage: Bacteria > Bacillati > Actinomycetota > Actinomycetes > Cryptosporangiales > Cryptosporangiaceae > Cryptosporangium > Cryptosporangium sp. NPDC048952. The sequence goes on along the minus strand of NZ_JBICTY010000005.1, from coordinate 37,065 downwards.
ACCGATCTCGCCGACACGATCGCCCGGCTGCAGGCCTATCAGGAGGCGGGCGCGGATGTGCTCTACGCGCCCGGCCTGGCCGGCGCCGACGACATCCGCGCGGTCGTGACGTCGGTCGACCGGCCGGTCAACGTGCTCGCCCGCCCGAACGGGCCCACCGTCGCCGAGCTGGCCGAGCTCGGCGTCAGCCGGGTCTCGGTCGGCGGTAGCTTCGCGTTCGCGGCCCTGAGCGCCGCCGTTGACGCCGCGACCGAGTTCCGCGACCGCGGCACCTTCAGCTTCCTCGGCGCCGCCCGCGAAGGCTCAGCCGCCGCCAAGAAAGCCTTCAGCTAGCCCCGCGTACCGCGCCACGTACCACGTGGCGCGCACGGGCACTCGCCGCGCGTTGCGCACAGCGAGCGCGCCGCGCATGAACGACCGCCGCGCGTTCTGCGCACGGCGGCCGCGCCGCGCTGCGGGCGTGGACGCTCGCGCATGCGTCTGAGCTGCGCGGCGATGGTCGGAGACCATCGCCGCGCCGTTCACTGGAGACCACAACGGTCCACGGTGCACGGAGGCTCCCATGCTGCTCAGGAACATCACGCTGATCGCCGCCACCACGGCGTCCGGCCTCGCGGCCGGCCTGTTCTACACCTTCTCCATCGCGGTCATGCCCGGCCTGCGCCAGGCCGACGACCGAACTTTCGTCGACGCCATGCAGCGGATCAACGTGGCGATCCTGAACGGGTGGTTCGCGCTGAGCTTCGGCGGCGCGCTGCTGCTCACCGTGCTCGCCGCCGTCGTCGAGTGGCGGGCCGGCGCCCACTCGACAGCGTTCCGGATCGCGCTGGCCGTCGCGCTCTACGTCGCCACGCTGCTGATCACGTTCGCGATCAACGTGCCGCTGAACAACCAGCTCAACAACGCCGGCGACCTGGCACGCATCACCGACTTCGCCACGGTCCGCTCCGCGTTCGAGACCTCCTGGGTCCGCTGGAACGCAGTCCGAGCAGTCCTGTCCACCGCCAGCTTCATCACCCTCGTCTACGCCCTGATCCGCCGCAGCGATGCCAGTTGAGCGCAACAGACGAATGCTCTTGCTTGAAACCTGGAGCGGGCCGCCCTCACTCAGGGCGGTCGAGGATGCGGAGCCAGGTTCCGTCGGGTTGGCGGCGGGCTACCTGGGCCCGGCCGCCGGTCCCGTCGGCCGGGCGGGTCGCGGTGAGCGCCAGATCGTCGAAGTACAGCGTCGGCACCGTCTCTTCGACCTTCATCTCCGGCATCATCGGCGCGGCCTTCTCGAACAGCGCCCGGATCGCCTCACGGCCGACGGTCGTGGACCCGGCCGGGTATCCGAGTACGGCGTCCGGCTCGTACAGCGCGGCGATCCCGTCCGCGTCGTTCGCGTTGCACCGCTCGACGAACAGCCGAGCCAGGTCCTCGGGGGTAGCAGCAGTAGTCATGGCTCCACCGTGCCCGGCGCCCACCTAGACGTCAAAGAGCGATTACTTCTCGCACCTAGAATCAACAGTTATGGAACTTCGCCAGCTCGCGTACTTCCTCGCCGTCGCCGACACCGGCAGCTTCACCAAGGCCGCCGAGCGGGTCCGGGTGGCCCAGCCCGGCGTCAGCGCGCAGGTGCGCCAGCTCGAGCGGGAACTCGGTCACCCGCTCCTCGACCGCTCCGGCCGGGCGGTCCGCCTCACCGAGGTCGGCACCGCGGTCGTCCCCTACGCGCGGGCGGCGCTCGCGGCCGTCGACGCCGCCCGCCAGGCCGTCGACGAACTCACCGGTCTGCTCCGCGGCCGTGTCGCGATCGGGATGATCACGTCCTGCGGCCCACTGGGTCTGCCGGGTATCCTCGCCGACTTCCACAGCCGCTATCCGGCCGTCGAGATCACGCTGACCGAAGGCGGCTCCGACGAACTGACGCTCGCGGTCCACACCGGCACGCTGGACGCGGCGATCATCGGCCTGCCGAGCGCACCCCCGGCCGGCCTGGCCCTCCAACTCGTGACCGACGAACCGCTGGTCGGCGCCGTCGCGGCCGACCATCCACTGGCCGGGCGCGACAGCGTCAAGCTGGCCGACCTCCGCGAGCAGCCGCTGATCAGCCTCCCGAGCGGCACGGGCATCCGGTCCCGGCTCGAGGACGCGTGCGCCGCCGCGGGGTTCGCGCCGACGATCGCGTTCGAGGCGAGCGATCCGTTCCTGCTCGCGGACCTGGCCGCCCGCGGGCTCGGCCTCGCGATCCTGCCGGCGTCGGTCGTCGAACCGCCGCCGGACGGCGTCCGTCCGATCGCGATCGTCGATCCGGCGCTGCGTGGCCAGCTCGCGCTCGCCTGGCGTGCGTCCGGGCCGACCAACCCCGCCGCGAAGTCGTTCCTCATCCACGCCCGCGAGTCCCTGCCCGGAAGTAGCGATTCGCCTCCGGACGGAACATCAGCACCAACCCCACCAGCACCGCCCCGACGTGCAGCGCCCTGATCGCGATCGTCAACGCGAGCGCCAGGCCGCCTTCGCCGAGCGCGTCCGCCAGGGAGTTTCCCTCGGCCAGCCAGCTGATCGGCTCCATCACCAACGACAGCAGCCCGACGACACCGAGCCCCACCGCCAGCGTGAGACGCGCCCAGTTCCGTCCCCGCCAGAACTGCGCGACGACCAGCAACACCACCGTGTAGATCACCGCACGCATCCCGAGGCCGGCCGCGAGCGACCCACCCGACAGCCCGGGCACCTCACCCAGCCCCCACGCCACCGCCATCCCCAGCGCCTCGACCGCGCCCGCCGCGACAGCGACCACCAACGCCGCGGCCGCGGTCCGCACCACCGCCGGCGGCCGCCGGACCGGAGCGAACAACGGCCCACCCGCCACCCTCGGCACACCAGTAACAAGATCGGACATCGCACACCTCGTTGATCAGCGAAACGGGCGGTCGATCCGCCCCGCACCGAGCGTGCGCCCAATCCCTCTGACCAGCGTCCCGCCGAGGTATCGAATACCTCTACCGCCGAGGTATGGGTCGATCGTAGGCAATCCGATGGTCGACTCGATTTCGGAATCCGGGATAGTAGGACCATGCGCCCGGATGCTCGCAAGGAATGCGATGGCTGAACCCGCCGCATCGCTGTCGAAGCCGGAATCCCTGTCCCGACAGATCTATGCCACCCTCCGCGAGGGCATTATCCGCGGCCAGTACATCCAAGGCTCCCGGCTGGCCGAACAACGCCTGGCCGAGGAGCTCGCGGTCTCCCGCGTTCCCCTGCGCGAGGCCGTGCCCTTATTGGAGCGGGACGGGTTCGTCCGGACGCTGCCCCGACGCGGCACAGTGGTCTCCACCTGGTCCGTCGCGGCCGCCGACGACCTGTTCGACCTGCGGCTCTTTCTCGAAGTGGGGGCCGCCGTGTACGCCGCGCGGAAGGTCGCCGCCGGCGCCGACACCGCGCCGCTGGCCACCGCACTCGAACGGACGCGGGCCGAGGCCACGGACGGTGACCCCTACCGGATCGCCCAGGCCCGGGCCGGATTCCACGACGCGATCGTCGAACTGACTGGAAATGCGTTGATGGAGACGCTGATGCGGCCGGTCTCAGGCCGGATGACCTGGCTTTTCTACCTCACCGCCGAGCCCGACTCCCCCGATCCGGCGCTCGGCAACGGGCAGCTTTTCCACGCGGTCACCTCCGGTAATGAACGAATCGCCGAGGCGGTGGCCTATGCGCGTATCGAGTGCGACCGGCGTGAATCACTCGACGCTCTGCGACGAATCGGAGTCGAATAGCGCTGACGCATTCCGACGCCTCATTTCGCACCACTACTTTCAATTTCGAGATAGACGTCTCATGAAGCGAGATGCGGCTGTCCTGTTTCGAGATAGGCTTTCAAACTCGACAGCACGAATGGCCACCCGGCACCCACACCGGCGATCTGGTCCGCGGGCAGGCCCTCATGGGTCAGCGTCAGCCGTACTCGCTCCCCCACCTGCTCGAGGTCGAACGTCACCCGTGACACCCGCGAGGGATCGTGCTCCTCACCGACGCGCGCCCAACTGTGCGCGAGTCGACGCGGCGGATCGATCTCGAGCACCTCGCCGACCGTCTCGGCGCCGCCGTCGGTGACCCGGCGATGCTCCCAGCGTTCACCGGTCGCCCACGTCGAGACGTTGTGGTGGCCCCAGTAGCGCGCCGTGCGGGCGGGGTCGATCAGCGCGTTCCAGATCCGGCCCGGACTGGCGGTGATCGCGGTGACGTAGATGAGCACCGGGCGAGTGTCCCGTCATCGGCATCAGGACTCCGAAGAGCCTCATAAAGGTCACCTTTACGTTCGAAAAACCCCTCCACCGAAACGGGGATCAGCACGTACAGTCCCGCGCATGGAATCCGTCACCGGCGACGACGTGACCCTCAGCGTCAACCTGCTGCGGAGAGCGTTCGCCGACGTGCCCGACAGTGCCTGGCGGGTTCCCGCGGGGAGCCTGCGCTGGAGCTGCTGGGAGACGCTCGAGCACCTGGTCGACGACCTGTTCACGTACGCGATCCAGGTCGCCGCGTCGAACCCCCCGCACGACGACCTGGTGCCGTTCGACTACCACTCCGCGCGCGTCGGGGGGCCCGCAGAACAGCCTGTTCCTCCAGGCGAACGCCGGTACCTCCGGGCTGTTGCAGGCGCTCGAGGTGTGCGGGGTCTTCCTCGCCAGCTCCGTCCGCGACGCTCCACCCGACCGGCGCGCCCACCACAGCTTCGGGCTCTCCGACCCGGAGGGCTTCGCGGCGATGGGCGTCGTGGAGACGCTCGTCCACGGCGAAGACCTCGCCCAGGGTCTGAAGCGGCCGTGGGAACCACCGAGCGACCTGTGCGCCCGCTCGCTGCACCGGCTCTTCCCCGATGCACCGACGGACGGCGAGGCCCGGCCCACCCTGCTCTGGGCCACCGGCCGCGGTTCGCTGCCCGGCCACGACGACCGGAAAGACGGCTGGCGCTGGGACGCCCGCCCCGCCGGCGAACGCTGAGATCGACCAAGGTCGATGCACCCGTCGTCCCTCGGACGCGGCGAAGCGTCACACCCCGCGCCTACGGTGAACCCATGCGATGGCGGGTCGACCTCGGTCTGGTGGTGCTGTCGGTCGTCGTCGGTCTGTTCTTCCTGATCGACGAGCAGCCGGCGCATCCGCTCGTCGACCTCGGGATCGGCGCGCTGGCCATCGGCGCGGTGCTCGTCGCCCGGCGTCGGTGGGCTCTCCCGATCGCGATCGGGCTCGTGCCGCTGATGGTGGTCTCCACGTTCTCGATGGGGCCGGCCGCGGTCGCGCTCGCGGTGGTGGCACGGCACCGGCGCTGGCCGGCCACGCTGGTCGCCGTCGGCGTGCACCTCACGCTGCTACTCGGAGCGTTCACGCTGGTGGCCGCCGGCCATCCGGAGTACCCGGTGGCTGTCGTCGCGGTGCTCGCGATCGACGCCGCCCTGGTGGCCAGCGGCAAGCTCGTGCGGTCGCAACGGCTACTGCTCGAGTCCTGGCAGGCCCGCGCCCGCGAAGCCGAGGAGGGTCAGCGGCTGCGGGTCGAGGAGGCCCGGCACGCCGAGCGGGAGCGCATCGCCCGCGAGATGCACGACGTGCTCGCCCACCGCATCTCGCTGCTGGCCGTCCACGCCGGGGCCCTCCAGGTCCGCAAGTCGGCCCCCGAGGACGAGCGAAGAGCCGCCGGCGTGATCCGTGAGTCCGCGTACGCGGCGCTGGAAGATCTCCGCGAGGTGATCGGCATGCTCCGCAGCGACGACTCCGACGCCGACCGTCCACAGCCCACGCTGGCCGACGTGCCGTCGCTCGTCGAGCAGTCGCGCGAGGCCGGTACCGCCGTCACGCTGGAACACCCCGAGCTCGCCGCGGCCGCCGACGGCGCCGGGCGTCACGTCTACCGGGTGGTGCAGGAAGGGCTGACGAACGCACGTAAGCACGCGCCCGACACCCCGGTCCGGGTCGTGCTGGCCGAGCGGGACGGGGGCCTCGCCGTGGAGATCACCAACCGCGTGCAGGCCTCGGGCAGCGCGTGGCTCCCCGGTTCCGGCAGCGGTCTGGTCGGTCTGCGGGAACGCATGGAACTCGTCGGCGGCACGCTCGAGCACGGCCGCACCGAGTCCGGCGAGTTCCGGCTGTGCGCGTGGGTGCCGGAGCGCACGCCGTGACCGTCAGAGTGCTGATCGTGGACGACGACGCGCTCGTCCGCGCCGGCCTGGAGATGATGCTGAGCCAGTTCGACGACCTGGCGGTCGTCGGTGCGGTCGGTGACGGCGCCGATGTGCTTCCCGCCGTCAACAGCGTCCATCCCGACGTCGTGCTGATGGACATCCGGATGCCGCTGATCGACGGGCTGACGGCGACCGAGCAGCTCCGTGCGCGGCGGCACCCACCGGAGGTGATCGTGCTGACCACGTTCGACACCGACCGGCACATCCGCCGGGCGATGCGGGCGGGTGCCAGCGGTTTTCTGCTCAAGCACACGCCCCCCGAGCAGATCGCCCGGTCGATCCGGCAGGTGGCCGCCGGTGATCCGATGCTGTCCCCGGCGGTGATCCGCCGGGTGATGGCGTTCGCCGCCGAGCCGGAACAGGATCCGCGGCGCGACGAGGCCCGGCGGTTGCTCATCCGCCTCTCGGACGGCGAACGGGCGGTGGCTACGCTGGTCGGTCGCGGCCGTACGAACAGCGAGATCGGCCGCGAACTGCTGATGAGCACGGCCACCGTGAAGGCCTACATGACCCGGATCCTCACCAAACTCGAACTCACCAACCGCGTCCAGGTGGCTCTGCTCGTCCACGACGCGGAGTGAACCGGGCGTCTGCGCCAGGGTTTCCGGGGGACGTGCCAGGGTAGGTCCGCGGCATGTTCAGCGTGCTCCTCCGCGGCGCGGCGGCTGGTGCCGCCGGCACCACGGCACTCAACGCCGCGACCTACCTCGACATGTCCGTCCGGGGACGCCCCGCCAGCAGCGTCCCCGAGGACAGCGTCGAGCTGATCGCGGACCGCGCCGGCCACCCGGTACCGGGCGACCAGGACACCAGACCGAACCGCCTCACCGGCCTCGGCGCACTGTCCGGGATCGCGGTCGGCGTCGGTATCGGGATAGCGGTGGCACTGACGCGCTCCGCCGGTCTGCGCCTGCCCGCACCGATCGGTGCGGTCCTGGTGGGCGGCGCGGCGATGGCCGCCACCGACACCTCGATGGCGCGGCTGGGCATCAGCGATCCCCGCGACTGGTCGACGTCCGACTGGCTCGCCGATGCACTCCCCCACCTCGCCTACGGCCTCGTCACCTGGACGACGCTCACCGCACTCAACCGTGACTGAACGCTCCGCGCACCGCCTCACGGACCCGCTCCACGATCGCGGCGACCGCACCGGGTGCCTCCGCGGACTGCGGATGACGCGGCGCGGCCGCTTCAGCCAGCCGCAACGCGTGCCCCAGCCGGATCCGCTCGTCGAGGTCCAGCCGCTCCCGCACCACCGGGAACTCCTCGATCTCCTCGTGGTCGGCGTGCGCGATGATCTCGACCGCGAGCCGTGTGAACCGGCTGTCGAACTCCGACGACGCCGGATCCAACCGGTCCAGCTCGGCCAACAGCTCGGTCCCGTGCTTCTCCTGGCCGAGCAGAGAGGTCACATCGAGCACCGAACGCATCCGTGGGTGCAGGACTTCCTGCTCCGCGGTCTCGTGCACCGTGATCAGCCGACGCAGATCAGCGAACGCCGCCGCCTTCGCCGGACCGTGCGCGCTCGCCACTTCACGCAGCCCCGCCCGGATCTGCGCGTGTTGATTGAGCAGGAAGTCGACCGCTTCGAGGTCGAGATCGTGAGCAGCCATGTCATCGGGTTTCCCGGCCGAAAACACCCAAAACGTGTGAATAGCCTCCGTCCGGTCAAGTACCTCTCATGACCGCCGACCTGATGCCGACACTCGTCGCCGATCTGGCGCGGCTGGTGGCCATCCCCTCGGTGGCTTTCCCGGGCTACCCACCGGAACCGGTCACCCGGGCCGCCGAACTCACCGCCGACCTGCTGCTCAGCTCCGGTGTCCCGCACGTCGAACTGCTCCCGATCCCCGGTCAGCCGCCGACCGTCGTCGGCCGGATCCCGGGCAGCCCGACAGTGCTGCTCTACGCCCATTACGACGTCCAACCGCCCGGCGATCCGGCCGCGTGGACCTCACCACCGTTCGAACCCACGCTCCGCGACGGCGCGCTCCACGGCCGCGGCACCGCCGACGACAAGGGCAACCTCGCGATGCACCTCGGCGCGATCCGCGCGTGGGGTGGCCGCCCACCCGTCGGCGTGACGATCGTCGTCGAAGGTCAGGAGGAGTACGGCGCGGGGCTCGCCGCCGCCCTCGACGCCGTCCCACCCGAATACCTCGACGCCGACGTGGCGGTGATCGCCGACACCGGCAACGTCCGCCCCGGCGTTCCGACGCTCGGCCTCTCGCTGCGCGGTATCGCGGAAGTCGACGTCGAGGTGTGCACGATGGACCACCCCGTGCACAGCGGTAGCTTCGGCGGCCTCGCCCCGGACGCGTTGCTCGCGCTGATCCGCGTCCTCGACGGCCTGGTGGACGAGCACGGCGCGCCCGCCGTGCCCGGCCTGCTCACCGAGGACTGGGCCGACCGCACCCCGATCGCAGTCCCCGGCGCACGAGTCCCGCAGCTCAGCGACAGTCCGCAGCGTCTCTACGCGGCACCGGCCCTCACGGTCATCGGCCTGGACGCCGCCCCGGTCGACAACGCGATCAACGTCGTCCCGCCGTACGCCCGGGCCCGGATCAGCATGCGGCTCGCCCCCGGTCAGGATCCGGTACGAGCCCAGGATGCGCTCGTCACCCACCTGGAGCGGCAGAGCACACCGGTCACCGTCACCCGCCGGGCCGTCAGCGGTGGCGTCCGCACCGCCGCGGACGGCCCCGGCGCGACTGCGGCCGCAGCCGCCCTCACCGAAGCCTGGGGTGTCCCGACGATTTTCGCCGCCGACGGCGGCTCCGTGCCCTTCGCCGGCGCGCTGCAGCGCGTCGCGCGACCACCGGAGGTGGTGCTTTTCGGCGTGCAGGACGCCGAGAGCGGACTGCACGGACCGAACGAACGCGTACTCCTCGACGAACTGGCGAAAGGCGTCACCGCCGAGGCTGATCTCTTCCACCGATTGAAAGGAGCCGACGATGGGTGACCAGACACGTGTTCCCGTTCTCGAAGCGCTGGAACGGTTCCGGGAACGCGGCGACACGCCCTTCGGCCCGCCCGGCCACCGGCAGGGACGTGGCGTCGACCCACGGGTGCTCGACGTCCTCGGCCGTGACCTGTTCGCCGCCGACGTCCTCGCGATGGGCGGCCTCGACGACCGACGCATGTCCCAGGGCGTCGTCACGCAGGCGCAGGAGCTGATGGCCGAAGCCGTCCGCGCTGATCAGGCGTTCTTCTCGACGTGCGGCAGCTCGCTGTCGGTGAAGACCGCGATGATCTCCGTCGCCGGTCCGGGCGAGAAGCTGCTGGTCTCCCGCAACGCGCACAAGTCGGTGGTCGCCGGGCTGATCCTCGCCGGGATCGTGCCGGTGTGGGTCCACCCGCACTTCGACCAGGAGCGGGAGCTGGCCCATCCGCCAGAGCCCGCCGACTTCGCCGCCGCGTTCGACGCCCACCCGGATGCCAAGGGCGCGTTGCTGATCACGCCCACGGACTACGGCACCTGCGCCGACATCCAGGGTGTCGCCGAGGTCTGCCACTCCCACGGCGTGCCGCTGCTGGTCGACGAGGCCTGGGGCGCGCACCTGCCGTTCCATCCGCGCCTGCCGGCCTGGGGCATGGACGCCGGCGCGGATCTCGTCGTGACCAGCGTCCACAAGATGGGCGCAGCGGTGGAACAGAGTTCGGTGTTCCACGTGCAGGGTGACCGCGTGTCCGCCGAGGTGCTCAAACAGCGCGAAGACCTGCTCGGGACGACCAGCCCGTCGAGTCTGGTGTACGCGACCCTCGACGGCTGGCGCCGGCACATGGTCGAGCACGGCTACGCGCTGCTGGAAGACACGATCGGCCTGGCCGAGCAGACCCGCGAACGGATCGACGCGCTCCCCGGTCTGAGCGTGATGGGCCGCGAGACCGTCGCGCCCGGCCAGGCGTTCGACATCGACCCGCTCAAGCTCGTGATCGACGTCCACGAGCTCGGCGTCAGCGGCTTCCAGGCCGCCGAGTGGGCGCGCGCTGCCTGCCACGTCGACGTCGCGTCCGACCAGCGGCGCCTCACCGCCGAAATACTCATCGCCGACGACGAGCGCACGGCCACGCGGCTGGTCGACATGCTCACCCGCCTGATCGACGAGCACGACCGCATCGAATCACCGCCGCCCGTCCACGTACCACCGCTCGGGGCGCTGGAACTGGAGACCGTTATGCGCCCCCGCGACGCGTTCTTCGCACGCGCCGAACACGTCAAGATCGAGGACGCCGTTGGCCGCGTCGCCGCCGAGACCGTCAGCCCGTATCCGCCCGGCGTCCCCGTGCTCGTCCCCGGCGAACGCATCACCGCCGAGGTGCTCACGTACCTCTCGAGCGGCCCGCCCGCCGGCATGCTGCTGCCCGACGCGGCCGACTCGTCGTTCGAGACCGTGCGGGTGGTGGCTTAACTCTCCTTCGCAGCCGCCCGCTTGCGGCGCTTCCCCTCGTGCATCGCCTGCACCCGGGCGATCGGGATCGTGTGCCCCTCGGCGATCAGGTCCGCCGGTAGAGCCTGCGGCTCCGGCATCGCCTCCGCCCACGGATCCCGTTCGCCCAATTTTTCCGACGCGTTGCGCAGCGTGAAGTCGCCCGGCGTCACCGTTTCCAGGTCGTCCCACGCGATCGGGAACGACACCGGGGCACCCGGTCGGATCCGCGGGCTGTAGACCGAGACGACGGTCGCGCCGCCGGCCCGGGTGGAGTCGAGGAAGACCTTGTCGCCGCGGTCCTCACGGATGAACGCGGTGGTGGCGACGTCGGGGTCGAGACGCGCGGCCTGGGCGGCCAGCGCCCTGGTCGCGGCCGCGACGTCCTCGGGACCCGCGGAGTCGTCGAGCGGGACGAAGATGTGCAGCCCCTTGGCCCCGCTGGTCTTCACCGCGCCGGTCAGGCCGAGGTTCTCCAGCGCCTGCCGCACCAGCAGCGCGGCCGCCGCCGCGACGGCGAACGGTTTCCCCTCCGGCGGGTCGATGTCCATGATCAGGTGGGTCGGCCGGTCCCACTGGTCGGCCCGCACCAGCGCGGCGTGATACTCGATCGCTCGCTGGTTGGCGAACCACAGCAGCGTCTTGCGGTTGTTGGCCAGCGCGTACGAGATCTCCCGGTGCGACGACTCGGCCCAGTGCTTGACGGTCGGCACGTAGTCCGGCGTGTACTTGGGGACGTTCTTCTGCATGAACGGCTGCTGGCCCGGCCGCACCCGGATCACCGAGAGCGGCCGGTCCCGCAGGTGCGCGATCATCCGCTCGTGCAAGGCGTCGATGTACTCGACCAGGTCGCGCTTGGTCGCGTCGGCGCCGTCGAACAGCGGCTGATCGAGGTTCGTCAGCGAGACCCCGTCAAGCTCCATGTCAGCCATTCAAACGTCGCAGCGCGTCTTCCACGATCTCTTCGGGTGTCTGCGTGCCGTCGATCGGCGCCCCGGCCTCGTCGTCGGCCAGGGGCTCCAGCGTGGCGAACTGCGAGTCGACGAGCGTCGCCGGCATGAAGTGGCCCTTGCGCTCGCTGACCCGCTTCACGATCGTGTCGCGATCGACGTCGACATGAAGGAACCAGACGTCCGGAGCGCCCTGCCGCAACCGGTCCCGATAGCTGCGCTTGAGCGACGAGCAGGGGATCACGCCGCCGTCGGCGGCGTGATCGGCGAGCCAGTCGGCGATCCGGGCGAGCCAGGGCCACCGGTCCTCATCGGTCAGCGGATGACCTGCGGTCATCTTCGCGATGTTCTCCGGCGGGTGCAGGTCGTCACCTTCGGCGAAGTCGACGCCCAGCTTGTCGGCGAGAAGCTTGCCGACCGTGCTCTTGCCACATCCGGTTACGCCCATGACGACGACGAGGGTGCCCATATCGCCTGATCGTAGAGGTGTCAGCCGGAGTACGCCCGGTGCTCCACCAGCACCATCCAGTTACCGGAGTTGTCGCGGGCGACCGCCTCGATGCCGTAGGGACGCTCCTCGGGCTCCTGGATGAACTCGACGCCCTTAGCACTCAGGTCCTCGAATGTCTTGCGGCAGTCGTCGACGTTCATGCCGAGGCCGTGCATACCGCCCTCGTCGAGGGCCCGGTTGATCGCCGCGACCATGTCGGGCGAGTGCGGCGGACCGGGCACGGTGAGGTGCACGGCGAGCTCTGGCTGGCTGGGGTGGCTGACCGTGCACCACCGGTACGAGCCGTCGGCGAGCGTGACGTCGGCGTTCTCGACGAAGCCCAGGACGTCGATGTAGAAGGCTTTGGACGCGTCGACGTCCTTCACGAATACGCTGGTGATAGCGACGTTGGTGATCATGCAGCCAGGCTAGGAGCCCGTCGCCCCGCCGCGCTTCTCCTGACTTGCGGAAGTCTCCGCCAGGCCCCACATGAAGACGAAACAGCCGGGGATGTGGGGTGCGCCGGTCGCGGCCCAGCGGCGCTGGAACTCGCTCGGAGTCTCCCCCACGATCTCGCGGAAGCGGCTCGAGAACGAGCCGAGGCTGGAGAAGCCGACCGCGGTGCAGACCTCGGTGACCGTGAGGTTCGTGGCGCGCAGCAGGTCCTGGGCGCGTTCCACGCGGCGCCGGGAGACGTAGGCCGCGGGCGACATGCCGTAGGTCGCGGTGAACATGCGGTGGAAGTAGTACTTGCTCAGGCCGGCCACCGCCGCGAGCCCCTCGAGGTCCAGGGGCTCGCGGTAGTGCCGGTCGGCGTGGTCGCGCGCGCGGCGGAGGTGCACGAGCAGGTCGCCGGGAGCGCGGGTCACGGTGCGAGCCTACGTCCGAGCCCACCCCGCCGGGGCTCGTCAGATTCCTAGCGCGGCCCAGGTGGGTGCGGTGGGGATCAAGCGCAGGGGCATGCGGGCCTCGGCCGGGGTGCGGTCGCCCTTGCGGTGGTTGCACGGCCCGCAGGCCGCGACCGTGTTCGACCAGCTGTTCGCGCCGCCGCGCGAGCGCGGCAGGACGTGGTCGACAGTGGAGGCCGCGCGTCCGCAGTACGCGCAGCACCGGCGGTCGCGGACCAGCACACCCGGGCGCGACCATCCCGGACCACGGCTGTGCCGCCAGCGCGTCACCACGTAGGTGACCAGCCGCACCACCCGAGGCGCCGGGTAGCTACCCACCAGGCGTCCGGGATGCGCCTCGTGCACCTCCGCGACTCTGCGCACCAGCATTCGTACCGCGTGCCGGAAACTGACCCGGTGCAGCGGGCCGAGGTCAGCGTTCAAGACGAGCACGTCCACCGGGTCTCCTTTCGTCGAATCGAACGGTAGGCAGCCAGGACACGCCCGACAATCCAATTACCGTGACGTTCCATGACCGAAAGCATTCAGGAACGCCTGTATCCGGAGCTACCGTGCTTCGGTTGCGGCCACGGGAACGACAAGGGCCTCAAGCTGCGGAGTTACCCCGCCGACGGATTCGTCACGGCGCAGTTCACGCCGTGGCCGGAGCACGACAACGGGCTCGGGTATCTCAACGGCGGCATCATTTCCACGGTGCTCGACTGCCACAGCGCGGCCGCGGTGATGCTCGAGGCGGAGCGGCAGGGTTGGCCGCCGCTGCCGGGGGTGCCGTTGTCGTACGTCACGGCCGGGCTCGACGTCCGCTACCTGCGGCCGGCGCCGCTCACGGAGACCGTCGAGCTGCGCGCGGTCGTCACGTCGGCCGCCGAGCCGCAGATCACGGCCGACGTCGAGCTTCTCTGGGACGGCAAGGTGCGGGCGAGCGCCACGGCGCTCTGGAAGCGCTGGCGCCCGCGGTGACGTTCGGTTTGCTCCTGACGAGCAAAATGGAGGTACACCTGTGGGGGGTTAATTATGGGAGAGGATCCCGTATTAGCAGTTTGGTATCTCTATGAACCGGACGAAGTGCATTCGTTCGCCCGAGACGGCGACCGGATCACGTTCGGCCGGGACGACGAATGCGACCTGATCATCTTCTCCGCGATCAACGGAGAGTCACTGTCCCGGGTCGCGGGAACGATCTGGCGGATGGAGGGGGAACTGTGGGTCCGCAACCTGTCCGACAAGCACGAACTGTGGATCACCCAGCCGGGCATGCCGCCGCTGCCACCGCTACCACCGCGCGATCCGGCGCGCCACGATCCGGGTGCGGCGCAGTCGATCCCCGGTGAGCTCGCCTACGTCCAGGGGCCGGACGGATGCGTGCTCGTGGTGGCGCAGCAGCGCGCGGAGCCCGCGCTGCCACCGGTGCAGGACGACCGTCCGACGACCACGATGCCGCCGGTGCCCTCGGAGCTCCGGCCGGTCGCAGCGGCGCTCTGCGAACCGCTGATCCGCGGGCGCCGGTTGCCCGCCTCGTACGAGGAGGTGCACCGGCGGTTGCCGGGCCGAAGTCGCAACCAGATCCGGGATCACGTGCGGCGGCTCTGCGAGCTGTACCTGATCGAGCTCCCCGAGCTGCGTGACCGGGTCGCCGCCCGGAAGCAGATCGAGGAGCGGGAGCTCGGGTTGCCCGCCGCGCCGACCACCGTCCACAAAGGCATTCGTGTTTTCGCACGGGTACCGGAGACGGACGAGGAGGTACAACGGCGTCGGGAGCTCACGCTCCCGGACTACTACGAGGTCGCGCACCTGCTGGTACGCCGTCGAACGGTGACGACGGAGGATCTCCACCTGCTCGACTGAGGCCGACGCGGGGCGCGGATCTGTGCCAGGGTGGCGCATGGCCACCGATCTGCGCCCTGCCACCGACATCCTGGCCGACCTCGTCCGCGACGTCCGGGACGACCAGCTCGGCGCCCGGACGCCCTCCGGCGGCATCCCCGTCGGTGATCTGCTCGATCACATCGACTCGCTGGCCGAGGCGTTCACGAACGCGGCCACCAAGACCGGCATCGGCACGTCGGCACCGCCGCCCGCACCGAAGGCCGATCACCTCGGTGACGACTGGCGCGACCGTATCCCGACCCGCCTCGCCGCCCTGAGCGACGCCTGGGCCGCGCCCGAGGCCTGGAGCGGCGCCACCCGCGCCGGTGGGCTCGACCTGCCGGGAGAGGAGGCGGGCGCCGTCGCGCTCAACGAGGTGCTCGTGCACGGCTGGGACCTCGCGGTGGCGATCGGCCGCCGCTACCCCGGTGACGATCCCGCCCTGACCGATGCCGTGCAGAGCGCCCACCGCTGGGTCAGCGCTATCACGTCCACCAGCCCCGACGGCATCCCCGGTCTCTTCGGCCCCCGCGTCCGGATCTCCCCCGACGCGCCCGCGTTCGACCAACTCCTCGCCGCCACGGGCCGCCTTCCCCGCTAGGCGAACATCTCGGCCGCCAGGCGGGACACCTCGTCGGCGGGCACGTCGCGGACGTGCTGGTCGAACGCCCAGCGATGGCCGAACGGGTCGAGCACCTGCCCGGTCCGGTCGCCCCAGAACGCGTCCCAGAGCGGCTCGTACACGGTTGCTCCCGCGTCGACAGCGCGGGTGAACGCCCGGTCGGCGTCCGGCACGACCACGTGGAACGCCGCCGACGTCCCGCCGTCGTGAATCGGCGCGCGCATCGACCGCGCCGGCATCTCGCCCGCGACGGCCAGCGTCGTGCCGTCCAGGTCCAGCTCGACGGTGAGCAGCGTCCCGTCGGGCAACGTCAGCCGACTCACCTCCGTCGCCCCCAGAGCGTCGACGTACCAGCGAGCGGCGTAATCGGCATCCGTAACCACCAAGTGCAGCGCTAACGAAGTCATAGCCAAACCATACACCGTGTTCAGACAGAGTGTATGGACACGCTGTCTGTAGGCTGCGACCCATGCCCGCCCGCCGCGCCCACGCTCCCGAACTGCACAAACGCATTCTCGACGCCACGCGCACCCTGCTCGACGAGATCAACTTCGACGCGCTCACGGTCGCCGACATCCTGACCGCGGCGCAGGTGTCACGCGCCAGCTTCTACTTCTATTTCCCCAGCAAGCAGGCGGTTCTCGGAGAACTGGTACGCGCCGCGGTCGGGCAGGGACAGGACGCCGCCGAGCCGTACCTCGACCCCGACGGCGACCCGATCGACGGCCTCCGCCACGGAATCCGGACGGGCGCGAACCTCTGGCGGGAGAACGCGGGCGTCCTGGTCGCGATCGTCGACGCATGGCAGAGCGACGCCGACCTCCGCGCGCTCTGGCTCGCCCAGATGGACACGTTCACCGACGCCACCGTCGCGCGGATCACCGCAGACCCCCGCGCGATGGCCTACCTCGAGGGACACGACATCCGCGCCATTGCGGCCACCCTCACCTGGACCGGCGAGCGGCTCTACTACCTCGCCGCGGCCGAGGTCCCGCCGTTCGACGACGACAAGACCCTGATCGACGCGCTCACGCACTCGTGGACGTCAACGCTCTACGGGATCGCGACTCCGCGCTCCTGAGCACCAGAAGCGGCAGGAACAGCACCGCTGCCACGGCGGTGAGGCCCTGAGCGTCGATCACGAGATGCCAGAAGGCCGGATGAGCGGTACCCGCGCGCAGACCGGAAGCACCGACCGACGGCAGGCTCACCGTGAGCACCACCGCCCAGGCCGCGGACAGCCAGTACCGACGCGCGGCCACCAGCGCGGCGAGCGGCAGGAACAGCCACACCAGATGGTGCACCCACGAGATCGGCGACACCGCGACCGACAACGCGGCCAGCACCCCCACCGCGGCCAGCCGATCTTCGGCACGTGACAGCCGCCACGCGCCGTACGTCCCGACGACGACGAGCACCACCGCGGACGCCAACCAGAGCAGCGACACGTGGGGAACCCCGCTGCGCAGCAGCATCCCCCGCACCGACTGGTTGCCCACGACGTCGTTCGCGCCGAACCGGTCCGAGTCCCAGAGCGCCCGCCAGAGGTACTCCTCGGCACTCGGCCAAAGCAGGAGCAGCCCCGCGACAGTGGCCCCCACCGACGCGAAAAGAACCCAGAGAAAAGTCCGCCACTGCCGCGTCACCAACAGCCACGGTACGAACACCGCCGGCGTCAGCTTCACCGCGATCGCAACCCCGAGCCCGACACCCTCCCGACGATGCCGACGCACCAGGTCGTAGGCCACCAGCAGCACGAGGAACAGCCCCACCTGCCCGAACCGCAGATGACTCCGCACCGGCGCCGACACCAGTAGCAGCGCCAGCGTCACCGGCAATCCGATCCGCTCGACGACCGGCCGCATCCCGATCCTGGCGACCCCCACCAGCGCCGCCAGCGATGCCACCACCCACAGCACCTGCAGCAGCCCGAGCGGCACCCGCGACAGCGGCTCGCTGAGCACCGCCGCGAACGGCGGATACGTGAACGGCATGTCGAAGACGGTGCGGAACTCGTAGACGTCCGAACCGGTCCCCGCGGACGAACCCGCACCGTAGTAGACCAGCAGGTCCTTCATGCGATCCGGAGCCGAGACGGTGAACAGCGGCACCACCGGCACCAGCAGCGCCACGGCAGGCAGCGCCCACGCCCACCGCGCAGAGCCCAGCTCCGGCGGTGCTGCCGGGGAAGGAACACCCACGAACCGGCTCACCACCAAAACCACAACACCAAAAGCCCAGCCAGCGACGACGTCGGTCAGCCAGTGAACCTCCAGCGCCACCCGGCTGAGCCCGACGACGAGCCCGACGACCCCGACCAGCGCGTACCGGGAACGGCGGCGGAATTCCCCGGCCACCAACCCCCACCCCAGCACCGCTGCCATCGCGTGCCCCGACGAGAACGACACCAGCCCGCCCGACGGACCCGGGCGCGCCAGCGTGACGAACGTGACCGCCTCCAGCATCTGCGCGGTCGCCAGGATCAGCAGCGGGACCACCGCACTCCGCCACGACGCCCCGGCACGCCGCCGCACCACCGCGACGACGATCAGCACCGGGTAGAGCACCGCGCCCGACCCGAGCTGGGTCACCAGCCCGAGGAAGTCGGCCCCGGACAGCGCGTCCGCGAAGGCCCGGTCGATCCCCAGCGGCTCCCCGCCGGCCGCCAGCACCGTGGTGACGACCAGCACGACGACGCTCAGCACGAACGCCGCTCCGGGTAGCGTCCGGACGAATGTCTTGAAAGCCTGCACGGGAAGCAGCCTCCCAGGTGATTCGGTGCCGTGTTCAACCGAACGCGCCAGTCGTCCGTGGTTCACAACGCAGGAATAGGTTGACGACAACCGTCGATTGCATCGATAAAGAGACCACGCGCCGGAGAGGTTCAAAAGACGATGGACATCGGTCCGCAGTACCTGAACGACCGGAGCGCGCCGCCGTCGACGCTGGTGATCTTCGGCGCCTCGGGTGACCTGACCAGGCGCAAGCTGATCCCGGCCGTCGCGAGCCTGGCCCGCCACGGCCGGCTGCCGAAGGAGTTCGCCCTGGTCGGCGTCGCGCGGACGCCGATGAGCGACGACGAGTTCCAGAAGACGATCCTGGGCGACGACGGGCTGGGTGACCTGGATCAGCTCGCCGGTGGCGGCCTGCGCTACGTCTCCGGCGGATACGACGACCCGGAGACCTACAAGACCCTCGCGACGCTGCTCGACGAGCTGGACCACCAGCGCGGCACCCGCGGCAACCACCTGTTCTACCTGTCGACGCCGCCGCAGGCGTTCACGCCGATCATCCACGGGCTGGCCGGCGCGGGCCTCAACCGGGCGCGCACCGAGGAGGGCTTCTCCCGGCTGGTCATCGAGAAGCCGTACGGCAGCGACCTGAACAGCGCCCGCCAGCTCGACGCCACCGTGCACAGCGCGTTCGAGGAGCCGCAGGTCTTCCGCATCGACCACTACCTGGGCAAGGACACCGTCCAGAACGTGCTCGCGCTGCGGTTCGCGAACTCGATCTTCCAGCCGATCTGGGACCGGTCCTGGGTCGATTCCGTGCAGATCACCGTCGCCGAGACGCTCGGCGTGGGCACGCGCGGCAGCTTCTACGAGACCGCCGGTGCGATGCGCGACATCGTGCAGAACCACGTGCTGCAGGTGCTCGCGCTGGCGCTGATGGAGCCGCCGGCGTCGTTCGGCGCCGAGGCACTGCGGAACGAGAAGGTGAAGCTGCTCCAGGCGATCCGGCTGCCCACCGACCGTGACGTCGCGGACGTGGCGGTCCGCGGCCAGTACACCCGCGGTGGTACCCGCGAGGACCTGATGCCCGGTTACCGCGAGGAGCAGGGCGTCGACCCGCTCTCGCGCACCGAGACGTACGCCGCGCTCCGGCTCGACGTCGACAACTGGCGCTGGGCGGGCGTTCCGTTCTACGTCCGTACCGGGAAGCGGCTGCCGGCCCGGGTCACGGAGGTCGCGCTCACGTTCCAGCGTCCGCCGCACCTGCCGATCCCCGGCAACCAGCTCACCGAGCTCGAAGCCGACGCGCTGATCCTGCGCATCCAGCCGAACGAGGGCATCTCGCTGCGGTTCGGCGCCAAGGTGCCGGGCCACTCGTTCCGGGTGCGGACCGCGAGCATGGACTTCTCGTACGACCAGACGTTCCAGGAGGAGTCGCCCGAGGCCTACGAGCGGCTGATCCTCGACGCCATGCTCGGCGACGCCACGCTGTTCATCCGCACGGACGAGGTCGAGCAGTGCTGGCGGATCGTCGACCCGATCATCGAGCACTGGGCGAACGACCGGAGCCCCATCCCGACGTACGAGGCCGCGTCGTGGGGCCCCTCGGACGCCGACCGTCTGATCGGCCGCCACGGCCGCACCTGGCGCAACCCGGCCTGAGGCGTGAACACTTTGGTGGCCCATGGGCCACCAAAGTGTTCACCGCTCGACGCGGTGCAGGTTCACAGTGCCGAGCGCTCCCTCAGTGACCAGCGCTGTCATGAAAGTCGCGTAAGGCTGACGGCGGCGGTCCGTGGGAGAACCGGGGTTCAGCAGGCGAAGTCCGTTGAACTCGGTGTCCCACGGAATGTGGGAATGTCCGAAGATCAGCAGGTCGGTGTCGGGGTAGGCGGCGGCGCACCGCTGTTCTCGGCCTTTTGACGTGCCCGTCTCGTGCACCATTGCTACTCGCAGCCCGTCGAACTCGCCGTGGAAAACTTCCGGTAGCCGCGCCCGGAGCTCCGACCCGTCGTTGTTGCCGTACACGCCGACCAGACGCGCGCTCCGCGCCTCCAGAGCGTCCAGCAGAGCGACGTCCACCCAGTCGCCGGCGTGAAACACCACGTCAGCGGCGTCGACGGCATCCCAGAGCGCGGGTGGAAGATCCCGCGCCCGCTTGGGTACATGGGTATCGGCCATGATCACGAGGCGCATGTTCTAGGGGGTACACCATGAGGACGCTGGTAACCGGGGCACGGGGCAAGGTCGGCGTTGCGGCGGTCGACGCGCTGGTCCGAGCCGGGCACGACGTGACCGCCACCGACCTGGCCCCGCCGAGCTTCGACCGCTCGGCGCCGTACGTGTCCGCCGACCTCACGAACGCCGGCGACGTGTACGCGCTCGTCGGTGGCTTCAGCGAGGGCGAGGGCCCGAAAGCGGGCCGGTACGACGTCGTGGTGCACGCTGCCGCGATCCCGGCCCCCGGCAGGCACGCGCCCGCGACCGTCTTCACGAACAACATCGGGGCGCTGTTCAACGTCGTCGAGGCGTGTGTCCGGTGGGGTGTGCCCAGGCTGGTGAACATATCCAGTGAGACCGCGACCGGGTTTCACTTCGCCGAGCGTCCGGCGTACCCCGAGTACCTGCCCCTCGACGAGGAACACCCGTGCGCCCCGCAGGACCCGTACGGGCTCTCGAAGGTCTTCGGTGAGCAGCTGTGCGACGCCGCGGTCCGCCGGTCGGACCTGAAGGTGCTGTCGCTGCGCCCCACCTGGGTGCAGAACGACGCCAGCTACCGGCCGAACCTCGGCCCGATCATCGACGACCCGACCGCGCCGAGCCTCACCGGCTGGTCCTATGTCGACGCCGACGACCTGGGCGACGCGATCGTCCTCGCCGCGGAATCGGACGTCCCGGGCCACGAGGTGCTCTACATCGCGGCCGCGGACACGGTGGGAGGCCGGGACCTCCACGAGACCTGGCGCGCGGTGTACCCGGACGCGCCGACCGAGCTCCGACCCGTGAAACGGAAGGACGCGAGCGGCATCGACTGCTCCAAGGCCGAACGGCTCCTCGGCTGGCGTCCCACCCGGAGTTGGCGCGACAAGTTCTAAGGTTCGCCCGCGCCCGACCGACCCGACAGGCATGGGCGAGGAACCAGCCCGCTGGTTCAGCGTGGGCTACAGCGACGCCGAGGACGCCGGGAAAGCCGGGCGGGATGCCACCGCGGCCGCGCTCGCCGGCCGCGCACCGGCGCTCGTGATCGTCCTCAGCCAGGTTCGCGACGGCTTGGAAGCCCTGGTCGAGGGGGTCCGCGCCACGGTGGCGGAGCACTCCGACAGCGCGGTCATCGTCGGCACGTCGACGTCCGGGCAGTACGCCGAGGGCACGCCCGGCACCACCAGCCTTGTCGTCGCCGCGTACGGCGGGCAGGGCGTCGAGGCGCGGTGCCGGGTCGGGGAGGTGAGCACGATGACCGGCCGGGGCGCCGCGGCGGCGGCCGCGGAGTGCGCCACCGAGTTGACGCTCCCCCACCGGGTGCTGCTGATGTTCTTCGACAGCCTCGGTGAGGACCAGCAGGAGCTCATCCGGGGGGCGTATTCGGTGACGGGGGCTGCCACGCCGCTCATCGGGGGGAGTTCCGGGGACGGGTTGACGTACGTGCGGACGTACCAGATCGCTGGGGGTGTGGCGCGCGTCGACGTTCTGTCCGGTGCTGTGGTCGGCGTCGGGCTGGGCTGTGAGTCGCCGCTCGGTGTCGGCGTCGCGCACGGCTGGCGGCTGGCCGGGGCACCGATGGCGGTGACGAAAAGCGTCGGCGGCCGCCTCTACGAGCTCGACGACCGACCGGCGCTCGACGTCTACGCCGAGCGCCTCGGCCTGGACGCCGACCTCGCCAACGACCCGACCGCCTTCACGGATGCCGCCGCGCCCTACCCGCTCGGCCTCAACCGGCGCGGCGGCGAGGACATCCGCGTCATCCACGCCGCGGACCCCGGCGACCGTTCGCTGCAGTGCCTCGCCGACGTGCCGCAGGGCGGCCTGGTCTGGCAGATGGAGACCGACGAGGACGCACTCGTCGACGCGGCGGGCGAGTCCTGCCGGCAGGCCCTGGCGATGCTCGACGGCACACCGCCGGTGGGGCTGCTGGCCTTCGACTGCGCCGTCCGGAAGCTGATGCTCAGTCCGGCCGGCGTCGAACGCGAAACCGCGGCAATGGGCGTCGCGGCCGCGACGGTGCCCTACGCCGGTTGGTACACCAACGGCGAGGTGGCCCGGGTCCGCGGCAGCCAGGGCCTCCACCACCTCACGATGGTGACCCTCGCACTGACCTAGGGCTTGCGCGCCACCGCCGACCACCCCGGCGCCTGCTCCCCCGGCGTGTCGGCGGGAATCCGGTCCAGCGCGTCCGGACGCCACTGGTGCGAGAGCGCGACACCCGGCTCCACCAGTTCCAGGCCGTCGAAGAACCGCGTGAACTCGTCCTTCGACCGCGCGCGCAGCTTCATGCCCTGCGCCTTGTACATCGCCTCGGTCTTCTTCGTCTCCTCCGGCTGGAACTCGCCGGTGAGGTGCGACATCGCCAGGTAGGACCCCGCTGGCAACGCGTCGACCAACCGCTTGACGACGCCGTACGCGTCGTCCTCGTCGTCCAGGAAGTGACCGATCGCGAACAGCAGCAGACCCACCGGACGGGTGAGGTCGAGGGTTTCCCTCGCGGTGGCGAGGATCGTCTCCGGGTCGCGGATGTCGGCGTCGACGTAGCTGGTGGTGCCGCCGACCAGCAGCGCACGTGCGTGCACGAGCACGATCGGATCGTTGTCGACGTACACCACGCGGGAGGCCGGGTTGATGGCCTGCGCGACCTCGTGCACGTTCGGAGCGGTCGGCAGGCCGGTGCCGACGTCGAGGAACTGGTCGATGCCCGCCTCACCGGCCAGGAACGTCACGACCCGGCGGAGGTAGTCGCGGTTGGCCAGCGGACCGATCTCGCCGGCCGGGTTCGCCCGGATCGCGTCGGCGACCTGGCGGTCCGCGGCGAAGTTGTCCTTGCCGCCGAGTAAGGCGTCGTACACCCGGGCCGGATGCGGCGTACCGGTGTCCAACTGCGCGCTGGTGTCAGCATCCATGGTCGAGCAGAGTATCCGACCGTCCACTTCGGTTGACGTAGTGTCTAGGGATCATGGATGTGGACGCTATTTTCACCAACGTCCGTGCTTTTCGCCCCACTTCGTTGTCCACCGAGGGTTTCCGTCACGCCGCAGTGGCGCTGGCCGTCGCCGGGGACCGGCCGAGCATCTGGCTCACCCGCCGCACGTCGAAGCTGCGTGCGCACCCCGGCCAGTTCGCGCTCCCGGGCGGCCGTCTCGACCCGGGCGAGGACGCGCTCGACGCCGCGATCCGCGAGCTCGGCGAGGAACTGGGCGTGTTCGCCGACCGGTCGGCCTACGTCGGCACGCTCGACGACTTCGCCACGCGCTCGGGGTACGTGATCACGCCGATCGTGCTCGCGCTCGGTGACGTCCCGCCGCTGGTACCGAACCCGGCGGAGGTCGCCGAGGTCTACACGATTCCGCTCGTCGATCTCGACGTCGAACCGCGCTACCTCCGCATCCCCGAGTCCGATCATCCGGTGATCCAGCTGCCGCTGGTGGGTAGTTTGATTCACGCGCCGACCGCCGCGGTACTCCATCAGTTCCGCGAAGTGGCGCTGTACGGGCGCGCCACGTCGGTCGCCCACCTCGAACAACCGGTGTTTGCCTGGCGATAGGTGAGTGGCATGAAATACGTCCTGTTGATCGCGGGTGACGAGACCGCCGCCGCCGAGCACGCGAACGACGGCTGCGGCGGCTGGGATGCCGAGATGGCCGCCCGCGGCGTCCTCTACGGCGGTGCCGGCCTCCGTCCGCCGGCGGACGCCACGACCGTCCGCGTCCGCCAGGGCGACACCCTCCTCACCGACGGTCCGTTCGCCGAGAGCCGCGAGCAGATCGGTGGTTTCTGCCTGATCGACTGCTCCGACCTGGCCGAGGCGATCGAGATCGCCGCCAAACACCCCGCTGCCACGTACGGCTCCATCGAGGTCCGGCCACTTCTTTGATCGACGCTGTGAGCGCCGTCGAGGAGGCGTTCCGCGCCGAGTGGGGCCAGATCGTCGCCTCGCTGATCCGGGTGACCGGTGACTGGGAGCTCGCCGAAGAGGCCACGCAGGACGCGTTCGCCCAGGCCCTCGCGCGCTGGCCGACCGACGGCGTGCCGCGCAACCCGGGCGCGTGGCTCACCACCACCGCCCGGAACCGCGCGGTCGACCGGCTCCGGCGGGAGGCGGTCGGTGCCGCCAAGCTCCGAGAGTTCGCGACGGAGCCGGTAGCCGAAGCGGCAGTTCACGACGTATCGGACGACCGGCTGCGCCTGATGTTCACGTGCTGCCACCCGGCGCTCGCCCTCGACGCCCGAGTCGCACTGACGCTGCGAACGCTCGCGGGCCTGTCGGTACCGGAGATCGCCCGAGCGTTCCTGACCTCGGAGGCCGCGATCTCCAAACGCCTGGTGCGGGCCAGGCAGAAGATCCGGCACGCCGGTATCCCCTACCGCGTCCCTCCCGCGCACCTGCTGCCGGAACGGACCCCGGCCGTGCTCGCGGTGCTGTACCTGCTGTTCACCGAGGGCTACGCGGCCACCGCGGGCACCGAACTCGTCCGCCGCCCGCTGACCGGTGAAGCGATCCGGCTCGCCAGGCTCCTGCACGAGCTCATGCCCGAAGAGCCCGAAGCCGCAGGCCTACTGGCCCTTCTGCTCTTCCACGAGTCCCGCTCGTCGACGAGAGTCGACGTCACCGGCGAGCTGGTCCCCCTGGACGAACAAGATCGAACCGCGTGGCACCGCCCCACGATCACCGAGGCCGAACACCTCCTCGACGCCACCCTCACTTCTCGCGGCGCGGCCGGGCCGTACGTGATCCAGGCGGCGATCGCGGCGTGCCACGCGACGGCGCCGACCGCCGCCGACACGGACTGGCGGCAGATCGCCACGCTGTACGGATCGCTCCGGGAGCGGGTGCCGTCGCCGGTCGTCGCGCTCAACCAGGCCGTCGCGGTGGGCATGGCCTACGGGCCGGGAGTGGGCCTAGCACTGGTGGAGGAACTCCGAACGGCGCTGGCGGACTACCCCCTCCTCCCCGCCGTCCGCGCGGACTTCCTCCGACGCCTCGGCCGCACCACCGAAGCCGCCGACGCCTACCGCGACGCGATCGAAGCGGCCACGACCGAACCCGAGCGGAAATTCCTTCGCCGTCGCCTGTCCTCGGTGAGCGGTGGCCGTTCGTCGGTGGAGTGAACACCACCTCCGACGACAGGGATCCACCGATGACCGAGGACCAGATCCGCGACCTCATCGCGGCTCAGCGCCACCAGCTGGCCGACACACTGAGCGCGCTGCCCGAAGAAGCGTGGGACGCACCGACCCTCTGCGACGGCTGGCGCGTCCGCGAGGTGATCGCGCACGTCGCGATGGAGTTCCGCTACCCCACGGCGCGGTTTCTCTGGCATTTCGCGCTGGCGGGATTCAACTTCCACCGCCTCAACAACCGCCGCGCGACCGCCGACGCACGGGACCTGTCGAGCGCCGAGCTCACGGCCTCGATCCGCGACAACGTCCACCACCCGTGGAAGCCACCGGGCACCGGCTACGCCTCGACGCTCACCCACGAGACCGTGCACGCTCTGGACGCTCTGGTGCCGCTGGGAGTCGACTGGTCCGTGCCCGAGCCGACAGTGCGTGCCGTGCTGGATGCGTGGGACGTCGAGCACGGCCGGAAATACTTCGGCGTCGACCTGACCGGGGTTCGCCTCTGCGCCGACGACCTCGACTGGACCGTGGGCGAGGGCAAACCCCTGACCGGTCACGCCAGCGATCTACTCCTGGTGCTGGCCGGCCGCAAACTCCCACCGGCCCGCCTGACCGGCCCCGCGGCGCCCCGCTTCACCGCTCAGTCGTCGTCGTAGCGGTTCTTCTTGGCGGCCTTGAGGCGCTTGCGCTCGAGCCGGCGACGCTCGATCTCGGCCTTCGAGGGCTTGCGCTTCACGTCGACGCCACCCCAGAACGACAGGCCGGTCACGATGATGACGGGGGCGCCCGGGTCGCCGGGGCCGGTGGCGTTGTCGTCGAAGCCGCCCATGATGCCGATGCCGTTGACGTGCACTGTCGCGTTCTCCGGCACGATGATGTCGATGCCGCCCATGATCGCGATGGCGCGGATCGTCACCGTGGTGCTGGTGAACACGGCCTCGCGCAGGTCGACTTCGCCGCCGCCCCAGAAGGCGATGCACTCGAACTTCTCGGGCACCGTCCAGGCGCCGGAGCGCTTAAAGCCGCTCATGACCGCGGCCGCCCAGGTGGAGGGCGGGAGCACCGGGTGGCCCTGCTGTCGCTGCTGGGTGGGGGCGTTCGTCACCGGCGCGGGGGTGAACTCGGCGCGGGGCATCGGGATGTCGCGGGTCAGCGGCAGCAGCTCGCCGTAGGTGCGGGCCGAGTACACCTGGACGAGGCGCGCATCCAACTCGTTGAGGTCGAGTCGCCCCTCGGTAGCGGCCTCGTGCAGCGCTGCCGCCACCCGCTCCCGATCCGAATTGGAGGCCCGCATCTCCCCCCGCTCCAACCCCCCAAGAGCATCCCCCACCCCCGGCACACCCGACCCGGACCCAGCCGACGCAGACGGCCCCTCGGACACGGACGGCGCGGACGGCGCCTCGGACACGGACTGCGCGGACTGCGCGGACTGCGCGGACTGCGCGGGCGGAGTCACCGGCTCGGTGGGCGCGTTCGGCGCGGAGGCGAAAGGCGCGGGGGGCGCTAGCGGCTCCGCGGGCGCGCCCGCGCCGGGAGGCTCGGCGGATGTCGGCGGCGCGAGCCAGCCGGACGTCTGGTCGGTGTCCGGGCGCGAGGTGGGTTCCGGAAGCGTTGCCACACACAGAGAATAGGCCCGCCCACAACGGATTCCCCGCCAAGGCACCTTTCTGTCAGAGACCCGCCACCCCGGCCGCCCGAGAAACGTCAGTCCGGCAACAACGGCACCGTGAACCCCTCCCCCCGCCCCAGCAACGCAGCCCGCGTCACCGCCGACGAACCGAACCGCTCGCGCACGGCATCGAGCGCGGTATCGAGCCCCCCGTCGTCCGGATGCTCGAGCGGCAACATCAACTGCTCCCCCTGCCCGTCGAGGTTCCCGACCGCAACCCCGATCAACGTGATCCCCCGCTCGGTGATCAGCGGCATCGCCGCGACCAGCAGGTCCTGCGCGGCCCCGAGCAACACCGCCGTGGCCGACGTCGGCCGCGCGAGCGTGTGCGACCGGGTGGCACGCGTGTAGTCGTCGAACCGCAACCGCAACGTCACCGTGCGCCCGGCACGAGAAGCTTTCCGCATCCGCCGACTCACCCGATCGACGAGCCCGGCCAACGCGGCCTCCAGATCGGGCACGGCATGCGGCCCCCGCCCGAGCGCCCGCTGCGCCCCCATCGAGCGACGCCGACGCCCGACGACCACCGGCCGCGGGTCCCGGTTGTGAGCCAGCGCGTGCAGGTGCCGCCCGGCGTGCTGCCCCAGCACCGACACCAGATACGCCTCACCGAGCCGCGCCACCTGTCCGACCGTCACGATCCGCCGTGCCCGCAACTTCGTCGACGTCACCGTGCCGACCCCCCACAGCCGCTCCACCGGCAGCGCATGCAGGAACTCGAGCTCGCCTTCCGGTTCGACGACCAGCAACCCGTCGGGCTTGGCCACCCCGCTCGCCACCTTC
Source organism: Cryptosporangium sp. NPDC048952 (assembly GCF_043197895.1). Lineage (NCBI taxonomy): Bacteria > Bacillati > Actinomycetota > Actinomycetes > Cryptosporangiales > Cryptosporangiaceae > Cryptosporangium > Cryptosporangium sp. NPDC048952. The sequence continues at coordinate 9,062 of NZ_JBICTY010000005.1, read as the reverse complement.
GCGAGGAACTTCGTGCGAGCGACACCGACGGTGATCGCGAGCCCGACCCGCTCCCGAACCGCATCCCGCAACCGGGCAGCGATCTCGGCCGGCGAGCCGCTCACCTTCCGCAACCCCGCGACGTCGAGAAACGCCTCGTCGATCGACAACCCCTCGACGAGCGGCGTCGTATCGCGGAACACCTCGAACACGGCCTTGCTGGCCTCGCTGTACGCGTGCATGCGCGGCGGGACGACGATCGCCTGCGGGCACAGCGCCGTGGCCATCCGCCCACCCATCGCGGTGCGGACGCCACACGCCTTCGCCTCGTAACTGGCGGCGAGCACGACCCCGCCGCCGACGATCACCGGGCGACCACGCAGACGTGGATCGTCACGCTGCTCGACGGACGCGTAGAACGCGTCGAGATCAGCGTGCAGGATGCTCGCCTCCGCAGCCACCCAGCGATCATCGCACACACGTTCGAAAAATCATCGAACCAGAGGACGAACTTCCTGTGCTACGAAGCGGACGTAACCCTCCAGGTCAGGCTCGTCGGCGGGCGGCTGGAAGATCATCGTGTCCGCACCGGCCCCCGCGTACTTGGCTGCCTCGGCGGCGAACTCCGCGGCACCGCCGGCCACTCCCAACCCGGAAGCCGGGTCGTACTTCCAGTACTCGAGCTCGGCCTGCAGCCGCGCGGAAGCATCCGGGCCGGTCACCGCGACCCCCATGTACACGATCCGGTGCGGATCGGTCCGCCCGGCCGCCGCCCGCCCCTCGCCGACCAGCGCGAGGGCGTCACGCACGTCGGATACCGTCTTCTGGCTGTCGAGGATCGTGCCGTCGGCGTGCTCGCCGGCCAGTCGCAGCGACTTCGGCCCAACCGCACCGACCAGGATCGGCGGCGCCTGCTCCGGCGGGTAGTCGAGCTTCACCTTGTCCAACTGCACGTACCGACCCGAGACACTCAGCTCCTCACCACGGAGAAGCGCGCGCATGGCGTCGACATTTTCACGGAGCAGGGACAACGGCGAGGACACCCGCGCACCGACCTGGCCCATCCAGTCCTGCACGCCGTGGCCGAAGCCCGGCAGGAAACGGCCGGGGAACATGCGCTCGAGGGTCGCGATCTCGAGTGTGGCCAGCACGGAGTTGCGGAACGGCACCGGCATCAGCCCGATTCCGACCCGCAGGCGCGACGTCGACGCCAGCGCGACCGCAGCGCCCGCGATGCCGCTCTGCCAGAAACAGTCCTCCCAGAGCCACAGCTCCTCCAGGCCGGCATCGTCCGCCGCACGTGCCACCGCACGCAGCCGCTCGGGGGGTACTTGAGGGCGAAAAACGACACCAAGTGTTGTCATGCCCTGTTCCTATCAAGAGATCGAAGCGCGCTAAACGGGTAACACCGAGTTGATGGACGTCGACCTGACCCGCGCCGCTGCCCGCTGGACCTCCGCCGACCGGATCATCTGGAAGCCCGCTCCCCGCGTCCGCCTCCACACCGCTCCCCGGGGCGGCCTCGCGGTGACCAAGGGCCGCATCACCGGCGGCGACGCCATCGACCTGCTCCCCGGCCTCCGGGTGCCGGATCTCCCGGTGCGCGAGCTGCTCACCGGCCAGCTGGTCGTCGCCGCCTATGACGCCGACGACACGCTCCTCGGCGCCACCGGCGTGCAGATCGCCGGTGTGCTCGACGACCTCTACGCGGGGGCGGCCACCCGCACGCTCGGCCCGGTCTGGCACGGCGGCGTCCCGTCGCTCGCGCTGTGGGCGCCGACCGCGCAGAACGTCGCTCTGATCCTGGACACCGAGCAACACCCGATGCGCCGGGACGGCGACGGCGTCTGGACCGTCACCGGCCAACCCGGCTGGAAGGACCGCGACTACCTGTTCGAGGTCGAGGTCTTCGTGCCGGAAACCGGCCGGGTGGAGCGCAACCGGGTGACCGATCCGTATTCGATCGGTCTATCGGTGAACTCGACGCACAGCCGCCTGGTCGACCTGGGCGGCTGGACCGCCGTCCCGGCCCCGGCCGGCCCCGACAGCACGATCTACGAGCTGCACGTCCGGGATTTCTCGATCGGCGACACTTCGGTACCGGCCGAGCACCGCGGCAGGTACCTCGCGTTCACCCACCCCGACTCAGTCGGCATGACCCACCTGGCCCGCCTCGCCCGCGCCGGCCTCACGACCGTGCACCTGCTGCCGGTCGCGGACTTCTCCTCGGTCGACGACATGCTCGCCGACGACCCCGGCGACCTCTCCGACTTCGCCCCGGACAGCGACGAACAGCAGAAACGCGTCTCCGCGGTCGCCGAGACCGACGGCTTCAACTGGGGCTACGACCCGCTGCACTGGACCGTGCCCGAGGGCTCGTACGCCGTCGACCCCGCAGCGCGCACCACCGAGTTCCGCGCGATGGTCGACGCGCTGCACGACGTCGGACTGCGCGTCGTTCTTGACGTTGTGTACAACCACACGGCCAGTTCCGGACAGACGGGCACCAACAACCTCGACCGCATCGTGCCCGGCTACTACCACCGCCTCGACGACTCCGGCGCTGTCCACACGTCCACGTGCTGCCCAAACACGGCGACCGAGCACACGATGATGGGCAAGCTGATGATCGACTCGGTGCTCACCTGGGCGCGCGACTACCGCGTCGACGGGTTCCGGTTCGACCTGATGGGCCACCACCCGCGCGCGCTGATGGTGGAGCTCCGAGAGCGCTACGACGGGCTGCTGTACGGCGAGGGCTGGGACTTCGGCGAGGTCGCCGGCAACGCACTGTTCGTCAACGCGTCGCAGGCGAACATGCGGGGCACCGGCATCGGCACGTTCAACGATGGCCTGCGGGACGCGGTTCGTGGGGGTTCGCCGTTCGACGAGGACCCTCGGGTGCAGGGATTCGCGAGCGGATTGTTCACGGATCCGGGCTTGCCCGGCTCGCGGGACGACCTGTTCGCCGCTCAGAACCGGATCCAGGCCGGACTGGCCGACCACGAGGCGGTCACCTACGTCGACGCGCACGACAACCTCACGCTCTACGACACGCTCGCGTACAAGCTGCCGCCCATCACGAGCATGGCCGACCGGATCCGGATGAACACGCTGGCGCTGGCCCTGACCACGTTCAGCCAGGGCCTGACGTTCTGGCACGCGGGCGTCGAGTCGCTGCGCAGCAAGTCCTTCGACGCCGACAGCTACAACTCCGGCGACTGGTTCAACGTCTACGACCCGACCGGCGCCACCCACGGCTTCGGCCGTGGCCTGCCACCCGCGGAAAAGAATGCCAATTGGTGGCCTTACGCGGGCCCGTTGCTCGCCGATCCGGCGCTGCGCCCGACGGCAGCCGACGTCGAGAGCGCGACGACGGCCGCGGAGACGCTGCTGCGGTTGCGCCCGCTGTTCCGCCGCTCCGGAGCTGCAGTGACGTTTCCGGCGGGGGCTCCGGGCGTGATCGTCATGATGGTCGACGACCGGATCGTCGTGGTGTTCAACGCGACGCCGTTTGCCACGACCCAATTCGTCCCCGGCGCGGCCGGCACCGACTTCGCGCTGCACCCCCTGCAGGCCTCCGGGCCCGACCCGGTCGTCCGCTCCGCGGCCTTCACCCGCGCCTCCGGCGCCTTCACCGTCCCCGCCCGTACGGCTGCTGTTTTTCTTTCCCCACGCTAAGCGAGTACAGACCGCCCGTTCGGGATGATCTGCTTGGCGGCATGCGCGTCCGGGAGCTGATACACCTCGGGGCAGTGCGGCGTGCCGCGCGAGCAGCCGTCGTCATGCCTGTGCTGTTCGCCTTCGGTTCGCACGTGCTCCACAACCCGACCGCGGCGCTGTTCGCGAGCTTCGGGTCGTTCGCGCAGGTGCTGTTCGTGGAGTTCGGCGGTTCCCGCCTGGCCCGCGTACAGGCGCAGCTCGGGCTGATCGTGGTCGGAGCCGTCCTGATCGTGATCGGGACGCTGGCCAGTGGCACGCTGTGGCTCGGCGCCGTCGTCATGGCGGTGGTGGCATTCGGCGTGCTGTTCGCCGGGGTGGTGAGCTCGGTACTGGCGGGCGCGGGCACGTCGATGGTGCTGTGTCTGATCCTGTCGATCTCGATTCCCGGAGCTCCGTCGACGATTCCGGACCGGCTGCTCGGGTGGGGCATCGCGTCGGTGGCCGCGCTGATCGCGATCACGGTGCTGTGGCCGACGAAGTCCGAGGACCCGCTGCGGGCGCCGGCCGCCCGGGCGTGCCGTGCGGTCGCGGCCCAGTTGCGTGGCGAGGGGACCTCGGCGAGCGAGGCGATCGACGCGCTGCACCGGGCGTTCCTCGCGACGCCGTACCGCCCGACCGGGTTGTCGACCTCGGCGCGGACGCTCGTGCGGCTGGTGGACGAGCTGAACCTGCTGGGCGTGATCCTGGCGTCATCGCCCGAACAGCTGGCCCCGGACGCCGTCTACCGGGCTGCGGCCGATCTCCTCGAGCGGAGTGCGGACCTCCTGGAAGGCTCGCCGGGGTCTCTGCGCGCCGCCGAACAAGCCTTGACCGACGCCTTGGCGGACCTGGAACACCGGGCCGGCGAAAGCTTGCCCGACACCGTGCACCCCTCCGAAATCCTCACCGCGCTCGAACCAGGTTTCCGCAGCGCGGAGATCTCGTTCGTCATCTCGCTGATCGCCCGCAACGTGGCCACCGCAGCGGCGGCCGACCGACGCGGCTGGTGGGAACGGCTCCTCGGGCACCAGCCCGACAGCATCAACGGGGCCTGGCGCTCCGCCGTCGAGCGCGCGTCGGCGCACGTCGAGTGGCACTCGGTGTGGTTGCACAACAGCGTCCGGGGAGCGGCCGGCCTGGCACTCGCCGTGCTGGTCGCCGACGTTTCCGGGGTGTCCCACTCGTTCTGGGTGGTGCTCGGCACGCTGTCGGTGCTGCGCTCGAACGCACTGAACACCGGCCAGACGATCGCACGCGGTGTACTCGGGACGACAGTGGGGTTCGCGGTGGGGTCCGTGGTGCTCACGGTGGTCGGGACCGACACCCGTGTGCTGTGGATACTGCTGCCGATCGCGGTGCTTCTCGCCGGGGTGGCACCGGAGCTGATCGGGTTCGCGACCGGCCAGGCCGCGTTCACCGTCGCCCTGCTGATCTTGTTCAACATCACCGCGCCCGCGGGGTGGGAGTTGGGACTCGTTCGGCTCGAAGACGTCGCGCTGGGCTGCGCGGTGAGCCTGGTAGTGGGCCTTTTGTTCTGGCCGCGAGGCGCAGCAGCTACCCTGCGCTTCGCCCTCGCCCGCGCTTACATGGACAGCGCCCACTTCCTGGACGCCGCAGTCCACTACGCAGCCGCCCGCTGCGCCCCCACCCTCCCGGCCGCTGCCGACGCCGGAGCTGCCGGAGCCGCGGATGCCGCCCGAGCCGCGGGAACCGCCGGAGCTGCCGGAGCCGCCGATGGCGCGGGAACCACGGGAATCGCCGGAACCGCCGCCGCCGCGGGAACCGCCGGAGCCGCTGGAGTCGCCGATGGCGCGGGAACGGTGGGAGTTGATGCCGTGACGCCGGGAGAGGCGGAAGGGCGGGCCGCCGCGTCGGCGCGGCGGCTGGACGACTCGCTCCGGACGTATCTGGCCGAGCGGGGTCCCAAGCCGACGCCGCTCGCGGAGCTGATGACGCTGGTCACCGGCATCGCCGCCCTCCGAATCGCAGCGAGCGCGATCCTCGACCTCTGGCAGACCGACCCCGGCCGGGAAGGTCCCGGCGACCGCACCACCGCCCGGGCCGAACTCCGCCGTCGCAGCGAAGCGGTCACCGGTTGGTTCGAGCTGCTAGGCGAACGGGTCGCCGCCGACCAGCCGGCGCCGCCTCCGCTCACCACCGACCGGTCCGCCGACCACACCCTGATCGAAGCGATCCGCCGAGATCTCACGGGCCCCGCCGCCCCCACCGGCGTCCGCGTCATCTGGACCGCCGACCACCTGGACGCCACCCGCCGAATCCAACCCACTCTGATCGCCGCAGCATCCCAACGCCCAGCACGACTGCACCCCATCCCACCAACCCCGGACCCCGCCGGAGCGACGTGACCCGCCGCGCCGCGCCTGCCCGGAGCAGCGTGGCCCACGGTCGCAGGCACGTGACCGCGGCGCGAGCACGTGACCGCGGCGCGAGCACGTGACCGCGGCGGAGGGGTGTGGGCGGCTCGACTGACATAGTCGCGGCATGGAGCTGCGTCACCTGGAGTTCTTCGTCGCGGTAGCGGAGGAGCAAAGCTTCACCAAGGCGTCCGAGCGGCTCCGGATCGTGCAATCCGGGGTGTCGTCCGCGATCAAGGCCCTCGAAAAGGACCTGGGAGCCGTGCTCTTCGACCGCTCCGGCCGGCACATCGAACTCACTGACGCGGGAGAGGCACTCCTCCCCAAGGCCCGCGCCGCCCTCGACGCCGCCCGCGACGCACGCGAAGCCGTGCACGAGGTTCGCGGAGGCCTCCGCGGCACCCTACGCATAGGCACCCTCACCGCGATCGACCTCATCGACCTTCCCGCCCTGATGGCCGACTTCCACGGACGCCACCCGTCGGTGCAGCTGCGGCTCAGCGCGGCCCCGTCGGGCTCGCAGGGCCTCGCCGACTCCCTCACCGAGGGCAAACTCGACGTCGCCTTCGTCTCGATGCCTGGCGGCGCACCCCCCGGCATCGTCCTCCGCGATCTCGCCGACGCCCCGCTCGATCTCGTCGTCCCAGCTGGCCACCCGCTCGCCGAGCGGAACGAGGTCCGGCTCACTGACTTCGCCGACGAACCGTTCGTCGATTTCCCGGTCGGCTACGGCAACCGCGCGGTCACCGACCGCGCCTTCGCGGCCGCGGACCTGCAGCGATCGGTGTCGATCGAGATCGTGAACATCGGGGCCGGGGCGGACTTCGTGCGCCACGGGATGGGCGTGGCCCTCCTCCCCCGCTTCCTGATCCCCCAGCGCACCGATCTCCGCTCGCTACCGGTCACCGACGCAGACGTCCGCTGGCCCCTCTCCGCAGCCACCTCCACCCTCCGCCGCCCCAGCGCCGCAGCCCGAGCCTTCCTGGCCCTACTCCCCCACCACACCCCGGCCCCTCGATCCGCCTCGGCCAGCGCGGAACGCTCGCCGGCTTCCGATCAGCGCGGCTAGCGCGGTGTCCACACCAGCGGCGCCCGCGGATTGTCAGGAACCTGCTCGCTGAGCGGCGTATCGCTGGACAGTTTCCTGGCAATCCGCGTGCTGGGAACCCGGCCAACGTCCCTGGCAACGCCGGCGAGGCGCGCCGTCACGTTCAGGTGGGCTGCACGGGCCGGCCCGGAAACTTTCGGCATCTGGCCGGGTGCGCCACGTGTGCGGCCCGTGCCGGCTCCTGCCCGCGCGCTGGTGGCGGACGCTACGGGGCCGCCGACTTGGTTGGGCAACTAGTGGATGGTCGGGGTCAAGGGGGCCCGGGTGGGGGGTGCTGGAGTGGTGCCCAGGTGGGCGCCTGTTGCTAGGAGGGTGAGGAGGGCTGCTACGAACCAGTACATGGCTGTGGTCGGGGTCGTGAAGTGGGTGGCGATGCCCAGACCTAGGGACGGGATGACCAGGCCCAGGTAAGCGATCAGGAAGAGGCCAGCTAGTGCCTCGCCGCGGGCCGACGGGGCGGCGGCTGACACGACCGAACCGATTGCCGACTTGAAGACCACACCAGCACCGGCACCGGCGAGTGCTCCGCCGATGAGGAACACCGCGAGGCTCTCGCTGGCCATCCCCGCGACCAGCACCAGCAACCCGACCGGCTCGACGCTCAGCCCGAGCACGAACCGCACCGGGGGACGCAGACCGCCGGTGAGCGTCTGCGCAATTGCCGCGGCACCGAACACCAGGAAAACCACGACACCGGCGAGAAGCCGACTCGGATGATGCAGCGTTCCGGCCACGAACCCGGGCGCCAGCGAGTTGAACAATCCGAACACGGCGAACGCGGTGAACGCGGTCGTTCCCGCGGCAAGGTAACCCCTCCGGTCGGCGCCGCTCACACCGATCCGCTGCGGACGCCAAGCCGGACGATCCGCTCGCAACTCGACGGTCTCCGGTACGAGCCCCACCCCTACTACCGCCAACACCAGCAGCGCCCCGAACAACAGGTACGGAGTGTGCAGTGGAGCGGGCAAGAACTGGGCGAGAGCTCCGGCAACGAGCGGACCAACCCCGAGACCACCGATGTTGGCCGCAGTCGAGATCACCTCGAATCGTGCGGCTCCCGATCCGGGCCAGCTCAGAGCGTGCAGCTCGGCGAGGTACGCCGTGGCGGTCGCGGTGATCATGCCGACGCCGAGCCCGGACACGAAGCGCGCGAGCAGCAGCCCCGGGAGCCCGATAGAGGACAAGAAGATCAGCGCCGCGAGGACCTCGAGCCCCAACGCCGGCACGAGCACGCGCTTGCGGCCCAGCCAGTCGGAGACATGTCCCGCCAAGAGCAGGCTCACCACGACGCCGACCGCGTACATCGCGAACACCACGGTCACGACGAACGGGGAGAAGCCGTCCTCATGCTGGTAGAGGACGTAAAGCGGGGTCGGCACGGTAGAGAACGCCATCGCGCTGAGAAAAGCGCCGGCGACTAGCCAGAAGCCGAGATTGTGCCTGGTACGCATGGGTCCAGCCTGCGTCGCCGGAGCCATCTCGTCCAACGACAGTTCAAGCTCGGACCTATCTCTGCGGGAGATAGCATTCTGCCGCATTAAACGAGAAAAGCCGCTGCCCGTAATGGGCAGCGGCTTTTTCGAAGAAAAGTCCGGCGGCGTCCTACTCTCCCACACCATCACCAGTGCAGTACCATCGGCGCTGAGGAGCTTAGCTTCCGGGTTCGGAATGGGACCGGGCGTTTCCTCCTCGCTATAACCACCGGAACACGGTCAGACACAACGAACCCTGCCCACCCGATGGGTGTGCTGTTCGTGGTCTGGGAACCACACAGTGGATGCGACTACTTACTCAAACATTCATTACGGCTAGCTTTGTGGGCAAGCCCTCGGCCTATTAGTACCGGTCAGCTCCACCTGTTACCAGGCTTCCACATCCGGCCTATCAACCCGATCGTC